>NZ_CP177153.1:0-68890 GCF_050389775.1 Marinibacterium sp. SX1 | reverse complement strand
CAGGCAGAAGCAGGCTATGAGTCGGACTGTCATACTGCATTACCACCTTTTCAAGAACGCCGGCACGTCCCTGGACCAGATCCTGAAGCGCAACTTCGGTGATCGGTGGGTGACGCGGGAATTCTCGATGAAAACCGATGACAACACCGCCCAGGTGGCCGAGTGGATCCGCTCGGAACCCCAGGCTGTTGCCTTCTCGACACATACCGCGCTTGGCCCGATCCCCGAGATCGAGGGCGTCAAGGTCATCAGCGTCATGCTGCTGCGCGACCCGATCGCGCGGATCCGCTCGGCCTATCGCTTCGAGCGCAAGCAGGATGCCGATACCTGGGGCGCCGAACTGGCCAAGACACACGACCTGGAAGGCTACATCCGGGCCCGGCTGGGCCGGCCCGACGACCGCCAGTGCCGCAATTTCCAGACCCATCGCCTGGCCACGCTGGTGCCCGGCGACCAGCCCGAGCGCCAGCGCGCCCTGGAAGGTCTGAAACGGCTGTCCGTCGTCGGCCTGGTCGATGATTTCGACGCCGCCGTGACCCGGCTGGCCGATGCCATCCGCCCCGATTTCCCCGAGTTCACCTGGGAAAGCGTGCGGGCCAATACCACCACCCGGGACAAGCAGCCCGAAACCGATCAGGACCGGGTCGTCGACGCCCTGCTGGTCGGGCACAACCGCGATGATTTCGACGTGCTGCGCACCGTCACGGAAATGGCCGGAGAAGGCTGACAGAGATGTCCCGAGAGATCGTCCTGCATATCGGCCGGCACAAGTCCGGCACATCTTCCCTGCAGCACTTCCTGGGATCCCGCCGCGATTACCTCGACCGGCTGGGCGTTCTCTATCCCCGCACCGGCAGCGCCAACCGCATCGCCCATCACGCCATTGCCGATGCCTGCAACGCCCGCAAGACCGGGCCCGAGGCGCTGGCCCCGATCATCGAGGGCATCCGCGCCGAGATGGGCCCGCAGCACCACATGGTCCTGCTGTCCAGCGAGGCCTTCCAGAACCTCGACGACCTCGCGCGGCTCGCCGCCCTGGTCGAAGGGCTGGGGATCGAGCGGATCCGCATCGTCTGCTACGTGCGCGAACATCTCGATTACGCCATTTCGGGCTTCCGCCAGATGGTCCAGAACCAGCCCGGGTTCATGACCTTCGAAACCTATGCCAAGCGGTTCCGGGATCCCGAGATCTTCATCGCCCGCTGGCAGGCCCTCGGCGAGCTGACGCTCAAGTGGTACGACCGCGAGAAGCTGCTCAACGGCGATGTCATCGCCGATTTCTGCGCGCTCGTCGGGTTCGAACCGGGCGAGATCCCCGATGGCGACCGCAACCCCTCGATCGGCGGCAACCTGCTGGCCTACAAGATGGCGGCCAACAAGCTGGGCCTGGGAACCGCGGGCTATGATGCGCTGCGCGGGCTGGCCAGCGATCACGCGGCCTTCCGTTCGGCCTTTCGGATTCCCGATGCCGCGGCCGAGGCCCTGCGCGCCAGGAGCGCCTACAATGCCCGGCTGACCGGGCTGCTGGGCGAGATCCGCATGAAATCCTGGGCCGATTCCCCGGCCCTGCCCGATGTCGACCGGATCGACGACGACCTCGAGCTGATCGGGGTGGCCGCGGCCGACCGTCCGGCCCTGGCCGCCGAGATGCGCGGCGCCGCCGCCTGGGTCGCCATCGGCTGATCCGGCCGGGGCCACCCCCCTGCCCGACCCCTGCTCGGCACGACCCCCGTAGCCTGCCCTCCCGGCAGTCCGGCCTCGCGCGCCCCGCATCACCCGCGGGGCCGGCCGGCTCATCCGGCGATGCGGGCCTCGACAAAGGCCCGCAGCTCGGCGGCATCCTCGTGCAGCACCTTGCGGGTGAAGAAGGCCGGCGTATCGGCCAGGTGCCCGCGGTAGGACGCATCGGTCAGCAGCCGCGGCCCGCCGCCATAGGTACGGAAATTCCCGATCGAGACCCGGTCGACCGGCACGTGGCGGCCGCTCATCAGCAGGGTCGGCAGAAAGCTCTCGTCCGGCTCGAAGGCGCCCAGGAAGACCCGCGCGTCATCCTCGAAGGCCGGGCTGTCGAAATGGGCCACCAGTGCCTCGCAGACCGAGCGGTGCAGGATGTACCAGGCCCGGCCGCAATAATGCGGCTGTTCGGCGAAGAAGGCCCGGCGAAAGGCGATGTCCTCGTCGTCCGGCGCCGACACGGCCAGCACCCGGGGATCGTCCTCGGGCTCGTGGCACAGGGTGAACAGCCGGTTGACCGGGTTCGAGACCGGAAAGAAGGCCGGGTCGTCGAACTGGTCCAGCAGCCCGGCATTGCCCCGCAGCACCAGCCGCTTGCGCCGGCGGGTCTCGATCGGGGCGCCGTCGCGCGCCCGGGGCAGGATCACCGGCTTGCGCACGCGGAAGGCGCTGACATGGGCCAGGGTCCCGTCGTCGCGTGCCCGGGCCAGCCGGTCACGGATCTCGGCCTGCGGCCGCAGCGGGGCGCAGGTGCCGCTGAGATTGACGAAGAATTCCCAGCCGTCGCGTTTCAGGGCCCGGCGCAGCGCCTCGATCTGCATCTGCGCCTGTGACGGGCCGCACCAGCGGATCGGCAGCGAGCGTTCGACCTCCAGCCGTTTCAGCGCCGGGGCGTCGCGGGTGACATCCGCGGCGATCCCGGCCATGGCCTCGGCGCTGCCGTCATAGGTGATCAGCACCTGGTTGTCCGGGCCGGACAATGTCCGCAGGAGCCAGGGCAGCCAGGTTCCGTCGCCGAAATGCTGGATATTGTAGAAGATCATCTGCCGTTCCGTTGCCTTGCTAGAGCTTCAGCCCCAGCTGTTCGAGCATCGCCCGCGGGCGGTCGTTCTGCCACCAGTCCATGAACCGGGCATGTTCGGGGGGCACCGCATCCTGTTTCGGGCGATCGAACAGCCCGTGCTGGGAATCGCGCTGCATGACCTCCTGCAGGACGGGGGCCGCGGCGGCGATGGCCTCGGGGCGGACCAGCCCGGCCAGCAGGCGGTCGGGCGCGCGGACGATGTCGGCATAATCGACGATCCGCACGTCGGCCCCGGCCTTCCGGGCATGGGTCGCGGCCTTGAGGTTCTCGGTCATCAGCCATTTCAGTGTCTCGGCCTGGAAGCCGAACTTGCGGGTGAAGGACAGCGACCAGGGCTCGGCCTCGCGGAACAGGAAGACATAACGCGCCCGGGGATAGAGCCGCAGCATGGCCCGCACATGGAACAGGTTCGAACTCTGGGCCCGGAACTTCACGGCCAGCTGCGCGGGCCGGCCGAAGGCCGCTTCCAGCGCGTCCAGGCTGGCCCGGTAGAGGGCGTCCCAATCCGCGGGCGCGGGGTCGAAGGCGGCCAGGCGCTTGCGCTGGCCCAGGTCGAGCAGCACGTCGGGCTCCGACAGCGAGGCAATGCCCGCGGCGCCCAGGATCTGCGAGACCAGGGTCGATCCGGCCCGGCCGATGCTGAAGACGAAGATCCGCTCGGGCCCCTCATCCGCCCCCTCTTCGGGCGTCTCCTGCGGCGCGGCCAGAGCCGGGGCGATCCCGGCGGCATAGTCGTCGACCGGCGCCAGGCGCAGCATCTCGGCGTCGTGGAACTGGTCCATGTAGAAGAAGGCCCGGGGCCGGGCCGGGGGCACGCGGGGCATGCCGACCTCGACCACCGCGCGCAGCTCGGGATCGAGCGCATAGGGCGTAAAGACCAGCCCGTCCCCGGCGCCCGGCGCCAGCGGTTCGGGATCGAAGGTGAAGTTGCGCAGGGCGCTCGGCGCCGAGAGGTTCTGCTTGTTCCGCCCGGTGATGCGATGGACGGGCCAGTCCGGGATCGTCATGCCACGGGCTCCCGTCGCGGCCGTCCCCCCTGCCGTGGCGCGGCCGCGCCACGGGCGAAAAGGCCCGCCGGACCTTTTCCGGGAAGCCCGCCGTGCCGGGGCTCCGCCCGTTCGCGGGCGAAAAGGTCCACCGGACCTTTTCCGGGGAGCCCGCCGTGCCGGGGCTCCGCCCGTTCGCGGGCGAAAAGGTCCGCCGGACCTTTTCCGGGGAGCCCGCCTTGCCTGGGCTCCGCCCGTTCGCGGGCGAAAAGGTCCGCCGGACCTTTTCCGGGAAGCCCGCTCACCCCTTGGCTCCCTGGCCGCGGGCGTATTTGTCCTCGTAGCGGATGATGTCGTCCTCGCCCAGGTAGGACCCGGTCTGGACCTCGATCAGGACCATGTCGATCTTGCCGGGGTTCTCCATCCGGTGCACGGCGCCCAGAGGGATGTAGACCGACTGGTTTTCCGTCACCAGCTTGACCTCGTCGTCGATCGTCACCTTGGCCGTGCCCTCGACCACGATCCAGTGCTCGGCCCGGTGGTGGTGGCTCTGCAGCGACAGCGAGGCGCCCGGCTTGACGTGGATGCGCTTGACCTGGAACCGCTCGCGCAGGATCAGCGTCTCGAAATGGCCCCAGGGCCGGTAGTCGATCGGCAGCGAGGTGGCCTGGGACGCGCCCTTGGCCTTGAGCGCATTGACCGCCGTCTTGACGTCCTGCGCCCGGCTGGCATCGGCCACCAGGACCGCGTCGGGCATGGCCACGGCGATCAGGTTCTCGACCCCCAGCCCGACCAGCTCCAGCCCCTGCGATTCCGAGCGCAGCAGCGAGTTGCGGCAATCGATCGCCGTCACCGCCCCGGAGGTGGCCACGCCGTTCTCGTCGGGATGGCCCAGCTCCTGCACGGCCGTCCAGCTGCCCAGGTCCGACCAGCCGCCCGAATAGGGCACGACCGACAGGTTCTCGGCCCGTTCCATCACCGCGTAATCCAGCGAGATGTCCTCGACCCCGGCCCAGGCCCCGGGATCGAGCCGCAGGAAGCCCAGGTCGGCCTCGGCCTTGTCGACCGCCGCGCGCACCGGCGGCACCAGCGTGGCGGCATGGGTTTCGAAGGCCGCGATGATGTCCTTGGCCGCAAAGAGGAAGATCCCCGCGTTCCAGAGATAGCTGCCGTCATCCAGCATGGTCTGGGCCGTGGCCTGGTCGGGTTTCTCGACAAAGCCCGCCAGCGGCGTGGCCCGGCCCGACCCGTCGGGCTTGGCCGTCAGCTGCAGGTAGCCATAGCCGGTCTCGGGATGGTCGGGGGTGATGCCGAAGGTCACCAGCTGGCCGGCCTTCACCGCGTCCATGCCCCGGGCCACGGCGGCCCGGAAGGCCGGCGCATCGGGCACCACGTGATCGGAAGGCGCGACGAGCATCACAGCGGCCGGATCCTTTGCCGCCAGGTGCAGCGCCGCGGCCAGCACGGCCGGGGCGGTGTTGCGGCCCTCGGGCTCGATCAGCACCGGGCCGGGATCGATCCCGGCTTCGGTCATCTGCTCGGTCACGATGAAGCGGAAGTCGGCATTGGTCAGCACGACGGGCGCTCCGAAGCCCAGGTCCGACGCATCGTCGCGGCCGGTCAGGCGCAGGGCCGAGGCCTGGAACAGGCTGGTCTCTCCGGTGAGCTGGGTGAATTGCTTGGGGTAGCTCTTGCGCGACAGGGGCCAGAGCCTGGTACCTGATCCGCCGCAGAGAATGACCGGTGTGACGATGTCCATGGCCCGAAATATCTCCTAGTCCGAAATTCACCCGAGGCGCGCCAAGTGGCTACGCCGCGGAAGCTTTCAATGCCATCTGTATCCGACCTTGCGGCGCCGAGATCAACAGGTGCCCGGCTTCATGCGCGAAAATGCGGCGATGCAGCACTGGTCCGCTCATCGTACCCTTTTGGGACTACTCGACCCCGGATCGAGGCGGTAAGAACAGGCACCGCAGCCCATCGGCAGAAGCCAGTTTCCGGGTCGGCCGTTTGCGTGACAGAAGGACAAGTGATTTGAACAAGACTATAGATCTCCCCGATGGCGTGGCACAAATTGTGGTGTCCAACGGCACCGTGCTGGCCAATGTGTCGTCCGAAGTTCTGGATAACGGCCTGGGCCTCGGGATCGGCAACGACCGCTTGCGATTCGAACCGGTCACCGAGGGCGACGAAGGCCTGCCGGACCTGATGGTCGAGTTCCGCCCCCGTTTCGACCCGGAAGAAATGGCCGAGACCCTCGAACCCGCCGATCTGCCCGTGCAGAAGCTGTGCGGCGTCTTCGTCAACAAGATGAAGGATTGGGCACTGGCCAACCGCAACACGGTCCAGCTGGCCTTCTTCAACTCGGAACAGCCCTGCGAGATCGCCCTGAAGGCACCGATCCGCCTGCCCGCCCATGGCGCCCCGCTGACCTTCCGCGCCGGCCTGGCGATCCACCGGGCGGCCGGCCGGCTGATCCTGCGCCTGCGCGATCTCAAGAGCGGCAAGGTCGAGACCCGCAGCTTTGCCTTCGACCCGACCCGCATCGGCGGCCACGAGCTGAACAAGTACCTGCAGGTCGAACATTCCATCCCGGCCAGCCAGTCCGAGGTCGAAGTGACGCTGGCCGTGGCCTTCGATTCCTTCCAGGGTACCGAACCGGGCCAGACCGCCTTCTTCTTCATCGCCGATCCCCATGTCAGCCGCGAAGTGCGCGAAGAGGACATCGCCGGGGCGCTGATCTTCGAAGGGACCACCTCGCCCGCGGGCGATTACGTCTGGGCCAAGGCGCCGATGCCGGCCTACCTGGGCGACCAGACCGAGCTGGCCCTGATCGAGGGCAACACCGTCTATTCCCTGGTCTCGGGCTCGGCGCGCCGGGTCAGCGTGACCGAGGATTACGGCCACACGCTGATCATGACCGCCTCGGAAACCGGCACCTACCGCTTCCTGCTGGACGGCAAGTTCGCCTTCAACCAGCATCTCGGCCCCGACCCGGTGCCGGTGCGCGTGCCTGCGCCCTTCCTCGACGGTGCCAACCACTGGCTGGTCGTCACCGACCTGGCCGGGACCGAACAGCTTTACGCCGACATCGTCCTGCTGCCGCGCATGCTGACCCCGCATGACGTGCTCAAGACCGAAAGCTCGGCCCCCTTCCCCGGCCCGCTCTTTGCCGCGGCCGGCCATCGCTATGCCGCCCTGCGCGCCCAGCTGGCCGCCGGGCTGAGCGCCGAACAGCAGGCCCAGGTGGCCTATTGCCTCGACGTGGTCGAAGGCGGTTTCGAGAACGTCAAGCTCAAGCCCCTGGTCTTCCCCGAATACGACAGCCCCGACGTGTCGATCGTCATCCCGGCCCATAACAAGGTCGAGGTCACCTACCTGGCCCTGGCCTCGCTGCTGCTGGCCCATAACAAGGCCACCTTCGAGGTGATCCTGGTCGACGATGCCTCGACCGACGAGACCGCCGAGCTGGAAAAGATCGTCTCGGGCATCACCGTCATCCACAATGCCCAGTCGCAGCGTTTCATCCGCGCCTGCAACGCCGGGGCCGACATGGCCCGGGGCAAGTATGTCATGCTGCTCAACAACGATGTCGAGGTCACCAGCGGCTTCATCGACGAGCTGCTCGGCGCCTTCGACCGGTTCCCCCGGGTCGGGCTGGTCGGCTCCAAGCTGCTTTACCCCGACGGCCGGCTGCAGGATGCCGGCGGCATCATCTGGGGCTCGGGCAACCCGTGGAACTACGGCAACGGCCAGAACCCCTGGGATCCGCGCTTCTGCTATGCCCGCCAGGCCGATTACCTGACCGGCGCGGCGATGATGACCACCAAGGAAATCTGGGACCAGGTCGGCGGCCTGTCATCCTACCTCGAACCGATGTATTTCGAGGATACCGATTTCTCGTTCAAGGTCCGCGAAGCCGGCTACAAGACCTATTTCGTGCCCTCCTCGATCGTCTACCATTTCGAGGGCATGACCAGCGGCACCGACACCTCGTCGGGCTTCAAGCGCTACCAGGAGGTCAACCGGCCCAAGTTCAAGCGCCGCTGGGCCGCGGCCTATGCGGGCTTTGGCGAACAGGGCGTGAAACCCGACCTCGAAAAGGACCGCGGCATCACCGGCCGGGTGCTCTTCATCGACTATGCCACGCCCCGGCCCGACCGCGACGCGGGGTCCTATGCCGCGATCCAGGAAATCAAGCTGGTGCAGAGCCTGGGCTACAAGGTCACCTTCCTGCCCCGCAACCTGGCCCACCTGGGCAGCTATACCGAAGAGCTGGAAAAGATGGGGGTCGAGATGATCTATGCCCCCTTCTACCTGTCGGTCGACGAATACCTGGAAAAGCACGCCCGGGATTTCGATGCCTTCTTCATCACCCGGTTCTACGTCGCCCGCGACGTGATCGGCCGGCTGCGCCGGCTGGCCCCGCAGACCCGGATCCTGTTCAACAACGCCGACCTGCACTTCCTGCGCGAGCTGCGCGCGGGCCTGGCCAATGACGATCCCGCCCGGATCGAGGCCGCCCGCCAGACCCGCGAGATCGAGCTGGACGTGATGACCCAGGCCGACGTGGTGCTGTCCTACAACGACACCGAACACGCGGTGATCCAGTCGCATACCGATGGCGGCGTGAAGGTGGCCAAATGCCCCTGGGTCGTGGAAATGCCCGCTTCGGTGCCGCCGCGCGACGGCCGGGCCGGGCTGTCCTTCCTGGGCAATTACCATCACCATCCCAACACCGAGGCCGTGCAATGGTTTGCCCGGCAGGTCATGCCGATGTTGCAGCCCGAACATCCCGAGCTGGAATTCACCATGTACGGCTCGGCCATGCCCGACGAGGTCAAGGGCCTGGCCAACGAGCAGATCAAGGCAGAGGGCTTCGTCAAGGAGATCTCGGACGCCTATGACCGGCACCTGGTCTTCGTGGCCCCGCTGCTGTCGGGCGCGGGCATCAAGGGCAAGGTCTTGGCCGCGCTGGCCCATGGCGTGCCCTGCGTGCTGACGCCCACGGCGGCCGAAGGCATCGGCGTGCGCCACGAGCATGATTGCATGATCGCCACCTCGGCCATGGAATGGCGCGATGCCATCTCGGCCCTGATCAACGATCCCGAGATGTGGCAGCGCATGTCCGACAATGCCCGGGCCTATGTCGGCCATACCTTCTCGTTCGAGACCGGGCGCGGGCTGATGCGCCAGGCCTTCGAGGCGGTGGATCTCTACTCGCCCGAGCTCTGAACGGATCGATCGGCGGCCGGCCCCCCGGGGCCGGCTGCCCTGCGCGCATGGGCCCCGGCGGGCCCCGCGTGATGCCGCCCGGGCAAGGCCCCCGCGCAATACCCCCGCAAGATACCTGGCACACGCGTTTCGCGTGATGTCTTGCGCACGCGCCCCGCGGGGCCCCTTACGCACGCGTTCCGCGCACCTTTTCACGCACGCGTTCCGCGTGACACCCCACCCCGGACATGCAAAGGGCGCCCCCGTCACCGGAGGCGCCCTTGCTGATTGCGAACCAGCCTGTCACGCGCCGAGGGGCGCGCGGACCGATCTCCTTACGGAGAGGTCGTGGTGGTGGTCGTGGTGGTGGTGCTGTCGCCGTCACCGCCCGAGGCGATCACAACGATCAGGAAACCGGCCGCCGTTGCGCCGATCACTGTGCCTGCGGTCAGGTCGTTCCCACTGCCGGCCAGCGGCGCCGGCACGCTGGGTGCGGGGGCCGGGGTCGGCTGGGCTGCGGCCAGGGTCGGCAGGGCCATGATGGCGGTGGCGGCGAAAAGTGCCGTTATCGTCTTCATGCTCAAAACTCCTAAAGGCATGGTTAACCATAGCTAACGCACGGACAGGTGATTCCCAAAGGAAATCTCCGCCGGACAGCCGGAGTCGTGGCAGTTTTTTGCCATTTTGCGCCCAAAACGCCACGAAAACCGCGATCTGGCGCAAAAACCGGATCGGCGGCGGGCCGTGGCATCCGGGGGAAGGCCAGGGAATGGCCACCGGACAACAGCAACGACAGGCCGGATGCCGGCCCGTCGTCAGGATCTGTCAGGCGCAGCGCGCAGGCTGCGCGCCACCTCAGTTGGTGGTGGTGGTCGTCGTGGTCGTGGTGGTGCTGCTGTCGTCATCACCGCCCGAAGCGATCACGACGATCAGGAAACCGGCCGCGGTGGCGCCGATCACGGTGCCTGCGGTCAGGCCGCCGGCGGTGCCGGACAGCGGTGCGGGCACTTCCGGCGCGGGGGCCGGAGCGGGCTGTGCGGCAGCCAGGGTCGGAAGGGCTGCGACGGCGGCAGCGGCGACGAGAGCCGAGATGGTTTTCATGCTCCAAAACTCCTTGGGGGTGATCTGCATTTGGCCGAGACCTAGCCCGGAGAGTCTGAAAATTCAATGACATCCACCCCGTTCTTCCCGACCGGGGGCGGCTTTTTGCGCTGCATTGCGGATATGTGGCCAATCGGGCACCGCAACGCCCGGAGGTTATGCGCAAGTGGATCGGAGACCGGACAATCGGGGGTGGATGTGACGCGCAAGGGCGTCACGCCCCGCGCCCGCCCCTGCGGCCCCGGGGAATCGCCCGCAATGACGGCCAGGCCACGCGATCGACGGTGATCGCATGGCCGGTCCGGCCCGGGTGCCGCGGATCAGGGGGTGAGCTGGCGGAAGCTGATGTAGCCGATGTTCGGCCCGGCCCATTGCCGCGATTGCCAGACCGTCGCGCCCCGCGCATCGACCCAGAAATCATTGACCACCGTGCCGCCCTTCAGCTCGCAGGTCTCGCGCAGGTGGCGCGTGGCATGGCGGCGCTCGACGATGACGATGGTCTCGGCCCCCATGTCGTCGACCGCACAGGCAAAGTTCATCTCGACGGGCCGGTTGTCCAGCGCGCTGTAGACCTGCCGCTTGGACCCCTGGGCCGCGCCATGGCGGCGCACCGCCGCCAGCGCCGGCCCGCCCTGGGCCGAGACCAGGTCGCCGCCCAGCCCGCGCGTGGCCACCAGCACCCCGTCGCGCAGGGTCAGCGAGACATCGTTCTCGGTGCGCCAGACCAGCAGCCGGCCGCCCTCGTCCCCGCCGGCCGCGCCCTGGCGTTCGGCCGAGATGTACATGAAGGCCTCGCTGCCGGTCTTCTCGACCCGGGCCTGGATGAATTCGCCGTCGATCGTGTTCAGCACCGCGCGGGTCAGTGGCGGCTGGGCCGTGCCCGCGTCGCCGCCGACCGACCGGCCGATGGCCGCCTGCAGGGCGGCCAGGGTCTTGAGCGTGGCGCCGCTGTCGTCACCACGGTTGGAACAGCCCGCGAGGGCGGCGGCCAGGGCCAGGGCCGCGGCGGCCGGGCGGAAGAAGGGGCGCATCATTGCCAGAACCTCACCGAAGCGTCGTCGAGCGCCTTGCGATGCGCGTCGCGGATCTGCGGATAGAGCCGGCCCGGCACGATCAGCCGCTGGCCGCCGTCGCGGGTGATCGGCGTGATCGTCGTGCCGACGGTCTGGCGGCTGGGCTGGCCCAGGATCCAGTTGACCGGCATCGAGAAGCGGATGCCCTTGTCGAACGACCCTTCGCCGAAATCCTCCGACGACACGTTGGTCAGCGTGAAGAAGGCGCCGACGCTCCAGCCGTTGGCAAAGGTGCGGTCCAGCGACACCGTCGCGCCCCAGTCGCCGGCCAGGTAGCGCCCGGCATCGACCTGGCCGATCAGGCCGGGGCCGAATTCGTAATAGGCCGAGGCATGACCGGTGGCGACGCGATAGTCGTACTGGCCGAAGCCGAACCACTGGTCCTGGTCCCGCTGGGCCACGTAATTGGCCTCGATCCCCAGCCCCAGCGGGCTGTTGACCGGTTTCCACAGCAATTCCGTCGAGACCCCGCCGAACATCTGTTCCAGGTAGCCCAGGGTCGCCCGGGCATAGAGGTTCTGGCCCGGCCGCCATTGCTTGGCCACGTAGAGGTTGCGCATGGTGAAATCATGCTGGGCATATTCGGCCCAGTCCGAACGCACATGCGGCAGCACCGAGTTCGACGGCCGGCCGCCATCGAGATCGCCGAAGAGCTTGTAGCGCAGCGCGCCGCTGGCGATCCAGCCGGGCGCCGGGCGGTAGGTGCCGTTCAGCTCGGCGCCGACATCGATGCGGATCGGCTTGTCGGGGTCGAAGTAGCTCGGCTCGAAATAGGGCTGCAGCGAATAGGAGAACCGCGGGAACAGCGCCTCGTTGCTCACCGCCGTCGGGCTCAGCGGCGGCGGGTCGGAATAGCCGACCAGCCCGGCCATCGCGCTGGTGGCCTCGACATCGTATTCCATCACTTCCAGGTCCGACCGGCGCAGGGTCACGCGGCTGACGGCCATGCCCTCGGACTGGGGCACGATGTGGAAGGTCTCGACCGAGTTGGGCATGACCTGGGCCATGGCCCGGGCGACCCGGCCGACGCCGTTGGCCTGGGGCCAGTAGCGCCGGTTGCGATAGCGCACCTCGGCCGAATGGGCCGAGACGGTGACGGTCTCGACGGTGATGCCCTGCGGATCGAGCACGCCGATCAGGTTGTCGCGCAGCACCGGGGCGACGGTGCTGCTGTCGGCCCAGGCCGTCGACCAGGCGCCGGGATCACTTTGGGGCGAGGGCCGCACCAGGACCGGCTGCGGCGCGGGCACGGCCGGGGGCAGCGGCGGGTTCTTAGGATTGGCCTGGATCTGGATGTTGAACCCGACTTCCGAGCCATAGAGGTAATAGCCGCCGATGCGGATGGCATCGTTGACCTTGTATTCCACGCCGAAGTTGACCGGCGAGCGGCGGTCCAGGATGCCCATGTCCTGGACCTCGGTGACATAGGCATCCGAGGAATATTCGACCTTGAAGCCCAGCTTGTCGTTGGGCCGCCATTCCAGCCCGGCAAAGGGCGCGAAGGGCCCGCGGAACCACTGGTCCCAGGCCAGCTCGCCGCCGGTCGAATTGGGGTTGTAGGACGGCCGGTCGCCATAGCCGCTGATCGACCCGTACGAGCCCAGCCGGCCCCAGCCCAGGCCGCCGGTGACCTTGAGCGTGCCGGTGCTGCCCAGCCGCGAGGGCGGCAGGTCAAAGGTCTTGGTCGCGGCGATGTATTCCCCGGCCGAGATCCCGGTGCCGACGAAATCCTGCAGGCCCAGGGTGACGGCGGGCAGGTAGGTGCTTTCCTTCAGCAGCCGGAAGCGCAGGTCGAAACTGCGGTCGTAATAGGTGTCGAAACCGGCGAAATTGGCATTGGCAAAGGAATTGTAGCGGAAGCTGGCCGAAACCCAGGGCAGGCCCTGGAAGGTCAGCGTGTAGCGCCCGATGCCCCCGAACCAGGACACGCCGGCATTGATCTGGCCATCCGGGGCGGCCTCGCCCGAGGGCATGTCGATCAGGCCGGCGGCGCCGTAGAAGTTCAGCGTCGGCGCGTCGGGATAGCGGGCGATGGTCGGCGCGGCCTCGGGCGTGCCCGGCAGGGCCAGCGGATCCACCGGCCCGGTCACATAGGCCGAATGGTCCTGGGCCCGGGCCCCGGTTGCGATCATGCCGGCCATCACGGCCAGGCCGCCGATGCGCCCGATCCGCGTGAATCTGCCCTGGTCTGGCTGTCGTCTGCTGCTCACCGCTGCGCCCCGCCCTTCTTCTTGGGGGCCTTAGACCACGCCCGCCCCGTTGCGATCAATCGCGGCCCGGGCCGCCGGCCGGCCTGGGCGCGAAAAAGTCCCGTTCTGCGGCCATAGTGCCGCGCTTTCCACCGTGACCGGACCGTCGGGGCCGGATCGCCCTCACCCGCCCGTCACACCCCGATCCTCGGGGCCTGCCTGCCGCCGCCCCCTGTCACGCCCCCCTGGCGCGACGCGACCGCCCCGGCCACCCCCCGGGGGTGTCCGGCCGCGGGCCCGCCCGCATCTCGGGGGGCATCCGTCAGGGAGTGCGTCCGCGTCCGCCGCCGGCCAGGCCGGTCTCGGCCCCCGCGGTGCCGGTGGCCTCGGCCAGCCGGTAGCCTTCGACCCAGCGGGTCACCACCGCCCGGGCCGCATCCTCGTCGCTGGCCGCCAGCGCATGGCGCAGGCCGCGCAGGACCGAGGCAACCTCGATTTCCGACAGCTTTTCCTCGCGGGCACAGAAGATCTTCTGGTGCCGCGTGCCGATCAGGTCGCCGGTGATCGTCAGCTCTTCGGACAGTTTCTCGCCCGGGCGCAGGCCGGTGATCTCGATCTCGATATCGCCCTCGGGATTGTCCTCGTCGCGCACGGTGTAGCCCGCGCTTTCGATGACCTGGCGGGCCAAGCGCATGATCGGCACCGGCTCGCCCATGTCCAGCACGAAGACCTCGCCGCCCCGGGCCTCGGCCCCGGCCTTCAGCACCAGCTGCACGGCCTCGCGGATGGTCATGAAATAGCGTTTCACCCGGCGGTCGGTCACGGTGACCGGCCCGCCTCGGCTGACCTGTTCCTGGAACAGCGGCACGACCGACCCGCTCGAACCCAGCACGTTGCCGAAACGCACCATGGTAAAGATCGTCTCGTCGAACCGCGTGGCCAGGTCCTGGATCACCAGCTCGGCCAGGCGCTTGGACGCGCCCATCACGTTGGTCGGGCGCACGGCCTTGTCCGAGGACACCAGGATGAACCGTTCCACCCCGGTCTCGGCGGCCTCGCGGGCCAGGGTCTGGGTGCCGAAGACATTGTTGGCCAGGCCCGGCAGCGGGTTGGCCTCGACCAGCGGCACGTGCTTGTAGGCCGCGGCATGCAGCACGACCCGGACATCGTGATCCGACAGCACCTTCTTGACCTGGCGCGGATCGGTCACCGAGCCCAGCACCGGCACCAGCTTGATGCGCGTGCCCTCGACCAGCTGCGACAGCTCCTGGTGGACGGTGTAGAGCGCCAGTTCCGACAATTCGTAGAGCACCAGCTTGGCCGGCCGGCACGACAGCACCTGGCGGCACAGTTCCGAACCGATCGAGCCGCCGGCGCCCGAGACCAGCACGACCTTGCCGCGATAGCTGTCGCAGGCATCACCCAGCGACACGTCGCAGGCCGCACGGCCCAGGAAATTCTGCGGGGCCACCGGGGCCAGCTTGTCGATCAGGGCTTCCTCGCCGATCAGCTGGGCAAAGCTGGGCAGGGCCTGGACCTCGAGGCCCATCTTCTGCAGGTGGCGGGCGATCTGGGCCTGTTTCGGCTGGCTCAGCGAGGGCATGGCCAGCAGCACGCGGTCGACCCGGCGTTCCTTGACCAGCTCGGCGATGCGCGCGGGCGGGCAGACCGGCAGGCCGGCCAGCATCATGCCCTGCAGCGAGGTGTTGTCGTCGACAAAGGCCACCGGGTCGATGGTCTGGTGCGGCTTGAGCGCCGTGGCCAGCTGCATGCCCGTCGTGCCGGCGCCGTAGATCAGCACCCGGCAGCGCGGCTTGGCCGAGGTATAGACAGCCATGACCACCTGGTAGAGCACGGCGCGCGAGGCCACGGCGAAGAGGAAGTAGATGATGCCGAACATCACGTGGGTGCCCGGCGGGAAGGGCAGCGCCCAGAGCGCCGAGAGCACCGCCGAGGCGCCGGCGGTCAGCAGGGCGAAGATCGCGGTCAGCCCGATGGCATGGCGTTCATAGGCATTGAGCTGGATCTGGGGGATGCCCAGCCACAGCGACAGCCCGGCCCCCGAAGCCACCAGGTAGGGCAGGATCGGCCCCGTTTCCCACAGGGCCGCAATCGGGCTCATCGGCAGGGATTGGACGACAAAGGTAAACAGCAGGGCGACCGGTATGAGCGCCAGGTCTATGCCGAGAAAGACATAGCCCTTTTGGCGGCGGCTCAGGGCATTGAGAAAACTCAGCATAGTCAGGTCTCTGCCCCCGGAAGAGCGTTGGCTTTGCCCCGGGCGTCCCGTTCGGGGCGAGAGGGCGTCGAGTGGGAATTCACACAGGTCAATGCAGTAAAAACAAGCATGTGTACAAATAGCACGCAGATTCGTCTTACCCCAAGTTAAGACATCCACCAAAGACAATTTATGCGCATGCAGCATGGGGCGCGGTTTGGCCGGTCTTTTGGGCGGAACCTCGCCGGTTTGCAAGCGCAGCCATCAGGGTTGCGCCCGATCCTGTTGCAAAAGAGTGCTTTTTGCCGCGCCCGGGCAGGCCGGCCCGCGCCCCGGCCAACCGTGATCACAACCCGTGATCACACGGCGTGATCACATCCCGGCCAGGGCCTGCCCGGCCATGTGATCACGGTGTCACGGGGGCCCCATGCGCGCCGTCGCAGCCCCCGTGCGGGCCGGCTCAGCTGCGACCCGCGCGGGCGCGGGTGGCGCTGACCATCTTGTCGATCGTCGCCCGGGTGGCGCGGCGCATGTTGTTCTCATGGGCGGCGATGGCCTCGTCGAGATCCTCGTAATAGGTGGCCTGGCCGCCTTCCAGCACGACCCCCACGTCGCACAATTCGCGGATCATCGTCATGGAATGGTTCACCACCACCGCCCCGGAATGTTTCATCCGGGCCAGGAACAGCGCATTGGCCTTTTCGCGAAAGGCCCCGTCGCCGGCGGCCGTGGTCTCGTCGACCAGGTAGGTGTCGAACTGAAAGGCCATCGACAGGCCGAAGGCCAGCCGCCCGCGCATGCCCGAGGAATAGGTGCGCACGGGCATGTGGAAATGCTCGCCCAGGTCGGCGAATTCCTCGACGAAATCGCGGGTCTCGTCGGTATCGGCGCCATAGACCCGGGCCACGAACTTGACGTTCTGCGCCCCGGTCATGTCGCCGCTGAAGGACCCGGCAAAGCCCACCGGCCAGGACATCGACCCGGTGGTGATGACCTCTCCGGAGGTCGGCGGCACCAGGCCCGAGATCATGTTCAGCAGGGTCGACTTGCCGGTGCCGTTGCGGCCCAGCAGGGCCACGGCCTTGTGCGACGGCAGCACCAGGCTGAGATCCTCGCAGATCACCTTTTCATGGCCGCCGGTGTTGTAGATCTTGGTCAGGTTGCGCAGCTCGATCATCGGCCCCTTGCTCCCCTTTCTGCGGGGCGTCCCGCACGCCCCGGGTGTCCCGCCCCGCCTGCCCGGACCGGCCGGCGGGCCGGTGCACAGGCCAGTTCGCGGGCCCGTTCGGAGCCCGGTTCAGGGGCGCGGGCGGGGCCGGTCGGCCCCGTCATGCCCGTCATCGCCGCGCGCCCCGGCTCAGCGCCGGTCTCTGAGCGCATAGGCCGCCAGCATCAGGAAGGCCCAGGCCAGGAAGAGGAAGACCGTGATCACCGCGAAGGTGCTCAGCCGCTGCGGATACTCGGCCCGCTCCGCCAGGGTCGGCGGCACATGGGCGGCCAGGTAGCGGCTTTGCCGGCGGGCCTCGGCCCGGGCGCTGTCAAAGGAGGCCCGGGCGGCGGTATAGGCCTCCTGGGCGAATTGCAGATCGGTGGCCAGGGCCTCGTACTGGCCGACGAGATCGGCCACGGTCGAGCTCTGGTCGGCGCCTTCCAGGCCGATTTCCGACCGTTCGTTGGCGATCTGCTTCTCGATGGCCTCGATGCGCCGCTCGGTCTGGGCGATGCGCGGATCGTTGTCGCGGGCGGTGTCGTTGAGCAGCTGCAGGTCGATCTGGGCCTGGGCCAGCTCGGTTTCCAGCGCGCCGATCAGGCCCGACTGGCTCTGGCTCTGGATCGTCGGGTCGACGATCTGGGTGCGGTTGCGGAAGCTCTGCAGCTCGACCCGCGCGGTGCGCAGCTGTTCCTGGGCCTCTTCCAGCTCGTCGCGGGCATAGCCGATGGCATCCTCGCGGGCGATGGCCGACAGCCGGTTGATCATCGCGCTGCTCTCGTCATAGATCGCCTGGGCGATGGCCTGGGCCTCGACCGGGTCGAAGGCCAGCACCCGCAGGTCGATCAGCCCCGAGTTGCTCTCGTAGTAGATCTTGACCATGCGCGACCATTGCTTGGTCAGGTCCTCGATCGTGCCGCCCCCGGGATAGACGAAGATCGGGTCGTTGTCGGACCCCGGGCTGGACCACAGGCCGCGCAGGTCGAGATCGGCATCGACCTTGGCCACCAGCTGCTGGCTCTGCAGGAACTCGTAGAGGATGTCGGTATCCGACGAGCTGGAGCCCGACAGGTCGGTCATGCCGAAGAGGCTTTCGATCGACGAGCCCTGTTCCTCGGTGCGCACCGAGAAGCCCACGCGCGAGGCGAACTGGTCGGTGGCCCGCTGCCACAGGTACCAGCCGGCCAGGGCCGAGGGCAGCAGGACCATGAAGACGAAGGTCGTGACCATCATGTGATGGCGCCGCTTGATCCTGGCCCGGCGCACCGGCGGGGCGGCATTGTTGATCGCATCGGCCTTGTTGGCCTCGGCCTCGGCCCGGGCCAGCTCGCGTTCGGCCTTGTTGGTCTCGGCCAGGGCGCGGGCTTCCTGGCGGGCCTTCAGCGCGGCTTCGGCCTCGGCCCGGGCGGCGGCGGCGGCAACCCGGCGGGCCTCCAGCCGGTCTTCGCGGCCCTGGCCCTGTTCGCCGTCCCCGTTGTTCTCGCCCATGTTCTGTTCCGTGTTCTGTGGTGTGGTCCCGGTCGCCGCGCCGACCTCCGCGATGGCGGCCATGTTCCGCCGCCCCCTGCGCGCCTGCGCCGGCCCTGCGGGCCGGCCCGTGCCAATGTCCATGCCGGTATCCGCGGCATTGTCCGTGCCGATGTCATCGGCCGGCTGGTCGTGGTCGGTTTCGGCCCCGGGCTGTGCGGCCCGTTGCGGGCCGGCGGGAGAGGATGCGGTCAAAGAGGCGCTCCGGGCTGACAAGTCATTGTATGAATGAACGCCTTGCTACATAAACGCAGCAGATTTTTTCAGCAAGCCGACAGCGGCCGACGGCCGAGCGGGGGGCCGGCCCGGCGGATCGGCGCCCGATCCGGGGGCAGCGGAGCGCTGCGCGGGACACCGCCAGCCACGCGAGACACTGCCAGCCGGCTGGCGAGAACCGGAGACAGGACATGCGCCGCCCCCGCGGCCCGTCATGCGACACACCGCCGAAACCGCCGCCGGCACGTTCAGGAAAACGGGCAGGGAAGCGGGCGGAAAAACGGGCGGAAAACCCGCCTGACCAGATCGGGCCTTGCACCCCGGCCCGATCGGCCGCAGACCGGTACGACAGCAGACCACCAGCACAGCGACAGCCCACCGCATGACGGCCACATCCGATCCTTCCTCGCCCCGCAGCCCGATTCCCGAAGAGCTGATCCCGCCGCCGGTGGCCATGGCCCCGCCGCCCAGCACCAACCGGCGCTTTGCCACCTGGCGGACGATCTCGGCGCTGATCCTGCGCGAGATGTCGGCCACCTACGGCCGGTCGCCGGGGGGCTATGCCTGGATGATCCTGGAACCGGCCCTGGGCATCATCGTGCTGACCGCGATCTTCTCGGCCGGGTTCCGGACCCCGGCCCTGGGCACCAATTTCGCGATGTTCTACGCCACCGGGCTGGTGCCGTTCTTCATGTACGGCGCGATTTCCAACAGCGTGTCGGGCGCCGTGCGCAGCTCGCGCTCGCTGCTGGCCTATCCCGGCGTGACCTTCTTCGACACGCTGATCGCCCGGTTCCTGCTGACCGTGCTGACCCAGGCCCTGGTGTCCTACATCGTCATCAGCTTCATCCGCACGGTCTACGACACCCAGACCGTGGTCGATTTCGGCACCATCATGACCGGCTACGGCATGCTCATCGCCTTTTCGACGGCCGTCGGCCTGATGAACGGCTTCCTGTTCATGAAATACGAACTCTGGGGCCGGGTCTGGTCGATCCTCACCCGGCCGCTGGTCTTCATCTCGGGGGTGATCTTTCTCTACGACAGCATGCCCGACCCGTTCCGCGGCTGGCTGTGGTGGAACCCGCTGGTCCATTGCATCGGCACCATCCGGGCCGGGTTCTACATCCATTACGACGCGCTTTATGCCAGCCCGCTCTATGTCTTCCTGGTCAGCGCCGTGGTCGGGGTGACCGGCATGCTGTTCCTGTCGCGCCATTACCGCGAACTGATGGAGCTCTGAGCCCGATGCCCGGACCGCAGGGCGGCAAGGATCGCGACCCGGAGGCCACCGCCCCGGCGGAGAGGCTACCCGACACGCTCTCGGCCCGGCTGGGTCCCGGGGCCGTCCGGCCCCCGCCCGCCCCGGGCGCGGTGCCCGCCGCGGCGGCCCGGGGTGGCCCGGGACGCGGCATGGGAGGCGGCACGGGGGATGGCCCGGTGCGCATCCTTCTGGCCACCTGGAACGGCGCGCGCTTCCTGCAGGCCCAGCTCGACAGCTATCTCGAACAGGACCACGACAACTGGGCGCTCTGGGTCTCCGACGATCATTCGACCGATGGCACCTGGGAGATCCTGCAGGCCTTTGCCGCCCGCCATCCCGAGCGCGAGATCGTGCTGAAACGCGGACCGGGGCGCGGCTCGGCCGCGAATTTCCTGTCGCTGCTCTGCGATCCCGAGCTGCCGGTCGGGCCGGTGGCCCTGTCGGACCAGGACGATGTCTGGCGGCCCAACCGGCTGACCGTCGGGCTGTCGATGCTCGACCGGGCGCATCCGGCGGTCTCGGCCGCCCATACCGTGGAAACCGATGCCGCGCTGACCCCGACCCGCCGGCGCGCGCGGCGCCTGCCCCCGCCGTCCTTCCACAATGCCCTGGTCCAGAACATCCTGGCCGGCAACACCCTGACCCTGAACGGCCCGGCCCTGGTCGCCCTGCGCCACGGCGGGCCGGCCCATGTGCCCTTCCACGACTGGTGGATCTACCTGCGCCTGACCGCCGTGGGCGCCCAGGTCCGGGTGCACGAGGACCGGGTGCTTTATTACCGCCAGCACGGCAGCCAGACCCTGGGCGCCCATCGCGGGCTGATCGCCGGGGCGCAGCGCATGGGCGCGCTGGCCGGCGGGCGCTACCGCGCCTGGGTGAAACAGAACCTCACCGCCCTGGTCGCCCGGCCCGAGGGCCTGCTGCCCCCCCATCGCATCGCCGCCGAACGGCTGCTGCACGACCCGTCCCGCCTGCGCGCCCTGCGCGAAAGCGGCGCGCGGCGGTCGGACATGGCCGGCCGGCTGATCCTGCCCGCCCTGGCCCTGACCCGGCGGATGTGACCCCGCCGGACGGCGCCACCCCGGCCCTGTCCAGGTCCGATCCTGGCCGCGCCCGGGCCGCATCTCGCCCCCGGCCTGCTGCTTCTTTCTCTTCGAAAATATCCGGCCCCGTCCCCGCCACGGGCCGCGGTTCCCGGCAGGGGCGCGCCTCAGCCGCCGCGCCGGACGAGATTGCCGATGGTCTGGAAGACGATGTCGAAATCGGTCCAGATCGTGCGGTTCTTCTGGTAGATCAGGTCCAGCCGGGCCTTGCGCGGCACGCAGTTGCGCGCATAGACGGCATCCGTCTCCTCGGGCGTGGCGCAGCGCTCCAGCAGGGCGGTTTCGTGCTTGTGATAGACGATGGTCGCCAGCCCGGTGACCCCGGGCCGCGATTTCAGCACCTCACCGTAGATCTCCGGGAAACGGTCGACATATTCGCGCAGGGGCGGCCGCGGGCCGACAAAGCTGAGATCGCCGCGGATGATGTTCCACAGCTGCGGGAATTCATCGAGCCGCTTGGCCCGCAGAAAGGCGCCCTCGGGGGTGACCCGCGTGGCCTTGTCGCCGCCCGACACGCCGGCATCCTCGTCGACCACGGTCATGGTGCGCAGCTTCCACAGCATGAAGGGCGTGTCCGGGGCCTTCATCCGCTCGGCCACGTAGAACAGCGGCCGGCCCTGCTTCAC
Source organism: Marinibacterium sp. SX1 (assembly GCF_050389775.1). Taxonomy (NCBI): domain Bacteria; kingdom Pseudomonadati; phylum Pseudomonadota; class Alphaproteobacteria; order Rhodobacterales; family Paracoccaceae; genus Marinibacterium; species Marinibacterium sp. SX1. The sequence goes on along the minus strand of NZ_CP177153.1, from coordinate 47,345 downwards.
CCAGAGCCAGATCACGAGGCCCAGCATGACCGGGCCGAGAAGCACGACCAGGAGAGCGGCGAAGAAGAGATCGAGCAGGCGCTTGGCAGGTGTCATGCGCGGTTCATGGCGCGGGCGGCGGCGTTGCGCAAGGGGCCCCGGGCCGGTTCGGGCGGCAAGCGCTGCGTCGGGTATTTGGACCAAGAAGAAGACAGGGCCGCGGCGCAAGGCCCCGCCGGAGGCGCGGGCGGGGGTCGGGGCGAAGCGGGGGTCGGGGCGCGGGCGGGCGAAACCGGGCCGGGCGGCGGGGATCAGCCCGGCGCGCCCGTCTCGCCGCCCGTCTTCCGGGTCGTCGGGCCGGTCGTTGCGCCTTCGGTGTCTCCGATCTCCCTGTCGGCCTGCCATTCGGCGACCAGCCCGCCGGGGCTGGCCGGATCCAGCGGCACCAGGCCCTGCAGCCGGTCGGTGGCCAGTTCGACCCGCGCGATGGCCGTGTCGGGGGCCGGGCGCGGGGTCCAGGCCAGGCCCGCGGCATCCAGCAGGGCGCCCATGGCAACCGGGCCGGGCGCCGCGATGTTGAGCACCTGCGGCAGGGTCTGCCGGCCGGCCAGCCCGGCGAGGCCGGCCAGCACCCGGGCCAGCCCGGCCGGGCCGATATAGCTGCGGGCCGGGGTGGTGCCATCGGCGAAGCGGTCCAGCGTGAACCCCGCGCGCCAGCCGCCCAGGATGGCATCGGCCCCGGCGACATTGCCGATGCGCAGGATCGTCACGCCCTGCCCCGTCCGGCCGGCCCGCTCCAGCACCGCGGCTTCCATCGCGGCCTTCGATTCGCCGTAGGGCGCGGCCGGGCTGGGCGCCGCGTCTTCCTGCAACACCCCCCCGGCCCGGCCATAGACCGCCGCCGAGGAACAGACGAAGGCATGGGCCCCGGCGGCCTCGGCCGCGGCCAGGGCGGCCAGGGCCAGCTGGGTATCATCGGCCCAGGCCACGCCCCGGGCCGCCGCCGCCGGGGTGACCCCGGCCAGGCAAAGCACGGCCCGCCGGCCCCGGGCCAGGGCGGCCAGCCCCTCCGGATCGGCCAGCGGATCGCAGGGCTGCAGCCGCGCGCCGGCGATGGCCCCCGGCCCGGCCTGCCGGGCACCCCATGTCACCGCCCCGGCAGGCAACCCGCCCGGCCCGGCCCAGTGGCGTTGCAGCATGCGACCGAGGCGACCTGTTGCCCCCATGACCAATATGGCGGGAATTTGCATGTTTTCTGGCAGAATGGTTTGACCCTCCCCCGGCTCCCGGCCATTAACGTTTCCGCATCTAGCACGGAAATACAGGCTGCACCCTCCCATGATCCACCCGATCCGCTTCTGCCTGATCGCCCTGACCTGTCTTGCTCTTGCCGCCTGCGGCCGCCTGCCCGCCAGCGGCCCGGCCAGCAACGAGATCCTGAGCCAGGTGGCGGAGGACAACAACGAATTCGCCGTCTACCGGGTGACCCGGGCCTTCCTGCCCACGGTCGAGAAATGGCCCGTGACCGGCAAGATCGAGCGGATCGGCTGGATCGGCAAGACCACCGGGGCCAGCAGCCAGATCATCCAGTCCGGCGACGTGCTGAACCTGACCATCTGGGACAGTTCCGACAATTCGCTGCTGACCGGCACCGAACAGCGCGCCGTGCAGCTGGACGAAAGCCGGGTGGCGCCCAACGGCACGGTCTTCGTGCCCTATATCGGCGATGTCAGCGTCGTCGGCCTGACCCCCGACCTGGCCCGCCGCGAGATCCAGGCCCAGCTCGAGGCCATCGTGCCCTCGGCCCAGGTCCAGCTGTCGATGACCGAAGGCCGCAGCAACTCGGTCGAGCTGGTCGGCGGGGTCGGCGCGCCGGGCACCTACCCGATGCCCGACCGCAATTATTCGGTGATGAGCCTGATCGCCGCCGGCGGCGGCGTGCGCACGGGCATCAACAACCCCCAGATCCGCCTGGTCCGCGGCGCGTCGATCTATGGCACCTCGATCGAACGCCTGCTCGACAACCCGGGCTACGACACCCTGCTGCGCGGCGGCGACAAGGTCTTCGTCGAGGACGACCGGCGCTATTTCCTGTCCTTCGGCGCCACCGGCACCGAGGCCCTGCACACCTTCCCCAAGGATGATGTCTCGGCCATGGACGCCATCTCGATCATCGGCGGCGTCAACGAACGCCTGGCCGATCCGCGCGGCCTGCTGATCCTGCGCGAATACCCGTCCTCGGCCGTCAGCCCCGGCGTGCGCGGCCCGCGCAACACGCGGGTGGTCTTTTCGGTCGACCTGACCAATTTCGACGGGCTGTTCTCGGCCCGCAACTTCCCGGTCAATTCGGGTGACGTGGTCATCGCCACGGAATCGCCGATCAACGATGTCCTGACCATCTCGCAGATCTTCGGCCAGTTCTTCGGCGTCTTCAACGCGGCCAACTCGCTCTGACCGGCATCGGCTGACCGGGTCTGATCGGGGCCTGACAGGAACAGATGGGGGCGCCCCGCCTCGCCCCCGCCCCTCCCCGGCATCAGCACGCAAAAGGGGCGGCCCCAAAGACCGCCCCCCTGCTTCTTTCTCTTCAAAAATATCCGGCCCCGTCCCCGCCACGAGCCGCGGCCCCGGGGGTCGGGCACAGGCCTGCCGCACCCGGCCGGTATTCATTGACAAGACCCCCGCCTCATCTACTCTGATCCGGCCAGACGTGCCCGGACCTTTCGATCTGCTGTCGCACACCCCGTGTTTGCGGACCGGCACATGGACCAAGAGAGTTGCAGGCTGCGCAAGACCATTTCCCTTCACTGCCCTCCCCGACGACCACGGCACCGGTCCGCCGCCCCCCGGATATCCGGGTCGCCTTCCGGCGCGGACAAGCTAGATCGGCCATTCGGACCCCCGGGGCCGACATCCAGCCATTGAAAGACCTCGCACGATGAAACCATTCCTGGACGCACCGCCGCGCTCACCCGACTTCCTGTGCATCGGTGCGCAGAAATCCGGCACGACCTGGCTTCATGCCAACCTGACCCACCACCCGCGCATCTGGATGCCGCCGGTCAAGGAACTGCAATACTTCAACCAGGTCCACATCCCCGCCCACCGCAGCTGGACACAGGAGCACCGCGACAGCCATGCCATGCGCTCGCTGTCGAGCTACGTGCGCAACAACGACCCGCTCAACCTGCATTACGTGCGGCTGCTGACACTGATCACCATGCGCGGCGTCGACGACGATTGGTACCGCGAGATCTTTGCCGCCGCCGGCAGCAAGATCGCCGGCGAGATGACCCCGGAATACTCGCTGCTCGACGACACCGGCATTGCCCATATCCTCGGGCTGGCCCCCGACGCCCGGTTCATCTTCATGATGCGCGATCCGATCGAACGCTGCTGGTCACATGTCCGCATGATCCATCACCGGACCCCGCCCTGCGGCATCCCGCTTGAGGAACTCGCGCTGCTCGACGACATCTGCGACCGGGCGGATTATCCGGCAATCCTCGACCGCTGGCGCCGCCACGTGCCCGGGGACCGCCTGCTCACGCTGTTCATGGACGACGTGGCCCGGCGGCCGCTCGACCTGCTGCGCGAGACGATCGGCTTTCTCGGCCTGGACTTTGACCCGGCCCTGTTTCCGCAGGCGCAAAAGAAGGTCCACGAAGGAGAAGCGCTGGATATTCCGGACGGAATATACGAGAGGATGAAAGAACGGTTCCGGCCGGTTTACGATCGGCTGGCAGACGAGTTTCCCGACGTGGCGGTCTCCTGGCGGGCACGTCATTTCTGACATGCCTCCGGGGCCCCCGCCCCGCCGGGGCCCGTCGACAGACGCAGTGGACAGGTCATGAAGGAAACCGGATGAAGGAAGTCTGCATTCTTGCGATGCCGCGCACTGGCACAAATTACATGTGCTCGCTCTGGGGAAAGCTCGAAGGACATGCTTCCTTTGCGGAGATCTTCCATAGACAATCCGCTTATGGCTGCAGGAAGTATGTCGGCGACCTGGCCGCGACCTTCGGGCTTGAGGCCACGGAGCCGGAAGATCCGGCCCTGACCGCGGCAATGCGGGCTGATCCTGTCAGGGCCATCAAGGCCCTGTCGGAGGCCTGCGCCCGGGACGGCCATGACAGCCTGTCCTACAAGATCTTCCCCGCACATCTCAAACGGGACGCGCTGGAACCCTTCATGGCCCGGGAAGGCACGATGTTCGTCGTGGTCAAGCGGCTGCTCATCGATTGCTACATCAGCAGCCGCAAGGCCATGGCCCTGCAGACATGGACCGGGGCCAACACCACCGGCCAGAAGATCACCCTGGATTTCGCGGATTACGACCTGTGGTTCCAGCAGCGCAGGGATTGGTACGACTGGATCGACGGATCACTGTCGAAACTGGACAACCCGCATTGCATCCTGACCTACGAGGCCGACATCAACTGCGAGGCCTCCGAACACCTGGCCGTGGCCCTGGACGCCCTGGCCGGGATGGGCCTGGACAAGACCGTGTCCGGCCAGAAGATGACCTCGAACCACACCAAGCAGGACAAGGCGGCCAATTACCACCAGAAGGTGTCGAACTGGCGCGAATTCTGCGCCGAGGCGCGGACGGCGGGGAAGATTGAAACACTATTCTCGTACGGGTAACCTCCCCCAGTGGTGAGCATGTGTCCCGTCGGGCAGAACCATCCGACATGAAGGCAGAACAAGGATTCCCGGCGTGACGACGTTTGTCCTGGGGCTTGGCGCACAGAAGGCCGGGACAACCTGGCTGCACCGGCAGATCTCCGAAAACCCGAACGTGAACATGGGGTTCGTGAAGGAGTACCACGTCCTCGACGTGCTGACGATTCCGCACATGTTCGGCATGCTGCGCAAGCGGCTGGACAGCCTGCCCGCGTTGCCCGCCAATGCCGATCGCGAGGCCGTGCTCGCACATGCCCGGCGGCGCGAATTCAAATGGCTGGGCTTCTACACGGATCCCGAGGCCTATTACGATTACTTCGCCCGCCTGCTGCGCGAGGACGGCATCGACCTGACCGGCGACATCACCCCGTCCTACAGCGGCCTGAGCGCCGAGACCCTCGCAACCGTGCAGCGCGCCTTCCGCGACCGCGGGATCACGGTGAAATGTGTCTTCCTGATGCGTGATCCGGTCGAACGCCTCTGGAGCGCGGTCCGCATGCAACGGCGCCTCAAGCTCGATCAGAAACCGGACCACGTCTTCCCCCAATCCGAGGAGAAGGCCGTGCTCAGGGCCATGAACACGGCCGATGCCCGCCTGCGCGGAACCTACCAGGACACCATCCGCAACATCGAAGCGGTCTTTCGTCCCGAAGACCGCTTCGTCTGTCTCTACGAAACCCTTCTCGACAGCCCTGCCGAATGGGCCCGGCTGAAAGCCACGGTCGGGGTTGATCTGAAAGACCCCGATTACGCGTTCAAACACAACGTTTCGAAAAAGAGCGCGCCCATTTCCCGGGACACGATGGAACAGGTCGCGCAGACCTATGCCGACACCTATACCTTCATCCGGGCACATTTCCCCGACATGGAGATCGATCGGCACTGGCCAAGCGCCTCCCTGGATCCGGTCCGGCAGGCGGGATAGACACGCCGCGGCAGCACGACCGGGCCCGGCGCTCTGCCGCGCAACACCCAAAAATCCCGGGCCAGCCCCCGAAGGAGCACATGCCCCCTGCCAGCCCCTCCGCGCCACCTCTGACGTCACGCAGGGCCTTGCCCCGTCGCCCTTTGCAGCGCAAGGTCCACACGGCGTCGGAAATTACTTTACAATGAGTAGTATCAGGCTGGTGCAAAGACAGTACGGCGCCTAAGACGTTGCACACCGGACCCTCCACCCCTTTCCCAGGCCAGCCTCAATTCAGAAGACGAGAATTCCCAAGATGAAGTCATTTGAAGATCACAGGACACAACTGGAAGCCGAATTTTCCTCTCTCCATGGCACGGACCTGGTCCGCAAGCTCGTGGATACCCTCGCGCACCAGGCCCGCCGGATCGACGCGCTGGAATCCTCCGTTCAACTGCTCAACGCCTACCAGGAAGGCCGCGACCTGCTCCTGAACATCCAGGAACCGGTCTCGGCCACCGAGATCGAAATGGCCTCGTCCTTCGAACTCAGCGCGATGGAACACCTGCCCCGGTCGAGCGGTTTTCACGGGATCGAATTCGACAATGCGGGCAACCCGTTTCGCTGGGCCGGGGAAAGCGGGCTTCTGACCTTTACCTGTTACATCGACCGCGGGCGCCCGAACACGGTCACGCTCGACCTGATCAACTCCGTGGAACCGGCCAATTACGAACACCTGGCCTTTTTCGACGACGATGCCGAACGCCAGGTCACGCTCGAAAAGACCACCCCGGCCGGGCGCCGGGTGACATCGGTGCTGCCAAGCCGCGACCAGGCAACCGGCCCGACGACGCTCACCTTCCGCTTTCCCCATTTCCGCCGCCTCTCCGAAGATGACCGTCGGACCGCCGCTGTGGCCTTCCACAGCCTGCTGGTCACCGGGGAAGAGGCCGCCTGATGCAGCCCACAGCGAAGGCATCGACCGGGACCGCGGCGGACGGCCCGGCCCCGCGGATCGCGGCCGCCATCTGCACCTACAACCGCCATGACCTGCTGGCGCTGGCCATCGACTCCTGCCTGGCCCAGGACATGGCCCTGTCGGATTACGAGATCATCGTGGTCGACAATTCGCCCGACCACGCCGCCGCCGCGCAGTTCGGCGAGGCCTACAAGGACCGGCCCAACCTGACCTACATGGTCGAAAAGACCCCGGGCCTGTCGAATGCGCGCAACGTCGCCGCCCGGCACACCCGGGCCGATGTCATCGCCTATCTCGACGACGATGCCATCGCAAAACCCAACTGGCTGCGCGAACTGGTCCGGGCCTTCGAATCCTTCGGCCCGTCCGCGATGATTGCCGGCGGCAAGATCAGCCCGATCTGGGACGTCCCGCGGCCCGCCTGGCTGGGCGACAGCAAGCTGGGGCATGTCTCCGTCGTCGACTGGGGCGGGGCCACCCGCGTCATCAAGCGCAATGAATGGATCGCCGGCGCCAACATCTCGTTCCGGCGCGCGCCCCTCCTCCAGATCGGCGGTTTCGATACCGAACTCGGGCGCAAGGGTCCGGAAAGCAGCCTTCTGAGCAACGAGGAAACCGACGTGTTGCGGAAACTGTCGGATCTCGGCGGCCTTGCGCTCTATGTCCCCGAGGCCGAAGTCGACCATCTGGTCGATCGCCGGCGGCTCGACCAGATGTGGTTCCGCCGCCGTTCCGCCTGGCAGGCCGTGTCCGATTCCATCAACGATCCCACGGTCGACGGATGGGCGGCCGACGCGATGGACAACGCCCTGGAATACCTGCTGCGGCAGCCCCCGCGCTACCGCTCGGTCGCCGGGTTCAACCGCCCGCTCGAAGACCCCGAGGACTTCGAGGCACAGCTGGACGCGATCTACAATTACACCATCGCGATGCTGTCCGGGTTCAAGGGCAAGCCCTGATGACACCGGCCCATCCCAAGGCACGAGAGACCTATTGGCGCGGGCGCGTCGTGCTTGTCGTCTCGCCCACGCCGACCCATCCGCAGGATTACGGCAACCGACGGCGGATCTACCGGGTCTGCAAGATGCTCCAGGATGCCGGCGCCGCGATCCATTTCGTCCATTACGCCTCCGAGGCCGAATGGCGCGGCAAGCTGCCCGCCAGGGCGCAGCAGGCGATGATGGAAGAATGGGACGGCTATTACCTCGTGCCCCCGACCCGGGACCTGCACAGCGATCCGGCCGGCACGCATCACGGCATCGATGAATGGTGGGACCCCCAGCTCGAGGCCACGCTGGGCTGGCTCGGCGACAAGATCCTGCCGGACGTGGCCATCGTCAATTACACCTGGCTGTCGCGGGCGCTCGATTTCATGCCCCGCGGCACGCTCAGGATCCTCGACACCCATGACAAGTTCTCCGGGCGCAAGGAATTGCTGGGATCCTACGGCATCGCGCCCGAGTTCTTCTACACGACCGAAGACGACGAGAAGATCGCGCTCGACCGGGCCGATATCGTCTGGGCCATCAAGGACGAGGAACGCCTGCTGTTCCAGGCCATGACCGCCAAGCCGGTCGTGACCGTGCCCCATGCCGATCCCGGCACCTACCTGCCCCGGCGCGCCGGGCCCGCCGACCCGGCCGACCACGAGCTGCGCATCGGGGTCATGGGCGCCCGCAACAGCATCAACCTGCAGAACCTGAACCGCTTCCTGGATGTCGCCGCGCCGCTGTTCCGCACCTACCTGCCGCCGCTCAGGATCGTCATCGGCGGCACCATCTGCGAGATGCTGGACCATTGCGACCTGCCGTTCGTCGAAAAGGTCGGCTGGGTCGAGGATGTCGAGGACTTCTACCGCGACATCGACGTGGCGCTGGTGCCGATGGAATTCTCGACCGGTCTCAAGATCAAGACCTCCGAGGCCATGACATTCGGCCTGCCGGTCATTTCGCATGCCCATGCCTTCGAGGGCTACACCCCCTTCCACCCACACCAGGCCCTGGCGTCGTTCACCGAAATCGCCGAGGCCTGCATCGATCTCGCCCATGGCGGCCCCGATGCGCTCGACCAGCTCCGCCTGGCCACCATGGGCAGCCACCGGGCCGTGTCGACCGCCATGCAGAAGGGGGTCGACGCCACCGGGGCGATGATTGCCGAGACGCAGAGCTATACCCTGATCTGCCCGGGGCTCGGGAGCGTCTCGAAAGGGTCGCTCTTCGAGGCGCTGGCCAGGAGCACCATGACCTACCTTGGTCACCGCAGCCCGATCGCGCTCTATTTCGACGAGATCCCGGATGTCAGCGGCCTGGCCCGGTTCTGCATGAGCGCCCCCGCAAGCCAGATCTACGTGAACAGCGCCGCCCGGGCACAGCTGGCCCCCAAGGACATCGAGTGGCTCGAGAATACCGGCATCCGCTGGAGCGGCTTTGCCGCGCTGCTTTCGCATCTGCGGATCCGCCATCTCTGGCTGGGCCATGTCCCCGGGCTGGCCGGGCTGCATGCAACACCGGCCTTCGACCGGATCTACCTCGACCTGCCCAACCTCCATTGCACCGACATCGACACGATCATCGACACCGTCGGCAAGCTGACGGGGCCGTTCACCTCGGTCAGCGTCCTGGCCAACAGCGATACGCCCGCGGCGTCCCGCCTGCGCAAGGCGCTGCGGGCCGAGATGACCCAGGTGCTGCCCTTCTGGGGCAAGGAATTCCCGCTGATGTGGGACATGTCCCCGATCGATGCGGCCAGCCGCTACGGTATCACGGTGATCCTCGAGACGGCCTCGCCGGCGATCATCCAGGTCGTGTCGGAACTGGCCGCCATGGCCGGCCAGCCGCTTCTCAACGTCATCCATCTCGATGACGAGAGCACCGAGATACGCCGGGTCCACCGGACCGGGCTGGAAATCCGTTATCTCCCGCCGAAATCCCTGACCCGCGCCAACCTGGGCCTGCTGCGCGGCGTCAGCACCACCGTGAACTTCGCGCCATCGAGCCTGTTTGCCCGGATGCTCGTGTCGATCATGCGCTCGGCCGGGCAGGACGTGATCATCCCGGCCCCCGAATACGACCCCGAGCTCGACAGGATGCGCAACCCGACCCTCCTGGGCTTCATGCGCGATCTGCATGACCGCCTGCAGACCCCCAGGGAAACCGGCGATCCCGGCGACCGCTATGCCGCGCTTTTCGATTACGATCCGGGGTGGGCGGCGATCTGGGCCCAGTACTGATCCCTGTCCCGCCCCCCGGGGACACCATCCTGCGCCCGGGCTCCCGGCCCCGGCTCCCTTCCGCTCAGCTCCCACAAGAGGGCAGATACCGTCATGTGCGCAAAGAAACTCGCCCCCAAGGCCCCCGACTTCTATTGCATCGGGGCACAGAAAGCCGGCACGACCTGGCTGCACAGCAACCTGCGCCGGCATCCGGACATCTGGCTGCCGCCGGTCAAAGAAGTGCAGTATTTCAACCAGGTCCACGTGCCCGGTCATGCCCAGTGGACCCAGTGGCACCGCGACGAACATGCCGGGCGCAGCCTGCGCAACTATTTCCGCAACAACGAGGAATACAATTTCTTCTACGTGCGGATGCTGGCCACGATCACCGATCCGGCGGTGGATGACGACTGGTATCGCAATGTCTTTTCCTATGCCGGCCCCGACCGCCTGGCCGGCGATCTGACGCCGGAATACTCGCTGCTGCCCAAGGCCGGGATCGAGCACATGCTGACCCTCTCACCCGACGCGAAATTCCTCTTCATCATGCGCGATCCGATCTCCCGAAGCTGGTCGCATGTGCGGATGCTGATGAAACGCCAGGGCAGCGATCGCGGACACCCCCAGGCCCTGCTCGATCAGCCCGACGTCTTCGCCCGCTCCGACTATCCGGCCATCCTGGACCGCTGGCAGGGCTGCGTGCCCGAAAGCAACCTGATGGTCGGCTTCTTCGACGAGATCAGTGCCAGCCCGCAACCGTTCCTGCGCAAGGTGATCGAATTCATCGGGCTGGAGTTCGAGCCCGACCATTACGGGGATCTCGACAAGGTGGTGCACAAGGGCGAGGCGGCCGAGATTCCGGGCGACATATACGACGGCCTGCGCCGCAGCTACGAGCCGATCTATCGCGAGCTCGAAAAGCGGTTCCCCGGCATTGCCGGCAACTGGATGGCCACCCACTACGGCTGAGCCGTGTCCCCCGGCAGCCAATGAGCGCCGGGGGAATTTGCGGCCCGGCACGAGACCCGGGCCCGGTCGCGGTCAGCCGTCGGCGTCTTCGACCTTGCGCTTGGTATCGGCCACCAGCCGCATCGACCGGCGCAGAAGCGTGGTGAATTCGCCAATATCGGTATCATTCCAGCTCCCATCGGCGTTCCGCTTTCCCTCCAGGGTCGCGAGCTCGGTAAATACACCCAGAACCAGATTGTCAGACATGCCTTCGGATCCTTATGAGGATTGTTACTCAACTTTTTAACTAAATCATTTTCCTCTGCATTTTCAAAGGATTTCCGGGGGATTTCCCCCGGACTGCGCCCCCCTTTGCGAGACCGCCCGTTTCATTCCCGGTGCGGCTTTCCACCCGGTCCCCGCACCTGTCTTCCGCCCCTGTTCCCCGTCCCCACACCCGCCGCGCAACACCCTGCGCGCGCCCTGCTCACCGGCTGTTCAGCCCCGCGCGCTAGCCCTCTTGGCCGACATCCGCCAGCGCGAAGGTGCCTTTCCATGTCCGACAGCTCCCAGAGCTCTCCCGTCCTGTCCCTGCCCTATATCCAGCCCTCGCAGGCCCAGAAACACGTGACCCACAACACCGCCCTGGCCCGGCTCGACCTGCTGGTCCAGGCCGTGGCCGCGGACCGCGACCGGGTCGAGCCGCCCGAAACCGTGGCTGCCGGAGCCGTGCACCTGGTCGCCGCAGGGGGCCAGGGGGACTGGGCCGGGCAGGACCTGGCCATTGCCGCCCATGACGGCACCGGCTGGGTCTTTGTCGCGCCGAAACCGGGCTGGCGGGTCCATGTCCTGGCCGAGGCCGCCGACGTGATCTTCGACGGCAGCGCCTGGGCCCTCGCCCAGGCCGGGCTCGACGGCCTCGACGAGCTGGGCATCGGCACCGCCGCCGATGCGGCCAACCCGCTGGCCGTGGCCGGGCCGGGCACGCTGCTGACCCATGGCGGGGCCGGCCACCAGCTGCGGATCAACAAGGCCGGGCCGGCCGACACCGCCAGCCTGCTGTTCCAGACCGGCTGGTCCGGCCGGGCCGAGATGGGCACCACCGGATCGGACGATTTCGCCATCAAGGTCAGCCCCGACGGCAGCGCCTGGACCACCGCCCTGAGCCTGGACGCCAGCGCCGGCACGATCGGCGGCGCGGCCGTCCAGCAGGGCCCGACCGACACCACCCCCGGCCGGCTGGCCCGGGCCGATCATGCCTATGGGCCGGGCAACCTGCTGGGCCCGGTGTCCGACAGCGGGGGCATCCCCACCGGGGCGGTGATCGAACGGGGCAGCGCCGGGGGCGGGCGGTATGTCCGCTGGGCCGACGGCACCCAGATCTGCACCGCCCAGCTGACCCTGTCGCAGGCCACCGGCGGCCGGCTGGAAGCCAGCTGGACCTATCCCCTGCCCTTCATCGGCTCGGGCGACCTGTGCTTTTCGCTGGCCCTCGATGCCGCCGATTTCAGCGCCAATGTCAGCGGCCCCGGCCTCGACGAGGCCCTGGCCCCCTGCGTGCTGGGCATCTCGGCCACGGATGTGGTCATCCGGCTCTACCGGGTGGCCGGGGGCACCGATTTCGCGGCCACCGACACCGCCGCCTGCCGGGTCCTGGTCTTCGGCCGCTGGAGCTGATCCCCGCCCGGAGGGCGGCGCCGGGGAAACGGGCGTCCGTCAGGACGGTTCGGGCAGGATCGGCGTATTGGCCAGACCATCGGGCGATGCAGCGGTCGATGTGGCGGGCGCATCGGACACGGACAACAGCCCGCCGCCCTCGCCGGCCAGGGCAAAGCCCGGGGCCTGGGCCGGCTCGCCCACCAGGTGGCGCCAGAAGCCGCCGCCGGGGGCCATGTCGCGGGCCGGGCCGGCGACGATATCCTCCAGGCAGCCCAGGTAGAACCCGTGGAAGGCCGCGTCAAAGGCCGCCCGGTCTCCCCCGGCCTCGGCCACCGGGCCGGGGCGCACGTAGATCTCCAGCCGGCCATCCGCGCGCCAGCGCGTGCCGAAGAAGAACACCGCCGCCCGGCCCTGCCAGGCCATGGTCGCCGCGCCCTGCCCCAGCGGGATCTCGCGCCCGCGCAGCCGGTGCAGGCTGGTGGCCCCGCCGAACCCGCCATCGGGCAGCAGCTGGACCAGGTGCGGATCGCGGCGCAGGATCTTCACGGCCTTCAGGAAATCGGCCTGGAAATTGCCATGGGTGCCCAGGGTCTTTTCGGTCGGATGGGTCAGGTTGGTCGGCGACTTGGCCGAAATGCCGATCAGCGGCAGGCCGGTGTCGGTCATGATCCAGGGCGCCACCACCGGCAGCCCGGCATGGGCCGAGACCAGCACGATCGACCGGCCGGCCCGGGCGGCCTCGACCATCGGGTTGGGATCGGGCTTGACCACCAGGTCGCGCAACTGGCCGGCCAGGGCCCGCACGGCCGCATCATCGGGCCCGCCCTGCCCCGGCTGCGGCCCGCCCGAGGCCGGCCAGGCGTAATATTTCAGGAAGGTCAGCAGGTCGACCGCCGCCCGGCCCCAGTTCAGCTCGGCGGCAAATGCCTCGGCCGCCGCCCCGCTCAGCCCGCGCTGGCCGGCCAGCACCCCGGCCATGTGGCGCGGCACCCAGTCGATCCCCGGGGCGGGCAACGCGGCCAGCGCATCGGCCAGCGCGGCCGGCACCGGCCCGGGCAGAAAGACCTGCATGTCGGCGGCCATCAGCCCGCTCTGGTTGTGCATGCGCAGGTCCAGCAGGTTGCGCCGGTTCTTCGCCGGCAGCGTCGGATCGGCCTCGAGCCGGGCGATCAGGGCCACCAGGGCCTCGGTCGCGCGCAGCTCTTCCAGCGCCCGGACCCACAGGATGATCACCCGCGAATGGGTCAGCTCGGAGGCCGCGGCGAGATGGGCGCATTCGACCTTCAGCCCCGAATCATACAGCGCGATCACCGTTTCCAGCAGCACCCGGCGGCGCGGGCCGCGCTGGCGGCGCAACATCCGGGGCGGCTTGTCGAGATCGCCGGCCACCTTGCGCAGGCTGGCCCGCAGGGCCTCGGCCAGGGCCGCCCGGCCGGGATCGGTCAGGGCCAGGACCGGATCGGGGAACCGGTCGGCCGGCAGGTCCAGCGCCAGACCCTCGAACAGCGCGGCATCGGCCTCGGGGCCGCGGCGGGCGGGCTTGGTGCGCCGGCGCGCCCCGGCAGGGCCCGCGCGCCCCGGCCGGCCGGGCGTGCCGGCCTCCGGTTGCGCCTGGCGGTCCGCTTTCGGATCAGGGCCAGGGACGGGATCGGGGGCAAGTTCAGGGGCGGGATTCTCCCGGCCGGCCTCTGCCGCCCCGCCCGCTGCCGCGGACGATGCCTGGGTCTCGGGGGTCTCATGCGTTTCGGGGCCCGCATTCGGCCCCTCTTCCGGCCCGGTCTTACGGCCTGTCGACATCATTTCCGTCCAGTGGCGCCCGTCCGGGCGCCGATCCCCCCTGCCCCATCCGCGGATGATGCAGGTCCACTCGTCATGTCCGGCCCATGGCCGAACCCCATCATGATCGCCCGCCCGGGCCACCTGTCAAGCCGGCGCGCCCCGGGGCGCGCCGGTGAAACGGTCAATTTCCGGTAGAATCGCGGTCAGGCCCGTCGCCGGCCATGCGGAACACCGTTCCATCCCGGCCGGCCGGGGCCCGCGCCGTCAAGGCCCGGCCGCGCCCCTCGCAACCTGTCAGACCCGGCCCGATCCCCGACGGTAACCGAACGGGCCAGCCCCCCCGGATCAGACCCCGGATCAGACCACCCGATCGGGTCCCGGATCAGATCCCCGCGATCACCGCCTTGTGGGCCTCCCAGGCCTGGCCCACGGTGATCTCGTCGGGCATCTCGTGGGCCATGCGCTGCCATTCATCGGCATTGCCCAGGCAGAATTCCATCAGCTGCGCCAGCCCGGTGTCCGAGCCCGGCAGGAAGGAATAGCCGTTCACCCCGTCGATGATCCGCCCGTCCAGCCCGCCGGCCCGGCTGGCCAGCACCGGCCGCCGCGCATCCCAGGCCTCGGACACCACCAGGCCGAAGGTCTCGGGCCAGATCGACGGCGTCACCACCCAGTCGACCGTCGACATCAGCTCGAAGACATTGTCGCGCGAATAGGACCCCACCTCGGTCACGGTCAGCTCTTCGGGCGCATCGTCCAGCACCGCCTCGATCTTGGCCAGGTAATCCTTGGTGGCATATTCCTTGTTGCCCCCGAAGACCTTGATCTCGATCTCGCGGCCCGTCGTCTCGGCCACCCGGCGCGCGGCGCGCAGGGCCACGTCGATCCCCTTGGCATCGACGAACTGGCCGAAGAAACCGAAGACATTCAGCTCGGGGCTGTGCCGGGGCTCCCAGGTCTCGGGCCGGCGGCGGTGATGGCCGTTGGCGATGACCGTGATCCGGTCGGCCTCCAGCCCCCATTCGACGAAGCGGTCCTTGAGATATTGCGACGGCGAGATGAACTGGTCGACCTTGGCAAAGGCCTGGCGAAAGCCGCGCCGGCGCAGGATGAATTCGTCGGTGTTGCGCTCGGGGAAGCAGCCGACGCATTGGTCGGGCCGGGTGTCCTGGCAGATGCCGCCCTCGTGGTAGCGATAGAGCTGGCCCTGCTTGTGGCAGATCGCCAGGTATTCATGCAGCGTGTAGATGATCTTGACGTCGGGCAGGGTCGCCCGGATCAGGTCGATCGCCTCCAGCCCGACCCACAGCGAATGGTGCACGTGGATCACGTCGGGCCGGTGGGTCTCCAGGAAGCGCTTCAGCGCCTTGTTGCGCCGCGGGTCGTAGATGCGGTGGAAGAAATCGTCGAACCGCCGGCCCGGCATCAGGAATTCGTTGTCGGTGTCGGGCAGGGCGGTGATCGAGGCGCCGACCTTGGAATATTGCGGGAACATGCGGCTGTCGATGCCCGCCAGCATGATCGCCTCGACCTCGGGATCGGCCGCGGCGGCGTCATGCAGGTCCTTGGCCACGTATTGCGCGCCGCCCTTCATGACTCGCGGATGGTAGAGCGAGAGGGTGAGGAATTTCATCGGTCTGGCCTTAAAGCTGGAAGAGGTCGGTCGCGGCGGGGGCAAGGAAGGGGCTGTCGGCGAAGCGGCGCGAATAGAGCGCCCGGTTCAGCCACATCACCGTGCGCAGCATCGGCGGCTTGGGCTTGCCCACGCCTTCCATGTGGATCCAGCGCGACCGGTCCAGCCGCACCGGCCGGCCGGCCTCCAGCATCTTGAGGCAGAAATCGGCGTCCTCGTAATAGGCGATGATGTAATCGGTGGGCAGGCCGCCGATCTCGTCGAAGACCGCCTTGCGGATGCGCCAGAGCGCGGCGGTGACCAGCAGCCCCTCGGCCGGCACCTCGGCCAGGGTCGCGGCCAGGTCGTCCTCGCTGTCGTCGACATGGGCGGTCAGGCCCTTGCCGTAATGCTCGACCCGCAGCACCGGCCCGGCAAAGGCCTGGCGCGGATCGACCGCCCGGTCGGCGGTGGTGTACATGCCCGAATGCATCAGCGAGCCGTCGCCGTAATAGAGCAGCGCCCCGTCCAGCCCCTCGCCCGGGTCGCCGTGGAAGAAGGCAAAGGCCTGGTCCTCCTGGCCCTCGGGCGGAAAGATGTCGGGGTTCATGAAGATCAGCGTCTCGCCCCGGGCGATCTGCGCGCCGTAATTGTTGCCCGCCGAAAAGCCCGAGTTGCCCGAACACAGATGCACCGACAGGATCACGTCGTGCAGCTGCGAAAAGGCCGCCATCTGCTCGGACAGCAGGGCCGTCTCGCCGGCATAATCATTGGCCACGACGATCACCTCGATCGGCTGGCCGTCCAGGCCCGGGGCCAGGGTTTCCAGCTGCGAGATCAGCATGTCGCTCTCGCGGTAGAGCGTGATGATGATCGACCGCTCGACCGGCCGGTCGGTGCCGGTCTCGTAGAGGCAGGAAAAGCTCTGGCGGGCGAGGTAGGATTGCCAGACCTGGGAAAAGCCCGGTTCCAGCCGTTCGGTCAGCGGCAGGGTGGCCCCGACCGGCCGGTCGGCCAGAACGGCGCAGGTCGACAGCGCATCGACCATGAAGCTCTGCACCGACATCCAGCGCATGGTCTCGCTTTCATAGTATTTCTTGCCGTTGACCAGGACCATGACCTCGGAATGCATCCGGAACTCGGGGATCTGGGCCAGGAACAGGAAACCCGAGGGCCGTTCGTGATCGCCGATCACGTCGGCCACGTCCTGGCGGTGGTACCAGCAGAACCGGTCGCGCAGCTCGCCGAACTCGTACATCTGGTAGCCCACGACCAGGGTGACGGCGATGCTGTCGGCCATGCGCCGGTCGGCCCAGCCCGCGATGCAGACATGGCCCTCCTCGGACAGCAGCACCTTTTCGACGCGCAGGTAATCCTCGAGATCGACCCCCCGGCGTTCGGCGGCGCCGTATTTCTCGTAATGTTCGCGCAGGGCGACCTCGTCCTCGTTGCCGTAAAGCTCGGCCAGGTCGGGGTTGGCTTCCGCGTAATTCCTGAAAAGAAACGTCGTCTTCATCAATTCCTCACCGTCTCGGGTGTCGTTGCCGGTCTATGGCTCTGTCGCTTCCGGGGATGCAAGCGTGAATGCACGACCCTCGCCAAAGCCCACCTGCACAAAATGGTCCAGTGCACTGCGAAAGGCACCTTCGCGGATCGACGCCAGGACATCGGGATGGCTGTCGAGATACTCGGCATTGTCCAGCGCCACCCGGTAGGGCATGCGGCCCTCGTAGATCCCGGCCTGGACGTAATGTTCGGCGCCCGATCCCAGCACCCCGCGCGCCACCGCATCGGCCACGTCGGGATAGCGCTCCAGGTACCAGTCCTCGTCGACCGCCTGGCCGAAGACGGTCATGAAGAGGTCGCCGAGCAGGTCGCGGGGCAGCTGGACCTGGGCGCCCTCGATGCGGCCTTCCATGCGGATCCGGCGCAGCCGCTCGAGCAGCCGGGTCTCGTCCTCAAGGTTCTGGTCCATGGTGCCCCCCGGGTGCCTGTCTCGTGGTTCATACCAAGGATGCCCCCTGAGACAAACCGTGCAAGGCGGGAAAGCGCCCGGGCCGGGCCGGGGCGCCGCAAACCCGCCGATTGCGGCAGGATTGCCGCAGGCGTTGACCGCCAGGCGCCCCGGATCGCCTCCTGATTGCGCAACCCCGACGCTGACGGCAGGATCGGCCGGATCGCGCCACGGGCCCCGCCGCCCGGCCCCGACGGGCGCGGGGCCGGGCAGATGACCGGCATGCGGGCGGGCCATGCGGGTAGCCGAATGGTCGGGCAAGAGGTCGGGCAAATGGTTGGCGGATGATGTCCCGATGGCGTGACAAAAGGTGGCCCCGATGGCCGGATGACTAGCGGGACGACTGGCGGGATGACTGGCGGGGCCCAGGGCACACCGCCCGGCATGGCCCGGCGCGCATCACCGGGGCCCCGGCACCGACCAGGCACCGACCGGGCACCACCCGTCCCCCGATCAGCCCCCCACCATGCCCCGACCGGACCCTGCCAACCGCCACGGGTTGTTGCCCAAATCCCGCCCGCAGGCTATGGCTGATCCGCCCGGCCCTGCCGGGCTTGCGGGGGAACAACCGGGTCGGACCATTATGAAATTCATCCATCTCCACATTCCGAAGACGGCCGGCACCTCGCTGCGCGAGAGCCTCGTCTCGGCGCATCCCGAGCTGCAGGTCAAGGGGATCGTCGACCCCGTGCCGCAAAGTGTCGGGCCGGAGGTCGATGTCGTTTCGGGGCATTTCTCGCACGAGGATGCCATGCGCTTCGGCGACCAGGTCGTCACCGTGCTGCGCCATCCCGTCGACCGGTTCGTGTCGATCTACTACTTCTGGCGCGAGCTGTGGGAAAAGGACATCGAGCGCACGCGCAAGACCACCGTGGCCCAGCAGCTGTCGCTGCTGGAATTCGCCCAGGCCATGGACGAGCCGGAACTGTGTTCGGAGCTCTACAACCGGATGACCTGGCAGCTGCATTCCAGCTACCGGCTGATGCGCCGCTTCGAGATCCGCCGCGACCGGGCGCTGACCCGCGAGATGCTCTTCGACGAGACCATGGCCAACCTGCGCCGCTTTGCGGTGGTCGGCTTCCAGGACCGCTACGGCGATTTCGTCTCGGCCCTGAACGACCGGTTCTCGCTGGATATCGAGAACCGCAAGATCAACGTCACCCAGCGGCGCAGCTCGGTCGAGGACCTGTCCCATGCCGAGCTGTCGGCGATCCTGCCCTGGGTCGAGATCGACATGCAGGTCTATTCCACCGCCCTGCGCGAATTCGGCTGACGCGCCGCGCCGGGGTCATCCTCCGTACGCGGGGCGAACCGGTTGCGGATGTCCAGGTCCGACAGGGCCTGCTGCCAATGCGGGGTGGAGCCGGGATAGGGAAGATACGGCACCGTCCTGTAGGAGACCCGCGCGCTGTCGGCCGGCCTGGGCGTCGGGCTGCCACCGGGATGGATGGCTTCCACCTGCCTGAGATGGAAGTTCGTGGTCTTGCGGGCCAGAACCCGGACCAGCTTGTCGACATGCTCCCCCGGCTGCGAGCCGTGCAGCACAAAGAGCTTGGGGGCGTCCGATGACAGGGCCCGGCGGGTCTTTGCGATCAGGTAGTCGATCTTCGCCTTGTAGGCCGCGAACTGCTCGGAGATATCCTCGGTAGACAGGTGATCCTTGCCCCGTTTTCCGAATGCGTGCGGATGCTGGGTGCGATAGTTCTTTTCCAGCACCATCTGCCCCGAGGGCCGGTTTTTCAGAACGATGTTCTCCTGCCGGCAAAACCCGTCGAAATCGGACCTGAGCAAGCGCAGAAGTGCCTGTTCAGGGGTGATCAGCCAATCGAACAGAAAGCTCTCGCTCTGCGTGGCCCTGACCATCTCTTCGGGGGCATCCGGCGGCAGGGTCGCCGCCAGCTTGTAATCCAGTTGCCGCCGCGCAGCACAATTCTTGCCAAAGGACATGGCGAAGTCGAACGTCATCATGGGCCGCATAATTGGCTGGCAGGGCCGGATGCCGTCAAGCCCGCGCGAAACGTTTCGCGCGCGAAACATGCGCGGGACGGGGAGCATGCCCCCCTCCTGCCTAGCGCCGTTCCAGCCAGTCCTTCAGATCGGCCAGCAGCCGGTCGTCGACCTGGTCGCCCGACAGCTCGATCCGCCCGCCCCCGGCCCCCGGCCAATGGCGCAGCACCAGCCCGCCGGTGATGTCGTACCGGGTCATCTCTCCGACCCGCCCCGCCGCGGCCGGCTTTGCCGGTCCGGCGCCTGCTTCGGGCGCCGGCGCCGCGGGCTTCGGCTCCAACAGCCCCTGCAGCACGGCCAGCTCGGCCCCGGCATCACCCGCCCCGGCCTCGCGCAGCGCCCGGCGCAGCGCCTCGCCGCCATCGGCCTCGACCAGCCGGACCAGCGCCAGGCCCAGCTTCTCGGAAATCGCCCAGGGAAAGCGCAGGTCGTCGTCCAGCGCCTCGACCAGGGCCATGAAGGACCCGATCTTGGACCGCTTCGACCGGCTGACCGATCCGTAAAGCCCCTGCAGCGCCGCCCGCGGGCTGTCGAACACCCCCTCGGCCACCGCCCTGTGGGCAATGCGCGCACGCTCGTAATGGCTGAGATTGGCCCGGATCTCGTTTTCCTCGACCATCGCCACATAGGCCGCCTCGGCGCTGTCCGGCGCGGTGACCAGCGCCTTGACCGTCGCGAACCGCGCCTCGCCCGTCTCCTCGCGCAACCGCCCCAGCGCGGTCAGCCGCCGCCAGCCCGAGATCAGCCCGTAACGCCCGTCGGCCAGCCGCACGACCTCGATCGGGGTCTGCTGGCCGCGCGCCTTCAGCGAGGCCATGAGCGCGGCCATCTCCTCGTCGTCGAACCGGATCCGGTCGCGCACCAGGTGGCCCGAGGCGATGCTGTCGAGCGGCAGCGCCTCGATCAGCCGACCCTCGTCGCGGGCCGCCTGCATCGCGCCCGACAGCTCGGCCAGCGCCGCGGCCGACGCCGCCTCGCCGGCAACCGCGGCAATCGGCGCGGGGCCCAGACCGGCCGCCAGGGCCGGGGCAGGGGAGGCGGCGAGGTAATCGCCCTGGGCGGGGGTCAGTCTTTTGCGTTTGGCCATGACGGGCCTCCTCTCCGGTCCCGGTTGAGATTCCCTGAAGACAGCGGCCGCGCCCCTGCCGGCCGGCCCGCCCGGGGGCGCGGTTGCACCGGGATATTTGGAAAGAGAAAGAAGCAGCAGCACGCACCCGGGTCAGCGTCCCGTCCCCTGTCTTCTTCTTGGCAGAAATACCTCACACCGTCCCCTCCGCCAGGTCCCTCCGCCAGGTCCCGATGAGCAGCCGCTTGAAGGCCGCGTAGGTCGCGTCGAAGGTCTCGCGCCCGCGGGCATAGGTCTCGCGGTTGAAATCGCGGTAATCGGCCTCGTAGATCCCCGAGACCTGTTCGCCGGCCTGGCCGATCAGGGCGGTGAAATCCTGGCGGTGGGGCGACAGCGTGCGGCCGAGATAGGCCTGGATCAGCGCCGCCATCTCGCCCTGCTGGGCCCCGTCGTAGCGGGTGATCACCGCGCGCACGGCATCCCATTCGAACCGCAGCTCCTCGCGGCCCAGGGCGCGGGCGGCCATGTTCTCGCCCTCCTCGATCGACGAGAAGGTCGAATGCAGCATGTCGAAGAACCGACCCGTGGAATCGAATTCCAGGAAGGACGCCCCGAGCGGCACCAGCAGGATGTCCGCCGCCGCCAGCCCGTTGATCGTCAGGTAGCCAAGCGCCGGGGGCGTGTCGATGAAGACCACGTCGTAATCGTCCAGCACCCCGTCGGCCTCCAGCCGGTCGGTCAGCGCATCCCACAGCTTCCAGCCGCGGGCCGCCATCCGCCAGACCGGGATCTGGAACTCGGCCCAGTAGAGGTTCAGCTGGGCCCCGATCAGGTCGATGTTGGGCCAGTGGGTCGGCTGGATCAGCTCTGCCGCGCTCATGTCGATGGCCGTGTCCAGCATCTCGTCCAGCGGCTGCGGCGCCTCGCCGCGCGCCACCCGCGCCCGGTTCTCCTCGCGCAGGTGTTCGCCGTAATGGCGGGCGATCAGCGGGAAGGCCGTCTGCCATTCGTCCTCGACCTTGCCCCCGAAGATCGAGGTCATCGAGCCCTGGCTGTCGAGGTCGATCACCAGCACCCGGTAGCCATCCAGCGCCGCCGACATCGCCAGGTGCGCCGCCGTCGAGGTCTTGCCCACCCCGCCCTTGAAATTGGCCACCGCCACCAGCTTGGCCGGCAGGCCCTCGGGGCGGAAGGGTTTGTATTCCTTCGCGCGCGATCCTTCGGCCGCGAAATGGGCGCGCAGGCGCAGCACCTCGTCCAGGGTGAACCACTTGGCCCCGCCTTCGGTTTCCGACCGGCCCTGGGGCAGGTCCGGGTTGGCCTTGAGCACGCGGCGGAAATGGGCCTGGGCCACGGGGATCAGGTAGCGGGTGATCTCCCAGGTCGAGAACAGCCGCAGCGCCTTGCGCCCCTCGGCATCCATCCCGCGCGAGGCCAGGTCGGTGCGCCCGCGGGCGCAGGCCTCGGCGATGCGGGCAAAGCCCTGGGTCGTACTGGGCGCGTCGAGATCGGCCAGCGCGGCCTCGGCGTCGATGTTGAAATAGGGAGGGAGATCCTTGGCCATGTCTCGTGTTCCGCTCGATATGCGCTGTTTTCCAGATTCTACCCCAAAAGGCAGCACATGGGAAGGATCGTGGTAGGTTGAGCGGCTTTTCCCTGCAAAAATCCGGTGTTCTCCAGCCTTCGGGTGGCCCGGATCGAGGGCGGACGAAATTTTTTCGAAGTTATATTCTGGTTATATTACAGTTAAGGCATCCCGGGGTCCTGGGCAAGTTGTTGGTATGGCTGGGAAAAATCACGCCCCTGGAGGATGGGGTGATTCCGATCCCACGATAGGACGACTCTGATCCCCCGATAAGGTGACTCTGATCCCACGTTTGTGGCGCTGGACGGGCCGATGTGGATAAGTCTAGGGTGGCCGTCAATGAAACCACGAAAGCCCCGGGGCCTTGCCCGGGGGCGCAAGCCGGCCGCAGAGCGGGCAGGGGGCAGGCAGAATGAGCGGCGCTGTGACAGGCATGGCCGGACCCGGAGGGCTGATGCCCGACCGCACCCGCCAGGGCGATTTCTTCGTCTGCGACATCTTCGATGCGCTGCCCAAGGATGACCTGGCCTCGATGGAACATCCGCTGTTCTCGCTGTCGACCCGGCCCGACCGGCGCATCCTGAGCTACGAGCACAACGGGGTCGAGATCACGGTGACGCCGTCGGTCAAGGGGCTGGCCACGATCCACGACAAGGACATCCTGATCTTCTGCATCAGCCAGCTGATGGCGGCGATCAATGCCGGCCGGCGGGTCAGCCGGACGCTGCAGCTCAAGGCCCATGACCTGCTGGTGGCGACCAACCGCGAGACCAGCGGCGATGCCTACCGCCGCCTGCGCGAGGCCTTCGAGCGGCTGGCCGGCACGCGGATCACGACCAACATCGTCACCGGCGAGCGCGAGACGACCACGGGCTTCGGGCTGATCGAAAGCTGGGAGATCGAGCGGCGCACCCGGGGCGGGCGGATGGTGTCGGTGTCGGTCACGCTGTCGGACTGGCTCTACCGGGCGGTGCTGTCGAAATCGGTGCTGACGCTGAACCGCGATTACTTCCGGCTGCGCAAGCCGCTGGAGCGGCGGATCTACGAGCTGGCGCGCAAGCATTGCGGCCGGCAGGACAGCTGGCGGGTGTCGGTCGACACGCTGCTGAAGAAATCCGGCTCGGCCTCGCCCCGGCGGGTGTTCCGGGCGATGCTGCGCGAGATGATCGCCAGGGGCCACCTGCCCGATTACGAGATGACCGAAGAGCCCGGCGACCTGGTGCGCTTCTCGCTGCGCGCCGGGGTGGTCGAGCCGGTCGATCCGCCGAGCGTCGGGCCCGAGGCGCTGGAGCGCGCGCGCGACATGATGCCCGGGGCGGATGTCTATGCGCTGGAGGCCGATTGGCGGGGCTACTGGGTGTCGACCGGCCGGCCCAGGCTGCGCAGCCCCGACCGGGCCTTCCTGGGCTATGTCGCCGCCCGGGCCGCCCGCGACGGCCGGGGCTGACGTTTCGCGCGCGAAACATTCGGGCGGGGCGCGGGGGCCCCGGGGCGTATCCCGTAGGATGGGTGCGCGCACCCATCCTACCTGGCCGTGTCGTTCCCCGTGTCGTTCCTCCCTGTCGCTCCGTTTTGCCCACCGTATCGTCGTCCTGCCATCGCCGCTCGCCGCGCGGGTGACAGGGCGTTCGGGGATTGTTAAGGACACCGGATGGCGGCCCCGCCAGGGCCGGGCGGCGATTTTTTCAGAGACACCCGGATGATGCATTTCCCCGACACCCATGTTGCCCCGTTCTCGGAACTTCTTGCGGGGGGGCAGGAGGGCAGCGTTCACACCGGCGGTCCGATTTGGGCGGATTGGGACAACCAGGTCGTGGCGCGGCATTGCCGCAGGCGGATTCCGAGGGATCTGCGCCCCGCCTGGGATCCCGTGCGGGACGGAGCCCGGGCACGACAGATCCCCGAAGCCATCTGGTGTGGTCCGATCACCCGGCATTTCGGGCATATGATCGCGGATTTCGGGATGCGGATCGTGCCGTCGATCCGCTCGGACCGGCCGGGGCCCTACCTGTTCTCCGGGCTGCCCGACCTGTTCGGGGACGCGGCCACGCCGGCGGATGCCGTTCCGGGCTTCCTGTGGGCGATCCTCGATTACCTGGGCGTCGCCCGCCAGGACGTTCTGGTCGATCCCGGCCCGCTGCATGTGCGCGATCTCTTTGTCGCGCCCCAGGCCGAACAGCTGGGCGGGGTGGGCCCCGATGCGGATCATCTCGATGTCCTGGATGCCCATGCCGAGCGGATGCTGGGCCGGCTGCCGGAAACCGGCCCGGTCTTCGTGTCCCGGGCGGGGGTCGATGCCCGGTTCGCCGGCGAAGCCTATCTCGAAGAGCTGCTGGCCGCCGCCGGTGTGCGGGTCTACCGCCCCGAGACACAGTCCTTCCTGGACCAGATGCGCGTCTATGCCTCGGCTTCGCTGCTGATCTTCTCGGAAGGCTCGGCCCTGCATGCAACCCAGTACCTGGGGCGGAACCTGAACCGGGTCCTGGTGCTCAACCGTCGCGAAAAGCGCCGCCTGAACGCCCGCAGCCTGGAGCCGCGGGCCAAGTCGGTGACCTATGCCGAGGTCATGCGCGACCAGATCTTCATGTCGCGCCCCGACGGGCAGCCGATCCGGGCCAAGGGGCTGACCCTGTTTGCCCCGGGCAAGCTGATCCGGGCGCTGGAGGGGGCCGGTGTGAAGGTGGATCATCTCTTCGATAGAGCCCGGCTGCGCGAGGCCGAGATCCGCGATGCCCGGCTCTGGCTGGAGTATGCCCGGCAGACCCCGTTCTGGGACTCGCCGGTGTCGAAAGCCGGCGTGCAGGGCATGCTGCAGCAGCATTTCGGCCGCCGGTTCGAGATCGCCTGAAACCGGCCGGGCAGGGCGGCGCCGTGCGGGCCGGGATCCTGCCCGCGATCCTGCCCGTGATCTGGGCCGTGACTGCCGCGCGTTTCCTGCCGGGCGATCGGGGCAGGGCCGTGCCAAGCCGTGACAGCGTGACGGGAGATTGTTAAGGGGGACGGCAGTTCCATGGCAGAGAGGCCCCCATGCAGATCGAAGAGACCCCGCTTTCCGGCGTGCTCATCCTCACCCCGAAACGCTTTGGCGACGACCGGGGCTTCTTCTCCGAAAGCTGGAACAAGAAGCTGCTGGCCGAGCACGGCATCGACATGGATTTCGTCCAGGACAACCATTCGGTCAGTGAAACCGTGAACACCGTGCGCGGCCTGCATTTCCAGGCCCCGCCCGATGCCCAGGACAAGCTGGTGCGCTGCGGCCAGGGCGCGCTGTTCGACGTGGCCGTCGACATCCGCAAGGGCAGCCCGACCTACGGCCAGTGGTTCGGCATCGAGCTGACCGCCGAGAACGGCAAGCAGCTGCTGGTGCCCAAGGGCTTCCTGCACGGGTTCTCGACCCGCGCGCCGCATACCGAGATCATCTACAAGTGCACCGATTACTATTCGCCCACGGCCGATGGTGCGGTGCGCTTCGACGATCCCGACATCGGCATCGCCTGGGACCTGACCGGCGAGGCCGTGCTCAGCGGCAAGGATGCCGCCGCCCCGCTGCTGAAGGATTTCGACAGCCCCTTCACCTGGGAAGGCTGATCCTCGCACGTGTGCGGTGCGGATGGTCCTCGCACGCGATCCGTGCGGATGGACCTCGCACGTGGCCCGTGCGGTTGATACCCACACGCGATCGGTGCGGCTGATGCCCACAGGCGCGCCCCGCACGCGGGCCGCGCGGACGATTCCCGCCATGTGATCCGTGCGGATGGCCCCCGCGCGGGGCAGGGCACGGGATTGGGCACGGGATTGGGGCGCCCCCCCTGCCTCACAGCTCTTCGGGCTGGCCCGGCGGGTCGAGGAAATCGGCCAGGCCCTGGCCCTGGCTCAGCCGGCCCAGCCGGGCGATCAGCTCGGGCCGGCTCATCCCCGCCCATTCGGCCTTGCCCCAGCGCGGCGTGTCAAAGAGCGCCCGGCGCAGGTCCTGCGGGCCCGACAGCGGCCGGGTGATGATCTCTTCGCCCGCGACACGGCCGGTCAGGCGGGCCAGCAGGTCCGGCGGCGCGGCCAGCAGCCCGGCCTCGTAGGCCAGCGGATAGATCAGGTCGGTGGCGCGGTTGAAATTGGCCCGGCGAAAGGCCGGGAAGGCCAGGTAGACCGGCGCATAGCCCAGCCCGGCCAGGGCCTTCAGCAGCGCCAGGCTGGCCCGGTCCTCGTTGCATTCGGCCCAGATCACCGGCCGGCGCGCGGCGATATAGGCCCGGTCGCCCTGCAGCACCTCGGTTTCCAGCCCTTCGAGATCCAGCTTGAGCATGTCGTAATCGCCATGTTCGGCGCGCAGCTCGGGCAGGGTCCGGCAGGGCACGGCCCCGGCCGGGCCGGCGGGGCCGGTCACCAGGTCGTAATCCTGCGCCCCGTGGTTGGTCTCGGCATCGGGCCGGGCGCGGGGCACCAGCCAGCCGGCCCGGCCGCCGACCCCGGCATGCAGGGCCCGTGCCGGGCAGGCCAGCAGCCGGTCGAGATTGCGTGCCAGGCAGGGCAGCACCCGGGGATTGGCCTCGACGGCCAGCACCCGGGCCAGGGGGTGATGGCGGGCCAGGCCCAGGCTGAAACTGCCCAGGAAGGCGCCCAGGTCCCAGACCACCGGGGCGTCGGGCAGGACCGGGGCCAGCAATTCGGTTTCCGCCGCGCCCCATTCGCCATGCGCCTGCAGGGCCCGCACGATCAGGTCCTCGGGCCAGGGCGGCACGGCCAGCGGGCCGTAGAGGCTGGGGATCGTGTGCAGGGGGTCGGCGGTCAGGGGGTTGGCGGGCTGGGCGGGATCGGCGGGGCTGTCGGGCATGGGCGGGCAGGGTCCGGGGCGGGGGCGCATGTCAGGGATGGGCGCGTGTTGGGCGGGGGCATGTCGGGTGTTGGGCGGCCCGCGTGTCGCGTGTTGGGCGGGGCGTGTTTTGGACGGGGCGGGCGTTGGTGCCAGGTGGCGGAGTGGTCTCGGGTGGCGTGTTGCAAACGGGACGGATGATGTGGGCCGGTATCGGAGGCGCGGCGGACAGGGCAGGGGTGTCGGTATCGGGTTGGTCGCCGGGGCAGGCGGTGTCGGGGCGGTGTCGGGCGGGTCGCCTTGGCGGCGGGTGGCAGCAGGGCAGGGCATCGGGGCGGGGTGTCACGGACGGCCCCGATGCCCTGCCCCGATTTAAATCGCCCGCCCGCCGCCCGGGCAACCCCTGATGGACAACCCCCGCGCGATGCGGGCGCGGGCGATGCACGCACATCTTGCGGGCGGCCCGCCGGGCGGGGGAACATGTCGGAGGATCTCCGGCAGGGGCATCCGGGGATCACGTCGGCGGGCGGCCACGGGACGCGGGGCCGGATCGCAACCGGCATTGCCCATCGATGCCGCATTGCGGCATCGATGGGCAGAACGGCGCCGCCCGGCCGCGCTCTGGCGCGTTTACGTTTGTCCGGCGGTTCAGTATGAGAAGGCAAACGCCGTATTTTGAGGATGTCTTTCATGAAGCTATTGGTAACGGGCGGAGCCGGGTTCATCGGATCGGCCGTGGTGCGCCAGGCCATCGGCCAGGGCCACCAGGTGGTCAATGTCGACGCGCTGACCTATGCGGCCTGCCTCGACAACGTGGCCTCGGTGGCCGACAGCGACGGCTATGCCTTTGAACAGGCCGACATCTGCGACCGCGCGGCGATGGACCGGATCCTGGCCGCGCACAAGCCGGATGCCATCATGCACCTGGCCGCCGAATCCCATGTCGACCGCTCGATCGACGGGCCGGGCGATTTCATCCATACCAACGTGACCGGCACCTACACCCTGCTGGAAGCCGCGCGGAAATACTGGACGGAAATGGGCAAGCCCGAGAGCTTCCGTTTCCACCACATCTCGACCGACGAGGTCTTTGGCAGCCTGCCCAACGATCCCGAGGTCATGTTCACCGAAGACACGCCCTACGATCCGCGCTCGCCCTATTCCTCGTCCAAGGCGGCGTCGGACCACCTGGTCAGCGCCTGGTTCCATACCTATGGCCTGCCCGTGGTGATGACGAATTGCTCGAACAATTACGGGCCGTTCCACTTCCCCGAAAAGCTGATCCCGGTGATCATCCTCAAGGCCCTGGCCGGCGAGCCGCTGCCGATCTACGGCGATGGCAGCAACATCCGCGACTGGCTCTATGTCGAGGACCATGCCGATGCGCTGCTGACCGTGGTGCAGAAGGGCGAGCTGGGCCGGTCCTACAACATCGGCGGCGAGAACGAGCGCACCAATCTCGAACTGGTGCAGACGCTCTGTGCGATCCTCGACCGGCTCAAGCCCGGGGCGGCGCCCTATGCCGAGCAGATCACCTTCGTGACCGACCGGCCGGGCCATGATGCCCGTTATGCCATCGACCCGACCCGGATTCGCGCGGAACTGGGCTGGAGACCGAGCGTGACGGTTGAAGAAGGCCTGGAGAAGACCGTGAGGTGGTACCTGGACAACGAAAGCTGGTGGCGGGCCCTGCAGGACCGCGACGGCGTGGGCCAGCGGCTGGGCAAGACCGGCTGAACGGGCCCGGGGCCCCGGCAGGGGCCCGGTGAACAGGTGGACAGGCGACGGCGGGCAACCTACCTGCAGGCCAGGGATGGGCCAGGGTGGACCGGCGGCAAGGAACGGGGGCGCGGGGCTCAGGGCATGGTGACAGGGACAGCGACGGGGTCGGGCGCAGAGGGGATGGGCGCCGGACCGCAAGCCACGGCAGAGGCGGCCCCCCCGGGGCGCGCACATGATCCGGTCATTCCGGGCCCGGCCATCCCGGACCCGGTGCGGCCCGACACCGCCCCGGCCACGCCGGCCCCGGCGCCGTCGGCCCGGGCCCTGCGCTGGCTGATCTGCACCCATCACCTGCATGAGTGGGCCGGCTCCGAGGTGGTCACGATCGAGATGCTGCAGGCCCTGACCGGGCGCGGCCACGAGGTCACGCTCTATTGCCGCTTTGCCGATCCGGCCATGCTGGACGCGGCGGGCATGCCCGACCTGCCGGTGATCCGCGATCCGGCCGGGGTGAACCTGGGCGATTACGACGTGGTCTATTCGCACCACCAGGCGCCGACGGCCTTCCTGGCCCGCCAGGCCCCCGATGTGCTGCTGGGTGAAAAGCGGCCGGTCTTCGTCTACAACCACCTGTCGCCCTTCGAGCCCTTCGAATTCCCCGCGCCCTTCAGCCAGGCCGTGCTGGCCGACATCATCCTGGCCAATTCGCCGGAAACCCGGACCAAGCTGGCCGGGTTCGGACCGGAATTCGCCGAGGCGACCTTGTTTCCCAACCCCGCCCCGCGCAGCTTTGCCGCGCCCCAGCCCGAGCTTGACCCGACCTGGATGACCCGGCTGCTGTCGGTGTCCAACCACCTGCCCGACGAGCTGGCCCATGCCTTCCGCATCCTCGAGGCCCAGGGCGTGCAGGTCACCCGGATCGGCCAGGCCGGCCAGCAGCGGCGGCTGACGCCGACCGACGTGCAGACCCATGACGCCGTGGTGACCATCGGCAAGACCGTGCAATATGCCCTGCGCTCGCACCGGCCGGTGTTCTGCTACGACCATTTCGGCGGGCCCGGCTGGCTGTTGCCCGACCGGGTGCCGGCGGCGGCGGCGACCAATTTCTCGGGCCGGTGCACCCCCGGCCCGCGCCCGGCCGACGCGCTGGCCCGCGAACTGGCCCGGGGCTTTCCCGAGGCCGCCCGCCAGCTGCCCGATCCGATGCCCTACCGGCTGGAAGAGCATCTCGACCGGCTGGAAGCGCGCATCGGCAAGCTGCGCGCCGGCCGGCCGCAGCCGCGGGTCGACCGCGAGACCTTCCTGGGCCAGTGCCGCCGCGAACAGGAGCTCTACGGGCTGATCGACCGGCAATATGCCCATGCCCGCGGGCTGGACGAGAAATGCCGCATCCAGGGCCGGCGCCTGCGCGGCTACGAGGAAACCCTGGGCATCCGCCCGGCGGGCGGCAGCTGAGAAGGCCCATCCCATGCCCCTTGCCCGGATTGCCGACACGCTGGCCCGCTGCGCCCGTTGCGCCCATGCGCCGTGCTGGCCGGATGCAGCGGCCGCGCGGGCGGGCGGCGGCGGGGTGATGGCACCGGGCCGCCCGGCGCGGTATGCAGAGCATTACGAGCGGTTCGGCCAGGCGCCGGGCCGGACCACGACCGGAGAGCATTCCCCATGAACATTCTCGTCTTCGGCCACAGCGGCCAGGTGGCCACCGAACTGGCCGCCGCCGCCGACCTGGGTTTCGACCTGGTCGATGAGCTGACCTGCCTGAACCGCGACCTGGCGAACCTGGAGGACCCCGAGGCCTGTGCCCGGGCGATCCGCGACCGCCAGCCCGACGCGGTGATCAATGCCGCGGCCTATACCGCCGTCGACCGCGCCGAAGAGGACGAGGCCCGCGCGGCGGTGATCAACGGCGCGGCGCCGGGGGCCATGGCCCGGGCCTGTGCCGAGCTGGGCATTCCCTTCGTGCATATTTCCACTGATTACGTCTTTGCCGGCGATGGCACCGAGCCCTGGACGCCCGACCATCCCACCGCGCCGCTCGGCGCCTATGGCCGCACCAAGCTGGCCGGCGAAGAGGCCGTTGTCGCGGCCGGCGGGAGCCATGCCATCCTGCGGACGTCCTGGGTGTTCTCGGCCCATGGCAACAATTTCCTCAAGACCATGCTGCGGCTCGGCGAAAGCCGCGACAAGCTGACCATCGTGGCCGACCAGATCGGCGGGCCGACCCCGGCGCGCGACATCGCCCTGGCCTGCCTGGCCATGGCCACCGGCCTTGTCGGCCATCCGCAGAAATCGGGCATCTACCATTTCTCGGGCGCCCCGGATGCCAGCTGGGCCGATTTCGCCCGCGAGATCTTTGCCGTGGCCGGCATCGACTGCGCCGTCGAGGACATCCCCAGCTCGGCCTATCCGACACCCGCCGCCCGGCCGCTGAACTCGCGGATGGATTGCACCTCGCTGGAAACGGCCTTTGGCGTGACCCGCCCCGACTGGCGCGCGGCCACCGCCGGCATCGTCCGGGCGCTGAAGGGCTGAGGCCATGACCCACCCCCGCCTGCTGCGCTACGCCGGCACCAGCCGCCAGGCCCTGGCGGCCAATGCCGATCACGGCTTTGCCGCCGGCTATGCGCTGTGCCATTACGGGGCGGGGGCGGTCTACAGTTTCATTCCCAAGAACGCCTGTTCGACCCTGCGCGTCAGCCTGGCCCTGGCCAACGGGGCGATCGGCGGGCTGGAGCAATGGAGCTGGATCCACCACAACAACCCGACCTTCCGGGCCGGGCTGCGCGACCTGGCCACGGCGCGGTTCACCTTTGTCATCCTGCGCTGCCCCCATGCCCGGCTGGCCTCGGTCTTTCTCGACAAGATCGTCGGGCGGCAGCCGGAATACTGGCAGCTCAACCGGGCGACGGGCGACCGGCTGGACCCGGCGCGGTTCTGCTTCCGCGATTTCGTGGGCCTGGTCACCGGGCCGGAGCTGGCCGCCGACGGGATGGAACCGCGGGCCGGGCTGGTGCTGAACGAACATTGGCGGCCGCAGGTCGATTTCCTGGTCTATGCCGAATACGACGCCTGGTATGCCGTCGAGCGCATGGCCGCGGCCCGCACCGACCTGGCGGAGCGGATCGGGCTGGAGCTGGTCGATGCCCGGCCGCTGACCCGCCATGGCACCGACCGGTTCGAGCTGCTCGACAGCGCGCCGGGCGGGGGCAGCTTTGCCGACATGCCGCTGGCCGCCCTGGCCGAGCTGCAGGCCGGCGGCCGGGCCCCGGCCCATGCCGCCCTTTACGATGCCGCGCTGGCCGATACGGTGGCGCGCAGCTATGCCGACGACCTGGCGCTTTATGCCGGCAGGATCGGTTCCGAGACCCTGACATTTCCGAACATCAAGATTGACTCCAAGGAGATATGAACATGACCCAGCGCAAGGGCATCATCCTGGCCGGCGGCTCCGGCACGCGGCTTTACCCGATCACCGTGGGCGTGTCGAAACAGCTGCTGCCGATCTATGACAAGCCGATGATCTACTACCCGATCTCGGTGCTGATGCTGGCCGGCATCCGCGAGATCTGCATGATCACCACGCCCCAGGACCAGGACCAGTTCCAGCGCACCCTGGGCGATGGCAGCCAATGGGGCATCGAGCTGACCTATGTCGTCCAGCCTTCGCCCGACGGGCTGGCCCAGGCCTATATCCTGGCCGAGGATTTCCTCGATGGCGCGCCGTCGGCCATGGTGCTGGGCGACAACATCTTCTTCGGCCACGGCCTGCCCGAGATCATGGCCGCGGCCGATGCCAAGGAGACCGGGGGCACGGTCTTCGGCTATCACGTGGCCGACCCGGAACGTTATGGCGTGGTGGCCTTCGGCGAAGACGGCGAGGTCACCCAGATCATCGAGAAACCCGAGGTGCCGCCGTCGAACTACGCGGTGACCGGGCTCTATTTCCTCGATGGCACGGCGCCGGCGCGGGCCCGCGAGGTCAAGCCGTCGGACCGGGGCGAAGTCGAGATCACGACGCTGCTGGAAATGTACCTGGCCGATGGCACGCTGGACGTGCAGCGGATGGGCCGGGGCTATGCCTGGCTCGACACCGGCACCCATGCCTCGCTGCTGGATGCGGGCAATTTCGTGCGCACGCTGGAGACCCGCCAGGGCCTGCAGACCGGCTGCCTGGAAGAGATCGCCTTCAAGAACGGCTGGATCGATGCCGATGCCCTGCGTGTCCAGGCCGAGAAGTACCGCAAGAACCGCTACGGGGCCTACCTCTCCGGCCTGCTGGCCTGAGGCGCGCCCCTGCCGGGGACCACGGCCCGTGGCGGGGACGGATACTTGGAAAGAGAAAGAAGCAGCACGTCGGCCCCCGGCGGTGCGGGCGGGGCCTGTCACCGGCCTTCTGCTTCTTTCTCTTCATAAATATCCGGCCGGACGCCGACGCCCGGTGCACCGCCGCAGAAAGGGGCGTGGCGGCAGGGTGCCAGGCGGCGGGCGGAAGGGCGTTGCGGGCGGGGCGGTGATGGACACCGGCGGCACTTCCCGGTACGTCCGACGGGACCCGCGCCACACCGGCGCGGCGCGGCAAGACAACGGGAGCATCCAGGGGCGTGTTCAGAAGATTGCTTGGCCTGTTCCGGCGGTATGCCCGGCAGCACCGGCACCTGGTCGTGACGGGCTTTTCCTTCGGGGCCTTCAGCGATCCGAAAACCAGGAAACTCGATACCGGTCGCCTGACCGGCCATGTCGACCGGGTCGTCATGCAGGGCGACAAGGTGACGTTCTACGGCTGGACCACCGCCGAGCGCATCACCCTGGTCTCGGCCCTGGGCAATGCCGTCACCCGGCCGGACATCCTGCGCACCGACGTGGCCGAGGTGCACAAGATCAGCCCCCGGGTGGGCTTTGAGCTGACCCAGCCCTACGGCAACAGCCGTTTCACCCTGGTCGCCGAGGTCGGCCCCCAGAAGATCGAGCACCATTGCGCCCCGATCAGCCGGCTGCGCCTGAAACGCAACAGCCTGTTCCTGTTCCTGCGCTTTCTCGGCGCCGTGACACGCGCCGCGCCCCATGCCATCCGCGCCCTGCGCCACGGCGACCCGGCCTCGCGGGCCGAGGTCAAGCGCATCCTCGGCCTGGAAACCCGGCCCGAGGCCGCGCCGATGGAATCGCTGATCTTCGAGGATCCGCGCTGGCCCGCCGAATGGCCCGACCCGGCCCCGGTGACCATCGTCCTGCCGGTCTACAATGCCTTCTCGCTGCTGCCCGAAGTGCTGGACCGGGTGTTGCGCAACACCGATCTGCCCTGGCACCTGGTGGTGATCGAGGATTGCTCGTCGGATGCCCAGGTCCGGCCCTGGCTGACCGATTGGGTCGCCCGCCAGGAGGCCGAGACCCCCGGCCGCATCACCTTGCTGCTCAACGAGGAAAACCGCGGGTTCATCGCCTCGGTCAACCGCGGCTTCGCCGAGGCCCTGACCCGGGGCAACCACGTGCTGCTGCTGAACTCGGATGCCTTCGTGCCCGAACGCTGGGCCAGCCGCATGCTGCGCCCGATGCTGATGCATGACGACGTGGCCACGGTCACGCCGATGTCGAACGATGCCGAGATCTTCTCGGTCCCGGTGATCTGCGAGCGCACGGTGATCGAACCGGGCCAGGGCGATGCGATGGATGCGCTGGCCCAGCGTTTCAACCCCGAGGCCACGCTGTCGCTGGTGCCCACGGGCGTGGGGTTCTGCATGGCCATGAACATCGACTTCCTGGCCCGCGAGCCGGAATTCGATACCTCCTTCGGCCGGGGCTATGGCGAAGAGGTCGACTGGTGCCAGAAGATCCGCCGCCTGGGCGGCCGGCACCTGGGCCTGCCCGGGCTTTTCGTCGAACACCGCGGTGGCGAAAGCTTCGGGTCCGAGGAAAAGCTGCGCCTGGTCAAGAAGAACAACGAGACGATCGCCCGGCGCTATCCGCCCTACGACATGGAGGTCCAGACCTTCATCGCCGCCGATCCGCTGGTCACCGCCCGGGTCGGGCTGGCCATTGCCTGGGCCATGAGCCGGCCGGGCGAGGCCGATGAAGAGACCGGCTTTCCGATCTACATCGCCCATTCGCTGGGCGGCGGGGCCGAGAAATACCTCGAACGCCGGATCGAGGCCGATCTCGACCGCGGCCGGCCGTCGGTCGTGATCCGCGTCGGCGGGCCGTCGCGCTGGCAGCTCGAGGTCGTCTCGGCGTCCGGCCGGGTGGCCGGCATGACCGACGACTGGGCCTTTGTCCTGCGCCTGCTCGAACCGATCACCCGGCGCCACGTGGTCTATTCCTGTGCCGTGGGCGACCCGGATCCGGCCGTGCTGCCGGAATTCCTGCTCGACCTGCCGGGCGCGGATGACACGTTCGAAGTGCTGTTCCACGATTTCTTCCCGCTGACCCCGTCCTATACCCTGCTGGACGAGGACGGGCGCTATCGCGGGCCGGTGGTCGAGCTGCGCGACGACCCGGCCCACAGCGTGATGCGGCCCAATGGCGACCTGATCGGCCTGGCCGGCTGGCGCGCGGCCTGGGGCCGGATGATGGCCGCCGCGACCGAGATCGTGGTGTTTTCCGACGACAGCTATGCCCAGGTGGCCCAGGTCTACCCGGCCCATGCCGACAAGCTGGTCAAGCGGCCCCATGCCATGCTGGTCGACGTGCCGGTCATCCCCCGGCCCGACACGGCGGTGCGCACCATCGGCGTGCTGGGCAACATCGGTTTCCAGAAAGGCGCGGCCGTGGTGGCCGAGCTGGGCCGGCTGGTCGAGCCGGACAAGACCATGGAGCTGGTCGTCGTGGGCAATGTCGATCCGGCCTATACCCCGCCGTCCAATGTCACCGTGCACGGCGATTACGGCATCGAGGAACTGCCCGAGCTGGTCGCGCGCTACGACATCACCGAATGGCTGATCCCCTCGATCTGGCCCGAGACCTTTTCCTTCACCACCCACGAGGCCCTGGCCACGGGCCTGCCGGTCTATGCCTTCTACATCGGCGCCCAGGGCGCGGCGGTGGCCCGGGCCGACAACGGCCGGCCGATCCATTTCGACGCCGACAGCCCGCTGGCCAGCCACGTGCTGAACACCCTGCGCGGCGAGACCGGGCTGGCCGGGCAGGGCGGTGGCACCCCGGACGGCACCACAGGAGGAACCGAGCCGCAGACCGAACCGCTGACCGTTCCGGCCGGCGGCGCGGGCCTGCGCAAGGCCGACGCATCATGAGCAAGATCAGCATTCCGATAAAGCGGCTGGAACAGGCCGGGATCGAGGTTCTGCCCCGCGGGCCGCAGCCCCAGGTGGCGCTGCCCCGCCACACGGTGCTGGAAGCGCCGGGCAGCCTGAAATGGACCAATTACGAGCATTCGATCGAGCTGGGAGCGTTTTCCTACCAGGTCTCGGGCTATTGCTTTGCCGCGCGGATCGGGCGCTATTGCTCGTTCGGCGAGGATGTCCAGATCGGCCGCCAGAACCACCCGATGACCTGGGTGTCGACCTCGCCGGCCTTCTACCTGGGCGACCAGCTGTTCGGGCTGGGCAACGGGTTCAAGGGCGCGCGGGAATACCACGATTACAAGTTCAGCTTCGACGGCCCGCCGACCAAGGTGAAGATCACGACCATCGGCAATGATGTCTGGATCGGCCATGGCGCCTATATCGCCGCCGGGGTGACCATCCACCACGGCGCGGTGGTCGCGGCCAATGCCGTGGTGACCAAGGACGTGCCGGCCTATGCGGTGGTCGCGGGCAACCCGGCGACGATCAAGCGCTGGCGGATCGATCCCAGCATCATCTCGGGCATGCTGCGCTCGCGCTGGTGGCGCTTTGCGCCCTGGCAGCTGACCCACCTGGACCCGTCCAAGCCGCACCAGTTCATCCCGGCCGTGCTGGGCATGAACGACGTGCCGGAATTCGAACCCGATGTCTTCGACCTGCGCGGGGGCGGCTGACCCCGCCCGCCCGATGCGTCGTTCCCTTCACCCCCGTTCCCTGTCCCGGCGCCTGTCCGCCGCGCGCGCAACCTTCGGAGAGACCATGTCCAGGACCCCTTCCCAGAGCCCGGCGGTTGATGGCGCCGCGCTGGCCGCCCGTTCGCCGATCGTCTTCCTGCACATTCCCAAGACCGCGGGCCAGACCATCCACCATGCCCTGGCCACGATGGTGGGCAAGTCCCATGTCAGCCCGATCCGCACCCATACCCAGGCCCAGGGCGGCGCCCGCCAGATGCCCGCGGGCCATGCGCTCTATTCCGGCCATATCGACTGGACCGAGATCGACGCCCTGCCCGGGGACCGGTTCACCTTCACCGTGCTGCGCGACCCGCGCGAACGGATCGCGTCGTTCTATTTCTTCCTGCTCAAGGAAGCCGAGGCCCTGGATGCGGCGGCGCTGAACCTGCCCCAGAACTATGGCAAGAAGCTGATCCTGCAGCGCTCGGCCGAGGATTACTTCTTTGGCGGGCCGGAGAATTTCAACATCTTCATCCTCGACCATTACGACAATTTCTACACGTCCTACCTGGCCACGCGGAAGATGCGCGGCCGGCCCGAGCTGAAGACCCTGGACCGCCAGGCCCGGCTCGACCGGGCGCTGGCCAATGCCGGCCAGATCGACCGGATCTACCCGATCTCGGACCTGGCCGGGCTCGAGCGCGACATCGCCGAGCGCTTCGGGGCCAAGATCTCGGTCGCCGGGACCTATGCCAATGCCGGGCCCATGGCCCGCGAGCAGAGCCGCTGGCCCAAGCTGCTCAACCGCATGGCTACCGACAAGGGCCGCGCGGCGCTGGAAGCCTTTGCCGAGGCCGACCTGGAGCTGATGAACCGGCTGGGCGTGGCGATGTGATCGCCTGATCCCCGGGACCACGGCCCGTGGCGGGGACAGGGCCGGATACTTGGAAAGAGAAAGAAGCAGCACGTCGGGCCCCGGCGGCGCGGGTGGTGCCTGTCACCGGCCTTTTGCTTCTTTCTCTTCATAAATATCCGGCCGGACGCCGGCCCGGGGGCGCGGATCTCACAGAAGAAAGAGATCCCCGGACAACCCGCCGGTTGTCGTCAGCCCTTCGATCAGCAGCGAGGCGCCGGTGTCGAAATCGAGCCGCACGCCGGTGTCGGTGACCTCGGCAAAGCGGCTGACGATTTTGGCCGTGCTCAGCGTGCCCGACCAGAGCGCCGCCGCATCCAGGTGGATTTCCTCGATGCCCGGGCGGAAATCGGTGATCACGTCATGGCCGCCGTCGAAGACGAAACTGTCGTGGTTGCCCCCGCCGGTCAGGATGTCGTTGCCCGCCCCGCCGTGCAGCACGTCGTCGCCATGGCCGCCGTAGATCTCGTCATCGCCGGCCCGGCCGTGGATCTCGTCATTGCCCTCGCGGCCCCAGAGCCGGTTGGCCGCCCCGTCGCCCCAGACGAAATCATCCGCCCGGCCGCCGACCATTTCCTCGATGTCGACATAGCTGTCGCCCGCCGCCTCGCCGGTGTTGCGCCCGGCATTGGCCAGGTCGATGGTCAGCGGGTCGGTCGCCCGCTTGTACATCGCCCGGTCCGACCCGGTGCCCCCGATCAGCGTGTCGGCCCCCGGCCCGCCTTCCAGCAGGTCGTTGTCGGCCCCGCCGTCCAGCCGGTCGTCGCCCTTGCGCCCGACCAGTGAATCCTTGTTGTTGCCCCCCGAGATGAAATTGTCCTC
The DNA here is from genome assembly GCF_050389775.1 of Marinibacterium sp. SX1. NCBI lineage: Bacteria > Pseudomonadati > Pseudomonadota > Alphaproteobacteria > Rhodobacterales > Paracoccaceae > Marinibacterium > Marinibacterium sp. SX1. Next base: position 8,686 of record NZ_CP177153.1, on the reverse strand, counting down.
GGTGGTGCCCTTGAAGATGTCGCGCCCGTCGCTGCCCACCAGGTTCTCGATCCCGTCATAGGTATCGCCCGCGGCCACGCCCTTGTTCTGCGAGGGGTCCTTCATGTCGACGACCAGCTGGCCGGTGCTCTCGGAATAGACCGCCGTGTCGATCCCCGCCCCGCCGATCAGCGTGTCGCCCCCGTCCAGCCCCTGCAGGATGTCGTCGCCCTTGCCGCCCTGCAGCACGTCGGCCCCGTCGGTGCCCACCAGGGTCTTGCCCTCGACGATGTTGCCCACCGGGGCATGGGTCAGGCTGCCGGCAACCATCGCCGCGCGGATGTCGTCCTCGGACAGGGCCTTGCCGTTGGCCGACAGGATCTTCAGCGTCTCCTCGGCAAAGCCCAGCTGGATGCCGTTGGACAGCTGGGTAAAGCTGACCTGGTCCGGCCCGCGCAGCATGGCCCAGCCCGACAGGTCCAGCCGGTCGGTCCCGGCCTCGAAATCCAGGATCTTGTCCAGCACGCCGTCGCCGGCATCGAGCACGAAGAGATCCGCCCCCGCGCCGCCGCGGAACTGGTCGGCCCCGGCGCCCCCGGCCAGGATGTCATCGCCATCGCCGCCCTGCAGGGTGTCGTCGCCCCGGCCCCCGACCAGCATGTCGGCCCCGGTCCCGCCGCTCAGCGTGCCCCCCGACGCCCCGGCCTGCAGGGTCTCGCCGGCCGGGCCCAGGTCCCAGGCCAGCCGGGTCACCCCGCCTTCGCTGGCCGAGCCCACGAAGATGTCGAGCACCCCGCCATTGGCCGTCATGGCCAGGCTTTCGACATTGTCGAGCCCCATCTCCAGGCTGTCGGCGATCGTGTCCAGCACGACCAGCCGGCCGGTGGGCAGCAGGGTCATCAGCGTCACCCCGTCATCGCCGCCGGCGGCCAGCACATAGGCCCGGTCGCCGGCCATGGCCGTGGCCAGGCTGCCCAGGCCCTGGAACCGCGTGTCCAGGCTGTCGACCAGGTGATCGGTGGCCGTCATCACCCCGTCGTCCAGGGCAATGACGCTGAGCGAGGACGACCCGGCCGCCCCGGCCAGGACAAAGGCCCGGCCGTCCAGGGTGACGCTGGCCAGCACCGAGGGCAGGTTGACGCCCAGCCCGTCGGCCGCGCCGAGGCTGTCGACCTGTTTCAGGCTGCCGTCGCCGTTCATCCGGTAGCATTGCAACGTGTCGTCGAGGGCCGAGGCCAGCACCAGCCAGCCCTTGCCGCCGTCGGTCACGGCAACCATGGCCGCGATGTCCCCGGGCTTGCCCGTCGGGGCGCTCGGCCCGCGCACCAGGGCCAGGCTGCCGTCGGTCTCGATGCGATAGGTGCCCAGCTGGCCCGGCGTTTCGGTCGCCGCAAAGAGATAGGCCGTGTCGCCCAGGGTCAGGGTCGCGCTGGCATGGATCGGGCCGCCCAGCCCGCTGGCCTCGAGATCGCTGCGCCCGCCGATGCTGCCGCTGTCGGTCAGGGCATAGGCCGGCAGGCCGGCCGGGCCGCCCGACAGGACAACCGCCTGGGTCGTGTCGCCGAACTGGATCAGCTCGACCTCCAGCGTGCCGAGGTCGTCGATCTGGCCGGGCAGGGCCTGGCTGTCCATCGCCGCCGGGGCATCCCCGCCCGACAGGTCATAGGCCGTGATCGTGCCGGTGACCTCGCAGGTCGCGTAGAGCACCGGACCGGCCTCGGTCCACAGGATATCAAGATCACTCACGGCTCCGGTCGCCGCCAGGTCGGTCCCCAGCGTCGCCACATAGCGCATCTCGGCCATGTCACTCACCCTCTGTATCGGTCTGCGGGCGGCCCCCACCGGGCCGGTGCGCAGAAGATCAGGCAGGGGGGCGGAGAAAACCGGCGCACCAATGTGGCAGCGCCGCGGCGCTTCGGTCGGTTTTGCGACGAATTGGCGAGACGGGCCTGCCAGGGCGCGGTGAGCGGGCGGGCCGGACGACAGGGCAGGACTGGCGGGTCAGGGCCGCCGGCGGGGCCTGTCAGGGATCAGGGGCGGGGGCCGGATGGGGCGGGGGTCGGATGCCGGCGAGTCGGATGCCGGCGGGCCGGATCGCGGGAGAGGGCCGGGTCAGGGCGGCGCGGGGCCGGGATGGCCCGCGCCGCGCCGCCGGTGATCAGCCCGCGGCGGCCTTCTTCTGCGACTTGCGCATGTCCCAGCGGGTCCGGCGCAGGATGCCGGCATGCATCAGCGCGGGATCGCCGGCAGCCTGGGTCAGCAGCTCGCGGCCCGGGCGCAGCGTGTAGCCGAAGAAATCCAGCAGGTCTTCATGCTGGGCCAGCACGCCGTTGACCCGGTCCCATTCCGCGAAGGTCAGGAAGGCGAATTGCCGGGCCGACAGCTCGACGATCTCGGTGATCGCCTCGTTGGCCTTGCCCCGCAGGTCGGTGGCCGTGACGGTGTCCAGGTCCAGCGCCTGGTTGACGATGGTGGGATCGGCGCAGAAATCCTCGTAGCGGATGCGCGGGATGTCGGGGAATTGCTCGATGAACCGGCGCTGGGTCTCGGCCTTGAACACCCATTCCCGCGCGCGCTTGCCCATCTTGTGGGCGGCCATCGGCGGGAAGGAATAATTGTAGAGGCAGGACGAGATATAGGCATAGGGGCTGGTGATCGAGAACAGGCAGCGGGCCCGGTCGCCGAAGGCCTCGCGGATGGCATCGACATGCAGCAGGTTGGGCGGCGAGCATTCGATGAACAGCGACTGGCCGGCCTCTTCGGCCAGCTTGGTCCATTCGTCCCGGATCCAGGCCCAGTCGAGCTTGTGGTCGGGATCCCAGGGCTTGCTGCGCATGGCGTCGCGCACGGCGGGGGCCATCTGGCCTTCGTGGTTTCCGAAGGGCGGCAGGTAGCCACCGGTCTGGCCCTGAAGATACTGACCGATGATCGTGGTGCCGGAATTGTTCGGCGACAGGAGGAAGATGAAATCGACGGCCACGGAGCCCGCTCCCTGAGAAATATGTAAAACGCACCTTGTCTTAGCCCGTCGTGGGGGGCGCGCCAACCGGGTTGTGCCCCGGGCGGGGGGCCGGCCTCTTTCCGCCGGTGAAGAATGCGGCACCGGTGCGCCGGATGCGGGCCGGCACGGAATAAATGCAACATAAGATGGATTACCCGAAACATGCGCCAGGCCGGCGCGGGCGGGGACAGCGCCGGGTTTAGGCGGGTTCGGGCGGGTTCGGATGGGGCCGAAGGCAAGGGATTGCCGAGCGGCCGCCCGCGCCCCGGGACGCGCCATTGCAGCCCCGCGGAGCGCGGGGCAAGATCGGCCCCGCGCCCGGGGGCAGAACACCTGGCCAGGCCCGCACCGGCGGGACCGGCGGGACAGGCCCGGCGCAGGGACAGGACCGGGATGGCCGGGACAGGACAAGACGGAGCCGGCAGCCGGACCATGACAGACAGACCCGCCCCCCCCGACCGCCGGGCCCGTCCGATCCGCCCGCTTTTCCGGTCCCCGATCCGTTTCCCGGGCCAATTGCCGATCCAAATCCCGGGCGGCCTGGCCTGTTCCGGTGTCGCGCCCCTGCTGGCGCGCCTGGGCGTCGCGCCCCTGCTGGCGCGCCTGGGCATCATGGCCCTGCTGGCCGGTCTCTGCCTGCCCGTGGCCGGGCTGCGGGCCCAGGAGGCAGGCCCGGAACCGGGCCGGGAAACGGTCATGGGCGTGGCGGGGGGCAACGGGGCCAACACGGCCGGGCGGCTGGTGCCGATCTGGCGCCACCAGCCGGTCATCGGCATCTGGCTGAGCGGAGGCCAGGGCCTGATCGATGTGCCGGATTACCTGGACGGGACCGATTTCCCCTATGCCCGCCGGCCCTACCCGCGCGAAGTGCCCTTTGCCGACGGGCTGACCGTCGTGCGCCTGCTGGGCGGCTGGGACCCCCGTGACCTGGGCAAGGGCGAAAGCCGGACCTATGACGACATCGCCCAGGGCGACCTGGTCACCCGGCCCTTCGGCGCGCCGACCCGGCGCAGCACCGGGCTGGCCGATCTCGGCCCGCTGACCTGCGACCGCCAGGCCGGGCGGTGCAGCGGCGTGCTGGAATGGCGGGATCCGGCAGGGGGCGATCCCGGCGACGCCCCCGGAGACGATCCCGGAGACGATCCCGGGGGCACGCATCTGCTGATCACCGTGCCGGGCCGGTTGCAGCTGTGCACCGATGCGCCGGGGCAGCAGCGGATCGACTGGTTCGAGATCGGCACGCGCTACACCTTCAGCCTGCGCCGGGTCGCCGGCTGCCCCGCCGGCGACGGGCCCGCCGGGACGCCCCCCCGCGAGACGGCCGAGGCCGGCGGGTTCCGCCCGGACGGCGATGGCACCCTGGTCGTCGAGCCCTCGCAGCTCGACTATCATTTCGACCTGCTCCGCCGGCGGCTCGATCCCTACCTGGCCCAGGGCTACACCGACCTGACGCTGGTGCTCGACAATATCCCCTGGGCCCTGCCCGCCGCCCCGACCACCGGCACCTACGGCCAGACCGCCCCGCCGTCGAGCCTGGCCGAATGGTCGGCGTTCACCGGCCGGCTGGTCGATGCGCTGATCGCCTTCTACGGGGTCGACACGGTGTCCGGTTTCCGGTTCCGCCTGGGCACCGAACAGCAATCCCCGCGGCGGTTCTCGGGCACTCCCGGGCAATACCTGGCGCTTTACGAGGCCACGGTCGCGGCGATCCGTGCCCGCCTGCCCGACGCCCGGATCGGCCCGTTCAACCAGGCCGGGGCCGAGGCCGATGCCACGGGCCTGACCCATGCCTTCCTCTATGCCAACATCGCCGATCCGGGCGACATCGATTTCGTCGCCCATTCGCTCTATTACATTCCCAAGCCGCGCGGGAACATCCTGGCCAATGTCCATACCGCGCAGCGCCTGCCCGATTACGAGGCGCTCTGGCGCCAGCTGCCCATGGCCCCGGGCACGACGGTCGAGTTCCAGGAATTCGGCGTGCTGCGCAACCAGGCCGGGCTGGCCACCGGAGAGCCCGGCGCGCGCGGCGCGGCGCTGCACGTGGCCGACATCTTCGGCCTGCTGGCGGCCGGGGTCGACGGGCTGTGGCACTGGCAGCCCTTCGAGCGGCTGCGGTTGCAGGGCGCGGGCGTCGACACCCAGGTGCTGACCGGGCGGGGCTGGCTCTATCTCGTGCTCGAACGGTTTGCCGGCGGGCAGATCTATCCGCTGGCGGTCACCGCCGCCGATGCGCCGGACACGCGGTTCACGGCCCATTACATCGAGACCGGCGGGGACGACGACGCCCGGGGCCTGATCCTGGTCAGCGCGTTCAATCCCGACCAGGCCCGGGATTCGGCCGATCCGCTGCGCGTCACGGTCGAACTGCCCGCCGGGCTGATCCCCGATCCGGGCAACCGGCGCTTTGCCGAGGTGTCGCTGTCGCAGGAGACCGCGGTCTTCGACCTGATCCGCGCCGACCTGGCCCGCGAGGGGCTGCTGAAGGCCGAGTTCGCGGCCCTGCCGGGCCAGCCGGTCTCGGGGATGCGCACGATGACCGACGGCGCCGGCCGGCGCTACGTGGCGCAACACTGGCCCGCCTACCGTGCCGCGATCGTCGACACGCTGACCGCCCGGCCGGTCACCCCGGCGATCACGGCGGGCGGCGATGGCCACCGGCTGACGCTCGACCTGCCGGCGCCCTCGGTGCGGGCCATCCTTGTCGATCCGCGCTGACCCGGCCCGGCCCCGCGGCCCGGACGGGGCCCGGAGACCCGGCAGGGATCACGCGCAGACTAGGGGCAGCAGACCAGCTTCAGCGTGCAGTTCTCGGTCAGCAGGACGGTGTTCAGGGCAAAGCCGTCTTCCTTCCAGTTGCTGAACTCGACCCGGCAGACCTGGTTGGCGAACTGGTCGGTGATGCGCACCACGTCGCTCGAGAAGAACCGGGTCTCGAAATTGCCGCTGGCATCGGCGGCGAGGGACCAGGAGAAATCGTTGCGGCTGCCGTCCCGCGTCCAGGTGAATTCGCCGATCGCCGCGCGCAGGTCGTTGACGTCCGAGGTATGGGCATAGACCCGCACGTGGCTGGGCCGGAAGCCGGGCGTGACCGCGAACACCCCGGTGCCGGTCAGGCTGACCGTCTCGATCACCGGCGCATCCGAGACATGGCCCCGGTTACCCGCGATCCGCAGGGGCATGGCCGGCTGGAAGACATTGTCATTGGCGGTCTTCCACAGGGCCATGCCCGCGGGCAGGGCCGAGAAATCGTTGTCGATCACGGTCAGGTCGCCGGCCAGGTTGTCGCCGCCGCTCTTGACCTGGGCAAAGACATGGCCGGGATGCACGGCCCGGCTGTCCTCGAACCGGTTGCCCCGGAAGATCACGTTGTCGCAGCCCGAGCCGCCCAGGGTGCCGACCCAGAACAGCGACCCCTCGCTGATGCTGAGCTCTTCGGCGCATTCCGGGCGCTCGCCGACATTGAACCCGAACCGTTCGGTGAAGGGGCCGAAGGGCTTGCGCCCGTCGCCGGTCTTGGTGGCGTTGGTGATGTTGTCGATGAAGGTGTTGTCGATGATCCGCAGGTTGCGGCAGCCCGGGCAGTTGATCGCCGTCTCGACCCCGCCGCGGATGCGGTTGCCCCGGATGGTGATGTCGCGCGCGCCGTTGATCTCGATCATGTGGCTGACCAGGTCGGTCATGTAGCCGTCCAGCAGGTCGCAATCCTCGATCAGGATCTTGCCGCCGTTGTAATTGGCCTTGGCATTGATGAAGATCGTCGCCTCGCCGCAGCCCTTGGCCTGCAACCGCCGGATCGTGCCGCCCCGGGTCGGCATGAAGGCCACGGCCGAGCGTTCGGCCCCGTCGATATGGACATCCTCGATCAGGATGTTCTGGGTGTCGCAGAACGTGGCGGTCGGGGCCTTGGGATTGCCGACCGACTGGGTCCAGATGCAATGCATCGCATCGTCGTCCTTGCCGCAATCGATGAATTCCAGGTTGCGGAAGACCGTGTTCAGCCCGCCGCCCTCGCCCAGGGTCATCCGGCGGAAGCCGATGAAGCGCACGTTCTCGATCCGCGCGCCGATGGTCTGTTTCAGGAACACCCCCGCCCCGGCCTCGGCATAATCGGGGTTGCGCCGGTCGACGGCGGGATCGGTCAGCAGGGCGATGTCGGCAAAGCCGCCCATCGTCGTGACCGTCGGTGCCGAAACATAGCCCGACCCGCCGCGCGACAGGGTGACCGCGCTCAGCGTCCCGCCCGAGATCGTGGCATGGCCCTTGGCCCCGGTGCCGCCGCCGCCGTCGAAGCGCAGCATCACCGTCGAGGGCTGGTAGGGATGGGTCGGGTGGCCGTTCCAGCCGGTGCCGCCGGCGTCGATCGTGACCCCGGTCACCTCGCCGCCCGACACCACGGCGCTCAGCGCCACCCCCGAGATCCCCGCGGCCAGCGCCCCCGAGCCCATGACGTAATCGGCCGCCGGATCGGTGACGGGGGTGCCGTCGGCCCGGCTCAGCCAGCGCGCGAAGGGCAGGTCGGTGCCATCGAGATCGCAATCCAGGATCTGCGGCCGCAGGCAGGTCCGGCTGCCGTTCGCCCCGACGTCGCGGTTGGTCAGCCAGCCGGTGGTGCCATCCGAGCTGGCCAGCGCCTTCAGCCCGCCCCGCCCCTGGCCATGACCGCGAAAGGTCACCTGGCTGGCGATCGTCGTGTTGGTCAGCCCGTAGGTCTTCTGCAGCCCGCCCTGGATGACCCCGCCGCCGAGGCTTTCGAGGTAATCGTTGGCCGCGTTCCAGGCCGGGGTATCGTCGGTCAGCCCGTCGCCCACCGCGCCGAAATGTTCCAGCGCCACGGTGTTGCCCGGCCGCAGGCCCGGCAGGTCGGGGATCAGCCCGGCCCCGGCCGACCAGACATAGCTCAGCCCGTCGGCCCGGATCTCCTCGCCGTCGGGCCGCTGGCTGGCCGCGGCCAGCGAGACCAGCGCCGCCCGGCTGGCCAGCGCCCGGTCCCTGTCACCGGCATTGTCGAAGATGTCGATGACCGCCCGGGCCATCGGATCGCCGGCGATCCACAGGGCCTGGTCCTGGGCCAGGGGCACGGCCAGGCTGTTGCCCGGGCGCAGCAGATGCGCCTGCGCCGGGGCGATGGCCGGGGCCAGCCCGCCCTGGGCCAGGGCCCAGCGGATGTCGCTTGCCGAGGTATTGCTGAGCAGCATTTCGCAGGCTTCCGCCGCTGCATAACGGTTCTCTTCGGTCCAGGCGGCGGTCAGGGAGAACGGCATTGAAACCATCGGGCGGATCCTGTTTTCCAAGCAAGGGCAGTGACCGGCGGGCAATCGGCCGGACCGCGAAACCCTCGCTGCAGAAAGCTATTTCATGGTTAACACTGCGTACGGCCCCCTATCCCGGGCCCATCCGGCTCCTGTCCGGCCCGCCCGGGCCGGCCCCCGTCAGCCCCCGTCAGACCGCCGAAGGACCCCCGAAAGACCTCCGTCAGGCACGACTCCCGCCACCGGCCCGGCGACATGTATCGCGGGCCTCCCTTGTGAAGGGCCTTGAAACAGACTAGAAAAAGACGGCTCGTTTCCGGCGCAGACCGGGACCGGGCATGGGGTGGGCGGGAACCGGCAGGGCCCCCGTCCGGATGACAGACAACACTGGGCCACGGCCCGGAGCGCACCCGGTAGGGCGGGCGGGTTTCGGACTGGACAGAATAAACCTTAA
>NZ_CP177152.1:0-98165 GCF_050389775.1 Marinibacterium sp. SX1 | reverse complement strand
CATAGGTGGTCAAAAAAGCGATGGCTTTGGCGACCCAATCTGGCGTGATGTGGTTTTCCCACGGGATCTGGCTGACAGGGTTGATGCCTGAAGCACGGATTTGCTCCTGCATCTCTGTGGCCACTGTCCCCGGCGACAAGCCGACGACACGGACGCCTTTGTCGTGTGCCTCCTTATGCGCCACGCCGGTCAGGCGCAGCACGGCGGCCTTGGAGGCGCAGTAGTGGGACCACCCTTCGAGGAAGGAGTTGGCCGCGCCGGAGGAGATATTGATGATCGTGCCGCCGCCGTCTTGCCCCGCCATCACAGGCATCGCGTGACGCAGGCCGAAATAGACACCCTTGATGTTCACATCCACGATCTTTGACCAAGCGTCTGGATCACTGTCCATGATCCGTGCGATCGGATCGATAAGGCCCGCATTGTTCACGAGGATATCGAGCCGGCCCGTGGCATCCACGGCGCTCTGGATCAGACCCTTCACGGCGCCATTGTCGGAAACGTCGGTTGGGTGTGCCGTCGCCGCACCGCCCCCTGCCTTGATCTCGTCCGCGATTGCGGTGATCCGATCCTTCGATCGGGCGGCGAGAATGATGTGCGCACCAAGGCTTGCCAGATAGCGGGCGGTTTCTTCGCCGATCCCACGCGATGCGCCAGTGATGATTGCGGTCTTGCCGTTCAGGTCGGGTGTGGTGGTCATGATGTGTCCTTTTCAGTCAACGACGCAGTGCGCCAGAAGTGTTGCAGTGATTGTGACATCGGGCGCGACCGCGTTCTGCCCGACGCCAATGTCATGGGATGTGCGGTCGATGCTGCTGCTGAGGTCCGCGCGCGCGGCGCAGTTTTCCACCGACAGCGTGCCGGTAAGCGTCAGCGGCATATCGATACCTTTGAGGGTAAGGGTGCCCGGAACGGTCAAAGTCCCATCCGATGCCAGGTCGAATGTGGTTGAGGCAAAACGGGCCGTCGGGTGGTCTGCCGCACCCAACCATGCCGGATCGGCAATGGCTTGCGCCCGATCATCATCGATGCGAACGCTTGCGATATCAATCGACACCACGACCGTGCCAAGCTCGGGCGCGGTCGGATCAAACGTGATGTCGGCATCCCATCGTCCAAATGCCCCAACGGCTTCGGTACCGCCGATTTGCACGGCGAAGGACAGAGCACTTTGGTCATGATCCACCGTCCACGTCGTGTCTGCCGCAGCGGCGATTGCGAAGGAGGACAGCGCGATTGCAAGGCTAAGTCTTTTCAACATGGTCAGTCCTCCGCTTGATATGGTTCAGAAGGGGCAGCATTTCGGACAGAATGTTGTCGCGGTCGATGAAATGGTGCTTCAAAGCTGCCGCCGTATGCAGTCCAGCCAAACCGGTCAGGGCCCATGCCCCAGCCCAATGCAGCGTGGCAAACAGCGCCTCTCGCGTGGCATCCGGCCCGATTGGATGGGGCAATTCAAAGAGGCCAAAGACGACGGTCGGCAAGCCGAGCGTGGAAGAGGATGCAAGCAGCCAACCCGTGATCGGCATGGAAAACATCAGTGCATAGAGCCCGATCTGGGCCGCGCGCGCCGCGCGTCGTTCCAAGGGCGGCATATGCGTGGGCAATTCTGGCGTGGCGACTATTGCCCGCACAAGAAGTCGCAGCAATACGGCCGCGAACAGCACGACGCCCATGGATTTATGGAGCTGGAAGGCATCGAACAGGGGCAGACCCAACACCGTGAGGGAGAAATCTCCGGTGGTCTCTGCGTGATGGGCGGCTCGGGTCATGGCGAACCCACCCAGCAGCATGAGCGCGAGCGCTGCTGCCATCACCCAGTGGATCAGGATGATGGCAACAGGCCACTGCGCCGTGGATGATTGGCGCGAAGACACCTTAGCCCTCGTTCGGGCCGGTGAAGCCTTCGACATAGCCCCAGTTGCAGGGCACGTTTGTCGCCTGCACGGCCTCGGGCAGCGATCCGCAATCGACGAGGTCGATATGGATATCCAGGTCGATCACCGTCCCGATGGGCGATCCGGGGAAGGCGATGAAATCCATGCCGAGGACCGTCCGATCCACGGACCCCGTCGCCTCGAACGATGCGGTGCGGATCTCATCGTAGTTGGGAATGAAATCGGGGTAGGCACGGTCCGCGATCAGCGTGAAGTCCAGATCAACCGGTGCCGAATTGCCCAGAAGCGTGACGGTGCCCGTCATGGTGCCTTCGGTGTCGGAGGTCATGGTGATGGTCTCGGACGTGAAGGTGACAACCGGGAAAGAGGCAACGTTCAGCAGGTCCGCGTTGCGGATATGGTTGTCGCGCCCGATATGGTTGGAATTGACCGAGGCCGCGTCCACAGTGATCGTGATGGCGGAGTTTTCAGGGTTTTCTTCGTCGATCAGGAAGGTGCCGTCGAACGTGTCGAACCGGCCTGCGGTGCGGGCAAGGTCCATGTGGTCGATTTCCCACCCGAGATGGGCGTGGCCCAGGTCAAGCGTCCATTCGGTTTGCTCGGCCACGGCGGGGAGGGCCATGAGGGCCAGCGTGCTGGTCAGGGCAAGGGATTTAAGGGTCATGTCTTGGGTCCTTCTTGGGTTTGGCTTGGCGAGGTCCGCCAATGGGGTGGATAGGTGTCGGCGACACCGGGCAGCGCGGCCATGCGGTCTAGCCACGCCTCAAGCGGCGGTCGGGCAGACATCAGGGTTCCGCAAATCGGGGGCGGATTGTCCGCCAGCGCCACCCCGCGCGCGATCCAGTGCAGCGCGGGGTAAAGCCAGATGTCGGAGGCCATCGGGGATGCGCCCCCGAGGAAGGGCTTCGTGTCGAGCGTTTCGGCATAGGCATCACAGGCGGCGGCGAGCGTTTGCAGATTGGCCTCATCATGTGCCGTGCCACGCAGCAGGGCGCGGGCGGTTCCGGTGACGGCAAGACGCAGATCGCCCTCCATCACCATGACGTCCTGCCAAACCCGCGCTGCGGCGGCGATGTCCTCACCCCAAATCGGGCGGTCGGGAAAGGCACGATCCAACCACGCCAGAATTGCGATGCTTTCGCGCAAAGTGACATCGCCCGCGACCAGCGTCGGCACCTGCCCCGTCGGATTGATCTTGAGATAAGCGGCGGAGCGATTTTCCCCCGCGCCATGATCGAGGCGGTGGCTGTCAAACGCGATCCCCTTGAGCGTCAGGGCCAGCATGACCCGCCAGGCGGGAGGACTTCCGGAGATCCAATAAAGCGTTGGCTTATCCATGCGCCTGGCCCGCGAAGTGCGCATCAATTGCGGCGTGGGTGCGGGCGTGCTCAGAAGCAACTGTCTCGGGATCTGCAGTTGTCGCCTCGATCACGAAATCCGAGACGGAAGTCAGCCCGATGAAATTGAGCAGCATCGACAGGTACGGGCGCATGAAATCGTAGCTTTCCAGCGCACCGCCCGCCCCGTAGCCGCCCGCACCATAGGCGTAGATGACATAAACGGGACGATCGGCCAAAAGAGGGCGGAAGCCACCGTCTTCATAGGTGAACGTCCGATCCATGCGCGTGACATGATCGATCCACGCCTTCAGCGCAGAGGGCACGGAGAAATTATAGATCGGGACAGACAGGACAACGGCGCCTGCGGAGGCAAGCTCCTCGATCAACGCGTCAGACAGCGCCGTCGCGTCGCGCAGGGTGTGGGTCATCTGATCTTCGGGTGTGTAAAACCCGTTGATTGTGTCGTTTGAAATATGAGGCAGAGGCGCCGCGATAAGGTCCCGGTCGATCACCTGCGCATCCGGATATTGTATTTGAAGATGCGAAATCACGCGGTCGGCAACGCGGCGGCTGTGGGAGCCTTCGGCCACGTTGCGGGAGGAGCTGTCGATACGAAGGATGCGGGTCATGGAATTCGCTTTCTGTTGGCTGATCCTGATATCGTCGATGCAGTGATTGCGAAAAAGGCGATGATCTGCCAATCTGTCGTGCATAATCTGCACGAGTGGACGACAATGGACGACGAACTTCTCAGGACAACCCTACGTGTGGCGCGCGCAGGATCTTTTGCCGCCGCCGCGCGCGAGACCGGCGTTGATCCGTCGTCAGTGTCGCGCCACGTCGCGGCATTGGAAGAGGCGGTGAACATCCGCATCTTCGACCGCACCACGCGGCGGCTTGATCTGACGGAAGCCGGGCGGCTCTATTTGGACCGCGCCGCCCCCGCCCTCGATGCCCTGGATGAAGCCGCAGACGTGGCGCGTGACATGATGACAGAACCCTCCGGCACCCTGCGGGTCACAACGTCCGTGGCCTTCGGCGAACGATGGCTGGTGCCGCGCCTTGCCGCCTTCCGAAGCGCCTTTCCCGGGATCGACCTTGATCTCATTCTGACCGACGCAATGACGGACCTTGCCCAAGACGGTATTGACGTGGCCCTCCGCCTTGGGCCACGCCCGGAAACTGGGAGCATGGTCGCGGCCAAACTCTTCGACACTCCCTACCGCGTCGTCGCTTCGCCCGACTATCTGGCGCGGCGAGGTCATCCGCACGCCCCGCAGGAGTTGGCAGAACACGATGGGCTGCTGTTCCGCTTGCCTGCGTTTCAATCTTCTTGGCAGTTCGTCGGCGTGGAGGACGGCAAAAGCATCGAGGCCCGCCCCAAACCTGCGTTGACAATCTCCAACGCGCTGGCACTGCGCCGCGCAGCCCTCAGCGGCATGGGAGTGGCATTATTGGCAGATTGGACGATCCGCTCAGACCTTGGAGCGGGCACGTTGGTGGACCTGTTCCCGCATCTTCAGGCCAGTGCCGGAGGCTTCGACAGTGCGGCGTGGGTGGTCTACCTCTCACGGTCCTATGTGCCAGCGCGACTGCGCGTATTCATCGACCATCTGAGAGAGCGATAATCCGACAGCTACGCAAATGCTTGGCCTCACACCGTTGTTTTCCGCGACTTGACCCCTGTCTTCTCCAATGGAGCTACATTTGTCATCCTTGACTGTTTATGCCGCTGCAGAGCAGCGCCCATATCCGAGCACCTGCAGAGATATTCGTGCTGCGTGCGCATGCAGCGAGAAAACTGAATTCACAGGTTGGGCTCACACTTGACGTTCGCTGCTCCCCGCTCGAACGGCAGTTCACCCGCGCATGACCACCCCATCTTTCGTGACCGCTACACCCGCCATCTCCCCTTCCAAACGATCAAGGTCGCTCAATGCATCCTGAACCTGGCCAACCTCATCCTCGTCCGGGGCTTCAACCTCAAGCTCCGCCTGGCCTCCAAAATCCATCTCAAACTGCCGCTGATCCTCGGCGAGAACCGCAGCGCGAACCCGCCGAGCCTCGGCGGCAGGCCGCGGGTCGATGGGGACGTTCCCACCAGGCTCCGAGATCCCCATCCTCGCCTCAAAGTCACGCTCAGTCAGACCGGACCCTCGCGAAGCCGAAGGCATCGCCCGGACACTCAAGGGCAACTCCCCCATCGGAGGAACCGGCCCCTTCGGAAACGGCAAATTTCCTTCCTGTGCCGCATGGATGCCCTTAAAAAACGGATCCTTATAGTAGACCACCCGCTTCGCCCGGACCGGCATCTGGGCGTCCACAACAACGACGATCTCATCGAGTGGCAACCGCCTTGCCTCGTCCTCCGGCAAGAGTGAGACTTCCTCGGTGCGCTCTGACTGGCTTCGCCCCTCGAAGGGGTTCTTCCCGACCGCGCGGGAGCGCGTAACCACGGTCTTGGTGGTCTTGCCGACAGCCTTGCTCAACTCCTCGACGGTCTTCTCATCAGATGGCGTCAGGTAGAGCTTGATTCCGGCATTGCCCTGCAGCGCCCGCCGCGTGTTCTCGCCGTAGATTTCATCGATGGCGGGGATGGTCTGGGTGACCACCGCCAAATGTCCGCGATAGTGGCGCAGCACCTCGATACTCTCGGCCACGATCGGCATCTTTCCGAGACGGTTGAACTCGTCGAGCATAATCATGACCGGCCAGGGCTCGTCAGGGCCCGGCTCTTTGTCCTGGAGCGCCGAAAGAAGGTCCGAGAAGAAGAGCCGGATCAGCGGCGCGAGAGGTTTGACCATGAGAGGTTGGACGACGAGATAGACACTGAAGGGCTTCTTGCGGATCATGCGGAAGTCGAAATCCGATACCGCCGTCGCATCATCGATCGCCGGGTTTTGCCATTGATCGAGACCGGATGTCATCAAGAGCGAGACATAGGAGGTCAGCGTGTCGTTGTTGGTCGAGGCCAGCCGCGTGAATATCAGCCTTGCGGACGCGTTGTTCACCTCATGGGACCGCGCCAGATATTCCTTCTGTTTGTTCCCACCCGAAGCGGCGATGCGGTAGATCTCGCCAAGCGTCGGTCGCCCGCGCTGGAAAGCCAGAAGCCCAGCCGCGACGAAGAGATCGATCCCGCCTTTCAGGAGCCCTTGCACGCGGTCATTGTCATTCTGCAGGAAGAGCGTAGCGAGAAGTTGCAATTCCATTTGCTGGCGCGCCGGGTCTTTGAGTTCATGGATGCGCAGAAGCGGGTTGTAGCGATGCGTGCGCTTGTCTTCCCAATCCGTCGGGGCAAAGCGATAGATGGTGTCGCCCTGCGCCGCCCGGTGGCGCGCGGATGCCTCGAAACATTCGCCCTTCACATCGAGCACGACCGCCGATCCCTGCCAGGTCAGGAGGTTCGGAATGACAAAGCCGGTGGTCTTACCCCGCCCTGTTGGCGCCACGATCAGCGCATGGGGAAAGGTCTTGGAACAGAGGAATGGCGCGCGTGAGCCGGGCTTGCCGAGCTTGCCGATCACAAAGCCCGTGCCCGGCTTTCCGAAGAACCCGTTCTTCTTCATCTCCCGGCGGGTCTGCCAGTGGGTGTAACCGAAGCGCGTAAGGGCCGAGCCTGACATCGCGAGGCTCATCATGAGACCCACCACCCCAGCCGCGCCCATGATCAGATTGATCAGCCGGAAATCATCGGGGCGCACGGCGCCAATGGCCCGGTAGTTCTGTGCAATGTAGAAGAAGTCGATATCGGCTTGGAACCCCAGGTCGCGAAACGTCAGTACCGCCGAGGCGATCACATAGCCGATGGCGATCGCGACCAGCGTGACCAGCACCACACCGAGAGCGAGACGGCCCTTTCCCACCCCTCCCATCAATGGGTCTCCCCGCGCTCGCGCTCGCCATCAACCAGATCGGCACGGTGAAGCTCGTATTCCCGGTCGGCAATTTCTTCGACCACAGCGCGGGTCGCCTCGCTATTGGCGGTGGCCTCGTCCGATTGCAGATAGGTCTTAGCCGCATAGAGCCGGTCCAGACGGTCCTCGATCTGGCTCTTCAACACGTCGGCATCCCCGTCTCGCAGCCGCTCGATCTGTCCGTCATCAAGCTCCCGCTCGACGGCGTCGCGGTAGGCCAGGCGCTGACCGTCATTCTGGAACGGCGAGTGCAGATTGCCGGCACGTTCGTGATCAATGACCCGCCGCAGATCGGCATCGACAATCGGCGCGGTTTCAGCCGTCTCGCTGTCTCGCTCTTCGACCAAATGTTCGCCGCGCTCGATTTGGGTTGCCTCCCGCGCTTCATCAATCACGCCGTCCTGGCGCAGCACCTGGTGGCGCTCGAGCGCGATCCCAAGCTGCACATGGGCCCGGTTGAGCGTCTCGCGCGCAGCCTCCAGGTCTGCGCGTCGCTCCAGATTGAGACCATCCTTCTCGGCCACACGCGCCAGATCATCCGCGATCCATTGGCGCTCCAGCGCTGCATTCTGCGCCCCGGTCTCCATCCGAGCGACCACAACCGACGAGCTGATCCCGGTGCCGCGCAGCGCG
The DNA here is from genome assembly GCF_050389775.1 of Marinibacterium sp. SX1. Lineage (NCBI taxonomy): Bacteria > Pseudomonadati > Pseudomonadota > Alphaproteobacteria > Rhodobacterales > Paracoccaceae > Marinibacterium > Marinibacterium sp. SX1. The sequence goes on along the minus strand of NZ_CP177152.1, from coordinate 90,377 downwards.
GTATCCACCTGCGCCCGCACCTCCGGGTCCTGCAGCCTCTTCAACTGATCCCGGTCGATATTAACCTCGGAATAGACCCCGCCATCGGAGGGCTTCTCGGTCAGCGTCACTGAGCGAAGCCCCAAGGGCTGCATATGGGCGAGCCGTGACTGGATCTCGTTGAGGCTGCGTTCCAGCCGCGGCCGCTCGGCCTCAGGCTTCTCGGCAATCATACCCTGAACCCGCGCGACCTGGTCGGCGTAGCGGGTGCGCAAATCTTCGAATGATTGTTCCTCTGCCATATAGACCCCTCCTTCAGAGGTAAGCTTGCCGCCCTTGGCCAAAAGCTCTCCGGACCGGAAGAGCGCATTGGCGATGTCCTCGCGATTGTCCGCAGAAGCCTCCGCGGCAAGGGAGTGATAGATGATCCTTGTGTTGGCGATCTCTTCGAGGGCGCGGTCGAGATCCGCCCCAACCCGTGGGCGCGGCTCCGCTGCCGGTCCCTCTTCTTTCGCCGCATAGACCTCGCGGGTTCTGGCTGGGTAGTGCACAACACCCCGATCGAGCCGCCGCGTGGCTTCCAGACGCACCCCGAACTTCTCGGCTTCCTCGACCATGGCGAGGCGGAAATCGTCGTAGTTGAACCGGTGATCCCGGCCCAGAAAGAAGAACTCTCCCTCCTGGGAACGGCGGTTCAATACTATATGGGCGTGGGGATGATCCCGGTCCTCATGAACGGCAATGATGTAGTCGAAATGCCCCTCAAGTGTCTGGAAGAACCGTTCCGCCACATTGGCGGTGATGTCGCGCACATCTTCGCCCCGCGTGCCGATTGGAAAGGACATCAGCATGTGGGTTGTCTGTCCAAGCTTGGGCTTGAACCCCGCGCTCCAACGCTTGGAAAACCGCTCCGTTAGGTCCTTGATCTCGGATGCCTCGAGCTTCGTCTTCCCGTCCAGGAACCCGCTAGAGTCCACGATATGGGAGGACTTCGTGGTGAGGTAATCGAGCTGGTTTGCGAGCTGGGATTTCGTATGCGTGCCCCCGCCCCGGATCGCTTTGAAGACCGCCGCACGGTGCCCCGCAGCGGCCCGCACGAGCTGCTTCTGCCGGGCGGCCTGCAAGCCCTGCATCGAGCCCCGGATGCGGCTCCAGCCATCCCGGAAGACCTCTCCGGTGACATCATGGACGGCATCATTCAGCCGCATGGGCGAACTCCCTCAGAGCGGCTGTGGCGGTAAGCTGCATGGCGTCCCGGCGGCGGCGCAGAAGCAGGTCTATCTCGTCAGCGGAATCAAGAATGAAACGGGCCAGCCCGCGCATCTGCGCGAGGCGCAATTCGGACAACTCTGCCTTCGCTGCGGAGCCTTCGCCCTGCCCCGCCCGGTCGGCTTTCATCATCTGCTTGGCGATCTGAACGACGCCATTGCCGACCTCGTGCAGCGAGGCCCGATAGCGCGCCATCTCGCCAGCCAGCTGGGCATCCGGAACGAAGGTCCCGCCCGCCGTTTGGATGAGCCTCCTAAGGCCCTCTGTGCGGGTCTCGATACCCGCTGCGGCCAAGACCTCATCCAGCGCTTTGAGCTCTTCAGGGGTTAGCTTCACGGTCACGGCAGCAGTCGCCACGGACGCATCCCGCTGGCGTTCTTCGTCCGCCTTTAGGGTGTAGCGCACCGCTCGAGCCGTAACGCCGAACCGTTCCGCAAGCTCTGACGTCGAGACACCGCCCGCGGCCTCACGGACGATCTCCGCACGCTCTGCTTCTGTCAGTCTCTTGCTCCGGGTCATGCGGAAGAAAGCCCCCCTATTTCCTGCCACCTTCATTCAAGGTCGCCCCCATCATGCGAAACTATATGTCACGGTCAATGCTATATTATTGTAGATTGCCCTCAGGCGACCTTGAATTCCGCCTCAAGCCGAGCACCGCAGGTGCGAGACCTAGCCCGAAGGGTCCAGCAACACCGACCACCTCCAACCGCACCTCGGCCGCCCGTTGTCATGCCCGCGCCCGAGGCTCTGGCCGAACACGCATGTGTTCGGACGGAAGCGAGGGGCGGCGCATCCCTTCACCGACGGGGCTGACGGACAGGGTCAAGGGCGGCCAGATTTGGCCCGCCAAATCTCTGCCGGAAAAACCGGCGGGCACAGCCCGACTGTTATTCCGGATGGCCCCCTTGAGGCTGGTCGGCAGACCTGTTCCAGGCAATCTCTCATATCCCCCGTCAGGACCGCTTGCGGTCCTGACACCCTCCCGGGGACACCGGACGAGGGCAGGGGTCCCCGGTCTTGGCGCAGCTTTCCCTGGAACAGGGAAAGGGCCGCCCGTGGGCGGCCCATCCTCGAGGGAGGATTACTCCTGCGGTTCCTTGGAGCTCGGCGGGAATATCACCAGCTCCTGGACCGCGACGGGGAAGTCGAGCTTGAGGCTAAAGAACTCCGAGCCGTCCCCGTTGCGGGTGTTGCGGAACATCGCGCCGACGCGCTGGAAGCGGGTGCGCTCCTGACCTTCGTTGTCGGTGAACTTGACGGGAACGGTGGCGACGTAGTGGTTGGTCATTTTGGGTCTCTCCTTTTTGCGATGGGGATCACCCGGCACGGGGGACAAGGGAGGTCAGCAAATGCAAATGCGGAGGGTCCGTGCGCCGCGCGCGTGGAAACCGTATTTGTGATTGCCGGAGCGTAAGCGGAGGGGACGGACCGCCCGACCCCGTGCGATCCACATCTATGAGCAAAGAGGGGAGACCCAAATGTGCACCCCGCTCCTCAGCCGCCATCGGTCCTGTCGAGTTATGTCAGACGTGACCAGGTCCGCCCCCTCTTATCCAACGCGTCGGCGCGATGGTTCGCGTGCGCCCGATCGGCACGACCGCGATCGTCTGCTTCAAGCTCGGCTTCCCCGTCGCTTGGGTGACGATCCGGGGCGGTGATACAGCCGCGGGTCTGGCTGCAGGGTTGTCGGCCCGGACGGGTCGCCGTCATCGGGCGGCGCGGTCGTTGCGCTGCGCCCGCCCCAGCGATCTGCACCCGGACGGGCGGATCGCGGGGTTTCTGGCGCGCATGAGGGCAACCCCGCCGGTTGGCTCCGTCAGGAGACCGCCGCCGGGGTATGCCACTCAGCGAGGCCAGAGGCCCCGTGTTCCGGGTGGAGGCCGAAACGGCCGGAACCTGCGAGCGCGGTGACGGCGGTGCAACCGCCGGCAGGGGCCCGTCTTGACCGAACCAGTCACGGATCATCGTGTGATCAGACCGCAGTATTTTGTCCAGTTGGAAGGACGAGCTGTCCAGCCGGGCCTCGGTCTGGCGGGGCTGACGAGATCATCTTATCGACTTGTTGCTCGACACTCATTTTGCGTCCAACTCGCCGAACTTTTCCAAATCGATGATCCGTTCGGGCGGAGTGGCGACCCGTTGCATCATGCAACAGTCAGTTCGCAGTTTGGCAATATCGAAGCTGGGGTTCGCTACCTTGAATGCCCAGCTGTTCAGGAAGACGCGTGCAATCCCAGGAATTTCGCCCATGCCGATGATGTCAGAATAGCTGAAGTGCGGATGAGCACCTCGAACGAGTTCTTCGCCACCAATGCGGACATGTACGATGATGGGAACGGTTTCCGAGTGGAGCAGGTGAAGGCCCGATTGATCGCCGAACAACCGCTGCACGACATGCTGATCAAACTCAGAGCCGTGGCGCAAATAGTGGTCGAAACCATTGGCGAGGCCCGATCGAGATAGACTGAAATGAACTTGTCCTTCCCGTCGGCCTTGCTTGTTTTTCGGGCCCACATCTTCAAGTACCTCGGCAAGTCGGTGTTCTAGGTGATGCCACTGAGGATGGGTCTTGAGAATTTCTGTGAGCCTTTGCCTGCGGTCTGCGGCCACCAACGGACGCAGACCAAGTTGCTGCACAGATAGGATTTCGTCCGGCAGCAAACGGGTACCATGGAAGACGCAGAATTCATGTGCTTGCAGCCAATCGTAAATCGCGTCTGACGCCGTTTCGATGCCCGTATGCCGAACCACGGCGTCGCCCGCATCCTCGATGAATTCAAAGTTCGATGAAGCGAGGGTTTCGATCGCTTCCTTGCCTACTAGATCAACTGCCAGTTCGCGGAAAGACCCCTCCCAGGTCTCAAACTGATCGTAGTAAATAGTCATTTCTCTCGGGACCTGTGACAGTTGCGAACTGGCTTACCCGTCTAGCGTCTCAGGGGAATCTTGCAAACGGTGTCATCGGCGAAAAGCTGCATCTAGTGAGTCTGATACGTCCGCTTGGTCGCATTTAGACGCCAACGTGAAAACGACAAAAGGGCCGCCCAAAGGCGACCCTCTCTCACTCACTTGTCTGCCGTCTTCTTCGCCGGATCGGCGACCCGCATGACGGTGAGCCCCTTCGCCTCGGCCTTCTGCCCGAGGTTGAGCGCGACCCCGTTACCGCCGAAGAGCACGACCCCGGTCGCGGCGAACTTGTCGTCCAGCATCTCGTCGTTACACTTGAAGGGTGCCGCCCGCCCATGCGCGGACCAACGCGGATCGAAGCGCGCCTGCGCGACGCCGCGCGCCCGAGCCCACCGGGCGGCGATCATCTCGGCCCCATGCTTGCCACCCTTGTGGCAGAGGAAGATCTCCTGGTTGCGGTTCTGCCGGATGCGCTCGCGAACCTTGTCGAGTGTCGAGAAGATGACGTCGATATCAGTCCAGTCGGTCGCCCCCGAGACGATCAGAGGGACCCCCTCGACCTTCGACTTCGCGGCTGTCTCGCGATCGTGCTGCTCCAGCAACTGCCGGGCCTCGAAGACCGCTCCGGTCTCCTGAGCGCGAGCGCTGGCGCGCGATCCCGCGGCCGGGATGAAGGCGTGGCCGGTCTCGACCTCGTAGCATTCCGCCGCCGCCTCGCTCATCACCTCGATGGCCCCGACGATCTCGCGGACCTGCAGGAAGCGGGCCTGCGCCTCTTCGAGCGCTGTCTCGGCGATCTCCGACCCGTCATGGGATTTTGCCAGGGCGCCGATCTTGTCGGCGGTGCGGTCGAGCTCCTTGCCCAGAGCGATCTTCCGGCGCTGCAGGATGGTGGCGAGCCCGTGCGCGAGCGGTTCGATCTCGGTCTCGAGACCGGTGTTCCGCAGCTGGCCGAGCAGGGCCTCAAAACTCTCGCGGACGATGCTGTCGGTCAGGACGTGATCCTCGGGGATGGGCAGCTCGGCGTCTTTCTCCGTCAGGCCGAAAAGTTCAATGGTCTCGTAGGCGTTCGCGTTCTCGTAAGTCATGTTGGTGTCTCCAGATGTTCGGGGAACCACCACGTGAGTGTGGTGGCATGGCCGTACGTCTGGTTTCCGAATCTGCCCGGGTCAGGGACGGCGCAGCCGCCGGCTTGCCGGGCGCAAAAGTTTTCCGGGCAAGGCACCAACCACAAGCGCACCCTCAAACACTGGGCCGACACCGCCCCTCACCCCGCCCTCCCCGAAAAGTTTTGCGATCCTTGAGGCGGGCTGATTTGGGGGCCATCCGGAGGATATGCTTCCGCACTCATGTGTGTGTTTTGACGGTAGGTTTGCCCGACGCGAGCAGGCAAGGGGCGCGACCGGACGCGGGAGACGGATGAAGCGGCGGGATCGTTTTGGCCTCCGGCCGAAACAGACCTGAGCGCAATCCGGCGGAGCGGCCGGGGAGCGACGTGCTCGCGAGACGGGCAAACCGGGATGCTGGGTGCGACGCCGCGGTGAGGCCGCATGGCCGAATGCGCGACGGACCGCAGGGCCGTTCTCCCCTGCGACACGCGAAGCCGAGCAGGGGAGGCCGTAAGGCAATGCAAACTTCCGGGTTCTGAGAATGCTGCGCCGTGAGAAATGGCAGCTTCGAGCCAAGCCGCGACATTGACGAATTTCGCGACATCCGCCTCAGACAGCGGAATGTTGCTGGTTGCCGCGCTGTCAATTGGCAAGGGCGTTGAATACACCGACGGGGTCCATGCCGATCATCTGGGGCGGTTCGGTGCAACGCGCTGCGACCGTATCGCGATACCTGCGATAACTGGGAAGATGGCCAAAGGGTTGCGCACCGGTGGTGCTATCAACGATATGCACAAAACTCAGCCCGTCCGCGAGCAGGTAAGCCTCGTAGATGAGGCCGGGCGGACGTTCGATTTCCAACTCGTGGAAGAATGCGCGGAGTAGAGAGACATTCTCCTGCACCTCGCCGGGTCGCAGCTTGTAGCGGATCAAAACCTTAGGCATGGGCTTTTCCACGAACCTGCATGAGAGCCGAGCTCCAGGAAACGAGTTGATCCAACATCGCATGCACCTGCTGCGTGTGGACCTCGGCGGGCGTGAAGACGGTGTAATTCTCGAAATCGGTATAAAGCGACATGCTGACCTCCGGAACGACAGTCGCCACCTTCAATTCGGCCAGAGCTAGGCGGAGCTGCGCGGTCGAACGCACACCGCCATTCGAACCGTAGCTTATGAAGCCAGCCGCCTTGTCGTTCCATTCGGGGTGAAGATAGTCGAGCGCGTTCTTGAGGGCGGCGGGAATACCGAAATTGTATTCAGGTGCGATCAGGACATAGCCGTCAAAAAGCGAAATCGTCTCCGACCATCTTTTGGTATGCGGCTGAGTGTACTCCATGCCCATCCGCGCCGATGCAAGCGCTGAGAACGGTTCGTCGAGCAGGGGCAGGTCGAAATCTGCAATGTCGATCATCTCGAATGTGGCGTCGGTACGAGCCGCTGCGACTCCGGTTGCCCATTGTGCGACCTCCAGCGCGTTCCGGCCGGGCCGTGTGCTGCCGACGATGATGCCGATGGCGGGGTGTGCTTGGTTCATTGGAGCCTCCGATAAAAAACAATACCGTGTCTCTATCACTGGCTACTTTTTCGGATTAGTATGAAATATATGGCAATAGCGTCCATGATATTGGATTATATGATATGAATATCGAAGAACTGAAGGATTTCGTTGCAGTTGTTCGCGCGGGGTCGTTCGCCGCTGCGTCGGAAGAGACTGGTGTGCCGAGATCGACGTTATCGAAGCGCGTCCAGATGCTTGAGGCATCATTTGATCTTCGCTTGCTCGAACGCAGTACGCGAAAGCTGCGCCTGACGCCGGATGGCGAATTGCTTCTGCCGCGCGCGCTCCAACTGACCGCCGAAGCGGATGAGCTTGAGCGATTGATGCGGGATCGCAGCGTGGAGCCGCGCGGCCGGCTGCGTGTCTCCGTCCCGATGATGTTGGGACAGGAATTGCTGGGCGAGCTTGCGGCTTCTTACACCGCACGCTGGCCCGAGACGGAAATCAATGTCGTCTTCACCGACCGGCGTTCCGATCTGATCGAGGATGGGTTCGATTGTGCTGTCCGTATCGGACCCTTGCCGGACTCCGACTATGTCGCCCGACCTCTGGCATGGTCGCACACGATCCTGGTCGCCAGTCCGGATGTTATTGCAGAACGGACTTTGCCGGATGAGCCGGAAAGCCTTTTGGATTGGCGGACGATCTCGTTCGCGCCGGGCGGTGCTCCGGTTCCATGGTTACTGGAAAATGGTGACCGGCGGGCTAATCTGAAACCGCGAAGTGCAATCACCCTGGGTTCGCTACACGCCGTCCGCGAGGCGGCCATTGCTGGCGGCGGCATCGCGTTGATCCCGGCTCTTGTGGCCGCAGACGCTCTGAACCAACGGGCGCTGGTACAAATCATGCACAGATGGCAGGGCCCAGCGTCCGGTATTTTCATCGTCTATCCTTCACGGCGCCACGTCTCCGCTCGCTTGCGCGCTTTCATCGACCTGCTGGAGTCCATCCTCGCCGAAATATTGCCGAGAGCTTCCGGCGGGCTCCAATCCGCAGCGGAAAATGATTAGCCGTCGGCGACAGTCCAAGCAGATGGCAACCCACGTGGAAGTCGCATCACTTTGATAATCAACACTGCGAACTTAACTTCAGCTTGCCCTACCCGAACAGAACGAAAAAAGGCGCCATCTCGGGAGGTGAGATGACGCCTGATTTGTTGGGTCCACGCTGCGGGAGGAGGTGCAGCACAGGACTCCGGTCGGGCCCCCAGGGAGGAGGAGAGGAGGTCCAACCCTCAAGAAAAAGGTAGGGGGAATGCTGCGTCGCAACAAGCGGCTTCGCTGCAATGCAGCTATGCATGTCATGCAATGCTACTTTCTTGCGCATGGCGTATATTATTGTTCAGAAATTGGGCGCGCTTTGTGTCGCGGTTACTGCCTCATTTTGGTGAATGGGAGCCGCGTTTGAGCGGCCCCCGCCTAGTAACGATCTTACCTCTGATCGATCAGGCAACCAGTGAAAGACCTCCCGTATCTTGCGCCTGCTCGCCGCTATCGACGAAGGGGATGATCGAGAAGGTCTGACCGCCGCGCTGCTCCTCGTTCTGCACGGCGTTGACGCGCAAATCGCCATCGGGCGTATTGATCAGTAGCGAGACGTAGTCATTGCCCGTACGATTGCTCTTGGCCATCCAGGCCGAGCCAACGCGGATCGGGTGACCCTTGGGCGAGGAGACCTCGATCCGGTAGTCGGGATGGGTTTCTTCGGTCTTGAATTCGTTCTCGATCAGCATGAAGTCGAGATCAAACATCATGTTGGCGATGTAACCAGCAAAGGCATTGTCTGCATCCATCGCCGTCAGCTCGCCCGAGATCGAACCGGACTTCATGGCGCCGTTGGAGACCAGCGGGATGATCTCAAACGCGCCACTCCCAACTTCGCGAGCTTCCTTGGTCTGAACGGCGTTGACGCGGAACGGACCGAGGCCGACATCGATCTGCATCGAGATATAGGGATTGCCACTGGTATTGCCGGTCTCGCTCCAGGCCGTGCCGATATGCACCTTGCGCCCGGATTTGTTCACGGCGGTCACGTCAAAGTCGGGGCTGCGCTCGGACATCTTCGTCCGGGTCTCGAGCTGGATCGCGATGTCGAACCGCGCAGAATGGATCATGCCAGAATAGACGGCGGCTGCGGTTTCGGCGTTTTTGGTCAGGGTTCCTGCGAACATGGGTCTTCTCCTAGGTTTGCCGGTGCCTGACTTCTTGCCAGAGCACCCGGGATTGCTTTTCGACCCCTCATGGGATCACCAAACCAAAAGGCCTTCTTTCCTTTCTCCCCCACCGCTCAACCCGGGACACCGCCCGGATCGGTGCCCGTGACCTCCCCGCACGTACCCGTCCCCTGCCCTGTTTCAGCAATGGTTCGAGCCGGATCGCATCCGGTCCTGCTGAACCCTGACGCCGCGCCGTAGTCCCGGATGGGACGCTTTATCAGTATGGCCTCCCCATCACAGGCGCGGCAAAAGGCGTTGTCCTGCAGGTCGGTGCTTTCCCATAACTGCAACTCGGCATTCCAGCTGGCCCAGCAATCCCGCAGGACGTCTTCGCTGCCACAAGCACTGCAATGGACGGTGACACCCAGATCAGGGCGGGCGACAAAGAATGACGCCTCGTCCCCATTCAGCTTGGTGCCGCTTCGGTCCGTGAGGCCGATCGAATTGCCATTCGGCAAATAGGTGATCAGGTATTGGCCGAGCGCGTCCCGGTGGACACGGTAGCCTTCATGTGACCAGTGGACGGATTGCCCAGCATCCACGGCTGATTTGATCTCTGCGATATTCATGTTGGTCTCCATCGGAAGAAATGAGTGGGAATGCCCAAGGGCCCGATCAATCGATCCGGCCTGTGGGATGAACTTTCTGGGATTTGGATCCGTTTGAGCTGACACGTGTCAGGCGGCTTCCTGCGAGGTGCCACCTTGGTCTCCGGTGATCCGAGACAAGATCGCGGCGGTATCGACGCCCTCCCCGTGGGGTACGAAGACCCGAAGCTGGAAGGCGATGATCTCGGTGAAACACCCCATGGCCTTCAGCCCGTCGATCATGCCGCGGTCGGCCCCGTCGATCTCGAGACGGGCCGCGCCCGCGACCCGGCGGCGGGTGAGCGTGAGACCTCGGCCCAGATCGACCGGCGCGGTGGACCCGCGCGCGGCCGTCAGCATGTCCTGCGGGGTTTTCGGGGTGCCGGCCATGAACCGGGCCCTGAGCGCGGCGGCGCCGTCCTCGCTGACGGTCCGGCCGATCATGCTTGCCTGCCCCTCGGGCGTGACGCGGTAGATGCGCTCGTTGCCCGAGGGGATGTCCTTCCAGATCGGCAGTAGCAGCCCGGTCAGCAGATAGAGCTTCGTCGTCGTCACCTTCGGCAGGCCATCGACCTCTTCATCCCAGAGGCGGCGGAACTCGGGCTTTTCGATCTCTTCCCAAGCGGAGGCCTGGAACTTCCCTTCCTCGACATAGGTGGATCCGCTCGGGCGCGTCACCTTGCGCATGAGCGTGACGATCTCCTCGTCATACATCTGCATGGGCCGCGAGGAGATCAGCGCCGCGCGCCCCGAGGCGCGATTGACCATCGGCTGTTTGTCCGGGTTTCGTTCCAAAGCCTCCTCGGCCGAGAGCACATACACCGGGTCCGTCACCTCGAGGCCGATGATCCGTGTCACCGCCCCGGAACGCGGGCAGGTCCAGAGGTCTTCGGTCGAGACCTGCTCTATCCGCTCGCCACGCAGTGTCTCGACGCCGAGATCGAGCGTGCCAGCCGCCCGCGCCCGCTCGGTCTGATCGGCGATCCGGCTCATGAACTCGGCGAAGAGCGCGTTCTGCATGTGGATTGGCAGAGCCAGCACCCGGTTCAGGAACCGCTGGATCGGCGGCAGCTCTTCCAGGAGCACGCCGTCCTGGTCGATCAGCTGCAAGGCGGTCCAATCCGTGAACTGCTCATAGCTCATGGCCCCGGCACGCCCGGCGGCCAGGTCGGCGTAATAGCCTCGCAGCGCACCCCTTGCGATCGGGCTCTCGAGATTGTCCTCCTCGCGGAACATGCCCTGGGAGCCGGTCTCGCGCTGGCCCTTGGTGAGCGCGCCCAACTGATCGAGGCGCCGGGCGATCGTGGAGGTGAAGCGCTTCTCGCCATGCACATCCGAGGTGCAGACCCGGAAGAACGGCGCGCTGACCTGGGCTGATCGATGCGTGCGGCCGAGCCCCTGGATCGCCGCATCGGCGCGCCAGCCGGGCTCCAGCAGATAGTGCCGTCGCCGCTTCTGGTTCTTCGCTGCTTGAGCCGCATGGTAGGACCGACCCGTCCCACCGGCATCGGAGAAGATCAGAATGTCCTTCTCCCCATCCATGAAGGCACGGGTTTCCGAGGAATTGCTGTTGGCGCTGCGCTTTTCGATAAACAGGGCCCCGTCGCTGGATTTCAGGGGTCGAATGGAGCGCCCGGTTACTTCGGCCACGGCCTCATCGCCGAAGGCCCAAAGGATCTGGTCGAGCGCGGCGGGAATAGGCGCAAGCGCCATCAGCTCCATCATCGCCGCATCGCGCAAGGCCTCGGCCTCGCGCGAGACGACCAGGGCACCGTTCGCATCCCGCAGCGGCTCGGCCACCATGTTTCCGTCGATCTCCACGAGCTTCTGGGCATGGATCGGGAAGGCCTGTTCGAGGTAACTGAGAACATAGTCCCGAGGCGTCAGCGCACCTTCCACGAGCTCATCTTCGGGATCCATCGCTTCGAGTCGGCGCTTCAGCAGGCTCTCGCCGGTCGAGACCACCTGGATGACGCAGGCATATCCATCCGCAACATCCTCTTCGATGGCGCGGATGACGGTCGGGGCTTTCATGCCCATCAGAAGGTGGTTGAAGAAACGCTGCTTGGTGCTCTCGAAGCGGGATTTGGCCGAGGCCTTCGCGGCAGAGGCGTTCGTCTGACCGGAGGCATCATTGACCCCGGTCGCGGTCAGCGCCGCTTCGAGATTGTGATGGATCGTCCGGAAGGCCCCGGCATAGGCATCGTAGATCTCGATCTGGGCGGGTGTGAGAGCATGTTCGAGCACGTCGTATTCCACGCCGTCGAAGCTGAGTGCTCGCGCGGTGTAGAAGCCGAGCGTTTTGAGGTCGCGCGCCACGACTTCCATCGCGGCAACGCCTCCGGCCTCCATCGCCGAGACGAAACTCTCCCGGCTCGGGAAGGGATATTCGGGCCCCTGCCCCCAGAGCCCGAGGCGTGAAGCATAGGCCAGGTTCTGCACGCTGGTGGCGCCGGTTGCAGAGACATAGAAGACCCGGGCACGTGGCGCGGCCAGCTGCAGGCGCAGTCCAGCCATGCCCTGCTGGGAGGGCTTGACGCCCCTGCCCGCGTCGGACCCCGCGGCGTTCTGCATTGCGTGGGCCTCATCAAAAGCCAGCACGCCGTCGAACCCCTCGCCCATCCAGCCCAGAACCTGGCTCAACCGGGTCGTGCCGCATTTGCCTGCGGACCGGAGTGTCGCGTAGGTCACAAAAAGGATGCCATCGCCCATGGAGATAGGCTGGTCAGGCTTCCATTTGGAGAGCGGCTGGATGTCGGCGGGCGAGCCGCCGAGGTCGGTCCAGTCGCGGATCGCGTCCTCGATGAGCGTGGCAGACTTGGAAATCCAGACCGCCTTGCGGCGCCCCGCGAGCCAGTTCACCAGGATGAGCCCGGCGCATTCGCGGCCCTTGCCGCAGCCGGTGCCATCGCCGAGGAAATACCCTAGGCGATAGGCGCGGGCATCTGGATCATCGTCCGAGCGGGTCATCCGGGTCTGGTCCTCGTCGATGGTGAACTGCCCCGGCAGGTCGCGCCCGTGGGCGTCGTTCGCCATGAGGATGGTCTCGAGCTGGGCCTCGGAGAGATGACCCCCTTCGATCAGGCGACCGGGCAGCCTCAGGTCCGAGGCAACTTCATTCGACGGGACCGGGGGCGCGACAGATGCCATCGCAATACTCTCGACGAGCGGCGTCGGATGTTCCTGAGCCCCCGTGATCTCGATCCGCTGCGGGCGGTAGCGGGCATAGATGTCGGAGACAGGTTTGTTCTCGCGGGGGGTGGCGAAGCAGGTGAAGGAGAGCGGGATGGCGGCATGCGATTTGGGTTTGGTAGACGCCACCGGGGAAATTGTGCGCTGACGTGCGATAGGGACACCGACCCGGCGCGACCCACGCCGTGCCTGCACACTGGTCTTGACAAGAGGAGCGACCGGCCGGGTTGCGGCGATGTCATCGACGATTTGCCGCGCCGCATCCAGATCGTCGACAGCTGTGCGGACGATCTCGACGTCCTCCTGCACCTTGTCGAACACCATGAGCTGGGTTTCGACGGTGGTGCCGAGCTTGCGGTAGACGCGGCCTGGGATAGTAAGCGCAAGGCGCGGCTTCGCGATGGCCGAGGCCCGTGCCCAATGGGCCGCGTCCCGTTCCGGCGTGAAGCCCATCGGCATGATCGCCACGAGACGTCCGCCCGGCGCGAGGCGCTTGGCAGCGCCGATCAGATGTTTCGCCGCAATGTGCTTGTCCCGCGACCGATCCACCGAGGAGGCGAATGGCGGATTCATCACGATGACACCGGCAACGTCGGGCACCGTCAGGAGATCATCAATATGTTCGGCGTCGAAGCCGGTCACCTGCGTGTCAAAGGTCGCCTCGAGAAGCGCCCGACGGAAGGGATCGATCTCGTTCAGCATCGGCTTGCCGCCGGCGCGGACGGCGAAACCGGCCAGTGCGCCGGTGCCGGCCGAGGGTTCGAGGAAGGTCTCGCCGGGGCGGATGGCAGCGGCACACGTGACCAGGGCTGCATAGGCCAACGGGGTGGAAAATTGCTGCAGGCGGATTTGCTGTTCAGAACGCCGCGTCTCGGTCAGGAGCCGCGAGGCGAGCAGCCTGGCCGCCGTGAACGTATCCTGGCCAGCGCCCTGCACAACCTGCATGACCGCGGCAGCCTGCATCACGTCATGGGCCATGCGCCAGGACCACGCGCCGCCGGCATCGCTGCCGCCGAAGGTCTCGCGCATGATCCGAGCGAGCGATGAGCTTCTGAGGGGCTGGTCTCCGATCTCCCTGGCGATATGTGACAAGGCCTCCCGGAGGCGGGCTTGGGATGGGATATCGGGTCCGTGCTTCGGGGTTAGATCGGCCATGTCGTCTGTCCTTCCAGTCAGGTTACGGATCTGACAGGACAGAAAGCCCCCTTTCCCCTTTCAAGCGTTGGAGGCAGCTGGAAGTTTGGAAAGTGAGGAGGTCCGAGAGATCGGACCCCGATCTCTCGCGAAGGCGGCGAGACCGGGGCGTCCGTCTTACCGGTGTTCGGGACTCAGGTCCGGCGCGACAGCTTCAGCCCGCCGGCGGTGCGAAGGCGCTGCACCTCGCGCAGGATCGCGTCGGTGAAGGCCGCTCCGAACGATCCGCGCGGTGACCGTTCTTCGAGCGTATAGGAGGTCTCGAGAACGTCGGCGTTCAACTCGTCCAGGATGACCCAGAGCGGTACGTCGATCTCGAGACGCGCTCGCCGCGCCTCGGTCTCGGGGATCTCCAGGGCCGTCCGCCCCGGACCCGGGGACTTGCTGGTGATCGGCGCGATGAACATGACGTGCTGACCGGCCTGATTGGTGACGACGATCACGACGCAGCTCGGCCGCTTCTTCCGACCTTCTGTCTCGCCGCGCTCCGCCTGCCACTTCCAGAGATAGTGATAGTCGAAGACCTGCCCCGCGGCGGGGAAGTCAGCGGTCACGGAAATGCTCTTCAATACCCCGGTCAAGAAGGTTGCCCAGTTCTTCAGGCATGTCGGCCACATCGAGCGCCACCTGCGACCCGCGACCGGCCGTCAGGGCCTGGAATCGCTCCATCGACATGACCACGAAGCGCGGTTTACGGTGCTTCGTGATTGCGACCGGGGCGACGGTCGCCGCCTCGAAGAGATCGCCCGTGTTGCGGGTCAGTTCCCCTGCTGCAAACTGCTTCATCCTGGCTCTCCACAGATTTTCTAGTTTAGCAAGAATATACGTAATCTCTTAATATTCTGCAAGAGGCAGGATAGACAGGAGGTCAGACCCTCAAGGTGGCGCATCGTTAGCACTCCGCCCGGCGAAAAACTCGGCCAGAACCGGACTCGCCTCACTCTTCGCCGAGCCGAGGAGCTCGGACCCGGCGAGCGAGGCTTTCGACAGACGCACGAGTCCGCCGGTATCCTCGATGCGATAACACCGGCGATTTTGTCCTCCGCGCCGGTAATGGGTGGCGGTCACGATCTGGCAGGTGCTGCCATCGGTCAGCGTTACCGGTGTGGCCAGTTTGATCTTGTCACCCTCGTCGTAGTCCGGGATCGCCGCCCAGTCGCGGCAGCGCTGACGCCAGGCATGGGCATAGCTGTCGGGATCCTTCAACTCGGAGAGCAATGCCAGAAGGCTGAGCGGCGCGCGCGACTCCACGGGCCCGGCGCTCTCCTCCATGTCCTTGTAGCCCCAACAGCCCTCGTCATAGCGGGTCAGAAACACGGCTCCAAAGGTGATCGACCCGTCGGCATCGGTCACGTAGGTTCTGTCTTCAACCGGCGCGCCATCGATGTTGGTGAGCCTCAAAGCTGCATACCAGGTCGAGCCGACCTTGCAGGCCTTGAGCAATACCGTCTTGCGCGTATCCGTCTCGAAGGTGCAGAGCCGGGCGATTTCAGCTTTCTCGTCCGCGTAAGTTTTGACGCGGCGGTCGGTGTAGAAGAGCCAACCCATTTCAGTGTCCTTTCTCTTAGAGAGATTTCTTGTGTCGCCAATGTCCCGAGAGCGCGAAGCGCGGCAGGGTATTGGCGATGCGATCGTGAGAAAGGGCCTAAGCCACCCTGCGGTCATCGATTTCGATGAGCGCGTCGAGCGGCACCCGGTAGGGCAGCATCTCGTCGAAATCCTCGCAGTTGCCGTGGTTCTGCACGAGGGCTTCGGTGTCGGTGGCGTCCTTCAGGATCACCCGGAACGTCCCGCCCAGACCGGAGGGGACATCATAAGTGCCGCCGATCAGGTAGTCGGCGGCGCGGCGCAGGAAGACCCGGATCGTGTGTCCATCGGTGGCCAGCCGGATGGTGTCGTGGCCCCGATCGATGAGCATCTGCACGTCGTCGAGGATGTCCGTGTAGAACTGGCCCGTCAGATCGCGAAACGCCGCCTGTCGTTCGGACATCCAGTCCGGATCGCGGAACGGGTTGATGCCCTCGGCGAAAGTGTAGGAGGGATCGGCGCGTTCGGTGGTGACGATCCGTGTCAACGTGCCATCGATCCCGTTCGAGCGCAGATGCACGCCATTGCCGACGATCAGGATTAGGGCGGGTTTGCCGACCGGCCCGTTCCAGTTGGGCAGAAAGGTGGAACAGCCGCGCGCATGCGCGATCTGCGCCGCGACGCTGGCCGCGGTGAAGCTGAGAAGTGCCATGGGATTTACCTATAAGATGGAGGGAAGGGTGCGACCCGCCCCGGTCGGAGCGGGTCGCCTGTAGGGTCAGGCCGCTTCTGCGACCTCGGTTTCGTCTTCGGGTGTCTCGGCCTCGCTGGCATCAACCGGCTCGACACCTGCCGTCTGCATCATCGGCGGGCACCAGGAAGCAACCGCCGCGCGCTGCGCATCCGTCAGCGTAGCGAAGGGCTCGGCGAAGAGCTTGTCGCAGAATTCGACGACTTGCTTTTTGGTCGAAGAGGCCAATGTCACCGCCTCCTGTGCGAGCCCCAGTTCCTCGCCGAGGATCTTCAGGAGCCAGGCCTTCTTGAAACGGTTGAAAAGCGCCGCGTTCGGCGTCCAGTGCGCCCGGATGTCCGGCATGATCTCGACCTCGAAATCATGCATCAGGCTGTCGCGCTGCCGGTCCCGCGCAAAGCAGGACTGCGTGGTGGTCGCCGTGGCATAGGCCACGAGTTTGGCCTTCTCGCCCGCGTCAAGGGCACGGAAGAGGACGAACTGGTCGGCAGGGGACTTCGCGTCATCTGCCCAGGAGAGATCGAGCGCGTCATGCGCTTCCGCCACCTGTTCGAGCGAGGTGCCGTCGATCTCGTCCATCTTCGCGTGGCTACGATATTCCTGTCGCGCATCGACCTTGATCGCCTGGGTGACGCCCATACCGCGGGTCAGCACATCCGTGACGAGCTTGAAGAGCGTGAGGTCGAGCGTCGCCTCCGGGTGCATCGTCATCGCCGCGCCGAGCGCAATCGCCCGCTCGGTCTTAAGATCCTCGGTGAGCGAGGCGGGATAGGTGATCTCATCGCCGTCTGCGGCGCCCCTGTCGCTCGATGCGCCGGTGCCTTTGCCAGACCGCTCCGCCTTTTCTTCAGGGCGCACCATCCCGACATGCAGGGAGATCTTGCCATGCGACCAGGAGGCGATCACGCCGGAGCGCGCAAGATCCTCGGTGCCATAGGCCTCCTGTAGGTCCCGCGCCTCGGCTTCCAGCGCGTCCACGCGTTCGTAGAGTTCATTGTACGCCTCGTCCTCGAGCTCTTCGTTCTCCATCTCGTGTTCGAGTTTCTCAAGCTCGGCGGTGATCTCATCCACGCGTTTCCGGCCCTTTTCATCGGGCTCGACCGGACCCGGATAGACCCGGCCATAATCCGCCATGGCGGCATAGTCGTACTGGATGACCGCATCCGCCCAGGCAAAGCCGATCTCTGCCCGCGCCTCTTCAGCGGCGGCGGCGAGTTTTTCGAGCAGGATCGTTTCGACAAGCGCGGAATCCTCGAGCACGGAATGCTCGTCCAGAAGATCGGCCGCGATGACTCCACCCCGCGCCTCGTAGTCCTTCCGCACGAAGGCCCCGATGTCGTCGCTGACCTGGACGCCGCGGGACTTCAGCGCGTTCCGCACGGTGTAGGCCTGGACATAGTTGTCCTCCTTGGTGAGCGCCTCGAAGACCTCGCGTTGCACCTCCTGGCTGGGATGATCGGCGAAAGCCTTCATCGTATCGAGCGTGATCGATTTGGCGCGGGCCGCGGCACGGATGTCGGGATGGATGAGTCCGTAGCGCAACCGGCCTTTGACAGCGGCAACCGTGGTACCGAAGGTCTTGGCGATGGTTTCCGGCGTTTGGCCATCGACCTCCATCATCCGCGCGAAGGCCTCGAACTCGTCGATGGCGTTCATGGGCGCCTGGGTGATGTTCTCCGCCAGCGAGAGCGCGGTGGTCACATCGCAATCGTCGGGGACCAGCCGGCAATCGATCTTCGTGCGGTTGGTGAAGCCCTTGACGGTCTTGTCCGCAGCAAGTTCCAAGAGCGCCGCGTGACGACGGCCACCGGCGAGCACCCCGAACTTGCCGTCGATCTTCTGGACGAGCAGCGGTTGCAGGAGGCCCAATACCGCGATGCTGGCCTTTAGATGCGCGATATTCTCGGAGGCGTAGGTCTCGGGGGAATTGGTCCGTACGTTCGCGGGATGGGCGACGAGGTCGCCGATGGCGACGGTGGTGGGTTTGAACGACTGAGTCATGACATGTCCTTCTCGACGTGATTGAGAGGGCCGCGCGTTTCCGTGCGACCGATCCCCGGATCCGGGAACCAACAGGACAAGAGGCCCACTTTCCCTTTTGGAGGGTCAGCGGGCCTGTCGGTGATGGAAGGTTGGGGTGGGGCCTGCCCTACCAGTCGCGCGCCATCATGACGGTCAGCACGCGCATGGTGGTCTCGGGGTTCTCGGGCGTCTCCGCCCCATAGCGAAAATCGGAACTGGCTTCATACAGATCCAGTTTCCAGAACACGGTCTCACCACGGATCGTCACCGCCCCGAAATCGTGCCATCCCTCGGGATCGTTCTCGGGCTCGAATGTATCGAACGCACCGGTGGCCTTGACGGCTTCCGTCACGAAACCATCGCCTGCCTCGATCAGGGACTGGGTCACAACCAGCCGGCCCTGGATCGCCTGATCTGGAGCGATGCCCAAACAGGCAAACCTGCGGAAGGCATCGTTCTGGGAGGCGATGACGGTGGCATTCGGTCCGGGAAAATCTGCGGGTTCGGCATGGCTCATGGGTCTGTCCTTTCGGGATGTGTTGAAACCACCAGACCCAAAGCCACCTTTTCCTTTCACCGCGCCCTGCCAGCCCGGACAGCCCCGGCCTCAAGCGGCCTGTTCCCCCTGCCCCGCCTCCGATGCGGCAACGAGATAGTCGCAGGCCCGCTGCGCGTCTGCCGCATGCTTGAAAATCGCCCGCGTGTCCGAGCGGAGTACGCGGACCCAGTTGTCAAGATAGGCCGCGTTCAGCTCCAGCGTATGCGCGGAGAACCCCAGCTTCTGACCCAAAAACACCGTGCAAAGCTCAGCCACGATTTCTTCGCGGGCATAGGCCGTGTTTCCGAACCGAGCGTCGCCATAACTGCGGTTCAGGCGGTGTCGGGGTTTCGTCCAGTGACCCAGCTCGTGACCCCAGACGGCGTAGAAATTCCGCGGGTTCTCGAAGAGCTCGATCGGGGGCATGTAAATCTTGTCGAGGTTCGGAACATAACATGCTTCCCGACCAGAGAAGCTGACATTGGCACCGATTGCCTCGAAGAAGCTCTGCATATGCGGGATCGGTGCGCGTTCGGGATGGATTTCCGGTTCGGCCGCAGCGGGATGGAAGCGAGGGTCCAGCCCCTCGATCTGGTCGGCGTTGAAGACGCGGTAGGATTTCATGAAGGGGATGGTTTTGGGGTCTTCGGTTTCCGCCTCCCCGCCGAGGACGCTTTCGACCTGTTCGCGCTCGGCCGTTCCGTAATAGACGACCACCGACGATTTCGAGCCCTTGATAATTTTAGCGTCGAGCTCGTTCGCCTGCCTCAACGTCATCCAGTAGGGCGAGGTGTATCCGGCCATCATGGTGCGCATAGTCAGCAGGAAGTTATTGACGCCCTGGTAGGGTTCGCCGTTCTGGCGGAGCGGCACGGAACTGCCGCCGACCGTCCATGGCTTGCGCCAGGGCAGCACGCCCCGGTCGATGATCTTAATGAGTTCGTTGGTGATCGATGCCGCGGCGTCGAACTTTGGTTTGCTGGATTTGGCCATGATGATCTCCGATGTCTGGGAAGTGTACAGACCCGGAGGTACCGTCAGGAAAACACCCTTGGAGGGGACGGCAGGGTCCGTCCAGAACCCTGCCAAACCCCCACCCCGTGACTCCGGATCCGGCAAAACCCAAAGCTTGCTTTTACTTTTTTCATATCACTGACACGAAGTGCCTTTCGGCATCCGTCCAGCGGAAGCCCAGAAAACTCGCCAAGCTGCCCCTAAGACCCTTGAGCAAGACACCGAATTCGCTCATTCAGTGATCCCCATGTGCCTCGGTAGCTCAGCGGTTAGAGCTGACCGCTCATAACGGTTAGGTCGCAGGTTCGACTCCTGCCCGAGGCACCAAGATCGGCTCCGCAAGGGGCTGTCTGCCTCTGAGCCATCAGCGCTTCCCTGAAGAAATTGAGCGCACGATGAAGTGCGCGGGTTTAGCATTCCGCTCATGTGTCCGGCGCATCATATTCGAGCAAACTAAGATGGGAAGTTTTGCCCCCCTGCGAGCATAAACTCAAGGAAGCAGCTGCGGTTGGCGGTGAAAAGATGACACCGTACTGGCCAACAATCCAGTCGAAATAGCCACCGGCCGGATCACGCCTGCCATGTACCTGAAAACAACCGTGTGAAGTCCACAGCTGAGCACCACTAAAAATGGAGGGCGCATCCAATAATTTTACCGCGACGGCACACAACATCTTGTATGCAAACCCGACTCACACCACCTTAGGTAATATGTCTTATGATCTTAATGCCCTTTCGCCATCTGACTTTGAGTCACTTTCGGCCGACTTAGTCGGTCGTGAAATTGGAGAGCGCTTTGAAGAGTTTGGCGACGGTCCTGACGGTGGCATCGATGGGCGGCATGTCAGCGGATCTCAGACCATTGTACTTCAGTCAAAGCACTATGCAAGGTCGGGTTATTCAGCTTTAAAAGCTGAGTTGCGCAAAGAGCGCGCAAAGATAGACCGTCTTGATCCCGATCGGTACGTACTGACAACTTCAGTTTCATTGACGCCAGCAAGGAAAACAGAGCTCGCAGGCATAATTGGCCCTGCTTCCAAAGAAGCTGGCGATATTATTGGCGCAGATGAGCTTCAAGGTCTTCTGCGTGCGAATCCAGACATTGTTGAAGCTCATCCAAGGCTTTGGGAGACGAGCGGTGCGGTACTGAAAACGGTCTTAGACAAGACCCTGGATGAACGAGAGGCAAGGAACCAAGCGCCTACCGTTCTAAGAGACCTTTTGCCAAAAACAATAAGGGCACCAGAGGATGAGGTCATTGCAGAGCGCGACGTTGTGTTTCTCATCGGCTCTCGACCGAACGATGACGAGTTCATCCTTTGGTTAGGCCCAAAGCTTGAATCCCACGGCTACACGGTTTTTTCTGAACTCTTAACACTCGAACCAGGTACACGGTGGCGAAAGGAAGTGAACCTTGCGCTGCAGCATCGTGGAGCTAAGGTTTTAGTGACCGCATCTGATAGCTCATCAAGGGATGATCATGTTTTAGATCTGATCGACAAGGCCATCGAAGTTGGTCAATCTATCACCGATTCAAAGTATGTCATTCCGCTCAGAGTAGAAAACTCAATCCGCCTTGATGGCCTGAGAGATGCTGTTCCCGTAGACTTCGTGCGCGGATGGGCAGAAGGCTTAGAAAAACTTCTTGTAGCGTTAAAGCGAGATCGCGTTCCTTGCAATTCAGAAGCTGCATCAGTCACGCCGCAATGGGACATATTTAGAAAACGTGGCGCTATTCCAATTGTAAACGAGCCAGAGCAATTGATATCAAACTGGCTTCGGATCGTAGAAATGCCAGATCACATTCATTACTATGAAGCCAGTGGCGTCATTCGCGAAGATACGATCAAGCGCCAAGTCAAGCGACTAACCTATGAGGCCAAGGAACACGGTCGTGGTCTTTTTACATTTGCTGATCCCCATGACATCGAAGAAAGTTTTGAAAGCGTTGCAAAATTTGTTTTGAAGGAGTCGATCCGCATCGATGACTTCGTCGAGCATGGCGCACCTGTTGCTCAGATGAAGCCCCGGGAAGCGTCTAACCTCATGACGTTTTTCATTCGCAACGCATGGGAACGGCACTGCGCGGAACGGGGAATGATCTCCTATGATTTTTCTGGTGCAACTGGCTTTCATGTTTCGTCCGATCAAGCATCGAACGGTCAAAAGGTAAGATGGGGTCAGCAGGGCGATGGGCGTCGATCTTCGATGCTGCGTAATATCGCCAACAAACACGTGTGGAAGTATGGCGTGTCAGCCATACCTCGATTGTGGCCCTTCTGGCATATTCGACTGAAAGCGCGGGTTCTCTTCGCAGAGGACAATGGGACCGCAGAAGGTAAGCCAATCAATGATGCGAAGAAGATGCATCGATTGAGACGATCGGGCTGCAAGGGTTGGCGAAACAAGCAGTGGCACGGACGCCTGCTGGCGTTCCTGGAACTGATATCCGCTGGCTCAGCCTTCATCCGTGTGCGGCTCGCCCCTGGTCACGATATGTTGCTATCTTCAGAACCAATTATGTTCACGTCTCCGGTGAGCACGAAACTTCCTGACGTGCTGGACGCCGATGGCGAAGAAGAAGACGAGAGTACGCTTGGGCGCTCATTGACGGAGAGTGACGAACCATGAAATTCAGTGAGCCTAGTCTTCTAGTCGAACACCTTAGCGAACCCGATCTTGATTTTCGTTTCGGCCAAAAAAGTCATCACCCGAAAGATGGTTTGTTTCTATATGGCCCTCATAAAGGTTCAAAAAAACTCAAGGACGTTCGAATTGGCGTTGTCGCAACAGCGCGAGGCATGAAGCTGTTTCGAAGCTGGAGCCAGAGATTGCTGGACGGCATCAAAGTGCCGCCGCCAGGGCCGCGTGAAAAGGAAGATCGGCTCCACTTGGCAGACTTTCTTGGACTTGAAGAAACGTTCGGCATCACCTTCGATCCAACAGGATGCAGTGAGTTGCAAATCGACGAATCTCAAATCGACCGGGCGACTCGGATCTTGAACAAACATGAAGCGGTAGATGAAGTCGCGCAAATCTACATAGATCGCGTTCAAAAATTCAGGCGCAATGAAGAGCGTTCTATCGACGTGTGGCTATTCATTGTGCCTGAGATGGTCTACGAGCGCTGCCGACCAGAATCCAAGCGCACTGGACTTGACTTGGTCGAAGGAAAGGCATCGAAGAAACAAAAAACCCGAACGGCGATGCCATTGTTCGAGACACTGCCTGATTTTGATACAAGCGTTGAAAACATATTCGATGATGTTCCGGATTTTCGGCGCCGTATCAAAGCTGAGTTTCTATCGATCGCCCCTACTCAAATTCTGCGCGAAACCACGCTTGATCCCTACGCTTTTCTGAATAGTGCTGGCTACCCCATCAGGAAAGCTCAAGACGGCGCAACGATCGCATGGAACATAGCCACGGGTCTATATTACAAGTCTCAACCTAAGCCGCCGTGGCGCTTATCAGCCGTTCGCGATGGCGTGTGCTATATAGGAATGGTCTACAAGAACCTTCCAAATAACAGAGATAATCATGTCTGCTGTGCCGCGCAGATGTTTTTGACCGAAGGCGACGGTGTTGTTTTCCGCGGTGCAAACGGTCCATGGAAAACGGACGAATATGAGTACCACCTAAGCGCAGACGCTGCTGAACAGCTTCTTAGACAAGTCATCGAGACTTACGAAGATCTACATGATCGACCACCCAAAGAGCTGTTCATTCACGGGCAGACTTCGTTCAATGATGCTGAGTGGAACGCATTCTGTAAGGCAGCACCGCCGGGAACAAATGTCATTGGCGTTCGCATCAAACCGACGACTGGAGACGCGAAAGTATTTCGCGATGGTGACTATCCTGTAATTCGTGGAACCGCGCTTCATCTCGATGACAGAAACGCATACCTATGGACAAGCGGCTACGTCCCGCAACTCGACACTTATGTCGGCCCCGAAACGCCGAACCCTTTGTTCATAACAATTTTACGTGCAAAGTATGAGCGCCCTGCACTGACTTCGGTACTCAACGACATCATGGGATTAACAAAAATCAACTATAACTCGTGCAACTTTAACGACGGTCTTCCAGTCACCGTCCGTTTTGCGAAAATGGTAGGCGATATCCTTGTGATGGGGTCAGCAAAAGAGGGATCACCACAGCCATTCCGCTTCTATGTTTAAAGCGGCAAATGTTACTCACCCAACGAGATCACTGATGTCATGCGTTCGCCCCAGCGACCGCAACCAGAACGGCCGAGATGAGGCGTTGTCATGACCATGCGACGGCTGGCCGGGCTGTCTCCGGAGGAGACGGCACTACCAGCGGCGCGTCGCAAGGAGAGGCGGCGTTTCCGCTCGGGGAGGACGGCTGCTCTCAGCCGACCGACTAGCGCGGTCCTGACCAAAGGGCAGGAGGGGCCAAAATCATCATATCACACAGTTTCCCGCAACAAAGGCGGGATCGGCATGAAAGCCGGTTTGGCGTGTTTCGTTTTTTGCTCACCATGGGTTTGCAACGAAGCCGGAAGCAAGAAACTTGCCCCACCTCACTCAGCTCGCTTATTGGCCTGATCTTGAAGATCCATCAGACGAGCCATTAGGTCATCGAAAGCGATTGCGTCTGACTGAAGCAGCCCAGCTTCCTGCATTTTCTGGTAATCTTGGTCCAGCGCCTCCAAGGCTTCACCCTCTGGGATCAGGCAAAGCGACCCTGAGACGGCATCGGCATAGTTTATCGTCGCACCCAAACGATCTGTTTCGCGAAAAAAGTGCTGTTTGTGCTTCGCAACATCTTGAGCAAGCGTCCTATCATCCAGCGCCCGTGCAGCGATACCCACAGCCTTCAGACGATCGAGATCGTACCAGTGACGCGCATAGCGGTCGCCGCCTCGAAACGTGCCTCGCAGGCAATAGGCATGGATAGCTGTCGCCTTCTCCCAAAACGTCCGTTCGGCCATCATCACACGAGGCGTGGCGACGGGCGTAAACAATTCAGGTAGCGCCCCAGAGAGGTCGCATACCACTTCGTGACGCTGCGCCGGTTCACCTGTGGATCTGGCGCCAAATTCCAACAAGACCGAGGATCGAACATATCCGCTGCCGCTGCGCACCGCGTCGTAGTTTAGATAGATCTTGTCACCTTCTACACGGATTTCAGCCGGGAGCGCCGCTGCCTTCACCTTGTCCGACAAAATGGGGGCCACTTTTGACGCCACCCACTCGCCCAAGCGATCCCGAACGGCTTCGGTCCATTTCTGAGCTTGCGAGCGGCTTGGCGGATATGGATCTTCGGGATCCTTGATCAGATCGGGAATGATCTGCCTGATGTCATATGTCAGGTCGACATCTTCTGAGAACCGGTCAATCGCCTTGTAGACCTTGGAGAGCGACGTTCCTCCCTTGAACACCAAGTGTTCGCCAAGATCACTGTCGAACAAGGCGTCAAGCACCCAGACGACCCAGATGTCCTTTTCCAATAGGTCTGCTGGCCGCCCCAATTTCGAGGCGGCCACTTCAAGCGCGTCGATCTTGTCTTCATGCGACAGCGAAAAGTAAGTTTGGCTTCCTGTCATTGTGATGGCGCAAGCGCGCTAAGTTCCTTGGCCATCCAAGTTGGCGCAGAGGCACGAAGGCTCAGAAGCTCACGCTTCTCCTCTTCGTTCAGCGTCGCTTCGATGCGCCTCAAAGCATGAGCAGCTTCGGACTTGCCGAAATAGGCGAGCGCCCGAAAGGCGTGCCCGGCACGGCTGTTGGGCGCACGAAGCTGCCAGCTCGGCACATGTTTAAGCTCGACGCTTTGCGCGCCGAGCTTCAGATGACGGCTCGGCCCGGAGGTCCAAAAAACTTGACGGGATGGATTCTGCGTCGAAATGCCGAGTAGGTTCGCTGCCGACGCTCCACTTTGCGACACGCGCTCACCGGTTGATTTCGCAATGTGCTCAACCACGGCCTCAACCGAGGGCGCCCGGCTCCCGAAGCGGGTTTTCACAGGCAACGCGAACAATCCGCGCTTCACACGCATAAGCTCCCCGCGCCGCACCAACCGCGACAGCGCCTGGTCAACCGCCGCACGCTCTCCGAGGTGCAACAACTCCCGTGCCGACAGGGTCGCACCCTCCGGCAGCGCTTCAGCATAGGCCTTGATCGCTTGAGATGTGGTTTGCATGTTCGCCTCCAAGTGTCAGATATATAGCTTGGTTTCTGACAGTTCTCAAGGTAAAAGCACCTACAACAACGAAGGGAGCGTGCTGGAGAAGCCAGCTTAACGAATTGATTTAAGACAGTTATGAACTTGATATGTGCATTGAACCCCTCAGAAAACGAACAGTAAGCGGAAAGCTCTATACCCGACGGGATGAGATTAGTGCGTTTATCCGCTTGAGCCTTGATTGGCCCTTTGATGAACTCCTGGACAAAGCTGCGATGCGAGATCGGCGGCACGCCGACTACGTGCCTTCCGAAGTGCTGCTCTATCACCTGAGACAAACCAAGACCGACAATGCAGATGGCCGGTTTGTGGCACTTTACAACATTTTGTTGGATCGGATTGAAGCCGCCTGTCCCCGGCCCAACAGCCGACGCGGCGATAAGGATGTCGAGGATTTTCGCGTCGCCGAGATCCGCGATAAAACAATAGAACGTGTGACAGAGCTCATGTTTGAGGACCGGCGAGGCTACGTAGAACAGCTTGACGCATATGAGGTGTTTTTTGACCGGGCCGTTCGCTCCGTCCGCATAGACAAATTCCGGCAGGTAAGTGGTCGGGAAAATGCCACCGAATCCGTTGTGCGCCACGATGGCAGTGAGGATATCCGCGAGGAAGTCGAAGAGGCGCTTGAGCGATACAAAAAGTCAGGCCTGACAAAAGAAGAAGATTTTGATTACCGGTTTCGCATACGTCGCGCGATTGACGCCTTACCCGAGGAAGAACGAAAGGTGATCGATTTGATGCTCGCAGAGATTCCCATTGAGACAAACAAAGACGGTGAGCCTTCAATGACCCAGCTGCTCGGCTGCGTCGAAAAAACCGTACGAAACAGGCGTGATCGTGCGTTTGAAAAGATCAGACGTGCACTAAAACTGGAAGACAATGATGACCAATAGAGAAGATGTCCTCAGCGACTTCACGATTGAGCCTGAAATGTCGCCTGCCGTGCTGAAAACCTATTTGAGCAAATACCCTGAATTTGCAGACGATCTCTTGGATTTGTTCCACGAGCTGACAATGAGCGACATGGAAGCGGTCGAGGCAAGTCTCCCGCTTGAGACCAAAGCTATGAAGTCCAGCGTCTTGCGGGTTCAGAAGGTCGAGCAAGCACTGTACGGCGCCGACGTTCGTGAACTCTCAAAGTCGTTGGGTTTGCCGCGGAGTTTCCTCATGGGGTTGCAAGCAAGTGTTGTCCATATTGGCTCGATGCCGATTTCGCTCCTTAATAAGCTCGCAAAACTGCTGGATGTGAGACTGCAGGATGTCATCAGCGGCATGCAAATTGGCGATCAACAGGCCGTTGCGATGAAATCTGATGTGAAACCTGAAGCGCAACCGGCCATCGAATTCCAAGATTATGTAGACCAGGCTGGATTGACCGAGGAGGAGCAACGCGCATTGCAAGAGTTGCTTGCAGATGATGGATCGGATTGAAGCCGTTCGTCGATGCGCCGCGCGTCTTCATACTGAGCGTAGGAGCAAGGGAGGCGATCCAACCCAGCCCTATTCGTTTGCTCTTCAAGAGGCAGAAGCTCGGGATTACGAAGTCCGCAAGCTCGCTCCAGACCATCCGCAGCTCAAAGGTGGACGGGCGCTCTTGCAGCCGAGAGCCAAAGTCATCCTGCATGAGGATACGGGCATTGAGTTCTTAAATGCGTTTCTTGTTGCCCATGAGATAGGTCATGATGAATTTGGCGGGGGCATTGATGTCCAGCCAACCATGAACATCGATCCGGCACGATCGTCTGATCCGGCCTCAGTTGGGGCGGATCGCGTTGTCGATTACAGCAACCGTGCTCGCCAGGAAGTCCAGATGGATATGTTTGCGCGAGAGTTCCTCTTTCCGCGCAGTTTGGCCTGGTCATGGCATGTCGAAGACAACCTTGGCGCAGGGGAGATTTCGGAGCGCCTTGGCGCCCCCTACGACATGGTTGCGGTTCAGCTATTTGATGCGCTTTTGTTACCGGTGTTGGAGGAAGCGCCGGATATCGCAAGCCCGCCCAAACCATTGAACCGCGAGCAACAGATTGCCGCGGATCATCACGGAAAGGCGCTTCTTCTGAAGGCGGGACCCGGGACAGGCAAAACCCAGACTCTCGTTGGCCGCCTGTCTGTGCTTCGAGACCGTGATGTGCAGCCAGAATCCATTCTGCTCCTGACATTTTCCAACAAGGCCGCAGGAGAGATGACCGATCGGGCCCTGCGGGTTTGGCCGGAAGCGGCTGGTGCCGCTTGGATTGGGACCTTTCATTCATTTGGGCTTGATATCCTGCGCAGGTTTCATGACCTCGTGGGTCTTCCCGCAGATCCACGTATGATTGATACGACTGAAGCCATTGCCCTGTTGGAGGATGAATTCCCACGGCTGCGTTTGAAGCATTTCAACGAACTTTGGGATCCGACAGATACCCTGCGCTCTCTCCTTTCAGCCATTTCGCGGGCCAAGGATGAGGTAGTCGACAACATCCACTACCGTAAACTCGCCGAGCAAATGATGGAGGCCGCAGACACAGAGGAGGATATCGAGGCAGCAGAAAAGTGTCTGGAGATCTCAGCCGTCTATGATCTGTATGAAGGCCTGAAGGCGGAACGCGGCGTAGTAGATTTTGGTGATCTGGTCGCTCGACCGACAATGCTCGTCGAAAGTGACGCGGATGTTCGCGAGAAACTTCAACGACTCTATGACCATGTTCTGGTGGACGAATATCAGGACGTAAACCGGGCCAGTGTGCGATTGTTGAAAGCGCTGAAGCCCAACGGCACCAACCTGTGGGTGGTGGGAGATGCCAAACAATCAATTTACCGGTTTCGAGGCGCATCCTCGTACAACATTGATCGATTTGAGACCGAGGATTTCTTAGGAGGCGAAAGTCTCCCACTCAATATCAATTACAGATCATCACAAGAAATATGCGACACATTCAAGGGTTTCGCTCAAACGCGCATGGCAGCTGCCGGGGCGGGCTTTGAGGCCACGGCGTTTAAGGGTACTAATGGGGTTAGCCCCGTGTTTGTGGGTGTTGATGCCAAGGATCGTGAAATAGACGAAATCGCCCTCCGAATAAAACAGGCCTGCAACGAGACCACGTCTTTCCGTGACCACGCAGTAATATGTAAGGGCAATGCGAGACTGGCAGAAATCGCCGCTGGTTTAGAGGCGCGGGGGATTCCGGTCTTGTTTCTTGGGCCCCTCTTTGACCGACCAGAAATCAAGCAAGCGCTTTCCGTCC
The DNA here is from genome assembly GCF_050389775.1 of Marinibacterium sp. SX1. Classification (NCBI taxonomy): domain Bacteria; kingdom Pseudomonadati; phylum Pseudomonadota; class Alphaproteobacteria; order Rhodobacterales; family Paracoccaceae; genus Marinibacterium; species Marinibacterium sp. SX1. The sequence goes on along the minus strand of NZ_CP177152.1, from coordinate 61,075 downwards.
TTTCCCTAGTGGTTGATCCGCGCGCCATGGGACTTGCCTGCGTCGCGTCTCTCCGCCCATTTCAACTGGCAATTGAGGATGTCTCAACCTGTGTTGATGCGATTCGTGCCGCTAGAAACACGCTGCCCTTGGACTGGAGGCAAACGCTTTCGGGCCTAGACGACATCAGCGAGGAGGGTGAGAAGTCCCTCTCAAGGTTGATTGAGGTGTTTGGGGAGTTTGAACCCACTTCGTCGGCCTGGCGCGTGATTACAACTCTCTATCTTGATAAGACGCGCTTGGCCGCCGAATTTGCGAAGGGAGCAAGATCAGGCAATGCAAATCCTGCGATTGCGCTGTGGCAGTTTCAGAACTTTCTGAGATCAACATTGCCGAAAAAATCCGGGTACCCCGTTCGCGATCTTCTCGATCACATCCGACGCCTTGTCATAGTGTCAGATGAACGCGACTTACGCGACCTGCCTGAAGCTGCACAAAGCCTGGACGCTGTCCGGATCATGACCATTCACGGCAGCAAGGGCCTTGAGTTCAAAGTCCTTCATTTGCCGGCATTGACCAGCCGATCCATTCCGCTGTCAGCTAAGCAAAATCGCGGACTCGCACCTCCTGACGGCATGATCGAGGGTGCACCCTTTAAGGGCTGTGACGCGCTCACGTCCGGGCATGACGAGGAGCAGCAATGTTTGTTTTTCGTCGCTTTATCCAGAGCGGAGGAGCGACTGATACTTTATGCCTACAGCAAGCGATCGAAGTTCGTGGATGACATATCTGGTCATGTTCTGAACGAATCTCCGCAATCGGCATCGGCTGAAGGTGCGGTATCAACGAACGGAATAAAGTTGGAGGTTGATGGCATCGCTCGCATATCGCCTTCTGAGCTTGCGACCTATGAGAAGTGCCCACGGCGATTTTTCTTCGCGCATGTGTTGCAGGTTGGCGGTCGTCGCGCAGAGTCGCCCCTTATGCGTATGCACAACGCAGTCCAGGGCGTTGTCGATGAGCTGACGTCTCGTTTGAACGATGAACCAAGCGAAGCCGAGCTCGCAGCCATCATGGATAAGGCGTGGATGGAAAATGGTCCGGCGGATCATGGATACGCTGCCGAGTACCGTCAAATCTCAGACGAGCTGCTGAGTTTTTTCCGATTGCTCCGCACAGGCGAAAAACGGCGCGCACCCACCCCAATTTCCTTGAAATTCGGTGAGGCAGAGATTGTCGTATCTGCACATGAGGAAGTCGATGCTGGGTCTGGCAGGGTACTGCGGCGCATCAAAACAGGACGCAAGACCACGAACGCTGTCGAGTCCTTAGATGCGGCTGCGTTTCAACTTGCCGCTGAAGGCCACGGCGAGGCTGAGTTCGTGTTCTTGACAGGCGCGACGCAGGACCGATTGACCATGAGCAGTACGAAGTTGGGGAACCGGAAAACAAAGATCGCTCAAGCTGCAATTGAGATCCTAGAAGGGCATTTCCCCCCAAAACGCAGCGATCGCTGTGCCCGCTGCGCATATTTCTTCATCTGCAGCGAACCGCCCTCAGGCACGCTCCGAAAAAAAATCGGATCAGGCTTACCGGATTCCTCCTGACGCCGCGATTGTCCTTGTGAAGGCGCAGACATGAGGTTTGCGTCCGCCAACTTCTTAAGGACGAACACAATGAAATCGCAAGGAAATGATCCTCGCTTCCCGGTTTTCATCGCCGATGAGGGCCTCAACTTCAAAAAACACGTTTTCGATGACCCAAAGGTTCTCGGTCGCCAGTTGATCGAAGCTGCCGACGGGCATCCTGTTGATGAGCATGTGGCAATCGCCATTTTGCCAAATGGGGACTTCGAAGACATTCGCCTCGACGAAAGCTATGATCTGCGCGGTCGCGGTGCTGAAAAAGTGCTGGTCGCGCGGACGGACCGTGTCTTCAAGTTTAAGATTGACGACAAGGATCTTGAATGGCCGCGCGCGTGCATCAGCGGATTTGTACTGCGTAAGCTTGCTGACCTGCCGGAAAACTACAATCTCTGGCAGGAAATCCCGGGCCAGCAGGACCGCAAGATTGCTGACAGCGATGTCATCAATCTCGATGCCAAGGGTGTGGAGCGGTTCATCTCGCTCATCGATCAGACGACGGAGGGGGACACCCTTCCTTCGTTTGATCAGACTTTTCTGGTGGACCACGGCTATCAGTTCGAAGTCGTTCAGGAAGGCCGTGAGACCGCCATCATCCTGAAGTCGCTCGAGCTGCCTGAAGGCAAATTCAATGTCGAAGCCGCGGATATCCTTGTACTCCTGCCAGCCGGGTATCCCGATTGCGCGCCTGACATGTTTTATGCCTCTCCGCATTTGACGCTGGCGAACGGTCAAGTCCCGAAAGCCTGCACAGTGCAGCACACTTTTGCAGGTCGTGTTTGGCAGCGCTGGTCGCGCCACAACAACGCCTGGCGGCCCGGCATTGATGGTTTGCGCACGATGGTGGCACGGATCAAAACAGCTCTCGCCGAGGCGCGGCCATGAAGGGCCCGTTGGATGTTATTCTGGCTGGTCCGCACGAAGCCGGTATCCGGTCCCTGCTCGCGCAGGGTGCCGGTGCTGAGCGTTCAGCCTACATGCTTTTTGGGACGGCGGCGATCGAGAAAGACCCCTGGACGGACACTGCTCGCACACGGCTAATTTCGCATGCGTTCATCGATCTCGATGATGACGACGTGGTCTCAGCCTCCGAGCGCCACGTGACGTGGCAAACCGACAGCTTCATGCGATTGCTTGGTCGCGCCAAGTCCGATGGTCTGGTTCCCGCCATCATTCATACCCATCCAAAGGGGCGGGCCCGTTTTTCCAAACAAGATGACCGGAACGAGGCGGAACTTGCGCGGACCGCCCTGATCAGGGGTGCACCCGGACTGATCAGCGTTTTGATAGCGAGCGACGGCGAGATTGCCGTGAGGATTTGGCGCTCGGCCGAAAAGCCAACGGCTATCGCGCGTATTCTTCACACAGGACCGCGCCTGACCCTCACCGCGAAGAACGGCAGCAATCTGGGCTTCCTGGACCGTCAAACCCGACTCTTCGGCGATCAGGCCAATGCAATGATCACGCAGTTTCGGTGCGGCATTGCCGGAGGGGGTGCTACGGGAAGCGCAGTGTTGCCCTTGCTGATGCGTCTTGGCGTGCGCGAAGCGGTCCTCTTCGAAAAGGACCATGCTGAAGATACAAATCTCAACAGGCTCCATGGCGCACGACAGGAGGATGTTGATGCTCATCGAGCCAAGGCCGACATTCACGCGCGGACAGTTGCGGAGGCCAATCTTGGTATGTCGTTGGCAACCATCGATGCCTGGGCCGGAGAGCCATGCACATGGGATGCGTTGAAATCTTGTGATGTGATTTTCTGCTGCACGGATGACCACGCCGGTCGGCTCTTTCTGAACCGCTTCGCCCGTTTCTATGGCATTCCGGTCATCGATGTCGGGCTCGCAATGCAGCGTCGTGATGCTCAGTCGTTCGATCTCTTTGCCCGGGTTACCACCCTTGTGCCCGGACACCCCTGTCTGCTTTGCGGCGGGTTCATCAACCCGCAACGCGCTCGCGAGGAGGCCTTGCAGCGAACTGATCCAGAGGCCTATGAAAAACTGAAAGAGGAAGCCTATCTGCTCGGTGAGGGTGATCCCTCCCCTGCCGTTGTGACCTTCACGACAGAGGCGGGTGCCATGGCGGTCAATGAATGGCTGACCGGTATTACCGGGTTCGCCGGAGCAAACGGAATGGCACCGACGCGGATGCGACGGTTTCACGCGCGCGATGAGCGTTTTCCTGAGATTTCGCCGCGCCCGGGCTGCCCGTGTTGTGATGCAACTGAAACTCCGGGCCGGGGGGACATGACGCCCTTTCTGGACATGGTGACGTGAGATGAAAAAGTTATTGGCAAACCTGCTTCGGCAGATTGGAGTACTTAAGTATGATTATCTGGTGAGCAGGCAGGACGCCTTCCCGCAAACGCCTGAAACAGAACCGGACGAGTTAGTCCTGGTCGAGAGCGGCGCGATCCAAAAATGGGCCTGTCTCTCCTGCCCTGGCGGCTGTGGTGAGAGGATCGCTTTGTCTCTCAACCCAGATCGTCGACCTCGCTGGAGCATTAGCACAGATTTCTGGCAAAGACCCACACTCCACCCGTCGGTGCACCAGCAAAACGACTGTGGGTGCCACTTCTGGGTAAAGAAGGGTAAGGTTCACTGGTGCAAAGGTGGACGGCCGCAAACGCCAAAAGAGAAAGCAGGACGACACAAATGCTAAGCGAGCGAACAAAGCGACCTGTGCGCCTCGAACTACAACCCGAGCAATCGGGGGCAAAATCATGCGGTTCGCATTAGACGACGACAAACGAGTTGAAGCCAGCCCAGGCGCCAAAGGCAGATGCCCTGGTTGCGGCGATGACCTCATTGCCCGATGCGGAACCAAGATGGTCTGGCACTGGGCGCACAAAGGACAACTCCACTGCGACCATTGGTGGGAAAACGAAACGCAGTGGCATCGGGATTGGAAGAACCAATTCCCGACAGATTGGCAGGAGATCGCTGCGCGCGACGAACATGGCGAGCTTCACATCTCAGATGTTAAGACATCCAACGGCTTGGTGGTTGAGTTTCAGCACTCATACATCAAGCCTGTAGAAGCGCGAACGCGGACAAGGTTCCACAACCCTATGTTTTGGGTTGTTGACGGAACGCGTCGTAAGACCGACCGCAAGCAGTTTGCAACCGCGCAAGCAGACGGCGTGAAGCATCCGACAAAGGACGGGCTGGTTGAGCAGCTCTGGGTTTACGATTCAAGGTTGCTAAAGGAATGGGTCCATGTCGGCGTGATCGTCGCCTTTGATTTTGGGCAGGACACGGTGTGGCTTCTTCGGAGAGTCAAAGGTGACTGGGCCTATGGATTTGCCTATCCGAAACGATCACTTGTCGAGAACATTTTAAAGGGAACTCCGATACCGGACGTGTTGTTTGGCAAACCTGTTAGGCAAACGGTGCGGTACCGTCAGCGTCGTGCCAGGTTCTAGCGTTCGGTTTCCATCAGGTTCAACTGACACAGATCTTTTTGGGACCGCAGACCCTCAGGCCTTTGCGGACAAACCTGCATCCTCCATCTGCTCGCGGTCCGGCAGGTCCTGCAGGGAAGGCAGGTCGAAGGCAATCAGGAACTGTTCTGTCGTCACGAAGGTGTAGGGCGCCCCTCGCCGAGGAGACCGCGGACCAGTTCCGATCAAGTTGCGCGCGTGCAGCCGACCGATCAGGTCCCGGCTGATTTCCTTGCCGAACATGTCCTTGAGCCCGTCGCGGGTGATCGGCTGGTGGTAGGCGATGGCGGCCAGGACCGCGACGTCGAATTCACTCAAGTCCAGCAGTTGGACGCCGACATCTGCCGCCGCCCGGATCGCGGGCGCATAGATAGCCCGCGTCCGGAACATCCAGCCGCCGGCGACATGGGCGATCTCGAAGGCCCGCCCCTCCAGATCGGCGGCGAGGTCCTCGACGAGCAGATCAACCGACACCCCCTGCCCCACCACGCGGGCAAGGTCGTCGCGCGGCACCGGCGAGGCAGAGGCGAAGAGCACCGCCTCGATGCGGCGCATCCACTCCCGCCAGCGCAACTCTGGCGGCAGGTCGGGCAGCTCGCGGTCAAGCTCAGCTTCTGGTCGATCCTTTGCCATCCCTACAACCCGTAGAGCCGGAAAGTGTCGCGCCCGGTCAGCTCGCGCACCGCGCCGAGGGCAACCAACCTTTCGCAGAGCCGCCGCGCGGCGCGATCCGGCAAGGGCAAAGTCGAAGGCGCTACAGCATCGCGGGTCAGTAACATCTCGACCGCGTCGCCAGCTCCCTTGGCCCGGAGCTTGGGTGCGACCGCCTTCAGATGCGCCGCCCGAGGGGCGAGGTCCGCGGAGAGACGCACGGCCTCGACGGCCGATGAGACGAGCGCCCGATGGCAGGCGAGCCTCAAGTCGTCACCCTGCTTACGCAGGTCCGCGCGTTTCAGGGCTGCGGCCAGCAGCGGCACAACGTGATCCCAACCGAGGGCTTGGGCGAGGGCCGCATCCGCGAGGATCAGTCCTGCTGCGTCTGCACGTGGCACCTCGCGCAGTACCGTCTCCAGCACCATAGCGGCCCGGGTCACTGGCGCATCCTTCCCAGCATCAAGCCACGCGGCAATCTGGCCGGGGTCGAGGCTCGGCAAAGCCCGACCCAGAGCCTTGATCGATACCGGTCGCTCCACCACGTGCCGCCAGGCAAGGTAGGTTTCCCCCGCCGGTCCGGGCAGGTCGCCGGGCCTCAGCAGGTGCACGGCGTCGCGCAACTCCCCTAGCCGCTCCGACCGCCCCGAAAACCCCACGCAAGCCTCTGCCGCGCGCAGCGCGAGGCGGTCCCGCAACAAGGCTTGGGGCACCGCCTCGTGTCCCAACACAAGATGCAGGTGGTTCAGCGCAGCACCCGACAAAAACGCAACATCTTCAAGGGTTTCAGCACGCGTGGAGGTGACCCAGGCAGGCATCCGGGGTAGTGTGTCGGGGTCGCCGATGTGATCTGGCCGGGCAAAAGTCATGCCTGCAGCGTACATCAGCGCGGCGCTTTCTGCCACAAAATTGAACAATAACCGCCCCGCATTGCTGCTCTCCAGTATGTCCAATAAGTTTGCATTATCGGACATAATGTGACATGCTGAGAAACATTTCAATTTCACCGCCGGATTCACTGGAAAGATGCCCTCAGAGACCGAGAAATCGACGTCAACGCCCTCTGATGAGTTGAATGATGCTCGCGTGGACGAGAGAGATCAAGAGGAAAGCGATGGCATCGCTTTGCCCGCCCATGTCGCGGGATCTGGCACGCTTGACCGGCTGGTGGATACTGCGCGCAGCTATGCGCGCGCGGCAGCCTCCGAGAACACGCTGAAAGCCTATGCCAAGGATTGGGCGCAGTTTGCCCGCTGGTGTCGGCTAAAGGGGGCTGAGCCGCTGCCGCCATCGCCTGAAATGATCGGACTGTATCTCGCGGATCTGGCGTCCGGTCAGGGTGCCTCCCCTTCGCAGTCGGCGTCCCGACCCCTCTCTGTTTCGACAATTGACCGACGCCTGTCCGGTCTCGCCTGGAACTACGCACAGCGAGGCTTCACCCTCGACCGGAAAAACCGGCACATCGCGACGGTACTTGCGGGGATCAAGCGCAAACACGCGCGACCACCGGTTCAGAAGGAAGCGATCCTGGCGGAAGACATCCTCGCGATGGTGGCCACCCTTCCCTTCGACCTTCGCGGGCTGAGGGACCGCGCGATCCTGCTGCTCGGTTACGCCGGAGGTTTGCGCCGCTCGGAAATTGTCAGCCTAGACGTGCACAAAGACGACACACCAGACTCCGGCGGCTGGATCGAACTCATGGAGAAGGGTGCGCTGCTCACACTCAACGCCAAGACTGGTTGGCGCGATGTCGAAGTCGGTCGAGGTTCGAAGGAGCAGACCTGCCCCGTGCATGCTCTTGAGCAATGGCTGCATTTCGCGAAGATTGACTTCGGCCCGGTCTTTGTCGGCACCTCGCGCGATGGTAAACGTGCCTCCGAAACGCGGCTGAACGACAAGCATGTGGTCCGCCTGATCAAGCGCGCAGTCCTGGACGCCGGTATCCGTTCCGAGCTGCCAGAAAAGGAACGCCTGGCACTGTTCTCTGGTCACAGCCTGCGCGCCGGCCTCGCCAGTTCGGCAGAAGTCGACGAGCGCTATGTCCAGAAGCAGCTGGGGCACGCCTCGGCCGAGATGACCCGCCGCTACCAGCGCCGTCGTGACCGGTTCCGCGTGAACCTGACCAAGGCCGCCGGTCTCTGACGCCCTGCCCAAGAGCATTTCCAGTTACGAACGCATCGGTTTTCGCTGCCTCTCGCCTTTGGCTCGAACGCGAAGAACCGATCCTTATTGGCAATGAAAACTGAAAATTCTGTATCACGCTGCCTGCCCGCTGAGCCTGCCATAGAAGCTGCGCTCGAGATACAGCTCCCCTGCCCCGGCCTTCTCGACCATGCCGCGTAGATAGCCGCCTGGAGAGGAAACCTCGCCGGCGCAATGCTTCTCAAAGACAAGCGCCAGCGCCGCTGTCGCCACCTGTTTGCCCAGCCGGTCTTGCGCCACGTTCCAAGCGTGCTCGGACACCCCGATCATCGGTCTGAGTTGCCCGGCAACCCGGTGCAGATCGCCCCAATCTTTCAGGAATCCGCCCATATTGCGCGCCCAAGATGCGAATTCGGGACAAGCCTGCATCACAGTGGGCAGATCCAGCGCCGCACGCTTCTTGCGTACCTCAGCCACCCATTCTTCCAGCTCCCTATCAACCTGATCTTCGGGTTGCGCATTAGGCACCATGGCCGCCGCTTCCTCATTTTCTGAGGAATTACTAATTACAGGATTAAGTTGGTTTGTAATTAGTATATGAGGGTCAGAAATGACCTCCCTGGGGTTCATTTCTTGAGTCTTTTCGGGAACTTGTTCCTTGGTTTCAGATGTGCTTTCCACAGGCTCGGCAACCTCAGTTGCCTTGAGATAGGCCGCCTCGACACGCTCCTGAAGCTCCCTGAACCACGTCAGCAGCAGCCCAAGCTGCTCAGAAGCTTCGTGGCGGCGCGGCAGCCGGTCCAAAAGCTCCTCGAAGAGCCCAGTGAACTGCGCCCAGGGCCCGCGCAGTGCGCTACTGACGGCCGCTTCGATCCGCGCGCGGATCATCCGGCGTGCCACCGTGATCTGACGCTTCAGGCGCAGACAGAGCTCGCGTTCGGCCTGCAATTCGGCATGGAGCTCCTCGAACTCCTCGACACGCGCCGACAGCGGCGACAGATCGAAGCCATAGGCCTCGACGATGCGCCCCTCGGCGTCCCTGCGACCCCAACGCTTGCCGTTCGGGCTGTCCTGAAAGGAGATCACGCCGATCTCGGCCAGACGCCGTGCATGGCGCTTGAGCGCGGAGAGCGAGAACCCCGTCTGCTCCATCAGATAGGCGTTCGACGCCCAGACGATAGGGCGTTGCCCTTCTTCCCAGTCCTGGGCCTGCGTAAAGGCCCCAAGCGTGTCGAGGAGCATCATGTCTCCGGCCTTGAGGCCAATGTATGCAGCGACCCGCTTCACGGCCACGAAGGCCCGCGTTTTGGATACTGCTACCTGTTCACCGGCTTGGGCAAGCTGCTCCGCGGCAGCGAGACCTGCTGAGGCTTTGCGCCAACCGGAGGGCTGCCATGCGATGGACATACCTCTCTCGTGCTGAGACATGTCTGCCTCAGTCGCTCCAGACGGAGCACTACTGAATTTTTCCATACTTTGTCAGCAGACAAAGAAATCCCGTTCGCTCAGAAGCGTTTTCTCTTGTATGGCGATTCGCTGGCTGCTAGATTCTAGGTGTCTAATCTAAGAATTGCGTTCTGCGCAGCAGCCCTCGAAGCTTCGGTTTCGGGGGTTTTCTTTGTTTACCTTTCCTCCTTTCTGCTCTTCCTCACTTGTCACCCTCCGAATTTACATCTGTAAATTCGGTATAGGATCTCTTGATGATTTCCTCGAGATTGCTCTCAAGCCAGCTTGCGAATTCGGCACTTGTGCCGGACTTCTTCACCGAAAGAGACACGCTCCCTCGGCCTGCTTTGATGACAACGCCGTCCATCGGCGTAATCTCACGAGGACCGCTGGACACTTTCGTTCCGCGCTTGCTTGCTTCCTTGATCAGCGCTTCCAACCGCTCATCAGACGTTAACGAAGCGCTGATCTTAGTCAGCAGATCGAGCGCGACTTTCTCGGTAAGCTTCCGTTCGAGGAACAGTTCGGCCAGGTCCGTCCACCTCGGCCGGCCTGATTTGGGCGCAGCGCCTATCAGGTCGCCGACTCTGGACGGGACATTCTGCGTCACCTTCGTCAGGTGCGAATGCCCTGATGCTGTAAGATTCAAAACCTGGCGCACCGTCGCGTTTTCGTGACCCGCGGCTTGGATGGCTTCCGCAAAGCGCGCCTTTTCATAGAACGAGAGGTTGCGACGTGCTGCATTTTCCAGCCCTTTGGCCAACAAGGCCGTGGTGTCATCGACATCCTGAACGTTGGCACGGACCTTAATGCCGAGCTCCCGGCAAGCTTTCAATCTGCGGCGACCATAGATCGCTTCGAAGCGCCCCTCGGCAGCCTTGGAGCGCCGAACGAGGATTGGCACTTGTTGACCGCCTTCGCGGATGCTGTTCTTGAGCGCCTCAAAACCCTCACCGTCATCTTCGGCGTTTACAGTTGTAAACTCATCCAGTCGATCCTTGGGTCCCCAATCGTCGATCAGACCAGGATCGATCTCGCGGATAGACGCAAGTGACCCCTGAAGAGCTCCTAGCGCAGGTGCGCTTGTCTTGGGGGGCCTCTCAGTCGCAGTGCTGCTGGAACGCGCGATGGTGTTCGCGATACCCGACATATCTCGAAGGGATTTCCTAGCCATTATTTACGCCCCCATGATTGGTGGATCATGACTTCCACTTCCTGTCCTACAGCATCCATCGAACCTTTCGCGCGATCGTAGGTCGCGCGGGTCATTTCCGAGCGTACAACCTCATAGATGGACTGCTTGAGCATGGTCGCGTCACTGATTGCAGTGCTCTTGAGAGCGGTCGCAGACATGACGCGGTCTTGGAATAGCGCACGCATAAACGAGGTCAGCTGCTGTGAGGGAACATCCGTCGGCTCATCCCGAGTGATCAGGAACTTGAAGTGATCATACTGCAGCGTCGCGCCAGCATCCTCGATCACCCCCATGTAGGCCCCGGCGAGTTCGAGGAACTGAGCGGTCGACGAAACGTCCAACATCGAGGGCGTTAGAGGTACAATCAGAGAACTCGCTGCGGCCATTCCAGCGATGGTCAAGAAGCCCAACTGGGGCGGACTGTCCATCAAGACAAGGTCGAAATCATCCTCAACTTGGGACAATGCATTGCGGATCCGCGTAAAGAACGGCTGGTCGGGGTTCGAATGGACTGCAGATTCAGTCTCGAACTCAGATAGCATGAGGCGCGACGGCGCAATCGAAAGCCCCGGGAAGTAAGTGGGAACAACGACATCGGCCATGCTGACCGGATCGTCATAGCGGATCGCGTCATAGACAGTCAGCCCATCAAACTCGATTTCCGGGCTGATACCGCACATGGACGTGAGTGATCCCTGAGGATCAAGGTCAACGACCAACACTCGATAGCCGCGTAGCGCGAAATAATGCGCAAGATGGATACTCGTGGTGCTCTTGCTTGATCCGCCCTTGAAGTTCATCAACTGCCATATTTGCAGTTTCTCATCACCAAACCGACGCGGCAGATAGCGTCCTTTCTTTCGTGATGACTTCTCTAGGATCTCGCGTGCATCCCATATCTCTTGCGCCGTGTAATAGCGCCGCCCTCCACGAACATCCTCCGGCTCTGGGATCGTTCCCTCTGAGTGCACCTTTCGCATGAACTGACCGGAGACCCCAAGAAGTTCTGCCGCCTCAGGTGCCGAAAAAGACCGTAGCGTTTTGGCGCTATCTGGGGCAAAAGCTGAAAGAAGGTGCTCCCGGATGGCAGCATTCAACCGCTCGGAAATATCTGTCGCGAGCGCTGAAGGCTTCTCGTTGGCCAGTGGTGTCACAGGAATCATCTAGTTGCCCCAAAATCTAAAATATGGCCTTTTTCACGCCACTTGGGGATAAAAGCCGTGATTCACGGCGCTAAGTCAAGATTTTTCCTCTATATAGTGTCTAGTGAAGCATGAAGAGACTACATACACGGACCGGGCTTACTCTGGAGTTTACAGTTGTAAACGGGTTGGCAGAGGCGAACCCCCACCAACCCTTCGCTTAGGCGGCGTCTTTCGGCCCCCAGGGAATAACCGCCTGCAGGGACAGATCGTCCTGGTTCGCGGCCTTGCCGAGGTTGGCGTTGATGCCGTGGTCGCGGATGGTCAGCGTGTAGTAGTCGGCGCCGGTCTCCTTGTTCTGCTTCTTCCAGATGCCGCCGCACTCGACCAGTTTGCCGCGCGGGGAGCGGCCGAGGACGCGGTGCGTGGGAGCCATCGGGTTCGAGCTTGCGACGGGTTCGACCGTGATGTCGAGGTCGAAGGTCAGGGTCGAAATGGAACCGACGCCCTTGGCGGTTTCGATGTCGGTGCTGGTGAATTTGATGCAGTTCGTGGTCATTGCTCTTCTCCTTTTTTGCGTTGCAATGATGGTCACCTTGCAGCTGGCCAAGGCTCGGCCACACCGAAGGCGAAGCGTAGCGGAGAGGGGCAGGCGCCGGTCTTTTTGCTCCGCGAGGAATGGCCCGCAGGGTCAGGGGAAAAAGATCGTCGACAACCTTTGTGGACGGGACGACAGCTGCGACCAGCATGTCATGCAACTCAGACAAAAGGAGAAGAGCGGTGGCCACGAAGGAAACTGGGTGAACAGCCGAAAGCCAAGAACGCCGAAGCTTCCCTTGCACAGTCACGCCTGATCTTTCGATACACACCACGACCCGTCGCAACGCAACACCGGCCAGTGTTCCGATCCTCGATGGAGTTGCCAGGGCCTCAAGCAGAAAGTGATCTGACAGGCTGAAGAAGATGAAATGCTAGGGCGAGGACACGCGCATCTGTCCCCGACGGTCTCAATCCCCGTGGCGTTGCGGACTTCGAGGATGTCCCGTATGGCATTGCTAAACTGAGCAACGACGCATGCGACTCGGAAGATCAGGTAGAAGCTTGGGCCCGCTCCAATCCCGATACGTGCCGGCATAAGTGAAGAGGATAAGCTGTTGGACGGCGCAACACCGAATGTGGTCACCGAGGATGGCCTGCGCGATCTGCTCTCAGATGGCTACCTCATCGAGGTAATCTGCAACCAGACTGCCGAGAAACGCCATAATAGTTGGTATGGCTCCTGGGCCGTGCACGCGGTGGCGGAGGATGGCCAAGACGCGAAGTTGCTTGTCACGAGCCGTAGCGTCTTCAAATTGCGCGAGTTCAAGACGATCGTCGCACTCGTCAGTTTCCTGGCCGACATGGGGTGCCTTTCGGCAAACATCCCGCTGATCGCGGGACGACGAGAGCGTCACGCGGCTTCAGGAAGGCCCGCGACAGCGACCAGCTAGAAATACTCATCCACACACTCAGCAGTCTGACCGACCAAATCACGCAGAACTGCGCACCTCTGCGAACTCATAGAGCGAACCGTACAGTGCGCTCTGACTGATGTCATGGTAGAACCGGGGCCTAAGCCCCGATCCTCTTGATGCGGATCCCGAGCTTGCGGGCCTTGTCGATGATGTTCTCGGTGATGCCCGAACCTGGCGTGGCGATCAGACCCTGCGGCATCGTCTCGAGCATCTTGTCGTTGCGTTTGAAGGAGGCCGCATTGCCGTGGCTCTTCCAGTCGGGCTTGAACACCACCTGGGTGACACCGCGCGTATCTGCCCAACGGGCCGCGATCATCTCGGCACCCTTGGGCGTGCCGCCATGCAAGAGCACCATGTCGGGGTATTTGGCGCGGGTGGCATCGAGGACGGACCAGATCAGATCGTAGGCCTGATAGTCCCCGCCCGAAAACGCGATCCGTGTGCCTTCGGGGCAGTGCACCTCGGTCTCTTTGCGGCGCTTGGCCGAGAGATAGGCCCGGCTGTCCACCACGGCGGAGGTGAGGCCGCGATGCGAGACCTTGGATCCGGTGCGGGGCAGCCAGGGTGAACCGGTGGCGGCCGAGAAGTGGTCTACGGCCAGATCGCGCATCTGCTCGAAAGCGTCGCGATGGTCCCAGAGCTTCAGCCCGATCATCTGGAGGCGTTCGAGTTCGACCGAGGCGACCTCGGAGCCGTCCTGGATGGCCAGGCTTTCCCGGACCTCGAATTCGTTGTCGTCGAGAAGCTTCTGGATATGGGTCAGCCTGCGATGGAAGATCGAGGTGAGGGACCAGAGCATCTCTTCGAGATTGTCCTCCAACTGGCTGCCCGTGAGGAGGCCGATGGTGGTGTCAAAGAGTGTCGCCATGGCGAGCTCGACCTCGTCAGGCTGGGGCAGGGAGCGATGATCGGTCTCGCCGGCCCCGGGCGTTACGCCGTGAAGTGCGAGATGGTCGAGGATGGCGGAGGTTACGCCGGTTTCCTCGGGGATGTCTGTCTGATGGGGCATTGTCTGGTTCCTTTGATCTGATCCGATTTGGATGGGGCGATACCAGGACCGGCGGCGACCGGTCCGCATCCGTCAGGATCGGAGCGAAGCGGAGAATGTGACCCGGGCCGGAAAATTGGTCCCGCGAGGAATGGCCTGAAGGGGCAGGGGAATTTTCTGGTTCGGGGCGCATTGCTGCCCGGGCGAGGGGCACTCTGCCCCGACCCGCCGGTTCATCGCTCCCCTTATCCAAACGGGATCAGATCGAACCTGCGGAACCTTTGCCCTGTCCGGCATCACCGGGGAGACTGGCGCTCACCCGTCCTGGATCTCCAGACCTTGCGCTTTCATGGCATTGAGCAGGGACCGGCGTAGCGCATCTCTGCCAAATGCCCGCAAATCGTCGTTGAAATCGCCCAACTGCGGCACAAGGCCACCGCAGGTAATTCCAAGCGATTCCAGTTGGTTACGCAATCTCTTTGATGCATTACGTCCAGCCTCGTCGTTGTCCCTGGCGATCCAGATGCGCTTGATCTCCGGCGGCGGGTTGAAGAGGCCCAGATGGGTGGCGGTGAGACAGGAGGCGAGGTCGAACTCGGGGAGAGCTGTGCCGACCGAGAGGGTGTTCTCGAGACCTTCGCCGACGATGAGATCAACGCGAGAAGTGCCGGACCAGAAGCGGATGGCATGGCCGTGCAGCTGCCCAAGGATCCTTTTCGGGCTCTCGGTCGCGGCCAAGCCGCCCGTGGACGGGTCAAGATAGGTGCGCGCGCAGCCGGTGATCTGGCCCCGATTGCCGGTGATCTTTGCCAGCAGGGCAGGGGTCCTTTGCGGCGGATCGGCGTCGTCCTCGCCCCGCCGCAGGAAAACATGCGGGTGATAACGGAGGGCAGGTCCAAGCCGTGTGATCCCGCGCACCCGAAGATAGGTGGCGGCCAATGTGCCAAGCACCGGTTTGCCTGCCGCGAATAGTTCCCGCGCCCGCGCGATGCGGTTGCTGGAGGCTGCATCCGGGCGCTCATCCTTTCGGGTGTCACGAGGTACGGTAGGGCAGGGGGCCTCGTCGAGGAAAGACTGGGTCTCCCTCAGCGTCTCTTTGAGTGTGACCGATCCGAGCCGTTCATGCAGCAGGTCGATCAGATCGCCATATTGCCCCGTCGAATAGTCGGCCCAGGATCTGGCTTTGCGCCCACCCTGCGCTTGGAGCCGGACGGCGAGGCTCCGGCCTCTTGCACCGGACGTATCACCAACCTGCCAATAGTTGCCCTGCTTGCGCCCCTCGGGGAAATACTGGCAGCAGAAACTCTCGACCCGGTCTGCGAGATCGGCCGAGAGGTTTACGATGCTGCGCCGCGCGTTCATGCGGCGGCATCCGCGGCGCTGGCGCCAACCGGATGCTCGGCGAGAACCCGCGAAAGAACGTCGATGCCATCCACTGGGATGAACACCCGTGTCTTCCACTGGATCACCTCCGTAAAACAGCCCATCGCCTTCATCCTGTCTTCGACTTCTTCCCAGTGCGAATTCGGGAATTCGGAAAGCGCGAGGATCTCGGTGGTCAGAGGATCGTTGCGGTCGGTGCGCTCAGCAGTCGGAGCGGTGGCTGCCGCCCCCCGTCGCCTCATGCTCGAAGAATGACCTTGCGGTCGATGATCTCGAACTTCTCGGCCCGCAGGATCTCGAGGCCGACATCGAGCGTGCCCGCCTGGCGCGCATCCTCGATGATGGCGGAAAGAAACCCGCCGAAGGCATCAAGAATTGCGTCCTGCATGTCGATCCGGAGTGCCAGACAGCGGTTCAGGAACTATTGGATCAGCGGCGAGTTTCCTTTCATCGTGCCATTTGCCTCATCGAGGGTCAGACCAGTCATCTCCTGGAACCCGGCGTAGGAGCAGGCCGCGATCTTGCGCGGCGTGACGCACCCGGTCGCCTTGTCCGGCACGATCCTCATCGAAGACGACACCGCCACCGTCGCGGCCACCACGGCCTTTGACCGCGCCCTCTTCCAGATCGGTGATGGACAGGACGCCGTCGCGCAAGAAGTGCGCGTCCGTGTCGATCTTGTCGCCACGCGGACCAACTGACCCAACCTGTTCAAAGAAAGGATAAGATCATGAATGCTCTTCCCAAAACCGCCATCATCACCGGCGCGAGCCGCGGCATCGGCGAGGCCGCCGCGCGCCACCTCGCCGCCGCGAGATGGACTGTTGTTCTGACCGCGCGCAGCACATCCCATATCGACCGCATCGCGGGCGAGATCGTTGCGGGCGGTGGAAAAGCCGTCGCCCGCACGCTGGATGTGGCCGACCACAAAGCCGTCGCCGCCACCATCGAAGCGACCGTTGCCGACTGCGGCGGGCTCGATCTCTACGTGAACAATGCAGGCCAAATGGACCCTATCGCCCGCATCGCTGACAGCGACCCCGAAGCCTGGGGCGGCATGGTCGATACAAACCTCAAAGGCGTCTACCACGGGCTACGCTATGCCATTCCCGCCATGATCAACACAGGCGGCGGAACGATTGTAAACATCAGCTCGGGGGCTGCGAACTCGTTCCTCGAAGGCTGGTCGCATTACTGCGCCACCAAGGCCGGCGTCCTCGGCTTGACCGGCGTCGCGCATAAAGAATATGGCGCGCAAGGCGTGCGTGTCGTCGGCCTCTCCCCCGGCACCGTCGCCACCCAAATACAGCGTGAGATCGCGGCATCTGGCATCAACCCGGTAAGCCAGATCCCATGGAAGCGACACATCTCGGCCGACTGGGTCGCCAAAGCCATCGAATACCTCACGACACCGGACGCCGACCAATGGCTCGGAACCGACTTCTCCCTCAAAACAGAAGAGGGTCGCGCCGCAATTGGGATGAGTGTGGAAGCGTAGAATTGGTTTTCCGGGTCGCTTCGGAGAACGCGTAGCAACGTTGGCGATGTAAGAATGAGCACCCTGGCGCTTTCGAACTGTTGGCAGGGTGAACATGGGGTGAAGTGGATCGGTCTAACCTGCTGAGTCCGAACGTCGGACGTTGGATCGAGCTACCCATTCCCGCGCAACTCCATTAGCGTGATTGTGCGCTTTGTCATAAGCTGCTGCTATACAACACAATTTCGCCTTCTATCTCCTCCCTGTGGACGAAAAACTGCCGGCACCGGTCAACCTGGTGCCGCCTCTTTCGAAGGATCTAACTGACGGCGTTTATCGTCCAACCACAAGACTACCGCCGAAGCGATCGCATTGGGTCCCCAATGAGGTGATGCGAGGCTAAAATCCCATCTCGCGCAGTGTTCGGTTGACAAAGTGTGCGCTCAAACACGCCTCCATGCCTACGATACAGCGCGGCAGCTTCTCAAACGTCGCCGCCAACTGTACATCGCCAGATGAATTTAGACACGAGGGTCTGATCTCGTACGGAGGGTCTCGTTCGTTGTGGTTTCATGTCACGCCTGCACGTCGGGATTTGAAATTTTTTGAAGCCTTCACTTGACCGACCGGTCAGTAAAGCGTAGGTATGCCATCATGAGCGCGACCCGAGACACACTGATTGAGACGGCAACTGAGCTGTTCCTGGAAAAAGGCTTTACCGCCGTGGGCACAAACGAAATTTGTTCGTCCGCGTCGGTCAATAAGGGCACGTTCTATCATTTCTTCCCGTCCAAGACGGACCTACTTGTGAACGTCATCGAACAATATGCCGATGGGTTTGCTCAGGCGTTCCATGACATCGCAAAATCGAATCTTGCGCCCGAAGACAAGCTTCTGGCCTTGTTCGATGTTCCCAAAGCCGCAAACAATTCCTGGAAATCAAACCGTGGATTTGCCCAAGGGTGCCTTATCGGAAACATGACGCTTGAGCTTAGTGGCGCAAATGACGCCGTACGGCGTACGATCCGAAAGGCGCTTGTCGACTGGAGCGATCCTATCGAGAGCATTGTCGATGAGCTTATACAGTCAGATGTGATCCCGGAAATCGACAGAAACAAAGCGGCTGAGGTAATCATCGGTCTTATCCAGGGCGGGTTGCTTCTGGCCAAGACGATGAACGACCCCGAGAAAGTCTCTGTGTTTTCGGCGGGCGCTCTGCCCCACCTTAAGTCAATCAGCTAAGCCGGACGTGTTCCTGAATGCGTCCGCTTTCATTCCTCCAACAGCTGACTGACCGGTCAGTTTTCTACCAAGCAAAGGAATTGCTAAATGCCTACAATGTCTCAAATCGATCCGAACACGGCCAGCGGTCGCACCAAGGAAGCTTTTGATGAAGCCACTCGCCAGTTTGGCGGCGTCATCAACCTGTTCCGGGTGGCTGGGAACGCGCCGAACGTGCTGAAGGGTTTTCTTGCACTGAACGCACATCTGAATGACGGAGCAGAGTTGACCGGGCGACAGGTTGAACTTGTCGCGATGCTGGTCTCGGCGCTCAACCATTGCGACTATTGCGTGAATGTTCATATGAAGGTCGGCATGGCTCAGGGTGCCACCGAAGACGAGTTGATCAAGGCTTTGGCCGCCAAGTCGGACGATCCCGAGATCGAAGCACTGCTTGAGTTTACCAATACGGTGGTCCGCAATCGCGGCATGGTGCCCGCAGACGTTCTGAGCAAGGCGCGTAATGCGGGCTTCTCGGACAAGGCCTTACTGGAAACGATCGGTGTGATCGGGCAGTATACGCTGATCCAGTATGTCCGCCACGTCGCAGATCCCGACCATGACTTTCCAATGGTCGGTGAATTTGACGCGCAACAACATGGTGCCGCTTTCGGGTAACTCTTTGGGCGACCGCTGAATTGGCGGTCGCCTTCCATTGCAAGGAACTGACCAAATGCCAACCGTCCTATTCGATGCCTACGGGACACTTTTCGATCTGGAGTCTGCATTGAACCCCGTTTCCAAAAGACTGGGGCTTCGCGCCGATGCGGTCTTTGATCGCTGGCGAACGCTTCAGCTTGAGTACGCGTGGCTATCGGTGCTGCGCGGTGCGCGATTACCTTTTGATGTCTGCACCAGAACTGCATTTCTGGACGCACTGTCTGCCGAGGGTATTCAGGACGAAGTGCTTGTAGAGAAGCTCGCTGAAGGATTTCGCAACGTTTCGCCGTACCGTGATGCCGCCGAGTGTCTGAAGATCTTTTCGAACGCAGGCTGGCAGACGGCCATCCTGTCCAACGGCGAGCCGCCATCCCTTCAACAGGCGGTCGATGCGGCGAGGCTTGGAGAGGATCTGGACGCCGTTTTGTCGGTGACCGAAAGCGGCACCTACAAACCAGCGCCTGCTGCCTACGACATAGGCACAGAATTTGCGATGTCATCCAGGTCGGAAACGCTGTTTGTGTCGTCCAATTGGTGGGACGTCATCGGCGCGCGCGACTATGGTTTCAGGACAGGTCTGATCACGCGCCACGGGAAGTTCTGGCCCGCCGGCGAACAACGTCCAGAGCTGTCGGCGACCAGCCTGACCGATCTGGCCAAAACCGTCGTCGATTGAAATTGCCAAGGTGCTGATCATCCGTTCGGTTTGGCAACAGATCGCGCTGTGCACTCCGACGCCAGGACTTTTGGCCGGTCGCTCGGGCTAAGCACCGGCGGAAGCCTTTGGTCGTGCCTTTCAAAGAGGATACGGCACAACCCCCTTCCTCCCAGCGAATGGCCGCGACATCTAGCGGGCGCTTCACTTAATTGCCTCCAGAACAGCGGCTCCGACGTTCGACGGAAAGGCCGGATTGGACCGCATCAACGTGGCGGCGCGGCGGCCTTCCTCCAGCGCCCTCACACGGCGACGCAGCACCTTAAGATCGATCGGCGGCCGCTCTAGCCCGAAAGCAGGCTTACCCGGGACTACCCGCCCGTTGGCCTGAGCCGCATTAAGTCGTTTCTCGCACCTGCAGGTCGCGTGGGTCGATACGTTGCCGCAAGTCTTCTGAAGAAATTGCGTTACCTCCGCGCGCGCGCGTCGCAACTGCTGCCGATAAGTGGCAGGCGCGATCTGAAGTACCTCCGACGCTTCGCTGTCCGTCATCTCGAATATGTCACCAAGGATGTACGCGATCCGCGAATTGCGCTTGAGACAGGTAAGCATCGCCAGGGTGCAACCGATCTTGATCTCTTCGATCGCGACGGCGGTGACAACATCATCCATCTGGGTGACTGCTGATTGATCCAGGCCTGTTTCCAGATCCTCGGCAAAGTCATGAAAGCTCATCCGCATCGCCTCGACCCGGCCGCGCTTACGGATCGCCACAAGATGCCGGGAGGCGATCTTGAGCGCCCAACCTCCTGCAGCACCATCATCCTGCAAGGTACCCAAGTGCGTGATGATCTTGACCAGGATTTCCTGCGTCGCATCCTCGGCATCGGCCCGATTGGCCAGCATCCTTATGGCCAGGCCAAAGACCGGTTGCTCGACCGCGCTCACGACGGATGCAAGAGCGGCGCGATCCCCTTGCCGCGCCGCTCTCACGATATCTGCATCAAGCCGGATCATTCTTCCATTTTTTCCTTGAGCGCCAGAAGCTCCGTGGCGAGGATTTTCTTCTGCTCTTCCAACGCCCCTTCGAGTATCTCCAGTGGCACCGGCGGTGCCATCAGGACAAACGAGAAAATTGCGGTGTCGTCCACGTCAGGCGTGACCCGCGAATAAGCCGCACCTGCCGAACCATCAGGAAAGGTCATGATCCAGTCGACGGTGCCTGCGTCAACATTGGCACGGGTGTCAAGCCTGATTGGAACCGTGCCATTGGGCGTCACCAGTTCGGCGCTGCTTTCGTCTGCCGACTTGAAAGCGTTGGTCCATTCCTGAAGATGTCGCGGTTGCGAAACGTAATCAAATACCCTCGCGGCGGGTTGGTTGATCTTCACGGATTGAACGTCATAAGTTTGCATATCTTGGTCCTTTCTCGGTTGAGCCGGGCCAATCCCGACCTCGTATTAGAAAGGAGGCGATGAGACCTGAAACCGTGACAAAAAATAGTACGCACCAGCTGAACAATGGAAATCACGTCCCCTAACAAGTGCAAGCATCCGGTAACCGCCCTGGCGCCTGCGACCGTCGCCAATGATCAGCGCCACCTTACCCATGGAACTGTGCCCACGACGTTAAAGAAACCGCGGACATTTTGGTCACTTCGACAGGGGTGCTTAGCCAATTTTCATACCTCTTGAAAACGATTTTCGTATAGTCCTGCGCATAGGCCGACACCCAAATCTGAGGCAACTTGCCTGCACGTCAGCGCGATCCGCACTGCATCAGCACAACACGCTGTCCGGTTCAACTGCCAACGGCTCCGGAACATGGGCATAGATTTATGGTTCCGGCTTGATGACATCGACTTCATAAGAAAACACCACAACATCCCGCGGATCGGGCAAGGCACGGCGCACGGCCAGACCGAAGGAACTGGCGAGATTGGAGCAGATCGCCAGCCGCAACCCCTTGATCCGCAACAGCGCCCAAATGTCTGACATGCCCGGACGTATCGTGACAGACGCCACCTCCGACAACTCCTGAGCGTATATATCCTGCGCCATCACCGGATCGGCATCACCAACATACACTTCCAACCAATCGGCGATAGGTCCCGGTTCCCACATCAACCGATGTTTCAACTCGACTCGTTTGTTAGGCGGCACTGCTTTGAACAACTGCCGAACCGCACCACGTTTCTCGGTAATCTCGACCAACGTTCCGAACGCATCGAAACAAACTGCCTCAATTCCGTCGAACACAGGAGGCAAGTCAATGACTGAGGCCTGGATCACGATCTATCTCCCTGTCGATTTCGCGCGTATTGTCCTTCTCGTCGCCCTGATCCTGCTCAGCGTCATGCCCGTCACCCCGCTCCAGCGTCTCGCGCGGCTTGTTCAACACACCTTCCAGCCGATCCCGTATGTCACCATCACCGCGATCTGTACCCCGATCCTTGCTGGCCGCAGCCCTGAGCGCCGCCAGGTCAGCCGACACACGCCCATGCCCGACCTCGCGCTCGGCCCCACAGGTATCCCGCGCCGGGGTTCGATGCATTAACGCGCCTGTCGCTGCAAGCTTTGTGTTCATGATGATGGAGTAGCCGATGGCGCACCGCAAGAACCCGTTCAAAATTCATCGGTTCCCGCGTGAGATCACCCTTCTGGCGGTGCGCTGGTACTGCCGCTACCCGCTGTGGTGCCGCGATGTCCGTGACTTGCTGGCCGAGCGCGGGGCGACGGCCGATGCCTCGACGATCCACCGGTGGGTCAGGAAGTTCGGCCCAGAGATCCGCAAACGGGCCTACGGCGCCCATCGGTCCTGGCGCGGGCTACAGCGGCATGTGGATGAAACATAAATCCGTGTGGGTGGCCGATGGTGCTACCTGTGGCAGACCGTCGACCAGCGCGGCCAGCTGATCGATTTTCGGCTGACGGCAAAGCGAAATGCCAAGGCGGCAAGGGCCTTTATGCGACAGGCCCAGGAAGCCGTTCGCCTCTATCACCCGTTAACCATAGTGACGGACAAGGCTCACAGCTATGCCAAGGTGATCGGCGAGATCAACGCCCGGCTTGGGCCGGAGGGTGCGATCCGGCACGTCGATCGTAAGTACCTGAACAACAGGATCGAAAGCGCCCATGCCGCGCTGAAGCAACGATTACGCCCGATGCACGGGTTCCAGACCATGGCCGGAGCCAAGGCGGCCCTCGCCGGAATCGAGACCTTCCGCACGATCCGAAAGGGCCAATTCGAGAACTGCGAACCCGGAGTTGCCAACGAGATCTACTTCCTGGCTAAACTTTTCCCCGAAGCCGCGTGACAGTGGGACTGCGACTATTGCTCTGCGGTTTCGGCGTTAGTGCAACAGCCCCCTTTCTATACAAATTCAAGGGTGATGACGTTGCCCCCTGAACCGGGCCGTTTAGGTGTAGAATCCGTTCCTGTTTCTTTCTTGTGATTTGGTTGCGGTCAAGACCGGCTGAGCGGAGCCTTTGCGGAGCTCAAGCGAAGCCGATCGGGTGGAATGTAGCCTTTGGGCGAACTCGGTCGGTGTCTGCCCGTTCAGCGATGTGTGTGGCCTGTAGATGTTGTACAACTGAACGCCAGAACACCCACGTTACCGACCGGCGCGAGGTTCTTTATCCATGGCATCCCTGGTTCGGCAGATCGGTCTATGTCCATTCTGTGATCGACAAGCCCGGCGATGCTGTGTTTCGGTGCAATCTCACCGGCCGCCGGTCGGACCGGCTGCTGGAAGTTCCCATATGGATGTTTGACCGGGCGGCATGTGCTTCCTGCCGCCGTTCTGGTTCTGCGCATGTAGGCCTGGAGGCTCTCAGGGCTCTCGCGGGGCTGGTTTCCGATGCCGCTTGTATTCCGCTCAATAAATCCGGCTCCCGATCACGCGATGACGCAGCATCGGACTCTGAACACGAGATTCGGAGGTTGGCCCATGCCGCGCAAAATGACGACGACGCAACTCGAACTGTTCCCGGACATCCAGTCCGTGCCCGTGACACAGACCCCGCCTTGGCAAAGCCTTCCCGGCGACACGCAGCAAACGCTGACACGGTTGATGGCACGCCTGATTGCAGAACACGTCGGCGCGGCGGACAGGGGGAGCGATCATGAAGCATGAGAAGATTGGCCCGCAGCATTTGGAACGCAAGGCGATCCTTTATGTCCGCCAGTCATCGGCCCACCAGGTCCTGCACAACCGGGAAAGCAGCGCCCTGCAATATGCCATGCGGGGGCGGCTTTCGGATTTGGGCTGGAGCCGGATTGAGACCGTGGATGACGACCTCGGCCGTTCTGCCGCCGGCGGTGTCGCGCGGGAAGGCGTTGACCGGATGATCGCCGATGTTTGTCTCGGCAAGGTCGGCGCCGTCGCGGCGCGTGAAGTCTCCCGCTTTGCGCGCAACAGCCGGGACTGGCAGCATCTCATCGAGATGTGCCGTGTCGTCGACACTGTGCTGATCGATCAGAAAACGGTTTATGCGCCACGCGATGGCAATGACCGACTGCTTTTAGGCCTAAAGGGCAGCCTGAACGAATACGAGCTCGACCTGCTCAGGCAACGGTCCCTTGCCGCCCGCCAGGAGAAGGCGCGGCGCGGCGAACTTGTCGTCGCCGCCCCTGTCGGCTTCGTAAAGGCCGGGGACCAGCTTGAGAAAGACCCGGACCGCCGCGTGCAGGAAGCCATTTCCCTGGTTTTCGACAAGGTTGCTGAGTTGGGGAGCGCACGGCAGGCCCTCCTGTGGTTCCTCGAACATGGCCTTGAACTGCCCAGCTTGCGCAAACAGAGTGAGGTAGTCTGGCGCCGCCCGACCTATGCCACCATCCACCGCATGATCGTCAATCCGGCCTATGGCGGGGCTTATGCCTATGGCAAAACCCAGGCATCGCCAGGGTTCGGGACATCGGCCGTTCGCAGGAAAGACCGCGAGGAATGGCTTGCATTGAAGCCGGGCGCGCATGAAGGCTACGTGAGTTGGGAACGAGCAGAGGCGATCCGTAAAATGGTCAGCAACAACGTCCCTCAGAGCCGGCATCATGGTGCAGCCAAACACGGCTCTGCCCTTCTTGCCGGGCTGCTGCGCTGCCGACGCTGCGGCCGCAAGCTGACGGTTCGCTACACCGGCAAAAAGCACGACATCCCGCGTTACTCTTGCTGGCGCGGCCTCCTGGACAACGGCGAAGCGCGCTGCATCTCCTTCGGTGGCTTGCGGGTTGATGATGCCATTGAACACGCGCTCCTGCAGGTGGTCAGTCCCGGTGCCATTGCCGCCGCAGAGGCGGCCGCCAGGCAAGCAGTGAGCCAGCAGGACCAGGTCCGCGGCGCGCTTTGCCGTGACCTGGAGGCGGCTCAATACACAGCTGATCGGGCCTTCCGGCAGTATGATGCGTCCGACCCTGAGAACCGCCTCGTGACTGCGGAGCTGGAAGCCCGGTGGAACCGGGCGCTTCAGCGGGTTCAGGAGATCGAACACAAGCTCGCGCAGCACGACACGGCCAGCCCGGAGGGAACACCACTGTCGGCCGAAGACCTGGTCGTCTTGGGGGCCAATCTCGAACGCGTCTGGTTCGCGCCGGACACGGATGCGAGGCTTAAGAAGCGCATCGTCCGCACGGTGATTCAGGAAGTGGTGGCAGATCTAGATGATGATGCCTCCGAGATTGTTTTGCTGGTTCATTGGGCCGGCGGCGCCCATACGGAAATCCGCCTGCCAAAGCGCTGCCGCGGACAGCGCAATGCAACACCGCCGGATATTGTTGAGGCTGTCCGCCAGCTTGCGCGGATCGCCAGCGACGATGTCATCGCAGGCGTTCTGAACCGGAACGGTCTTGCCACTGGAAACGGCAACCGCTGGACCAGGGAGCGGGTCACAGCGCTCCGGTCCTACCGCAAGATTCCGGTATTCAAGCCCGATGCCGGCGGCCTCGATCACTGGCTCAACCTATTCAGCGCGGCCAAGCTGCTCGGAGTGGCCCCAAAAACGTTGCGGTTGGCAGCGGAAGCAGGTGAAATCGAGGCGGACCATCCGCTTGCCGACGGGCCGTGGGTATTCGAGCGCACGGAACTGTCAAAAATGGCGGCCCAACAACTCAGGAAACGGGCGCAGAAAAACCCCAGACACCCCGCGGTATCGCACCCGGATCAGCAAAACCTATTTTCTTCAACAACATAGAAAGATGGGCGTAATGAAGCAGAGTTGTAGTCGATCCTCCATGTTTCGATGATCCGGCGCGCCTCCGCGAGGTTGCCAAACAGGTTTTCGTTAAGACATTCCTCCCTCAGTCTGCCGTTGAAGCTTTCTACGAATGCGTTCTGCATCGGTTTCCCAGGCGCGATGTAATGCCAGCCGACGCCGGTGTCCTGGCACCATCGCAGCACGGCACCCGCAGCACTTGGACAGCGCCTCCGCCAATGCAAGGAACTCTTGCAGACCATACCAGCAAAAATTGTGGGTGGCTCCATTGGTGTGAATTTAAGATGTTGACTATAATCTAAAATTGATGAGATATTCTCCCTATCAGGTTTCCGACCAAGGGAAAGACATATCATGCGCGTGAGCAATCAGCAGGCCGCAGAGAACCGCCAGCGGGTGGTAGAGGTATCATCGCGCCAGTTTCGCCAGAACGGCTTTGATGGCATTGGAATTGCCGGCCTCATGAAAAGCGCCGGAATGACCCATGGCGGATTTTACAAGCAATTCAAATCTAAAGATAATCTGATCGAAGAAGCCTGCGCGGCTGCCATCGAAGAGAACTTGCAGTTCTGGGAGCAGGCTAGCGGGGTAGGAAATGGCGCAAACCTTGAGAACCTTTTCGCAGCCTACCTGTCATCAACCCATTCTAAGTCGCGCGACACCGGCTGCCTTCTCGCGGCGCTAGGGGCTGATGCGCCGCGCAGTTCAGGGCCGATCAGGCAGGTGTTTGGCAAGGCGATCAACGCCTATTCGGCAATGCTGGAGCGGTTGTTGCCTAACGTTGCGACCCGCAGCAAGCGCAAGCAATCACTGGCCGCTTTATCGCAAATGGTTGGCGCATTGATCCTATCACGCGCGGTTGATGATGACGCGTTTAGCCGCGAAATACTTGAGGCCACTGTTGCGGACCTTCAGCGCCGTACCTGATCTGAACAGGCGCCAAATACCGGGAAACTTTCCATGACTGATTACACTGTATCCGCCTCGCGCGGGCCAAGGAAAAGCACCGTATATCTGCTTGCAGGGCTTGCCGCGCTTGGCACCCTATCAACAAATATCATCCTGCCATCCTTCCCTTCAATCAGCGCTGACTTTGATGTTCCGAGCATTCGCCTGAGCCTCACCCTGAGCGTGTTCTTCTTGGTGTTTGCAGGCGGGCAGCTTGTTGTTGGGCCTCTCTCTGACAGGATCGGGCGGCGCTTGCCTATTGTCACAGGGCTTGCAATTTTTGTGATCGGCTCGCTGATCTGCGCGGTGGCGCAGGACTTTAATACGCTCTTGGCGGGGCGCGTGGTACAGGCCCTTGGTGTCTGTGCGGCTTCAGTCTTATCGCGTGCGATTGCGCGTGACTTGTTTGAGGGGACGGCCTTGATGAAGGCTATGTCGTTCATGATGGTCGCATCAGCCGCGGCGCCCGGGTTTTCGCCTCTGTTCGGAGCGCTGCTTGAAAAGACACTTAGCTGGCCAGCGACGTTTGCGTTTACAGGCCTGTGCGGAGCGCTGATCGGCAGCCTATATTTGCTCTCCGTCGGAGAAACGCACCACCCGCAGAAAGACCGCACTGAGGCCAAGCAATGGGCCATGAAGTCCTATATTGACGTCGGCACCTCGGCAAAGTTTCTCGGGCCGACACTCGCGACGGGGTTCATCATGGGCGGCCTGTTCGGGTTCTTCTCGGCAGCTCCCAGTATTTTGCTGGGCCAGATGGGGTTTTCTGCACTTGGCATCGGCTGGTTCTTCGCTGCAACGGTGTTCATCGTCTTTGCCGCAGGGGCCGTTACGCCGCACCTCATCAAACGCTCATCAGCGTTTGCAGTGGCAATCGCGGGGCTGACCATTGCGATACTGGGCGGTGCAGGGCTTATCCTTTCAGGTGCCTTGAGCGCGGGCAGCTTGCTTTTCTTCACACTGGCAACGGTCACATTTTTGTTCGGAATGGGCCTGTCTCTGCCGCTTTGCACTGGGCAAGCGCTTACGCCGTTCTCTCACCTTGCGGGGGCGGCGTCTTCTCTGCTCGGCTTCTTTCAAATGATCGGCGCAGCCTTGGGCACGGGCTTGATCGCGGCCCTACCAACTGACCCCAGCGTTTCGCTGGGTCTCGTGCAAGCTGGCGGATGTCTGCTTGGCCTGATCGCCTTGCTGCTTAGCGCATCCAAGAGCGCCACCAAAAACACCGCACCCCTTTAACAACAGGATCATGCAATGACCAACCATCCATCAGACACTAAAATTGCAGCGCTTGAAGCGGCTGTCTCGCACCACACGGTCGATACTTCTGGAGAGCAAATTCACTACGCAGCCCTAGGTGAGGGCGCGCCGGTCTTGTTTATTCACGGGTTCCCGGATCACTGGTTAACGTGGTGGCACCAGATGCAGGCGCTCGGCACGACGCACCGCGTGGCGGCTATGGATTTGCGCGGCTTCAACCTGAGTGCCCAGCCGGTTGAGCCATCTGCCTATGCCATCGACAAACTGATCGGCGATGTAGCTGCCGTCATCGACGACATAGGCGCAGGGCCGGTGACATTGATTGGGCACGATTGGGGCGGGTTTGTCGCATGGCATGTCGCCATGCAGCGCCCCGATCTGGTGGCGCGCCTTGGCATCGTCAACATCCCGCATCCTTGGGCTGTCGCGCACGAACTGGTTGTGAACCCAGCCCAGGTCGAGGCAAGCGCCTATGCGCGTCTTTTCCAGACACCGGGGGCACGCAAAATGATCCCGCGTGAACAAATCAGTGCTTGGGTGAGCGACCCTGCGTTTAAGCCCCGGCATCAGGCTGCGATGGACCGTTCCAACCTTGATGCGATGCTGAACTATTACCGTGTTCTGTTCCCAAGCGAACCTTACGCCGAATACCCTGAAGCGCCGCCGATGATCACTATGCCGACGTTGGTGATCTACGGAACGAACGACCCCTACCTGCTGGCAGACGGGCTGAACGGGCTGTGGAATTATGTCAGCTGCGATCTGACGATAAATGCTTGGGCAGACACCGGACATTTTGCACAACACGAGCAGCCAGAGCGCCTGACGCAGCGCTTGGTTGAGTGGTTGGCGCGCCCTGAGACGCAAGCGTAGGAGCTTCACATGCGCAGTTTTCCAGATTTATCTTCACTTGATATCAATGCCGCAACGGACGGGCTTCTTACCCAAATGTTTGTGGTCCGAAATTCAGAACCAAGACCATGGGAGCAGACACTCTCTGATCCGGCGCAAAGCACCGAGCTTTCTGACGGGTCTTGGGCGCATGCCTGGGGCGAGGAGGGCAGGCCCGTCTTGTTGGCCCATGGCTATGAGGGCCGCTACAGCCAGTTTGCGCCAGTGATCACGCGGCTTGGCGCGGCTGGCTTCAAGTCAATCGCGCTGGAAATGCCGGGCCACGGACGGGCAGGCTCTCTTCGTGCTGATCCGCTGTTGTCATCGCAGGCCGTTCAGGCTGCCAGCGCAAAATTCGGACCGTTTCATGCCATGATCGGGCACAGCCAGGGTGGGAACGCTGTTATGCATGCGGCGGCGAATGGGGTCGCGTCAGACAGGCTTGTTCTGATTGCCCCGCTTGTCTCGGTCGAGGTGCGCCTGCGGCTGGTTTGTGCGCTGGTCAAGCTTTCCCACGAAGGCACCGAGCTGTTTTTGCAAAAAATGTCCAAGCTGGCTGGGGTGCACCCATCCGATTTTGAGGGTAATGTTTTGCAGGCGTCCTTGCCGCAGCCAGCCCTTATTGTCCATGACACAGGCGATAGGGAAATCCCGTTTGCCGAGGCGAAAGAACTGGCCGCTGCGTGGCCTTCGGCACGCCTTCTGGCAACTGATGACTTGGGGCATAAGCGGCTGTTGGCCGACGCAAAAACCGTTGAGGCGGTATGCGAGTTTGTAACCCACACCTGAACAACGGCACCTTAGAATTGATAAACTATGCCTGCTCCGGTTCGGGGCAGGCGTACTCGGATACTTCAATCAGGTTCTGGTCAGGGTCTCGCAAGTACACTGATCTGATCGGGCCAGTTGCCCCCGTCCGTGGAACGATACCTTCTTCAATGGCAACCCCGCACGCCTCAAGGTGGCCAACAAACTCTTCGAGCGGAATCGCCGATATCAAGCAAAAATCCCCGCTGCCGGCTGTGGGAGAATGCGCCTTGGGTTCGAACTCTCTCCCGCTCTGGTGCAGGTTGATTTTTTGCGCTCCAAAAGAGAGCGCTTTGCGGCCGCCGGCAAACTCAGTCACCGTCATCCCCAACACCCTAGCGTAGAACTCACATGTCGCTTCGATAGAGGCGACAGTTAGAACAAAGTGATCCATCCGATCAATAGTCATTGGTCACGTTCCTTTTAGTGCCCGGTGTGCAGACTTTTTGCACCTCTGCAATCACACGCTCGCTATGGGCTGCAGAGGTGCAAAAACCTAACCGATTGCGGTAAACACGTACCCGGCTCCTCGCTTAGAGACATATCCAGCACCTGGAAACGCGAGATGCGTTGCCGAGAACGCGATCTCATCAGCGGCCAGCTTATCAAACAGGTCCTTGCGTGTCTTGACAGAAAGATCGGGGATTGCATCAAATGCCGAATATGCTTCAGGATGTTGGAACTGCAGATCTTGCGAGATAACAGCATCCCCCAGCAAGAAGAACTGCTGACCACCCGAGGAAACTCGCACCACCATATGGCCAGGTGTGTGGCCCGGGGCAGGTTCAACAGAAACACCGACCCCCAGATCATACGCCCCTTGGTGAAACGTAACGCGTTCTTTGATTGCTGTTGCAATGGACTGGATGCCCATGATCATCGGCCGATTTGACTCAGGTGCCGCAGACAACAGTTCTTCACTGGTCCAGAATCCCCACTCGTCATTTGAAACGTGGAATTGGGCGTTCGGATAGGCAATCTGCCCACCGACCAGCAACCCGCCGATATGATCTGGATGCATGTGGGTCACGATGACATCGGTGATTTCTCGTGCCGTGGTGCCTGCCTCATGCAGCCGTTCATTCAAATTCCCAACACCCGGAGCCGCGTCACCCATGAAACTGCCAGAACCCGCATCAACCAGAATGTTGCGCGCGCCGCTGCGAATGATCCAGACGTTCGCACCAAGCCGGAGGTTGTCGCCAAGTCCTGCCAGAACCTCTGTGTCGACATTCGTGTACGCGCCTGTTGGAAAGTCAATGTATCCGTCTGAAACAGTGGTGACCTTGATTTCGCCAACTTGGGCGGACTGAACTGTCCTAGTTGCCGCAAACACAGGCGAAGCGCCTGCAGCAAACATTAAGCCTCCAGCGCCAAATCCAAGGGAAAACGAGCGGCGGGAAAAACTAATATGTGTCATGTGGTGTTCTTTCATTTTGCGGGACGTTGGATGCCGAAGCACAGGTGCTCCGAATGGCGGCTTGCGGCCTGATTTCAGAAGGACTCAACATAGGGGCGCAGTTCGATCTCGTATGTCCATGCGCTATTATGTTGACGGGACAACTCTAGATAAGTTCTGGCGATCTCATCGGGGTGCAGCGCCGTATCGGCGTTCGCATAGGGTTCGCCGCGTTCAGGCCGAAAGACCACACCGTCCAGAACAATATGGGCGACGTGGATGTTTTTGGGCGCCAGCTCGCGTGCAAGACTTTGGCACAGTCCGCGCAGCGCAAATTTTCCCATCGCAAAAGGTGCCGATTGCGCGAACCCCTTCAACCCCGCCGATGCGCCGGTGAACAGCATTGTGCCGCTGCCCCTTGGGATCATCCGCCGCGCCGCAGCTTGGGCAACAACCAGTGCCCCCCAACCGTTCACCGACAAGGTTGCGCGCACAACATCCAGATCAAGTTCGGCAATGGGGCCGCGCGTATAGGCGCCCGCGTTGTAGATAACCAAGTCTGGTGGTCCCAAGTCGTCGTCAACTTGCGTGAATAGATTTTCTACGCTTTCGGCGTCAGAGGCATCACAGATGTACTGCTTTGCGCCAATCTCGGAACAGAGTTCTGACAAAGACCCTGAGCGCCGCGAAGCGAGCGCCACATCATAACCGTCCTGCGCGAATGCTTTGGCTAGCGAGGCCCCGAGACCGGGGCCTGCTCCAACGATCAGTGCCACCTTACCCATGGAACTGCTCCCAGGACACTGGCGAGATGGCCGACATTTTGGTAATTTCGACCGGGGCGCTTAACCAGTTTTCGTATTTCTTGAAGACACTTGCCGTGTAGTCCTGCGCATAGTGGAAATTCAGGGCGTCCTCATCATCAAAGCACTCAAACAGATGCAAGGTGTTGCTCTTGTCCTTGCCGGTGAATGCCGCAAACACATGGCAACCTGGCTCCTCCAGAGTAGGTGGAATGATCTGGTCCAAGGCGGCTTTGGCCTCTTCGAAATACTCGGGCTTGATCTGGATCTCTGCGAACAGGAACAGTTTGGGTAGCGCCTCCGTCATTCACGTTTCCCCCATATAAACAGGCTTTAGCCCTTTGATCAGTTCGGCTTGGATCGGCAAGACCGCTTCGTTAACGGCAGCAACACCCATATCGTGGCCAACTTGGGTACGGATCGGGCGTGGTGCGCTCATATCCACAAGGTCCGCGATCCGGTTTGCGACGTTGCTGGCGTCTGTGCTGGCATCCCCTTGGTCAAACATGCCTTGGAACATTCCAAGAAGTCGGTCGCGACCTTGAGCCAAGTCTCCATAGTCCTGAACGCGCGCCGTATCGGCTGGTGCTGGGGCCGTTGTAACCAGATCGGTTCCGTGGCCGCTGGGCTCGACCAGAATTGACTCGATGCCAAGGGATTCCAGTTCAAAGTGCAGCGATTCACAATAGGCCTCCATTGCCCACTTACTGGCGCAATACAGCCCAAAAAACGGCATCCCAAAGCGGCCCGCAGCAGAGCTTAGACTGATGATAAGGCCAGATTTTCTGGTGCGCATCTGCCGAAGAACCGCGCGGTTCATCCGCATGATGCCATACACGTTCACGTCAAACAGGTCTTGGGCCTGCTCAAGCGTGTAAGCCTCGGTCAAACCAACGGGCATTATGCCCGCGTTGTTGATCAGCACATCTATTGGGGCTTCCGCTTCGGTTTTTGTGACCGCTGCGACGCAGGCGGCTTCGTCCGTTACGTCCAGTTCGATAGGGAGAATGCGACCACTTGTCTCTCCGGAAAAGGTAACGAGTTCATCGGCAGCAGCTTTGTTGCGCCCGTCCACATCGCGCATCCCCGCGTAAACAGTGTGCCCGCGCGCGGCGAGCGATTTGGCCGTGCGCAGGCCAATTCCGCGACTTGCGCCGGTGATGAGAATTGTTTTTGAAGGTGTCATTGTTGCCGTTCCTTGGTTTTGAAAATTGTTCGCATGAAGAGCGCTAGCGGTTCGTCACTTCCACTGGCTTTCATACGCGTTAAGGCTCCGCTCCAGGCGTTCATCAGCCAGTCAGCGGCTTGTGCCGGAGTAAGATGCTCCAGCCCGATTTCGGAGAGATCGACATTGTTCAGGCACTCAGCCAACACGGCGGTCATGCCCTGCCAATGCGTGTCCAACGCGGCTTGGAAGGCTGGCCGTTCGTCGGCAAGTTCGGTCGAGAGGTTGCACATTAGGCATCCCTGCGCGAACTGACGCTTCCCCATGTCCTCGCGCGCGCGCTCAAAGAAAGAGCACACGCGATCGATATGGGGCAGCGACGGATCTTCTAGGCACGCACGGGCTGCTGTGATCTGCGTCTCGTTGTAACGATCGGCCACCGCGATCCCGAACGCTTCTTTGGATGTGAAGTGGTGATAAAAAGATCCCTTTGGGACTCCTGAGTTTGACAAGATATCGTTGATCCCGCATTCGGAAAAACTCGCCTTTCGAAAGGCATGCTCACCTGCCTCCAGGAGCCTCTCGCGGCTCATCATCTGTGCGTCTTCATCTCTTTGACGTGCCAATTTCACTGACTCCGGTTGTTTCCCATTGGATATTAGACCAGTCTCTTATTAATTAAACGCACACTCCCATCACGTAACTGTTATCACTTGTTGTGAACGCTAAGTGAACTGCAACTTTTGATCCGGGTTGATTTTGGAGCTTCATGCGGCTTTGTCCAAGACCCTTTCCTTGAAGACTTCGGCCAGTGTTTTCCATCCGAGGCATTTGCGCGGGGTTCGATTGAGACGGGCACAAATCATTTCCAAATGATGATTTGTAATCGTCGTGGGGTCGAGTTCTCTGGGCAACCAGCGGCGGGCACGCCGGTTGGTGTTTTCGACGGTTCCATTTTGCCATGGTGCTGATGGCTTGCAGGCCCATGTCTGAGTACCGACTTCGGCTTGAAGATACGGCCAGTCCATGAATTCCGATCCGCGGTCAAAAGTGACTGAGCGCCTGGCATTGTGGGGCAGGGTGCGCATGACCTTTACTAACTGCCCCATGACCAGAGTAGTCGTTCGGTTGCCATTTAGTAAAAGCACCGTAAATCGACTAACACGCTCAACGAGAGATGTAATATTCGATTTGCCAAACTTCTGACGAAACAGCATTAAGTCAGATTCCCAGTGGTCAAATTGGACCCGTTCTCTAATGATTTCAGGACGTTTATCGATCCCAAGCTCAGGGTTGATTTTCGGTTTGCGTGGAGCACGTCCTTTCCGAGGGCGACGCTTGCGGCGGTGCACTGGTAAGTACCACGATAGATCTTCCTTCATGCCATTGAACTGATGCGGTGGATGCCCCCACCCAGCGGCATCTCGTATGCCATGATGGTTCCCATCGGAACCAAGAGGAGGGCGAACCGATGACGACGAAGATCAACATGCTGGCGATAGACCTGGCAAAGGGCAGCTTTCAGGTCTGCGCCGTTGGACCGGAGGGGACGGTTCTATACAACCGAGGTTTGCCCCGGACACGGCTGGCGGCGCTTCTTGCCGAGCAGCCAGCGTGTATCGTGGCAATGGGGGCCTGTGCCACGTCGCACCACTGGGGCCGAGTTTCACAACGGCACGGCCACAAGGTTCGGCTTGTCCCGGCGGCCTACGTGAAGCCGTTTGTGAAATAATGGAGAGGTGATCATTACTTTACGTAAGGCCGGACATAAAGCGGCGATATTAGCCGAGGCTCATGTCCGTGTTGAAGGCAAAAACGACCAATGTGATGCGCGCCACCGCAAGCCTCCATCGCAACAATGCAGGGATCCAAACCTTCCAAAAAGTCCAGCAACCGGTGCCGTTGAAGGCGCTTGCGGTACACGCCCGCGCCTGTTGCGTCCAATCCCGTAAGGCTACAAACGGTTTTGCCCAGATCAATGCCCAATACTTCAATACCCATGAGAATGCTCCTCTCTCCACCTATGCCTGCAACAATAGCTGCGGTTTCGCGGGAAGGCAGTTCATCCCAATAGGTCATGGTTAATGATGCGGCACTCTTGCGACAAGTTCAGTAGCCCTATCCCAGCTGATACCAAACTTGTGGTCGCGATAGAGAATGTGTTTTGAAGGGTCCAGGTTAATGATCGGGCGGAGGCCACAAGGCTGGCCGATCAGCTCGCAACTCAGGCGATGGTTCTTCCCGCTCTGGTCCAAACAGTGATATCCGGGCATTGTCACCGTTATCTGGCCTCGGGTCACAACACCGGTTCGATCGGATCCACGGGTATCCTCATATGCATTCAGTTCTTCCTCCGTTTGGGTGACCCACAGGCCCCAGCTCAACGGCTCTTTGACGCCTTGAACCGGAATGTCGAGTAACCCTTTCACGAAGAATTGGCGATCATCGATCGCGCAGATGTCTGCGTCTAACCAGACTCGTTCGGGGCGTTCGTCTTCTGGGATGTCCATGACTTCAATCGGCATGTCGTATCCGAAGGCTGGAGTTCCTTTGCACGGAATGCCGCAGCAGACACAGATGTATTCGAATACACGCTCTGAAGAGGTCATCTTGCACCCCGACAGGCCGCTAGATTGTAAGGGCTGGAAGCCATCATTCACCTCTTAAGATTGCCAACCGGTTGACTGGCGCATCTACCGTAAGAAAGTCGGGTATAGTGTTCGGGGTGCGCTTTGGTCTGCGCAGAAAAGCGACGGGCCACTCTGTAATGCGTTTCTCTCTGATGTGCCTGTAGTCCCCTTCGCGGAGCTCTTCAATGTGTTCTTGTTGCAGTACAAGTGCCAAAGGGTTGTTTGGGCCAGTTGTTGCCTCAGCAAAGGCTTTTGCCTCAAGAAATGTCACAAAGGCATAGTAGTAGTCGCAGCCGTCCGCGATGTCCGCCGCGCCATTCCGGGGAAAGCACCTGACCCGGTACTCCAGGACCTCGTCCCAAACGTAGCCACCACCGGCCTGAGACGAAGCCGGGTATTTCCCTACGTTTTCCGGAATCTCGGCATCGGGATATATGAAGTCTTGGGGAGCCATTGCTTTCCTATCTCCTCTGCTAACGAAGGCTGAAACATTGTTAGTAGTCAGATATTTGTTAACAGCTAAGTTCCATGATCACTCTCAAGAAATCGCTATTTGTTTTCACGCGTTCGTTATCAAAGGCGTTCAAAGTATGGCGAACATTGCGTTTTGTACCGCCACACGATGCTCAGGCCAATCAGTTCGCTAGATGTTGACCACCAAACGGGTTGTCGAAAACCAACAGCCACTTCCCATCAGGCTGTTTGCGTAGGACGGCAACAGATAGTCCCCCAGTTTCCATCGGGGGTAGTTCCCTTCATTTGCCAAGGAGATATGCGTAAAAGTTGGTGACGCCTGATCAGACGGCGGCTTGACGTTGGCGCAGGCCGTCTCGGAATTCAATCCCCTGTATGATCTCGGGCAGGCGGTTCTGGCCATCGAGTTTGCGCCATTTCTTCTGCACTGACATCATCAGCCTGAAAGCCATGGCCAGCCCGGTCCTGCGGCTGAGACAGCCCTTTGTGCGCTTCGCGCGGTGGCGAACGGTGGCGAAGGTGCTCTTGATCGGGTTCGAGGTGCGGATGTGCTTCCAGTGCTCGCCCGGGAAGTCATAGAAGGTGAGCAGCGCGTCGTGGTCTTTCGCCAGCTTGGCGACTGCCTTGTCGTATTTGACCCCATAGGTTTCCACGAAATAATCGAAGGCGGCACTGGCCTGGGCCTTGGTTTCGGCCAGCCAGATGTCATGCAGGTGCCCCTTTGCCTTCGCCTGCAACGATTTCGGCAGCGCGTTCAGGGCGTTCATGGTCTTGTGGACCCAGCAGCGCTGTTCCCGCGTCGTGGCGAAGACCTCGCGCGGGGCGGCCCAGAAAGCCAAGGGCGCCGTCGCCGATGGCCAGCTTGGGGTCTTGCTTCAGGCCCCGGTGTTTGAGATCGAGCAGCAGCGCACGCCAGCTGTCAACGGCGGCCGTTCCTAAGTCCAGGTACAGGCGACCTAACTGACGAGCCGCACAAAATCCCATCCCGCTGTTACTCATGCTATACGCACCGTGTAGTTCCCCCTGTCTTCGCGGACGCTCAAAAGCGTCGGGAACATATCACCGTCGAACTTCGGTCGGGCCGTTTCTGCGCCACTGTAAGCGACGATTGCCCCTGACTGTAGCAGGCTACCTCCTGATCGCCGACGGTAACGTTACGCACCCGCAGCAAAGCCAAATGTTCGTCGACGTGCAAGAGCCAATCAGGCACATCAACACATCAATCGTCAGTTCACCCTTAACGCCACAAAAAACACTTCGGTTTAAATTCACGCGGATGGTTCTATTGTGTCAAGAATCCTTTACCGTCTTCTCGTGGTGGATTGGTACTAAAATTTGTAGCTTGCTTCGGTGTACGAAGCTCGGAGTATAGTTCAACTTTTTGCAAACTTCCTCAACACCGTTATCTTCGACCGGGTCCTTCTCGATTTGGAATGCCACACTACCGGAATGGCAATGCTAGTCCTGCTTCAGGCTTACAATGAAGGAGGTCGTCATGCGATTTGGTTTTGTCGGTTTGGGTCAGATGGGTGCACCAATGGCGGTGAACCTTGCCTGCTCAAACAACGTAATGGTCTTTGATCTCAGCGAAGACGCTATGAATGCCGCCACCGAAGCCGGCGCTAAGAAGGCCGGTAGTGCTGCAGATTTCTCAGACGTGGGCGTGCTGATTACCTGCTTGCCAAGTGGTGGGATCGTGGAAAAGTCACTGTTCGACCCTGAACATGGGATTGCACAGCATCTTTCAGCCGACACGGTTGTTATCGATACCTCGACCATAGAATACGGGCTGACGCTCAGCATTGGCGAGCGTCTTTCAGCCCTTGGCCTGCGTTTTCTGGATGCGCCCGTATCTGGCATGTGGAAGCGAGCCGAGGAGGGCACTCTGACAATGATGATCGGAGGCGACGGTGAGATTGTCGAAGCGCTGAAACCGGCCCTGGCAACAATGTCGAACCGCATCCTGCACACTGGCGCTGTCGGCTCAGGCCAGCTCACAAAGCTGATCAATCAGCTTCTTTTTGACATCAACGTGGCAGCCTTGGCCGAAATCCTGCCGATGGCAAAGAAGCTGGGCCTTGATCCGGAAAACACCGCCGAGGTGGTGAACTCAGGGACCGGCCGCAGCTATGCGTCGGAATATTTCATTCCCCAGATCCTCGAAGGCAAGTTTGACACCGGCTACCCGCTGCAAGCGGCCTACAAGGATCTGATAAGTGGTGCTGAAATCTCAGCTCGGTATCAGATCCCGGCACCTGTGTTGGCCGCTGCCACAACCACCTATCAGCAGGCGCTTCTTGAGGGCCATGGGGACAAAGACAAGGGCGCGATGGTGCTCGTTTATGAGCGGTTGCTTGGCATCAATTGTCGGAAGGAGGGGTAACGATGGCTGAAGGAAAAGGTATTCAGGGCGGGCTGACAAACTACGGCGACAAGGATTTCGCCGCGTACCTACGTCGGTCTTTTGCTCGCTCGATGGGTCTGTCGCGGGAAATGCTCGATAAGCCGATTGTCGGGATCGCCATGACCCCTTCGGGCTTCAACAACTGTCATAGAGCGATGCCTGAGCTCGTCGAAGCTGTCTCGCGCGGGGTGCTGGCTGCAGGCGCTTTGCCGCGACCGTTCCCAACGGTGTCACTTGGCGAGGTCTTTCTGAACCCGACCAGCATGGTCTACCGGAACCTCATGTCCATGGACACTGAGGAGATGGTTCGCGCGCAGCCAATGGACGCGGTAGTTTTGATCGGTGGTTGCGACAAGACAGTTCCTGCTCAGCTGATGGGTGCGGCATCCGCTGACATTCCGGCCGTTCAACTTGTGACCGGCCCGATGATGACCGGTCGCCACAAGGGTGAACGCCTAGGCGCCTGCACTGACTGCCGCCGTTTTTGGGGAAAGTTCCGCGCTGGTGAGGTCGAAGGGGAAGAGATATCGGAGATCGAGGGCCGATTGGCGACAACTGCCGGCACTTGTGCAGTCATGGGAACAGCGAGCACCATGGCGTGCATTGCCGAAACGCTAGGGATGTCTTTGCCTGGCACGGCGGCCATACCATCTGTTCACGCTGACAGGCTGGTCGCAGCTGAGGAATGCGGCAAACTGGCGGTTGATCTGATCCAGAACCCTCGCAAACCAAGCGAGGTCATCACCGAGAAGTCGGTAGAGAACGCTTTCCGCGTGCTGATGGCCGTCAGCGGGTCCACCAATGCCATCGTTCACCTTACAGCCGTTGCGGGTCGTCTCGGCATCCGGATATCACCCGAACGCCTCAATGAAATCTCGGATGAAACGCCGGTTCTGGTTGATCTGAAGCCAGTAGGTGAGGGGTACATGGAAGACTTCTATGCCGCTGGCGGTGTCGGAGCAGTCTTGCGCGAGATCCGCCACCTCCTGCACCTCGATACGGTGGATGTAACAGGTCAAACCCTGGCGGAGCGTCTGGACGATGAGCCTGATTGGGTTGATCGCCGGGTGATCCGTTCGTTTGACGATCCTGTTTCAAATGAGGGCGGATTGATAAGCCTTTATGGGAACATCGCGCCTCAGGGGGCCATTTTCAAACGCGCTGCCGCGACACCAGATCTCTTCGAAGTCGAAGGCCGCGCCGTTGTCTTCAACAGTCTCGAAGATCTCGCCAGGCGCGTTGACGATCCGGACCTCGACATTGAGCCAAACGACATCATGGTTTTGAAGAATGCAGGACCAGTGGCTGCGGGAATGCCGGAAGCCGGGTATCTGCCGATCCCAAAGAAACTGGCACGGAAAGGTATCAAGGATATCGTACGAATTTCAGACGCGCGGATGTCTGGAACGGCTTTCGGAACCATCGTTCTTCATATGTCACCCGAGTCCGCGGTTGGAGGGCCACTGGCGGCTGTCGAGAATGGAGACCGTGTACGTCTCTCGGTCGCTGACAAGCGCATCGATCTGCTGGTCGATGACGCCGAGATCGCCCGCCGTCTCGAACAGCACAAGCGCCCGGAGCTGCAAAATCGCGGTTATCGCGGGCTTTACAGCCGGACGGTTCTGCAGGCCGACGAAGGCTGCGATTTCGATTTCCTCACGCAAGAAGGCTGGTCCAAGGAGAACGCCGAATGAACCTCTTTACGAAACTTCAGGAGCGCGCAGCGAGTGGCCAGCCGGTTCGTGTTGGAATGATCGGTGCGGGTAAGTTTGGCACGATGTTTCTTGCACAGGCACTTCGATTGAAGGGGATTCATATCGTTGGTGTCGTTGATCTGCGTCCTGATGCTGCCAAATCCAATATGAAGCTCGTTGGCTGGGATGCTGCGGCTTACTCAGCATCCAGCCTGGATGATGCGGCAACATCAGGCGCAACCTTCGTCGGCGATGATTGGGAAGCGCTGATAGCGCATCCGGAAATTGAAATCATCATTGAATGCACAGGGAACCCGATCGCAGCCGTCACGCACTGCCTCAAGGCGTTCGAGAACGGCAAGCACATCATCAATGTAACAGTTGAAGCAGACGCATTTGTTGGGCCTGGCTTGGCCAATAAGGCTCGCGAAGCCGGTGTGATCTACAGCATGGCATATGGAGATCAGCCGGCGCTTGCCAGTGACCTGGTTGATTGGGCGCGGGGCTGCGGTTTCAGCGTCGTTGCGGCTGGTCGTGGCCACAAGTGGATGCCGCACTATCGGCAATCGACGCCTGATACCGTGTGGGATCATTGGGGCCTGACAAAAGAGCAAGCGGAACGCGGTCGGCTGAATCCCAAGATGTTCAATGCGTTTTTGGACGGCTCGAAACCCGCCATTGAAAGTGCGGCCATCGCCAATGTGTGCGGGTTGGATGCCCCTGAAAACGGCCTGGTCTTCCCTTCGGGTGGGATCGACGACGTTCCAAATCTGGCGCGGCCGCGGTCAGAGGGCGGGGTGCTGGATCACAAGGGTATGGTCGATGTCATTTCTTGTCTGACACCAGAAGGACAGCAGATCCCGCATGACATCCGGAAGGGGGTTTGGGTCTGTTTTGAAGGGGACACCGAGTATCTGCGCAACTGCTTTGAAGAGTACAAAGTCGTAACCGACGACAGCGGACGCTACATGTGCAACTACAAGCGCTGGCACTTGATCGGGCTGGAGCTCGGGATCTCGGTCGCATCTGTTGGCATTCGCAAGGAGCCCACAGGGGCGGCGCATGAATTCCGCGCCGATGTTGCGGCCGTTTCAAAGCGAGAGCTGAAGAAGGGTGAAATCCTTGATGGCGAGGGTGGATACACCGTGGCCGGTGGTCTTCGCCCAGCATCGATTTCTGTTGCTGAGGGCTACGTCCCACTCGGACTTGCCCACAATGTCACTTTGATCAGAGATGTTCCTGAAGGCCAGCCGGTCAAATGGAGTGACGTGCAGGCCGACACGAACACGGACGCTTACCGTTTGCGGCGGGAAGTGGAGGTCAGTATCTCAAAAAACCGAGCAGCCTAGACGAAGCTTCGTAAAGAGATTCACAGGAATTCGGGCAGCGCATTAAAACGCCGCCCGTTTTCATTTTTTGC
Source organism: Marinibacterium sp. SX1 (assembly GCF_050389775.1). Classification (NCBI taxonomy): domain Bacteria; kingdom Pseudomonadati; phylum Pseudomonadota; class Alphaproteobacteria; order Rhodobacterales; family Paracoccaceae; genus Marinibacterium; species Marinibacterium sp. SX1. Next base: position 19,376 of record NZ_CP177152.1, on the reverse strand, counting down.
GAGACCGCAACATAGATACCAACCAACTGATAAGTATAGAAATACTATACATCGCGAAACGCGATGACTCCGTTATCGAACCAATTCTGGGCAGATAACAGCTTTCGCCTGATCCTCCTGAGACCATCGAATTCTCGGGAGGAAACCATGAAATTCACACGACGCTCTGCGCTCAAAACTCTTGCCGCGGCAACGGCTACAGCTGCATTGGCAACACCTGCTCTCGCGCAAAATAAGATCAACATTCAGGTCAATACGACCATGAAACCGGGCGGCTCGGAAGAAGCCGGTATCACGCGCTTCAAGGCCGCGCTTGAGGAATTGGCTCCGGGCCGCTTTGAGGTTGTTCCGTTCTTGAGCGGCCAGCTCGGGGGTGAAAATGCCGTCCTGGAACTGCTGAACATCGGTGAGACCCAGATCTCCCTGACAGGTGGCAACTGGCGCGCTCAGTATGCACCTGACTACGATCCGATCTCGATCCCGTTCCTGTTCCCGAACGGCGCGGCTGTCGAAGCCTTCATGGCCAGTGACTCTGGCAAGGCTCTACAGCAGCGCGGCATGGATCAGGGTGGTATCGTAGAGATGGGCGCTCAGATGCGCGCACCGCGCCATATGACCTCGAATAAGGCCATTACGACACCAGACGACCTTGATGGGTTCCGGCTGCGTCTGCCGAGCATTCCTGTCTGGGTCGATGTTTGGAGCGGTCTGGGCGCACAAACTGTCGTTGTGCCCGCTACGGAGATCTACCTTGCAATGCAGACCGGCCAGGTCGATGGCCATGAGAACTCTCTCGTCTCGCCATTCTCGCGTAAGCTCTATGAGGTGCAATCGCATCTCATCATGACCGGCCACGTGCATTTCCCATGGCATTGGGTTGCATCCAACTCCTGGTTCTCTGGCCTATCCGATGAAGACCAGGCCGTTGTCCGTGCAGCCGTCGAAATTGCGCGTACTGAAGGCACTGCCGTCGAAGCGCAGAAGGATGTGTTCTATCTCGAAGAGCTCAAGAAAAAAGGCATGACCGTGGTTGAGCCCGATGTGGCGGCATTCAAGGCCAAGGCACAGCCCGCTATCGACAATGCAATGTCATCATTGGCTGACGGTGTGATCGAAGACGTGCAAAACGCGATCGCTGCAAATTCGTAACCTCCCTGAAACTGAACGCCCGTCTTCATGGCGGGCTCTTTTATAAGCGCAGGGGGAAACCACATGCAGCTTGAAGAAGAAAATATGGACGCTGCGGCGATCCCGACACGCAACGTGGGACGCGTTGAAAAGACATTGGTGCAGGTTACAGACCTGTTCTCGGGCATCATGCTGATGGGGCTTGTTGGATTGCTAGTCCTGTCGATCCTGTCGCGAGATTTCATTCGCTTTCCCGTTCCGTGGCTCGAAGAAATCGCCACGCTGATCACGATCTACGCCGTTGCCTTCGCCTCGATCGGCGCGTGGTCTCGCGGGGCCCACATCGCCGTGGAGCTGGTGCCTGTGGCCATCAAAGGCGTCTGGCATTCGCGCTACGCGCTCTTTCTGCAAATCCTGTCGATTGTATTCCTGATGCTTGCCGCTTGGGGAGCTGCCGAGATGATGCAGCGAAGCGCCAACAACCGCACAACGGCTCTCTCAATGAGTTTTTCGATTTACTATGGGGGACTGTTGCTCGCTTTCGCAGGTATGGTCTTTGCATCTCTTCTCCGACTTGTCGGTGAGTTTTTCGACACGCCAAAACAGGAAGGGTAGAGATAATGGAAATCTTCTTACCGTTTGTTGGTGGCCTGATCTTTTTTATGGCATTGGGTCTGCCGGTCTTTGTTGCACTAGGGGCAACCTGTCTTCTCGCTCTCGCGATGACATCCGCATCCGGTGGCTTGCCGGTGGAGCTGATGTCTCTGAAGATCACGCAGACGCTAAACAGTTTCCCGCTGCTGGCAATCCCGCTCTTCATCCTTGCAGCAAACCTGCTCAACCGAGGAAGTGCCACGACGCGGATTTTCGATTTTGCCAATGTCATGGTCGGGTTTGTGCGTGGGGGGCTGGGACACGTGAACGTGGTAGCCTCAATGATTTTCGCTGGCATGTCTGGCACAGCGTCCGCCGACGCTGCGGGCCTGGGCGCTCTGGAAATCCGCGCCATGCGGGAAAAAGGGTACGACCTGAAGTACAGCACTGGCATCACAGCTGCTTCCAGCGTGATCGGTCCGATCATTCCGCCAAGTGTCGCCATGCTTGTATATGGCTGGCAGGCAGACGTGAGTGTCGGAGATCTGTTTCTTGCGGGCTTTGTACCTGGTGTGCTGATGGCTGTGCTGTTGATGGCGACGACGTTCATCATGTCTTACAAGATCGACATGCCGACGCGCTCGCTGCCGACAGCGCGTGAGGTTTTTGAAACCGGCCACCGGGCCGTGCTTCCGATGCTGACACCGTTAATCATTGTGGGGGGCATATGGAGTGGCATATTCTCACCGACCGAAGCCGGAGCTGTGGCCTGTGCCTACGCGATCGCGCTCGGTGTGTTTGTCTACCGCGATGTAAAGATCAAAGAGCTGTTCCAGGTCTTTGTGCAAAGCATGGAGTTCAGTGCCGTCATTCTGCTGATCATCGCGATCTCAGGGTTCTATGGTTGGCTGCTGGTGCGCCTGCAGGTGCCGCAAGCTTTGGCTGCCGGTCTGGTCGCCATGGATCTGCACACGACGATCCTTCTACTGATCCTGATGGTGTTCTTCGTCCTGGTCGGCTGCTTCATGTCGGTGATCGAGAGCGTGTTAATCCTAACACCCATTTTGGTCCCGGCCGTCGCCGCATCGGGAGTGGACCCGCTGTTTTTTGGCGTGTTCATGGTCATCACACTATCGGTCGGGGTGATAACACCGCCATTCGGAACGGTTCTCTATATTCTGGTTCCGATCACAGGAATGCGGTTTGAGAAGGTGGTTCTATCAGTCCTGCCGTTCCTGATCCCGATCCTTGCAACCATCCTGCTGGTGCTGTTCTTCCCGCAGATTGTCTTGATCCTGCCAAGCCTGTTCTGATGGGGAAGCCACATCGTATCGCGTGGGCAGCACTGGATCACGCAGTGATCACTTGCGCCGACATCGAAAAGTCCGTCGCCTTTTATGGCGGCGGGCTTTGCATGGCGATCAACCGGTTGGATGATGGCCGTGTCGAAGCGACGTTCGGGCGCTGCAAGCTCAACCTTCAGCCCAACAACCGGCACTATGGGCCGCCCAAAAATGCTGGAAGGTCTTGGTCTGCAAATATTTGTTTGCTGGTCGAGCAAGGCCTTTCTGATGTAGAATTCTGCTTAAAAGAGATAGGTCTCCGCATAGAAGAAGGACCGGTGGAGCGCGTCGGCGCTCAAGGCACAATCCTTTCGCTGTATTTGTACGATCCGGACGGCAATCTCATTGAGATAAGTGAGTACCCGAGCCATGCGGAAAAGATTTGACCTTGTAACCCTGGAACTCTTCTTGGCCGTCGCCACCTCGAAGAGCATTGCGCAAGCTGCTGCAGCTGAGAACATCGCCGCTTCAGCCATCAGCAAGCGGATATCCGACTTTGAAGCCCAGGTTGGCACGGCTCTTTTTTACAGACAGCAAAAAGGTGTGTCCCTGACACCAGCGGGCGAAGAAATGCTTCGCCATGCCAAAGACCTGCAGCGTCTGTTAGATCGTATCGACGATCATATGAGCGACTTTGCGCAAGGCTTGCGTGGAACTGTGCGGATCGCGGCCAATACGTCTGCGATTACACAGTTTTTGCCCGAGGATTTGGCATTGTTTGTAGCGGATCATCCCGATATGCGGATCGATCTCACCGAGCAAACGTCAGATGAAATTGTGATGGCCGTCCGCGATGGTATTGCAGATGTCGGCATTTTCTCCGGCATGATCCCAAACCCGGATCTCGACGTGTTCACCTATCGCAAGGATACACTTGTTGTCCTGACGCCGAAAGGTCATCCGCTTGGGACAGATGGGCCAGTTTCGTTCAACGAGTTCTCAAAACATGATCTTGTCGGCCTTCAGAAGGGAAGCTCGCTGCAGGCCTTCATCGAGAAGCGCGCCGCAGAGCAGGAGTTGGAGCTGAGAACACGGGTTGAAGTCCTCAGCTTCGATGGAGTGCGGCGCATGGTAGAAGCGGGTCTAGGCATCGCGATATTGCCGCTTGGAGCCGTGGAGCCGTACCTGACGGCCTCTAACCTGCGGATGGCCCCTGTGGCGGATAGCTGGGCTGAACGCACATTGAAGGTGGCCGTGCGTGATGCTGAAGCACTGTCGCGGCCCATTAGATCTCTCATGGCCCATCTGACCAGTGAGTTCCCCGAGGCCTCTTAGTCCCGGCATCTGGGATTGAGAGGGGGTCTGTCGTCATTGATCAATGGATTAGGACGAGGGCAGACACCTAATTTGTCTGCAAAAGTATGGAGACCAAGCAATGCAAATTGATCGCGTGGATCATTTCGTCCTGACAGTCGCCTCGATCGATGCGACCTGTGACTTCTATTCAAAAGTTCTGGGAATGGAAGTGACGGAGTTTGCGGAAGGACGGAAGGCGCTTTCGTTTGGGGCGCAGAAGATCAACCTTCACCAACATGGTAACGAATTTGAGCCCAAATCCCTGACCCCGACACCTGGCAGCGGCGACTTTTGCCTTATTTCGGCTGTCCCGATCGCGGAAGTAGTCGCACATCTCGAAAATTGTGGCGTCGTGATTGAAGAAGGTATCGTTCCGCGCACAGGCGCAACCGGACCCATCAAGTCCGTGTATCTGCGAGATCCAGATCAGAACCTGGTCGAAATATCAGAATACACATAGTCAATTGAGAGAAAAAAAGCAGGGATTTATTTGGACTATTCGATCGTCCGTACAGCGAGATACCCCATTGTCGCTATTTCTGGCGGAGTGGACCGTTCAAGCCATGGTTTTCTAAGACCTCCGCGCCTACGTACCAATTCTAGGGGCACGACCTTGCGAACTCCTGCCGCTGCATTAAACGATAATACAGATGTCGAACAGGTGTATCTCCAAGCAAGGATAGTTCAATTTTTAACATAAAACGACTTATGCGATTTTTCCTAAGCCACGGAAATATAATCGTAATTTGCCCCATTCCTCTTCCCGGTGGCGAATAACTGGCGGCACCGGTCAACCTGGTGCCGCCTCTTCGAAGGATCTAACTGGCGGCGTTTATCGCCCAACCACAAGACTACCGCCGAAGCGATCGCATTAGGTCCCCACGGCGGGTATGGAGTACAGGACGAGTGACGGAACTTGGTAAAGATGGAACTTCGATCGCAAGGCTATCCAACGCATTGGGAACAACGATCGGTTGGGCGGTGCGTTGGGAGAACTCGGAGTTGTCGGTTCTTTGGCTAGGTGATGATCGGGCTGCTGTTGAGATTGACCCGCCGTTGGATTCGGAAACGCTGGAGGCTGCCAGGGCCGTGTGCACGGACAGGATAACCGAACTACTCGAGAGGCTATCCCAAAAGAAGAATGGTCATACATGAGTCCTAGGGCCAAGTCTCGCTTTCCCCATGTGTATATTTTACGTGACATACATATAGTTTCGGAGCATCATTGCGGGAATCCTGTGGTCTCTCGGAACCAAGCCCATGCCTGTCAAACTCACCAATATCGCTCTCGCTGCAATCCTCGCGATGGGCTCTTTGGCCGGCACCGCGCAGAAATCATTCGCACAAACCTTCCCTATCGATTGCGCCATCCTTCTCTGCCTGTCAGATGGTTGGCCCGCCTCGGCTCCATGCGCACGAGCTCGCGCAGAATTCATCCGACGGATTACGCCCTGGCCCGTCGAACCGCCGTTGCAGATCTGGCGTTGTCCCATGGGTGCATCCTATTATCCCGATAGCGGAAGGAATTCCGAACCGCGGATCTATGACGCTTTGATCGGCGGCACACCGCTCCTGCCCCAGAGCATTCCCATAGCTGAGCCACAAGACAGCACTCGCTTCGTTCCTGCCGTGCTGCACCTGATAGAGCCCTCCGTCGAGAAGCTACCCAAAGGGTTCGCATTGCGCCTAGTCCAGGATCGCGCCGATATCGACATCAGTGGACCTGAGTTCAACTTCGTGCGATCGATCCGTGTCTTTGATGTCAGATACGCGCGACAGGGCGAATCCGGCTCCGAAGGGGACTGCGAGCGTTCCGCGAATATTGTACAAGGGACCTATGGAACCCAGGGCGACTTTTCTTGGGCAAGATCTTCGACTGCGGCTCTACCCGATGCGCATGTCGGGCTCGAACGCTGGGGTGACAACTGCCCCAGCATTTACCATCGATCGGTCTTCGTTGATTGGCGGGACTACGAGGGTAACTATGGTTTCGAGCAGGTGAACTACTGAGAGCTCGGATACCTGGATTATTGACCAATATCCGGGGCCGACGCCCCTACCCTCTCAGATAGTCAGATGCAAGCTGATCAGCACCCCTAGTTTAGCACCACTGCGTTTCCGAAACTATAGTGACGTAGTCAACAAGTGCGCGGGAACCATATCCCAAACAGCGAATCACTTGCGCGTCTCGTGCCAAGCGCGGCACGCGACGCAAACATAGTAATGGCCGCAGAGTCTACGCTGCCTTGTCTTTAGATTCGGTGGTCTTTGTCCGTCGCCGCGTCTGTCGCGGATAAAAGCTTAGCGGGATCAACACCGATGGCGCGGGCCAATACGATCAGTTCCACGACGTCGATCCTGCGTTCGCCACTTTCCACTCTTGCGACGAATGACTGGTGTTGATGCAGCCTGTCAGCCAATTGCTCTTGCGTCAGGCCAGCCGCCTTTCTCTCCGCGATCAGTGCATCGCAGAGTGCTTCATGTCCCGAACTCCTGATTGTTTTTGCCACGTGTCACAAACCTCTTGTGACCGGGCTAATCTAATTTATAGATTATCTAAAAAGTGGATATTCGAGGTTTTCCATGGGTTTGGCTAACAGTTGGCAGAGCATACACTGCACCAATCAACAGAAAGGGAAGCGAAAATCCAAGCGCTCTGCACCTGCATCACTCATCAACGATTTGCAGGAATCGGCCATAGTCCTGGCTGACCTCACGCGCTTCCTCGAAGGCCCGCGACCTCTCTTCGTCGAGACACCGGAAGTAGCTCTGGATGTCCCGAATGTAGAGATCGAAATCGCTTCGGATGATGTCCGCGTACTCCCTGGCCGCCTGCGGGTCACTCGGCACGAAGGGTCGAGGCGGCGGATAACAGGATTCCGCAGATGCGGTTCCAGCAAGGGGAGCGAGCAAAAGTATAGCCAGAGCGCCGCGCGCACGGATCAACCTGAACGCGCGGAAACCCCACAAAACTTGATCGAGGCGAGGCCGCACAGGTAAAGTTTGTGGGACTGACATACAGCTGTTTGATGCGAAATATACTCTTGCAGCACTAACTATAGCATCGTATGTTCGGGCTTCAAGCAAGAAGTCCGGACCTGCGCCTTTGAGAAGAAAGCGTGATCCGGGCGATGGACCTAGAACAAGAAGCACCGAATGTGGTTACCGAATCCGGCTTCCGCGATCTCGTCGAAAGCGGCCATCGCGTGGAAGTCGTCTGCAAGGAGAGCGCTTTCAAGAAAGGCCCCAGCTGGCATGGGGTCTGGATCCTGCGCGTGGTCAGCGACGCAGGTGTTGAGAAGCTTCTTGTCACCGCAAGAACCCGGACATCACGCAACGAGATTAAGATCCGCGAGATCAAGACCATCACCGGTGTTGTTTCGCTCCTCAGAGCAATTGGCTTCTCACACGCGGACATCCCACTCGAGGAAGGCAAGCGGACGGTTCACAAGCTTTCCAGCGAAGAGATGGCTGCCAGCCGGTCTTAGCGCCCTTCTCCTATTCGTCTCCAGCCCTCCAGCAACCGCCGAGATAGTGCTGGTCATGGAGCGGGACGGCTCGCTCTCACCGTCCCGCGCCCAGACCAGCTTTGCCCGGAACTACAATGACGGGGTTGGCCAAGGCTCTGCCGCTGAGGGGTTGCATATATTCGATGAGCACGGCAGCGCAGAAGAAGGCGAAGAATTCCGGATTGCCGCTGTAGCGCCCCGTGCGCCCGTTCCACGCCCCGACATCCTTGACGCCATCGAGGAAACCGGGCTGCGCTACGCCGGTCATCCAGGTCTCAGGGCCGCCGATATCACCGTCACTGACTGGCTGAACCTCTATCATGCCAATATCGAGATCGAGAGCGCCTACGATCCAGGAGCGGTTTCCCAAGCTGGCGCAATCGGTCTCGGACAGCTCATGCCTGACACCGCCCGCGCGCTCGGCGTTGACCCTCACAATTGGCAGCAGAACCTCGACGGCTCGGCCCGTTACCTTGCTCTGATGCTGGCCGAATTCGGCGACGTCCGTCTTGCGCTCGCTGCCTACAATGCCGGGCCTGATGCGGTGCGCAAGTATTCCGGCATTCCCCCCTACCGAGAAACCCAAAACCACGTCCAGCGGGTGCTGGCCGTCTTCAACCGGCTGGAAGGAGCGACCCAATGAAGCCGTTTTCTCATTATTTGTTAGCCTGCGTTACCCTGTTCGTGCTTCTCGCCGAACCGGCCCTGGCCCAAAGCATCGACCTCTCCCCGATCCAAAGCTTGCTTCAGGGGATCGTGGACGCGCTGACCGGCCCGCTTGGCGTCGTCATCGCGACCCTCGCGGTCCTCGGCGTGTTCCTCAGCTGGTTCTTCAACATCATCGATCTGCGCCAGGCCCTCTGGGTGCTCGTCGGCATCGCCGGGGTTGCCGCCGCGCCGACCATCGTTGCCGCCGTCTTCGGGTCGTGAGAGGGGGCGAACGTGGCCGAACGATCGCCGCTCTTTCTGGGCCTTGTGCGCCCGCCCAAGCTCCTTGGCCTGCCGATCATGTATGCCATGGTCTGGCTTTTCGGGTCGGTGCTGCTCTTCGTCTGGGTGCAGCACCTGGTTGTCCTTGGCATCGCGGCGGTGCTCTATCCGGTTCTCTGGAAGGCGGCCGACTGGGATCCGCGGTTCATCGACGTGATGATGACATCGCTTCAGGAAACCCCGCCGACACGGAACCGGTCCATCCACGGGGGCGACAGCTATGCGCCCTAGTGAAGCCCTGCACGAGACCGTCGATGAACGCACCCTTATGCCCGACTGGTATGCCCGCGAGAAGCGCCTCGCGCATATGCTGCCCTATGTGAGCCTCGTCGATGATCAGACAGTCCGCACCCGGGTCAACGAACTCTTCCAATGCATCCGCCTGAGCGGGGTGAACAGCTACACCACGGACGACGCTTACCTAGACAAGGTGACGGCGCTCTTTGCCCGGATCATCGCGCAGCTGGGCCCCGAGTTCAGCTACTACGTGCACAAGGTCTCGAAGTCGATCACGCCAGACCTGCTCCCGGTCAAGGGGGACGGCTTCGCTCACGCCGTGGATGAGGCCTGGCGCGCAAAGCTCGCCTCGGCAGGTCTCCGGGACAAGACCCTCACACTCACCATCATCCACCGCCCGCCGCCCAAGAGCTTTCTTGGTTTCGTGAACCGTTCCGCGCCGGAGCGGTTCAAGGAAGAAACGGCCAAACGGGTCCGGCGGCTCAAAGAGGCGGTCGGGGTCTTCACCTCCGGCCTGGCCGAACTCAAGCCCCGCATCCTGTCGGCGGCCTCTGGCGAGTTGGTCGGGTTCCTTGGCGCGCTCAACACCGGCCGCGAACTGCCGCTCTACCCCGCAAATCGCTACGGGTTCCTTGCCTACAACGTGGCCAACACGCGCGTGACGTTTCTGGAGGATCACTTCGAGCTCTCAGACGGGGTGGTCGGCCACCGCTTCGGCAAGAGCTTCACCATCGGTGAATACGCCGAGGGCACCACTTGCACCATGTTCGACATGCTGAACCTGCCGGTCGACATGATCGTCACCCACTCCTTCACGCCGATCAATTCGAACCTGATGGCGGGCCGGATCAAACGCCAGAAGCGCCAGATGCAAGCCTCGCAAGACGCCGCCCTCTCGCTCCTAGAGGCACTCGACATCGCGCATGATGATCTTGAGGCCAAACGCCAAAGCTTCGGCGAACACCACATGGTCGTGACGGTCTTCAGTGACAGTCTTGACGAGTTGCAGTCCCTCGGAGCCGAGATCGCGAACGCCGCGGCCGCCGAGGGCGTGAAGATGATCGGCGAGCGGATGGCCGCGAAATCGCATTATTTCAGCCAGCATCCGGGCAACCAGCCGAAGCGGGTCCGCGCCAGTGCGGTCACCAATCGCAATTTCGCGGATTTCGCAGCACTTCATCGCACGCAGCTGGGAAAGGAAAAACACCAGCTTCCCTGGGGCCAGGAGATCACACTCTTTCCGACCCCGGAGCAGAGCGCCTACCGGTTCTCCTACCACGAGCAGGGCAGCCCCGAGAAGGAGCCCACCAGCGGCCACACCCTCATTCTAGGCCGCCCCGGCTCGGGTAAATCCGTCCTCTCGGCCTTCCTCATGACGCAAGCCCGGCGCGTCGGCGCCCGCGTCTTCGTCTTCGACTACCGGCTCGGCATGGAGATGGCCGTCCGCGCCAATGGCGGGCGTTATTCTTCGATCAAGGCGGGACAGGCGACAGGCCTCAACCCGCTCTGGACCGAGATCGATGAGCGCGGCACGGCCTGGCTCTCAGATTGGCTCGCGTCGCTTCTCTACCGCTCGGACAAGCCACTCACCCCGGCCCAGACCAACCGCATTCAGGAGGTGGTCCGCCAGAATGCCTCCGCCACAAATCCCGCCTTGCGGAACTGGAAGGATTTCGCTTCGCTCTTTGTCTCGACCGATGACAATGGCGATCTGCATCAGCGGCTCCTCGAATGGACCGAGGATGCGCGATACGGCTGGATTTTCGGCCAAAGCCTTGAAGACACTTTCTCCCTCGATGGCGATGTCGTGGGGTTTGACCTGACCGGCATTCTCGACAGCGAGAGCGAGAAGGAACGCATGGCGGTTCTCTCCTATCTCTTCCGCCGGATCGAGCGGGAGATCGAGGACCGTCGCCCCACCATCATCGTGATCGACGAGGCATGGAAGGCGCTCGACAACCCGTACTTTGCCGAACGGCTCTCGAACTGGCTGGTGACCGCCCGGAAACAGAACACGGTCGCGGTGATGATGACGCAATATGCGAGCCAGTTAGAGCGCACGCGGACCGGCAAGACCATCGTCGAGGCGGTGCCGACGCAGATCCTGCTCCCCAACATCCGGGCCCATGCCTCGGACTACGCGATGCTGAACCTCTTCGAGAAGGAACTCGACGTGCTCCTGAACACCGGCAGCGACAGCCGTCTCGCCCTCATCCGCGACGACAGCGGCTCCGTGGTGGTCGATGCCGACCTCTCCGCCCTCGGTCCCCTCCTCACCATCCTAGGCGGCATGGAGAAGGGCGAGGCCCTCGTCGGCCCCGACTACCGCGACAGACCTGATTTCTGGAGGCTCTCATGATCCGCCCCCTCATCCTCCTCGCCGCACTCGGCGTTCTCTCTTCCTGCGCCGAATATCGCGAACCCCAGGCCAACTGTTTCGCCTTCCGCGCCTCGCTAGATCAGATCGAGCCGGATTGCATCTTCACACCCGTCGGAAACGCGGACAACAGCGTTGAGGTCTAGGGTCGCCCATATCCTCCTGGCGGCTCTCCTGCCGGCGACCGCGCTCGCCCAGGGCGTGCCCGTCAACGATTCCGGGCTGACGGCCCGCGATATCGTCGAGACCGGCGACCGGGACGCCGACCTCGCCGTCCAGCGCGAAAAACTCACCGTCGAAGAGTTGCTGACCGAGATCGAACGGGAACAGCTCGCCACGCTGCGCGCCATCCTCGACGCGCAGACGAGCTTCGGCGGCCAGGGACTGCCCGGGATGGTCGCCGATCTGGAAAGCGGCAGCGGCGATCCGGACCGGTCCGCGGCGGCGGTCTATGGCTCCGGCGATGTCGATCCCAATCCGGGCGGCGCGGGTATGTTCGGGGATGCGGCAGAAAACATCGAGCAGCTGATCATCCGGGTCGCCCAGGAGACCCACGGGCGGCCCGGGGTCGGGCGGGCCGGTCTTTCCGTCGTGCAATGGCGCGCTCTCCTGCAGGCGCTCATCTGGCAGGAGAGCCGCTTCTCCATCGGCGCACGCTCGCCCGTGGGCGCCTTCGGCCTCACCCAGATCATGCCGGGCACCGCGAGCGATCTCGGGATCAACCCGGAATATTATGACAGCCCCTACCTGCAGGTCGAAGGCGGCGCACGTTACCTCGCGGCCCAGCTCAACACCTTCGACGGCAACGTCGTCAACGCGCTCGCGGCCTATAACGCCGGGCCGGGCCGTGTGTTCGAATATGGCGGCGTACCGCCCTTCAAGGAGACCCAGCACTACGTCACGGTCATCCCCGAACGCTACAATCTCTACCTCGCGCGGATCGGTGGCATCGAGGCGCTCGGCACGATCGACCCCGCGCTTCTCGCCAACGCCCATCTCTCGCTCAGCGGGTTCGGCGCCGCCTTCTACGGCAGCAATTCCCCCGCCGCCATCCGGCAGGCCGCCCTGCGCGTCCAGGACATCGTCACCCGGATCGGCGCGACCCAGGACCTCCAGGAGAGCATGGCGCTCAACACCTATACCCGCGCCGAACTGGTCCGGCTGATGGCCGCGCGCATTCGCCTGAAAGCCGCACGGACCCGACCGCTCAGTGCCGCCCAACTGGCCCAGGCCGCGGCCCGCATGGCCGAGAACGAATTCATGGAGTTCACATTGGAGGATCTGGATTGATGCCCCGCAGAATGTTCATTTCAGCACCACTTCGCACGTTGACCCTAGCCAGCGTCTTGGCGCTTTGCTCGCCTTTCGTGACCAGTGCCCTCGTCCTGGCCCAGGGCGTGCCGGTCGTGGACACCCAGAACATCGCCCAAAACATCCAGCAACTCCGGCAGATGATCGAGGACGAGATCCTGCAAAACGAGCAACTCGTACAGCTCCGCGAACAGCTTGCCACGCTCACGGAGCAGCTCGCCGAGTTACAACGAACATATGAGGCGCTGACCCGTCTGGCAGAGCTGCCCGAGATCATCCGGACACAGATGGAAGACGAACTGAATGGTCTCCTGGACCAGGAGTTCGGCGACATCATCGCCACGATTCAAGCCATCAAGACAGGGGATTTTTCCGGGCTCACCGGATCTGGTGCCGGCGAGATCGAAACCCAGATGGACCGGGTGTTGGCCGATCTCGGCTTCGACGAGGACACGCTCTCGGAAATGGCGCGCAGCGGCAATCCCGGGGCCGAGCGCGTGGCGACACAGGCCACGACCGGCGCGCTGGTCTCGGCCGCGGCCCAAAACAGCTATGAGGATGCCGGGCAGTCGCTCGAACGCGTCGACCGGCTCGTCGGGCTCATCGACGACATGGATGAGCTGAAAGAAAGCGTCGATCTCAACACGCGGGTGACGGCTGAGCTTGCCATCGCGCTCGTCGCCATGTGGCAGCTCGAAGCGATCCAGACCGTAGGGGATGGCACCGGCGGTGTGATCGATGCCGCCACCATCGCCGAAGAACAACGCTTCATGGAGTTCACGCTCCCGGACCTGAATGCGGATTGAGGGCTGATTGTTGGACGAAGAAACCGCCATCATCGAGGAGGAACTGGTCTACGGCGCGCTGAGACGGGAACGGCTCTGGCAGCGCCTGGGACTCTTCGGCCTTGGCTTTGGCATCCTGGGCAGCCTCAGCGCGGCCGCCGTGGCCATCCTCGATGTCGATCCGCCCCCTGTAGTGGTACCTTACGATCCCGCCACCGGCTTCGCACTCCCCGAGGCTTCCGTCGGGGCCACCACCGTCACCGAGAACCGCGCCATCATCGAGGCGGAGGTCTTCCGCTACGTGACCGACCGTGAGGTTTACAACCAGCTCGACAATGACGTGCGCATCCGCAGCGTATTGCGCCGTTCGGACCGTGCAGCAGGGGCCTCACTGCGCCAGATCTGGAACTCGGCCAATGCTGACTATCCCCCGACCGTCTATGGACCCAACGCCCGCCTCGACGTCGAGATCCTCAGCATCAACCTGATCGGCAACAACCGGGCCACGGTGCGGCTTCGCAAGCGCCTGACCTCGATTCAGGGGGTTCAGGCGGGCCTCTTCACCGCGACGCTCCTTTTTGAGTTCCGCCCGGAAGAAAGCCGGTCCATCGACCAGGTCTGGACCAACCCTTTCGGCTTCACCGTTGCCGAATACTCGATCCGCTCGGACAGATTGGAGAACTAGTTGAAGTCTTTTGTTTTTGCATTTCTTTGCTGCTTGCTTTCGGCTCAACTTGCTTCTGCCGAGGCGATCCCGCGTGGCGGCCCCAATGACGCCCGAGTCCGGATCGCCACCTACCAGGAAGGTCAGGTCTACCGGCTCAGCGTCTCGCTCACCCATGTGACCACCATCGAGTTTGGCGAAGGCGAGAGCATCCGGTCGATCATCGCCGGTGACACGGAAGGCTTCGAGATCGACGGTGTGCCGGGTGGCCGGGCCTTTGCAATCAAACCTGTAGCACGCGGCGTCCACACCAATGTGACGGTCTATACCAATCGGCGGAGTTACTATTTCAACGTCAACGAGGTCTCGAGCCCGACCTTCTATGTCGTGCAGTTCCGCTACCCCGAGGACAATCGCCGCCCTTCCAACGCCATCGCGCGCGCCGCACCGAACACCAATTACGGGGCCAGCGCACGGACGGAGTTCACGCCGACCCGGGTCTGGGACGACGGCACCTTCACCTATTTCGCCTTCCCTCGGAACGCACCCGTCCCGGCGATCTTCCGGTACACGAACGGACGCGAGCGCACGGTGAACACAGGCGCGGTCGAAGACGGTGTGATCCGGGTCTCGGGCGTGGGGCGCCAATGGGTGCTGCGTCTGGGCGAGGACGTGGTCTGTATCGAGGCGACGCCGCCCGCGGAGGCCGCCTCATGAGTGACAATAACGCCGATCTCGAACAGCGCCTCGCCGCGCTCGAACGGGGCAACCCGCGCCTCGGACCCGCCCCGAAACGCCGCTCACCGCTCCTCGCCCTCCTCCTCACAGGACTGATCCTGGCGGGCGGCTTGGTCCTCTTGCTATTCTCGGGCCCTGGGGAAGAGGTCGCCCTGCCGACGGCCACACCGGACGAGTTCCAAACCGAGGGTGACGGGTTCGGGGAGATCGAACCCTTCGTGCCACCGCCCGCCCCGGAACCCGAGATCGTTCTCGTCGAACCAGAACCCAACGCCGAACTTCTGGCGCAGATCGCCGCACTCCAAGCCCAGATCGAGGAGCTACGCGACGCTCCGGGCACCGACGTCGAGGCGGACAGCGCGGCTGCGGAGGCGATCGATGCGCTGACCGCACGGATTGCCGCCCTGCAGGACGCCTCCGAGAATGCTCAGGAACAATTTCAGGCCGAACTGGCCAAGCGAGATCGGGAGCTGCAACAGCTGCGTATGGACCTGGACCTCGCGCGGCTGGAGGCCAACAAGCCGACACCCGCACCGCTCGGCCCCACCGACGAAGAGTTGCGCGCCCGAGAAGAAGAGAGGCTGCGGCGCGAGGAAGAGGCGCGACGGCTGGCCGAACTGCAACGCCTGGCCGAGGAGGAGCGTGCCTTCCAGGAACGGCGGATTTCCTCCCCCGTCATCGCCTTCGGCGGAACGGGCGGCGCCAATGCGGGCGAGACAGAACTTACCGAACGCACCTTCGGCGAGGTGACGGATTTCGTGCTGAACGGCGCGTTGCCGAGCGCCATCACACAAGCCGAAGTCATCGCCAACCCCTCGAACACCGTCATTCAGGGCACGATGATCCAGGCCGTGATGGAGACCGCACTCGACAGCTCGCTCCCCGGCCAGATCCGCGCCATCATCTCCGAAGACGTCTTCAGCTATGACGGCTCACGGCTCCTGATCCCACGCGGCTCACGCCTGATCGGACGCTATCGCTCCGGTGTCGAGATTGCGCAGAAACGGGTGACCATCGCCTGGGACCGGATCGTCCTGCCAAACAACCAGACCGTCCAGATAAGCTCCTTCGGGGGAGACGCGTTGGGCCGTTCGGGTGTCACCGGCTTCGTCGATACCCGCTTTGACGAGCGGTTCGGCTCCGCCGCACTGATTTCGATCATTTCGGCGGCCCCGAGTGTGGCCGCCGCCCAGGTCGAGGATGAGACCACCGCGGACGTACTTGAAGATGTGGGCGATGACCTGGCCGACGCCACCGACAGTGTGATCGGCGAATATCTCTCCATCGGCCCAGTCATCTATGTCGACCAGGGCGCACGCGTCACCGTCATGGTCGACCGGGATCTGGAGATTTTCTGAGATGACGCTCTCCTACCTCCAGACCTCGCTCGATAAGCTGAAGGACGCCAGTCGCGACGACGTCATCGAGATATGCATCAACCCGGATGGCTCTTGCTGGGGTGAGTTCCAGGGGGATCACTTCATGCGGGCACTGGATCAGCGTCTGACGGTCACGGAGGTGCGGGATCTCGGCAACCAGATCGCCTCCTCGGCCAACACGACAATGAGCAAGGACAAGCCCATCGTCTCGGTCTCGATCACCTATCGCGACCGCCCCATCCGCGCCCAGGTCGTAACCCCGCCCGCGGTGCTCGCGGGCATGTCGATCTCGCTCCGCTTCTTCTCGAGCCTGCCGATGGACCAGATCGAGCTACGTTTCCTCTATGGCGAAGAGCGCAAGCTCGAGGAGTTGCGCCAGGAGAAAAACCGCGCACTGCGCGAGGTCGTCGCCTCCGGTGACATCTACGCGGCTATCCGCTTCTGCGTCGAGAACAAGCTCAACATGATCGTCTCCGGCGGCACCTCGACGGGCAAAACCGTCGCGGCTCGGAAAATCCTCTCCTACGTTCCCGATGAGGAACGGATCGTCACCATCGAAGAGGCCGCAGAGCTGCTCCCGGCCCAGCCGAACGCGGTGACCCTGATCGCCAACCGCGATGCGGAGTTTCAATCCGCCGACGTGCTCCTGACCGCGACGCTGCGCATGCGGCCCGACCGGATCATCCTCGGTGAGGTCCGCGGCAAGGAGGCCATGACCTTCCTCGAGGCGATCAACACCGGCCATGGCGGTTCGATGACAACCCTCCATGCCGAAACGCCCCAGCTCGCCGTCCAGCGTCTCGCCATCGCGGCGCTCAAGACCGAGATCCCGATGACCTACCAGGACATGGTCCAATACATCGAAAGCTCGATCGATGTGATCATCCAGGCGGGCCGCGAGGACGGCCAACGGGGCATCACCGAATTCTATCTTCCGGGAACCGGATTGCAGGAAAGGCACTGAGCATGAAGCGGTTTGAATACGACATCCTGTTCTGCAAGGTGAAGAAGCAGAAGGACTATGAAGAGATGCGGCGCGCCCTGAACGAGCGAGGAGCCGAAGGCTGGGAGGTGATCTCCGCCGAGGCGGGCGATTATGGCTATACCGCGTTCCTCAAACGCGAGGTAATGGACCGACCGACGGAGTCGGTGACATGAAACGCGCGACCACTCTCCTCTGCTCATTCCTTCTCTTGTTGGGCACCATCGCATCGGCCGAGCGCGACCTGGTCCCGACACTCAACAATCAACCCGACGTCTGCCCCGATCAGCCGCCCGAGCCGGAGTGGATGCGAAACACCGAGGCGCGCGACGCCTACAAGCGGCTCCTGGTCCAGCAAATCTACCGGTTGCAGAGCATGGAACGCATCGTCGACGCGCAGAACTGCACATGTGCCACCCGGTATCCGTCTTGGGAGGCCGCCGAAGCGGTCTATTTTGATCGCTATTCCGCGGCTGACTATTGGAGCGTGGTCGAGGCGACGTCAGACTATCGCCGACGGGCGAACGATCTCCGAAAGCAGGCCATGCCGATCTGCGAAGCGGCCGGCAACTGGTAGCGGGTCATGAGCGTCGTCGCGTATTTCGTGGAAACGGCCGAAGGCTATCTGGACTCGGCGGCGGAAACCCAGTTCGGGGCCGTGGCCGCCACGGTCGGAACGATGCTGGTCCTCGGAACGACGCTCGTGGTCATCCTCGTCTGTCTCAACATGATCTACCAATACCGGTCCATGGACGGCCGGACCGCCTTCTGGCTCGCCGTGAAGATCGGCCTGATTGGTATATTTTCGACCAACTGGGTCCAGTTCAACGCACTCGCATCCGCCATACTGAACGGGATAGACAGCATCGCCGGATCGCTGGTCGCGTCGGTCGGCGGCGGGACGCCAGGTCCGTCTGGGACTTTCGCCGAGGAATTCGATCAGCTGATAGCGGCGCTCGGGGATTACCTGAACGCAGCAGGCTCCGAGCTGAACTGGATGGCAGGCGCGCTTCTCGACACGCTCGGTGTTCTCCTGCTCTCGATCCTCGGAGGGCTGGCGGCCTTCATCGTCGTCGCTTCCAGGCTCATGATCACGCTTCTGATCGGGATCGCTCCGGTGATGATCTTCCTGACCCTCTTCGAGGTGACCAAGGACTATTTCGCCCGCTGGCTCTCGGCGCTGGTATCCTTCGCCATGTATCCAATCGTTGTTGCAGGTGTATTCGCCACGATCACCGGCGTATCTCGCGCGCTACTAGCAGAGCTTGGTGACCCGGAAGGTGCATCGAACATCGGAGCGCTCATCCCATTTTTTATGATGGTGCTGATGGCCAAGGGCTTCATCATCGCCACGCCGTTCATCGTCCGTGCAGTATCAGGAAACATCATGATGCCAGCGCTTTCGGCTGGATTTGGTGGAAGCTATGCCTTCGCCCGAGGCCTCGCAGGCAGCCAGCAGGTCTATAACCGTTATGCAATAGGTGGTGCGACCGGGGCGGAATATGCGGCACTTCGAGCAAGGCAGTTTCTGGGCGTTCAGGCACTTCCCACGCGACCGAATTCGACGGGCGGAGCAATGCCAGCGCCTGCGAACGGTACAGCTAGTGCGGGGTCGCAAATGTTGGCGCAACTTGCAAGACTCGGACGTTTGGGACGTCGGTAAATAACGGAGCCGACATTCGGTACGCCGTCGCTGAATACGCAGTACGCGGACAAACCCGTCATCCGATTTTCGCATTTCGCTGGCGCAGCACATCTCCGCGCGGGCAGTATACTTGGCGCTGGAACGCAGCACATGCCGCAAGATCAGACGTTCACTGACGTTGCATTTGTCTGACCTGAAATCTTGCTTTTGCTGCTGCTCCGTTCGATCATGAAAGCGCCAACAAAAGCGGCCATGCCTCACTATCTGGGCGATGACCGCTCTGATGGACACTTACACAAGTGTCTTGGTTGGCCGCTAACGTTCCAGTGGCATCCCGATGGCCTCGCGCCCTTCGTCAATCTTAAGCGAGAAATCGGTGCCAAGCCATTTGTCCGCGC
>NZ_CP177151.1:0-104821 GCF_050389775.1 Marinibacterium sp. SX1 | reverse complement strand
TTGCCGCAATTCAGGACGCCCGACGCGCACCCAATCGCCGCGGCGGCGGCCGTGCCGACAATGATCTTGCCCAGGTCGCTGGCCACGGCCTGCTGCGCGGATCCGGTCATGGCAAGAGCCGTCCCGCCCGCGATCAGGAATTTTCTGGTACCTTTCAACTTGGTCTTCATTGCTACCTCCAAAAACATCCGAGCCGTTGCCTGGTATCAAGTTACTCACGACGGCGGCCAATGACCCTTCACAAAAATTGTAATCCCATCCGCGGATCGACTCCTCGACCCGGCTGTCGGTATCGAAACAGAATTCGATTCTGACCCGATGTTAGCAAAAAAAGCAATTCCATACATCTTTGATCTCGGCGGTGGATCTCTCCGGGGCAATTCGCGCCCATCGCCAGGGATTAAGCCGGAAATGGCCTGGTTTCCCGGAAACGGAATTCGTTCATTTCAAAGTGTTTTTCCGCCTCGGCCATGCGGCCCCCGCGTCGGGCAGCTGCGGGATTCCGCGGCCCGGATCATGCGTCCTGCCGTCGGGCGATGAAGGGGCTCGGCATCCGTCGCAAAGCCGGTGTCGGCGCGTGTTTCCGACATGTCGGCATGGGCGCCAAGGCGAACCTCCTGGCACCTGATGTTCGGCCAGGGTCTTTCGGCGACAACCTTCATCATGCTCTTTAATGGCTCATTCGCTCCAACCCACGCCACGCCCGCAAGCGGCGCCCATCCGCATCGGCGCCACCCGATCGTCAATCCGGCGTCGTTCAGGGCGTGGATCGCCAACCCTTGTGTAATTGCATTTTTGTAGTTACATTTGCCTCATGACCGCGCCGCTCTTCACCTGGGACGAAGACAAGAACCTGTCGAACCAACGCAAGCACGGGCTCAGCTTCGAACTTGCCGCCCGGGTGTTCTTCGACCCGCTGCGCCTATCGGTTCAGGACCGGGTCGAGGATGGCGAACAGCGGTGGCAGACCATCGGGCAAATCGACGGCCTCGCAATTGTTCTGGTGGCGCATACCTACACGGAAGACGGAGGCCAGGACGAACCGGTCGAGGTGGTCCGCATCATCTCGGCCCGGGCCGCGACACGAAGGGAAAGGAAGCGATATGAAGAAGGTTGAACAGGCGTCCGCCACGCTCCCGCCTTTGACGGAAGCGCAAAAGGCCGATCTCGCGCGTCTGGCGGCGATGCCGGACACCGAGATAGACACAAGCGACATTCCCGAGCTGACCGAGGCGCAGCTGGCCGAGATGACCCGGCCGGACCATTTCCGACCGGTCAAAAAGCAGATCACGGCTCGGCTGGACGCGGATGTCCTGGCCTGGCTCAAGTCGGGCGGCAAGGGTTATCAATCGCGGATGAACGCGATCCTGCGACGGGCGATGCTCGAAGGGAAGTGACTGGCACGCCGAAGGCGTGTCTGCGCGGTGAGACCCCGCTCATGCACCAAGGGAGCATCGCGATACGCCTGCGGACGGACGCCATCAGCCCCCTGCCCGACCTGAATTGCGAAAAGCCAAGCATCCAACCCCCGCCGTCAACGGCGGTTTCCAGTCAAACAGGCCCCAAAACCGCCGCCCTCGCAGATCCGCCTTAACGTCCAATAATCTTGCCTTCCTGACCCCGCCGCGTTACCCTGCACCCCACCCTGCCCGCTTTCGGAACGCCCGCCATGGCCGCCTGTCCACCGACCGGATCACCGCAGTGACGGCCCTGTCCGCCCATACCGCCAAGGCCTATGCCGCCGATTGGGCGCATTTCGCGCGTTGGTGCCGGTTGACCGCCACGCCGCCGCTGCCGCCCTCGCCCGATCACGTTGCCGCCTACCTGGCCGGCCTCGCCGCGCCGTCCGACGGCTCCCGCCCGCTGGCGCTTGGCACGATCGAACGGCGGCTGGCCGGGCTGGCCTGGAACTATGGCCAGCGGGGCATGGCGCTGGACCGGGCCGCCCCGCCCATTGCCGAGGTCATGGCCGGGCTGCGCCGGCGCCCGGCCCCGGCCCCGACCCGCAAGGCTGCGATCACGGCTGACGACATCCGCGCCATGCTCGCTACCCTGCCCTTCGACCTGCGCGGCATCCGGGATCGCGCCATCCTGCTGCTGGGGTTTGCCGGCCACCTGCGCCGGTCCGAGATCGTCAGCCTGGACATCCATAGCGCCGCCGCGCCCGGCCCCAACACCGCCCGCTTCGTCGATGGCCCCGACGGGCCCGACAGCGGCGGCGTGCTGGTCACCCTGGCCACGCGCCACGGCCCGCGCGACATTGCCATCGGGCGCGGCTCGACCGACCTGACCTGCCCTGTCCACGCGCTGGACCAATGGCTGCATTTCGCCCGCATCGACGCCGGCCCGATCTTTCGGCGCAGCACGCGCGACGGCAAACGCGTGCTCGACGCGCGGCAGAGCGACAAGCATGTCGCCCGGCTGATCAAGCATAGCGTCCTGAAATCCGGCATCCGCGCCGACCTGCCCGAAGCCGCCCGCCTGGCGCTGTTCTCGGGCCAGTCCCTGCGGGCCGCCCTGGCCGGGATGGATGACCGCCCGGCCGTCGGCGCCCCGGCCGACAGGTTCCGTGACAACCTGACCCGGGCCGCCGGGCTCTAGGAACCGGGCGGCCCCGGCGGCTTACCCCCGCCGTACCCCGACCTTACCCGCGGGTAAGGTCGGCGCGTCACTCCTCGTCGAGCGCGGCAAAGAACGCGGCCACCGCGCGCTCCAGGCTGCGCCGGTCGACCGACGAGAAATCCACGTCATGGCGCAGCTCCAGCCGTCCGGCCGAGGCGCTGCACCGCGCCACGCCGCTGTCCACCGGCACCTGAAAGGTCGTCTTGGCCTGGCGCGTGCGCGCCGGTTTGCCCGCCGTCTCGGCCTTGGCCGCAGCGCCCGCGTCCGCCAGGAAGCCGCGCAGGATCTCGACCTCTTGTGCCGCGTCGCGATCCGGCGCGGCCCGCAGCGCCGCCGACACCCGGGCCACCAGCCCGTCATCGCCATCCATCCGGCGCTTCAGCTCGACACCGACATTGCGCGGAATGTCCTCGGGAAAGTTCAACACCTTGTCCAGCCGGGCCAGCAGCTCGGCAAAGGCCCGAATGTAGCTGCGCTTGGTATAGCTGGCCGATTTGAACAGCACGGCCACGGCCTCGGAGACCTCTGGGCATTCATGCGCCGGATCCTCGGCATAGCGCCGCGCCAGCATGGCCATTTCCGCGAACGAGATATCCTTGCGGATCAGGTTCTCATCGACCATCCGGCGATAACTGACCTGGGCCTCGGCCTCTTGCGCGCCGATACCGGCCGGGATCGCGCCGTAAAGATCGGACCCGGTTTCGGCAAGGAGCGCGCGATAGGCCAGCAGCCGCCGCATGCCCTGGACCAGCTCGAACCGGCCGTCGGCCCGCCGTTCCAGGCGCACCGGGTTGGACAGGCCGATATCGCGGATCGAGTCCATCAGTTCAGCCAGGTCGTCATCGGCCCCGGGCTTGCGATCGCGCACCAGCCGTTCCGTCACGATGTCATCCAGCGCCACCCGGTCGACGATCATGCCCGCGCGCTTCAGCTCGACATATTCCGTGGCCAGCCGGTCGTTTTCGGCCCGGATGCTGTCCTCGACCGCCTGGCGTTCGCGCAGCGAGCTGGCGTTTTCCGAGATCGCCGAGGCCATCGGCCCGCGGCGCGAGGGCACCACGTGATCGGGCACCTTGCCCACGGGAATGCCATCCATGTCGGGCACGTCGATGTCAAAGATCCTGCGTTTGCGGCTCATTCCTCGGCCTCCATTTTCTGCCATGCACCGATCACCGCGGCGCGGAATTCGTCATAGGCATTGTCGAAGGTCAACCGGGCGCGGCGCCAGGTTTCGCGCGTCATGTCGCGGTAATCCATCTCGTAGACGGAATTGAGGAAGCGCCCCGATTGCTCGACGGCCCGGGTCATCTCGACCGGGTTGTCGGCCACCAGATCACCAAAGACCTTGCGGAAGGCTTCGAGCATCGCGCGGTGCAGATCGTTGCCCGGCTCGTAGCGGGTGAGCAGGAAGCGCACGTCGTAGAAAGCCTTGGGCAGGGAAATCTTACCCGTGGGTAAGGTGCCGTTGAACCCGTAGGCCAGGTCTTCGAGCGCTTCGGACAGCTGGCCGATGAAAGAGGTCGTGCTGTCATATTCCCAGTAGCCGGGGCCCGAGGGGATATAGAGCACGTCGGCGGCAAAGACCGCGTTCATCGATTGGTAACCGATGGCCGGCGGACAGTCGAAGACGATGAGGTCGTAGCTTTCGTCGGGGATCTGGTCGAGATAGCGCGAGACGGCGGCAAAGAACGACCAGTCGGGATTGAGGTGGCGGTACTGGGCCGAGGCGAATTCGACGAAGGCGGCGTTGGCGCAGGAGGGGATGGCGTCGATGGTCGGCCAGGAGGTGGGCTTGATGAAATCGGCGACGCGCAGGTCGCCCAGGCCCAGGTCGGTGATCGCGTCGGGCAGGTGGCGGCGGGGCAGGGCGGCGCCCGATTCCGCGCCGACCGGCCCGCTGTTCATCCGCTCGGTCTCGCGGATCAGGTCGCGGGCCATGATGCCCCAGACGGTATGTTCCTCGGAGACATCGGTCAGGCCCATGGAATGGCTCAGCGTGGCCTGGGGATCGAAATCGACGACCAGCACGCGGTACCCGTCAAGCGCGGCGGCATGGGCGAAATGCAGGGCCACCGTCGACTTGCCGGCGCCACCCTTGAAATTGGCAACGGCCGCGCGCACGGCACGGCGGCCGGCGGGGCGCACGGGCATCAGGCTCTTGCGGTTGATCTTGAGCCGGCGGCGCAGCTCGTTGATCTCTTCGAGCGAGAACCAGCGCTGGCGCCCGTCGGGCTCGACCTCGCCGGCGGGCAACGACGGATCGGCCGCCAGCTTGCCGCGAAAGGTGCTCTGGTTGACCTTGAAGATCAGTTCGGCCACTTCCCAGGACGAGAAGCGCCGCAGGGTCTTCTTGAGCTCGGGTGAAAAGGTCTGCTGCCGGATCCAGCCCTGAAGCTTCAGCGACTGGTTCTGCAGCGCGCTGAGATCCTCGTGGGTATACATGCCTGCCTCCATCATATTGAGGACGTTGTTTCGCCCTGCTTCCGCATTTACGCCGGATTTGCGTTCTGTGTAAAATGAAATAAGCTGCAAAGTGCGTCTTACCCGCGGGTAAGACCCGGGGCGGACGGGGCGGCAGCCAAGCTGCGGGCCAGCAAGGGGAAAGCCCCGGGGCCTGCCGATTCGCAGGCTGGGCGCGACGAAGGCCGGTGAGACGGGGGACCGCTAGGTTTGGGGGGACACCCGCAGCGCGGAAACCAGCCCTTGGGGGGACATCACGGGCCCCTTGAGGGGACAAACTGGATGTCCCCCTTCACCAATATCTTCACCATTTTTTAATTTTTCAGGGTAAGGGGCAGGGCAGCGATCCCACGGGCCGAGGCGGCCCGGGCCTGGGGCTCTTGACAGAATCGGGGAGTTGGACGCTAATTGTCCTCAAGTTCGGAAAAGCGTTCCAAACGCGGAAGACAACCGGACACCGAGGCGGGGATCTCCCCGAAGATCACGAGCGGAGCCAAGGATGCTGGCGACAAAGGCGGCCGGGCGCAATGCCTCGGCCATGAAATACGATATCCTGTCGGCACTCGGGGCGCATGCGCTGTCGGGCGACAAGCACCGGCAGCGACTGGTTCTGCGGGTCATGGTGCTGGTGACGACGCGGTACAATTGGCAGACCGGTGAATTGTCGATCGGCCGGGCCGAGATCGCGCGGCTGTGGTCGGTGGACGAACGGACGGTCAAGCGCGAGATGGCCAAGCTGCGGGCCTGTGGCTGGGTGCTGGTCAAGCGGGCGCCGGCGAAGGGCCGGGTGACGGTCTATACCATCGATTTCGACCAGGTGCTGACGGATACGCGGGAGGTGTGGGCCAGGCTGGGCCCGGATTTCGCCGACCGGCTGGACGCGCGTCAGACCCCGCCGGAGCCGGCGCCCGATCCGACGGTCGTGCCGTTCAAACGGGCGATGACCGAGGTGTCGGGCGAGGATGACTGGCACCGGGTCTTGCAGATCCTGACCGAGCGGGACCCGGCCACGGCGCAGGTCTGGTTCGCGCCGCTCAGCGAGGCGGGGCGGAGCGACGGGACGGTCGAGCTGATGGCGCCGTCGCGCTTCGTGGCGGAATACGTACGCACCCATTTCACCGCGCAATTGCTGGGCGCCTGGCGGCGGGTCGATCCGGGCATTCGGGCGATCAAGATCGCCACCGCCGGGTGATCCCGGCGGGGCAGGGGGCCTAAAGGCTTGTTTTCTTGAAGATGTTTTCGGGGATGGCGGTGATGATCGTCATCACCAGCCACCAGATCCGGCGCGTGTAGATCACGTTGCGCTTGCGGGTCAGGGCGCGAAAGACGGCCTCGGCCACCTCGTCGGGCGCGGCCGTCAGCGGGCCGGGCAGGTCGAGGTCTTCGGTCATGCGGGTGGCGACAAAGCCGGGCTTGACGGTGATGACATGCACGCCCTGGCCGGCCAGCCGGTTGCGCAGGCCCGACAGAAAGGCGGTAAAGCCGGCCTTAGCCGAGCCGTAGACGTAATTCGACGCGCGGCCGCGATCGCCGGCCACCGAGCTGACCCCGATCAGCGTGCCGGACCCGCGGGCGGCCATCTGCTGGGCAAAGAGGCCAAGCGCCTGGGCGGGGCCTTCGTAATTGGTGCGCATGACCCGGGCGGCGGCGGCGATGTCCTGTTCGCTTTGCTGCTGGTCGCCCATGGTGCCGACGACCGACACGACGACATCCGGCGCGGGATCGAGCCCGGCGACAAAGCCGGGCATGGCCGCGCTGTCGAGCACGTCGAACTCGGCCAGCTGCACATCGACCCCATGGCGCAGGGCGATGTCGGTGCGCTCGGCGTCGAGGCTGTCGGCCCCCCGGGCGGCCAGGATCACCGGGTATCCGGCCCGGGCCAGGCGCCGGGCGATGGCCAGGCCGATGTCGGACCGGCCGCCGAGGATCAGCGCCGGGGCAGGGGGGGTATCGCTCATAGGAGAAGCCTCGATGATTGGCTGGATGCAAAGGCCCGGTCGAGCCCGTCGGCGCGCCGCATGGCCTGGAAGCCGGCGGCCCGGGGATCGGCCCGGTGCAGCATGTCGGCCGACAGCCGGGCGTCCTTGGCCAGGTAGAACCGGCCGCCATGGGCCAGGGTGATGGCGTCGAGCCGGTCGAGCAGGGCCAGGGCGGTGGGCGTGGCCGGGAAATCCAGCGCCAGGGTGTAGCCGTCCATCGGAAAGGAAAACCGGCTGTCCTGGGCGCCGAACCGCTTGAGCACGGCCAGGAACGACCCCTGGCCGGTGCGCGCGGTTTCGCGCAGAAGGGCGGTCAGCCCGTCATGGGCGGTGGCCAGGGGCAGGGCGCATTGAAACTGGACAAAGCCGCGCCGGCCGTAGATGCGGTTCCACCCGAGAATGGCGTCGAGCGGGTAGAAATAGCTGTCCCAGTCGATCAGCGTCCGGCCCGGGGCGCGGGCGCCCTTGCGCCAGTAGAGCGCGTTGAAGGCCTTGACGGTAAAGCGGTTCAGGGCGAGGGCCGGGAAATCGAAGGGCACGGACTTGCGGCCCTTGGCCGGCGTGGCAAAGGGCTGGTCGCGGCGGTCGTCGGGCAGGTCGTCGGCCGTGGCATGTTCGCCCAGCATCAGCAGCGAGCGCCCCAGCGCATCGCCCGAGGCCAGGCAATCGATCCAGGCGACGGAATAGGTGGCCTCGCCGGCGGCGTCAAAGGCGGACATGGCGGCGGCCAGGTTGGGGGCCACGACGGTGTCCTGGCGGATCCAGGCGCTTTGCACCGGGCGCAGGCGGATCGCCGCGCGCAGGATGACGCCGGTCAGGCCCATGCCGCCCAGGGTCCATTCGAACAGCTCGGCATCGGCGGAGCGGCTGGCGCGGACGGTCCGGCCATCGGGGCGCAGGATGTCGATCCAGTCGACACAGGCGGCAAAGGAGCCTTCGCAATGGTGGTTCTTGCCATGCACGTCGGCGGCGATGGCCCCGCCGAGGGTCACGAACTTGGTCCCCGGGGTGACCATGGGAAACCAGCCACGGGGCAGGAAGGCCGTGATGATGTCGTCCAGCGTGACGCCGGCTTCGGCCTGCAGCTGGCCGGTGGCCGGATCAAAGGCCAGCAGGCGGTTCATGCGGGTCATGTCGAGGGTCAGCGCGGTGCCCATGGCCGCATCGCCATAGGCCCGGCCGCTGCCCCGGGCGATCAGCCCGCCGCCGGTGCCGATGCCCTGCGCGGCGATGCGCCGGACGGCCTCGGCGTCGCGCGGGGCGGCCACGCGGCCCATGCGGCGGGGGAACCGGCCCCAGCCGGAGATGTCCCTGAGGCGGGTCGTTTCCAGACCTGGCGGGGGCGTCATGTCAGTGCTGTCCGGCAAGCCGTGCATCCGTGAAGACGAATTTCCGGTCCAGCCGGTACTTGATGGCATAACCCATGGCCAGCCCCAGCACCGCGCCGATCTCGCGCATCATGTCGGTGTGCCAGATCAGCCAGAAGGCCGTTTCGGTGCCCCAGAACACGGCCGTGGTGACGATGCCCATGGCGGTATAGAGCGTGAACTTGCGCCCGTTCTCGGCCATGCCGGTCGAGCGGTCGTCAAAGATCCAGCGCTTGTCGAGAACGTATTTCAGGACCAGCCCGGCCAGGGTGCCGAGGAAGATCGCCGCGGCAAACCCGGCGGGGCCATCGTCGACCGACAGGACCAGCCGTTGGGTGGCCAGGTTGGCCACCGTCGACAGGGCGGCGAAGGCGACATAGAGCAAGGTGATCGCGGTGCGGCTCACAGGATCACCCCGGCCAGGGCAAAGCCGAAGATCAGCAGGGCGCACAACATCGACACGCGGTCGCGGGCGGCAAAGACCACCGGATCGTCATCCATCTGGCCGCGATGGGCGATCATGACCATGCGGCTGAGCCAGTAGAGCAGCACCAGGCAGATGCCCCAGAGCGGGGCGGTTTCCTGGTAGAGCTGCCGCACGGCGCCGGTGTTGAGATAGAGCGCCATGACCAGAACCGAGACATAGCCCGAGGACACGGCCATGTTGGCGACCAGCGGCAGGTCGGTTGTCTGGTAGCCGCGGCCGGGGGCCGTGGTGGTGCCCGAGGCGGCGCTGTCGACCAGCTCGGTCTGGCGTTTCATGGCGGCCAGCGAGAAGAAGAAGAAGATCGAGAAGGCCAGCAGCCAGACCGACAGGGGAATGCCCGTGGCCACCCCGCCGGCGATGATGCGCAGGGTGTAAAGCCCGGTCAGGGTGCAGATGTCGATGACCGGCCGGCGCTTGAGCCAGAAGGAATAAGCCGTTGTAACGGCGTAATAAAAGGCCATGACGGCAATGAAGGCCGGCCCCAGGAAAAGGGCCAGGCCAAAGCCCGCGACCAGCAGGGCCGGCACGGCCACGGTGCCCCAGGACAGGGGCAGGGCGCCGCTGGCAAAGGGCCGTTTGCGCTTGCGCGGGTGCTTGCGGTCGGCATCCAGGTCGAGCAGGTCGTTGAGCAGGTAGACCGACGAGGCGATCAGGCTGTAGGCGGCAAAGGCCAGCAGCACCTGGCCGATGGTCAGCAGGTCGAATTGATGCGCGGCGAGCATCGGCAGAAAGACCAGCACGTTCTTGAGCCATTGATGGGGGCGCATGGCGCGCATCAGCGGCCGGATGCGCCCGGCCCGGGTGGTCAGGTGTTCGGTCACCGGCGATTGCGCATCCACCCGGGCGGCCCGGCCGGCGGGCAGGTCGACGGTGATCGCGCGGGCCGCATCCTTCCAGACGGCGAGGTCGGCCTCGGCATCCCCGATATAGGCAAAACGGCCGGCGCCATAGAGATCGCGCAGCCGGGCGGCCTTGACCGCGCCCTTGAGGTTCTCGCGACCGTCCGACCCATGGGCCTCGTCGAACAGGCCGAGATGCCCGGCGATGCGGTCGACGAGTTTCTGATCCGAGGCCGAGACCAGCGCCGTGCGCCCGCCCTGGTCGCGCCAGTTGCGGACGTAATCCAGGACGACCTGGTTATAGGGCAGGGTGGCCGGATCGACCGGGCCCAGGCCTTCGAGCGCCTGTTTCAGCGTGGCCCGCCCCCGGGGCAGGGCGCGCAGGGCCGGCACGACATTGAGCCAGCGGCGCGACATGGCCGACCAGAAGGTTTCATAGAGCATGTCGGTGTGAACGAGGGTTCCATCCAGATCGACGACCAGCGTGAGGCTGTCGGCAGACAGGTTCAAGTCGTAGGCGTCATCCATGACAGGAAATCTCTTGGAAACAAAAAGAACAATACGATTCCGGCGAAAGAAATGCCGTGTCTCAATTCTTGACCGAAAGTCATTAACCGATCAAGGGCCGCGATGGGCGGGCGGGATCAAAGATCTGATAACGCGAAATTTATGGGCGCGTGAAAGGCGCGTGGAATGGGATTTCGCCGGCTTTTGCGGGGCGCGATGCCGGTGTTTCGAAAAACATTGTTTCACGATGGCGCCCCGGCCATGCCGACAGGCCCCCGGCGCGCCGGGATTCGGCTGCCCGGCGGCAGGATATAGGGCGCCAGCTCGGTGGCCGGGCGGCTGGCGGATTTCAGGGTCAGCAGCGCGCCCATGGTCATCAGCATCGACAATTGGGCAAAGGGCGCCATCAGGCCGACTTCGGTAAAGCTGCGGGCCAGGGTGATCATGGTGATACACAGGAAGAACACCGCCGGCATCGCGGCGGTCATCAGGGCCGCGCGGGCAATGCGGAACAGGCACCACAGGGCGGTGACGACAACGATGCCCAGCCCGATCAGGCCGAGATGGACGGCGATTTCGTAGAAGGAACTGTGGAACGAGAAATGCGCATAGGATTTCTTGTGGAATTCCTCGTAGATGCGGCGGGCGGTCGACAGCCCGTCTTCGGGCGTCCAGAAGCCGCCCGGGCCGATGCCCAGGTAGGGCCGGCGGACGATTTCGTCGGTGGCGTATTGCCATAGCACGGTGCGCCCGGTCAGGGTGGCATCCTTGCCGAAGGCGCCCAGCACCTGGGTGACGGGGTCGAAGACCGGGACGTAAAGAGATATGGCCGCGGCCAGCACGGTGATCGCGCCGAAGAGCAGGAACAGGGCGGCCAGCAGGGCGGGGCCGGAAAACAGGCTGCGGGCGCGCACGGTGCAGGCGATGGCCAGGGCGGCCAGGGCCAGCAGGACGGCCGTGGCGCTGTTGGCGACCTGGATCATGCGCAGGGCCAGCAGGCCCGCGGCCACGGCGATCAGGCGGATCGGGCGGGCAAAGCCCTTGTCCAATGCGATGCAAAGCGCGGCGATCCAGAGGATGACCATGGCCGTGCCCAGGGAATTCTTGCTGGAAAAGACACCCCGGGCGGCAACGCCTCCGGAGGGGCTGGCCAGGAAACTGAGGATGCCGAACCAGCCGGCCGCAATAAGCAGCGACAGCATGATCTGGCGCGGCCCGAGGCGAATGATCGAGCAATAGCAGATCATGACCGTCAGAACGAGTTGCATCCCCGATTTCAGGATATGCCCGGTATCGGCGCCCCAGGAAAACGACAGAAGCCACCACGCCGGGTAGAGCCACAGGACCAGGGATCGGGCGATGATCGGGAAAAGCCGGGGGAAATCGCGCAGGAATGCGTAGAGGAAATACAGCGCAAGCGGATAGAGAATCAGTTCGTCGTATCGGAACTGCTTGAAGGTGACGATCAGCCAGAGCGTGACGAGAACGTGATCCCGCAGCTCTTCCGAGACCCGGTAATGGCGGCCGGAAAAGGACAGGCTGAACATCGAACTGCAATACTCCGTGCGACAGGGGCTCAGCCGCCGGCGGACCGTACTTGTCCGACCGCGTTTTCGGGCTGTCCGGCTCTGCCGTGACTCTTGAAAATAGACCACCAGGGTCCGGCCCATTCCAGCACGTCGGCGGGGGCGCGTCGATAAAAGAATGCACGTGTCAGGGAAATTCCCTGTTTCGCGTCGGGGTATCCACCTGGAAATGCAGGTGGTTTGCATTGCGCGGCGGTCGGATGTCACGGCGAATCCGTCGGGAAACAATCGCGCGGGATTGCCGGGATTGGCGTGATGAAACGCCACGCCTATCGGCGATTCCCCGCCCATGGGGCGGTCGGGTACGGCTTTTTCACCGCCATTTCCGGTGCAGGGCACACCGGTATCGGGCGATTTCAGTCGGTTACGGGCCGGGGCTTGCACCCGTGGGCAAGGCGGGAGTGGCGCCATGCGGAGGGGGCGCGAATGGCCGATCCGTTCCCGGATCTAAGCGCATGAAAACGCGCGGGGAAAGGTTTTCAATCGGATATTCCGGATATCGGCGAATCTCCTCCTATTTGGCGCCGGAGGAATGGCGGCTCACGTGTTGGTGATGTCTGTAGTGGCCCGCTGGGTGCGCGGCCAAAGCACGCGGCCGGGTCATCAACGGGACGGATCGGCGCGCAAAGGCTCTGGATTTCTCTTCGTTTATGTCTAAGGTGTTCTTTACTTATGCATTTAAATAGATTCTTCGCCCGAATTTCGGCGGAAATACTTCAATGAAGTCGCGGGGCGCGTTGCGGTGGAACTCACACCGCAGGCGGGTTTGGGCGCGGTAACGATTGATGGTTAGGACGGATACGCATGCACCACCAGGGCGGATTAAGGGCAGTTCCTGTTACCCGAAGCGGCCTGGGGCCGGATTTTGACGGTCCCGATCGGACCTCTGGCCAGCCATTCCGAATCGAGGACGCAATGGGCGTCCTGCGCAAACGGTTCTGGATCGGAATTGTCACGACGCTTTTGGCCATTGCGGCGGCGGTGGCGCTGCTGACGACCCATACTCCGCAATACGTGGCCTCGGCCGATCTGCTGCTGGGCGGTCAGGCCGGGCTGGACCGCGGGTCGTCGGACCTGTTGGAAGAGCGGGCGCTGAGCGATTCGGCGATCCAGGGCGAGCTGGCCATCCTGAAATCCAGCGCCCTGCTGGTGCGCGTTGTCCGCCGGTTGGAGCTGGACAAGGACCCGGAATTCAACGCCGCGCTGCGACCGCAGACCAACGAGGTCAGCCTGTTCGACACTGCCAAGGATTACGTCAAGGCCCTGATATTCCCGCCGAAACCGGTCGACGAGACGGCCGTCGTGCCGCAATCCGAGGGCGTGGCCGAGGCCGCCGCCGCCCGGGACGCGATGCTGGGCGGGCTGGACGGGCCGGTGAGTGTGCTGCGGCGCAACATGGACGTGCGCCAGCGCGGCAATTCCTTTGTCGTGTCGGTGACGCTCAGCTCGGAGGACCGGATCAAGGCGGCGGGCATCGCCAACACGATCGTCGACGAATACATCGATTTCGTCAGCGACAAGCGGTTCGAGGCGGCGCAGCGGTTCACCTCCTGGCTGGAAATGCGGGTCGAGGAGTTGGCGCAATCGGTCGAGGAATCGGAAACGGCGGTGATTTCCTTCCAGGCTTATGCCGACAGCGAGGTCGACAGCGCCGCGCGGATCGAACAGCAGATGCAGGAAATGACGACCAAGCTGGTCAATGCGCGCACCGAGCTGGCCGAGACCCAGGCGCTGGCCGCGCAATCGGCGGCACTGTTCGAGGCCGAGGGGCCGATTGCGGCGGCCGGGCTGCTGAGCTCGCCGGTGCTGGACGGGTACAAGCAGCAGCTGGCCGATTTGCGCCGGGCCGAGGCCGAGGCGGCGCCGCGGTTCAGCGAGGGCAGCGCCCCGATGGACGCGATCCGGCGCGACCTGGCAACGGTCGAAGCCGAGCTGGAACGCGAGGTGAGCCAGATCATCACCGAGCTGGAAAACCAGGCCGACGTGCAGCGGATCAACGTTGTGGCCATCCGTAACAGCTTGAACGGGCTGGAATTGATCGTGCGGGCGCGGTCGAAGGAACAGATCAAGCTGAACCAGCTGGAGCGGGTGGCCGATGCCAACCGGCGGCTCTACGAAGATTTCCTCGGCCGGTTCAAGGAAGCCAGCGAGATCCAGAACCTGCGGCGGGCGGATGCCGAGGTGATTTCCTATGCCTCGCCGCCGAGCACGCCGGCGACGCCGCGCAAGAAGACGACGCTGGTTCTGGCCACGGCGGCGGGCATGTTCGTGGGGCTGGGCATCATCTTCCTGTTGGAGCTGTTGCCCAAGCGGTTCACCAGCTCGACCCAGGTGACGCAGCGCACGGGGCTGAAGGTCTTTGGCCTGATGCCCCGCATGCCCAACGGCGGCACGACGCGCGACCTGGCGCGGCGGTTGCGCGGCTCTGGTGGGCGCAGCCTGCGGCAGACGGCGTTGAACACGGCGCGCAACCTGGAACTGGGCCTGGGACGGCCGGCGCAATCGGTCATGGTGATGTCCGACCTGCCCGGAGCCGACAAGACGACGATGGCCATGTTGCTGGGCTGGGCGGCGGCGCAACAAGGGCGGTCGTGCCTGATCGTGGATGCCGATGTGCAGAACGCGGTGCTGTCCCGGCGGTTCATGGCCGACAAGGGGCCGGGGCTGCTGGACGTGCTCTATGACGAGGCGCTGATCGACGAAAGCATCCGGTTCGACCGGGCGCTTGGCGTGGCGATCCTGCCGACGGCGACAACGGGCATGCCGCCGGCGACGTTTTTTGGCACCGACCGGGCCAATGCGCTGTTCCGCGATCTGGCCGGGCAATTCGACCTGGTGATCGTCGATGCGCCGGCAGCGGGCACGGTGTCGGACCTGGTCAGCTTCCCCGACGGGGTCGACGTGGGGCTTTACACGATGCGCGCGCGCCGGACCGGGGTGAAACCCGTGGTTGAGCGCATGCCGCTGTTCCGCTCGGTGCAGATGAAGATCGCCGGGGCGGTGATGACCGGCGTGCGTGGTCGCGCCGCGGCGGGTGGCGGGGCCCAGAGGGTCCAGGCGCCGACCCCCGGCAAGGCGACCCGGCCGGCCTGAGACGCTCCTGAGGCGCTGGAGATATCCACGACATGGCGCGGCGGCACTGGGCCCGCCGGGCCTGTTGCCGTTTTGACTGTTGTTTCGTTAACGGCGACGATCACCCGCGCGGGCCTGGATTGGCGGATTTCGAAAAGTTAATGAAAGACGAAAGAAAAGGTTAATTCAGGGCGGCCACGGGACGGCGCCGCATTCCGGGCCAGGAATTAACCATTTTGGACGGGGCGCGAGGGATTCGGGGCGATGGTGTGTCACCCCCTGGCAAAGGTGCTTTTGACCCGGCGCGGGCAAGTCGGACGCGACAATCGGCGGCGCAGATTAACCGTTGTTTCATCTCTGAAAGGGCTTCGGGATGGTAGGTCTTATTCGGTTTCGCGCCCCACGAATTTGTTATCGTTGCGCTAACACGGCGAGGAAGGGCTTGATAAATAGGGATTTCCCCAAAACAGGGGAATTGGCTTTGCGTTCAATGCTGGGAATATTTCTCGCCCATTTGATCGTGCCACAGGAATGACACTTGTGCAAAATTGGTTAATGCGTATAGTTTTTTCGTGTCGCATCCAGAATCGTTCATTCGGCCAGGATGCGCAATTTCACGCAGGGCCTGTGGGGAGGCGGTGCAGGGGCGGGTTTCGGTAAAAGTTAAGTTTCCCACTGTTATTTGTGTGCCGAGTTGCCTTGAATTCGACGTTTATGGGGTTAAAGTGTGGTGGAAATTAAAGAGGATTGCGGTTTCTTGTTGGTGACAAATTAACGATTATATAATGTCGAGTTCGGAGATGGGGCCGGGCTGATTGTGTCAGAGGCGGCGACGCCCTCCTGACAAGTTTAAAATTTAGCAGGGTATGCGGCCGGGTTGGGCCGCAGAGTGTTGATGCGGGTGATTGGTAATGACAAACTTTGAATTCGAGGGGCACAGCTCGGACGCGGAGATGTCCCGGCTCGGCGCCTCAGACGGGGGATCGCGCAGGTTCCTTGGAATTGCCGGAAAGAGACTGTTCGATATTGGTTTCGCATTGGTCGCCATTTTGACCTTTTCGCCGCTGATGATTGTAATTGCCCTGGTCATGAAGGCGACCACGCGCGGGCCCCTGTTCTTCTGCCATGAACGGGTCGGCGAGGGGCACAGGTCGTTCAGATGCATGAAGTTCCGCACGATGGTGGTGGATGCGCAGGAGCAGCTGGAGCTGTTGCTGAGCACCGATCCCGAAGCGCGGGCCGAGTTCGAGGCGACGCGCAAGCTGCGGAAGGATCCGCGCATCATTCCCTATGTCGGGGAATTCCTGCGCAAGACCAGCCTGGACGAGCTGCCACAGTTCTTCAACGTGCTCATGGGACACATGAGCATCGTCGGGCCGCGGCCGGTGACGAAAGAGGAATTCGATGCCCATTACGGCGCGGATCACCCCTATGTCGTCGTGCGGCCCGGGATCACCGGGCTGTGGCAGGTATCGGGGCGCAACGACGTGACCTATGCGGAACGGGTGCGGCTGGATTCGGAATATGTCGACAA
Source organism: Marinibacterium sp. SX1 (assembly GCF_050389775.1). Taxonomy (NCBI): domain Bacteria; kingdom Pseudomonadati; phylum Pseudomonadota; class Alphaproteobacteria; order Rhodobacterales; family Paracoccaceae; genus Marinibacterium; species Marinibacterium sp. SX1. The sequence goes on along the minus strand of NZ_CP177151.1, from coordinate 88,368 downwards.
CCAGGCCCTGGGGCTCGACTTCTGGATCATCCTGCAGACCGTGTTCATCGTCTGCCTGGATCGCAACGGTCACTGAATCATTGAAAACCGAAAGACCCCCGGTGCGGCCCATCCGCGCCGGGGGTTTTTTCATGGGGCGTCAGGCCGGGCGGGATTGGCGATTCGATGGCCCGGCCGGGCCCGAAGGGCGCAACGCAAGGAACGGGCGGGGGCCCGAGCGCGCGCGGGCGCCGGCGGCGGCGCAAGACAATGGCGCGACCTGGGCGGGAAACGGGCCGGAAAAGTCGCGCATCGCTAGTATTCATCAATAATGTGTCAAGCAGTGGTGCTGACGCTTCGTTATTGTAAATTCAGAAAAAATGTCGAATTGAATACTTGATTGGTTCTAAAACACTCCATATTCATCAAAGGATGGCCCGGTTGGGCCTCTGTCCGAAAATCCCGGGATGCGCCCGGGATACGCTGATTTGGGTTGATAGAATGAGGCACCTTTTGGTGAGCGGTCCCGTGGTTGCGACCACGTTGGCGGCAATCTTGTGGTTGACGGGTTCGACTTGGTGGGTCGTGGGAGGTGCCTTTTTTCTTGGGGCACCCTTTTTTGGTTTGCTTGCATATCTTGTTTGCAAATACGTCTACCCCTGCTGACAGCGACTGACGCCCCGGGGGCATGAGCCCCGGGCACGCGATCGGTCAGGTCAGGGAAGGGGACGGGTTTACGTCAGACTGTCCACGGGATCAGCGGCAGGGGCCGATTGCGGCGCGCCGCGCAGGACCTGCCAGAGAAATCCCGCACCCCAGGCATTGTGCATCACGGCCAGGGCCACCCCGGCCAACAGCCCGGACGGGCTGCGCAGGATGAACAGGCCCAGCAGCGACATCTTGAGCATGAGGACCAGGTAGATCGCCGGGGCGATGAGCACCAGCGGGGCAAACGGGGCGAGCACCAGGCCGAGGCCCATGGTCAGCGCAACGGCCACGGGGAACAGCTGGCGCAGGCGCGGTCGCAGGTGATGCTTGCGCACGGTCCGGGCGCGGCCTCGTCCGTAGTGCCAATATTGCCGGGCGAGCCCCGCCAGGGTGGGGCGCATGACGTATTGCATGCGGATATCGGCATCCAGCCAGACCTGCCCGCCGGCCAGGGCCAGGCGGTGATCGTATTCGGCATCTTCGTTGTGGCTGAAGGACGGGTCATAACCGCCGATCCGGCGGAACCAGGCCAGCCGGAACCCGGCGTGATGCCCGTGGTCGACCCATTGCGAACGGGTCCCCCCCCGATGGGCCGATCCGCCGCTGCCCAGCAGGGTATCGACGGCCCAGGCCGCGGCTTCCTGCAGGCGGGTCTGGCCGCCGGTGGCATCCATCACCGTGGCCAGCGAGGCAGCGTCGGGGCGCGACGACAGCGAGTCGGCCACCGCCCGGACATAGCCCGGCGGATAGATCGCATGGGCATCGCAGCGCACCAGGATGCGGTGGCCGGGCCCGGCGCAACGGTCGACGGCCAGGTTGATGGCCGCCGATTGCAGGCGCAGGGGATTATGCACCAGCTCGAGCCGGGGGTAGCGGGTCATGAGGCCGCGCACGATGTCGGTCGTGCCATCGGTGCTGCCGCCGTCGGCGACCACCGTGCGCACGCCGGCCATGAACGGGTCATCGCCGATCAGCGAGGCCAGGCAATCGGCGATATGGCGGGATTCGTTGAGGGTGGGAATGACGAGAAGGATCTCGTCGGCGGTGCAGATGCCCCGCGGGGCGGTGCCTTCGGGCAGTTCAATCCTGTCGCTCTTCATGGCGGACCGGCTCCATGGCTTGCTGCACGACGCCATCGGACAGGCGTGCGCAGACAGTCCGGTCGCGGGACCGGACGGTGATCGTCGTGAACCTTCGGTGGTGGCGCGCCGGGCCGATCGGCCCGGGTGTCACGCGACCCGGCGCAGCGGCCGGGGCAGTTTCAGGGCAATCAGGATCGCCGGGTTTCGCCTCCGTGGATGATCTCGCGCACCTCGTATTGCTTGAGGCGCCGCGACCCGGCGTAGATGATGATTTCGCCGACCAGGCCGATGGCGATGACCTGGATGCCCAGCACGACCATGATGATGCCGAAGATCAGCGCCGGCCGGTCGGCCAGGGCGGCTTCGCCGAACAGGCGTTGCAGGACAAGAACGGTGGTCAGGATGACCCCGGCCAGAAAGACCGGCAGGCCGATCGAGCCGAAGAAGCGCAGCGGCCGGCGCAGGAAGTTCAGCACGACATATAGCGTCACGGCATCGAACAGCGCGCGCATGTGGCCCAGGGGCTTGAAGACATAGGTCGCGTCGGGCGCGGCCTCGGGCGGGGCAGGGCGCAGTTCGGCCTCGTCCAGCACATAGCCGCGCTGGGTGGCGATCACCGGCAGGAAATGCTGGCGCACGCCGAAGCTGGCGATGTAATCCAGCGGTTCGCGGCGGATCAGGCGGACGCGGCAGAACGGATCGGACGGGGCATTGCCGAACAGCCGGTCGAGCGTGCGGCCGAACAGCCGGTTGCGCCAGCCGCGCAGCCCGCCGACGGGCCTGTCGCTGCGCACGGCCGAGACAAGATCGGCCTGCCCAAGCGCGTCGAACAGCCGGGGCAGGTCCTCGGCCACCACTTCGGGCCAGCCGGGCAGCAGCAGGATCAGCGGCGCCACGGTGCGCCGCACGCCGGTGGACAGGGCGGCATCCTCGCCGCCCCAGGGGCGCTGGCCGATCACCGTCAGCTCGGGCCAGTCGTCGGCCAGGGCCTGCAAGGCCTTCAGGTGGGCGTCGTGGCTGCCGTCGACCACGCAGACACATTCGTAATTCAGGCCCATCCCGTCCAGCGCGTCGCGGTATCCCATCAGCGTGTCAGGCACGCCGTCGGACGCGTCGGTCGCCACGATGACCGACAGTTCCAGCCGCTTAGACATCGGCTCAACCAGTTCTATTGCAGGCAAAATCGCTACTCCTGAAAAGTGCGCCGCCCACCGTTCGAACCCCGAGTGGCAGGGGTCGACCGATCATGCGGCATCTGAAAAAGAACCCCGGTCACCAGTCCGAGGAGCAAAAGGAAGATCGCCAGCGAGGTCAGCAGGCCGGTCGCCGTCATGGCCACGACCAGCGAGGACCCATGGCTGAGGGCGAACATCGACAGCACGGCCAGCGCGGCAATCAACGCGGCAAAGCCCGAGAACCACGACAGCGGCCGGCGGGCAAAGGTCAGCAGGGTCTTGACCATAATGAGGTCGAGCAGAACCTTGAACACCCGCGACAGCCCGTATTTCGACACGCCGAACTGCCGGGCATGGTGGCGCACGCCGACCTGCGCCACCCGGGCGCCCATCGGGATCGACATCGCCGGGATGAACCGGTGCATGTCGGAATAAAGCGGCACCTTCTTGATGACCTCGGACCGGTAGACCTTGAGCGAACAGCCATTGTCGCGGATCGGCAGGCCGGTGACCTTGCCGATCAGCCAGTTGGCCATCCGCGACGGCAGCTTGCGCGACAGGAACTTGTCCTGCCGGTTGATCCGCCAGCCCACGACCAGGTCATAGCCTTCGTGCAGCTTTTCCAGCATCATCGGAATGTCGGCCGGATCGTTCTGCAGGTCGCCGTCCATCGTCACGATGAACCGGCCCCGGGCATGGTCGATCCCGGCCTGCATGGCGGCGGTCTGGCCGCAGTTGCGGCGGAACCGCACGACGACCAGCCGCGGATCGGTGCGGGCCAGCGCGCGCAGCCGCGGCACGGTGTCATCGCGGCTGCCGTCATCCACGACGACCAGCTCGAACGACCGCCCGGTCGGCTCCATCGCGGCGACAACCGCCTCGTACAGGGGCCCTACGCTGTCTTCCTCGTCGAAGACCGGGACACAAACGGAAACATCAATCAAAGCAAGAACCTGAATTCAACTGTAGAAACACGTCGATGAAATGGAACCCAAAGCCGATTCGAATCAAGTGTGGCTGGATCCCAAACATATTAACCATACCATGATTCAAAATGACCAAGAAAAAAAGAAATTGTGAGTTCTTGAAAATTCGTTCCCGACGCCCTTTATCCGGGCGGCAAAATGTCGAGGCGGGTGATCGAATCGCGGTCACCTTTCGGCATGTCTTCCCCTGAACCGGGGCATTTCGGCATCTTGCGGTCACGGGCGCCAAGGATTGCGTTCTCATGACCGGGAAGGCATGCCAAAGATGGGCGGGGGATCTTCCCGTGTACTGCAATAAGGGCACGCCGCATCACCATGACGTCAATTACGGCAATCGTTCCGACCTATAACCGGGCGGCTTACCTGCGGGATGCCCTGACCAGCCTTCAGGCCCAGACCCGGCCCATTGACGAGATCATCGTCTGGGATGACGGGTCGACCGATGGGACAGAGGCGGCGGTGCGGGAATTGGGCTTTGATATCCGTTACTTCCGGGCGCCGAATGGGGGCAAGTCGCGGGCATTGAATGCGGCCTTGGAAAAGGCCGGCGGGGATTATGTCTGGATCTGCGACGATGATGACCTGGCGCTGCCGCATGCGGCCGAAACCCTGGCCGGCATGCTGGATGGCGACCCGTCGCTGGGGGCGGCCGGGGCCGGGTATCTCAAGTTTCGCGACGACCCGGCGACCGGCGCGCGGCAGCAGGAATCGCCGGGCTACTGGCCCGACCTGTCGCGCGGCACGGCCATCCGGCACCTGCTGGAAGACATCTTCCTGTTCCAGAACGCGACCATGACCCGGCGCGCGGTCCATGACCGGGCCGGCCCGTTCCGCGAAGACCTGGCCCGGTCCATCGATTACGACATGATCGTCCGGCTGGGGCTTTGTGCCCCGATCCGGGTCATCGACGCGCCGGTCTTCCTGCAGCGCAAGCATGACGGCGACCGGGGGCCGGCGGCTGCGCGCCATGCGGCTGCGCGGTCTGAAGAGGTGTGGAAAGAGACCGATCGCCGGATCTTTTCCGAGCTGCGCGACCATATTTCATTGGGGTTCTACGAGTCCATGTTCGATGCCGACGATGCGGCGCTGGCCCGCCGCGCGGCGCTGTTGCAGCGGGCCTGTGTCTATGCCCGGCGCACCGATTGGCCGGCCGCTCTGGCCGACATGGCCGCGGCAACCGAGGCCTGCCCGGGGGTGCAATTGTCGACGGAAGAGCAACAGATCTGCCGCCGGGCGGTGGCCGGAAAACATGGTATCGACGAGATGCTGCAACCCGACACGCGCCGCCGGATCATCGACCTGGGCCGTCGCAACCCGGTGGCGGCCGAGCTCGCCCGGGAGATGGCGCTGGGTCTGAAGTGGCGTATCCGGGAGGCGATGAACAATGGCCGTCCCGCCCGCGCATTGTCGGTCGGACGGATGATCCTGGCGCTTGGAGCCGCGGGTGGAACCCGGCGGGGGGCGGTGGCTCCGGCGCGAATCGCCGAACGGCAGGACCTGCCGGACGCGGCTTATCCGTGAGTGTTCGGGCAATTGTTCACGCGATCCCGTGCATTGTACAAAGCGGCGGAAATCGAAGGGATTGATGCCTGTATCGCGGTGCGACCCGGGAAAATCACGCTTCGGACTTGACCGGGGTGGTCTTGATATCGAATGAAAGGAAAGACGTTTATTTTTGTTCGATTCGAAGGGCAGGAGTCACGACTTCCTTCGTGGTTTTCACGCGCCTGATCCGACATTCCCGGCTTTGTTGCCAAGGGGGCCGTTCTTTGGATCGCGTGCAGGGCCGGCTGATTTTCCGTCGGTGTTTCCAGGTTGGAAAAGGTGTTTTCGGCCGCATGGTGCATATGAAAGATTTCCCCGTGACATACGTGATCCGTTTGATTTCCTTCGCTTTTGGTCTCGCCGTGCTGGCCCCGGTCGCAATGGCCGCCGAACACCGGCTTGGCCCCGAAGACCGGCTGAACATCCGGGCCATTGTCTGGGACGACGAGTTGCGCAGTTTTCAGCAATGGGACCTGCTGAGCGGGGAATATGCCGTGCAATCGGATGGCACGATTTCGGTGCCGATTACCGGATCGGTGGCGGCCGCCGGGCTGACGACGGCCGAATTGTCGCAAACCATGAGCGATGCGCTAAGCCAGGACGGCGGCATGATCGATCCGCCGCGCCTGGCCATCGAAGTGGTGCGCTATCGGCCGTTCTACATCGTCGGTGACGTGGCCCATCCCGGCGCCTACCCGGGCCAGCCCGGCATCACTGCGCTGCAGGCCGTGGCGCTGGCCGGCGGGACGGGGAACCTGCCCGAGAACGGCGGGGCCACCCTGTCGACCACCCTGCGCAATGCGGGCAACCTGCGCGATCTGCGCAACGAAATGGCCCGGGCGCGGGTGCGCGAAGTCCGGCTGGAGGCCGAGATCGCCGGGGCCGAGACGCTGGTGTTCCCCGACCGGCTGCACCATCCCGACGGGGCCGAGGCAACCGCTCGGATCCGGGCCGAGGAAACCGCGATCTTTCAGGCGCGCAAGGCCGCCCACGAACGGGAATTGGCCGCGCTGAACGAGCTGGAAGACCTGCTGGCGGCCGAGGTCGACGGGCTGGAACGCAAGTTCGACGGGCTGCGCGAACAGATGCGCCTGGCGCAGGAAAACGTCGACAACATCGCCACGCTGGCCGAGCGCGGCTATGCTCAGGCGACGCGGCTGGCCGATGCGCAGCGCAGTGTCATCGACCTGCAGGGCAAGGAAACTGACCTGCAGAACAACACCTACCGCGCGCGTCAGCGGATTTCCGAAAATCGTCGGGATATCATAGAGTTGCAGGCCAGCCGGGAAACCCAGGCACAGGTCGAGCTGCAAAAGGTCAAGGCCGAGCTGGAGGCGTTGCAGATCCGACGGGACGTGCTGGAACAGGTCATCGTGACCGAAGGCGTGGCGACCGACGCGCTGTCGATTGGCGCGGTCACGGTGCGCTATGGCGTGGTGCGGGCCGGGTCCGAGACCGGCGTGCCGGAGCCCGTCGGCGCGACCACCGCGATCGGCCCGGGCGACGTGTTGTCGGTGGCGGTCGAGATTTCCGAACCCGAAGGGTTCACGCAATAGTCTGTGCGGCGCCGATCAGGCTCTGCAGGTAGGTTTCCAGGCCGGTGTCGCCGATGCGGCGGGTGATTTCCTCGTATCCGCGCCGCGCCGACGCCTCGCGCAGGCACGGATCGGACAGCAGCGAGACCAGCTTGTTGCTGAAATCCGCTGCGTCCGAGGCCTGAACCAACAGTCCGTCAAGCCGCCCGTCATAGCCGTCGAGCGCCTTGGGCGTGGCCAGCACGCTCATGCCCAGTTCGAAATAGGTGGCGATCTTGATGCTGATGCCGCTGGCCGCCCGGGCCGGGGCCAGGCCCACGGCATCGGCGCCGCCGATGTCGGACAAGTCCTTGATCCGGCCCAGCAATCGCACGCCTTCGGGCGCGTCGCGGACATCGTCGCTGATCTCGCCGGCGATCCAGAGCTCGGCGTCGGGCAGGCGGCGGCGCACCGTCGGCCAGACATCGTTCAGCAGCATGTTCAACGCGTCGGTATTGCCTGCATGGCGCACGCCCAGGAAGACGGCATAGGGTTTGCCCCCCGGCCGAACCTTTCGCAGCCGGACTTGCGGGGGCAGCCATATATGTCGTTTTCCGGGCAGATGCGGGCTCAGCCGCCGGGCCTCGCTGGCCGAGGCATAGATGCATGTGTCGGCATTCTGCAGCCAGCCGATTTCGGTTTCGAAGGAGACCGCGGTGTGATCGGGGGCCAGCCCGGCGGAGGCGAAGGAATCGGCGCGCAGCGAAAACAGGTCATGCAGCAAAACGGCGCGCTTGCCCTGGTGGCAATGGGCCAGGACCGGGGCGAGCGAGCTGTATTCGGCCACGACAAGGGCCGAGGTGCCGGCATTGGCCGCGCCGGCCAGCTGGGCGATTTCAGCCGGGCCGAGGGGCGAGCCGAGGCAGCTGGGGAAGGACGGGCGCGGGCTGCGCGGGCGAAGAATCCGCCAGTGGGCCAGGGCCAGACCGCGGCGGATCGCCCGTTTCCAGACGGCGGCGCGGGTCGAAACGAACCAGGACCCGATGCGCAGGCTGTCCGGCCAGAGGATCTTGTGAGTTTTCTTGCGAAAGATTGCGGCCGGGCGGGAAATGGGACGGCTGCCAAAGGCGGTGACGGGCGCGAGGATGATTCGAATCTCGAACCCGGCCCGGGCCAATTGATCGATCAGGCCCAGCAGGTAGACGCCCGATCCGGATTCAGGATCGTCGAGGCGTCTGTGCACGAGAATCGTGGCAATCCGCGAATGTTCGCAGGTCGATGACAATGAATTGAAATCAAGATGAACGTCGAGCGATGAGGAAATGTCTTCCGGTTTCATGATGTCAAACTGATGTGAAAAGATGTGATGAAATATTCCCGTTATTTAATTCTCTTCCGGCCGGCTTCCAGTAGTTGCCGGGCGAATCTTCCTGTTGCCGAGGGCTTTTTGGCCAATGCGGCCACGGCCGTGGCAGGGCGCCCGGATTTGAGGGCGATCATTGCCTCTTCGCTTTGCTTGAGCGTCGACAACCCGTCGTGACGGGACGCAAAGAGGGCTTTCAGTTTTGGTGTCAGTTCGGCCGCGTGACGTTGGACAAAGGCGGCATCGGCAGCCATGAGCGCGTCGATATGCCGGGGGTCGACCCGGTGGGAAATAGAGCCGCGCCGGACCGTGTAATTGTACCCGGGGAGGGGATCAAAGACGACCCGGGCGCCGGCGGCAAGGCAGGCATAAATCATGTGACAATCTTCGCCATTTCGCAGGGCGGGATTGTAGCGAATCTTGTGATTTTCGAGAAAGGAGCGCCGGAACAATGGCTTGAGGTATCCCAGCGCGCGGCTGCCCGGGGTGACCTGGTTGCCGGCCACAAAATGTTCAAAGCTCCAGTGCTGGGGGGCGGCGTCGGCGTCGCAGGGCAGAAAGGGCGCCTGGACCAGGGGCGCGCCGTCTTCGTTGGCATAGCGGAAATTGCCCAATACAACGTCGGCGCCATGGGTTTCGGCGACGGAGATCATTCGGCTTAGCCGATCGTCGGCCATGGTGTCATCGGAATCCAGAACGGCCAGCCAGTCGGTCCGTGCCTCGTCCAGGGCGCGATTGCGCGCCACGGCCGGGCCGCCGTTTTCCGGCAATCGGAAAACGCGGGCGCCGGTGGCATCGGCCCGCGCCGATGTGTCGTCGGGCGAGGCGTCATCGACAACGATGGCCTCGACGGTCACGTCGGTTTGTGAAAGGGCGCTGCGCACGCATCGATCAATTGTTTCGGCGGCATTCCACGCAGCAATGATTACCGTTGCTTCAGGCATGGCGGAAATGTACTGTTGTAATATGTTTTAAACGGGGATTTTTAAACGCATGTCTTTGTTCAATGCGGCCCGAATGATCGCTTTTCATGCATCCATTTTTCATTTCCTGTCTCTCGCTGGTCCCGCCCTTGCCCAGGGTGGTGTCCCGGACGAAGACGTGATTGGCTTCATAGAGAAGTTTGACGATAAAGACTGGCGCGACAAGTGGTATATTTCGAACTTTGATCGAAACGATGGTTTTGCCACCTCGTGGCGGCGACGATTGGCCGTGGTGCACTGGCCGGCTGCCCCCGAAATAGGCGATGGTTTCGCGCGACTTTCGCTTGAGTCGGCACCCGAAGGCCAGGTGACGCCATATCTGGGGGCGGAACTGCAGCGGCAGGGGCCTTTTGGATACGGGCGATACGAAGTTTACATGAAGCCAGGCCGGGGCGACGGGCTGGTGTCGGCCTTCTTTGTCTATACCGGACCGGCGTTCGACAAACCCCATGACGAGATCGATTTCGAATTTCTGGGCCGCGACACCACAAAAGTCTGGCTGAATATTTTCACGAATGGCGACAATCTGCCCGGCCGCTGGCTTGACCTGGGGTTTGATGCGGCCAATGCCCCGCATCTCTATCGGTTCGATTGGCGCGCGGATTCGGTGACCTGGTATGTCGATGGGCAGGAAATCCTGACCGTCACGTCCGAGGAACATCCTATTCCGCAGACCCCGGGCAAGGTCTTTCTGCATATCTGGGCGGGCACCGACAAGATGGTGGATTGGCTGAAAGCACCGGCGGCGGACCTGGCCGCTCAGGCGGATTACTATTGCGCGTCATATCGGCCGTTCGGGGCCGAGGGTGAAAATTGCGCGGATTACATCGGTGAAAACGATGGATAGGGCCGGACCACAGATCAGCGTTGTGATTGCCGCCTGGAATGCCGCGGCGACGATCGGCCATGCCATCGACAGCGTGTTGGCCCAGCAAGGCGTGACCGTCGAGGTCATCGTGGTCGATGACGCCTCGACCGACAACACTCTCGATCTTGCGCGCGAGGTGGCCAGCCGGGATGCGCGGGTGATCGTGCTGGCGCAGCCGCTGAACCGGGGGCCGGCGGCGGCGCGGAACCGGGCGCTGGATGCGGCCCGCGCGCCTTATGTTGCCTTGCTGGATTCCGACGATGCCATGGGGCCGACACGGCTGGGTGAGCTGCTGGAGATGGCCCGGGCCGGCGATTGGGACATGGTGGCCGATGATCTCTACAAGGTGACGTCCCACGCGCCGACCGCTCCGCGCCAAAGGCTGCTGGGGGATCGAAAGATCGGCCTGGAAACGATTGATTTCCAGGGCTTCGTTCGCGGCAACCTGTCGCGGCTGCATGGTGGGCGGGGTGAGATGGGGTTCCTCAAGCCTCTGATGAGAAAGGAATTCCTGGATCGTCACGGCTTGCGCTACGACGAGACGATGCGCCTTGGCGAGGATTACGCGCTTTATGCCACGGCCCTGGCCCGGGGCGCGCGGTTCTGCCTGACGGACCCGCGCGGCTACCTGGCCCTGGTCCGGCCGGACTCGCTGAGCGGACGGCACAGCGCAGCCGATCTGGCGGCGTTGGTGGGGGCCGATCATGCGCTGGCGGATGAGCCCGGGCTGAGCCGGGCGGACCGGCAAATGCTGCGCGCGCATGAGATCGAGACCCAGAAACGCTGGCGCTGGGTCCGGCTGATCGAGGCGGTCAAGGCGCGGGATGCGGGCGATGCCCTGCGGTGTTTCCGGGCGCCGCCGGCGGTCGTCGTGGACCTTGTCGGGAAATTGTCGGAACAGGTGGTCCTGCGGTCGCTGGCCGCGATCCGGCGGCGGGACCTGGCCGGATCCGGCGACCGATGAGCCCCGCGCGCGGCTGCTCTTATGCGCGGCGGGCGGTGTCGACCGTGGCCAGTACCTGGCGCGCCACGCCGGGCGCCGTGGTGAACTTGACCCCCCAGAGGCTGACCAGCCCCTTCGGCCCGCCCGAAGCCCCATGATCGCGGATCTGGTCGCGATCCAGCAGCGCCTGCGCACCGGGCTCGGCGGCGGGCAACAGCCCGTCGGTGACCTGCAGCACGTCGGCGGGGTCGGCTGCAAACCCGGGCAGGGCGGCGTTCAAGCGATTGAGAAAGCGCGCGATTTCGGCTTCGGGGATGGGGCCTGTCACGGTCTCGCCGGCGGGGAGGTAGGCGGTGCCGGCAAAGGTGCGCCCGCCCGATGGATAGGCAAAGAGCATCGGCCCGTCATCGCCCGGAGGCACCAGCGACAGGCCATGCGCCGAGGGCGGCGCCCGGTCGATCAGCAGGTTGAAGGCCCGGGCCGGGGTGCCCAGGGGCGCCATCGGGCGGGGGTCGAACCGCCGGGCCAGGGCGTCGGACTGGGCGCCGGCCGCGATGACCACCTTGGGCGCGGCCCAGGTCTGGTCACCGGCCCGCACCCCGGTGACATTGCGCCCGTCGGTCAGCAATTCGGTGGCCGTGGTGCGCTCGCGCAGGTCCAGCCCGACGGCCCGGGCGCGGGCGACAAGGGCGGACATCAGCGCCGGCGTGTCGGGCACCACCCGTTCCTCCCACAGCGCCCCGCCGGTCAGCCCGCCCTGCAGCACGCCGGGAAAGGCGCGCACGACCTCGCGGGCCGACAGGACGCGACCCATGGGCAGGGCCTGGGCCCGGGCAATGCCGCTGTTGCGGTCCAGGCCAAGGATGCGATCGGTCAGGAAGGCCGCGCGGAACACGCCCGGCCGTTTCAGCCCCTGCCCATAGAGCGGCATCAGGAAACCCTGCCGGCGGACCAGGTCGGGAAAGCTGCACTGGAACCAGCGGCTGTCGGCCAGCGATTCGCGAAAGCGCCGGATATCAAGGCTTTGCAGGTAACGCAGCCCGCCGTGCAGAATGCCGAACCAGCCGGCCGTCGTGGCCGCGCCGATGCGGTCACGTTCCAGCAGCACCGTGCGGTGGCCGATCTCGGCGGCCTGAAGGGCGATCATCAGGCCGTGAATGCCGCCTCCGATCACGATCAGGTCGTAGGTGTCGTCATCGGTCATGGCAGAACATCCGAAACTGGGAAACATTGATGAAAAACATAGCGGTAGACACTCACGTACATCTGCATCCGGGGATGGATGCCGCGACCTGCCTGGATGCGGCGGCGGGCCAGATGCCCGGGGCCGGCGGCGATTTGCAGGGCGTGCTGATGCTGACCGAAATGACCGGCCAGGATGCCTTTGGCGCGCTGACTGACGGCGGCGGCTGGACGATTCGCCCGACGGATGAGCCGATGTCCAAGCTGGCCACGGGGCCGGACGGAACCCGGCTGGCCGTGATCGCCGGGCGCCAGATCGTGACGGGCGAGGGGCTCGAAGTGCTGGCCCTGGGGCTGATGGATGATCCGGGCGACGGCCAGCCGCTGGGCCGGGTCATCGACGCGGTGGTCGCGGCCGGGGCGCTGGCCGTGCTGCCCTGGGGCGTGGGCAAATGGACGGGCCGGCGCGGGGCGCTGATCGATGCGCTGATCGCTGAACGGGCCGGTGCGCATGACCTGTTCCTGGCCGACAGCGGCGTGCGCCCGGCCTTCGCGCCTCGGCCGGCGCGGCTGGCCCGGGCCGAAGAGGCGGGCTGGCGGGTGCTGGCCGGCACCGATCCGCTGCCGTTGCCCGGCGAAGAGGCCAAGCCCGGGCGGTATGGCGTGCTGCTCGATGTTGATCCGGGCAGTGACCGGCCCTTTGAGCGTATCGCCGCGGCGCTGAGAGCGCTGACCGTCTCGCCGCCGACCTATGGCCGGTTGGAAAGCGGGCCACGGTTCCTGCACCGGCAGGTGGCGATGCAACGGCGCAAGCGGTTCGGATAGGCCGGGCCGATGCCGAACACGCTGGGACATATCGGGCTGCAGACGCTTGTCACCCGCGGGGTGCTGCGTGATGCCGATGTCAAATGGGTTTGGGCGGGGTGCCTTCTGCCCGATGTGCCATGGATCGGCCAGCGCCTGGCCCGGGCGACGCTGCCCGGGATTTCCCCCATAGACATAAGGCTTTACGCCATCTGTCAAAGCACGCTGCTGTTCTGCCTGGTGCTGGCGGCCGCGCTGGCCTGCCTGAGCGCACGGCCCGGTCGCACATGGGCGATCCTGGCGTCGGGCAGCCTGATGCACCTGCTGCTGGACGCGACCCAGACCAAGTGGGCCAACGGCGTGCTGCTGGCCGCGCCCCTGCGCTGGGACCTGGTGAACGGCGGGTTCTACTGGCCCGAGGATCTGCCGACGTTGGCGCTGATCGTGCTGGGCCTGGGCGTCGTGGTGCATGCCTTCTGGCGTCTGCCCCGGCAGGGGCTGCGCCTTGTGTTGACGCCTGGGCGGCTGGTCGGGGCGGCGATGCTGGGCGGGCTGTACCTGGCCGGCCCGCTGGCCCTGATGCCGGCGGCCGAGGCCCATGACCTGCACCATACCGCCCTGTTGCGCCCCGGCGCCGCGCGGGCCGGGCAGGAGGTCGCCTTTGACCGGGCGCGGGTCGACGTCACGCCCGAAGGTGCCCAGCTGATGGCCTGGACCGGCGCGCGCTTTGCCCTGACCGGCCTCGCGCCGCAGGCTTCGGGCACCTGGTCGGTGCAGGGTGTCCTTGGCGATGGCGGTGAGATCGTGGTCACGGCCCTGCATGCTCATCCGCCGGGCCTGCGCGACCTGGCGTCTTATGTCGGCCTGGCCTGCGTCGCGCTCTGGTGGGGTCTGTGCCTGTGGCGACCCGGCGGGCGGCGGCCATGACCGCCGGCCAAAACAATTCACGCGCGGGCCGCCGGGAAACGCTTGGCGGTGCATTGTTTCTCTGGGAAACGAAAAGTCCCGGAAATTGGTCATCGTGTCTGAAAGCCGATAGAAAGGAATTGTCGGGATGCCGAACAGGCATAACGAAACGGTGATGCAATGTGCAGCCCCAAGGCTGGCATGAAAACGCGCCGTGGTCCAGAAATTGCGTGCTGGCCGAACGCGACATTCTGGGACATTATAAAGCATTGAATGACGATCCGGCTGATTCCTTTTTTTGCCGGTGTGCAAGTGACGATTAATTGAGAGATAGATCCGTGTGGATTGAATTGCCCATCCCTGAACCCGGCGTGTTCCATTGAACGGACCTTTGCGCATTCTGGTCCTCGCGCCCCAGCCCTTCATGGCACAGCGCGGCACGCCGATTGCCGTGCGGATGATGCTGGAAACCCTGTCCGAACGTGGCGACACGGTCGATGTGCTGACCTTTCCCGAGGGCGAGCCGGTCGAGATCGATCGGTGCCGGATCGTGCGCGTGCCCGGCCTGCCCGGGCTGCGGCGGTTTCGCCCGGGGTTCTCGCTGAAGAAGCTGGTGGCCGATGCGATCATGGGGCCGATGGCCGCCTGGATGACGATCCGCCACCGTTATGACCTGGTGATCGGGGTAGAGGAATCAGCCTTTATCGCACTGGTTTTGCGTGTCTTTCTGCGGGTGCCGTACATCGCCGATGTCGACAGTTCTATGCCCGAGCAGATCGACGACAAGTTCGGCCTGCCGGGCTGGCTGCGGCGCTGGCTGGACGGGGCCGAAGGGCTGATGCTGCGCCACGCGGCGGGGGCGATCACCTGCTGCCGGGCGCTGGAAGACCTGGTGCGCGGCCATGCGCCTGATCTGCCGGTGCGCACGGTCGAGGATGTCACCATGCTGGACCCCGACGCACCCGGGGTGCCCCCGGCCGATGCGGTCTTTGACGAGCCGGTGGTGATCTACGTGGGCAACCTGGAAAGCTACCAGGGGGTCGACCTGCTGATCGACGGCATGGCGCGGCTGGGCGATGCGGCCGGGCCGGTGCGGCTGGTGGTGATCGGCGGCACCGAGGACCACGTCGCCGCCGCCCGTGCGCGGGCCGCCGGGCTGGGCCTGGCCGACCGGGCCAGTTTCCTCGGCCCGCGCCCGGTCGACCGGCTGGGCGATTACCTGGCCGCCGCGACGATCACGGCCTCACCCCGGGTGCAGGGCCGCAACACGCCGATGAAGATCTATTCCTATCTCGACAGCGGCCGGCCCCTGCTGGCCACCCGGCTGCCGACGCATACTCAGGTGCTTGATGACGAGATCGCCATGCTGGTCGCGCCCACGCCCGAGGATGTCGCCCGGGGGCTGGGCGAGTTGCTGCGCGATGCCGACCTGCGCCGGCGCATGGGCGATGCCGCCCGCCGGCGCGTGGCCGCCGAATTCAGCCCCGATGCCTATCGGCGCAAGTTGGACGGTTTCCTGCGTGACGAGATCGCGCCGGGCCTGAAACCGTCGCGCCGCCGGGCCGAGCCCCGCACCGCCACCGATCCCCGCCCCGCCCCCGTCGCGCGAAAGGATGCCCGATGAAGCTTGCCGCAAAGAACATGATTTCCCGCATGGCCAATGGCCCGGCCTGGCCGCTCTTCCGCATGGCGCGGGGGATGGAACGGCGGCTGGATTCGTTGTGTACCTATGCCGAGCGTCAGCGCCGGGCCGAGGCGCGCAGCGATCTCAAGACGGCGATCCTCGCCGATACCTTCCCCGATCTGCGCGTCACCGCCGGGCCGTTTGCCGGGATGCGCTACCCCGATGCGGCGGCGACCGGCAGCGCCTTGCTGCCCAAGCTGGCCGGCAGCTACGAAAGCGAGCTGGCCGAGTTCATCGAGATCGCCCGGAGCAGGGATTACGGCCTGATCCTTGATATCGGCTGTGCCGAGGGGTTCTATGCGGTGGGCCTGGCGCGGCTGTTTCCGGACGCGCGGGTGCTGGCCTATGATGTCGATGCCGGGGCGCGGGCGATGTGCCGGCGGATGGCCGAGGCCAATGACGTGGCCGACCGGGTCGATATCCAGGGTTTCTGCGACACGGCCCGGCTGAAGGAGCTGGCCGGCGCGCCGCGCGCCCTGCTCTTTGCCGATTGCGAAGGGTTCGAGGCCGAGCTGTTCACCGCCGAAACCGCTCCGGCGCTGGCCGGCCACGACATCATCATCGAATGCCATGATTTCAAGGATCCGACGATCACCCCGGGCATTGTCGCGGCCTTTTCGGCCAGCCACGATGTTACTTTCGCCCGCGCCCGGTCCGAGCTGGCCAAGGCCCAGGACCCCGATCTGCCGGCGATCCGGGGCTACAACGCCGAAACCCGGCGGTTCATCGTCAGCGAAGCCCGCAACCCGGGCCAGTTCTGGCTGTTCCTGTCGTCGAAATCGGCCGCCGCTGCCGATGCCGCGCCGGTTGTCGCAGCCGTGGGGGCGCAGGGCTGACCGGTGCCGGGGCAGATCCGATGGGCGTGTCGGGCAACGCCGGACGCCGGGCCATGCGGGACGGGGCTTGCGTGGCGATGACACCGTATCGCGCCCCCAATCGTGCCGAATGTGAAGATCTGTCTTGCGCCGGTGCGGGTCGGGCCGCCGCCCATGCCGGTGCCATCCATTATCCTGGCAGAGTTCTGGATTGTAATGCTCATTGAAATTGGAATTTGCACCTTCCGCCGCTCGGAAATTCTGGAAACGCTGCGCAGCGTCGCGGATCAATCCGTGCCGGAAGGCGCCCGTCTGAGGGTCATCGTGGCGGAAAATGACGAGCGTCCGGCCTACCGGGACCGGATCGAGGGCTGCGCGCGCGAACTGGGGCTGGACCTGCATTACGTGCATGCGCCGGCCCGGAACATTTCGATCGCGCGCAACTCCTGCCTTGATGCGGCGACGGGCGATCTGCTGTTATTCATCGATGATGACGAATGCGCCGGGCCGGGTTGGATCGAACGGCTTGTCCTGACCTGGCAGGCCAGTGGCGCGGGCATCGTCTTTGGCCCGGCCTTTGCCGAATATCCCGATGCCGCGCCGGAATGGATGCGCAGCAACAACTTTCATTCCAACATTCCGACGCGCAACAAGGGCGTTGTCGAGACCGGCTATTCCAGCAACGTCCTGCTCGACCGGGGCGACCCGCGCGTTGCCGCCTGCCGGTTCGACCTGTCCTTCGGGCGCACCGGCGGCGAGGACATCGACTTTTTCTTCCGGCTCCATCGCGCCGGCGTTCCGATGACCATTTCCGAAGATGCGGCGGTCAGCGAAAAGGTCTCGCCGAACCGCCTGAGCTTTGGCTGGGTCTTGCGCCGCAGGTACATGACCGGCGCCATCTACGGCACCTGCGCGGCGCCCGACAACATGACGCGGCGCGTCTCGGTCATGGCAAAGGCCGCGGCAAAGTCGGGCTATTGCGGTCTGCGGGCGTTGGTCGCCGTGGCCAGCCGGACGCGCTGCATGTTCTGGCTCATGCGCGGCACGTTCCATGCGGGCGTTGTCGCGGGCTGTATCGCGCCGCCAAGACGCGAAGTTTACGGAGGCGCCGCATGATGGCAGACCCGCGCAGCGTGGCATTGTTCTACGACGGATTCGAAACCCAGGCGCTCGAAGTTCCCTTCGGTTCGCTCAAGTCCGAGGCCCGCCGCCACGCAAGGGCGGCCTGGCGCCGATTGCGGGGGCTGCAGGTCAACACCGGCTACTTCACGGCCTTCAACAACCTGCGCCGCAGCCTCGAGGCACGGGGCATCGAGGTGCGGGTGAACGATTTTGCCTGGGCCCGGGCCAACCCGAAAGAACCCATTGGAATCAGCGGCTTTCCCCGTGTCTTCGATCGCGTCCACCTGCCCAATCCGGCGGTCTTTGGCCCGGGCTACGTGCCGCCCCCGGACGAGATCGAAAAGATCATGGCGCGGTGCAACATCAAGGTGGTCACGTTGCCGTCGGAATGGCCCTGCGGGCTGTGGCGCGACAAGTTGGGGGAGGTGGCGCAGCCGATGTTCGTTGCCATCGACCTGGCGGCCTGGCCGGACACGTCGCAGATGGAAAAGCCGCTGGACCTGATCGTCTACGACAAGATCCGCTGGCGGCTGGAGGATCGCGCGGCCGACCTGCGCGATCCGCTTCTGGCGGCGCTCGATGCCCGTGGCCTGCGCTATCGCGTCCTGCGCTACGGGGCCCACCACCTCAGCCAGTTCCGGCAGGCCCTGCGGGATGCGCGCGGGCTGGTGTTTCTCTGCGAACATGAAACCCAGGGCCTGGCCTACCAGGAAGCGATGGCCTCGGGCCTGCCGATCCTGGCCTGGGACGAGGGCGAATTGGTCGACCCTCACCAGGGGCGGTTTGCGCCGCCGGGCCTGCGGGTGTCTTCGGTGCCCTATTTCGATGCGCGCTGCGGGCTGACCTTTACTCGCGAGACCATGATCGACCAGCTCGATGCCTTCATGCAGGCCATCGACGGCTTTTCCCCGCGCGCCTATGTCGCCGAGGCGCTGAGCCCCGAGGCCGGGGCGGCCCGTTACCTCACCTTGCTGCAACAGGCACGGGCGGCGGCGGACTGAAACCACACCGCCCGACATGTCACCTCGCGGGCAGTGCCAAGGCCCGCGAGGGGGATGGTGCCCCGCGTTGGCCGTTCAGCAACTGGTCTGGCGGCGATCACCCAGCGGCGATGCCATCGGTCTTTCCTGCTGTGCCTGCCAATCCATCGGCATGATCGGCGGCGGCACGATTGTCGGAATATATTCCGCCCCAAACCTTTCAGGATGCTGAATGGCCAACGAGACTTCGGTGATATGGGCCGAAAAATCGCCCGCCAGGCGTGGCGTCCGGCCGGCGCGGATCGCCTGCGCCATCTCGGCTATGCCAAGCGCGAAATCCATCGGGAACCCGCGACTGGCCGTCGAGATGCGGCGGGTATGAACCGGAGGAATGCGTCGACCGCCATCCCAGCCGAAGATCTTCTGGGCTTGCCGCCGCACGCGCGTGTCCGGCACCGGAATGGATCGCACCGGCGTCTTGAAATCCCAGGTCTCGGCCACCTCCAGGATGCCATCCTCGCAGAACACGCGGAACCGGTGATCGTGGGGCGCGATGATGCTGTTGGTCAGGCGCGCGATCAGCCCGTCATCGAACTCCAGGCAGGCACAGGAGAAATCCGGCGTTGTGTAATTGGTCGGCGTGTCGGGCCCCTTGTCGCGCACCAGGCAACCGGCCGTTGTCACGACCCGGCGCACCGGTCCGAACATCGCGGTCAGCCAGGTCAGGGCATAGCCGGCGTGCTCAAGCGTGCAGCCGGTGCGGAACTCGTCCTCGGCGGGCCATTGCGCGCCGGTCCGTGTGCGCCAGTTGCGATAGCCCAGCCGATGCACCAGCCCGTCATCCATCTCGGCATAGACAAGGCGCGGCCTGCCCCGGACGCGATCCCGCAGCGCCGACCACAATGTCTGGGCGGCCTCGCCCAGCACGCTCGACGGGGCCGCCACGATGTGCCGGCCGTGACGGGCCGCCAGGGTCACCAGTTCCTTGGCCTCGTCGACATCAAGCGCCAGGGGTTTTTCGGAATAGACATGCTTTCCCGCTTCCAGCGCCCGGCGCGACAATGCGGCATGCTGGTCCGGATTGGTGAGGTTGACGACAATCTCCACGCTGTCGTCGGCGAGCAGGGCATCGAAATCCGGATAGGTGTTCAGCTTGTAATGGTCCGCGAAAACCGCCTGCCGTTCCGGCGAACGGTCGTGGATACCCCGAAGATCCAGCGTCTGTTGCCAGTTGTCGAGCGAGTTCATGTAGAGGTCGGCGACATAGCCCGTGCCGACGAATGCAATTCCGACGGTCACGATGCCGGCCCGGTCTGTGATTCGCGGAAAGCGATGTGGTCCAGTGAAGTATTTGAAATGTCTTTGTTCACCCCGGCACCTTTCAATCGATTGTTCAAAGTCAATTCCCCAAAACTACTATGCGCGTTGCCCTGGGCAAACCCGAGGCAAAAATTTCAAGATCGCGCCAAATGGGCGTTACTGCATCTTAACTTACTGCAGTCGAGTGAAACATCCATGGTTTGTTTCCGGAAGGTGCAAATCGCGCATCAATATTTCCGTGATCGGAATGAATGTCGCGGCGCCAAGGCACAATCATGTAACGAGAATTTGCCCTTGTGGACGGGGTCGCGCGCCCTGATCCCGTGCTTGCGTCCGAATTTCTGCGAATCGAGACTGTTTTTCCGTCGATTCGCGTCGAACGTTGGTCTGGCCAATCCCGGTCCGCGCAGCGGTCAAAATGATCCCGCCTATTCTTGACCGCGTTCAATGCCGTTGCTTCACGCAGGGGGCAGGGATATCGTCAACGCGGTTCATTTCTGGAAAAGAATTCGTATGTTGTTTGCCGTTTTTCGAAAAAGAGACTTTGTCGCAAGGCTGTTTGTTCCGCCACCTGACCGCCCCGGCGTGATAGGGGGCGATGTTTCCACGGGCGGGACGTCCTGCGTGATCGGGATGTTCGATGACAGACACCGTGACAAGCGGCATGTGTCCAACCGCGATTGCAGGGCATGGTCCGCGGCCAGGTCGCTGACCGGGCCGGGGTCGCTTGGGCGGACGATTGTGGCCATGGGGGGTGCCCCGGTGCCGACGCCTGCCTTGCCGCGCAGCGGTCATCCATGTGCCTGCGCCCGCATGCAACGCGGCAGGCGACGCCCGGGCGTCGCGCGGGCATGTCGTGCCGAACGCTCAGCCGCGCCATCGTTCGGACGGGTCGCAGGATGACGGCCTCTCTCAGATGGGGCATCGCCGGCGCGGGATGGATCGCGGCCCGGTTCGCGGCCGATCTGGCCTATGGATCCGCCGGCCATGTCACCCGTGTCACCGCCCGACGCGCCGAGACCGCGGCGGCGTTGGCGGCCCGGCATGGAGCGCAGGTCGCGCCCGATGTCGAGGCGTTGGTCAGGGCCGACGACGTGGATGTGGTCTATGTCGCCACGCCGGCCTGGCTGCATCACGAGCATTGCCTCCTGGCGCTGGCCCACGGCAAGGCCGTGCTCTGCGAAAAACCCTTTGCCATGACCGCGGCCCAGGCACGCGAGATTGCCGATGCGGCGCAGCAGGCCGGGACGTTCTGCATGGAAGCCATGTGGACGCGCTTTTTGCCGGTGATGGTGGAGACGCGCCGCCGGGTGCGTGCGGGCGCGTTGGGCGACCTGTGCCACCTTGGCGCCGAGCTGGGCTTTCCCCATGCAGAGACCGCGGCCAATGCGACGATCACGTCGGTCGACATGGGCGGCGGGGCGTTGATGGATCTGGGTGTCTACGGCGTGTCGGCGGCGCATGACATGTTCGGGCCACCCGATGATGTCGCGGCGCAGGGCGCCTGGTCGGAATCGGGCAGTCTTCGCGACGTGACGATCAGCCTGCGGCATCGGTCCGGCCCGGCCCCGGCGCTGGCAACCATACGGGCCAGCCACCGCACGGCGCTTGGCAACCGGTTGGACATCGGGGGGACAACCGGGCGCATCGTGACGGAGGCCCCGTTCATCCAGGCCACCTCGGCGGCGCAGTTTCCCGTGCGCGAGGACGTGCGCGGGCCCTACCAGCCGTCGAAGCTGAAAGATGCTCTGCGAGGGTCGCCGGCCTGGCCGCTGATCCGGGCCGCGGCGGGCAAGGCCGCACGGCGCGACGGCATGGGCATCAACGGCCGGTTCCGCGGCTACGGGCTGTGGTTCGAGGCCGACGAGGTTGCGCGGTGCATCGCCGCGGGCCAGGTCGAAAGCACGGTCATGCCGCGTGGGGAGTCCGTTGCCGTCTGCGAGACCCTGGACCGCATTCGCGCTTGCCTGGATCGGGCCGGGTGATCACCGTGTCACCAGCCGTTTCGGTCCCGTCTCGCCTGACTGCAGGCGCGTGGCGGCCGATGGTCCGGCCAGGCCGGGCACATCGGGGCAGGCGGGCAGCGTCGCGTCCGGGGCGTGGCGCCAGCCCAGCAACGCGCTGCCGCCGCGGCTGTCGAAACTGACATTGGCCCCGGCGGTCTCGGCCAGCCGGGCGATGGACCGGGCGTCGGGCGAGGTGATCCAGGGCGCATTGGCCAGGACGATCCCCACCGGCGCACAGGCGATGATCGGGGCCAGGTCGCCGACCTGACCGGCGATCGGCCGGCCGGTGCGGATATCGGGCGTGAACGGCCGGGTGTCGGGGCCCAGCGAATAGAGCATCTCCGAGAAATGCGGGCGGTTGAACGCGATGTCGTAATCGCCCAGGAATTCCACGGCCAGCAGCGCCTCGGTGGTCACGATCACCGCCCCGTCGTCGATCCAATGGGCGGTCATGGTTTCGGCCTCGGGCCATTCCCAGCGGCGCTTGCCAAGCAGGGTGCTGGTATCCGACCCGGCGATCAGCGCCGTGGCCCGCACGAAGGCGGCGTTGGCAAAGACCACGAAGGCCGCCGATCCGGCCAGCACGCCGGCCACGACAATGCCCGTCAGCCAGGGCCGGTCGCCCAGGGGGGCGGTGATGGTGCGGAGAGCCTCGCGCAGGTAGGCGAACAGCGCCGGGCCGACATGGGCCAGGGCCATGGCCCAGATCACGAAGAAGAAAGGCATGGCCGGATAGAGGTACCAGACGTTTTTCAACCCGCCGAAGCTTTGCAGGACAAAGCAGGTGCCGAAGATGGCCAGGCAGAAGGACGCCGGCCCGGGGCGCACCCGCAGGGCGATCAGCGCGGCCAGGGGGAAGAGCGGCCAGAAGGTCGGGTAGGTGTCGCGGAAATCGCGGTGATAGAACGTCGGGTCGGGGATCGCGGGCCAGGGCTGCCAGCGATAGGTGGCCCAGAGCCCGCGCAGCGTGTCGCCGAAAAGGCCGCTGGCCAGGATCAGGACGATGGCCAGGAGGGCGGCGGCGGTGGCCCATCGCAGCCAGACATGGCGGCGCAGCCAGCCGGGGCCATGATAGAGCGCCACCCAGAGCCCGACGGCCATCACTCCGACCAGGGTGATCAGCTGCAGGTGCAGGGCCAGCAGCAGGGCCGCCGCCGCCAGCGCCAGCAGGGCCGCACGGCGCCAGGCGGCCAGGTCGGGGCCCAGGGCCGTGTGGATCGCCAGCGCGCCGATGGCAAAGGCCAGCCCCTGCAGGGCATAGAACCGGACGTATTGCGAGACCTCGATGCCGGTCGGCCACAGCACCAGGAAGACCGCGGCGATACAGGCGGCGGCCCAGCCGGCCACCACGCGGGTCCACAGGAAGATCAGCGCGACCAGCAGCGCGCCGGGTACGGCCGAGGGCCAGAACCGGGCGGCCGTGGCACTGCGCTCGCCGGCCATGTCGAAGCCCAGGGCGACCAGCCGGGTAAAGACGCTGGCCCGCGCATAAGACCCGTCGAGAATCGCGTAGCTGCCGTTGTCTTGCCAGCTCATCGCCGGGATCAGGTGGTAGAGTTCGTCGTAGATCGCCGGCAGATCCAGCAGGGCTGACCGGCTGATCAAGGCGGCGGCCAGGACCAGGCCGGTCGCCACGATGGTCGCAAGCTGTTGACCGGCCCGATAGGCCGGCAGGGTAGGCGTAGATTGTGTCATTACGTGTGAGATGGCGAGCGGGCCGCGCACAGAACCACCGGGGTGCCGACAAGGCGATCCAGGCGGATGGCACGCAGCGATCCTTCGAGGGCCGATGACAGGCCCGGTTGTTTCAACTTGCGATGCAGCACCATGGGCAGGACAAACTGGCCCACGGTCTGCTGATCGGCAAAGCCCAGCTCGGCCAGCCGGGCGCAGATCTCGCGCCGGGGGATGGCGGCATAACGCCGGGTGTCGCCTTCGATCTTCTTCTTCACGCCGAACAGCAGCGGTTCCAGGGCGTTGACCCCGCCGGGGATGGCGAAATCGACGATCACGGCCCGGCGCGCCACGCGGGTCAGCTCGGCCAGGTAGGCCGGCCAGTCGCCGATATGGGCCAGGATGCGAAAGGACGTCACGATGTCAAAGGCCCCGTCGGCATGGGGCAGGGGCATCAGCGGGCCGGTGCCCGTCACCACGCCGGGCATGTCGGCTGCCCGGCCCAGAGCCTGGGCGCTGGTGGCATGGACCTGCACGGGATGGCCATCGGCCACCAGCGGCGCGGCAACCTGGCCATGCCCGCCGCCCACGTCCAGCACCGAGGCACCCGGCCAGGGCGCGATCAGCCGGCGCAGGGCCTCGGTCTGGCGCGACAGCAGCCAGCTGCCGGTCGGGCCTTCGAAGCGCCGGGCGTATTGCGCGGTCGACGGGGCCAGATCGGCCTGGTCCGACCCGATGTCGGCAATGGCTCCGGGGTCCACGGCGGTCATGCGGCAATCCCCGTGGGCGCGCCGCGCAGGTGGCCTTCGGCCCGGTACCAATCGGCCGTGCGGGCCAGCCCTTCGGCCAGGCCGACCTGCGGTTCGAACCCGATCAGGCGCTTGGCCTTGTCCACCGAAAACGCCCGGGCCTTGGTAAAGAACGACACCCGCCGGCGATGCAGCGGCGGGTCGATCCCCAGCGGCCGGCACAGGGTTTCGCACAGGCTGGCCGCAGCCATGACCGGGGCCACGGGGATATGTCCGCGCGGCGGTTGCACGCCCAGGGTGGCCGCGATTTCCTGCACCAGGCCGTTCAGCGTGGTGTAATCGTCCGACCCGATAAGAAAGGTTTCGCCCAGGGCGCCGGGATGGCTGCCGCACAGCAGGAAGCCCTGCACAAGGTCGTCGATATAGCTCATGTGATAGGCAATGTCGCCCGCTCCGACCATGCGGAACGTCCGGTTCTGGATGCCCCGGAACAGCTTGAGAAACCGCAGGTCGCCGGGCCCGTAGATCCCCGTCGGCCGCACGATCGACACCGGCGCCCCGGCGGCGATGGCTCGCTGGGCCAGGGTCTCGCCGGCCAGTTTCGACCTCTGGTAGATGTCACCGGGGCGAAAGGCCGTTTCCTCGGTGGCCGGCAGGTCGGCCACGTCGCCATGCACGCCGCAGGTCGAGCAATGGACCACCCGTTCGATGCCATGCCGTTCGGCCGAGGCCAGCACATGGGCGACCGAGTCGCGGTTGACGGCCATGTAATAGCTGTCGGGATGGTTGGCGCTGCGATAGACGGCGGCGATGTGGAAGACATGGGTCGTGCCGGCCACGGCCCGGTCGATGTCATCCGCGTCCGAGACATCGCCCCGGACCAGTTCGATGCCGGCGTCGGCCAGCCCGCGCGCCGCGGGGCTGTCGGTCTGCCGGACCAGCGCGCGCACCTGGTGGCCCTGGCGGCGCAGCGCCCGGGCCAGGTGCCCGCCGGTAAACCCGGTGGCCCCGGTCACCAGGGCATGCATGTCGGTGTCGGTCATGGTGTCGGTCCCCGGCCTCAGGCCGTGATGATGCTGTCGGAATAGAAAAGGGCCAGGTCGGTGTCGGTGGTCAGGTCGAACACCCCGCCGCCCAGGTCGGCCCCTTTCAGAAGATCGGCCGAAGTGCCTTCGACATCGATGACACCGGCGCTGCCAAGGGTCAGGCGCACGCCGCTGCCGTGGTCCTCGACTGTCACCAGCCCTTCGAAATCATCGGCGATCAGCAGCCGGTCGGCGCCATCGCCGAAATCGGTGATCGTGTCCGGCCCGGCCGCGCCATCGGCGAAATCGGTCCCGAAGACAAAGACATCCGCATCGGCCCCGCCGGTCAGCACATCCGCGCCCGCCCCGCCTTCCAGCCGGTCGGACCCGGTGCCGCCGCCCAGGGTGTCATTGCCCGCCCGGCCCAGCAGCACGTCGTTGCCGCCACCGCCCAGCAGGATGTTGTCCTGGTCGGACCCGCCGATCAGGTCTCCGGCCGATCCGCCTTCGACATCCTGGCCGGTGCCCAGGTTCAGCGCCGTGCCATCCAGCGTGCCGCCGCTGTAGCCGATCTCGGTTTCCAGCAGCTCCTGCAGGCCGGCGGCATAGGCCGCATAGCCCTCTTCGGTCATGTGATCCTCGTCATCGCCCATCAGGGCCTGGTCGAAGGGCGCATCGTAGAGATGCAGCGTGGCATGGCTGGATTGCAGCGCCATCACGGTGGCCTTGATGCCGGCGACATAGGTGCCGTTGCCAGCATCGCCGACCACGGCCACACCATCGACGATGCTGTAACCCTCGTTCACCATTTCGACCTCGTCGGTCAGGTTGCCCTTGGGCGGCAGGGTCGAGATGACCAGGTGCTTGTCCGAGGCGCCCGGCAGATCATAGAACTCGCTGATTGCCTGGGTGATGCCATTGATGACCCGCGGGAACAGCACGTCGAAGAACCGCGTGCCGCCGCTGCTGATGTCGTTGGTCCCGGCCATGAACAGCACGATGTCGGGATCATAGGCCGCCAGGTCGTCTTCGTAGATCCCGTTTGCCATGATCTGGCGGATCTCGATGCCGGGCGTGCCGGAATGGGCATTGTCGAGCATCAGCTCGGACCCCGAATTGAACCGCCCAGCGTAGTCGATGAACACGCCGTCGGCCAGCAGGCTTTCGAACAGCGTGCCGCGATAGCCGTCCTGCAGCTCGCGCGTCGATTGGGTCACCGCATCGGTATCGCCCAGGTAGCCATGGGTCAGGGAATCGCCGATCGGCAGGACAACGGCGGCATAGCCATAGGTGCCGGTGGTCAGGTCGATCGACAGGGCCTCGGTCTCGGTCGAGAAATCCAGCGGCAGGCTGACCTGTTCCAGCATCAACTCGGGGCCGGTCACGGTCACGCTTGCCCCGTCGCCATCGGTTGCGGTGACCGAGCTGGTGAGCGGGCCGTCGTCGAGGCTGGACAGGTCGAGCGTCAGGGTGCCGTTGGTGGCGATGGTGCCGGTGACGGAATTCGTCCCGTCGGTCACGGTGACCTCGGCCGTGGCATCGGCGTCGAGACCCGAGATGACAAAGTCCACCGCCCCGGCCTCGGCCCCGTCGATCAGCAGGTCGGGCGCGCTCAGGGCGAGGTTGCCGTCGTCATCGGCCGGCGAGGGCGAGCCGAGGGTGATCACCGCGCTGTCGAAGCTGATCGTCGCGGTCTCGTTCTGGCGGGTGCGCTGGTTGAGGAAGCCGCCGAGGACCAGCTCGTGGCTGCCGCCAGACAGGGTGCCCAGGTCGAGGGTCACCTCGATCCAGCCGGAATCCAGCGTTTCGGTGTCGGAATCCGTGGCCGCCAGGGTCATCAGGCTGTATTCGGTGCCATCGAGCGCGACCATGACCTCGGCCTCTTCGCCGGCATCGAGATCGGCGCTCAGCGTGATCCGGTAGCGCAGGGTCAGCGTGGCCTGCTGGCCGGCGAGGGCGTCGAACTCCTGGCTCCAGCCGCCCGAGATATCGGTGACCGCCGAGCGCGAGGACCCGCCGCCCAGCAGCACGTCCAGCGTCCCGCCGGTGGCGCTGCCATCGGCGTAATCGGGCTGGGCCGTGCCGCGGAAGGCGTCATCGGCATAGGTGAACCCGTCGGCTCCGGACGTGAAATCGGCGTCGATGGGCGTCGGTAGGACCACCGGCGGGGCGCTGTCCAGGGTCAGGCCCGGCCCGGCCAGGGTGGTCGTCGCGCCGTTGATGTCGGTGGCCGTCACGCTGGTGGTCAGCGCGCCGTCGGCGAGCCCGGTTAGGTCGAGCAGCAGGGTGCCGTCGGCGGCCAGGCTGCCCGAGATCGTGCTGGTGCCATCGGTGACAAAGACCTCGGCCGTGGCATTGGCATCGATGCCGGTGACCACGAAACTGACGGCGCTCATCTCGGTGGCGTCGATCTCGGTGTCGGGCAGGGACAGGGCCAGGTTGCCGTCGTCATCGCCCGCCGCGGGCACCAGGGTCAGCCCCGGCCCGCCGGCCGTGGCCGTTGCCCCGTCGCCGTCGGTTGCGGTGACCGAGCTGGTGAGCGGGCCGTCGTCGAGGCTGGACAGGTCCAGCGTCAGGGTGCCGTTGGTGGCGATGGTGCCGGTGACGGTATTGGTGCCGTCGGTCACGGTGACCTCGGCCGTGGCATCCGCGTCGAGGCCCGAGATGACAAAGTCCACCGCCCCGGCCTCGGCCCCGTCGATCAGCAGGTCGGGCGCGCTCAGGGCGAGGTTGCCGTCGTCATCGGCCGGCGAGGGCGAGCCGAGGGTGATCACCGCGCTGTCGAAGCTGATCGTCGCGGTCTCGTTCTGGCGGGTGCGCTGGTTGAGGAAGCCGCCGAGGACCAGCTCGTGGCTGCCGCCAGACAGGGTGCCCAGGTCGAGGGTCACCTCGATCCAGCCGGAATCCAGCGTTTCGGTGTCGGAATCCGTGGCCGCCAGGGTCATCAGGCTGTATTCGGTGCCATCGAGCGCGACCATGACCTCGGCCTCTTCGCCGGCATCGAGATCGGCGCTCAGCGTGATCCGGTAGCGCAGGGTCAGCGTGGCCTGCTGGCCGGCGAGGGCGTCGAACTCCTGGCTCCAGCCGCCCGAGATATCGGTGACCGCCGAGCGCGAGGACCCGCCGCCCAGCAGCACGTCCAGCGTCCCGCCGGTGGCGCTGCCATCGGCGTAATCGGGCTGGGCCGTGCCGCGGAAGGCGTCATCGGCATAGGTGAACCCGTCGGCTCCGGACGTGAAATCGGCGTCGATGGGCGTCGGTAGGACCACCGGCGGGGCGCTGTCCAGGGTCAGGCCCGGCCCGGCCAGGGTGGTCGTCGCGCCGTTGATGTCGGTGGCCGTCACGCTGGTGGTCAGCGCGCCGTCGGCGAGCCCGGTTAGGTCGAGCAGCAGGGTGCCGTCGGCGGCCAGGCTGCCCGAGATCGTGCTGGTGCCATCGGTGACAAAGACCTCGGCCGTGGCATTGGCATCGATGCCGGTGACCACGAAACTGACGGCGCTCATCTCGGTGGCGTCGATCTCGGTGTCGGGCAGGGACAGGGCCAGGTTGCCGTCGTCATCGCCCGCCGCGGGCACCAGGGTCAGCCCCGGCCCGCCGGCCGTGGCCGTTGCCCCGTCGCCGTCGGTTGCGGTGACCGAGCTGGTGAGCGGGCCGTCGTCGAGGCTGGACAGGTCCAGCGTCAGGGTGCCGTTGGTGGCGATGGTGCCGGTGACGGTATTGGTGCCGTCGGTCACGGTGACCTCGGCCGTGGCATCCGCGTCGAGGCCCGAGATGACAAAGTCCACCGCCCCGGCCTCGGCCCCGTCGATCAGCAGGTCGGGCGCGCTCAGGGCGAGGTTGCCGTCGTCATCGGCCGGCGAGGGCGAGCCGAGGGTGATCACCGCGCTGTCGAAGCTGATCGTCGCGGTCTCGTTCTGGCGGGTGCGCTGGTTGAGGAAGCCGCCGAGGACCAGCTCGTGGCTGCCGCCAGACAGGGTGCCCAGGTCGAGGGTCACCTCGATCCAGCCGGAATCCAGCGTTTCGGTGTCGGAATCCGTGGCCGCCAGGGTCATCAGGCTGTATTCGGTGCCATCGAGCGCGACCATGACCTCGGCCTCTTCGCCGGCATCGAGATCGGCGCTCAGCGTGATCCGGTAGCGCAGGGTCAGCGTGGCCTGCTGGCCGGCGAGGGCGTCGAACTCCTGGCTCCAGCCGCCCGAGATATCGGTGACCGCCGAGCGCGAGGACCCGCCGCCCAGCAGCACGTCCAGCGTCCCGCCGGTGGCGCTGCCATCGGCGTAATCGGGCTGGGCCGTGCCGCGGAAGGCGTCATCGGCATAGGTGAACCCATCGGCTCCGGACGTGAAATCGGCGTCGATGGGCAGGCCCACGCTCAGGGTCACGTCACCGGAGTTCGACAGGGTCGAACCATCGGACATCGTGTAGGAAAAGCTGTCGCGCCCGACATATCCGGCGTTGGCCGTGTAGGTGATCACCCCGGTCACCGCGTCGACGCTGACCGTGCCATGCGCCGGGCCCTGGTCGATCGTCACGGTTTCGGGCAGCGGCGCCCCGCCCATGATGCCGTCGTTGGCCAGCACGTCGATCGCCACGCTGCCCCCGGCGGTGACCAGCGCCCGGTCGTTGATCGCCACCGCGTCGCTGCGCGGCACGTAGCTGACATCTTCATAGGTTGCGGTGGCCGACACGTTGTGCCGGGGCGTGCCGGTGAACCCGTTGGCGCCGGTCCAGATGCTCATGAACATGAAACTCGGTTCGGCCGGGATGCCGATGTCGGCATCCGTGACCTGGCGCAGCGCGACGCCATCGGCATACCAGGTGATCGAATCCGGGGCCCAGTCGATCGTGTAGGTGTGGAAGCCCGCGGCGGCGTCGAAGCCGAGGTCGACCAGCTGGCCGTCCGAGCCTTCGGGGGTGTGGAAGGTCAGCAGGACCTTGGTCGTGTCGTCGCCGAGGAACTCGAAATCGATCTCGCTGGTCAGCGTGCCGTGGGGCGCGCCGGTATAAAGGAAGAAGCTCGACAGCACGCCGTCTTCGTCCGAAACCTGCATGGTCACTTCGTATTGGCCATAGAAATAACGCTCTTCCGAGCGAATTTCGGCGCCGGTATAAGGTTTTCCGCGCTGCGATTCGTGTTCGAGCTGAAGCGAAACGCTGCCGGTACCCAGCACGACATGATCGGGATCCCAGGCCGTGGCGATCCAGCCGCCGGCATTTGCGTAATCGGACGGGCGCCAATTGGCGGGATCGAATGGGTCGAAGGAGGTGGCGAAGGCATCGTATTCCACGGCCTCCAGCGATGCGGCCATCGGTGCGGGGGCCGTATCGAGGCTGGAGGCTCCCAGGAAGGCCGACAGGAGGCCGGTGAGATTGCTGAATGTCACCTCCATGCCCTCCTGTTCCGCGCGCATGTCGTCGAAGCTGAAGATCGGCCCGTAGATTGGGCTGAGCCACTCTGCCGGCCCTTCGGTCATGACCGGGGCCGGCCCCGTGTCGAAGGCCGCAAACCATTGCCACGACGGGATTTCCACGGGGATTTCCACGTCCGGCTGATCGGCCGGGCGTTCGGCCGCAGCGTCGAAGGATGCAGGTGTTTCTGCGGGATCTACCGCCAATGACACCGCATCGGTGCCAAGGGCTTCGGTTACGGGGATGTCATCGGCCGGTGGCCTGATCCATGCCGTTACCTTGGCAAGTCCGAAAGAGTGATTGAAACGGTCAAATACCTTGTAGGAAACCATCTAAAATTCCCGGCCACAACAAAAATCAAGAGCCAATCCAAGCGGCGAAAGTCAAACCCCATTCGCCGGGCCGATTCTCGGAACACGTTTAAGAATCGCCCCCGCGCAGAAAAATCCGCTGAGAACAGAATGCATTAACAGCAGAATTCTTTCCATCCACCACAGAAGTAAGCTCTTGGACGATATCAGATTCGTTTAGGAATTGGAAAATTTGTTAACGACGAATGGTCTTTTTGTCTTCTGATCGGGCGAAATAAGGGGGATTTCGCGGCTTTGTGATTGAATGGCGTCCGAATTGCCCGGGCTGCGAAAAGGCGCAGCCCCCGAAGACGGGCTTCGGGGGCTGCGATGTCACCGATCGGGCTGGGGTCAGGCCATCAGGTCATCCGATGCGGCGGCGGTCAGTTCGACAAAGTCCAGCCGGGCGCGTTCGCCATCGTCAGCCATGCCGATGATGGTGATCGTGTCCCCCGTGTCGATCGAGATGCCCGACAGCGTGCTGTCTGTGATCTTGTTTGTGTCCGTATCCAGGTGGATTTCACCGACCCCGATGCCATTGACGAAGACAAAGACATCGCCTTGGCCGTCGTTTTCATCGACATAACCGATCCGGAGGTCGAAGACGCCGGTCGGGCCGTCGAAGACCTGGCTGACCGTCCCGGCCTTGGACTTGTCGATGACACGCACCACGTCCCCCGAAGCCGCGCCGAACTTGCCGGATTCGACCTCGTAATTGTCCATCATCATGGACTCCGCCTCGATCCGCAGCAGGTAGTCTGCCGGAACCGGGTCCACGGTCACGTCCTCGACCGGGGCAAGTTCACTGGCTGTCAGTTCGACGTAATCCAGCCGCGCCCGCTCGCCATCATCGGCGTAGCCGACGATGCTGATCGTGTCGCCGGTGTTGATCGACAGGCCGGTCAGGCTGGCCTGGGTGAAGGCATCGGTATCTGCGTCCAGCACGATTTCGGCAACGCCGAGCCCGTTGATGAAGACGTAGAAGGCGCCCACCCCGTCATTTTCGTCGATGAAGCCGAGATCCATGTTGAAGACACCCGAGGGGCCATCGAAGACCTCGCTGGCGATGCCGGCCATGGACTTGTCGGCCACTCGCACGACCTCGCCGGAGGTGCCGCCGAACTTGCCGGATTCGACCTCGTAATTGTCGAGCAGCATGGTTTCGGCCTCGATCCGCAGGATGTAATCCTCGGGGACCGGGGTGCCGCCACCGTCACCGGGGTCCGTGCCGCCGTCTCCGGGATCTCCGCCACCGTCCGTGGGCGCGTCATCGGTTTGAGTCAGACTGACGTAATCCAGCCGCGCCCTCTCGCCATCGTCCGCATATCCGACGATGCTGATGGTGTCGCCATCGTTGATCGCGATGCCCGACAGGGTGGTCTGGGCGGATTTGTCGGTATCGTCATCCAATTGGATCGAACCGACTTCAAGGCCGTTGATGAACACGACAAATTCACCGGACCCGTCGTTTTCATCGACATAGCCGAGCGTCAGGTCGAAGATGCCGGACGGCCCTTCGTACAATTGCCGAGCCATGCCGGGGGCGGTCTTGTTGGTGATCGCGATGACCGCGTCCGAGGTCTCGTCGAACTTGCCGCGTTCGATCTCGTAATTCTCGAGATCCATATCCTCGGCTTCGAACAGCACGTCCACGTCGGGTTCAGGCTCCGGCTCGGGTTCAGGCTCCGGTTCGGGTTCCGGTTCAGGCTCGGGTTCTGGCTCCGGTTCGGGTTCCGGTTCAGGTTGAGGCTCGGGTTCAGGCTCGGGCGTGTCGTCAACGGTCAGTTGGTTGCCGGTAACACCCAGGACACGCAGATCGAACAGCTCGAAATCGCTGACACCGTCCGGCCCGATGTAATCGGGCAGCGCGCCGTTGTTGACCGCGCCAGAAGGCAGATCGGAAACAGATTCGACAAAGGCCAGTTCGATCGCCGCATGTGCCGAAATCACGCTGCCGGTTATGCGGTCCCCGACGGGGATATCGACGATGACATAATACTTGCCGTTTTCGAAGTAATAGCCTTCCTGCGCGACGTTATCTTCCCAGAAATAGCGATTGGTGACAGTCACGTATTCCACGCCGATCCCGTCGACCTTCCTGACTTCCAGCGTGGCGTATTCCCAAGGCTTGTTCAGCACCATGGTCGATGCACCGATGTCGAAGCTGGCTTCGAGGCGGCCGACGTAATATCGGTCTTCCCAGTCCGGGTTGTCGTCGACATGGGGGAACTGGTCGGCGTTGCCGACGAAGTTTCGGGCAAGTTCAGTTTCAGTGTAGACATTGCCCAGGACCACATGGGCCAGTTCCTTGTCCTGGTCGCCGAACGTGTCGCTGAAGATGCCCTGGTCAAAGCCCTTGAAATGGTTGTCGACGATTTTCAGGAACTTGAAGTCATGCGCCATGATCCCGGTTGTCACGTAGCCGACCTTGGACAGGCCCTGGTGCTTGCCGGTGATGCCACCGTCGAGGCCGACGAAAATACTGTCCTTGATCAGGTAGTTGTTCTGGTAGAACCCCATGACACCGGCCGCGACTTCCCAGGCGACCAGCCCGTCGATCACGCTGGCAACGTCTTCGAGTGTGCCTCTCTTGTCGCCGCTGGTGTTAAAGCCCACGTGGCTGGCCAAGACTTCGTTGTTGTCGAAGACGCGCAGCGGGACCCGTGACAGGGTGGCCGTCTCTTCGCCGAACCACTGGCTGTAGCCGTTGAGCGTCACGAAGTCGCTGACCAGCGGGTCGATATCCGACACCCCGTCGTCATTGCCCATCGGCCAGAAGGAATAGCCCGCACCGTTCGAACTGACCGCCACGTTGTCGGACGAATTGATCATCCGCGACTTGAAGCCAAAGCCGATCCCCTGGTGGAAGGAGTCGTTCAGGATCTCCTGGCGGCCGGCCGGGTGAGCCGTTCCGGCATTGCCCTGTTCCGAGTTGAAGGTGATCAGGTCACCCGTCGTGTGCATCGTAATGTTGCCGATCCAGTCGCCGATTTCATTGCCGGCCTCGGCAATGATCGCGCCGCCATTCACGCCGTAAACGGCATTGGAAATGACGTCGAGATTGGCATCATGATGCACGATGCCCCATCCGGGGCTGCCCCAGACGGCATTGCCCTCGGCCAGGGCCGCGCCTTCTTCGATCGTTCCGCCGGTGCGATGGAAATGCAGCGAATAACGGCCGGCGACATTGGTTCCGCCTTCGGTATCCAGCAATTCCTGCTTGTCCGTTCGGCCCAGCTCGTAGAACTCGGCATTCTGAACGACCACGTCCTTGTTGTGCATGAACATGACATGGCCACGTTCATCGACGGGAACGGTTTTGCCATCACCCAGATAGGCGCTTTGGCTGGTTTCGGTGCCGATCTGGATATTGCGCGTGTAATTCGCAACCGGCACCTGGAAGTTGTGGCCAGCGTAA
The DNA here is from genome assembly GCF_050389775.1 of Marinibacterium sp. SX1. Classification (NCBI taxonomy): domain Bacteria; kingdom Pseudomonadati; phylum Pseudomonadota; class Alphaproteobacteria; order Rhodobacterales; family Paracoccaceae; genus Marinibacterium; species Marinibacterium sp. SX1. Next base: position 53,778 of record NZ_CP177151.1, on the reverse strand, counting down.
TCTTCGGGCGTCAAATGATCGTATTGCAGCGTCTGGTTCAACGTGACCTTGTAATCGCCGTTGGCCATCTGCGTGATCGACTTGATCGTGACGACTTCGTCCTGGAAAATGTTCTCGCCAGTGAACTTGGTGCCCGCGACAACCAGCTTGTCCCCGATTTCCCAGCCCATCGGCATGTCCGAGAACGTCAGGAAATTGTCGCCCTTTTCCGGGTCGGTCGAGGCCCGCATGTGGTCGACCTTGTCCTGACCCGAGATGCGCACCGTGCCATGGGTGACGACACCCTTGGACAATTGCGTCGGATCGTCCGACAGGTCGATCTTGCCGTTGTCGCGGTGGATCGTGATCTCGGCCGAAACGCTGGCTTGAACGGGGTTGTCCTCGGTGCCGATGGTCAGGGTCGAGCCTGAATTGGTCAGCAGCGTGTCCAGCACCAGCCGCGTGTCGGTATCCACTGCGAAATGCAGCTCGCCGTCGACGCCGACACGGTCCAGCCGCGCATCGCTGACACCATCGTAAACAACGGAAATGCCGGCGGGAATAAAGACGCTGTCACCGTCTCCGGGCACCTTTCCGGTCGACCATGTCCCCGGATCGAACCAGGAGCCTCCGTTCAGCGCAACGGCAACATCGGGATCGCTGGCCAGGGGAAAGAGGTCAAGCAATGCAAGGTGGTCGGTCAGTTTGTTGGCGTCGTCCTGGTGAACGTGCTGCTTGGCATGTTCGATGGACATGATCTGGGCGTCGATGGCGGCCTGCAGGGTGATCGAGCCGCCGCCGACCAGGTCCTGAACATCCTCGGTCACGGCCGCCGTCATGTCATCATGCGATCCGCCGGTCATATGGGCCATGCCGTCGTCGGTCATTTCGGCCATGGCAGAAATCGGCTGGGCGTCGATTGATCCGATTTCGGTAACATCAACATCTTCGGAGCCGGCGTCATTCCTGCCGTTTAGCGATTTCAGGAGCGAAAGCGCCTTTCCGTCACCGATGTCGATCCAGTCAGAGACCGGGTCCGCGTTTTGAAGAAATGAACCGAAAGGCCCATCGAGGCCAGGCAGCGAAATCGACGGCCCGCCATCTGCCGGAAATGTATCGGAAAAACCGGATGCGCCGTTGCCGTCCAAAGCGTCGCTGAAACCGGTCGACCAGGGTGCGCCGGGATTACTAAAATTTAAGAGAAGCGCAGTCTCATCAGGGATATAGACACTCTCGTTTATCTCTGTTACTGTTTCAAAAGTTTCGGAGAGTGGGTTAGCCTGGGAGATGCTGGGGACGCTGTCAGAAGCGCTGGTGGCGAGGGAGAGAGACGCCAACGGCACATAATCATGCAATCTTCGGTTTTCACTGCTGGAGAGCGCGCCCCCCAGAGAATTGATTGACTTGTCGTGTAGATCGTCGGCGTCAATTGGATTTGTTAAGTCGCGACCGTTGCGGCCGGTGACCGTCCGTGTTGACATCGTCACTTTCTCCTATGCGTGCCCGAGTTGTTGCCCTGCCCCTGCATAGGGCGGGCCCAAGACATTTTATTCTGACCTGCGCAAATCGCTTGTCGCAGGCTATTCTTGCTTGTTTCTTAACGTACACATCAAAGCATACAAGATGTTAAATTATTCTTACTCGCCCTAAGGATTGGGCGCGTTCTTGCCCATGGCGATAGACCCCCAATCTCTGGAATGCGCCCCATTTCCGTTGCGGCAATTATTGCAATTTCGAATGCGGCTGGCGGAGCGAAGACTCAAAGTTATTCATTTGATATGAACGACTTGCCGGAAGGCTCGGGCACTGTTCCTGGCTTTGCCTGGAATGCGTCAATAGCAGGAAACATCAACGTTTCGGCGAGTGATCGCGTGCCCGTTCACACGGGGCGAACTGCCTTGCGAACTGGCATCTCGGGAACAATCGGGGTGTCATATGCTATCCCCGGATCTGCCCGTTTTCTGACCCTCTTCGAGGCGGCAACCGACCATGTCCACCCAGAACCGCACAGATGGTTAACGCACCGAACGATGCGCTGGTCCGCCAGCGCTACGTCTGCCGGTGGCGCCTGCATGCGCCCGGATGACGCGAAACCCAAGCCGTTGAGATGGCCGGATTCTTCTTAGGGTTGATCTGACCCTAATCGATTGGCTCGACAAAGGGCCGGGAATGGCCGTCCCTATGACACGGCCATTCCCCTTGCTGCGGCGATCAGGTCCGCCACGGCCTGCGGGCTTTCAACATAGGTCGACCGTGGCAAGCCCAGCAGGTGATCGCGCCGATTCTCTATCGGCTGCCGATTCTCGATCAACTCACCGACCAGAGTACCGAGCGTTTCGTCGATCGGGTCATCGAGGATGAACCCGCCTCCGCGCTCTGTCAGCCATTGCGCGACCTGGGTGCCCGCGGGCGCCAGCGCCGGAGTGGCGAAATAGCCGCCTTCATAGATCCGGTTGGGCAGCAGCCACATCGAATTCGCCCCGGCTTCGTACCAATCCCCCGCCCAGATCAGGTCAACCTCGCCGTAAATCGCTTCCAGGTCGCCCGGCGCCTTGTACCGTCCATGGAAGACGATGTTGGGCTGCCCCGCGAATTCCGCTTCGAAATCAGGAAAGACCCCCGGGGCCGGATAGCCACGCAGGATGATACGCAGATCGTCGGGAAAGCGATTGGCCAATGATTTCAACAGGTCAAGCGAACGGCGGCAGCGCAGGTTCCCGAACCAGCCAATCCGCAGGGGTCCCTCGGGCGCGGCAGCGCGCGGGGCAGGGCGGGCGGCAAAGGCATCCCCTTCGATCAGCCGGTTTTCGACAAGGTGAAAGCGGCATTTGCCCGGGTAATGCGTTTCGAAATGGGCCTCGGCGAAGCGCGGCGACGAGATCATGACCAGCGCACATTGCTCCAGGAGCCGGGCCTCGAGCCGGCGCAACATCCGGGCCGGGCGGGATGGCCCTGTCAGGCGGTGATGAATGTCGAGGCATTCATAAACCAACGGCACATCGAGCCCCAGTTTCCGCCGAACCCGCGCGGCAAGCGCAAGCATATCGAGGTTGCGAGCCAGAAAGATATCCGCCCGACGGAACATGTCCGGATAGTTCAGCGCGCGACGAGCGCCGGAATAGACCAGCGTAACGCGTTGCAAATAATCATTGTCGCGGGTCTGACCCAGATCGACATGGCTCCATTCCGGTTTCGTGAAATCCCCGCGATGCGGCATGAATCCCATGACATCCACCCCGGCCCGTCGAAATGCCGTGGCCCGGCGGCGCACGGCAGGTTCATTGGCGTCGTGCCCGAAATAGGCCACGGAACCAATCGTTTGGACATGCGGGGCAGGGGATGCCGAAGTGTTGTCTTTCAATAATCCTGCCGAATGCTCGGCCCTCTGATGAAATGGTTGCCCCGAAAACGGGTCTTGGTGTTCGAAATGGCGTGCCGCCTGAGACAATTTCCAAGCCTGGCGTGGTCTTCAATTCCGCCAGAAATAGCTCATCATGCGGAACCATGTTTGTCTATGCCGGTGTCGCGGACAGGTCATTCCGCGGCGATCAACCTTTTGAAGGCGCGCCGATTTCAAACCACGATTCCGTTTTTCCGGCGTAAATGCCCCATTCTCAGCCGGCGCAACTCATGGCGTGGCGCGGGGATCATCCGTCCGACACCGCGAAGGTCGTCGACTGGCCGCAGCGACCCGACAAGCGGGCAAGGTGGAGGAGCAACAAGTTGAAAACAAAGACCGATCCTCTTCAAGAGTCACATTTAAGCACTCGAACACGAAAAACGGAAATGAAGCGCGGTTCGACTTCATCTGCGAAATGGCTCAATGCGCCCGCACTGTTTCCAATATCCTCCTGCCCTCTGGAAAACCCCCAGGCGAGCCTGCCCCCCCGTGGTTTCAATAAGTTAAAGCCCCCATTGATGGCCCAATAAGACAGCCCATTCATCGCTCCGCCCCATCCCGCGCCAGATGTGCCGCCAGGCGCAGCGCCAGGGCCACGACCGACAGGGTCGGGTTGGCCTGGCTCGACACCGGGAAGGCCGCGGCCGAGGCGACGTAGAGGTTGCGCGTGCCGTGCACCTGGCAATCGGCATCGACAACCCCCGTTTCCGGCCCGGCCGACATGCGCGCCAGTCCGATCTGGTGATACCCGTCGCGGGCCTGGGCGGCGACCGATCGCGCGAGCGCATCGTCATCGTCGTCCATCTCGACCCGCGCCAGCCCTGCCGCCTGCAACGCCGCCGCCAGCTGGCGATGGGCGGCCACGGTGCCGGTGATCGTGGGCTCGCCATAGTCAAAGACGATCCGCAGCCTCTGGTCCGCCTGCATCAGCTCGACCCGGCTTTCGGCGACCGGCAGATGCTCGGCATGATAGGCCAGTCGATAGGGCCCCGGCCCGCGCAGGATCAGCCGGCTGGGGTGACGTTCTTCGGCGTTCAGCCGGGTGCGCAGGCCCGACAGCACGCCCGAGGCCGCGCCCAGCGGATCGGCCCGGATGTTGTCCAGATGCGCCCGCGTTCGCCGGTCATCGGTCATGCCCCGGACCAGGGCCTTGAGCGACAATTCCCCGGAACGATGTGCCGGATCGCCCTGGGGCAGGTTTTCCACCCAGAAGGCGACGTGGTTGGATTTTTCCGGCAGAACCAACATCTTGCGCCGGGACGGCCGGGCGCGGGCGCCGCCGCGATAGCCGAAATCGGACAGGTCGGTGCGCCCGTCGAAGGTGATCCGGGCAATACTGCCCGTCAGGTGGCCCATATAGGCCCGGCCCAGCAGCGCGGCGCCGGTCAGCCGCCCCGGGGCGCGCGCCTCTTCGAGCAGCAACAGGCGCGTGGTCTGCAGGCCGCCGCAGGCCAGGATGACCCGATCCGCAGCCAGCGGCTCCCCCGCGACACACACCCCCGTCACCCGGTCGCCGGCCCAGGTCAGCCCCTCGACAGGGGCTTCGGGCAGGATATCGGGCCCGGCGCGATCGGCCAGCAGGCGGCGGATCATGCGCGGGATCAGCCGGCCGGGGCTCAGCCGTTCGACCCGATCGGCGCTCACCCCGTCCAGCGCCTCCCAGCCCGGCGGCGGCGGGCAGGTAAAGGCCGGATCGACGCCCAGGAATGCCGCGGCATCGGGCACCCAGCGGGCATATTCGTCATAGCTGATCGGCCAGCCCGCCGGCGCCCCCGGTCTCGGCGCGAAATCGGCCCGCTCGAACGGCACGCAACGGCCGCCCCAGATGGTCATCGTCCCGCCCAGCCCCTGGCGGGTTGTCAGCGCCACGGGGTCATGCGGCACCCCTTCGGGGATCTCGGGCTCGACCGGGTCCCGCCCGGCCGTCAGCCCGCCGCGTTCGACCAGGATCACCCGCCGCCCGGCCCGCTGCAAGGCCACGGCCGCAGCCAGCCCGGCCGCCCCGGCGCCGACGATGCAGACGTCATAGCTTTGCTCGCGGGCGGTTGTCAGATCGACCCTTGGCATCAGCCCCGGCCCTCGGCGGCCATGCGGCGCCTTGCCAGCCCGACCACCTTGCGCAGGGCCACCGGGATCGAGGCCGATTTCGGCCCGCTGCGCGACCGCGTGCCGGGATCGTCGCGCAGCCGGGCGATGCGTCCGGCAATGCTCTGGTTGCCGAACAGCTCAAGCGCCCGGACCCGCCGGTCGGCGGCCAGCTCTCGCGCGGCCACCGGCGCTTCGCGCAGCCGGGCCATCAGCGCGGGGGCCTCATCGGGGCGGCAATAGGCGGCCAGGTCGCCGAAATTCGACTGCAAGCGCGGATCCAGCACGCAGAGCCGTTCCATCAGGATCGCCTCGGCCACCGTCCGGCCAAAGGCTTCGACCCAGCGCGGGTGATAGAAAAAGGCAAAGACATCAAGCGTGTCGAGGAAATCGGCCACGGGCATGGCGTTGAACTCCAGCAGCTCCCAACCGCCCGTATCGACGCCCAGATCGGCCATCACGGCACCCGGACAGCCCATCACCCGGACCCGCCAGTCCGGGCCGGGCGTCAGCGGCGCGACGACCCCGTCGCGCGTGGCCGGCCATTTCAGAAAATCTGGCCGCCCGTGCCGCCCGACGACCGCCGAGCCATCGTCAAAGACCGGGCGCCGGGGCTGCCAGTCGGCGGGATCGAACGTGTTGTGCCAATCCTCGGAAGCCATTGTGATCAATGGGGAAAAACTGCGCAGCTGCGCCCGCACGGTGCCCGACACGGGCGCCCACCAGGGCCAGCAGCCAAAGTCCGCCGAGATCCGGCGGTTGGTCGAGACCGGATCGTATTCCAGCGAGCCATCGCCCCGGAACGCCGGATGATGGGCCACGACAAAGGCCCGGCGGGCGGTCACGGGATGGCCCGTTTCGACACCGTGGAAAAAGGCCAGCGGATGGTGGAAAAAGGCGATCTCGGCCGAAACCGGCCCGTCGATCCGGGTGACATAGGGCAGATCGGGCAAGGCCAGGACCTGGGCGTTGGGCCGGTCATCGGTGCCGACGAAGAAATGCGACCGCACGCACAGCAGCCCGACTGTCAGGCCCAGGTCGGAAAACGCCCGCACATCGGACACCAGCGAGGCGGCCGTTCCCCCCGAAAAGCGGGGATCGGCCACGACCAGGATATCGACACGCGACGACGTCATGCGGTGAACCCCGGCCAGACCGCCGCCAGGTCACGGCCCAACAGCGCCGACAGCCCGGCATTGCGCGCCGACAGGTGCTGGCGCAGGTAGGCCTGGGTGTCTGGGCGCATGGCCGGGGGCCGTTCGGCCTTGAGAAACATCGGGTGGACATGGCGGAACCAGCGGTGATGAAACCGGCTGCGCCGATGTTCGGCCCGGTCCGCCCGGTCGCCGAAATGGTTGCGGTATTGCCCGGCCACGATACGCCCGCTGACCCGGTTGAGCGCCAGTTGCAGGCCCGGGCGCGTCGGATACCAGGTGCGGTTGAACCAGCTCTTGCCGTCTTCGAGCGGCCGGCGCGACAGGCCGATGAAATCGGTCATGCCATCGACAAACCCTTGACCGTCCTGCAGGAAATCTTCGAACAGCCCGATGCGCACCTGGTCGGGGCCGAACCGGTCGAGGTAACGCTGCAGGTGCGGCGCATAGGTTGAGCCCAGGATGATCGACGGATGCCGCGACAGGGCGGTTTCGAACGAACAGGTCGCACGGCCGCGCGTGACCAGGTGCCAATATTGCGAATAGGCGCGCTTGACCGGATCGCGCAGCATGAAGACCAGCCGCACCTCGGGCAACAGCGCCTGGATGCGCGCCGGGGCGACCTCGCTTTGCAGGTAGATCGTCGAATCCTCGCCGATGAGCCGCCGGTCGGCAAAGCCCGCGAAGCGCGCGCGATACCAATCCATAGCCACTTTGTTTTCGGGTCGGGGGTCATACCAATCCAGCCCGTCGGGCCGGCCGAACAGGAAATCGGGATGGCCGATGGGATCGTCGGCATCGAAGAAATGCACCTCGTCATCCGGTATGCCGACATCGGGATGTTGCGCCAGGATGAAATGCAGCGAGGTCGTCCCGCATTTGGGCGCGCCGCCAATAATGAAATCAGGCAACCGGGATTGTTGCGAAACGGAAAAGTTCATGTCGGCCTGTGTCGGAAATGACTCGTGCAGAATGGATCAATGATAGGAAGCCTGCCGCATTCGATCCAGCATGAAATGGCCGCCGCCTGTATTTGGCCGCGTTTTCCGACCTTTTCGGCTGCAATTTGGCAGGTCGGATCAGGTGGCCGCGCGGATCTTTTCGGCCACGGGCACGGGGGCGGCATCAAAGCTGCGCCAGGGCAGATCCTCCCGGCCCAGCATCCGGGCCAGCGCCTCCATCTCGGGGGCCAGCTCGGCACTGAGCGCGCTGCGCGTTTCGGCCTGCATGGGCGGCACCGACTGGCGCAGGTCCTGCTTGTTCATCGCCATCAGCTGGCGCACCGCCGGCAGCGACTTGAACCGTTCCAACCCCTGCCCGAACCCCGCGCGCCGCAGCGCATTGCCCCCGCGCCAGAGCACCGATTGCAGCCCGGCATTGTGATAGGCCACGCTTTCATTTGAACTTTTCCGGCTCTTGTCGAACCGCCCGGCCGGGTCGACACCCAGGAAATCATAGACCTGGCGCACCGCAACCTCGGGATCGGCGGTGATCTCTTCGAAGATCAGCGGCAACAGGTTCTCGCGCGGGAACACCTCGTACCACCGCGCCAGATGCGTGGCATAACGGCCCTGTTCGACATAGACGGGATTGTTGCGCAACCCGTCCTCGAAGGCGATGCTTTGGGTGAAATTGCCCGCCCGGATCTCGTGCAGATGGTTGGAAAAGGCCCGGTCCACCGGGTCGCGGAAGATCACGATCAGCTTCATCGCGGGGTCGAAATCGCGGATGCGTTCGGGCACCCCGGGGTTGAAGAAATACGACGGCGAGGTCTCGCCTCGCGCGGCGCATTGGGCGCCGTCGGCGAAATGTCTGAGATACCATTCCCGCCCGCGGTCGAATTTGGCGGTGAAATAGTCTATCTCCTTGGGGTCGCTGGTAAAAATATCGGGATGGCCATGCAGGACGTCATGCAGCCAGGACGTGGCGCATTTCTGCACGCCGATGCCGATGAAAGTGGGCCCTGATGTCATACCCCTGACTCCTTGCGGATAGTGTCGAATTGGGCGTCACGAAAAATATGGTCAATCATGGAAACAATGCGCCTTGAAAATGGGATTGGTGGGGATTCCCGATCCAAACCTTCCATTTTTATTGTACATCGGGTTCGTAAAAGGCAAGTATTTTGAGGTCATTCGAGCCATTGCAATCATGATTCTTTTCAGCAGCGACACTTTGCACCGCCTTTCGCTGTACCAACCGTTTCCGGCCCGGGCCCGGCCATCGGGCAGGCCCCGAGCCATCCGAAGGATTTAAGACATGACCAACCACCACCTGGGCCGCGACATCATCCTGGCCGCTGCGGTCACCATGCTGGGCGCGGCCCTGGCCTATGCGCTGTGCGGCGGGCTGCCCCTGATCGGCATCGATGACGCGGCGATCACCCGGTCCTATTCCGAGAACATCGCCCGGGGCGCGGGCTATGTCTACAACGTGGGCGGCGAGCGGGTCGAAGGCTCGACCACGCTGCTCTGGACGATGATCCTGGCCGGGTTCTACGCGCTGACCCCGTCGCCCGAGCCGCTGATCGTGCTGACCGCCGGGCTGCTGACGCTGGGCGCCGTGCTGGCCGGGCTGCGCATCGCGCGGGTTGTCACCGGGGAGTTGGACGGGCCGGCCGACCTGGCCGTGGGGATCCTGGCCGTGCTGCTGCTGGCCAGCCCGGGCTATTTCCTCTGGACGGTCTGGACGATGATGGAGCTGGCGCTGTGGTCGGCCGTCACCCTGTGGCTGGTGGCCCACCTGGCGATCCGCGTCGAGGCGGGCGCCCCGTCGGGCCCGGGGATCGGCCTGTTCCTGCCCGCCCTGCTGATGCCTATGATCCGCCCCGAAGGCGTGGCCGTGGCCGTCGGGCTGGTGGTCCTGGGCATCCTGCTCGCGCCCGGAGCCTGGCGCCGCGGGGTGATCGCCCTGGGCCTGTCGCTGGCGGCCTTTGTCGCGGTGACCTGGTTCCGGCTGGAGTATTTCGGCCAGCCCTTCCCCAACACCTTTTATGCCAAGGTGTCGTCGGACCGGATGCAGGATCTTGTCGACGGCGCCAAATATGCCATCAGTTTCCTGCTGGGTGCGCCCTTCGTCGAGATCTACCTGGCCGGCTGGGCCTGTGCGGCGGTCTGGGCCCTGGCCCGGCTGTTCCGGGGCGAGCAGGCCGGGCGCGGGCTGCTGATCCCGGCGGCGGCGGTCTTTGGGCTGCTCAGTGTCTATGCCGCGCTTGGCGGCGATCATTTCGCCCTGTGGCGCTTCTATCAGCCGATGACCCCGATCCTGCCCGCCGCCCTGGCCATCGGCGCGGCCATGGCCATCGGCATCCTGGTCGACCGGGTGGCCGGCCGGCGCCTGTGGATGGCGCTTCCGGCCGGCGCCGCGGCGCTGGTCGTGCTGGTGTCGGGCTGGCTGCATTACTACCAGTCGCGTTTCGACGTGGTGAAGGAATTCACCCTTGTGGAACAGGGGCTTGCCTTTGGCTCCTACCTCAACGGGATTGAGCCGCGCCCGTCGATCGGGGTTGGCCCGGCCGGAGGGATCGCCCTGGGCTACGATGGCTACATCTACGATCTGCTTGGGCTGAACTGGACCGAAATGGCCCATGCCAACCCGATCAAGGTCGGCATGCGCAACCATGCCAGCTTTGACAAGCCGACCTTCTGGGAGCACCGACCCGATGTGCTGGCCACGTTCAACCGGCCCTGTTCGGAGCGCGGCAGCCAATCCTTCTGGGCGGCCAATGACGATGCCTTTGACGGGCTGTTCGAAGACCAGCGCTTCCGGGACGAATTCACCCCGGTCCAGTTCTTCGACGGCTCGTCCTGCTGGCCGGGCTTTGCCGTCCCGGGCTGGCTGGAAACCGTGGGCGCCCGGGACAGCATCGAGGTCCTGTCCTGGTCCGATGTCACCCTGCTGAACTGATGTCGGCCGGTTCGCCCGCCCGGCGCGGGTTCTTCGTCAACGTCGGGTCGCTGGTCTTTGCCCGGGGCTTTCTGGCCCTGTCCCAGGTGCTGGTCCTGCCCATCCTGGCCCGCATGCTCAGCGTCGAGGATTTCGCGCTGATGGCCCTGGCGATGACCGTTGTCATCTTTACCAGCGTGCTCAGCGATGCCGGGCTGGGCCGGTCGCTGATCCGCGCGCCGGGCTACGACCAGGTCGAATGGTCCTCGGTCTTCTGGCTGCTGGTCGGGGTCGGCGCCCTGCTCGCCGCGGGCGTGCTGGCCATTGCCCCGCTCTGGGCCTGGTATTTCGCCGAGCCCTCGCTGACGGCCATCCTGTCGGCCCTGGCCATGGTGCCCTTCTGCCAGGCCATTTCGGCCAGCCACAACGCCGAGATCGAACGGCGCGAACAATATACCGCCCTGGCCCGGCTGCAGATCGTCGCGGCCTCGTCGGGGCTGGTGGCCGCCGTGTTGCTGGCGCTGGCCGGGGCCGGGGTCTGGGCGCTGGTCGTCCAGCAGGTGCTGATTGCCGCCTTCCGCCTGATGGGAGTGATCCGCCTGTCGCGGTTCCGGCCCGACCGGGTGTTCGATCGCCAGAAGATCGGCGGCCACCTGCGCTTTGCCCGGGATGCCGTGACCACCTCGCTGATCTCGGTGGCCCAGGCCCAGGCCGCGCCGCTGCTGATCGCCAAGCTGCTGGGGCAGGGGCCGTTGGGCATCTTTGCCATGTCCCAGCGCTTTACCCGCCTGCCGCAATTCGGCCTGGCCGGGCCGATGTCGGCCGTGGTCTTCGTGCGCATGTCCAAGGCCCAGGACGATCCCGCCCGGCTGACCCGCATCTACCTGGCCTCGACGCGCCTGTTGGCCAGCGCCCTGCTGCCGCCGCTGACCATGATCGCCGTTTCGGGCCAGGCCGTCTTTACCGTTCTGCTCTCCGAGAAATGGGCCGGCATCGCCCCGGTCTTTGCCCTGTCGATCCCCGGCCTGGTGCTGGAAGCCGTGGCCATCACCTGCCTGGCCTGCCTGTTCCGCGCCGTCGGGCGGACCGATCTGCAGGTCCGGCTGATCACCGAAGGCGCCGTGCTGCGTGTCGTGCTGGTCCTGGGCGCCGCGCTGATTTCGCTGGAGGCCGTGGCCTTTTCGATGACCCTCTGGGCCCTGGCCTATGTCCCGCGCGGCTGGGCCCATGCCCGGGGCATCGTGCCGCTGGACTGGGGCGATTGCCTGCGTGCCATTGCTCCGGCTGCGCTTGTCTCGGCCGCCGGGGCATTGGCCCATCTCCTGTTGTGCCGGGCGCTGGCCCCGGGGAACGAATGGGAAATCGTCATGGCTATCGGGCTGATGTGCCTGGCCTTCGGCGCGCTTGCCCTGGCCGACCTCGGGAGGATCAAGGCCGCCACGGCCGAGTTCCGGTGATGGCCTCATTTACCATAACAATGCCTATGGGTCTTGTTGAGGTGACCGGACGTGCCGCCTTGAAATGCGCCGTCCATCCGGGTCCGACCAAACGACCCAAGGCCCCATCCCCACCGGGGACAGGAACCGCACGTCAGTTATCGCTCAGAGCCTCACGCCGCCAGGATCGGGCCGTTCAACAGCCGCATGATCTCGCCGAAATAGCCGTTCGACCGGGCCGGCTGGGTCGGATCGGATGTCAGCGCCACGGCCAGCCCGCGGGCGGGATGGGCCGCAATGACCTGGCCGCCGTACCCCCGGGCCAGCATGTAGCCGCTGTCGGTCAGGAACCAGCCATAGCCGTAATCCATGCCCGACCAGGGCGATTGCGTGCGCGGCCGGGCCGAGGCCCGCACCCAGTCGGCCGCCACGACCTGGCGAGCTTCGAACAGCCCGCCGTCGCGCATGGTCACCGCGATGTCGAGCATGCCGCGCGGGGTCAGCCCCATGTTGTTGCCCCCCAGGTATCGCCCCTGCGGGTCCTGCGTCCAGGGCGACACGTCCAGCCCCATCGGCCGGCCGATCCGCTCGCGCGCCTGTGACAGCAGGCTTTGCCCGGTGACCTCGGCCAGCGCCGCGCCCAGCACGTGGCTGCTGCCCGTCGAATAGATCATCCGCCCGCCCGGCCGGTCGACCATCGGCTGGCGCAGCACATAGGCCACCCAGTCCGGCGATGCGACCCAGGCCCCGTAATTGGCCCCCGAGGTCGGCGCCAGCCCGGCGCGCAGGGTCACCAGGTCTTCCATCGTGATCGCGGCCACGCCCTCGGTCGCATCCGCCGGGATCAGCCCCGGCGCGGCCTCGCCCAGCGTCGTGTCCAGCGCCACCTCGCCGCGTGCCACGGCCGCGCCCAGCAACAGGCCCAGGACACTCTTGGAACAGGACTTGATGTTGGCCACCCGGTCCAGCCCGCCGGCCCGGCGGCTGTCGGCCAGCACGACGTCATCGCCGCGCAGGATCTGCAGCGTGTTGATCCGGGGCAGGTCCTGCATCACGTCGCCAAGCGCCTGCTGGGCCCGTACCGCCGGCGCGCAGAGCGTCGCGGCCCCGGCGGTCACTAGAAAATCACGGCGTCTCAAGGCGCCTCTCCCCTGGTTGTGCGGCCGGCCCATTCCCCGGGGCGCGGTGCTGGATCATCCCGATGCGCGGCGGCGCATCCATGCGGTGCGACCATCATAACCCCCTGCCCCGGCAGGACAAAAAAACAATAGGTGATCGCCCCGCCCCTTGACGCGCCCCGCCGCGCCCGCTGCCCGGGCCATCCGCCCCGGGCGACATGACCTGACGCAACCGAACCAACCGGCCACCGGTTTGGGTTGCCCGGATCAAGTCGAGCGACTATTGATAATCAGCCAATCAACCTGAGCGAGTTTACTCGACACCCATTTCCAAGGCCTCGGTAAATGAACGAAATGGCACGAAAAGAACAATTGAACGACGAAACGCTCTCGACCCTGGCCGAGCTTCTGCCTGGCGGCGGAATCGACGTTTACCTCAGGGATTTCGACCCGGCCTTCTATCTCGCCCAATATCCCGAAGTGGCCGAGTCCGGTCTGGATTGCGCGCTGCACTATGCGCTCTACGGCTGGAAGGAAGGCCGCGACCCCAGCCCCGACTTTTCGACCGCGTTCTACCTGAAGGACAATCCGGACGTGGCCAGCGCCGGGATCGACCCGTTCTGGCATTATGTCACCGACGGCCGCAACGAGGGCCGCGCGGGCCTGCCGCCGGCCGCCGACATGGCCTCGCTCGACCCGGCCCTGCGCGCCGAGATCAACGAGGTGCGCGACCATTTCGACCCGGCCTTCTACCTCGGTGCCTATCCCGATATCGCTGAAACCGGGGCCGATCCGCTGATCCACTACATGATGAACGGCTGGAAAGAAGGTCGCGATCCCAGCCCGGTCTTTTCCACGTCCTTCTATCTCAAGGACAATCCCGACGTTGTCGACGCCGGTGTGAACCCGTTCTGGCATTACGTCACCGACGGCCGCAAGGAAGGCCGCCCGGCCGCCCCGCCCTCGCCCGACCTGGCCATGCTGGATTCCGCCACCCTGGCCGAACTCAGTGCGGTCAGCGAATTTTTCGATCCGGCCCATTATTTGCGCACATATCCGCAAGTGGCTGAATCCGGGCGTGATCCGCTGGTGCATTTCATGGTCGAAGGCTGGAAATCCGGCCATAATCCCAGCCCGGCCTTTTCCACTGTCTTTTACCTGGAAAACAATCCCGACGTGGCCCGGGCCGGGGTAAACCCGTTTTGGCATTACCTGGTCGCCGGCCAGCACGAAGGCCGCGAGCCGCTGCCCGTCGAAACGCCCGCCAAATGTCCGGTGGCCGAAACGCCGGGCCCGGCCGAAACGGCTCCCGCAGAAACACCGGAACAGGCCGAGGCTCCGCACGACCCCACCGGCCCGCATCATCCGGGCGGCTACCGGGTGCAGCACCTGCTGCGGCAATTGCCGTTGGAGGAAACCGTGGGCCACTGGACCCGGGCGACCCCGAAACAGGCCCGGCTGACCGCTGACGAGATCGTCACCGCCCTGCGCACGGCCGCCGGGGCGCGGCTGGCCTGGCTGATCCTGTCGGTCGGGCATGACGATTACCGCACCAACCCGGGCGGCATCCAGGTCTGCATCCAGCGCGAAGAGCGCCTGGCCGCCGAGCGCGGCGCCGTCTATGTCAACCTGCATCCCGTCCAGCCCCTGCCCCGCCTGGCCCATGCCGGGGCCGATGACGACCCGCTGGTCACGCTGGTGGCCAATGGCGCGACCCTGGGCATCGCGCCCACCAGCGCCCTGATCGCCGCGACCGCCACGCTGCGCCCCGAGGCCGGGCGGATCGACGTGGTCATCCACCAGATGCTGGGTCACCTGCCCGAGCGCATCACCGAGCTGGTCACCCAAGCCACCCCGGACGCGCGGTGCTGGCTGTGGCTGCATGATTACCTGACGATCTGCCCCAGCTATGCCCTGCAGCGCAACAACATCGCCTATTGCGGCGCCCCCCCGGTCGGGTCCAACGCCTGTTCGATCTGCCTCTTCGGGGCGGAACGCCGGGCCCATGCCACGCGCATGGCCGCCTTGTTCGACGCGCTGGATGTCCATGTGCTGAGCCCGTCGCAGGTCACCGCCGACATCTGGACCGCGACATCGGGCCTGACCCCGGCCAGCCTGACGGTCTGCCCCCACATGACGCTGGACTGGGTGGCCCGGCCCGATCCCCGGCCGGTCGACGACGGCCCGATCACCCTGGCCTTCCTGGGCACGCCGGTGCCCTTCAAGGGCTGGCTGATCTTTGAACGGCTGGTCCGGCGCCTGGGCCAAAACATGCGCTTTGTCTATTGCGGCGCCCGGCCCGTCGACCTGGCCGGCATCGAACATGTGCCCGTCCATGTCACCGCCGACACCCCCGACGCCATGATCGACGCCGTGGCCGAGCAGCGCATCGACCTGGTGCTGCACTGGGCCACCTGGCCCGAGACCTTCTCGCTGTCCTGCTACGAAGCCCTGGCCGGCGGCGCCCATGTGCTGACCAACCCGGTGTCGGGCAATGTCGCGGCCACGGTCGACCGGCTGGACCGCGGGGCCGTGCTGGCCGACGAAGAGGCCCTGCTGGCCTTTTTCGAAGACGGCCGCGCGGCCGAGATGGTCGACCGCATCCGCGCCCGCCGGGCCGGCCACCGCATCGACCACGCCCTGTCCGACATCAGCCTTGCCGCCCTGGAGCCGCAGACATGACGATTCACGCGTTCACGAGTTTCTCCTACAGCTATCTCAACCGCGCCCGCGTCCTGGCCCGCAGCCTGCGCGCCCAGCATCCCGACTGGGTGATCTGGGCGGTCATGACCGACAAGGAACCCGAGGGCTTTGCCTTTGATCTCGAACACGAGGATTTCGACCGCCTGCTGACCGCCCAGGACATGTTCGGCGACCAGACCGACGGCTGGCTGTTCGGCCATGACATCGTCGAGGCCTGCACGGCCGTGAAAGGCCGGGCCTCGGTACACATCCTCGACGAGCCCGATTGCGACAAGCTGTTCTACTTCGACCCCGACATCGGCGTGTTCAACCCGATGACGCCGGTCGTCGACCTGCTTGACGATTTCTCGATCGTGCTGACCCCGCACCAGGTCAACCCCGAGCCGCAATCGGACATGGTGGCCATCCGCGACAACGAGATCGCCTCGCTGGATTACGGCATCTTCAACCTGGGCTTCCTGGCCATCGCCAATGACGACGAGGGCCGGCGCTTTGCCCGCTGGTGGGAAGACCGCCTGCAGGATTGGTGCCACGACCGGCTCGACCTGGGCATCTTCGTCGACCAGAAATGGTGCAACCTGGTGCCCTGTTTCTTCGACAACGTGAAGGTCCTGCGCGATCCGGGCTACAACGTGGCCAGCTGGAACCTCAGCCAGCGCGAGATGACCTTTGACGCGGCCGGCACGGCGCTGATCAACGGCCAGCCCCTGCGGTTCTACCATTTCACCAAGCTGGGCCCGGTGGGCGACGTCATGACCCGGCGCTATGCCGGCCAGAACGTCGAGATCTACGAGCTGTGGCGCTGGTATCGCGAAGAGGTCGACCGGGCCTCGGCGCCGCAGATCCCGCGGGGCTGGTGGCATTACGGCACCTTCGACAACGGCGACAAGATCCCCAAGGCCGCCCGCGAGCTCTACCGCGACCGCCGCGACCTCAAGGCCGCCTTTCCGCATCCGCTCAGGACCGGCCGGGGGTCGTTTCACGAATGGATGGGCCGCGAGACCGAGATCCTGAGCGCGACCGGTGACGAGCGGGGCTTTGTCCCGGCCTGAGCCCCGCCTGGTCGCCCACCGCCTTGCCGGCCCCGACTATTCCCGGCCTGCGACTATTCCCGGCCCCCGCCCCCCTTTCCCCGCCATCGCCCGCCAGAAACCGGCGGCGCAGCAGGAGACGAGCTTGACCCAGATGCCCGACGGCCTTCCCGACACGGCGCATGACGCGCTTCGCGCGATTGTCGCCAACGCCCCCCATGGCGCCGGGCATTTCCCGCCCGACGCCACGATGTTCTACTGCATCGGCGCCCAGAAATCCGGCACGACCTGGCTGCACCGGGTGCTGCAGGCACATGACGATTGCCACGTGCCGATTGCCAAGGAAGTGCATTTCTTCGACATTCTCGAAGGCCATACCGATCTCGACCGCCGCATCCGGCGCAAGGTGTCGGACATCGAACAGGCCATCGCCCGGCTGACCCCCGAGATCGGCCCGGCCAACCGCGCCGCCCTGGCCCGGATCGAGGATGCCGCCGCCCACCTGGGCGTCTTCACCGGCCAGCCCGACGGGCGCAACGGGCTGCGGCCCTATGTCGATTACCTGCTGCGCGGGCGCCGGTCCGAACGGGTGATCTGCGATATCACCCCGGCCTATTCCATGCTCAGCCGTGACAGCTTTGGCGCCATGGCGTCCTTTGGCCAGGCCCGGTTCCTGTTCCTGCTGCGCGATCCCGTCAGCCGCCTGTGGTCGCAGCTGCGCATGGGCGTGCGCCTGGAGATGCAGCAGAAAACCGGCCCGGACATCGACGAAACCGCCTATCGCACGGCCTGCCTCGACCGGGCCGCGCGGCTGGCCGGCTCGGACGTGTCGCATGTGCTGCGGTCCAGCTACCTGCGCACGATGGACAACCTCGAAGCGGCAGTGCCGCGCGGGCGCATCCTCTACATGTTCTTCGAAGAGATGTTCACCCCGCCCGCGCTGGCCCGGCTGAGCGATTTCCTGGGCATCGCGCCGATTGCCGCCGCGCCCGAGGACAAGATGAACGAAGGCATCCGCGTGTCCCTGCCCGCCGACATCGCCGCCGCCCTGCGCGCCAGCCTGGCCCCGCAATACGACCAGATCGCCGACCGCGTGGGCCAGCCCCTGCCCGCCGCCTGGGAGCGCGCCGCGTGACCGGGCGGGCAGCGTCGGACAGCCCCGTCCGTGGGACACCAAGGGGCATTGCATCAATTGGGCGGCCATGGAAAACTGTGATCAATCGGGAAATGAATGCCATTTCCGGGCATGGGGGATGAACAACCCAGGGGTTACAATTTGACCGCACCCCGGGGGGACAAGCACGACATGGCGCAACCGCAATCGATCTACCTGCATATCGGCCTGGGCAAGACGGGCAGCAGCTATATCCAGTCCAGCCTGGCCCTGTCGGCCGATGCGCTGCGCGACCGGGGCATCTGTTATCCTTCGGCCGGCCGCCAGCACGAACGGGCCCTGGCCGGTGATGTCAATGTCGGCAACCTGCCCCCGACCAAGGGGCGCGGGTTTCACACCGACGGCTCCTATGATGCCGCCGTCGACGCCGCCGAGATGGGCGACTGCACCCGGCTGGTCTTTTCGAACGAAGGCCTGTTCTCGTCCATCGTCAACCAGAACCTCTGGCCCGAGATCCGCGCCCGGGCGGCGCAGGTGCCGACCCACCTGCTGCTCTTCATCCGCGATCCGCTCGATCACGCCCTGTCGGCCTACAAGCAGGGTGTGAAGGGCGGGCTGAGCAAGCCGATCGAGGGCTTTCTGGAAGGCTATGCCGTGCCGCGCCAGGTCGACCGGTTTCTCGACCTGGCCGGCGAGGCGCCGGTAACGGTCACGGTTCGCAATTATTCGCGTCATCGCAAGACCCTGCTGGCCGAAACCGAAGCCTGGCTGGACCTAGCCCCGGGCCAGCTGGCCATACCGGCCAAGGCCCAGGTCAATCGCTCGCTGACCCGCGCCGAGGAATGCATCCAGATCGCCTTCAACCGCCATGTCGGGCGCCGGGCGCGGCTGTTCGTGGCCGATGCCCTGTCGAACGAGCTGCCCCATATCCGCTCGGAAATGCCCTATGTCGCGCCCGACGCGCTGGCCGCCTTTCTCGACCGGATGCAGGAGATGACCGCCCCGGTCAACGCCCGCCTGCCCGAGGGCGAGGGCTTTGGCGTGCCGACACCCGACGAGGCCCGCGCATTGCTGCCCGATGCCGAGGACGCCGGCCAATACAGCCTGACCGAGGAACAGATCGAGGTCCTGGCCCGCAACATGGCCAGCTGGTTCAAGCCCGAGTACAAGGCGGACAAGCCCTGAGACCCGCGACCCCGGCCATCCCCGCCCTGGCACCTGCACCGGCATCTGCCCTCGCACCCGCCCCGGCCACGGCCGGCGCGCGGCCCGGCGACCGCCGCCGCGGCACAGGGCCCGAACAATCAGCCGTCCGGCCAGGGGCACGGGCCGCAAGGGAGACTATTCTTCGATGACGGAAACAACGGCAAGGCCGGTATTCGTGCTGGGCGATTCCCGCACCGGCACCATGACCCTGCACAAGTTCTTTCAATCCGCCGGGTTCAATTCGGTCCATTACTTCTTCAAGGAAAGCGGCGTTACCGAACCGGCCCACGTGGATTACGCCAGCAATTGGGACCGCCTGCGCGCCTTCATCGACGGATCGGGTTACACCGCCTTCACCGATTATCCCACGCGCACCTTCTACCGCGATCTCTTTGCCACCTATCCCGACGCCCGGTTCATCCTGACCACCCGCCGGGATGTGGCCACCTGGCAGCGCAGCATGCGCGAGTTCTTCAGCAAGTTCGACATCAAGATCGACCTCGACAAGCTCACCGTTGCCCATACCGAGATCAACGAGGGCATCCGCACCCTGGCCGCCGAGACCGGCGCGCCCTTCCTCGAAATCTGCATCGACGACGACGCCGGGGCCAATGGTCAAGCCGTGTCGCGGCTGCTCGGGCTCGACACGCCCATGGCCCTGGGCCACGAAAACCGCACCGCCGCCTATGACCGCCGGCTGTGGTCGTCGCGCCTGTCGCTCTACAACACCAACGAACCCGATTTCCTGGCCTATGTGAAACGGCTGACCCAATCGTCCAAGGCCATGCTGTCGGAACATGGCTGGGTCTACCTGATCAACGACAGCTCGGATTTCCTCGATTACTGCTATGGCGCCCGCACCTGGTCGCAGGCCGCCTGCGACAATGCCCGCGCCGCGCTGCAGACCCGCCACGACACGCTGGCCGCGCAGGGCATCACCTACCTGAAATTCGCCGTGCCCGAGAAACAGATCGTCTATCCGCAGTTCCTGCCCAAAATCTTTGACGGCAAGGACGTGTCGGACCAGCGCCCGGCCCGGCTGCTGCAGGACATGGACCTGCCCTGCTTCGATTATCCCCGCGACGTGCTGACCGATGCCCGGTCCCATGGGCATGTCTATTTCCGAGGTGATTCCCATACCAACTGGCTGGGCGCCTGGTTCCTCTATCACCACGTCGTCGAAACGCTGAACCGCCGGCTCGGCCAGGCCGCGCGCACCCGTGCGCCGATCCGGCTGGCCGAACTGGAACCGTCGCTGGCCTCTTATGGCGGCGATCTCTTCACCCAGCTCGACCCCGAGGCCCGCCAGCATTTCGACGGGCCGTGGAAGGATGTCGCCCTGGGCGACAAGATCGAATACCTCACCCGCTACCAGCTGCCCGACGGCGCGGCGAAAGCCGTGCGCCAGCCGGTCGACCAGGGCTTGCTCGACCTGCTGGGCGAACGCGAGACCTTCCGGTTTTCCAACCCCGACACGCGGCTGCCCCGGGCGGTGATCTTTCGCGATTCGACATCGGATTTCATGGTCGACCTGCTGGCAGAGCATTTCTCGGAAAGCCTGTTCATCTGGCACAAGGGCCAGGTCTATGAAGACGTGATCGCCCAGGAAAAGCCCGATGTCGTGCTGCACATCATGGCCGAACGCTTTCTCGTGCAATACGAAAAGACCGCGCCCTTCGCGACCCTGGGCCTGGGCTGAGCCGCCGCCTCCCGAACCACCCAGCCGGCGATCGGCCCTGCCCCGCCGATGACCCGCCCGGCATTGGCCCACCCCCGGCGGCGGGTCGCCCGGCGGGTGGGGAGCGCCTTGAAATCGGCCTGTTTCGTCCCCAAAATCAAGGGCATGTCGGCAAACGCGCTTCACATGACCTCGATCCGGGGGCTTGGCCCCCTGCCCGACCTTGTCGAGGCCCGGCTCGGGCCCGACGGGGTGCGCCGGCTGTTCGACGGGTCGGGGCTGGAGCCCGACATCGCCGCCCGGCCCGGGGCCATGGTGCCTCTGCGCGACATGGTGGGGCTCTTTGACCGCGCCGCCCGGCTGACCGGCGACGGGCTGATCGGCCTGCGCGTGGGCCAGCAGATGCCCGGCGGTTTCGGCCCCTGGACCCGGCTGGTCCGCGCCGCGCCCACCCTGCGCCACAGCCTGAACCGCATCCGCCGCGGCCTGGCCTATCACCAGAGCGGCGGGCGGCTGGCGCTGGACCGCGCCGGGCCGATGGCGCGGCTGTCCTACCACGTGCCCGTTGCCGCCCCCGAACGGCGGGCCCAGCATGTCGAACACACCCTGCCCGCGCTGTTCGACATGTTCGGGCTTTATCTCGGCCCCGGCTGGCGCCCCGCCCGGATCGAAGTCGATTACCCCAGCCACCCGCGCCTGGCCGCCCTGGAAGACGCGTTGCAGGTGCCGGTGATCGCCGGATCCGCCGCGCCCGGGCTGGTCTTTGCCGCCGGGGCGCTGGACGCCCCCCGCCTGGCCCCGGCCGATACCCCGGTGCTCAGCCGAGACGAGTTGCGCGCCATCCTGCGCGACCGCCCGCCGCGCACCCTGTCCGAAACCGTGCGCCACCTGGCCGAGGCCCGGCTGTTTCTCGGCGCATGCGATCTGCCGTCGGTCGCCGGCCAGATGCACATGACCCCGCGCACCCTGCAACGGCGGCTGCGCGCCGAGGGGCACAGCTTTACCGACCTGGTCGACGGCCTGCGCCTCGATCGCGCCCGGCGGCTGCTGACCGGCTCGGCCCTGCCGGTGACCGAGATCGCCTACCAGCTGGGCTATAGCGACACCGCGCATTTCTCGCGCGCCTTCCGCCGCCTGACCGGCTGTTCGCCCTCGGCTTATCGCCTGGCCGGCCGCGCCTGACAGGCCCGCCCCCTAGAACCGGTATTGCAGCCGCGCCGCGCCGGAAAAGGCGCGCTGGTTCTCGCCCAGCAGGGATTTCGCCTCGATCCGCATCGACCAGCCATCCGAGAGCTGGGCATCAAAGCCCACCGCGATATTGGCAAAGAGGTCGTCGGGATCGTCGCGCACCTGCATCACCGGGCCACCATCCGGCACGCCGGTAAAGGTCGCACCCATCTCGCGCCCGCCGCCCACGACGCCCAGCACCCCGGCCCGCAGGAACGCCCGCGTGCCCGGCGCCACCGAGCCGCCGATTTCCAGCTGCGGGTTCAGGGTCAGCGCGGTTTCGTCGTAATCCGAGAACCGCACGCCGTAATCGCCCGCCCCGGTCTCGGCATAGCCCGGCCGCCACTGGTAATGCACCCCGGCATCGAAACGCGGCTCGATGTACCATTGGCCCAGGTCGAAGCGCCGGGCCACCCGGCCATGCACCGACAGGATGCCGATCCGCGGGTCGCTGTGGGCGTCCTTGACCCCGTCGGGCGTCGGCGTCAGCCGGTCCAGCCCGTAATCGCCGTATCCCGCCGTCACCCCCGCGCCCAGCACCCAGGGCCCGGCCTGTTTCTCGACCAGCAGCCCCAGCTGCACGCGCTCGCCGCCGCCGTCGCTGAGGTTGCGCGCCGACAGGTGCGAGGCCTCGTAGGACAGCCCGATCCCGGCCTGCAGATCGGCCCCGATCCCGGCCTGGAACCCGGCCGACAGGCCGAATGTCTGTTCCGAGTAGCCCAGCGTGGAATGGGTCGCGTCGCGGGTCATGTAATCGCCCTGGATGTTGATCCAGCTGCAGGCCCCGTCGCCGCCCCGGCGCTCCAGCCCCGGCGCGCCCTCTTCGGGGCAGGACAGCAGGGCATTGGCAAAGTTGATCGCCGCCAGCATGTTGGCATCCAGCGGCGCGCTGTGCACGTTGGGCACCAGCATGTCGTAATCGGCCAGCAGCGTTTCGACATCGCCGACCTCCAGCACCTGGCTGGCCAGGTCCTCGGTCCAGGCATAGGCCGAGCCCCCGCCGGCCGCGATCTCGGCCTGACGCGCGCGCACCAGCGTGTCGAGGTAATCGCCGAACCGCGCGGCATTGCCCAGGTTGACACCCCCCGGCACGGCCAGGTCTCCATCCGTATCCTCGGCCCCGACACGCTGGATGCCGCCGCCCGCAGCCTGTTGCCAGGGCGTGTAATCCACCGCGTATTCAAGGCTGTAGGTCGCGATCCCCGAGGCATCGCTTTCGACCAGCCGGTAATCGATCACCGCCGTATCCGCGACGCTCAGGTCGATCTCGCCGCGGGTCGAGACCGGCAGGCGCAGGATGTCGACACTGTCGACACTGCCCTCGCTCATCAGGTTGACCCCCACGATCTGCGTGCGGATCTCGCCGGTCAGCGTGCTGGCCCCGTTCAGGGTCAGCAGGTCGGCCGACGCCCCGGTGTCGGCCCCGTCGCCCAGCTGGTGATCGACCAGCAGCGTGCCGCCGTCCATCTCGACGCTGCCCGTCACCCGCGACCGGCGCACCACGCCCTGTTCGCCGGTGGTCATCACCCCCTGGCTGTAGAGCCCGCCGCCCAGCAGGTTCTCGCGCCCGAACTCGATCACCCCGCCGGCCGCATTCTGCACCGACAGCCCCTGGCCGGAAATCGCCCCGCTGATCCGGCCCGTGTTGGTGACGGCCGTTGCCGAGTCGGTGCCCTCGGCCCGGATCGCATAGGCCCCGTCATCGGCATCGGCAAAACCGCCCAGGGTGGCGATCACCCCGGCATTGTCGATCGTGTTATCGGTCCCGTCGAGCAGCAGCACCGCCTCGCGGCCCTCTTCCCCGGTGGTCACGCTGGCCCCTTCGGCCACCTCCAGGACAATCGCCGCGTTCCTCTTGCCCCCGGTGCTCTGGGCCAGGATCCCCCGGCCGTTCTCGCCCGTGGCCGCCACCGAGCCGGTCACCGTGACACTGACCGGGTTCGGGCTGCGCTTCGTGCCGGCGGCCGATTGGGCAATGATCCCGTGGGCCTCCGCGCCCGAGACCGCAACCGGGCCGTCGACGGTCACGGTCACCGCCCGGGCATTGCCCTCGCCGCCCTCGGCGACACTGCCGGCCATGGCCGCCACGACCTGGCCATCGGCATCGACCACCGCGGCAAGTCCCCCGCCGCCGCCGACCGACTGGGCCACCACGCCATGGGCCGCCGTGCCGGTTGTCGTGATCGCGCCGGTCTGCACATCGATGATCCCGCCGTTGCCCCGGGCATTGTGCTGGGCCTGGGCAAAGCCGTTGGACACACCGCCCACGGCATATCCCATGTTGAGCGTCTCGACATCGGCCGAGAAGGCCAGCATCGCATTGGGCCCCAGCCCGCCGCCGCCGCCCACGCCCTGGGCGATGATGCCCGCCGCCTGGTCGCCGGAGGTCACGATATGGCCACTGTTGGTCACCTGCACGTCGCCGGAATCGCCGGTCGCGGCCTTGGAGCCGCCCACGCGCACGGTGGCATCCGCATCCTGCACCGCCGTCAGCACCGCCCCGCCGCCCGCGCCCACGCTCTGGGCCAGGATGCCATGGCTGCGCGTGCCTTCGGTCGTGATGGTGCCTGCCGTTTCGACAATGACCTCGCCGCCCGCGCTCAGCTCGCGCTCGTCGCCGTTTGTGCTGATACCGCCCAGGTCGATCGTGGCGCCCTGGGCCTCGTCGATGTCGATCAGCACCAGACCGCCGCCGCCGCCCACGCTCTGGGCCAGGACGGCCACGGCATCTTCGCCCGTTGTCTCGACCAGGCTGCCTGCCTCGGTCGTGACCTGCGCCGTGCCCCCGGCCCCGTCGGCGCCATTGCTTGAATACATCGCCAGCGACATGTCGACGGCCAGCCCGACTTCGAGCGACAGGTTGCCCACGCCGCCCCCGCCGCCGACCGATTGCGCCATCAGCGCCACCGCCCCGTCACCGGTTGTCTGCACATGGCCGTCGGCGTCGATCAGGATCGACGCCGTGCTGCCGTCGCCGCCATTGCCTCCGCGGCCGCCCAGGTTGAGATTGACCGCCGCCTTGCCGATGGCCAGCCCCAGCGCGCCGCCGGCCATGCCCCCGCCGCCGCCGGTGCTCTGGGCCACCACGCCGTGCGACAGGCGGCCGGTTGTGGTCACCGTGTCCTGCACCACGACCTCGGCCGTGCCGGCCTTGCCGCCCTTGCCACCCTTGCCGCCCATGGCCAGGTTGACCGTGTAACGATCGATCGTGCCATGGCCGGCTAGCCCGCCGACACCGCCGCCGCCGCCAAGGCTTTGCGCCATGATGGCCGTTGCGGTGTCGCCCGCCGTGGCCACCGACCCGGCCGAGGTCACCGACACCGTTCCGCCCTTGCCGCCGCTGCCCCCGGTGCCGCCCAGCGTATAGCTGGCCGAGGCCGTGCTCGCCAACGACACGTCGATCGCGCTTGATGCATCGCCGCCGCCGCCGCCGACCGACTGGGCAAAGATGCCCCGCGACAGGTCGCCCGTCGTGTCCACCGCGCCGCTCTGTTCGACACTCACCGCGCCGCCGTTGCCGCCCTTGCCCCCGGTCGCGCCGATCGAGGTCGACACCCCGTAGGACAAGACGCCAAGCCCGCCGCCCGAGGCCGAATTGGCCGAGCCACCGCCCCCGCCGCTGGATTGCGCAAAGATCGCATCGGCCCGCACGCCTTCGGTCGTGACCCGGCCCGCGCTGGTCACGCTGACCGCGCCGCCATGGCCCGCCACCCCGGCCGAGCCGGCCAGCGCGATATCCAGGTCGACGCCCTTCGGCGCCGCGGCCGGGGTGATCAGCAGCCCGGTATCGCCGCCGCCGCCGCCCTGCGACAGCGCCTTGATCCCGGCCGACAGCCGGCCCAGCGTCGTGATGTCGGCGGCCGTGTCGATCACCACCTTGCCCGCCGATCCGCCCTTGCCCCCGCTGCCGCTGGCGCCCAGCGACATGGCCATGGGCCAGGAGGCCGCCACCGACACTGCGGTGCCCGCAGAGCCGCCGCCGCCACCCACGCTCTGCGCCACCAGCGCGCTCGACAGGTTGCCCTGCGTGGTCACCGATCCGGCCGGTCTGTCCGCTTCGTCCCTGTAGGTGACGGCACCACCGTCGCCCCCTGCCCCGCCTTCGCCACCCAGGGCGACGGACAGGTAGGGAGCGACGGCCACGACGGCAGAGCCTTCGCCACCTCCACCGCCGATGCTTTGCAGCAGGATGCCCCGGGACAGCAGCCCCTCGGTCGACACCGTTGCCGAATTCTGCAGTTGCACGGCCCCGCCGGCGCCCCCTGCGCCGCCATCGGCGCCGATGGCCAGCACCCCGTAGGTGACATAGGTCGAGCCCCCGCCGCCGCCGGTGCTTTCCAGCTTGATCCCCGCCGAGACATCGCCCGTGGTCGAGAACAGCCCGCTTGTCGTGACATGGACATTGGCGCCCTTGCCGCCCGATCCGCCGCTGCCGCCGACCTGGGCCGCTCCGCGCCCGGCGCCGCCCATGCCCCCGCCGCCGCCAAGGCTCAGCGCGCTCAGCGCGGCGGCATGTTCGCCCGTGGTCGTCACCGTGACCTGGTCCAGGTCGGCCATGACCTCGCCGCCCGCGCCCCCGGCATTGCCCTCGCCGCCCAGGGCCACGACGCCGCCGCCCTTGCCGCCCAGCCCGCCGCCGCCGCCGACGCTTTCCAGCACGATGCCCGTGGAATCCTTGCCGCTTGTCGTGACCGTCGTGTCGGTCATGCTCAACGAGACGGCCCCGCCGGCGCCGCCGCTCTCGCCGCTGCCGCCATAGCCCACAAAGCCGTTGCCCTGCCCGCCCTCGCCGGCAAAGCCGCCGATGCTCTGGGCCAGGATGCCCAGGGCCTCCGCGCCCCGGGTCGTGATCTCGGTGCCTGTGCCCAGCGTGACCGACACGTCGCCGCCGGCCCCGGCCCGGGCGCTGCCCCCGCCTTCGGAAAACAGCCCGCCGGCCTCGCCGCCGCTGCCACCCTCGCCGCCCAGGCTGCGGGCCAGGATGGCGATGCCCTCGGCCCGGAACCGGCCCTGCGCCGTGACGGTCACGTCACCGCCCCGGCCGCCCTGGCCCCCCTTGCCGCCCTTGGCCTGGCCGATGACGGCGCTGCTGGCGTCGCCGCCCTGCCCGCCCTTGCCGCCGATGCTCTGCGCCACCAGCCCGTTGCTGCCCGCCCCGCGAAGGCGGGCGTCTTCGGTCACCACGACCGTCACGTCGCCGCCGTCGCCGCCCTTGCCGCCGTCGCCGCCCGTCGATTTGTAGCCGAACCGGCGCAGGCCCTTGCCGCCCCGACCGCCGGATCCGCCTTCGCTTTCGGCCAGCACCGCCGCCCACAGTGCCGACTTCCTGTCGCCATTGTTCCCGTCAAAGGTCGATTTCACATCGCCCGACAGGATCGTCAGCGCGATATCCCCACCGGTCCCGCCGGCCTTGCCCGGACAGGCATGGGCCGCGTCCTCGCCTGCCGCGCCGTTGGGGGCCTGGTTGAGAATGCCGATGCCATGGCCCGCCGTGTCGATGCCCTCGGTCCCGCCATCGAAGGACAGCGTGATGCCGCTGGCCGTGACCGTGCTGGACAGCCCGATCGCCGGGGTTTGCAGCCCGCCCGTCGACGGGCTGCCCTCGCCGCTGATCGGCACGGTCAGGTCGCTGAACCGAAAGGTGAACGCCTGGTTCTCGACGAAATCCCGGGCCAGGAAATAGGCGATTTCGCCGGTGCACAGCGTATCCGTCCCGTCGACCGTGCACTCGGCCGCCGCCGACCCGGCCAGCAACGCCCCGCACAGTGCCAGCGACAGGCCCGGCCCCGCCGGAGCCTGCCGCCATACCCCGGCCAGCAGCCGCCCTTTGGCGGACCGGACCGGGCCGAAGACCGGCGTCTTGTCGTTCATTGTCGTCTCCACCTGCCGTCACGGTCGGACCGGCGTATCATCCCTGCGCATGTCGCGCCCCGGCATCCCGGACGCCCGGCGAAATGGCCGGGACGCCGGGGTCGGGGCGTGCTGCGGATGCGATACTAGTCAGGATGCGACCGGCCGGCTTGCCATTTGGCGCCAAAAAGCACCGCGCCGGGCGGAATGGAACGGGCCGCGCGGCCATGGCCCCGGGCTGTCGCGCCCGGGCCACGCCCGCCGGGCTGTGCCACCTTGCGGGTCGATGTCAGGACAGGCAGGAAACGGGGCGGGCCGGCTCAGCCCGCCTCGGGCGCCGGGTCGGGCCGCTGCGCGATGACCTTGGCCGGCGTGCCCCCGACGATCGACCAACCCGGCATCGGGGTGTTGACCACCGAACCCGCGGCCACCACCGTGCCCGCCCCGATATCAGCCCCGTCGCGCAGGATCGAATGGGTGCCGACCCAGATGTTGCCTTCCAGCGTGATCCCCGTCGCCCGGTCCTCGCGCAGGCTGCGGTTGATCGGCACGTCGGTGCGGTTGGGATCGTAATTGCCCCCGCCCACCACGTAGCAATAGGCGCTGATCAGCGTGTCCGGCCCGATCACCACCCGGCTCGATGAAAAGACCTCGGCGTTGAACCCGATGTTGGCATTGCGCCCCATCTCGATCGTGCCGTTCTTGCAGCTCAGGATCGAATTGCGCCCGACAAAGCAGTTCTCGGCGATCACGATGCCTTCGTTGGTCTCGCCCTTGGCATCCATCATCACGTTGTCGTCGATGATCACCCCGTCGCCGATGCGGATCTTGTGCGGATGGCGCAGGGTCATGTTCCGGCCAAAGACCACGCCCCGGCCGACCTCGCCCAGGATCAGCGGATAGAGCTTGCCCCGCAGCGCCAGCCCCAGCGCGCCGGGGATCGAACAGGTGAACAGCATGATCAGCTCGAACCGGATCAGCGCCCAGAGCGAGCGCGAGCCGATCACCATGTCCTGGTACTTGTGCATCGCCGAAGTCTGGCGCCCGGCCACCTCGTCCTGCACCTTGTAGGAAATCTCGCCCACGGGCCTTGCGGCACCGGGCGCGGCTGTCTGCTTGTCATCCATGTGTTTCATCCGATTGCGCGGCCACCGCCAGCGGCCGTTTCTCGGCGACGTAGAGCACGCCGCCGACCAGTGAGGTGAACAGCAGCTGGCCCCGCAGCACCAGCGCGATGGCCAGGCCTTGTTCCAGCTCGGCCCCGATGGGCATCAGCAGCACCGAATAGGCCCATTCCCAGACGCCGATGCTGCCCGGCGTCGTCGGCAGGGCGGCCAGGACCAGGATGATCGGCGTCACGGCGCACAGGCCGGCAAAGCCGACGTCGATCCCCAGCGCCCGCGAGGCCACGTAGACATTGACGATGGTCAGCGCGTGGTAGCCAAACGAATAGGCCGCGGCCAGGGTGATGACCCGCGGCGCGCCCCAGAAGCTCTGCATCGCCCCGCGCACCCGGCCGGCCGCCCCGGCCAGCCGCCCGATCAGCCCGCTACCCGTGACACTTCCCGTGCCGATCCGCTGGAACGGGCCCGGCGCCCAGATGATCAGCGACAGCGCCAGGCAGCCGCCGGCCATGATGGCCAGCGCGGCCACGACGACCGGATCGTCCTGGACCCGGGGCGTGGCGATGAACCCCAGGATCGCCAGGGCGACCAGCGTGACCAGCCCGGTCAGCCGTTCCAGCACCACGGCGGCCAGCGATTCCGATTGCGACCCGATCCGCTTGCCCACCAGGTAGGACCGCGCGGCATCGCCGCCCAGGCTGCTGGGCAGGAAATTGTTGAACCAGTACCCGACCGTGTAATAGCGCATCAGCGGCGGGATCGTGACGCGGATGCCCCGGTAATCCAGCAGCAATTGCCATTTCAGGCAGCTCGCCCAGATCAGCGGCACTGGCATCGCCAGCACCAGGATCAGCCCCGCCAGGTCCAGCCCGCCCAGCACCGCCGCGGTCTCGGCCCAGGTGTCGCCGCGCAAGAGCAGCACGGCCAGCAGCGCCAGGCCGAACAG
This sequence comes from Marinibacterium sp. SX1, assembly GCF_050389775.1. NCBI lineage: Bacteria > Pseudomonadati > Pseudomonadota > Alphaproteobacteria > Rhodobacterales > Paracoccaceae > Marinibacterium > Marinibacterium sp. SX1. Next base: position 23,842 of record NZ_CP177151.1, on the reverse strand, counting down.
TAGCTTGGCCGCGAAGAACAGGCCCGACCGGCTCATCCGCCCGCCTCCCCCAAGCCGCCTAGCCCCGCCGCGCCCGGCGGCGCGCGACCAGGAAGAAGACCAGCGCCAGCAGCACCAGCAGCGTTGTCAGCGTGTAACGGCTTGCGGGCATCAGCACAAAGACGGCCAGGCCGGCCAACAGGCAGATGCCACCCAGGATGGCAGGGGTACGGGGCAATGGGATACTTTCTAACTGAATGAATTGTCATGGGAAATCGCAACATAGGCCAGGGCTTCGGCCTCGGTCCGGCTTAACATCAGCCCGTCGATGCAAATCGTGTCGCCGGCCTGGAAATCCGCAGCCGCGGCCCGGTCGACCGCCGCCCGGATCATCGCTTCGGGCGTGCCGTCGGTGATGCCCCGCCCGGCCAGCCCGGCGCGCAGCGCCCCGGCCTCGCGCGGCACCCGGCCGCTGCGCAGCACCGCCACGCCAAGCGCCCGGGCGTGATCGACCAGGGCATGATCCACCGGCCCCGGCGCCGCTGCGGCCCGGGCCATGCCAGGGGCCATTCCCGAGGCCAGCGCCGACCCGGTGGCCGCCAGGATCAGCGCCATCACGTCGCGCCGGCCGGGGCCGTTTGCCTTGCTTGCGCCCATCACAGGTCCCCCTCGGCCAGGCGTATCTTGAGATGATCGGCCAGCCGCACCGACAGCGCCACGATGGTCAGTGTCGGCGTGGCCGCGCCCTGGGTCGGAAAGACCGCGCTGCTGGCCACGAACAGGTTGGACACGCCATGTATCCGGCAATCGGCATCGACAACCCCGCTGCGCGGATCGTCCGACATGCGCGTCGTGCCGCAATGGTGCTTGCCATGGGCCGGATAGGTCGGCCAACTCTCGGGATCGTTGAGCAGCGCGCTCCAGATCCGCCCATAGCCCAGCCGGCCCAGCTCCTGCGCCAGGATCTCGGTCGCCCGCACGAACACCTCCAGCTGGCCCGAGGCCATGCGCCAATCCATCGCCACCTGGTTCTGGCCAAAGATCGGATCGCGGCTGTCGACCAGCATGATCCGGCTCTCGGGATCGGGGATGCTCTCGGTCACCACCCAGGGGTCGATCCAGGTGCGTTCGATCAGGTTGTCATTGGTGCCCGTCACGGTGCGATAGATCTCGTTGGTCACCCCGTCCATGTCGGTCAGCAGGTTCTCAAGGTGCCACATCAGGTTGGACGGCATCTCGCCCTGGCCCACCGCCCGGCGCAGCGCCTGGGCCGATTGCCGCCCCGGCGAGGCGTTTTCCTGGGCCTGCACGAAGAACAGGAAATTCGGCAGCTCTTCCTCGCGCAGCAGGGTTTCCGAAGCGCCGATCGCCCCCCGGAAATACCCGCCGTCGATATCGTGCGACCGGGTGTACAGGTCGAGATCGGCCGCCTTGTCGCGGCCCAGCGAAGTCAGCGAAGGCCGGATCGAGTAATGGTCGCTGAAGAACCGCCCGACCAGGTCGTTGCCATTGCCCAGCCCGGCCGGGCTGACCTTGTTCGACAGAAACAGCAGCCGCGGGATCTCGACCCCGCCGGCGGCCAGCACGTAATGCCGGGCAACCACCGAGAACCGCGCCCCGCTGATCGTGCCCGCGCGCACGCCGGTCACTTCCGACGCGGTATCGTTGGTCTCGATCTCCAGCGCCGACCCATGGACCAGCACGCGCAGCGACGGCGCCGCGCCCAGCTGTTCCTCGTAGGTATAGCCGAAGGTCGTCGGCGTGCTTTCGGCATAGATGAAGGTGCGCAGCTTGTCCGGATCGAAATCCAGCGCCCCGGGGCCTATCGCCGCCAGCCGCTCGGGCGTGTCGAACAGATCGGCCGACGGGGTTTCGACATAGGCCTGCGCGCGCAGGTAATAGGGATCGAGATCGGCGCGGGTGATCGGCCAGCCCGAATAGGGAATGCCCGGCCGGGCCTCGAAATCGATGGGATCGAGCGGAATGCAGTTGCCGGCCCAATGGTTGGTCGACCCGCCCAGCATGCGCAGCCGGGATTCGTCCAGCTCCCAGCCCTGGATGCCGACATTCGGCCCGGCGTAAAGCGATTGCGCGGCATCGTCGAAATGCATGTCGCCGCCAACCAGCAGCACGACATCAATGCCGGTGTCGCGCAATTCCATTGCCATTGTAATTCCCGCAGCGCCCCCACCAACGATGCAGACATCACAATGCAAGACCTCTCCTTCCGGCAGAGAGCGAGCGTCTACGAACACAAAAAGTACCTCAACCTGTAAACAGAATGATCAGCCGTTGCCGGCAGTCTAATAGATGGCTGTTACGGTAATCCCGCGCGTTTGACCCGTCAACGAATTGCGGATGACATCAAATAACACTATCGGGAAACGATCTGTCGCGCCCCGTAAAGCGCCATCTTAATTCAGAAAAACGGACAGCGAATGGAATTGACCGGATTGCCGCCCCGGCTTTTCCCGGTTTTTGCCAGAATCGCTTCCCTGCCCCGCCTGTGCCCTGCCCGCGTCAGTCCCTTCGGGCGATGGTGACATCGGCGCGCCCGCCGGTTTCCGGCTGCAGGGCCGTGCAAACCGCCGCCCCCGCGTCGGACAATTGACAGGAGATCTCGCGCCGATGGATGTAGCCGCCGTCACTGCACGGCAGGTCACCGGGCTCGGACAGGGACAGCCCGGCATCCGTGTAGCTGGCCGTTACCGGACCTTCGCACACGATCCCGGCGGTATCGCGCATGATCTCGCGCCCCTGGCCCCCGGTGTCGAAACAGACCTGCCAGTCCGTATAGCCGGCCACGGCATCGGTATCGACATCGCGGGTCCGGTAATCCAGCGATATGTCCCAGCAGCCGAACAGCATCGACGTCGACCGATTCGCCCAGCCCTCGGGCATCATCGGGCGGGTCTGATCCGGCCCGGTCGCAACACATTGTATCCCGGCGATCTCGCGTTCGAGCGTGTAGATCTCGCGTTCGATGTCGATCCGTTCCAGTTCCAGCGCGGCCAGCCGATCCTGTGCCGCCAGTTCGCCAACCGGGCGGCAGGCTCCGAACCGGTCGAGCACGGGCCAGTCCACGCCGCAGGGTTCCAGAAGGAGAAACGACGTCGCCGCCACAACAAGAACAAGCAGGACGGCAGGGAAAATCAGGGCAAGAAACATGGATACTCTCGGCAAACACGTCGAATTCCGCTTGCACCGAACTTGGCCAACAAACAGCGTCAGGTCAATCGCACTGCGAGCGCATCGATCTTCGTCAATTCCGGGCGAACTGTCAGGTGATCCTTGCCGTGATCGTATCTTGACCGGGTACAATGCCGAATTGGCGGTCACCCGCGCGCCCGACACCCGGCCTGCCGATTTGCCCCGGCCGTTTTGAACAGAGGCCATTCGACAGCCAAAGACAAATTGTGCGGCTTGAGTTCGCCCGCACCCGTCGTATTGTCGTGATGCGACAACCGGATGCCATTACGAATACGCATTGTTGGAGAAATGTCTTTTGAAGGCTCTACTTGATCGACGCGTGAAGATGAACCTTGTCGGACTGATCCTGGCCACGTTGCTGGCCGCGTGCCTTTGGACACCGGTCCTGGCGCAGAGCGGCCCCGTTCGGGTGCTCTGGTGGAACGCCAACCCCGAATATTCCAACCAGAAAAATCACCACCGACAGGCCATGGCGGATTTTCTGAACGGGTTCGAAGGTGGAAACTCCGTGTCGACCGACTTCCGCTCGTCAACGCGCGGCGGCGACCTCGCGCAGCAGCTCAACGCGTCGAGCTATGACATTGTCATCATTGACACAACGGACACGCGCTCTCGGTTCAATGCCAGCGATCTCGACGCGGTGCGGGCGCATTATGCCTCGGGCCACCGCGCCGTCATGCTGGACGGGTCGTTCTGGATCAGAAGCATCCGCGCCAATGCAACCACCCGGTTTCCGGGCCCGAATGGTGCCACCGGGAATCTGCTGGTGAACCAGATCCTGGCCCTGGCCGAAGCGGGCGGAGGTGTCCTCATCGGAACCGATCATGACCGGTATCAGGCCGGCGCCAACGCCGTATTGACCGCGCTGATCCCCGGCGCGCGGTTCAAGGGGCTCACGATCCCTTCCACGGACGGCAGTTTCATCGGCCGCACCCTGCTGGCCCATCGCGTTCCGGTCCGGGCCATCGAGATCCTGGAACATTGGCAATCCATCCCCAGCCAGGGCGAGGTGCCCGTCGGCACCTTCACCGATTTCACGGGGCAGCAGGTCACCTTGTTCAACCTCGTCGAAACGGCGGACCAGCCCGGCGGCGGGGGCAAACGGCCCTATATCTCGGCCAGTTTCGATCCCGGCAACGAACGGACCGCAATCGGTTCGTCCGAAACGCTGGCGCCGATTGCCCCGGTCGTTCCCGCCCTTCCCGAGAACATGCCGACGCGCAAGGGCCCGCCATCCTGACCACGGCGGACGGGCCTTTCACCCGCCGTCGATGGCCAGTTGCAGAAGGTCGATATCGCCCATGTCGGGGGACACGGAATATTGCAGCAGATCCGCCCAGAAGTTCGCGAGATGATCCAGCAGTTCGGACTGCCCGGACCCCTCAAGGTCGCTGCGCAACGTTTCATAGGCCGCGTCCCGCTGTGTGACGTCGATGTCGTTGGCCAGCGTTTCAAGGGCCGAGCGATAGGACAGCAGATAGGTCCTCAGACTGGCCCGCAACCCGTCGATCCGGGCATTCGTGTCGGTCCATTGCTGGATGTATTCGGCACGCTGCTGACCGATCGCGCCCTGCGCCAGGTCCCGCAGCCCCAGCGCCGAATAGTGCAGCCGCGAGATTTCGGCGCTGTCCTCGATCAGCGTATCGACAAAGGCGGCCCCGCTCAGCAGCGTTGATTTCGCGGCCTGGGCCAGCGATTGATCGGCAGCTTCCCGGGCGATGCGGAACTCAAGCTGCAGGGCACTCAGCGATTCCTTGCGCCGCGGATCGACCTCGGAATCGAGCATTTCCGACAGCGCCGCCAGCGGATCCGCATCGGCTTCAGAGCTTCGGTCGGCCTCGGCCACCCAGCCCTTCTGGATCGCGTCATACCCGGCATCGGTCATGATATGGGCCGATATGACCGGGCGGATACCAAAGAACGTGCCGACCAGCGCGCCGCCCTGGGTCTGGCTGAACATCGGATATTCGCGGCGTTGCGCGGTGTAGATCCGGGCATCTTCGGTGTCGATCGACCCGCCCCGTGTCACCAGCCCGCCCGGCTGCCCGTGCGCCCGGCCGATGGCGTTCAGCCGATACGGTTCCAGCATCAGCTCTTCGGCATTGCCGTAGATGTCGTAAAGGCCCAGCGGGTTGGGTCGCCTGATGCCGACGGGGCGCAGCTTGCCCCGCCCCTGCCCCGGTGCCTGGTAATGGGCATAATCGGACAACTCTCCCTCGGTAAAGAAGCGCCGCGCAAGGAATGCCCCCTGATCGGCCTTGATCCCGCCCCGCGCGGCGAATTCCCATTCGGCCTCGGTCGGGAGCCTGAGAAACCCGACCCTGTCGCCTTCGGTCGGCATGCTGTCCGGCGCATTGGCCAGCACCCATTCGGTATAGGCCCGCAGCAGATCGACCGCCTGGAACCAGGTCAGATCCCCCTTGGCAAACTGGTCGCGCCGGGAAAACTCGCCCGAACAATCGCCGGACAAGGCCCGGAACTGGGCAAGGTTCATCTCGTAACGGGCGATGTAATAGACCGTCGCGGTGTTGTCCCGGTCGATGAAGGCCCCGCGCAGGTAGGTCGGACGCAGGTAGTCCGAGAACCCGGATTCCTTGCCCGACTGCCCCATCCGAAACGGCCGGTCGGCAAGCGGGTTGTCGATTTCGGTGGGAACCGCCACGCGCTGGAACGCCATCCCCCCGCCGCAGGGCATCGGCAGGATCAGGTCCGCCGGTTCCGCGTCCCCCAGGACCGGCCCCGGGTCGATCAGCTCGGCCGCCCAGGGCGCGGCTTCGGCCGATGCCGCATCCTGGGCCCGTACCGGCAACGCCCCAAGGACAGGGCACAGCAGGGCCAACGAGACAAGGAAAGACCGCAGGCTCATGTCACCCCGCTTCTCAGCACGTCGGCCGGGTCGGTCCGCCCGGCATGCCAGGCGGCAAACAGCGATGCGCCGGCTACAAATGCCAGAACGAGCAGGCCGATCACCAGGCCCTGCCCCATGCTGACGGACACCAGCCCGCCGGCCTCGGTCAAGCCGCTGTTGAACAGCCGCTCGGCGGCCGCCCCCGCCACCAGGAAAAGCCCGAATGACACCAGGAGCCCGCAACAGCCCGACGCCAGGGCCTGAACCACGGGAAACAGCCAGAGGAAACGCCCGCCAATCCCCAGAAGCGCCAGCGCGGCCAGCACCTGCCGCTTGCGCGCCACCTCGCCCCAAAAGCCGAACACCAGCGCCGCCGCCAACCCGACGGACGCCACGCCCGCCGTGAACAGGAGCGCCAGGTTGAGGTTCCGGCCAAGGTTCAGAATGGTCTCGACCTCAGCCGTGCGGGCTTCGGTCCGAACGGCAAACTCCTGCTCGATCCGGCTTTGCAGGGCGGCCAGGCTTTCCAGTTCGCGGGCGAACACCCGCAATCCCTCGTATTCACCGGTGCGCTGGCTCATCGGCCGGCCGTCGACGATGCCGTATTCCGGCAGGGCATAGGCATCGTAAAAGGCTTCGACCAGGTCCAGAACCTCGACATTGGCCAGAACCGACCGTCCGCTGGCGCTTGCGGCGGGCAGCACGCTGGTCACGTCCAACGTCAGGACCAGCTGGCGCGGCCTGTCCTCGGCCTGGGTGATGACCTGCAGCCGGGCTCCGGGCTGGATGGACAGCTGCGCGGCCAGGCCGGCGCTGACCGCAACATCCCCGGGGCCAAGCGTGACGCCGTCCGGCAGGTTCGGGTCGCCGGTGCCCGACGGGATCAAGAGCGCATCCCGTTTTTCCCGCCCGCCTTCGACGCGCACGTTGACGAAATCGAACAGGCTGCGCGTCTTGAGTGTGACAAACCCCGCCTCGGGCCAGCCTCGGACCGTTTCGGCATCGTCGGCCACAAAGACCTCGTTCCCCGACGTGTCGATCTGAAGCGTGGCGGGGTTGGACAGAAGCCGCCCGATCAGCGCCTCGTACACCCCGTTCTTGACCCCGAACAGAACCAGGAGCGGCACCAGGACGCCGGCCAGGATCGCCACATTGCAGATCAGGTGAACCTTCTGGTGAACAAGGTCACGCAGGGCGAGCCCGACGACAAGCCTCATGCCGCGTCCTCCAGGGGCTCGTACAGCCGGCTGGTGATGCGCCGGGGGTCGTCGGACAGCACCAGTTCCAGGTGCAGGCGCCGCATCGGGAACCGGTCGAGAAGGCCCAGGTCATGCGAGGAAATCGCCACGGCGGCCCCGCCTTCGACGGCAGCGGCAATCAGCAGCTCCATCGCCCCGGCGGCATTTTCCGGGTCGAGCGCCGCGGTCGGTTCGTCGGCGATCACGATGTCGGGGCGATGCGACAGGGCCCGCGCGATGGCCACGCGCTGCCTTTGCCCGATGGACAGGGATCCCGGCCGCAGGCGGCGCAACGGCTCCAACCCGAGCATTTGTTCCAGCCGTGCCTGCCACGCCCGGTCCTCGCGGCCGGCGATGCGCTGGCTCAGCGCGATGTTCTCCGACACGGTCAGGAACGGAAGCAGCCCGCCGGATTGCGGCACGAACCCGTAGTGCTTTCCGCGCAGGCCGGGCGCTTCGACATCCGCCCGGGGACGCTGCCACATGGCCGAGATGTCCACCGTGTCGGGCGGGGCCGACAACCGGAACGTGCCGCCGGGTTCAGGCCGCCGCAGCAACCCCAGAACCTCCAGCAGCATCGTCTTGCCGGTCCCGCTGGGACCGCTGAACCCCGCCACTTCGCCCGCGTCGATCTCAAGCCTGTCGATTTCCAGCCGGAAGGCCCTGTCGCTGTCGGTCGCCCCGACGGCCAGCGACCGGATGGCCAGCCTGGGCCCGGGATCGGTCATGGCAGCACTTCGAACGGCATGGCATAGACATATTCCCCGTCCGGCGCGCTTTCATAAGGTGCCGTCCAGACCGACGCGTCATAAAGCCATTTGCGGTACTGCGTCAGCTTCTGGCGCATCCCGTCGATGATGCCCCGTCTCATCATCGCGCTTTGCAGCCAACGGTCCTCGGTCAGTTGGAGGATCTGGCTGCGGTACGGCAGCCGTTCGAGATATTCCAGCGCGCTGCCAACGGTTTCGTCATTGGCCTCGGCCAGCCGGTCGGGGTTGGTCACCACCTGTTCGATCACCCCCTGCACCTGCCCGAAAAAGCTCTGCATGTCCTCGGCGCCCCGGGATTGCTCGGCCAGGCGGATCAGGTCGTCGAGCAGTTTCGCCATGGTCGCCATCTCGTTCTTGGTAACCAGCAGGCGCGGCTCGAACGCCAGGTCCTGCGGCGCTTCCACCGCCTTGTCCGAGACCCAGCCCGTGATCACGTCGGGGGCCTGGGTACCCTTGCGCGATCCGAGCCAGGCCAGTTCCACGGCCTCGAACAGGCCCTTGAGGTTCTCGTCGGTGTCCTCTTCGGCCAGGATCGTCTGTTCCCCCTGGATCGTTCGGACATGGTCGGTGATCGCCGTGACCAGCCGGCTGGCCACACCTTCGAATGCCTCCTCCGATCCCCCCTCGATCGGAAAGTAGAACTCGCCGCCCCCGAAACGCGACAGGGACCGGTAGGCACCGGCGGCATACTCATGCGTGCCAGCCCCGCCGGGCGTCTTCAGATGCAGTGTCATCAGCGCGATGTTGCGGTCCTCTGCCTCGGCCTGAAGCTCGACCGGCCCGATGGGCGAGCGGGCGTTGGGGTCGCGCGCATCCTTGGGGCCGGCATCGGTGACCAGGATGACATAGCGGGCGTTGATCGGATCGCCGCCGGCCTGGGCCTGGTCCCAGTCGATCAGGTCGATGGCATCCTCGACACCGGCGAAACTGTCTTCGTTGAACCCCGGCGTGCTGACCAGCGTCACGTCGGTCGCTTCGGCCAGAGCATCCAGAACCGGCGTCTGGTCGCCCCGCCGTTCGAGGTTGGCCAGCATCCTGGTGCGATATTCGATCTCGGGCACGGCATCGACATTGTCGCGGAACCCGACAACACCGAAATTCACCAGGTTGCCGATCTCGGTCCCGGCGATCCGCGTGACCGTGTCCTGCAGGACCCGCCGGGTCAGCGCGATGTAGTTGCGCATGGACGATGTCGTGTCGAGAACGAAGACGATGCCCACGTCGAAACTGTCGCTGTCGCTCTCCTGCGCAACCAGGGTCGTCGGTTTTTCGTCCTTGTTGATCGACGCCACCTGCATCAGCAGGACATCTTCGTAGTTCATCGGGTGCAGGTCCTCGACGAAATCGAGGATCGGCATGACGTAAAGCCTGTCGCGGATGTTCACGTATTCCGCCGGTTCGACACTGACGACGCCCAGCTGGCCATCGACGGTGTTCGCCGACGCCTCGGCCACCAGCCGTTCCTGCACGTCGCGCAGGGCCTCGTGGTTCATCAGCCCGCGCAGGTCGTTCTCGGTGTCGAAGATCAGCTGGCGACTGCGGCCGGCGGGGTTGGTAAAGGCCGCGATGATGTTGTGTTTCCAGTCAACCACCCGGTTCTCTTCGGCCCAGCCGATGGGCGGCCGGGCCGCCGAAGGTCCGATCTGAACCCAGCCGTTTTCCCGGGCAAAGACATAGAACGGCTGAAATGCGGCATAGCGATCGACCAGCCGACCGTCCGGCGCGTCGCGGACCTCTGCGGCGGGGCGGGTCAGGACACGCTGGAACACGGTGCTGGTCCCGTCGACCAGCAAGGGCGACTGTGCCCGCGCGCCGGAAGCCGCCAGCAGCGTGACCGCCAACAGGGCCACCACGGCAAGCCCCATGGGCAGGCTGCGTCGGATCATGGTCGCCATATCGTCTCCCCGTCTCATTTGGCGCAGAAATCCTGCCGTGCGCCCTGCGACAGCGTGTCGGTGGCGTCACTCAGGCGCTCGCAGACAGCGGCCAGGTTTTCGGCCGCGCCCACCCCGTCGCCGGCGCTGATCGCCCGCGAGTAATACTCGGCCGACCGCGCCGGATTGTCCGCGAATGTCAGCCCCATGTCCGTTTCGACGACCGCGATTTCGACCGCCTGATCGTAGAGACGCCCCAAGGTGGCCAGGGCCGCGGGATCGTTCGCATCGACGCCCAGTTCGATCAGCCCCAGCGCCGCGTCGGCCGATACCGCCCCGCCACAGGCCTGCAGCTGGTCCACAAGGCCGCCGTATCCATCCGCCGTCGATGCATTCAGACCGTCTTCGGAACAGGGATCGGCCGGAGCGGCGACCTCCGCGACCGGTTCCGGCTCTTCCTCCACGACGGCCACCGGTTCCGGGCCTGGCCGGGACAGGGCCCAATAGGCCGCACCGGCTGCCAGCAGGGCAAGCAGGACCACCGCCGCGATCGGCGCTGTCCGCCGGCGTGCCGGGCCTGCGTCGGGGTCCGGGATCCTGGCGGTCGGCGGCGGCGTCTCGGGCTGCGCCTCCCTGACCGGCGGCGCGGGCGGGTCCTCCGGGATCGTGTCCACGGTGTCCGCGGCCGGCGGCGTTTCCTTGGCCTTGCCGACCAGGTTCGGGCCGGTCCCGCCCGATGCCTTTGGCGGCGTCGCGGACACCCCGCCGACCGTCGCGGCGGGCGGGCCCTGCTTGATGTCGTCGGGCCAGCTCACCTCGAACGACTGGTCACCGATCTCGATGACCAGCGCGGTGTATTCCTCGACCTGGTTCACGATCTCGGTGCCCACGACAAACGCGACCCGATCGCCGTCCGGTTCCAGGTTGTACGGGCCAAAGAACGCCTTTTCCGATTGCCAGCCCTTCTGGCCGAGGTACTTCTCGTTGAAACTGTTGCGCAACGTGATGCTGACGGCGGGGGTCTGCACCGCGTCGGCCGCAAGGCTGAGACGTGCATATCCGCCGCGTGGATGTGCCGGATCCGGTTGAATGTTCATCATCGGCCTGCCCTCGTCAGTTGCCAAGTCCGTTCAGGATCTGCCCGATGCGCAGGTTCTGTTCGATGTTGATCGCGCCTGCGTCGGTATCCATTGCGTTGCCGACGAACAGCGCCTCCAGCGTGAACACCCAATCGGTCCAGGTATCCACATGGGCCGCGCGGGCGACGCTGGGCAATTCGCTTGCATCGTCCGATGCCGCCCGGTCCTCGAACACGTCGCGCGTGCCACCATCCGCAAGCGGGATGACCGGCCGTTCGTTCGGCGCCATGTCCAGCGCACCCAGCGTCGTCACGAAGCGGTTGATCGTCTCGCTGCACACGATGGCCACCGGCGCGGCCTGCTTGTCCATGGTCAGCCCGAACCCGATCTCGCGCAGCTCCGACAGCATCCGGTCGCGGCACCCCAACCGTTGGAACCCATGCACCATCTCACCGATCAGGACGGGCGCGTTCTCGGGTGTCAGCTGCAGCACCGCCAGCCGGTGTTCATCGTCGCGCAGGCGGCTGAGCCCTTCGATCCAGACGTCCATGGCGGTGTCGGCCTGGAACGCCTCGGGCGTCATGGTCTGGATGCGGGTTGCCTGGTCGCCGCCGCCCTCCCGCGCGGGCTTTGCAGCGGTCTCGACGGGATCGGGCCGCGCCGGCCCGCCGGGACGCAGGGGCGCTCCCGGCCGCAAGGGCGCACCGGGGCGCAGCGGCGCGGCAGGGGTCGCCGCAGCCTCGCGCCCCGGTTTCACGAGGTCGCCGGACTGCGTCGCGCTGGTCAGCCGGATCGACGCCGGAACCCGCGAAATCCGGTCCTGGATGAGGTCCTGATCGACACAGAAGGCATTCAGCAGCGCACCAAAGCGGTGCCCCTGCAGGGTCAGTTCAAGCCGGTCGATGATCTCTGCCGACTGGGCGCGCTTTTCCTCGATCCGCTTCTCGATGTCGTCCGACACATGGAAGCCGGACAATTCGGCAAGGATCGTCGCGGCCAGCGCCTCGACCTGGTTCGAGATCTGCCGCAACTTGCTTTCGGGTTTGCAGACCTTGGTCAATTGCTCGGTCAGATAGCTGACACCGCCGTCATTGAGCGTCAGCGCCGCATCCCAGGCCCGTTCGGGCTCGTTGAAATGGGCCTGCACCGCCGGCGTGGCCAGGCAGCCCTCGCGCAGCTTTTCGACGCGCTCGACCTTTTCGGGGCGGATTTCGCGCTCGGATTCGTCTTCGTTGTAGTTGATCAGCCCTTCGACGAAGTAATTCGGGTTCCGCAGCCAATAGCAATTCCGGAACGGCTCGGTCTCGGTCCATTTGTGGACCCAGGAATCCGCCACCTTGCCGAACCCCTTGAGCAACGAGGCATCCATGCGCCGTTCGAAACGCTCCGATTCCGTGCCGCCCGATGCGGTGTCGCCCAGGTGCTTGTCGAACTTGGTCATGACAAAGAACAGGATGCAGTCGCTCCGGGCGCGCTCGGCCCCGGTGGCACCATGGGTCATCTCGATCCAGTTCTCGACGAGACCGGGCAGGCTCAGCGTTTCCATGTTGCTGTCGGGCACACAGAGCAACATCGACGTGATTTCCTGGTTGGCCACGTATCGGTCGAACAGGTAGGCGACCTTGCCCCGCAGGAGCATGTTCGTCACCGCTTCCTCGGGCCGTTCCAGCGTCTTGGCCAGCGGCAGTTCGAACCGGTTGCGCGCTCCGGGAAAATCCAGCAGATCGGTTTCGGCAAAGAAGTCCGACGGCTGGGTCTGCATGGGAAAGACAAGCTCGGCCGCAAGCGCGCAGACCACCGCGCGGTTCAGGCTGACCTGCTTGCCGGCCTCGGTCTGAACGTTCAGACTGTCCTGCTCGTTTGGCGAATAGAGGCCCTGCAGGGTGTTGACGTCGATGATCGAGGTTTCGCGCGGCTGAAGCGCATCCAGCCCGGCATAGATCACCTCGGCATGGTCCGTCGTGGCCAGCGCGCTGGCGAGCTTGACGTAGAGATCCGTCAGTTCCTGATAGCCGCCCCACAGGATCGACAGGAACGCACCGCGATCCGCGACGCTCATGCGCGGCGCAAGATAGGCCGCCTCGTCCCAGAACCCCTTGAGACCGGCCGCATAGGCAACCTTGCCAAAGGTGTTGTCCACGTATTCGGCGATTTCATAGACATCCTCGAAGGTCAGACCCGGCACATCGCCGCCGGAGGCCTTGCCCGCATGCATCTGGAAATGTGCCTTGAGCATGTCCAGGTCCGGCTGCGGTTCGGATTGGTCGCCGTCCTCGTAGAAACTGTTGATGATCGTGCGGGCGATGTCGGCTTCGGTCAGCAGGTTCAGCTTGATCGGGAACCCCTGGGGCGTGGGGTCCTTGCTCATCGTGAACCGGGTGACAAGGCCGGTGGATTCGCCATCCCCCGCCGGGTTGATCTGGCTGATGTAATCGAGCGTGCCGCCCTCGCCCTGGAAATCCGCCACCAGCCGGCCATCCCTTGGCCGCGCGAGGACGGACACCAGGAAGGACTTGCCCGCCTGGCTGGGTCCGAACACGCTGACGCTCATCTTGGTCCGGGCCGACTTGCCCAGCCGTTCGGCCCGCCGGGCTGCCTTGCGCAGCACCTTGGACAGGTCCTTCTTGCGGGCCTGCACCTGCTCCGCGTTCTCGTCGTCGTTGATCCACGCATAGGCGTCGCGGGACAGCCGCGCGATGTCGCCGCAACGGTTGGCAAGTTGCTCCTGACCACTCATCCTGCTGCCCCCCGTCAAAACCTGAACACGCCGGCATCAAGCCAGTAATCGTCGTCGAAACCCAGCGTGTGCAGGGTGAGAACCATGTCGCTCAGCTTCATCGCGTCACCTTCGCCATCGGTCACCTCGGAGATTTCAAAGGCCTCCTGCATGGCTTCGCGCCGCAGCTTGGATTCGGCGTCCTGCTTTTCGTCATCGTCGTCGAAATCCGTCTTGACCAGTTCTACCCGGATCGGCGCCGGGCGCGCATGCGGATTGGTATTCGCAAAGTCCAGCCGGTAGAGCGGCGTCGTGGTCCAGCGTTCCAGCGGCAATTGCCGCGACCCGATATGGACCGGCGAAAAGACATTCACGACGGCCGTTTCCCCCCCGCCCGGCTGGCTCGTGTCGAGATCGGAAAACAGCACCTTGTCCGCCACGATCTGGCCGTTGCTGTCCATTTCCCCGATGAACCGCGCCGTCGATCGCATCTGGAACGCCCCGGCAAAGACCTTGAAATTCGGGATGCGGTTTTCACTGAGCGCGATCAGCATCCCGCCGACGGCAACGGTGCTCTTGGGGTCGCCGATCTTCTGGGTGATCGGGTCCCGGAACGGGTACCATCGGCCCGTCTTGTACGTGTGCATGGAAATCAGCCGGTACGGCGGAACGACCAGCATCTCCTCGACGATCGAGCGCACCGCCGGAAGCCGCGACGGGCGCCCGGTCAGCAGCACGAGGTCGACGCCGAGATGGTCGATCACCTCGCAGAGATTGCCCAGAACCTTCTGGAACACCTCGCGGCTGATGGCATCGACCTCTTCCCGCGTGGTCGAAATCACCACGTCGGCCAGGTGCCAGTCCTGCGCGCCGACCGCGCCGGCGGCATCCTCGATATAGCTCAGAACCGCGTCGCTCACCTTCAGTTCGACGGGTTCCGCCGCATCATCGCTGCCGTCGCCGTCCGGCGGCGCGTCAACCGGCACGGACGGGCGCACGCCCAGGATGTCGGCAACCGAAAGGTCGAAACGTTCGAATTCCTCCGACTTCTCGCAATGCTCGATCATCGCTTCGGCCAGGGGCACCAGCACGCGGATCGCGAACTGGCGGCGGCGCTGCACCGATTGCTGATCCTGTCCGCCGATGTCGCCGCCGAAGAGCTCGCGCAGCTTCTCCCCCACGTAGCGCCCGCCATGCGCCTCGATCGACGATTGCAGCTTGGGCAGGATGATGGCGCTGATCACGCGCTGGATCAGGTCGTCGCCCGCGACACGAAACCCTTCCCGAAAGGTCTGCTCGGGGTGCAGGACACGGTTGGCCTCGCCCCGGTAGGTCGTGATCATCAGATCCGTCGTTCCGCCACCGATGTCGATGCAGGCCAGCCGCAGGGACGGTTCGGGCACCCCGTCGGCATTCGGCCGCTCGCGCCCCTTCAGCCGCAGGAAGGTGTCGATCCTGCCGTCGAACTTCTGCGTCACCTCGCTGTAGAGATAGACCAGTTGCGTGCACGATGCCTCGTCCCAGTCCACGAAGGATTGCGGCCTGTCCGCTTCGGCCATGCCCATGACACCGCAGACCAGCTTGAGCGCGCCTTCGGTGCGCGACCGGATGATCGCCTGTTCCTGCACCGAGGTCGCCGTCGGCATGCTGAGGATCACGCGCTTCAGGCGCCGCGGCAGATCGCTTTGCGCCCGGCGCGACCTGAGCGCCGGATCGTTGATCTGGACCATGGCATGGGCGATGATCTCGGCCATGGTGAAACCGAACATCGACGACCGGGAAAACCGCGGGCGGATGGCCCGGTTGGTCGAGGTCGCGCCGCGTTTCCTCAGCCGCTGGTCTTCTTCGTATTCGATCTGCGCAACGACATCGCCGGCCTCGTTCAGATGGCGCATGGCCGCGCGCACCGATTTCGGCAGGTTGTTGGGGTCGTCATGGTTCTGGAACCGCCAGTCCTGTTTCGACGCCGCATCGTCCCAAAGGTAGCGTTTGGGCGACGACAGGCCCGACAGGGTCTCGGTGCCTTCCTCGCCCTGTGTCAGGCGTACCGCTTCGGGGCCGATGCGGACGAAACTGGGCCACAGGAACGCGTTCCGGCGACCGGACCGGCTGGCATAACGCTCATTGCCGAATTTCAGCTCGGCGAATTCCGCGCGGCTCGGGAACAGGCCCGAATAGTAGAATTCGGGCTTGGACAGGTCACGGATGGCAAGCTGGTACGACCGGGCCAGGTCCACCCGGGATTCCCCCGGGAAGGTTTCGATCAGGATGCCGCAGGTCCGGCTGTTGCCCACGTCCAGCACCAGGTCCACATCGACCGGCGCCACCGCATCGCGTTCGGACACGGAATTGACGAAACGCATCTTTGGCGGGCGCGCGACCTTCTGGATCAGGTTGAGATAGGCAAGATACCGTGCCCAATGTTCGAAAAGGTAGGGCAGCTTGTCTTCGGAAAACAGGCGCGACGGGTTCTGCGCGCGCTTGTAGTCGATGAAGACATCCTTGAGCCAATCGGACACCCATTGCTGCAGGTCGATGACGTTGCCGTCTTCGTCGGTTTCCAGCCGCCGCAGGAACCAGTCCATGTTGAACGGGTCCGAGACGAACCGGAACTCGCGCTGTTTCTCGGCATCGCCGAATTCCGGCGCCAGGTAATGGTCGCCCTGTTCGGTCGCCAGCAGCGTCGTGTCCAGCCCCAGCTGAACCCGGTGCGTATGTCCGGTGACCGGGTCGGGTTCCTCCAACTCCACGGTGCGCAGCCGCGCCCAGCTCGACGGGCCGGGATCATAGCGTTCCTCGCCGCTCGGCCCGCGCTGGCTCTTGAGCCGCAGGACGGGCACCGGCACCCATTTCTCAAGATAGGGTTCAAGCGCGGCCACCGGACGGATCGAATATTCGTCGTCGTCCTTCTGCATGTCCGCCAGCACATCGGCATCGCGTTCGGGATCGCCGCTCAGCGGTCTCAGGCTGCGTTCCGGGGCACCATCGGCTTCGCCCGTGGTCCGCTCGATGAATTTCGACGGCTTCAGATCGATGTCGTGCAGGTTGAACCCGAAATCGAGAATCTGGATACCCGAAAATGGCACCAGCGTGATCTCTTCCTTGAAATCCACCAGAGACCGCAGACGATTTGCCCGGTGCACGAACATCAGTTTCCCCCGTATTGGTAAGTGTGGCCCCACTCGGTGTCGCGGCCCGATACGACACCTTCGAAAACGCCCACCCGCGCGCCGTCGCGGACAAGCAGCCGGAACGGTTGCGGGGCGCCGTTGCGCCGCGATGTCGGCATGGTCACCCGGATGCGGTACTCACCCGGCGTCGGCGCCTCGAAATAGATGTTCTCGACGGGTTCGGGCGACGGTTCGCCCACGCCGGTGTCGATATCGACCCGCCCGTTGCACGCCGTGCGGATCCCCCAGAACAGCCGATCGCCGGTGGGACAGAAGATTTCAAGATCCAGATCGTCCGGCCCGTCCCAGACCAGCGAAAACGTCAGGTCGCCCACATGCGCGCCGGACCGGTCGAGCCGGTCGTCGATATCCTGGTGTTCGGCCGGAACAGGAACAGGCGCAGGAACGGGGACCGGCGCGGCGACGGTCTGCGGCGGCAGGAAATCGGGGATTCCCGGCTCGGGCTGACAGGCCCGGTCGAGGATGCCGATCTCGCGTTCGATCATCGCGATCTGGTCGCGCAGAACGGCGGTCCTGCGGTCTTGGTCCGACACCGGCGCCTCGGCCGCCGCGCAGAACGACGGCACCCCCGGAACCCGCAGCCCGCACGGCGCAATGAGAAGAAGCAGGATCGCCGCGATCAGAAGCGCCAGGATCAGCCAGCCAAAACCGTAAAGCCACCACCACAGGACGGATGGCCCGGCAGTCACCACCGCCCCGGGCGCATCCTCCGTGTCCTCCGACCCCGTGACGACCGGCGGATCCGCACGGTCGGCCGGGGCGGCGGGGGCGGCCGAAGCCAGGGGCACCGCGGCAGCAGCGGGCTTGCGCGTGTCCAACCCGCTCAGCACGCCGCGCACGCTGGCTTGCCGGTCTTCGACCCAGGCCCAGTTCACCAGCACCGGCTCGACCGTCCCGTCCGGCCCGATCACCGCATAGATGCTGTCTTCGTTCGGGATCTCGAGCGCGTTGGACAAGGCTTCGGCCAGGCGCAGGCCGTCATTGTCCGCCTCGTCCTTGCCGCCAAGCGCATCGGCCTCGGCCCTGACCACATCGACCAGGCCGGCAAGCCGCTCCCGCAGCGCAGCCTGCGCGTCTTCGTCGAGCCCGGCAAAGGGTTTCACGCGGCCGGTCCGTTCGGTGTACCAATCGACCTTGTCGCCATATTGCGACGACACGGGTTCCGCGAACAACAGCGCCGCCTGCCGGTCCTTCAGCGAGTTCGCAACCAGTTCATAAGAGCGCTGCGGCGCTGTCCCGAGCGGTTTCAGCCCCTCGGTCGACGTCGTCGCTATGAAAACGTTTTCCACGCCGGCCTCTCGTTACTGATCCGTGGCCGGCAGGTCGAGCGGCGGCAAGCCCAGCGGCGCGATCCCCGTCGCCCCGTCCATTGCGGTGTCGTCCGTTGCGCTGTCGTCCGCTGCGGTGTCGTCGCCATCCGTCACCACAGACGCCCGCTTGACCCGCGGCGCGCAGGCCGAGGTCACGACCGACGGCAATGCGGCCGTGCCTTCCAGGAACCGCACCAGGTCCGGCCCCGACAGGGCAAAGTTCAGATTGCGCAGCGGCCCCTGCACCACGAAGGTGTTGACGCCGATCAACCGGCCGCACATGTCGATCAGCGGCCCGCCGGAATTGCCCGTCGAGATCGGCGCCGAATGCACGATTACCCCGCTGCCCGCCTCCAGCCGCTGCTCGGCGCTGATCGTCCCGTCGGTCACGGCCAGGTCGGGCACCGCGTCGAGGTTTCCGCTGCGCAGGGCCCGGAACTGCTGATCGGTGCTCAACAGATCGCCCGGATAGCCGGCGGCGATGACGGATTGAAGGCGCTGGCTGGAGCTTGGCGAATAGATCGGGAAACTCGGCTGGCTGGCCCCGGGCACCCGCAGCAGGGCAAAATCGCCGCCGGTCGCCGCCATCGGCCCCAAGGCCTTGAGCAGTTCGGCCGGCTTGAGAGAGGCCAGCGCCGCGTTGGTGACATAGATCCCCTCGTCGCCCGCGTTCTCGATGACATGGTAATTGGTCACCAGCAGATCCGGCCCGACAAAGAACCCGGTTCCCGTCGCCAGGCCGTTCGCCCCCTGGACCAGCACCATCGCCGTCCGTTCCTCGATATGCGCAAGCAGGGCGTTGGTATCGGCAAGCCCGGCCTGACCCGCCGCCTGCGCCCGCTCGGCCCCGGGCGGCAACAGCGACGGCGCCCGCGCGTCACGCACGGCACCGGCCCGGTCGTCCGGGTCAAGATCGTTGGGCGGCATCATGCCTTCGATGGTCACGCCGTCGGGCATCAGCAGCGTGCCGTCCCCCGTGCAGACCGCGCCGGCAAGCGCCGCACGCAGCACCTCGACCCGTTCCTCGGCCGATTGGTTGATCTTTTCGGCAAGGACCACCGCCTCTTCGGCACTGACCAGCGAGGCGGCGCGATGCTGGAATATCCTGTTGCCGGGCACCAGCAGCCAGGCCAGCACCCCGCCAGCAAGCAGCAGGAGCAGGACCAGCGGAATCCATGCTCCGCGCGGCACGCCTCGGCGCACCGGTGGCGGCGGTGGCGGCATGGCCCCGTCACCTGCCGGCCCGGTGCCGGCCGCGGCAGTCTCGGCCGCAGGGTCTTCGGCAAGCGTGTCGCGCCGGGCGGCGTTCCGTTGGGCCGCGCGTTCCTCGCGTTCCAGGGACGTCAGCGGCGGCGCGGATCCCAGCGGCAGGAACCGGCCAAGCGTGCGGCCGTAAGTCTGGGCCCGGCTGGCCGCGTCGCGCGCCTGGCCGGCTGGCAGCATGCCCCAGTTGATCAGGACCGGCCGGCCATCGACCACCCAGATATCGTCGGGATCGCGCAGATGAAGGGCGGCCGAGACCAAGGCGCCTGCATCGGGATCGTCGATCAACGGCCCCACGGCCGCCAGTTGCCGCGACAGCAAAGCCGTCACGCTCGCCTGGGCGGCGCTGTCGAGCCGGTTGAAGGGCTGACCCGATCCTTCGACATCGGCATACCACGACACGGTCGGCGGCGCGCTGTTGTTGCCGCGGCTCAACAGCGGTTCCGCGAACAGCCGGGCCGCTTCCGGGCCGGCCTTGGCCTTCAGCGCCTCGACCAGCGCGGCATGGGAATCGAGCGCCAATCCATCGCCGAACTCCAGGCATTGTCCAAGCTCGATCCGGTTCTTGGTCAGAAAATTATCTGCCATTTCCCTGCCCCCCTGGGTTCACTTGCCACGCCCATGCATGAAAGCCGGGCGAAGGGACCGGAATGCGCACTGGCCCACCGATTTCCGGAAAGATGCCGCCAGGGTCCCAAGACCTGCCGATTGGTCGGTTCGCAGGCAGCCAAATGGCCCTGCATCCAATACCGCCCCCCGGACGCGCCGTAACACCAAATCGCCTGCAAACACGAAATGAAATCCCCATCCACCACATGGATGTAACACAAACTCAAATCCCAATTAATGAGACTTAATCCGACAGGTCAACTGAATACGTCCCACCGGCAATTTACAAGAATTATCAATGTTTGCAGCGGCGCCAACGCGACAATGCAAGCCAATTTTCAACACTGGTGCGGGTTGCTGCCCCAGTCCTTGGGAAAAACCGTGCCGCACCCGATCCGGCGCGGAGTGACAAGCGGCGCTTGCATGGGCCCACGAAGCGACCGCAGCCTCGGAACGGATCGGGAGTCCGCGCCTGCATCCCCCCGCCCCCGCCGCGACCGCCACATGCGACGACCGCCCCGGCGACACCTCGCAAGTCATCCTGATCCCGGCGACACCTCGCCGGGCATCCTGCACGGAACCGGTCAGGACCCCGACCCGCTGAACGCCCCCCATCACCGCACCGCCGCGCCGCCCCCTGCCCCGGGCCATGGCCGCGATCACACCGACAGCCCACCGTCAGATCCAGCAGTCCGGGCCCCGTTCCGGCTGGCCGGCCTCGAATGACCGGGCGGTCAACAGCCCCCCGGCGCGCCCTCACTCGCCCCAGATGATCCGCAGGTTGGCCTCGGGATTGTTCACCACCGGCACGCGCGATCCATCCCCGCCATCCGCCATCTGCCCGCCCTTTGCACCCAGCGCCGCCCTGAGAATGGCCGTCCTCTTGTCCTGCTGGCTCGGCAGGACCGCGGGCGCCTGCTGGTCATCCAGCGCATCGAGCGACAACAGGTACCAGGCGTCGGCCGCCGCCGGGTTCTTCGCGGTTCCAAAGCCCTTGCGCAGCTGATGGCCGACCATCTCGGCGAACGGCGTGCGCCCGGCCCCGACCAGGACCAGCCCCCCTGCCAGGGCGGTGTCGGCGTCGTTCTCACGATAGCCCAGGCCGATGCACACCTGCCCGTAGAGGATGACCGCCGCAGGATCGTTCAGCCCGAATGTGCCGGTGATCCGGGACGCCTCTGCAATCACCGCCGCCGGTGGTTCCGACCCCAGGCGGCTGACGGCCGGGGCCATCGCCCCGGCCACCTGGCCACACGCCGCGACAAGTTCTTCCTCGCTCTGCCGCACCCGGCCAAGCTGCGACTTCACCTCGCCCATGAGAAAGATCCGCGCGTCGCAGAATTGTTCGCTCAGCGCCTGGTCGGGGTCGGTCATGTCACTTGCCTGGACCAACCCGCCATGTGTCTGGGTGGTCAGCTTGGTATGATCGCAATGCTCCTGGATCGAGACCGGCAATTCTCCGACGACTTCGATGGCGTCCAGCTTGAAACCGCCCTGCCCTTCGCGGTTGTCCGCAAGTGCCGCACCACTCGGCGGAGACACCGGATTGCGGTCGCTGCCCCCAATCGCCCCGGTCCCGCCGTTTTGCGAAGGGGAACCATCGGCGTATTTCGTGGAAAAGTAATTCGGATCCGCATGGGCGCGAAGCAATCCATCCAGCCCTTCGGCGGCAAAAAGGCCCGGATAGGCCGAATGGTGATGTCCCGTATTGTAGGACTCATGGGCCCCCAGCAGGATCTGCTGCTCATAGGGTGTCAGGTTTCCGGTCACCGGAAACCCCAATGCCGCCTGAAGGTTTCGCATGCCCGTGCGGGTCTTGGTGCCCCAGACCCCGTCGGCCGGGCCGACCGGATAGCCGAACGCATTCAGCGCCGATTGCACAGAGGCCCGCATTTCACGTTCATATCGCTGCTGGGCCGTTTCCGGCTTGGGCTTTGGCGGCGAGGCGCGTCCGCCCCCTGTGTCACTTCGGGAGGTCGGTGGCTGGGGTTTCGGTTGGCGACCGCAAGCACCGGTTAGCCGGCAAATCGAGTCAACAGTATCAATTGCTCTGTTCACGTCGTTCCAGGTCTGGGCACCGGCCCGATGCGCCGCACCGGTCACCACCATGGACAGGGCGGCCACCAGCGCCACATTCCGCCTTCCAGATCCGTGCAGCATTCCAATCACCTCCTGAAACAGATTCATTGGCATGCAATAAATGTACCATGTTCGAAATTAATTCGCCCATTGTAAAATCGGCAATTAACCCAATTCCCCACCTGATTTCCCCCTCCTGCAACAGGCCAGGCAAGTGTTTCATCGCAGCCATCGATTCCCCCGGCATGCGCCCCGCGCAACCGACACCAGCCCCGCTCCTTCCCTTCGCCCGCGCAAACAAAAAGACCGGGGCCATGACGCCCCGGTCCCCGATCCTGTTCCGCCGGCAGACGCCCGGTCAGTTGCCGCCAAGCACCAGCGGCGGCAGCGCCTGGTTGGCGACCGGAACGACCGCCTGTGACCCAAGAGCCGCCTGCTGGCTGCCGGCTTCGACCGCCGCGCGGATGATCGCAGTGCGCTGGATCGTCTGGCTGGGCAGCACCGCCGGCGGCTGGTTGCCGGCCAGCGCATCAAGACCGGCCGCGTACCAGGCATTGGCCGCCTCGGGGTTCTCGGACGTGCCGAACCCGTTGCGCACGTGGTGGCCGACCATCTCGGCAAAGGGCGCCCGACCGGCGCCCACCAGCATCAGCGCCCCCGCCAGCGCCATGTCCGCATCGTTGCTGCGATAGCCCAGCCCGATGCACACCTCGCCATATTCCGCCGCCGCGGCCGGATCGCTCAGACCCAGCGTGCCGGAAATGCCCGACGCCTCGGCGCTCACCGTCGCCGGGCCCTTGGATCCCAGCGTGCCCGTCACCGGGGCCATGGCCGTCTGAACGGTGCCGCAGGCCTCGACCAGCTGATCCTCGGTCGCACGCGCAACCCCCAGGATCGTCTGCACACGTCCCATCAGGAACGTCCGCGCATCGCA
This sequence comes from Marinibacterium sp. SX1, assembly GCF_050389775.1. Lineage (NCBI taxonomy): Bacteria > Pseudomonadati > Pseudomonadota > Alphaproteobacteria > Rhodobacterales > Paracoccaceae > Marinibacterium > Marinibacterium sp. SX1. The sequence continues at coordinate 742 of NZ_CP177151.1, read as the reverse complement.
GAATTGTTCGCTCAGCGCCTGGTCGGGATCGGTCATGTTGGTGGCCATGATCTGCTGGCCGTTGGTCTGGGTGGTCAGCTTGGCAAAGTCGCAATGATCCTGCATCGAAACGGCAACCTGGCCGACCTGGCCGATCTGCGGCAGCGGCGCCAGGGCGCCGGCGCCTGTCGCGATCCCCTGGACCGGCGCATTGGCCGGCGGGTTGATCGCGCCTTCGCCGGTAAAGGTCGTGCCGTGCCCGACCGTGTTCACCATGGGCGGTTGCTGCGCCCCGCCGCCGTAATTGGGTTGCGTGCCGGCGGCATAGGTCGGCTGGGTGCCCGCGCCGTAATTCGGCTGCGTGCCACCGGCATATCCCTGGCCCTGATTGCGGTAGCGATTGTTGTAGTAATTCGGATCCGCCTGCGCGCGCAGCAGACCCTGGGTTCCTTCGGCGGCAAAAAGCCCCGGATATGTCGAATTGTGAATTCCGGTCTGGTAGGAATTATGCGCCCCCAGCAGGACCTGCTGTTCATAGGGGCTCAGGTTGCCGGTCACCGGAAATCCCATCGCCGCCTGGTAATTGCTGACACCGGCGCGGGTCTTGCCGCCATAGACACCATCCGCAGATCCGACGGGATAGCCGAAATCGTTCAGTGCCGTCTGCACGGCCGCGCGCTGCTGCCGCTCGGCCGACCAGGGCTGCGGCGCACGGCTGGCCGTTGTCGACCGGCTGCTTGATGTGCTGCGCGACGTGGTCTTC
>NZ_CP177150.1:0-109304 GCF_050389775.1 Marinibacterium sp. SX1 | reverse complement strand
CCGCCTGCCCTCTAAATATCGCTTTTTCGGCGATTTCGCTCATTAAAGTGTCATCTACACGGAAAAACGAGTCTTAACAACGTTTTTCGTCGGGCGGGTCGATCTTACACAATCTCCCAGCGAGCCTAGATGTCTCGACAAAGTGTAGCGATGGCGCAAATTGGCTACCCAATATCTAGGCACACCGTCACAAGCTCGCATGTGAAGTCGAATTGCGTTCCGCATCAACTTCGACGCAACCATATAATATTATTTAGTTTTTCAAGAATGCACGGCTGTCAAAACGCAAGAGGCACGAAGCTGCAGAACGCTAAGCAGACCGCGAACCCGTCCCATCCGATACAGATTGCTTCATCATCACCATAGGCCCAACCAGTAATCGGTGGGTTCCACCAAGTGCACCAGCCGATGCGCTCAAACAGGCAAGCAATGCGTTTCAGTGCGAAGGGAAGCCGAGGGAATCGGCAGGGTTTTCCCAGCCGATTCTTAGCGTCACGCTGCGTCGCTCGGCCATCAGGGGATGACGGCTTGCAGGGACCGATCGTCCTGGTTCGCGGTTTTCTTAGCGTTCTGAGGCTTCAGGAAGGCCCGCGACAGTGACCAGCTAGAAATACTCATCGACACACTCAGCAGTCTGACAGGTCAAATCCCGCAGAACTGCGCACCTTTGCGAACTCATAAAGCGAACCGCACAGGGGGCTCTGACTGATGTCATTGTAGAACCGGGGCCTAAGCCCCGATCCTCTTGATGCGGATCCCCAGCTTGCGGGCCTTGTCGACGATGTTCTCGGTAATGCCCGAACCGGGGGTGGCGATCAGACTTTGGGGCATCGTCTCGAGCATCTTGTCGTTGCGCTTGAAGGGAGCGGCTTTGCCGTGGCTCTTCCAGTCGGGCTTGAAGACCACCTGGGTGACACCGCGGGTATCTGCCCAGCGGGCCGCAATCATCTCGGCACCCTTGGGCGTGCCACCGTGCAAGAGCACCATGTCGGGGTATTTGGCGTGGGTAGCGTCGAGAACGGACCAGATCAGATCATAGGCGTGATAGTCCCCGCCCGAGAAGGCGATCCTTGTACCTTCGGGGCAGTGCACCTCGGTCTCTTTGCGGCGCTTGGCCGACAGATAGGCCCGGCTATCCACCACGGCGGAGGTGAGGCCGCGATGCGAGACCTTGGATCCTGTGCGGGGCAGCCAGGGCGAGCCTGTGGCGGCCGAGAAGTGGTCCACGGCCAGATCGCGCATCTGCTCGAAGGCGTCGCGATGGTCCCAGAGCTTGAGCCCGATCATCTGGAGGCGCTCGAGCTCGACCGAGGCGACCTCTGAGCCGTCCTGGATGGCCAGACTTTCCCGGACCTCGAACTCATTGTCGTCAAGGAGCTTCTGAATGTGGGTGAAGCGACGATGGAAGATCGAAGTGAGGGACCAGAGCATCTCTTCGAGATTGTCTTCCAACTGGCTGCCGGTGAGGAGGCCGATGGTGGTGTCAAAGAGCGTCGCCATGGCGAGATCGACCTCGTCGGGCTGGGCAAGCTGAGCCTGATGCGCGCCATCGCTATTGCGCGCTCGGCCCCACCGCTGGTCGTATTGGTGCTCTTGGTCAGCCCGGTTCCGCCAGGGATCGGCTTGGCCATTCTCATCGCCGTATTCTTTTCCCTCGGCGCGCTGACGAACGGCCTGACGATTGCCGTATTCGGGCTATTGATGGAAGTCTCCCCAGACGAGCGTCGCCCATCGTATAGCGGCTATTTCAATGCCTTGACCGCTCCAGCGTTTGTCTTCCCGCTTCTGGGAGGCTTTGCCATTGCAGCATTTGGAACTTGGATCGTGTTCGCAGTCGCGCTCATGCTTGCCGTCGTTCAGGCGACTTTTCTCTTTCGCATCGAGCTGCCCGGGTCGGTATCGGTCTCCCGGTAGGCTACCGAATTTCGCGAGGCCGAATATTCAAACATGACCGGTGCGGCTGAGGTTTTTTTGATGGTTTCGGATAGCGAACAGCCGATGGCGGGTTTTCTACCTAGTGTCTTGTGAAGAGTTGGAGTTCTCAAGAAAAAGGCCATTGACCTTCCAGTGACTGGAAGATGCATATCTTCGACAGATTGGAAATGGAGGTCAATCATGTGTGCTGACGAGACGAGCGAGATAGTGAGCGATCCGGTGTGCGGGATGTCCGTTGATCGCGCGACCGCACGCCATGTATCCCAAGTTGCAGGCGCGCCGTATTTCTTCTGCTCGACGCGCTGCAAGGAGAAGTTCGATGCAGCACCGGAAACCTACATAGACGGAGGACCCACGCCGGAAGCAATGCCAGAAGGCACGATTTATACATGTCCGATGCACCCCGAGATCGAGCAGGTCGGCCCCGGCGACTGCCCGATTTGTGGTATGGCGCTGGAGCCAAAAGATATTCAGACAGTCGATGAAGGCCCCAATCCGGAACTCGTCGATTTCACCCGCAGGTTCTGGATCGGCACAATCCTAACCGTTCCCGTCGTCGTTCTAGCGATGGGAGGCTATGTCGGTCTCCCCGTGCGCAGCTGGATTGGCGAGGGATTGGCCCACTGGATCGAGCTAATTCTGGCTACGCCGGTCATTCTCTGGTCAGGTTGGCCGTTTCTGGTGCGCGGCTGGAAGAGCTTCAGGACCATGAACCTCAACATGTTCAGCCTGATCGGTATGGGAGTTGCCGCTGCCTGGGCGTTCAGCACGATCGCAGTAATCGCGCCCGGACTATTCCCAAGCGGTTTTCGGGACGTTGAAGGCAATGTCGGTGTCTACTTTGAAGCGGGCGCGGTGATCGTGGTTCTGGTGCTACTTGGACAGATTCTGGAACTACGTGCCCGGGAGCGGACCGGCTCGGCCATCCGCACCTTGCTCGACCTGGCCGCAAAGAGCGCACGTCTGATACGTGAGGACGGAACGGAAGAGGAAGTGCCTCTGGAGGACGTGCAGATTGGCGACCGCATAAAAGTGCGCCCAGGCGAGAAGGTGCCAGTGGACGGCGAAGTTGTCGAAGGGCGGTCGTCGGTTGATGAGTCGATGCTCACGGGCGAGCCTGTGCCGGTCGAGAAAGTCGAAGGCGACGTGGTCACCGGGGCGACAATCAACGGCACCGGCAGCCTCGTGATCGAAGCCAGACGCGTAGGAAAGGACACGATGCTGGCACAGATCGTCGAAATGGTGGCAGCAGCACAGAGGTCCCGCGCTCCGATCCAGAAGCTCGCAGACGCCGTGGCCGGCTATTTTGTACCAGCTGTGATCGCGGTTGCAGTCATTTCGTTCGTCTCATGGTCAATCTGGGGGCCGTCGCCCGCGCTGGCTTACGGCCTGGTCTCCGCCATCGCCGTTCTCATCATTGCCTGTCCCTGCGCGCTCGGGCTCGCAACGCCGATGTCCATCATGACCGCGACCGGGCGCGGGGCTCAGGCGGGCGTGCTGATCAAGAATGCCGAAGCGCTTGAGGCATTCGAGAAGGTGGACACGCTGATCGTTGACAAGACCGGCACTCTGACGATGGGCAAACCGGAACTGTCTGTCGTGCTACCGGAAGACGGCCACGAAGAAGCCGAGGTTCTTCGACTTGCTGCCAGCCTGGAACGCGGCTCCGAGCACCCGCTGGCTGAGGCGATTGTGCGCGGTGCTGAGGCACGCGGCATGAAACTCGCAAATGCCGACGCGTTCGAAGCCGTCACCGGCATGGGTGTTAAGGGTAACGTGGACGGCAAACCGGTGGCCTTGGGCAACGCGAAGATGCTCGCCGAACTCGGTATCGATGCGCCTGAGGTGACCGAAGTCGCCAACGCCCGTCGCGACGAAGGTGAAACGGTCATGTTTGTCGTCGTCGACGGCGGGATCGCCGGTCTCGTGAGCGTGGCAGATCCGGTCAAGGAAACAACTCCTGCCGCCCTGAAGGCCCTGCATGACCTAGGTTTCCGGATCGTAATGGTCACGGGCGACAATGAGCGCACGGCCAAGGCCGTGGCGGGGCGGCTCGGCATCGACGAGATACGCGCCGATGTCCTGCCCGAGGACAAGGCCCGCATCATACGTGAGCTTCAGGCCGAGGGATGCAGGGTCGCCATGGCCGGGGACGGTGTGAACGATGCACCTGCTTTGGCGCAGGCCGATGTCGGTATCGCCATGGGTACCGGCGCCGATGTCGCGATCGAAAGCGCAGGTTTCACCTTGGTCAAAGGGGACCTAAACGGACTTGTCAGAGCGCGCCGCCTGTCGCTGGCGACAATGCGGAACATCAGGCAGAATTTGTTCTTCGCCATGATCTACAACACTGCCGGTGTGCCAGTGGCCGCCGGGGTTCTGTTCCCGTTCTTTGGTCTCCTGATCTCGCCGATGTTCGCAGCTGCCGCGATGAGCCTTTCATCTGTCTCGGTCATCGGGAATGCGTTGCGACTGAGATCGGTGCGTCTTTGAAAAAATGGAGCCACTCAGGCACTTTCCGGAGTCGCATTCATTTAAGTGGCGACAGATCCGAGCAGAATCAGACGGCAATCAAAAAGAAAAAATCTATGCAGGCATTGACCTTCCAGTTAGTGGAACCCCTATCTGTTGGCTATGGATCAAGCGAGGTTTCAACGATGAACATTGGTGACGTCTCCGAACGAAGCGGACTGCCCGCCAAAACCATTCGATACTACGAGGATATCGGGCTTGTTCGTCCACCGCGTCGTGAGAACGGTTATCGCGAGTTTGGATATCGCGAATTGAACACGCTTGCATTCCTCGGACGCGCCCGCTCCCTGGGGTTCAGCATCGAGGATTGCCGAACGCTCTTGTCTCTTTACGAAGACCGCGAGCGGTCGAGCTCCGAAGTCAAGGCGATTGCGAAGATCCATCTGACGCAAATCGACCGAAAGATCGAAGAACTACAGGCATTGAGCGCAACGCTCGGCGATCTTGTCGCACGGTGTCAGGGCGACAAACGGCCTGATTGCCCGATCATTGACGACCTGGCGCAACAGGTTTCCCGCGAAGACGGTGATCAGGCGATAAATCGCACTTCACGGAAACGCGACAAGCCGTCGCTGGATATTCATGCAACGCAATAGTAGATAATTATCCATGATCTTGTTCGCCCGCCTTTTCTGCTTTCTCGCGCTCATGGCTTTCGCCGTGGGCGCAGTTGCGCATTCGGCGGGATCGGCTGCCATGGCCTCCGCGATGATCACCGCGGATGCCGGGATGTCCGGGATGGACGATTGCGACGCGTGCGGCGATCAGGAGGCCGGACTCAAGGGCGGGGTTTGCAATTTCGTGTGCAACGTCACAGGGATGGCCGCTGTTCCGGTTGCTTCGGCGGACACGGGCCATGTCGCCACGTCCATCGCGCATGACCGGATGCCGGAGCGGGTTGCGCGTGGCATCACCGGTCCTCCGGCTAAAGAACCACCTCGATTCTACCTCTGATCCGACACTCGGCGCCTGATCGCGCTGGATGTGTCGACTCGTACCGACTGCGCGCTTCCGTGCGGTCGCGCGAGACAATCGCACCGCCACCGCAGCTTTGCCGCGGTGCAGCGCCGTCAGATCAGAGAGTACAAGTTCATGTTCAACCGATCCAATCCGACTCTATCGCGCCGTTCCTTTCTCGCTGCTTCGGTAGCGGGGGTTGCTGCAACGGCCTTCGGCAAGACCACGTTCGCCGAGTCGCAGAGCCGTAGTTTCTCGTTGCGTGCCGCGCCGGGCGCTGCGCGGCTAGTGCCCAACCCGCACCCCGAGACACCCGCGTGGTGCTACAACGGACAGGTTCCCGGCCCCGAATTGCGCGTGCGTCAGGGCGAACGCTTGCGCATCGACGTCATGAACGGCTTGGCCGAGGACAGCACGGTCCACTGGCACGGGCTGCGCGTGCCGAACGCCATGGACGGGGTGCCGCACCTGACCCAGACGCCAATTGCACCGGGCGAGACCTTTACCTACGAGTTCGAGGCAGTCGATGCGGGAACCTTCTGGTATCACCCCCACCAGCGCAGCTTCGAGCAGGTCGGGCGCGGTCTCTACGGACCACTCATCATTGAGGAACCGAACGCGCCGCAGGTCGACCGCGACATCACCTGGATCCTCGACGACTGGCGCCTGACGCGGGATGCTACTATCTCGGACGATTTCGGCGCGACCATGGACATGAGCCACGCCGGACGGTTGGGAAACACGGTCACGATCAACGGGCAGATTCCCGAGACCTTCGCTGTGCGGCGAGGCGAGCGCATCCGGCTGCGGCTTATCAACGCCGCCAATGCACGCATCTTCGCGCTCGATTTCGGCGACCACGAACCGCGCGTCATCGCGCTGGATGGCCAGCCTGTCGCCCCCCATGCAGCGCCCGGCGGGCGGGTTTTGCTCGGCCCCGCCATGCGGGCCGATGTCATCCTGGATTGTACTGGCGCCTCGGGCTCAAGGGTTCAGCTGGTCGATCGGGCCTATCGCGATAACGAGTATCGGCTGCTCGATATCGTCTACGAGGGCGCGCCACTGCGCGACGCGCCGCCCGATTGGGATATTGCCTTGCCTGACAATTCGCTTCCGGAACCGGACATGGCGTCTGCGCGCCGCCACGAGGTGCTGTTCACCGGCGGCATGATGGGCGCGATGGTCGAACGCGACATGGGTCTCAGTCCATCCGGCGGCATGATGGGGGGCGGCATGATGGGCATGCGCCACGACGGGCGCGGCATATGGTTCGTCACCGGCAAGGCGGCCGAGGGGCATATGCTCGATCCCTTCCTCACCCTCGAACGCGATGCAAGTCACGTCATCCAGATGACCAACGCAACGGCTTTCCATCACCCGATCCACCTGCACGGCCATTCCTTCCGGGTCATCACCCGCGATGGGGCACCGACCGAGCATCGCGAGTGGCAGGACACGGTTCTGATGGCACCGCGCGAACGCGTCGAGATCGCCTTTGTCGCCGACAATCCGGGGGACTGGATGTTTCATTGCCACATTCTCGAGCACCAGGCGGCGGGGATGATGGGCGTGATCCGGGTGGCCTGAACATGGGAGAAAGCAAATTGAGATCCGTATACCCAACGCTGCTTCCCACGCGACGCGCCTTTCTTTCGTCGGCTCTCGGCGTAAGCGCCTATGTACTTCTGCCGGACCTTGCGCGGGCCGGCAGCGGCGGCGGAATCCGCGCGTTGGCTTTCGACGGTGACGTGCTGTTGGCGGCGGAAGCAACGTTGAACGTCAGCGAGGATAACGGCGGCACCTGGGCCGAGCGGACGACGCCCGGCAAAGTGCTGGCAATGGCCACCAATCCTGACCGGCCCGGCCTTGTCGCCGCCGGCCTGGAAAAGGGCGGTGTCGCACTGTCGGCCGATGGTTCGGCAACGTGGCGCATCGGCAATGCCGGGCTTCCGGACGGAGAAGTGAATGCCCTCGCAATCGCATCGCGGAACCCCGACCTAATCTATGCGGCAGTCCGCGGCGACGGTCTCTATAAGAGCGAGGACGCTGGCGAAACCTGGACCCTGGCGATGGACCGCCCCTGGCTCAAAGAGGCCGAGCGCGATCCGCTCACTTTGGCGTCCGTCGATCTAGAGACCGGCATGGGCGGCATATGGATTTATGCCGGCACCGAGATGGGTCTGACCCGGGTGCCTGACTGTTTCTGCCGGTGGCAGGACGTCCAACCGGGCAACGCAATGGATGCGCTGGTCTCTGGCGATGCGCCACCTCCCGAAAACCCCTTGCCCGACGGCGAGCCGGTACAGTCGCTGGCGAGCAGCCCTTCGGCACCGGAGCGGCTCTATGCCGCTCTGCCCTCGGGGATCTGGACCTCGGCGGATGGCGGGGTGGTCTGGACCCAGGTGGCTCTTAGCGCCGCGACTGCGATCGCGGTTCATCCTCGTGACGAGACGTACATCGCCGCTGTCATCGGCGGCACCCTGAAACTCAGCCGCGACGGCGGCAAAAGCTGGACCGCGACAGCGGCCGGATGAAGGAGAGAGAGATGCAGAGAAGAACGGTATTCGGCCTGATCGGCGGCGGTATTGTCAGTGCGGGGGCGCTGACGACGCTGACCTGGGCACAAAGTGAGCCAACGGCAAAGCCGGAAACGACCGATGGCACGAAGCAGATCACGATCTGGCGCGATCCGGGCTGCGGTTGCTGCGATACTTACGCCGATTATCTCGAAGAAAACGGCTTCACCGTCACCCGCGTGGATGACCGGGATTTCGACAAGCGGTCGGTCGACGTCGGTGTTCCGGAGCGCGGCATTGGCTGCCATCTCGCCGAGATCGACGGCTATTATGTCAGCGGTCTGGTTCCGGCCGAGATCATCGACCGGCTCCTGAGCGAGCGACCGGACATCGCTGGCATCACCTTGCCGGGAATGCCGGCCAATGCCCCGGGGATGGCCCGCGTCAAGACCGGCACCCTCAAGACCTACGCCTTCGGCGAGGGCGGCATCACCGTCTATTCCGATGAGTGAGTGCATGGGCATGATGAACGGGCCCATGATGGGCGCGATGATGCTTGTTGGCGGGGTGGTTCTGCTGCTGCTCGTCGCCGTCCTTGTGTTGAGCGTGATCGCCCTGGCCAAGTACATCCGGGGCGCTACATGAGACCGATTGCTGGCATGTTTCTGGCAGGGATCGCGACTGCCGTCATCGGCAGTTTCGTTCTGGCGCAGGCATCTCCCGACGAGACGGCGATCGAAGGTCTGACCTTTCTTGGAGAGCCAGTCTCTGAGGACGACCTCATCGCAGGCAAACAAATCTACGCCGAAAGCTGCGCGTCCTGCCATGGTGAGAATCTCGAAGGCCAGCCTGACTGGCGGCGACGTCTCGACAACGGCCGTATGCCTGCCCCGCCGCACGATGAAACGGGCCACACCTGGCACCATTCCGACCGCAATCTTTTCATCGTGACGAAGGGCGGCGTTCAAGCGGTGGTGCCAGGATATGAGAGCGACATGCCGGCCTTCGAGGGCATCCTGACAGACGACGAGATCGCCGAAGTCCTCGCCTACATCAAGAGCACCTGGCCCGAACGGCAACGCGAGTTCCAGGCCGAGGTCTCGGCAAACGACAGGGGTGGGCTATGACTGAGCACACCGAGCATCCGCCAAAGCGAACATCGCGGCTGGCCCTGCTGCCAGTGGCCGTTTTCGCGGTGATCGGCGGCGCATTCTATTGGGGGCTTTTCAACAACGATGACGGTCTGCCTTCGGCGCTAATCGGCAAGCCGGTACCCAAATTCGATCTGCCGCCGATCGAGGGACGTTCCGACGGCCTCTCGACCGCCGATCTGAAAGGGCAGGTGTCCATCGTCAACGTCTGGGCGTCGTGGTGCGTGCCGTGCCGGGTCGAAATGCCCCTGCTCAACGAACTGGCCGCTCGAGATGAAGTCGCGATTTTCGGCATCAATTACAAGGATCGACCTGCAGAGGCCTTGGACTTTCTCGGGGAGCTCGGCGATCCTTACGACAGGATCGGGGCTGACAGTACTGGCCGGGTCGCGATCAACTGGGGCGTGTACGGTTTGCCGGAGACCTTCGTGATCGATGCGGAGGGTCGGATCGCCTACAAGCATATCGGTCCCTTCAACCGCCGCTCCTTGGAGGAAGACATCCTCCCCGTGGTGCGACGCCTTCAGGAAGGAGCCGGATCATGAATCGACGCGAACTTTTGGCGGGAATAGCGGCTCTGGGGCTCGCGGGACGTGCCGAGGCAAAGCCGCTGATGCCGCTTCACGATGCGCCACGCGAAATGCTGTCGCCGCCTTTCGTCAACGGAGCGGGGCGAGACCTGACCCTGGAGGATTTCCGGGGCAAGGTCGTGCTTCTCAATATCTGGGCAACCTGGTGCGTGCCGTGTCGCGAGGAAATGCCGACGCTCGATGCGCTTCAGGCCCGTCTCGGAGGAGACGATTTTCACGTCCTGCCGCTCTCCATCGACCGGGCAGGCCTCAAGGTCGTCCGGCGCTTCTACGAGGAGATCGGCATCCAGCACCTCGACATCTACCTGGCGGACAGTACCCGCGCGATGTGGGCTTTCGGAGCGCTCGGCTTGCCGACGACGATCCTGATCGGGCGCGGCGGGGAGGAACTCGGCCGCCTGGTTGGACCGGCCGAATGGGACAGCCCGGAAATCATCTCTCAAATGCAGACCATCATCAACGAAAAGGAATGAAGAGCAATGTCGGACATATCACCTGAAACCCATGTTGGCGGGGCCGGCCAGTTGCGTCCCAAACTGGGGCGCCGCGGACTGATTCTGGCGGCGATGGCGATTATCGCCGCCGGAATGGCCCTCAACTGGGGCTGGCTGACCGCCATCGGGGCGGCCCCGCTCATCCTGGCTGTAGCGCCGTGCGCTGTCATGTGCGGACTGGGCTATTGCGCGATGTGCAAATCCGACTCCTGCGACAAGACGAACTCACCCACAGAGGCGAGCACTACGAGGGATTGAACCCGAAAACCAAAGGAAGCCTGAAGGAGAAACAGATGAAACCTATCAAGAATCTGAGCATCGCCGCAGCCGTGGCTACCCTCCTGGCAACCGCTGTGGTTGCCCAGGAAAACAGCGGGGCGTCCGGCCAGATGATGGACGGCGAGAACGGCATGTCAGGCAACATAATGCAGGGCGATATGTCCGGCATGGACGGCATGATGCCGATGATGAAGATGATGCAGGCCTGCACGGAGATGATGGAGGCGATGAACGTATCCATGGAGAAAACCCAGCCTTCGATAGACAAAGGCTGATTGGTCTTCGCCGGGGGCACGAGCCCCCGGCGACACCACACGGAGGATGCGTATGTCACGAACACCGGCCGCTCGATTTCTGTTGGTCCTTCTTTGGATGCTAATCGCGCCTTTGGGTGCCGCAGCTCAGCAATCCACCCCGCTCGATCAAACGGAGCAAGAGGCCATCAGGCTGCCGTTGAGCCAGCTCTTCTCCGGGGGGCGGAAGTAGATGGTGGACGTCTCCCTTTTTGGCCTGACCGCGGCGCTTCTGGCCGGAGCTATTTCGTTCCTGTCGCCCTGCGTTCTCCCGCTGGTCCCTGGGTATGTCTCCTACGTTGCGGGACGCACGGCGGCCCAAGGCGGTGTCGCATCCGCTTCCTCCTCGCGCGCAGTGTGGCTGAGCATGTGCTTCGTGCTTGGCTTCTCGACCATATTCATCGCGCTCGGCGCGTCGGCGACGGCGCTCGGACAGGCACTGTTGCGTTGGCGTTATGAGTTAAATCTCATCGGTGGGGTGATCATCATTCTGTTCGGGATGTTCATGATCGGTGCTGCGCGAATATCGGTCATGGAACGCGACTTCCGTTTCAATCTCGACATCCCTGGCGGTCAGCCGGCTGCTTCCTACGTGCTCGGTCTGGCGTTCGGCTTTGGCTGGACGCCGTGCATCGGGCCTATTCTCGGCGCGATCCTCACAGCCAGCGCAGCCAGCGCGACGATCGGTGAAGGCATGGTCTTGCTCGCTGTCTACTCAACCGGTCTCGGTGTTCCTTTTCTCATTGTTGCTGCTTTCACTGACCGTATCGCCGGGCGACTGCGGGCCATAGGTCGCGTCGGTCGACGACTTCACCAAGCGGCCGGTGTGGTGATGATCCTGATGGGAATTGCGATGATGACAGGACAGTTGAGCGCGCTGTCATACTGGATGCTCGATGCGTTTCCGATTCTCGGACGTATCGGCTGAGCGGCGAGAAGCTGTTTTGTCGGGTCACGAAAGTTTTCCTTGAACCTCTAGTAGCTTTAGGCGTTAGCCCTCTACAAAGCGCCAGTGCCGCGGGCAAACTGCCACCGCCACCTCAAACCCTCTCGGGCTGGCAACAATGTATCCGGGAAATTGCGCGACCCGCCATACAATTACGAAGGAGACGTCTAACATGTTGACGAGAAGGCATTTCATTCAATCGACCACCGCGCTGTTCTCGGCATCGCTGGCCAGCCCGGCATTCGCCGACTCTTGGCCCACGGAAGCGCAAAAGGCCGAATGGGACGCGCAAGTCACGCCGCCTGGCTACGATCCTGCCACGTCCAATCCCTGGGGTCTGCATCCGCGCTTTCTTCCGCAACGTGTCGCCGCCAATGCGGGCCTCGTCCCTGGAGACATCCATGTGGATGCGGTGGCGCGCTATCTCTATCACATCGAGGAAGGTGGTACGGCAATGCGCTATGGTGTGGCGATCGCGCGTGGCAATCTATACGAGCCGGGCACATATACGATCAAGCGCAAGGTCAAGTGGCCGCACTGGCAACCGACGCAGAACATGATCGACCGCGATCCCGAACTCTACGCGGACATCGCCGACGGCATGGAGCCTGGACCGGAGAATGCGCTCGGGTCTCGAGCGCTTTACCTGTACGTCGGTGATCGCGACACCTATTTGCGGATACACGGCTCTCCGCATCCGAGCAGCATTGGTGGTCGTGCAAGTTCCGGCTGCGTGCGCATGGTTATGGCGCACATCAACGACCTCTACCCAAACGTCGAGCTCGGATCGACGGCCTACCTCTATTCGGCCGAGGACAGCGTCACCGCCCGCAGCTAGACGCGCGCGGGCTTGGCGGGCGGTTCGACGGTCTGCCGAGCGGCTCAGCTTTCCCGTGCGGCGCAGATGCGACTGCCATTTGGCGTGCGGAGCGGAACCAAGGTCGTTTCGACCGGCCCGCTATGCTGGTACCAGTAACAGCTGTCGTCCGGCACAAGGCGCGCGGTAGAAATATCCTGGTCGGGCGCCGCCATTGCCACGACGCTATCGGGAATATTCCCGATAGCGTTCGCCGCGTCGCTCCCGCTGCTTGGAGGGATGGCACACCCTGCGGTGAACAACAGTGTGGTTCCGATCGTCACGTTTTGCTTTGATAGTACCGGCCGCATTGAATTTCCTTCCTGTTTTGTCGGTCTGGCCGCAACAGTTGGCCAGCCTCTTTCCGACGACACATAGCAAAAAAAGCGATCCGGAGAACCATCAATTAATGTTCTTGAACCTCTAGGTACTGTAGGAACTATGTTGTTCTGAACAACCCGACTTTTGAGGTCCGTTCATGTCTGCTGAAACCAACCGACGAGATCATTCTCACGCCTCGCAAGAGAGCGGCAACAGTTGCTGCGGAAGCGATCGACCATGCGGCAACGTCGCTCCGGCGACGCCTGCGCCGTCTGTCGGGCGGAGCTTCCAGGTCTCCGGGCTCGACTGCGCCGAAGAAGTGGCGATCCTGAACAAGGTCGTCGGTCCGAAGGTCGGCGGAGCAGAGCATTTGGCCTTCGACGTCATCAACGGGCGGATGACCATTCTGGACAGCGCGGACCGTGTAACTGACGACGAGGTGGCGCAACTGGTTGCGACCACCGGCATGAGTGCGAAGCCCTGGGATGCGGGAACCGCATCGGAAGATCAGGCGGCCCATCTCGCCCGGCAGCGGCTGTTCACGGCGCTGAGCGGCGGCTTCTGGGCGGCCGGCTTTCTCTGGCACATCTTCGAGACCGGCATGGGCGGGGCCCTCGGCCTGTTCGCGGGTCACGGCGAGTCCCCCATGCCGCTGGCCGAGGCGGTGCTCTTCGCCGTCGCGATCCTGTTCGGTGTCTGGCTCGTGGCCCCGAAGGCTTGGTCCTCCGCGCGGCGTCTGTCGCCCGATATGAACCTTCTCATGGTGGTCGCGGTGGCGGGAGCCATTGGCCTCGGCGAGTTCTTCGAGGCGGCGACGGTGGCCTTCTTCTTCTCGCTGTCGCTCTACCTCGAGAGCTGGAGCGTCGGGCGCGCGCGGAACGCCGTGTCGGCGTTGCTCGACCTCGCACCGCCGACGGCAAGAGTTCTCTATGATGATGGTTCTGAAGCAGACGTGCCGGCTTCTGCTGTTGCCATCAATGCACGGTTCGTGGTGCGCGGCGGCGACCGCATCCCGCTGGATGGTGAAGTTGTTGATGGGGCAGGGGCCGTCGATCAGGCGCCGATCACCGGCGAAAGTGCGCTGGTGCCGAAGGAGCCAGGCGACGAAGTCTACGCGGGCACGATCAACGGCGAAGGGACTTTGACCGTGCGCGCGACCAAAGCGGCATCCGACACGGTGCTCGCCAAGATCATCCGCATGGTGGGGGACGCTCACGCCCGCCGCGCGCCCGTGGAGCAGTGGGTCGCGAAGTTCGCGCGCATCTACACGCCCATCGTCATGGCGCTGGCCGTCGCCATTGCGCTAGTGCCGCCGCTCGTCTTCGGTGGCGCCTGGGACTACTGGTTCTATAACGCGCTCGTTCTTCTCGTGATCGCCTGTCCCTGTGCGCTGGTCATCTCGACGCCGGTTTCCATCGTGGCCGCACTGACGGCCTCGGCGCGGGCGGGGGTTCTCATAAAAGGCGGCGCGTATGTCGAGGCTCCAGGCCGGACGACGGCTCTGGCGATGGACAAGACTGGAACCATCACGATGGGTGAACCGGAGGTGGCCGCCGTCCATCCACTTGGGGGGGCCTCGGCGCGAGATCTGATGACGCTGGCGGGCGCACTCGAAGCGCGGTCATCGCATCCGCTGGCACGTGCCATTCTTGCGCGGGCCGAGGCAGACGGCATCGCGGTTCCAGCGGCGGAGGATACGCGCACCGTGCCGGGACGAGGGCTGGAAGGACGGGCAGGAGGCCGGAAAGTCTGGCTCGGCTCCGACCGGTTCGCCGAGGAGAAAGGGTTCGGCAGCGCCATTCCGGCGGACCTCCGTGACCGGATCGAAGGGGCCGGCAGTACGCTTGTGGCCGTCGGGGACGAGACCGGCGTGACCGGCATCCTCGAACTGCGCGACCGAATCCGCCCGGACGCCAAAGGTATTGTCACGCGCCTTCATGCGCAGGGCGTGAAAACCATCGTTATGCTGACGGGCGACAATGAACGCACGGCGCGCGCCGTTGCGGCAGAGGTCGGCATCGACGAGGTGCGTGCCGAACTCTTGCCCGAGGACAAAGTGACGGCCATCGAGGAACTGGTCGAAAGCCACGACATGGTCGCGATGATTGGCGACGGAGTGAATGACGCCCCGGCCATGGCGCGGGCGCATTACGCCATCGCCATGGGCGCCGTCGGGTCCGACGCGGCCATCGAGACCGCCGACATCGCCCTCATGACGGACGACATCGGCAAGGTACCGTGGCTCATCGGCCATTCACGCCGCGCCATGTCGATCATCCGCCAGAACATCGGCGTTTCACTGGCGACGAAAGCCGTCTTCGTCGTCGCAACGGCATTCGGGATGGCGTCGATGTGGGGCGCGATCGCCGCGGATGTCGGCGTCTCGCTGCTGGTGGTTGCGAACGCGTTGAGACTTCTAAATGGTCACAAGTCCAATGTATCGCCATCCGGCGGCGAGCCGATTGGTGAGCAGATGGCAAGAGGCGCGCTCGCACACGGGCATTGAACCGCCACCACCCGCAGGGTAGCGTTCGGCCCATATGAGACCTCGCTCACGAGGCATAGAGCAGTGACGAAAATCCATATTCCGCGCCGGGGCGTCTTGTTCGGTGGGCTTGTTGCCATTCTGTCCGGTTGCGCCAGCAAGTTCCGAACCTACAGCGGACCCGAGGTCACCCGGCTGCGCCTCTACAAGGCGCAGCGCTTGCTGGTTCTTGACGGCGCCGATCGTGTGTTTCGGACCTATCCGATCGGGCTGGGCTTTGCGCCTGTCGGTCATAAGCAGTTCGAGGGCGACGGCCGCACACCGGAAGGCTCCTACGTGATCGACCGGCGGAACCCCGACAGCCTCTTCCATCTGTCCGTCGGCATCTCCTACCCGAACGAGGCCGACATCGCTTTCGCTGAGTCCCAGGGGCGTTCCCCCGGCAAGGACATCTTCATTCACGGCGGACCTCGGCGGGGGATCGACCCCACGAATGTCCGCGACTGGACGGCAGGCTGCATCTCGGTCTCGGATCCCGAGATCGAGGAAATCTACGCCATGGTTAGGGACGGGACACCGATAGACATCTACGCCTGAAGGACCAGGAGGCGTGTCGCGTCCGCCGATTGTTTCAGGCAAACCGGCGGCGAAGAGCCACGTTGATGGCCTCGATCGCGATCACCATCGCGATCACGGCCAGTGTGACGCTTGCTGCCTTGTCGTACTGGAATGAGCGCACATAGGTCTGGATGTAGAACCCTATACCGCCCGCACCGACAATGCCCAGGATCAGCGACTCGCGCAGGTTCAGTTCGAACCGGAAGATGGTGTCGCGGGCGACGACCGGCGCCATCTGCGGCCAGATCGCGTAGCGGAGCCGCGCCAGCGGCCCGGCACCGGCGCTTTCCAGCGCGGCAATCGGCGCGCGGGAGACGCCGTCGATCGCTTCGGCGTAGAACTTCGCGAGCATGCCGGTGGCATGGAAGGCGACCGCGATGATGCCGGGGAGGGGACCCAGGCCCACCGCACCCACCATGAGCATCGCCACCAGGATCAGCGGGATGGCACGGATGAAAGCGAGGAGCGTCCGGACGGGTCGGTAGACCGCCGAAGAAACCATCGTCTCGGACGCAAATATCCCGAGGGGGACCGATAGGAAGACCGCGCCCAGAGATCCCAGGATCGCGATGCGTAGCGTTTCCGCGCTACCCTTCACGATCTCGTTCATCACGGTCGGATCGGGCGGGACCATCCGGCCGAGGAAATCCGCGATCCGGGGTCCGGCGGAACAAAAACGCGACAGGTCCACGCGACAACGGTCCCAACGCCGAGCAGTGGGATGCTCCAGCGGGGGCGCACCTCCGTCAAGAGGGCCGGCGCCGGAAGAGTGCCGACGAGAATTACGAGAAAGCTCAACCCATAGCTTCCGACCCATGCAGCCGGTTGCCGCAAGGCTGCGTATTCGACAAGCGCGTAGCCCGCGAGGTTCCATGGGAATCCCGTGAGGATGTGGCCGCGCAGCCACTCTGCGGCCGTCCAGCAGGTCGCAAATAGAAGACAGCCCATAACGCCCTCGATCGCGCGACGGCGTGCGATGGCCGTGAAGAGTGTCGCCGCCATGGCCGGAAAGATGGCCAGACCCGCAGACAATCCTGCGACGGCGGGGATCGCCAAAGCACCGAACCTCTCGGCATCCACGTAGAAACTCTCCGCGATCCACGAGAGACCGAAGCCGAACTGCCCGAGACCGAACGCCCAGCCGACGAGTGCGGCCTTGGCCGGGGAAAGATGCCGGAGGAGGACAAGAAGGGCAGCGTAGGCAACGGGGACGAGCAGGAGGATCGAGAACGGAGGGAGGGTCAGGACCGTCAGTCCGCCGGCTACAATGGCCACGATCATGCGCGTCGGCAGGGAAATCACCCGCTCCCCGGACAGCGTCCAAAACAGCGTCATGGACCGCACCTGGGCCGTCGCGTGATCATCGGCGCGACAAGAAGCAATCCGACGCCGCCGACCACGAAGACGTCAGCCATGTTGAAAGCTGGCCAGTGCGCGGAGCCGGCGTAGAAATCGAGGAAATCGGTCACGGCCCGGAACCTGAGGCGGTCCAGGACGTTGCCTAAGGCGCCGCCGATGATCGCCCCGTAGGCAACCGCCTCGATGCCGTCCCGGGTGCGCAGCATCATGGTCACGAGCCAAGCGCACACGGCAAGAGCGAGCACCACGAGGCTCCACCACGGCGCGCCGCCCAAAAGCCCGAAGGTCACGCCATCGTTCCGATAGAACGTGAGATTGAATCCGGTGAACACGGGAACACCAGCGCTCAGGACGCTCGCATTCGTGATGACGATGGCCTTTGTGACCTGATCGATCGCGAAAGCCGCGACGGCAGCCAACATGCCGATCACCGGCGGTCTTTCGGCTGACAACATTTTCTCACCCCAGCCAGACATCGAGAAACAGCATCAGGACAAGGCCAACCGACAGTCCGAGCGTCGCCTTGTTCTGATGTCCGCTGCGATGGGTCTCGGGGATGATTTCGTGGCTGATCACATAGAGCATCGCGCCGGCGGCGAACGCCAGCCCCCAGGGCAGCAGCGGCTCCGACAGCGTGATGATACCCGCCCCGAGCAACCCGCCGATCGGTTCGACCATGCCGGTGAGGGCCGCGATGCCCCAGGCGCGCAGCTTCGCGTATCCTTCACCCATGAGCGACACCGCCACCGCCAGACCCTCGGGCGCGTTCTGCAAGCCGATACCGATGGCGAGTGGGACGCCACCTTCCATGCCACCGGAACCGAACCCGACCCCGACCGCGAGACCCTCAGGAAAGTTGTGGATCGTGATTGCGATGATGAAGAGCCAGACCCGCCGGAGCGACGCGGCGTCCGGACCTTCGCGGCCTGTTTTGAAGTGTTCGTGCGGCAGCTTCTCGTTCATCAGGGCAACGGCAGCCATGCCAAGAAGGATTGCGATGCAGACAATGGCCGCGGGCGCGGCCCCGTTGTCGAACCGCGGTTCGGCCGCGTCCAGCGCGGGGATGATCAGGGAGAAGAACGAAGCTGCGAGCATCACGCCAGCCGCAAAGCCGAGCGACAGGTCGCGTGTGCCGCGTGAGGGGATCCGCCCGAACAGCACGGGGACTGCTCCGACGGCTGTCAATGTGCCGGCGGCCAGGCTTCCGAGAAAGCCGAGCATGATCGGGGACAATGGATCCATTCGTCAGGTGGCTTACCCTTCCGGGTAGCTCGAGTAGACTTCGGTCGAGCCGTCCTTGAGAATCAGAAAGACGTCGTAGGCTTCGCGGTCCTCCTCGGGCCCCATGCCGGGCGAACCGTAGGGCATGCCCGGAACCGCGAGACCGATCGCGTCGGACCGTTCGTCCAGAAGGCGGCGGATGTCGGCGGCCGGCACGTGGCCCTCGATCACGTAACCGTCGACGAGCGCCGTGTGGCAGGAGACCATACGCTGCGGCACCCCGTTGTCGAGCTTGAAGCGCACGAGAAGGCCGCCGAACATGTCCTGGCCGGTCGGTGTGAAGCCGTTGTCCTGGAGATGGTTCATCCAGGACAGGCAGCAGCCGCATCCATTGGTCTTTCGGACATCGATGGCAGTTGCCTCCGCGAGGGCCTGCGCCGCCGGAAACAGTGCGATGGCGAAGGTCAGGGCTTGTGTCAGACGTTTCATGGGTCAGAGCCTTTCGGTTGCTGTCAGGGCGATCTCGCGGTCGAGACTTTCAGCGAGAAGGGCGCGGGCTTCGGCCAATCGCGACAGCGCGCCAGTGTCATCCGCTTCGCGCTCGGCAGCTTCGGCGAGCCGCTCGTCTGAGAGAGGATCGGTCGGCCGACCGTCCACCAGAACCTCGTAGTGCAGGTTCGGACCGGTCGCGGTGCCGGTGGCGCCCACACGGCCGATCAGGTCTCCGGCGGCCACGCGCTGGCCTTGCACGAGGCCTTCCGGGACCGCGCTGAGATGCGCATAGCGCGTCGTGGTGTCCGAGCCATGCGAGATTTCAACCACGCGGCCGTACCCGTTCCGCCAGCCGATGAAGCTGACGCGCCCGGGTGCCGTGGCCTGAACCGGCGTCCCACGCGCCGCAGCGAAATCGACGCCGGTGTGCATTCGCACGTTCCCGTAGACCGGATGCGTGCGGCGGCCGAAAACGGAGCTCAGTCGCGCGCCTTCCACGGGCTGCGCGAAGACGCGGAGAACCGCGCCGTCGACATAAACCGTGGCCTGACCGCTGCCATTGTCCGGCCAAACGACCTCATAGAGCGCGCCGCCGACCTCGAGCGCGGCAAAGGCCAGTTCCGGTTGTCCGATCCTGTCCTGGCCCACGCGCGCCTCTCGCCACAGAACCCGGAGCGTTTCGCCGCCGGCCATCTCACGGCGGAAATCCACCGTTCCGCCGAGCATCTGCGCCAGGTCCACCGCGAACCGGGCCGGGATATCGGCCTCGTCGAGCGCAGAAAAAAGCGAGCTGTCGATCACTGCTTCCCCGGCAAGCGTCACCATCTCGGACTCCGGCGTGACGACCTGCGTGGCAAGCTCATCGCCGAAGATCACCTCGATGCGTACGCCGTCCTCGACGGCGAGCGCGACACCGCGCGGGCTTCCGTCCGTCGTCGAGACGACGGTGACGGAATGTCCTGGCCGCAGCCGCCTCAAATCATACTCCGCGCCAAGGGCGAGGGCGACTTCCGCACGGTCGGTCGCCGAGAGACCGGCCTCCGCAAGAACTGTATCGAGCGTCTCACCGCTTTCTATGTTGCGCGACCAGGTGAAAAGGGGAGGGTCGATCGTCGGCAAGGAAGTGTCGGCGACCGAAATCTGCAAAAGAGGCATGGGGCTAGGCAACGTCGTGGGCTCGGCTCCTGCCTGCGCAATTCGCGGCGGTTCCGACACCACAAACGGGGGAGACTGGAGACCGTCCGGCATCCATATGCTTGCTACCGCGAGACCCGGAGGGACGGGGTCCTTCGACCAGATCCCCGAAAGTAAAACGACACCCCCCGATAGCGCGACGACAACTCCGATACCCGCCGCGATGGTTCTGATCCTCATGTTGCCCCCTCGGTTTCTTCTTCGAGTGCGCGGCGAATCTTCGGCACCGCGAATTCCCTTGGCTCGTGATAGTCGATCATGGTGACGAACCGCCCCGCAGCGTCGAAAAGGAAAACGCTGGCGGTGTGGTTCATCGTATAACCGCCACCCTCGGTCGGCACCCGCTCGAAGCTCCCGCGGAAACCGCGCACGGCTTTCGCGATTTCCTCATCTTTGCCGGTCCAGCCGCGGATCGCCGGATGGAAATAGCCGGCATACTCCGACATCGCATCGACGGTGTCGCGCTCGGGATCGACAGTGATGAAAACCACGGACATCTCGTTTGCCTCGTCCCCCAAATCGTCGAGCCATCCCGAAATGTCCGAGAGCGTGGTCGGGCAGACGTCCGGACAGTAGGTAAAGCCGAAGAACACCATCGTAGGGCGCCCGATCAGCGTTTCCGGCCCGACCTCGTTTCCCTCGTGATCCGTCAGGCTGAAGTCCATGGCGGACAGAGCCAGCGGCCGCTGGCCCATCGGTTCGGGCGCCCCAGGCCCGTCGACTTGCCACCAGCCGACAAAGAGCGCGAAGACTAGCGCCCCGGCACCCGCTGCGCCGTATCCAAGGATCGTCCGTCGCCGCATCAGTCGTTCGGACCTCGCGCAGCGATGCCAAGGATCGGCACCTCGACCGTCACTTCGCCTCCGTCGTCAAAGAGCAGCGTCAACGGATAGGATTCTCCTTCCGTCATCGTCGTCTGCAACAGCATCAGCATCGCGTGCAGACCGCCCGGCTCGAGCGACATGCTTTCGCCTGGCGCGATGGTGATCTCGTCGGCCGGAGCCATGGAACTCACGCCATCGGCATCGGTCTTCGACTCGTGGATTTCGGGCATCATGGCGAGCGGCGTCACGAGACCGATCAGTATCACCGGTGTATCGCCGGTATTTCGGATCGTCATGTAGGCGGCGCCTGGGCGGTTCATGCCGATTGACGCGCGGGACCAAGCGCCTTCGACGACCACGTCCTCGGATCCTGCAAGCGCCGGCGTCAAAGCCCCCGCCCACGACAAAAGCGCTGTCAGCGCACCGCTAGTAATGAAGGTCCTCATCCTGCTCTTCCCATTTCTTGGTTCAGCTTCGCGCCGCTGCGACTTCAGCCGCCACCAGGCTTCGTAGTTCGGCCTCCCCGAACGGGTCGAGTGGCTTGCCGTTCACGAAGAACGTGGGCGTCTGGCGGACGCCCACAGTCTCGACGTCGGCGCGGTCCTGGTTCAGGATCGCCACTACGTCCGGTGCAAGCATCCGCGTGCGCGCGGCCTCGGCATCGAGGCCCGCCGTTGCGGCGATCTCCAGGATGAGTCCCGGCTCAGGCGCTCCATGCGACGCCCATCTCGGCTGTTCCCGCAGTACCGCTTCGAGAACCGGCTCAAAGACGCCCTGCATGCGCGCGGCCTCGAGCACGCGGATCGCTTCCTCGGACGCCGCGCCGTGGAAAGGTGTGTAGCGGATCACGACGCGGACAGCATCCCCACGCTCGGCCATGATGTCCTTCACGATGGGATGAAAGGCGCGACAGGCCTCGCAGGCCGGATCGAAGAATTCGACGATCGTAACGGGCGCCTCCGCAGGCCCGAGGATGGGTGAGTAGGGGCGGATCATCGCGTCCGCGAGTTCCGGAGCAACGGGCTCCACTTCGGCCACGGGACCGGGGCGGTTTGCAAACCAAGTGGCTCCGCCAAAACCGGCGACGCCGAGGGCGAGAACGGACAGGATCAGGCCGCGTCGGTTCATGTTCGTGTGTCCTTAAGTGAAAGGGCCGACAGCGCCCCGATCAGCGCGAAGGCAGCGAGCGCCATCAGCGGGATAGGGATGCCGAAGACCAACTGGTTGTCGTCGGTGCAGGAGGGACCAGCGGCCGTGCAGGGCTGAATGCGCTCGGGGACCAGGCCAGCGTAAAGACCCATATGCCAGAGCGCGACAGCGCCGCCACCGAGCGCAAGCGCGATCCCGTAGCGGCCGGCGCGATGGTCGCGACACCAAAGGCCGAGCCCGAGAATGATGGCCAGCGGGAACATGAAGGCCCGCTGGAACCAGCAGAGCAGGCAGGGCGTCTGCCCCAGCACCTCGCCGATGAAAAGCACGGCTAGCGATGCCGTGAGAGCAATCACCCATGCCAGTCCCAGTGCCGTTTCTCCGGATATTCGGGTCATGTCGGTCAGATCCTCTCTCTCAGATTATCGAGGATCTCTTCGGCGGACGTGCCGTAGGGCCAGGACTCGGCAAAGCCTGCGTCTGGATCGAAGAGGAACAGATGCGACGTATGCCCCATCGTGTAGCCGTCGGGGGCAGAGGCTTCTTCGATGCGTTCAAAGAAGATCGGGAAAGTTTCCGAAGTCTGCGCAATCTGCTCCGGTGTGCCGGTCAGTCCGATGATGCCGGCATCGAACAATGTGACATAGTCGGCAAGTTCCATCGGTTTATCTCGATCGGGGTCGATCGTGATAAAAATCGGTTGCACCTTGGCAGCGTCAGGGCCCAGTCCCGCCATGACGGCCGCGACCTCCGACAGGGTGGTGGGGCAGACGTCGGGACAGTTGGTGAAGCCGAAGAAGATCAGCATCCAGCGCCCCGCGAAATCGTCTTCGGTGCGTACCATGCCCTGATGATCGGTCAGTTCGAACTCCGCGACGAAAGCCGGCTCTGCCTCTGATCGAGAGCTGTCGGCGCGATCGTCGGACCCGAGCAGAAGCCACCCGAGCGCGAGGACTGCAATGCCCACCAATGCCCAGAGAAGTTTTCTTACCGATGCGAGGGACAATCCGGACTGCCTGTCATTGATTCTTGATTGTTTCGGCGTTTACATCCTCTAGCTACTGTAGATTCAAGCCTGATTGTCCGGCTGCGGCGGGAGGTCACGCGTCTGTGAGTCTTGGACTTGCGCTATCAACCCACCAAACCTACAAGGTCTGTAGGTTCTCTTAAGGGAAACATATGCTGACAATCGGCAATCTGGCGAAGAAGACCGGCACCAAGGTGCAGACCATCCGGTACTACGAACAGATCGGGCTCATGCCTGAACCGGGCCGGACGGAGGGCGGGCAACGCCGCTACGGGGATGCCGAACTCGATCGGCTATCGTTCATCCGTCATTCACGGCAACTCGGTTTCTCGCTCGATGCGATCCGGGAGCTCCTCGATCTCAGCGACCATCCGGAAAAGTCCTGCGACGAGGCAGATGCGATCGCCCGCCGGCAACTCCGCCAGGTCGAGCAACGCATGGCGCGCCTGAAGGCACTTCGCACCGAGCTGAAGCGCATGATCCACGAGTGCAGCGGCGGGCGAACGGCGGATTGCCGGGTGCTCGAGGTCCTGCGGGACCATTCGGAGTGCCTGACCGAGCACGACGACATCGGGGCATAAGCTCGGCTGGCACTGGCCCTTGCGTTTGGAACCCTGCAGCGCGGTGGCGGTTCACCTCATGAACGCCAGAGGAACAGATCAAGCATGGCCACGGCAAAGAAGGCGAGGGAGAGACGCACGCTCTGGATCGTTCTGGCGCTCAACATCGGTCTGGCTTTGGCGTTCTTCGCGACCGGCGCGTTCGGCGATTCGAGCGCCCTGATCGCAAACGGCCTCGACAACCTTTCCGACAGCTTCGTCTACGCCATAAGCCTGTTTGCGCTGTCCCGGTCCGGCAGGTGGAAACGCGGCGCCGCCAATGTCTCGGGTGGGTTGCTGATCCTGTTCGCATTGGGCATCCTCTATGATGCGTGGCGGCGCTATGTCGGCGGGTCGGATCCGCTCGGGACAATCATGATCGCCATGGCCCTGATCGCCGCGGCGATCAACGCGATCTGCGTCTGGTTACTCGCCCGACTCCGCGAACCGGACGTCAACATCCGCGCCGCGAACACTTTCAGCTGGAACGACTTCGCCGCGAACCTCGGGATCGTCGTGGCTGGCGGTCTCGTTGCCTGGCTGGGAACGAACTGGCCGGACCTAGTCGTGGGTGTGGTCGTGGCCGGGATCGCGGCATGGGGCGGTGTCGACATTTTGCGCGATGCACACGGCGAACACCACAAAGCCGTTCATGCCGACGACCAGTAGCGATTGATCGCCTTCTGAAAGAGGCTTGAAGCTACAGTTGCTGTAGCCTCTATTTAGACCCTCGCCAGATTCGAGGAGATCCATCTTGCCCGCCGTTGACCCCTTGCTGACAGCCACGCGGCTGCTGGATTTCGAAGCCGGCCCTATTGCTGATCTTGGCCGGTGCGATCAACGCTTGGTTGTTGATCGAAGAAGAGTTCCCCTGTGTCCTTCATTTCGACAGTTGGCGGCTGAAACTCTCCGGCTCCCCAACCATTTTTGCCCGGATCTGTCATGTCCAGTACATGTTGATAATCGTAGGCTGCGGCTTGCGCATCGTCCCTTATTCGAGCTGAGGTTTCGTTCAGGCAATTCAGGTAATCCTCGACCTCGCTAAAATAGCGCCGAAATTCCGCCCGGACCTCAGCACCGGAAAGTCCGGCATCGAGAAGGTGTGCAGCCTCTGGCCTGATGGGCTCGATACACAGTTCTTGGGCCGTCCCAGAAACCGTGAGGGCCGCCACGATGGCCGCCGATAAGATGAGCGGTTTCATCGGCGCCTCCTGCTCCGTTCATTCAGCCCGATCAGGCTTCCCATGATGTTCAAAGCACCAGTCCGCTGCGCCCGCACCATACCGCGCAGATACGCCCCTGCCGAAAGGATGGTGATCCCCGGATCGGCAACCTTGGCATCGGTGATTAGAACACAAAGCATCGCTGCATCCTCCTCCAGAACGTCCATGGCTTCCCCCCAGGCAGATGGGTGGATGCCCAACTCAGGCAGGCGCTTCTGCGCGGCGATCACGAAGGAATGGAAATCCAGCCTGCCGCGCTTTTGTCGCTCGATATCGAGCCACATCTTCATCTCTTCGGAACAAAGGCCATACAGACGATCACAGCCCAGGTTCTGAATGAATGTGGACTTGTGCGCCTCGCCGGCCGCCCCACCTTGCTTTTCTACGCAATGGACGCGGCCGTCAGGCTGCGGCCGATCAATAATCGAGTGCGTGGGCTTGACCACGCTCCGCGTATTGACCGGGTCGTTACAGATTACTTGGTTAGAATCTTGAGTTGTATCTTGTATATGGGACCGCTCGTTTTCGAGCGGTCGATCATGCATTTCATGCAGCAACTGAGACGCCGATATCGTCAGCGCCTCGGCTTCAGCCTCATGGTTCTGAAGCTCTTCGAGCGACATCCGATGAAGCGCCTGGCCTGACGGCCACCCTGCGAACGCCTGCTGGATGCGCTTGACCTCGGCAGTCAGGCCCTGACGCTCGATCAACTCGCACAGGATGCCTTTTAGGTGCCGCTTGTGCGAGCTGCGTTGCCCGCGTAGACGGGCGTGGGTCCTGCGATCGGCCTCGATCACGTCCCGCAGGGACAGAAACTCGTCGACGCGTGCGATCGCCACGCCGAAGAAGACGCCGCAACCGGAGAAGCCGGACCGCGCGCCATTCGCCATCGTCTGCTTCTCGATGAGCCCCGCGCGGACAAGCGCCGCCTCGTGTTGCCGGATGCGGCAAGCCGTGACGCCACGCTTGTGCGCAATCTCGCTCTGGCTGAGGTAACAGCAGGGTTCATCTACGCCGCACTTGAACGCGCTCGGCCTGGTCGACGCGATCATGGTGCGAAAAGTCATCATCGCAGCGGCACCGATGCCAAGGCTGGGCGCAACCGCATCGACAAGCGCGACGAAGCCGTCGCGCTCCATGCCGCGTGGAAGCGTTGGTTTGACGGCCTCGCACCGTCGGACAGGCAAAGCTTGGGGTACATGCATCTATTCGTTCCTCGTTCGTCTGAAGCGAGGCGGCAGCAGGCAAACGTCGACAGGTCGCACAAATGCGTTTCGACTTGTCTGCAAGGTGGGGAAGCTGATAGGCTAAATCATGATTACGGATGATTACGGGCTTGCCGGCCCTGAGTCCCTCAGCCCCCGTGGAAGGTTGCCGCCTTCGCGGGGGTTTTAATTTCTTAAGCCCTTGGTGTTCCTCTCCGTCATGGCCTTCGTTGCCTCATTCTTGCGCCCTTGGCGTACCCGGCATCGGCGATGCCAGCACCTGCGGTGATCAGTAATTCACCTGCTCGTAGCCATAGTTTCCCAGGTAGTCGGTCCAATCGATGAAGACGGCCCTCCGGTAGAGGCTCGGACAGCTCTCGCCCCAACCGGCGAGACCTTCGAATGCGTCCGGTAGTGACGCCACCGAACCGCTGGACCAGCTGAAGTCGCCCTGCACCCCATAGGTGCCCACGCGGACCTTTTCGCTTCGACGGCAGTCGCCATCGCCGCTCTCTCGCTGCCGGGCATACTCGACGTTGTAGACGCGGATGGAGCGGACAAAGTCATACTCGGCCCCGCTGATGTCGACATCGGCCACGCCGTTGTCATCGGTATAATCCGCGATCGGGGACAGCATCTCGTCCCGCTCCGACCTCGGGAGAAGCATCCCCTTAAAAACTGCCGAGAATGGCGGCGAAGCCGAAGGTCTAGGCCTGCCGACCGCCTCATTGAGGAGCGGCAAAGCCCTCTCATCTTTAGGTAGGCGGTAGCCCACGCCCAAGGGGCAATTCCAGATCTGCAGTGGCGGCTCCACCGGCCAGGGCGTGATCCTGCTGATGAAGACAGATCGCGCCTCGTTGCACTCGGTGCTTCCGGGCCAGCCTCCCGCCAGACAGATCAGGATCGCGCAGTCTACTTGGTAAGCTTGCGCAGCGGGAGGTGCCGCCAGGATTAGGCCCGTACAGGTCAGGGCGGTCGCGGCACCACGCTTCATCGCGTGTCCAAAATATAACAAAGCTTCTGGCCCCCCTCAGAACTTAACTCGGCATGTCCCCGCCTGCGCTCCGCTCTCGGGATGGTCACAGCTGGGTGATCATCCTATAGCCGAAGGAGGCAAGGATAGCGCCAAACTTCCAGAGGGAGCGCTATTTGTCAAATGCGCCTGACGCTCTAAAGGCGCGAATGTGCATAATGGGCAAATTTACGTAGTTTGGCGCTTTTTCCAAATTTAGGCTTTAACGTTGAAGAAAGTCGTGATTCAAGGATACGCAGCACCTGTCCAGAAATTCCCAACGACAGGTGTCAGCCAATGTGGAACCCACGCGTGATTACGACTGATGCAGTGCAAAACTTCCTTGAGAAGGGTGGCAAGCTCGACTACCGCCCAATTCACACACCAAAAGGATGGAACTGGGAGCTCTGGGCTGTTCAGACGAACGGCGCGGCCAGCCCCGTCATTTCCTCGAAGACTGGCGAAGCCCGCGTCTTCAAGTCTTCCGACGCGCTCGTCAGCTTCCACATGCGCATTTTCCCCGACGCCGAAGGCGTCTGGGTGCCTGCCCCGAAATCTGGACAAGACGAAGACACCGAGTGATCGCCTCGGCGCTCTGCGCTGGCTGATCCTCCGACCGCTCTGCGGTTCACTCCTCTCCCTCTCGATCCTTTCCGCATTCACCGTCGGCTCACCACGCCTTGCGCTGGCTGAGCCCATGAATGCCACCGCGTTCCGGGCCGTCGCTGAGAACTGCGCGCCCGGTGTCGCCCCCTCCATCATGGAAAAGCTCGTCGCCGCCGAGAGTGGCTTCAACCCGTTCGCCATCGGCGTGAACGGCCCGGATCGGGCATCCTATGCGCCGCGCTCCGCCAATGAGGCCGCACAGATCGCTGCCCGCCTGATCGCAGAAGGCAAGTCCATCGACATGGGCCTCGGGCAGATCAACAGTGCCAACCTGTCCTGGCTCGGACTGACGCCTGCCACGGTGTTCGATGCCTGCCGCAACCTGACGGCTGCGGAAACCGTGCTGCGGGACGGCTATGACCGGGCGCGAGATGCCGGAGCGGACCAGACACAGGCCCTGCACCAGGCACTCTCCTCCTACAACACCGGCTCTTTCACGCGTGGTTTCCACAACGGCTATGTGGCCCGCGTGCTGGGAGAGGGGTCCGTGACCGCCCCCTCGTACGACAAGCGGTCACCCTCCCCGAGCGACGACAAGGACAGCGCGAAACGATGGGACGTGTTCGGCGCGGCCACCGGATCGAACGCCTTGGTTTTCCAATAGAAGGACGCAACCATGAAGACCTTTCTGACCCGCCACCGGAGCATCGGTGCCCCGATGTTGCTGGCTGCGGTCCTGACCGTAGCGGCGCAGCCCGCCGCTGCCGCAGGCTTCACCGACTTCCTGAACAACATCCTCGACGAGTTCGAGAGCGCCAAGCAGCCCATTGCCCTGATCGCGCTCATGTTCATCGGCGCGGGCTGGCTCTTCAACTTCGTCGACCTGCGCCGCGCCGCCTGGGCCGTGGGCGGCGTCGTCATGATCTACGCCTCCTCCGAGGTGCTCAGCATGATCACCGGCTGACCGGCAGGGAGGGCCCCGAATGAGCAATGCAATGGAAAAGGTAAAGATGAACGAGGACGTGCTGTTCCTCGCCCTCACGCGCCCGGCGATGATCTTCGGCATCCCCATCGAAGCCTTTGCCATGTGCTGCGGCATTGGCGGTCTGGCGATGATCGCCGCGGACTCGATCTTCTACCTGCCCATTGCGATCCCCCTGCTCGGCGTCTCTCGCCTGATCGTCGAGCGCGATCAGAACGCTTTCCAAATCCTGTTTCGCTGGCTGGACACAAATGCCCGGTGCCGGAACCGGAGCCTCTGGGGGGGATCATCGACATCCCCCCTGCGTCTCCGCCGCCTCTACAAGATCGAGGAGATCGACTGATGGGCCTGCTCGACAAGATCAAGACGGAGAACACGGCAGACCGCTACCTTCCCTTCATCCGCCATTCGGACGCGCACACGATCATCACCCGCAACCGGGGTGCCTTCCAGATGCTGAAGCTTGAGGGCGTCTCTTTCCGCACGGCCGATACCCAGCTCATCAACACGCTGCACAACCAGCTCAGCCACGCGCTGCGCAACATCGCCGACGACACCGTCATGGCCTATGTCCATGTGGTCCGGGCCACCGATGACGACTATCCGTCGGGCACCTTTGTCACCGACCTCGCCCGCTGGATCGACGAAAGCTATCGCAGCCGCATCGAGGCCAAGCGCCTGTTCCGGAACGATCTGTATCTGACCGTGTACATGCAGCCCCGCAGCCTGCCCGGTGGTCGGCTGGCAAAAGGCGTCCGTCGTGCCCGCACCAGCCAGATCGAGGTGGATCAGGACCTCCTGGACGATCTCGACGACAAGACCACGCAGTTGACCCGCAGCCTCAGCCGCTTCCGGCCCCGGAAGCTCTCGATCACCCGGGACCACCGCGACCTGCTGATCTCCGAGCCTGCCAGCGTCCTGAAGCAATTGATCTCTGGCCGGTATGAGCCGGTCCCGCTCGTGCACGGAACCATCGGCAACGCGATCTACACCGACCGGGTGATCTTCGGTCGGGAGGCTCTGGAAATCCGCCATGCCGCCGCCAGCACCTATGGCGCGATGTTCGGCATCAAGGAATACCACGCCCGCACGCGCCCAAACATGTTCGACAATCTGCTGACGGCCCCCTTCCGTTTCGTCCTGACCCAGTCCTTCCGCTGCACCGCGAAGAACGAGGCCATGCGCCAGATGTCCCTCAAGGAAGGGCGGCTGCGCAACGCAAATGACCCCGCCGTGTCCCAGGCGGACGGGCTGCGAGACGCCCGCGACGACCTGATGTCGGGCGAGTTCGTGATGGGCGAACATAACCTGTCACTGACCGTCCTGACCGAGGACGCCAAGGAGCTCAAAGCCCGCGCCGCCGATGCGCATAACCTGCTGTCGGAATCCGGGGCTGTCGTCGCCCGCGAAGACATGGGGCTTGAGCCGCAGTTCTGGGCGCAGCTTCCCGGCAACCATGCTCACCGGGCGCGGGTCGCGATGGTGACCAGCCGCAACTACACGGCCATGTCCCCGCTGCACAATTATCCGACCGGCCACCGGCACGGCAACGAATGGGGCGATGCGGTCAGCAAGCTCCAGACCAGCGCCGGAAGCCCCTTCTACTTCAATTTCCATGTCGGCGATCTCGGTCACACCTTCATCTGCGGCCCGTCCGGCTCCGGCAAGACGGTCGTGCAGACCTTCCTGCTGTCGCAGCTGGAAAAGTTCAGGGCCAAGCGCGTCCTCTTCGACAAGGATTACGGGGCCGAGATCTTCGTCCGCGCCTCGGGCGGCTCCTATCTCGATTTCCAGTCCGGTCGCCCGACCGGCTGCGCGCCGTTCATGGCGATCGATCTCGATGCCGACGGTCAGGCCTTCATGGTCGAGCTGGTCAAGTCCATGCTGGGCGGCGAACGCGTCCCCTTCTCGGCCGAAGACATCCGGCGGATCGAGATGGCGGTCGCGGGCCTGTCCAACCTGCCGCGCACTGGCCGCACCGTCTCTGCCCTGCGCGAGTTGCTGGGCTTCGGCGGTGGCGCGGAAGACATCGGCAACCGGCTGGATCGCTGGCTCAGCAACGAACGGCTCGGCTGGGTCTTCGACAATTCCGAAGACACCATCGCCTTCGATGCCGATCTCGTGGGCTTCGACATCACGGCCTTCCTCGACGATCCGGAAATCCGCAACCCGATCATGATGTATCTCATGCGCCGGGTCGAAAACCTGATCACCGGCCAGCGCATCGCGATCGTCATCGACGAGTTCTGGAAGGCCCTGTCCGATCCCTACTTCTCGGACTTCGTGAAGAACAAGCTCAAGGTCATCCGCAAGCAGAACGGCATCATCGTGGCCGGGACGCAGTCGGCCTCCGACGTGGTGAATAGCCCGATTGCCCGCACGATCATCGAGCAATGTGCCAGCCAGATCTTCTTCGGCTCCGACCGCGCCAGCCGCAAGGACCTGGTCGACGAGTTCGGCCTGTCCGAGCGCGAGTTCCAGATCGTGCGTGACGAGCTGCCCCTCGGCCACTTCCTCATCAAGCAGGCGCAAAACTCGGTGGTCTGCGACCTCGACCTGTCCGGCCTCGATGACGTGCTGACCGTCCTGTCGGGCCGTACCGCCACCAACGCCATCATGCATGCGCTGATGCAGGACCACCCTGCCCCGAAAGACTGGCTCCCCCGCCTATTCCAGAAAAGGAAGGATCTCCGATGACAAGGCTCTCCATGCCCGCCGCTGCGCTGGCGCTGTCTCTCTCGACCGCGGCCCATGCCCAAGGCGTGCCCGTGGTCGATACGACGGCCATCGCCAACGCCAAGGCCGAGTTCGTCAAGGAAATCGCCCAGATGGTCGAAGAGCTGGAGCAGGCCAAGGCGCTCTATGCCTCGATCAACGGCCTGACCGACATGGATTCCATCGTCAGCGCCCTGAACTCGCCCGATGTTCGCGAGCTTCTCGGGCCGGATGCCATGCAGATCGCCAGTGACTTCGACATTGATCTCGATGACCTGGGCGACCTGGCAGGCAAGGCGCAGGACGCAGCCGACTTCTCCGCGCTGGATGGGGCCAATATCGACGCCGACGATTTCTACCAGAGCGAACTGGACCGCATCCGCAACCAGTCTGCGCGCGATACCGCTGTCGGGGATCGGATCGTGTCGCTCTCCGATGACCGGCTGGCAGGGCTTGAGCAGCTGCGCAGCAAGATCGGCTCCGTTTCCACCCAGAAGGAGGTGGACGCCCTGAACGCCCGGATCTCGGTGGAACAGGCCATGCTCCAGAACGACACCAACCGCATTCAGGGCCTCGCCATGCTCCAGCAGGCCCAGGCCAAGGTCGAAGAACAGCGTCAGACCGAAATCGCCGTACAGCGCCGCATAAGGGAAGAGGCCGCTTTCGAACGCCTCTATGGGCCCGATGCATTTTGAAGGAGATCACCATGACACCCCAGATACCCATTCTCGCGGCCTTGACCGCCACCCTCCTGCTCATGGGCTGCAAGGAGGAGGAGAACCGGACAGTCGACTATTATTCGTCCAACCCGGAAGAACGAGCTGAGATGCTGGCAACCTGCGAAGTCTCTGATCGGGCAACGGAGGACGCGAATTGCGTCAATGCCGATTTGGCGGAGCAGCAGGCCAAGCGGGATCAGGATCGCGAAGGCTTCCAAAAAACATTCGGGGACCCGTCGTTCGACTGAACCGGGACACGGAAGGACCGCCACCATGCTGCAAGCGCTCTACGACAATTTTGCTGACAGTCTCACCGACAAGATGAACGACATCAGCAGCACCATCTCTTCCGAGCTGACTGCACCGCTGACGGCGGCCCTGACAATCTACCTGTTTCTCTATGGCTGGGCGATCATCCGTGGCTCCATCCACGAACCGCTGATGGATTTTACCCTGCGCGGCGTAAAACTGGCGATCATCTGGACCCTCGTGTCCAGCGCCGGCGATTACTCGTCCTGGGTCGGGGACACGATTCTCAACGGCATCCCTGATTTCGTGGAAACGCTGACCGGCGGCTCGGCCGACCTGCCCTCCGATCCCGTGATGGCAATGGCAGGGAAATTGAGCCTCGAGGTTCAGGAGCATTATGGCTCCGGCCTTGCCGGCTCCATCTACGGGTATGTCCTCTCCATCGTTCTGATACTCATTGCCGTGCCGTTCGCCGCCTTGGCATTTGTCGTCAGCTTGGTCGTGCACTTCGGGCTCGCTCTGATGGCCGCGATTGGTCCGATCTTCATCGCCTTCGCCCTTTTCGACGTCACGCGTGGATGGTTCTTCGCATGGCTGAGCCAGTCTCTGAACTTCACGCTCCTGAAGCTCCTGGTGACGGTTCTCATGATGACGATCACGGCCTTCGTCGGGGACGTCTACACAAACTTCAACATCAACGACGGGGCCGCTTCGATCTCAGCCTTCATGGTCGCGATGTTCTGCGGCACGATCTTCTTCTTCCTGCTTCCCTCCATCGCGGCGGCGCTGAGCGCCGGGGCCGGTGCCTCGACCGGCGCCGCGCAGCGCTTCGTGGAGCGGAAGCTTCTGGGAAATGCGGCTCCCCGGCAGGGAGGCAGCACGCCCCCTTCCGGCGGCTCCGCGACACGACAGAGCTGAGGCGGACAAATCCACCTCTTCCACGATTAGACTCCAAGGTTACGCGATGAAGATACTTGTCCTCCTGATGGCCGTCCTCAGCATTTCGGCCTGCGCCACGACGACGCCGCTGCCGGGTGTGAAAGGCTCGGTCGTCCGCCCTCTGAATCCGACCAAGTGGGACTATCAGGCCGCTGTCCTCGAAAAGCAGAAGGAAATCGGCGTCACGCCCCAGATCGCGGACACGCGGGAGGGGAACGACGCATGACGGTATCGCAGGACAAGGACCTTGCCGCCTATCTGAAGGAGGCCCGCAGCTTCGATTATGACAGCCGCCTCGCCGCCGAACGCTCCAAGCGGACAGCCTGGATCATCGCCGGGGCCGCCAGCGTCATGGCGCTGACCAGCGTGGCCGCTGTCGGCTTCATGGCTCCGCTCAAGGAAGTGGTGCCATTCGTCATCCGGGTCGATCAGGCTAGCGGCGTGCCCGAGGTCATGACCCGGCTCAGCGACGGCGAAACCACCTATGACGAGGCAGTCACCCGCTACTTCCTCGCCCGCTATGTCCGTGAGCGCGAGGGCTACACCTATGCCGAAAGGGAAGCGATCTTCCACGAGGTGACACTGATGTCTTCGCCCGAGGAACAGGCCCGCTTCTCGACCTATTACAACGGCTCCAACCCCAAGAGCCCGCAATACGCCTATGGCACCGACAGCAAGGCCGAGATCAAGATCCGCTCGATCTCCTTCCTGAACGACGGGCTGGCACAGGTCCGGTTCTACAAGACCGAGACCAACGAACGCGACAACCTGACGACGCAAAGCCTCTGGGTCTCGACCATCGGCTTCGACTTCGACGCCGATGCCAAGATCAGTACCGAGGATCGCACGATCAATCCCTTGGGCTTCATCGTCAGCACCTATCGGGCCGACCCGGAGGTGACGGAATGATCCGACGTGCAGCCCTCATTACCTGTCTGGCGCTCGCCGCCGCGCCTGCCCTGGCGCTCGACATCCCCAACCCGTCGCGTTCCGACAGCCGCGTTCGGTCCGTCAGCTACAACGAATGGGACGTGGTCCGTGTCGTCGGCACCCTGCGGACCTCCGTGCAGGTCGTCTTTGCCCAGACCGAGGAAATCATCGACGTGGGCAGCGGTGACACCGTCGCCTGGGAGATCGTGCCGCGCGGCAATATCCTCTACCTCAAGCCGCGCGAGGCCAACCCGCCGACCAACCTTCAGATCGCGACCATGCGCGAGGACGGCACCACCCGAACCTATTCCTTCGAGCTGATCGTCCGGGACGGCGCGATCACCAACAACTCCAAGGATGTCTATTTCCAGATCAGGTTCGCCTACCCGACCGACGAGGCCAACCGCCGCCGCGCAGAAGCCGCAGACCAGAAAGCGCGGGCGCAGGAAGAGGCGGCCAAGGCAAGGCTGGCGGACTCCTTGGCAACCTCCGGCTCGAAGAACTGGCGCTATCTGGTCGCCGGATCGCATGACCTTCAGCCGTCGCAGGCCTACGACAACGGGGAAATGACGGTTCTGACCTTCTCGCGGATGAACCGGATGCCCTCGGTCTTTGTCGTGGACAGCACCGGCACCGAGCGCATGGCGAACACCACGGTCCGCAAGAACCAGATCATCGTGCATGACGTGGCCCGCGAGATGCGCCTGCGCCTCGGGAACCAGGTCACCGCACTCTACAACATGGGGCTGGGATCTTCGTCTGGTGGCTACACCGGCACCGGCACCACCAGCCGCTCCGTGCAGCGCGAAATCATCGGACAGTGATCATGACGACTGAAGAGCAAGCACCGCAGGACGGTGCGCCCGAACCCGTTGAGAACGGCATCGAGGGCGAGCGCGGCATCTCCTCGATCACCAGCGCCAAATCCGCCGGTCTGAACGAGAAGAACAAGAAATTCCTCGTCGCCGCTGGCCTGGTCTTTCTTGGCACGATGGCCTTCCTCCAATGGCCTTCCGACGAAGAGCCTGCACCGCCCGAGGAAACCGAGCGCCAGCAGACCACGATCCGGCCCGGGCAGAACTTCGAACCTGCGGAACTACCTCGAGAGCAGGAGCAGCAAGCCGAGCCAGAGGTGGCAGACCCCGAACCCGAAGCGCCAGTCGGGCCGATCGAGCGCGTGCGACGGGAAGAACAACTGGCCCCTGCGGAACCGAGCGAGGCCGAACAGCTTTACGAGTCCTCTAAACGCGCACCCGTCATGGCCTATCAGGGCAACCTGACGGGGCTTTCCGGATCGGCAGCCCAGGCAGGCACCGATGCCGGGGCCAATCTCCTTGGCGGCTCGGCCGAGGGCGCGGGCGGCAAGATGACGGGACTGGCGGCCGAGCTCGTCACCAGCGACCGGCAATCGGAGAAGGCCACCGTTCTCGCCCATCCGAACCTGACCGTGACACAGGGCACGACGATCCCCTGTTCGCTCGACACGGCGATGGATTCCACGGCCCCCGGGATGGTCCGCTGCACCGTGACCGACGATGTCTATTCGACCACGGGCGCGGTGATCCTTCTGGATCGCGGCACGCGCATCGTTGGCGAGTACAAGGGCGGGATGCAGCGGGGCCGCAAACGCCTCTTCGTCATCTGGACCCGAGCCGAAACACCGAACGGCGTGATCGTGAACCTCGGCTCGCCCGGCGCCGATGCCCTTGGTCGTACCGGCTTTGATGGCGACATCGACACCCAGTTCTGGACCCGCTTCGGCGGCACGATGATGCTGTCGATCATCGACGATGCCCTGATCGTCGCCACCACCTCCGGCGATGGCGATGATGACTCCTATGAAAACTCCCGCGCGGCGGCGCGCAGCCTCGCCCAGACGGAGCTGGAAAACACCATCGACGTGCCCGTGATCCTGCGGAAGAACCAAGGCGAAGAGGTGTCGGTCATGGTGGCGCGCGATCTCGATTTCTCCGGCGTCTACCGGTTGAAATGATCGAGAGGCCCATCCTGCCGCAAGAAAGGCCCGTGCCCCCGGCGCTGGCCTCTCACATGGCCCCGCTGTCGCCCTTCCTTGAACGCCACGACGTTCTGGAAATCTGCATCAACCGCCCCGGCGAGGTCTTCGTCGAATATGCCCACGGAACATGGGAACGGGTCGAACTGCCCGACCTGACCTACGCCTTCCTGACCGGCCTCGTCGCGACCGTGGGCACGTTCTCGCGGCAGAAGATCAACGAAACGACGCCACTCCTCTCCGGCTCCCTGCCGCAGGGCGAGCGCATCCAGATCGTGTTGCCGCCTGCCGTTCCGGCGGGCACGGTCAGCATCACGATCCGCAAACCGGCGCAGCGGACCTTCACGCTCGATGAGCTTCTGGGTCAGGGCATGTTCGAGGGCGTCACCAACGCCCCCTCCGCCTTGTCTGGCGAGGATGACGCCCTGCTTGACCATCACCGCAACGGCGACTGGAAAACCTTCCTGAAATCCGCCGTGCTGGCGAAGAAGAATATCCTGGTTTCGGGCTCCACCGGCTCGGGCAAGACGACCTTCTCGAAGGCGCTGATCCCGCTGATCCCGACCGATGAACGGCTGATCACCATCGAGGACACCGTCGAGCTGGAACTTCCACAGCCCAACGTGGTGCGGATGATCTATTCCAAGGGTGGTCAAGGTGAGGCCAAGGTCACGGCGCGCGACCTGCTGGAAAGCGCGCTCCGGATGCGACCCGACCGCATCTTCCTCCAGGAGCTTCGCGATACCTCGGCGTTCTACTACCTGCGCAACGTCAACACCGGGCATGGCGGGTCGATCACCACCATACACGCCGACTCCGCCACGCTCGCCTTCGAACAGCTGGCCCTTCTGGTGAAGGAAAGCGAGGCGGGGCGCGACCTCAAGCGCGACGAGATCAAGGACATGCTCTACCAGATGGTCGATGTGGTCGTGCAGATAAAGAAGACCGCCGCCGGGCGCAGGGTCACCGAGGTCTATTTCGATCCCCGCAGAAAGCTCGGGGGTGCCGCATGATCGTCCAGAACTGGCATCGCCTCGGCACACCCGCGCGGGCTGCCGCGATCTCGGCTGCGGTCGTGTTCGCCGTTGCCGGGGGGCTCGTCACCGCCGCCTATGTCATGCAGTGGGGGCTGAAGGTCCCACTCCACATGCCCCGCGACCTTTTGCTTTGGCCGCAGGCGGCACTGGCCGGATACACTGATCCCGAGACGGTCAAGTGGATCAAGCTCTCCGCCTATGCCGGGCTCCTGCCGACCATCGTGATCGCCGCCGCCATCCTGAAGGCGCAGCCGAAACCGGACGTGCATGGCCGCGCCGAGTTCGCACGCGCCCGCGACATCCAGCAGGCGGGCATGAGGTCGAAGGCTGGTCTGATCGCGGGTTTCACCGGCTCCCTGCCCTCCCGACACTATGGCAAGCGGGTCGACAAATGGGGCCGCGCAGTCGAGCAAGGCGGCGCGGTCAAGATCCAGAAGGCCGGGCATCTGACCCCCAAGAACCTGCTGATGTATGGCGGCGACGAACACGTTCTGCTCTATGCCCCGACCCGCTCCGGCAAGGGCGTCGGCGTGGTGATCCCGAACCTTCTCAACTGGCCGGACTCTGCCGTGGTCCTGGACATCAAGAAGGAAAACTGGACCCTGACCGCAGGCTTCCGCAAGGCAGGCGGCCAAGAGGTGTTCCTGTTCGATCCCCTCGATCCGGACGGTCGCACACATCGCTGGAACCCGCTTTCGACGGTCCGGCGCGGCACCGATTACCAGATCGAGGATCTTCAGCGGCTGGCCGATCTGTTCATTCCGGTCGCCTCGAAAGACCCGTTCTTCGACCGGGCAGCACAAACGGCCTTTGTCGGCGTCGGTGGCTATCTGGCCGAGACTCCGGAACGGCCCTTCACCTTGGGCGAAATCTACCGCCAGCTCACCCTGACCCCTGACTTCGTCCAGGCCTTCCAGAAGCGGATCGAGGACAGGAAGGCCTCAGGGCGTCCGCTGTCTCTTCAGACCGTCACGACCCTCAACGACTTCCTGTCGAAAAGCGAGAACACCTTCGAGAGCGTGAAATCCACGATCACCGCCAATCTTGGCCTCTTCGCCAACCCGATGCTCGACCGCGCGACCGCCACGTCGGATTTCTCCTTCGCTGATCTGCGCCGCAAGCGGATGACGATCTATGTCGGCATCACGCCCAACAACCTCGGTCGCCTCGGGCCGCTGATGAACCTCTTCTTCCAGTCCTGCGTCGATGCGAACATGCAGGAACTGCCCGAGCACAATCCCGCCCTGAAACACAAGATCCTGCTCTGTATGGACGAGTTCGCCTCGGTCGGCGAGCTTCCGGCCTTCAAGCGCGGCATCGGCTATTTCGCGGGCTACGGGATGAGGGTGCTGACCATCGTCCAGACCCCGGCCCAGCTGGCCGACATCTATGGCCAGGACGGCGCCGATGCCTACATGGACAACTCCGGCGTCAGCATAGTCTTCACCCCGAAGGGGGTGAAAGAGGCGCGCAACCTGTCGGAACGGCTCGGCACGCATGGCGTTGAGGCCCGCAGCGAGTCCAAGTCCAAATACCTTGCCAACCGCAAGGGCACGACCGTCAGCCACAGCGAACAGAAGCGCTCCCTCATGCTGCCGCAGGAGCTTCTGCAAATGGACCAAAGCGAGGCGCTGGTCTTCGTCTCGGGACATCCACCAATCCGGGCGAAGAAGATCAGGTTCTATGCCGAAGCCGCGCTTCTCGAACGCTCCAAGGTGCCGCCGCCCGTGGTCCCCAAGATCGACCGCCACGCCCTGAGTGACGCCGTGGCTTCCCTCAGAAATGAAAACGCGACCCTGCGCGAAAGCGTTTCCGTCCTACAGGACAAGGTCGACAAACTTGCCGGTCTGAAAGCCTTCCAAGCCGCGAACGTCGCCAATGGCGAACCTGCCGAGGTGCCGATGACCGACGAGGAGATCGCCAACCCCGAAGGCATCTCTTTCGACCGGCTGGCCCTGAGCGGGCAGAAGGCACAGGCGAAAATCAAGGAGCTGAACAAGGCCGGACAGGTCGGAACACGCAAGGGCGCAGCGGATATCCTCGCCGCCCTTGGCTGTGACGTCGCCCCCGCGAAAGCCGAAAGGAAACGGAATGCCTGAGACGGACAAGAGCACAAGCTTCACGCTCTCCTATGCGCATAACCACAAGGAAGAGCGCTTCACCTCGGCCGCCGCCGCAGGGCGTGCCTTCGCGGATGCCGACGCCAGCCAGCGCCCCCGCGTGATCGAGGCCACGGAGAAAAGCGCGCGTACCGTCGCCCATACGGTCACCATCGGGAGGGCAATCCAGAAATCCGTCCCTACGCTCGACAGCGTCCGCAAGGATCTCACCGACCTCAACCGCGATGGCGCGGCCCCTTCCCGCATGACGCAGACCAACATGGACTTCTGGACCGGCTATCATGAACGGGTCGCGGAGAAGGCCAGCCCCGATAAGGCCTCAGCGGACCAGGGCTCGATCTCGCCTAGCGAGAAACAAAAGGCCAAACCGGATCAGGATCGCTTTGACCTGCCGGTCAACTACCACGACAGGTTTCTCGTCACGAAGGCGAAGGGTCAGCAGGACCTCTACCGATCCTATGATGACGCCCGGCCTGCGATCATCGACAAGGGCGACCAGCTCAGCACCCGAAACGCGGATCGCGGGACCGCAATGGACATGATCGAGCTGGCCTCGCATCGCGGCTGGCAGAGCCTCAAGGCGAAAGGGCCAGAGGAGTTCCGGCGCGAGATGTGGGTCGAAGGTACCGCCCAGGGCCTGAAGGTTCAGGGCTATCGCCCCACGGAGAAGGATCAGGAGGAAGCCAACCGCCGGTCTCAGATGATCGGGGAACGCGCCATCGAGCGGACGGACCGTGCCTCCCAACCCGCCAATGCGAAGACGACCGGCCGCGAAAACCAGCAGGGCGTGCCGCGCCAAAGCTACTCTGACGGCATCTCCGGCAAGATCACCGACATCGGCACCGCCCCTTATCGCAACCGCGAAGGGGCGGACCCGGTGCCCTTCGTCGCCCTAACCAGCAAGGCGGGCAAGGAAGAGCATATCTGGAGCGTCACCCTCCCTGCCGCGCTCGAAAAGCATGACCTGAAGGTCGGCGACCGCGCGACCTTCTTCTCTCCCCGCGTCGAACCCGTGACCTACAAGACCAAAGACCAGAAGACCGGCGAGGAAGTCGAACGTCAGGGACTCCGCCGCCTCTGGGACGCCAAGGACATCGAGCGTGAAACACAGCCGCAACGCGCGACACAGGGCACATCTGCGGCGAAGGCAACCACCGAGGAGACGCCAATGGCTGACAAGCAGCGCGAGCAGGACACCAAATCAGATCGGCTCGAAGACCGGATCAAGCGCTACGAACCCGGCGACCATGCCGCCAAAGGTCCGGCCAGCGTTCTGGCCCACATGGACGCGCGGCTCCGGGCTGAAGGGGTTTCGGAAAAGGACCGTGAGACTGCCCGCGACCACGCCGCCAAGCTTCTATCTCAAGGGATGAAATCCGGAAGACCGATCCCTGTCCAGAAACTAGCCAACGTCACCAAGGAGCAGGAGGCTCAAGTGCGTGGAGCGACCGCCAAGGAAACGAG
This sequence comes from Marinibacterium sp. SX1, assembly GCF_050389775.1. Taxonomy (NCBI): domain Bacteria; kingdom Pseudomonadati; phylum Pseudomonadota; class Alphaproteobacteria; order Rhodobacterales; family Paracoccaceae; genus Marinibacterium; species Marinibacterium sp. SX1. The sequence continues at coordinate 68,251 of NZ_CP177150.1, read as the reverse complement.
ACCTGTTCCTGAACGCCAGATGCCGGACCAGACCAAGGGCAGCCGCTCTAGATAGAGCGTCATGTTAACCTCACATTGTCGTGAGCTTCCAGCAACTGGAGGGCCTCTTCGGACTTGACGACTGACCACCAGGAAGTGTTTGTCGTCGGTGGACGAAGGGAAACTGTATGCTCGGTAGGGTCTTCATCATTCTTGTTGCATTGCAGCTCGTTGTGACGAGTGCGTTTGCGCATGTGATGCCAATGGCCGAACATTGTGCAGCGCCTGCGGCTCAGCATGTGCATGGTGACGAAGTATACGTTCTTCAGGATCAGATGGCCGACACTGCCTTCGAGACTGAGCAGCAGCCCAAGCCAATGGGACTGCTTCATTGTGCCAGCGTTGCTTGCACAGATCAGTCTGGAAATACGTCTGCTGTCGACCTGCACAAAGATTTCCGGATCGCGGACCTTTCTCCGGCTGAACCACGCATGGCTCTGCAGTCCGTTCTTCTTTCCTTCCTTCGGCCTCCTCTGGCCTGAGCGCGCCTGTCCGGCGTTGATTGCGGCGTGCCCGAGCGGCTACGTCCGGCAATCCGATCATTTGCGGCCTTCTTCAGGTTTGAACCCTTGGCCCATCTGATCCTTCTCCCTCCCTTCACTGCTCGGCAGTGATCTCCTCTTTGCAGGGCCATCTTTTTGGTCCGCGCTCACGGAAAACACATGAAACACACGAACTTCCTGCGGCCTCTCGCCGTAGTGCTGGGGCTTGCCCTCGGCCTGCCCGCGCAGGCTGGCACTTATGACATTACCGTCGACAAGGTCCGGATCGACACCGGAACCTTCAAGAAGAACGGCATCGGCTACAATGGCAGCCAGACCCCGACCATCCTGCACTTCCAGGAAGGCGAAGACGTCGTCATCCGCGTGAAGAACAATCTGCGCGAAAGCACGTCCATCCACTGGCATGGCCTGATCCTGCCGTTCCAGCAGGACGGCGTGCCGGGCATCAGCTTTAACGGCATCAAGCCGGGCGAAACCTTCACCTACCGCTTTCCGATCGAACAGGCAGGCACCTACTGGTTCCACAGCCATTCGGGTTTCCAGGAGCCTGACGGCGCCTATGGTGCCATCGTGATCGCCCCAAAAGGCGGCGAGGCCGTGCCGACGAACCGCGACTACGTGGTGCAGTTCACCGACAAGCATCCACACAGTGGATCGCGGATCTTCCGCAACCTGAAAGCTTCGGCAGACTACTACAACCGCGCGCAACGCACGGCGCAGGACCTGATCGAGGACGCGGGTGCCGAGGGTTTGAAAGCCGCACTTCAGGATCGGAAGATGTGGGGTGCTATGCGCATGATGCCCACGGATATCGAGGATGTTCAGGGCTTCACACCGCTGATCAACGGGGCCAGCACCCAGCAGAACTGGACCGGCATCTTCAAGCCCGGCGAGAAGGTGCGCCTGCGCCTGATCAACTCCTCGGCGACGACCTATTTCGACGTGCGCGTGCCTGGTCTGAAAATGACGGTGGTCCAGGCCGATGGCAATGACGTGAAGCCGGTCACGGTGGACGAGCTGCGCATCGCCGTGGCGGAAACCTACGACGTGATCGTCCAGCCGCGTGAGGCCAAGGCCTATTCGATCATCGGCGAGAGCGCGGGTCGCACCGCGATGGTGCGAGGCACGCTGGCCCCGTCCGAAGGCATGGTCGGCCCCTACTACAGGATGCGGCCTCAGCCCCTGCTTACGATGGCAGACATGGGGGGCATGATGTCCGGGATGGATCATTCGGGAATGGACATGGGCGGTATGGACATGTCCGGGATGGACCACTCAGGCATGGACATGAGCGGGTTCGACATGTCCGGGATGGATCACTCCGGCCATGATATGAGCAGCATGGATATGTCTGGCATGGACCATTCCGGGATGGATATGGGCGGCATGGACATGTCCGCTGGCATGCCCGTCGTTCCTTCTGAAGGCGCACCGGGCGCTGCCTTCTATGCACCGGGCAGCGGGCTGATCCCGACGGCGGCCAATGGCGGCAAGTTCCTTGGCTACGAAGACCTCACGGCGCGCAAGCCGCTCTACCGTGATCGCCCCGCCACCCGCGAGATCGAGATCCGCCTCACTGGCAACATGGAACGCTACATCTGGTCGATCGACGGCGTGAAATACGAGGACGCCGATCCGATCCGCCTGAAGTATGGCGAGCGTGTCCGCTTCAAGTTCGTCAACGAGACCATGATGGCGCATCCGATGCACCTGCACGGGATGTGGACGATCATCGACACTGGCAAAGGGGCATACGACCCCGTGAAGCATACGGTCAGCGTCGCACCTGGAACGACGCTCTACACCGAGACCGAAGTCGACGCTCCCGGCCAGTGGGCCTTCCATTGCCACCTCTCCTATCACATGGCCGGCGGCATGTTCCGCAAGGTCATCGTCGAAGGCGGCCCGTCCTGATGGGCGCGTATTCCAAGGAAACTAATCACATGAAAAAACTGCTGCTTGGAACGGCCCTCGGCCTTCCGCTTGCGCTGACTTTCACCTCTGTCGCGATGGCAGAGGTGGGCGTTTCCCCGACAGTTTGGGGCGTGCGGACCGACAAGCTCGAATACCGGATGGGCGATGAGGAGAACTCCTTTGCCTGGGAATTCGACGCATGGGTCGGCAACGACGAACTGCGGCTCGTCTGGAAGAGCGAAGGCGCGAAGATCGAGGGCGGCGATTTCGAAGAGATGGTCAATCAGATCCGCCTCCAGAAACCGATCACCGATTTCTTCGATGGCTTCGTCGGGGTCGCCGCCTCCACGCCGGACGGCGCGCCCGAGCGCTATCATGGGGCTTTCGGCGTGACCGGCCTCGCGCCGCAGTGGTTCGAAGTCGAGGCGGCGCTCTATGTTTCCGAATATCCCTACATCGGGGCGGAAGTGGAGTACGAAGGCCTGCTGACCAACCGGCTGATCCTGACGCCGTCTCTCGAGGTCAGCCTGCCGCTGGCGGATGATCCCGAGCGAGAAATCGTGGCGGGCGGCGGCTCTGTCGAGCTGGGACTGCGTCTGAGCTATGACCTGATCGGCCGCAGCGTGTCGCCCTATGTCGGCGTGAACTACGAACGCGCCTTCGGCGGCACAGCCAACATTCTGCGCGATCATGGCCATGAGGTCGACGAGCTGACCGGCGTCGTCGGCATCAACTTCATGTTCTGATTTTCTGCGCCCTCTCTGCATCAGCATTTTAACGCGATGGAAGGCCATGAGGGCGCAGCCTTTTCAACCTGAACCAACCAAGGGAGCATCCCAATGAAACTTCGTACTATCCTGACGTCCGCCGCACTGTCGGTCGGTCTGGCCCTGAGCGCAGGCGCTGCATCGGCACATGGTAAGGGCATGATGACCATGCCGGGCAACGGCCAGACGGTCGGCGCGGACACCAAGGTCATGCACCTGATGTTCAAAGACCCCATGCAGATCACCACCGTCACGATGAAAGCGCCGGACGGTAAGACCTACAAGATCAACGGTCCTGCTGCGAATGAGTCCGTGAAAACCTGGGAAGGCAAGCTGCCCAAGCTCGCACCGGGCAATTATAAGGTCGATTGGCGCGGCATGTCGCCGGACGGCCACCCGATGAATGGCAGCTTCGCGTTCAAGGTCGCGAACTGATCATGGGCGGAGTTCTTGCCGCACTGGAACCGGTGCAGATCGCCTCGATCCTCGTCAAGGCGGGGATGTATGTCAGTGTCCTGCTTGCGGCGGGCTCCGTCATTAATCTCTGGCTCCTGACTGAGCTGGATGCCGCTGCAAGCCGTCGCCTCAGGCGGCTTGCAGCATGGTCGGCCATAGCTGGCATCGTGTACAGCGCTCTGAATATCGCGCTGCGGGCAGCTTTTTTCTATGGCGGGTTCGGTGGAGCGCTTGATCCAATGATGCTCCAGATTGTCCTGTCCAGCCCTCTTGGGCTGTCGGTAGAAACCAACGTTCTTGGTCTTCTAGCAATCGCGAGCATCGTCCTAGATCGTAGTTGGACACGCCTTGTGGCGGTACTTGGTGTTGTTCTTGTGGCCGTCAGCTTCGCTCTGCGTGGTCACGCAACCGGCGACCCAAGGCTGGCGCTTTCGACGCTTTTTGTCATCCACATCCTTGCTGCCAGTTTCTGGATCGGAGGCTTTTACCCTCTCTATGACATGGCTGGGCGCGGTAACGAGGCGGCGGCGCGCACTGTCAAACGGTTCGGACAGGCGGCGCTGGTCGTAGTCGGGCTGCTGGTCGCTGCAGGTGTGGTAATCTTGGTGATCCTTGCGGGCAATCCAATCGCGGTCCTGACCCAACCCTGGGGGCAATTCCTGATGCTGAAACTGGCGGTGGTGGCTCTGCTTCTTGGGCTTGCAGGGCTGAACAAGCTGCGATTGACCCCCGCTCTCGAAGAAACCGGGGATGGCAATCCATTGCAGTCTTCGATCCGATTGGAAGCGGTTGCTTTCGTCCTAATCCTGATTGTCACTGCAACCTTCACCTCAACTGTAGCGCCAGAACATGTTGGGTAAACTTGTCCTTTGGATCAGCTTCGACGCAACGACATGCTTTTGGAAAGGAGTAGCCACAATGAGCAAGGCTCGATCTAGGACTTTAGTTGCGCTTGTGGGTGCGGCCGGACTTCTTGCTCAAATGGCACTCGCCGACGGACTACCAACTTCTGCAGAAGCGTTTTATGGTGTCACAATCGAAAACGTACATGTTACTCAAGGCCAACGAGGGAAGAATGCGACAGTAAATTTTGTAATTGATAACTTTTCTTACCGAGACGTATACCTTCAAGGTATCTCCTCTGATGCTTCTGCTGGCGGCGAATTGTTCTACAAGAATGCCTTTGGCCAAAGTAGTATCGAAAATGGCTTGCCAATCATGCAAGATGAGTCACTTGATCTGGCAAGTTCGCACATCGGCGCTCGTTTGACAGACCTCAATTCGGGACTCTTACCAGGGGACCACCTGACCTTGAAGTTGCATTTTAGAGAGGGTCAAATAGCCATCTTAACGCATGTCAGCCCCCAATAATTAGCCTCCCCATCCAGAGGCCCATCGCGATCATCATCAGGTTCTCGGTCAGGGAAATGAAGCCGAGCGGCACGTTGGAGTTTCCGCCGACGCAGGCACATTTCAACTCGCGCTTGTCGATGTAGACGGCCTTGAACACGCTGACCGCCCCAATGGTCCCGATGAACAGGGCGACGGGTGCAGAGATCCATGTCAGCACGCCCGCAGTCATCAGGATGCCGGCCAGGGCCTCGCCGTAGGGGTAGATCTTGCCATAGGGCACCCAACGTTTCGCCAGCAGGTCGTAATTCAGGAACATGGTCGAGAACTGCTCGACGTCCTGAAGCTTCTGGATCGCAAGCACGGTCATGGACAGCGAGATGAACCACTGGAAGCTCTGCCAGGTCAGGATCGTCCCGTATTGGTGCCACGCCAGCCCAAGCGCCAGCAGGGCACAGACCGAAAAGATCGCGATGACAGGTCGATATGTCGTGTCGCTCTGTTCTTCCTTGGGTGGGTCGATCCCGAGGAAAATGCGCAGATCGTCATGACCCCCGATCCGTTTCCCGTCAATGAAGGTCTGCGGCGTCGTCTTGACGTCATGCTCGCGCTTGAAGGCCTCAGTCTCGTCCTTGGTCTTCAGGTGATGATCTTCGACGGCGTAGCCTTTGCGCTCAAGCAAGTCCTTGGATTTAAGACCGAAGGGGCAGGTATGCTCGGGCATGACCATGCGGTAGAGAACGGCGGTTTTCGTGGTATCTTTTGGCATGATCATCTTCCTCAATTCGTGCAGGCGTACTGACCGCGGAAACCGGCCTCGTAGTCAGGGCCCGCGCTGATGATGAAATCCTGCAGACTTTCATCTTCCGTGTCGCGCACCTCGATCGCGATCGGGTCAGTGGCGAAGCTGTCTTCCCCGCCATCGAGTTGCACAAGATCACCGCTGATCTTGACCAAGGCAGTGCCATTTCCAGACACGAACACGGGCGGGCTCGTCTCAGTGTAGGTGAAGCTGCACGCGGCCCCATCCGGGAAGACCTGGGCGATATCTGCCTGCGTCAGGAACTCCGGATCGACCTTGGAAACGACCTCGCTGGACAGGGCGTCCTGAGCGGGTTTCAACTCGGCTGCCGGTTCATCCCCAGCGGGGGTCGCCTCTCCATTCGCCGAAATGTCCGCGATCAGATAGCGCATCTCCGCGATTTCCTTATCCTGGGCGTAGATGATGTCATCCGCCAAGGTGCGCACCCTGGGATCGGTGATTTCTGCACGGGACGACGTCATGATGGCGATTGAATGGTGTGGGATCATCGCCCGCATGTAGGCGCGGTCCTGCACCGTCACCTGACTGCGCACCAGCCAGAGCGCCCCTGCGAAAACGATGATGGAGCACGCGAATATCGCGATATTGAGCGTGCGGTTCTTATACATGCCGAGCATGAAGGCCAGCATGACGAAGGCCATAACCGCCCCCATGACGATTGCGATATAGGCGCGTGTTTCTGACCAGAAGATATGGCTGATCAGATACGTGTTCAGGTACATCAACCCGAACATCAGGACCGTAGACACGGCAATCATCACAAAAAAGCGGGAATAGGCCATCGTCACCTCCGAGTGCGTTTAGGGGAATAACAACCTTCCAGTGGGTGGATGTTCCCCTAAAATTGACTTTTTTCGACCTATTCCTGCTGAGTTCTTTCACGTTGATAGGCGCGTTCGCGCTCGGGCCAGGTGGATTTGATGTAGTCTAGGATCGCTCGAATTTCCGCATCCCTCAGGCTGTCGCCAAAGCCGGGCATGTCACTTTCATATCCCCCGCCGACCACCGCGGCAGTCCCATCCCGCGTGATGCGGAACAGGATGTCGTCGCCATGATGCCAGGTGTGGCCCGTTGCATCATGGGGTGGCGCAGGCAGGCGGCCGTCGGGACCGGGGCTGCGCCAGTCCGGCTGCCCCTGAAGCTCCGTCCCATGGCAGGATGCACAGTTCTGCTGATACAGAGCTACGCCATCCATGCCCTCCTCCGCCGCAACGGCCTGCGCCCAGCTTGCAAGAGTTGCTGCAAGTGCGATCAGGCCCTTCATGCGACCATGATCCAATTCGTCATTCCCGAAGCTGCGTGCCCCAGCATATGGCAATGCAGCAGCCACTTTCCCGGATTGTCCGCAACGAAGGCGATCTCAGTCATCTCGTTGGGCATGACGAGAACCGTGTCCCGTAGAGGACCAAGGCTTCCGTCTTCCTTACGCGTCCTGAAGTGCATCCCGTGCAGGTGCATCGCGTGCGGGAAAATCGTGTCATTGGTCATGCGGATGCGGGCCGTCTCGCCGTGCGAAAGCGTGGCAAACGGCGCCTCTCCTAGCCCGGCCTGTCCGGCCAGCGCCCAGAACTGTCCTTGTTGCACCAACTCCTGCCAGGTCAGTTTCTGCCCGTTGAAGGCTGCGCTTTCCAGGCCGCGCATCGCACCGCCCTGCAGCGGCATCTCAAGGACAGGCGCGGTGTCGACGCCCACAACCTCCATGCGCGGATTGCGTGGCAAGGGCTGAGGCGCACCGCGCGGAACTGAGGCGGCACGCCCTTCGACAGAAACTTCAGCCAGTACGCGCCAAGTATCATCCGCTGCGGCAAAGAGAAGTCCTGCGGTTTCCCCTTCCTCGGCGGTGACATCGACGATCAGATCCATGCGCTGTGCCGGTGCAAGCACAAGCGTATCCGTCACCGGTTCCGGCGTGTCGAGAGGCATGCCGTCGAGAGCCACCGTCCAGCCGATCATCCCCTCCAGCCGCAGTCCGAAGATCTGGGCATTGGCCGAGTTGATCAGCCGCAGCCGCAGCCGCTCGTTTTGCCGGGCCGGAAGCCTGTAATCGTAGCGCCCGTTCACGCCCACGAGGTTGCCGATCTGGCCTCCGTGGCTGCGCGTCATCGGCGCTGCGAAGTCATCGACGAACAGGCCCGTATCAGGGTCCAGCAACCAATCGTCGATCATCAGGACGTCGTCCCGGTCCACATCCGGCGGTGTGGCCTCATCGATGATCAGCGCACCGGAGAGACCCCGCGCGACCTGTTCCATCGAATTTGTATGGGCGTGATACCAATAGGTTCCCGCATCGGGCAGATCAAAGGCGTAGTCGAAGCTCTCACCGGGCGGCACCGCACTCTGGGTCAGCCCCGCGACACCATCCATGGCGTTGTCGATCCGGATGCCATGCCAGTGAACCGAGGTCGGAACCTCCAGCGTGTTCACCAGCCGTCGCTGCAACCGGCTGCCTTGAGCGGCGCGGATGACCGGGCCAGGGATCGTCCCGTCGTAGCTCCAGACCGGCGTCGCCGGATAGCCATCCGGGGCAAGCTGCACTGTGGCTTCCCTGGCTGTCAGGAGCGCCATATCCTGAGCCTGTGTAGGGCGCGCCAGTGGCACAGCAGCGAGACCTGCGCAGAAGGCGCGTCGTGTCATCTTCATATCAGTTGATCCCATTGGCGCGCTGTGCTTCGCGGATGTAGGCGATGATCGACGTCACATCCGCACGGGTCACCCCGGGCTGCGGCGGCATGTCTCCGAATTTCCAATGGTGCGCGCGTACACCGTTCGCAGCCGCCATCTGGAAGGCCATGTCGCCATGATGCGACGGCTCGTAGATCTTGTGGATCAGCGGCGGGGCGATCCCCATTTTCCCGGCGGCATTGTCACCATGGCAATCAGCGCAGACCGCATCGAAAGCCCGCTTCCCCATCGTCCCCTCGGGCGACAACGTATCGGGAAGAGTGACGGCCACCATGGCCGCGCCCTCCGCTGGCGCCGTGGTTTCCTGAACTGGGGCGGTTTGCTCGGAGGAGCGGGTGACTGCATAAGCACCAAGCGCCACGACAATAATCGCGGCCCCGGCGACGGTGAGTTTGTTCATGATAGTATCCTGGCCTGCACGGCTTTGCGGGCCGCGCGCTCTGATGATGGGTCGATCGAAATCGACCCAGACTCAACTGGAGCTGGCTCAGGCGCGAGGAGGTGGGAGGTCCAGAGACAGACTGATCGTCGTGCCACTTTGTGGCTCCGGCCACGCATGACGGAGGCGTGGCAGATCAGTGTCACGGAGAGGCTGACTGGTATCGAGAAGGGCATAGGATGCGCAGATCGCCATGTCTGCGCAAGGCGCGTCAGCTTGGTGCTGGTCCGCCTGGGCCTGCTGATCTGTATGGATCGTCGTTTCTGGGCAGGCCGCACAGTCATGCATCGCAGACCCTGCCGCAGACATTTGCGGAAAGGCAGCCAGCATCATGAGGCTGGTCAGGACGATTACGACGATTAGGCGCATAAAGACCCTCGATTGCAGCATCAAAAATGGGTTCGGACGGTGGCATGGTCAATCCCAAAACCGCGCCGATTCTGCTGCTCTCAGCCTCAATCGCTTGCGCAGCCGATAGCCACAATCCCACCTTAGTGTCGGAATTCGGTGCCATGTAGCGTAGGCAAGTAAAGTCGCCGAGAGCTGGGAACGGGCGAATGCACCCGCAGCGAAGCCGCGGCAGATCATGGTCAGTTCGGGCTCTGACACGCTATTCGCCGTAGATTTCCCGAACGGCAGGTTTTAGAACTTGCGAGGCCGTCAAAAGGCTTTCGGCCCTCCCACACAGCAACAGTCTCTATCGTTGACGTCCCCCCCTGTCTGGGCTCCCCTTCGATAGATCCTGCTGACGCTCTGGACTATCGACTGCATGTCCGCGTCCGCGCAGCACGGAGCGCGTGCCCCCCTGCCCCGCCAGAGACCGGGCCATATCAGCACGTTGCGTGGTCGTCTCGGTTAGTCGCGCTGCAAACTGTTTGGTTTCGCGCGCCAGGTCACGGTCCTTCGGGTCGGCTGAGCCAGCCAAGATCGTTGCGGCTTGGTCATAAGTCGCCATCACCCTGTTGCGCCGCGCGATCAGCGCATCATCCCAGGCTTTTTGCGGTAGGCGACCGCCATTATCTTCGAGATCGCGCCGGACCTGGCGCATCTTCCGGGCATCGGCCAAGGGCTTACCGCCCCGCTGTCTGATCTTGTGGACCGGCGTCACCTCTCCTCGGCGCGTCACGCCTCTGGCATGGCGAGGGGTGGATTCCGCCTCGATCCCGCGTGTCCTTAGCTTCTCGGCAAACGTATCCCGCAGGCGTTGTAGATCGGCTTTCCGCAGGTTCAGCTTCTGACCGTCTTCGCCAATCGTGCGCAGCGTCAGGTGCACATGGGGGTGATGCGTATCCGTGTGCAGGGCCATCGCGTAGTCGTGCCGCCCTTGGAACTCCTGCCTTGCCAGTGCCGTGACCGCGTCTTTCACCGCTTCCGCATTTGCCGTGCCGGGCATCGAGAATACGACACTGGTCGTGATCCTCGTCCGGTCCGTGGCAGAGCCTTCGCGGCGATCCTCGTCGTGCTTCTCCATCCATTCGCGATAGATGACGCTGACCTGCTGCCGTCCCGAAAAGGTCTCGCCCCGATCGTTCTCGACCTCGATCTTTCCGTTTCGGCTGATGTAGGCGAGATGCTCCGAGGCCCTGACCGCTTCTGATGCTCGGCTGACCTTGATCGGATTGCCGGACTTGTCGTTCCTGGCGGGTTTAGACACCTTCACCATGACCTCCGGCACACCCTTGACGACACGGGCAAGCCGCGCCTTATCTGCCGCCGAAATCGTCTGTGCCTGCGCAGTTGCACGATCCGCATCCTGGGCGCCAGCCCTGCGCTTTCTGCCCCCGCTGTCGACGGATCCTCCAGCCGGCTTATTCAGCTTTCTGTTGGCCTCTGAGTCCCAGCAATCCTGGAACCCCAGCTCCGATTTGAAATCACTCACGACTGATCATCTTCCCCGGACTGGAACTGGAAACGGCCTTCTGCATAGACGCTGAGCGCCATGCGCAGCTTGGCGACGTCCTGGCGCAGAGCCTCGACTTCCGCCTTGGTCAGATCAGCGCCCGCCCCGGTCAACACACCTCGGTTCAGGGCATAGGCAATTTGGTTGGCGTTCACAGCCAACCCGCGAAGTTGGCGGTAGGCGGCGCGAACGCCCCGTCTCTCGCCCGACACCATCTGCGGTGCATTGCGCATCCGGGCCGACAGCAGCGCGGCAGCCCAAGTGGATGCCGTGACGCCTTGGGACCGCGCCTCTTCCTCCAGATCCTGCCGCACGTCGGAAGCCAGTCGGACCGTCACCTTGCCCTCCCGCCGCGCGCGGGAAGTCGGACGGCTGGGCGGCGGCGCGGCCTCGTCCCCATCCAGCGCCAGACCGATCAGGCGCCCCAAGAGGACCGACACCGTTTGCCCTTCCGATGCCGCCAGCGCCGCCAGCTGGGCATGGCGATCAGGCGGCAGATAGGTCATCGCGGCTTTTTTCTTTGTCGGCATTTTACCTCAAAGGTGCATTACTTGCTGGCGCTTAGCCTATCCTGCATTAGTCTTAAACCTAGCCCCGAACGTGGTCCGGGACCACGTTTTCCGCGTTCTTCGTCAAGGCTGGGCAAGATGCCGCCGCGGGCGCGAGATGCGGTCCGGGACCACATCGAAAGAGCGTGACCCAGCGCTGGTCGCAAAGAAAAACGCACCGTCCGAAGGCGGTGCGTTTCGATTCGTCAGGCCTGCTTTGCCGAGGGCTAGCCCCAGAGGGAAAGCAGTCGATTGCGCGGGGTGACGCGGAAGACAAGGCTATCGAGATAGAAGGACAAAGTGCTCAGAATGACAAAGACACCAGCCATCAGAACGGGAGCAATGAGCCGATAGACGAAGGGGATCTGATCAACCGCTTCGACGCCGTAGCCAGTAAAGATCATGACGGCTCCGGCCACAGCGGCAACCAGATGCAGCACCATCAGCACCGTGAGCGCCGCCTGAACCGGCGTGCGGATCAGCAGCATTGCATTCCAAAGCGCGATATTCACCATCTCTCGTCCTCCTCAGTCCCGCAGCAACTCCACCAGCTCGACCTCGACCAGGGGCACTTCTGCCACCCGGCCATCTTCCTCGAAACGAATGAGAACGGACTTGCTGTTCGAGGCAAGCTGATCAAGCAAGGCCCGGCCAAGCTGTCCGGCATGACGGACCAAAAGGGCGGGCGAGGCGCTGGCGACGCGCGGCCGGGGCACGGTCTGAGAAGCTGCCGCTGGCGCTTCACCTGGCTCGCTCCCCTCCCCTGCCGCTTCCGCCATCTCAAAGCTTGCATCGAAGGTATCCCTCGGACTTTCCGCCTGAGGTCCTTCCGGTGCAAGCGGTACGACGGCACGCACGTCGCGCGCGGTCTGTTGGCTTTCGATCTCTCCCCGCAGGCGCTCGACGGTCACGCGAGAAATATCTACCGCCTCGGTCTCATTGAGAAACTTCCGAACGGCGGCTTCGTCCTTTTTCCAGAGCGTGTTCAAATCCGACAGCGCGCGGATCGGCGCGTTCCGGGCGGCCGCGTCGCGCAACACATCCGGCATCCTGGCCAGGGCGGCGAAGCGGGACACCTCGCCTTCGTTCCAGCCAAGCGCCTCGGCGATCGCACTGCGCGACTGGCCCGCCGCCCGCATCGCAGCGACCGCCTCCGCGACCTCAAGGGTCGTCAGGTCGGCCCGCTGCACGTTCTCGGTCAGCTGCGCCATGCGCAGCGCATCCGTCATTTCGCGAACAACGGCGGGGATCCTGGTCAGTCCCGCCAGCTTCGCAGCCTGAAAACGCCGCTCACCCATGATCAACACGTACTTCCCGGCCTCATCTGCAGGCTGCACCGTGATCGCCTGAAGAACACCCTGGGTCCGGATGCTCTCCGCCAGCGACGCCAACTGTTCCTTGTCAAAATGCCGACGGGGCTGTTCGGGGTCCGGCACGATGTCGTCAAGCGGGATGTCACGCTGCCCGGCCTGCGCCGGTTTGTTCTTCCGCGTCAGGGCCGCGAGATCGCCGCTCTTCTTGAGACGGTCGAGCGTCTGCATCGTGCTGCCAAATTTCTTCTCGGCCATGGCTCAATCCTCCTTCTCGATAGCCTCGATGAACCAGTCGAAGAAGGCCCCGAACTCGGCGGCAGCCTCCTTGCCGCTGGCGGTCGGCACCTCGAACACCGGGATCCCTTCTGCTTCTGCCGCCTCGTATCCAACCCGGTTCCGGATGGCGTGTGGCACCAGAAGGTTGGAATAGGACTCCGCAACCGCGAGCAGGGTCTCGCGCTCATTCTTCTTCACGGCGTCGAAGCGCGACGGCAGCAGGCCCAGGAACTGGATGCCCTCGTTGATCTCCTGCACCTGCACGAAGGCTTTCAGAACGCCCTCGACACCATCGAGTGAAAACCGTTTCAGCTCGATGGGCGACAACATGAAGTCCGCCGTCAGAAGCGCGCCGTAGACCAGCGCCGAGAATGTCGGCGGCGTATCCACGATGCAGAAGTCCGCGCCGTCCAAGCCGTCCAGCGCCGCCACGGTGCTTTGCAGCACCGCATCGTCCGAGCTGACAGGCACGTCGCGGTCTCCTTCGATCAGGACGACCTCGCCAGGATCGACGGAAAAGCTCGGCGCTCCGCCACCCTCGAGCATCTGCAACGCATTACCGACGACCCGCGCACCACCCATGGCGCTGGTCAAGTTGCGTTGCCCGTCCAGATCAACGGCGATTACAGAATAGCCTGAACGACCAAGGTAAAAGGCAATCTGGCTCGCCACGGTGGTCTTGCCGACACCGCCCTTATTATTCGCGATGACGATTGTCGTCACGGTCTGCTCCCTCCTCGTCAGTCTTCTGGCTCAAGCCCCAAAGCTCAAGCGCCTCCAGGACGATCTCGCCCATTGTCGTATCCCGCTCGACGGCCTCGCGCTTCAGGGCGCGATGCACGTCGACGGGCATATTCATGGAAAACATGCGTGTTGGATTGCGCATCGACCTCTCCGCAAAACGCAGTCGGATTTCGGCTGACATATGCGCGGCACCCTGATGCAGGGCGACTGACCTCGGCCACAGGCCGCCGCGACGAGACATCTGTCTCGGCGCGGCAAATTTTTCCTGGGGCCAGGCCGCGTGCCTGTAGTGGCGTCCATAGAGTCATACATATGTATGGACTTCAAACAGATGGGGCCCGCAATTGCGGGCCCCTTGCGAAGTCTTGCCGATCTGCTCAGGCGGCGCGTAAAGCCCCGCCGGCGGCGGCGGCCTCCAGAACAAAGTCTGCGGCCTTCTGCGCGGCGCTCGCGGCCTTGAAGATCGCCCGCTTGTCCTCTTTCAACACCCCGAGCCAGCTATCGAGGTAAGATGCGGCCTCGTCGATGGTCGGCTCGACGCCAATGCGCGCGCCAAGGAAGCAGCTGCCGATTTCTGCAATCAGCTCCTCGCGGGCATAGTCCGCCTTGGTGCTACCGACCTTGAAGCGGTCCAGCCGCGACCGATGCCCTGTCCAATGCGTGACCTCGTGGCAGAGCGTTGCCGTGTAGTGCTGCGCCGAGATGAACGCGGACACGGGCGGCATCTGGATCCGATCCTCCGCCGGGATATAGCACGCCCTTACACCGCCATGCGTGACATTCGCCCCGACCGCTTGGAAGAAAGCATCAACTTCCGGCAGGGGACGGGTGCCAAGATCCTCCTGCACCTCCGGACGGGTGTAGAACTGCTCGGGCAAGCCTTCAATCTGGTCCGCGTTGAAGACGCGATAGGCGCGCGCATAGGGGATCGCGACCGCCTCGCCGTCATTATTCTCACGCTCGACGGTCCCGTATTTCACCACCGTCGAGGACTTCTGCCCCTTGCGCACATGCGCGCCAAGGTCCTTGGCCTGCTTGAAGGTGAACCAATGCGCCGAAGCAAACCCGTTGGCATGGGCGGCAAGCCAGAGCATCAGCACATTGATCCCCCGATAGGGTTCGCCATTTGCCCGCAGCGGGAATGTGCCGCCCTGCTCGCCGCCGGTCCACGGCTTGCGCCACGGCGAAACGCCCGCCTCCATCGCCTCGATGATCTGGTTGGTGACGTGCTGGTAGATGTCGAAATCCGATTTAGCCATTTGTGGCCTCCTGACTGGTGGGACGGGGAGGCTTGGTGCCCTCCTTCCGCCGATGGGCTGCGCCTCGGCCACCTGATCCGACCGGAAACGCATGTTTTCGGCGGAACAGAGTGGGGGAGGGCGAAGCCCGACCCACGGGCCCGAACCGGACAGTCAAAGGATCGGAGACGAGGATGGTGCGGCCCGCAGGCCAGAGGCCGAGGACACGGTCCTCGTCGGAGACGACGCGCCTGCGCGGCGCTTGTCTTTTGACTGTCCGGGGCAGGTCTGTTGGGCGGACCAGACCAAAGGAAACTGCCAGGGCGGGGGTGAGCGGGCGCAAGCCCGTCGATCCCCTGTCCTGACCTCTGAAACCATGTGACCCGCGCAAACTGCGCGGGTCTCTTCTGATCTTTACGGGAAGTTCAGCTAGCCGAGGCCGGCGGCCGCCATCAGCCCTCCTCCGGAGGCCGATCCAGGTTGCGGGAGTAGCTGACCTCGACCTTGAGGAAACCGGGGACGCTGAGCGCAACCGAGATCTTGAGGTTCGCTTTGGTGGTGAGGCTTCGCAGGATTGAGCGCAAACGGGCGATGATCTTGTTCATTGTGGTGCTCCTTTCGGTGATGGATGATTTCGGGAGATCACCGCGACGGCCCAGACCGGACGGGTGCACCGCCTGCGGTCGCAACGAAGCGCAGCGCAGTGGAGAAGGGCTCGCCCTTGCACCGGGAGGTGGCCGGCGCACGCTCTCCCAATCAAATCGCCACACCGCGAAGGCGCGTTCGCACACTGACGGATGCCCGAACCTGCGCATTCCTTCCTGCGCTGCGCCACCCCGACCCGATCGCGAAATGCGGGCCAGACCTTTGGCCGAGACGGAGGCCTCTGAGCGACCATTCGGCCGCGCTGAGGGCTGGCTCGGAGAGACTGACCGCAGCGCTCTTGGCCGAAGGGAGCACGGGGGTGTCCGGCTCGGGGTGGAGGGCGGCGGCGCCGACCGGAACCTCGGCACGCGGTCCCGCGCCTGCGCGGGATTCGCCCAGACCCAACGTTCCGCCGCGGTTTCCCACAGGCCCCTCTCTCGATACTTGGGGTCTCGTTCGGGGCCTGCTCCGGCCTGAAACTCCGCTCCCAAGGTCGCTCCATTCCAGGCTGGGAAACCGCTCGGCCTCAAATGCTCGGCGAAAATCGACCCGTCAGAAATTTGGTCCTGGATCACGGTGGCAATGCGATCTCCGAACCAGGAATGCGCCTAAAACCGGAACTTCAGCCGCTTCCTGAGACCGAGACACATTAAAAAACATATCCACTTTCAGTGCCTTGCCCTGACGTTGACTGGCGTCTTTCCGCGCAACGATGGAACAGAAAGGTTCAACCCCAGACTGTTTCAAAGTAGCAATTCCGGGCTTGGTTCTTGTTGGTGAATGACCACGATGACCGCTTTCGCATCTCTCTCAATGAAGATGCGAAGACCGGCGTCATGGGCTCCCGACAGAGAGCCAGCATGACGTTCTCAGCCAACCGCTTCTTTCTGAGCGGCGAGCCGACACGACCCGTTGCGGCGCCGGTCATTCAACCTGTGGCACGGCACAAACGGACCAGGAAGGAGGAATAAATGGACCAATCGAGCGAGGCTATCCGACAACCGAAGCGCGCCCTGCTACTCGGCAACAGGGTGCGCCAGTTCATCAAAGAAGGGGGCCGCCTGCGCTACGAACCCCATAGAGACCCTGCGAACGGCAAAACCGTCTGGGTCGTCATGGGTGTTTTCCCCGACGAGACGGAAGAGCCGGTGTTCACGACGTCGTCCGGCGAGCACAAGCACTTCCGCTCGGCCGATGCCATGATCCAGTATCACAGCCAGATGTGCCCCGATGAGGATGTGCTGATCGTTCCGATGCCTGCGAGCCATTAGCTCACGGATTGGAATGGCCCCTCCTGGGGCCATTTCGCCGCGACAGCGGCTCCCGCGCGAATAGCGCCAGTCCTGCCCCAAACGAAACGACCCCGCCGAAGCCGGGCCGGAACGCCCTTTCGCCGGTCAGGGAAATGATCCTCAGTCCGTCCCTTCCTACGGCTGGCAGACAGCCCGAGAGAACGGAAAAAGGGGCCGCGCCGTGCGCGACCCTCTCTCGGTCATTTATCCGATGCCTTCTTCGCCGGATCGGCGACCCGCATCACGGTCAAACCCTTCGCCTCGGCCTTCTGCCCGAGGTTCAGCGCCACCCCGTTGCCGCCGAAGAGCACAACACCCGTCGCGGCGAACTTGTCGTCGAGCATCTCATCGTTGCACTTGAACGGAGCCGCCCGCCCATGTGCGGACCAGCGCGGATCGAAGCGCGCCTGCGCGACGCCGCGCGCTCGCGCCCACCGTGCCGCGATCATCTCGGCACCATGCTTGCCGCCCTTGTGGCAGAGGAAGATCTCCTGACTGCGGTTTTGCCGGATGCGCTCCCGAACCTTGTCGAGCGTGTTGAAGATGACGTCGATATCGGTCCAGTCGGTGGCGCCCGAGACGATCAGGGGCACCCCCTCGACCTTCGACTTCGCAGCCGTTTCGCGATCATGCTGTTCCAGGAGCTGCTGTGCTTCGAAGACCGCCCCGGTCTCTTGAGCCCGGACGCTCGCCCGCGAGCCTGCGGCCGGGATGAACGCATGGCCGGTCTCGACCTCGTAGCATTCCGCCGCCGCCTCGGCCATCGTCTCGACGGCTCCGACGATTTCCCTCAGCTGCAGGAAGCGGACCTGGGCCTCTTCCAGCGCGGTCTCCGCGATCTCCGATCCGTCGTGCGATTTTGCGAGTGCTCCGATCTTGTCGGCGGTGCGGTCAAGCTCCTTGCCGAGTGCAACCTTGCGGCGTTGCAGGATCGTGGCGAACCCATGCGCGAGCGGTTCGATCTCGCTCTCGAGCCCGGTGCCGCGCAGCTGGCCGAGCAGCGCTTCGAAGGTCTCTCGGGTGATGCTGTCCTTCAGGACGTCGTCTTCGGGGATCGGCAGGACGGCGCCCTTCTCCGTCAGCCCGAAGAGTTCGGTGGTCTCGTAGGCGGTTGCGTTGTCGTAAGCCATGTCGGTATCTCCAGATGGTTTAGGAGCCACCACGTGAGTGTGGGGGCATGGCCGTACGTCTGGTTCACCGAATCTGTCCGGGTCAGGGACGGCGAAGCCGCCGGCTTGCCGGGCGCAAAAGTTTTCCGGGCGCGCCGCCAACCACGGGCGCACCCTCGATCACTGGGCTGACACCTCCGTGCGCACCGCCCTTGCCGAAAAGTTTTGCGATCCTTGAGGCGGGCTGATTTGGGGGCCATCCGGAGGATATGCTTCCGCGCTCATGTGTGTGTGTTTGACGGTAGGTTTGCCCGACACGAGCAGGCAAACGCCGCGACCGGACGCGGGAGACGGATGAAGTGGAGGGATGGTTTTGGCCTCTGGACAAAACAGACCGGAGCGCAATCCGTCGGAGCGGCCGGGGAGCGACGTGCTCGCGAGGCGGGCAAACCCGGGGGCCTGGGTGCGACGCCGCGGTGAGGCCGCATGGCCGAATGCGCGATCGGCCAAGGGCCGATATCTCCCTTGCGACACGCGAAGCCGAGCAGGGGAGGCCGTCAGGCATCGGGCGCCACGTTCAAAGCTACGAACGACGTTCGCTGCAAGTGCCGAGCCGGTTTCGGTTGCTCTCGCAAATCACATGGAACAAGGTGGGAACACACAGGAGGCCGAGCCATGGTTGATGACATCGAAATGCCGCCGGAACTGGCGGAAACCCTTTACCGGCAAAACGAGATCGACCGGGCAGCGGCCGGACAAAAGGCGCCAGTGTCGGGCTTCACCTACAAGGGGGTGCGGCTTGAGAGCAGATGGGCGGTTCTTCGCGAACTGGAAGATATGAAACGTATCGTCGATGCCATGCCCGAACTCATGTCCCGGCGTCTGGAAACCATCTGGTGCGACTCCAATGCCGGCGCAACCTACAGTATGACCGTGAAAGACAGGCTTTGGATCCCTGATCTGAAATGGGCGATTTCGGAGGCGGTCGTGGATTCGGTCGGCGGGCACAACGGCGTCACCCTTGACGGTGATGCGCCCGCCGGGATGGACATTGACCCGTATTGGCCCGGCGACTACCCTTGAAATAGTGACCGAACCGGCAAAAAGGTCGCCAAATC
Organism: Marinibacterium sp. SX1; assembly: GCF_050389775.1. Classification (NCBI taxonomy): domain Bacteria; kingdom Pseudomonadati; phylum Pseudomonadota; class Alphaproteobacteria; order Rhodobacterales; family Paracoccaceae; genus Marinibacterium; species Marinibacterium sp. SX1. The sequence goes on along the minus strand of NZ_CP177150.1, from coordinate 49,095 downwards.
GGCCTCTTAGCGTTGACTGGTTTTCCACCCCACGGGTAGGGTGGACTATCAACCCCACCTCTGGTGGAATCTCGTGCACCTAAGCAGCGTGTTCCAATCACCGCAAGTCCGGGAGTAGCGGAATACCGATATTCGGGTGGGGTGGAAATCCTACCACCCGAAGGCCCGGCCAAGCCATTGAGACGACGCCCAAGCCTCCGTAGATCAAAGGACAAGGAGGCCCACAATGGCAAAGACAACTACGACCACACCAAGAAAGACGCGCAAGAGGGCGCCGGAAAAGTCCTCGACCGAACGTATCTTCGGGCCAAAGGTTTATTCGCATGGATATACCGGCGTTCCCAATATCCTGCTGCGCGCGCAGAACCGGCTGGGGATCACCCCTACGCAGCTGACCATCATCGTCCAGCTTCTGGGCTATTACTATGATCCGCTTCGCCCGCCCTTCCCGACGAAGCGCGACCTTGCAAAGCGCATCGGCATCACCGAGCAGACGATCCGAATCAACATCAAAGCGCTCGAGGAGGCCGGGCTGGTCACGCGCGAGCAGTGGAAGACCAGCGTCGGCGACTACGGGCCGAACCGGTACCACCTGACAGGGCTGATCAACAAGCTGAAGAAACTCGAGCCGGATTTCGAGGAGGAACGGAAGGAGCGGGAAGAGGCGCGGGCCCTCACCGAGACGCCGCGCGCCAGAGCCAGCGCGCGTGCCAGAAAGGCCAAGAGCGATGGCGGCACAGAATAAGCGCATCCTCTGTTTCATCGACGAATGCGGAACCGCCGGAGACCCCGGCTTCGCGCTCGGATGCGTGATGGCCTGGGCGCGGGACTGCGGGCGGGTCGACAAATCCTTGAGCGATCTGCTGGAGCCGAACGCCAACGAGCTGCATGCAGCGAACCTGAGCCGGGAATACCTGCAAGGCCTTCTGGCGCGCTTTGCTCAGGCCGACCGACCCGAGGGCATGGTCCTGATGAACAGGCTGGGAACGATGACCGAGGGCACGGCGTCTGCGATCTACGCCGGAAACGTCATCGAGACCGTCAAGGTCGCCGTCGGGCAGTTCCGGAAGCTGAGCAGGATTCGCGGTCAGGGCCTCGGCAACGTCGAACTGATCCTCGATCTGAACCACCACAACACGAACCCCGAATTCCAGCGGATCATTGCGGAGGCGTGCCAGCATGACGGGCGGTTCAAGGCTGTGAACCGCATCAGCCAGATCGACTCCGCAGCATCGCGCCTCCTGCAGCTCGCCGACGTGGTCGCCTATGCGCGCAGGTGGATTCAGCGCGGCGAAGCAAATGCGAAGGGGCTTCACGAGACCTATGGGATCCAGGTGCTTTGAATCAAAAAAACCGCCCTCGGGGCGGTTCTTAAGAGCGGCTCGCAACCGAACCCTTCGAGGTTCGGGTCACCGCGACGCTCGACCTGCACGCGGCATGACGGGTCGCCGACAGCATCGCTGTCAGAGCAGTAAGTAGCAGGGACAGGGTGAAGATTCAACTGTTGCGCCCTCTCAGGGGCAACGCAGGATAGGGTATGCGGCAAGCGGACAAGGAGAGAAAACGACGATGGCAGACACTGATGATGAGAAGTTTCACGCGGAAATCGAACGCCTCCACAAGCGCCTAGAATGGATCAGTGAGGAGGAAGCGCGATCCGCGTTGGTAGGAGGCATCGCAGCCCAGGGCAGTTTCCAGCCGGAGCGGGACAGGATCATCCAGAGGACCGATGAACTGTTGGATGAATGGACAGCCTTGACCAAGGCGCGCAACCGTCAGGAATAACGTCTGAACTGCCGCTAGACTAGTCGCCCAACATCCTCGCTGCCCGCATGCTGAACGCGGCCTGCTCCCGTCCGAAGCCGACAATAATGTGATCATGGACGGTGATGCCCATCACCCTGCAGGCGTCAACGATCTTCCGTGTCATGTTGATGTCGGCCTGGCTTGGCTGCGGGTCGCCGGAGGGGTGATTATGAGAGAGGATGAGAGCAGAAGCATCAAGCACGATAGCCGAACGCAGGACCTCGCTGACATAGACCGGAACGTGATCGATGCTGCCCCGTGACATGATCTTGTCACGGATCAGCTTGTTTTTCCGGTCCAACAGCAGCACCCGGAACACCTCGACCCGTTCGCGGACGGCGTTCAGAGCCAGGTAGTCGGTCAGCATCGTCCAGGATTGCAGCACGGCAGTGGCCCGGGCATGCCTGCGCAGGATATCTCGTGCCGCGTCGATGGTCTCGATTTCGGCCTCCGAGAAGCCGGGCGCGGGCGGATCGGTGGTTTCGATGGGGTCATGTCGTGTCATGTCGGCTCCAATGGTTTGAGGGTGGCACGGCGGGCGGCGCGCTGATCCGGTTCGAGATCGGCGGTGTGATCGCAATCGGGCGCCATGCAGATCGCGGGCACGACGCTGCCGAGCGCATGGTCTTCCAGGAAGTCCGCGATCTCGGCGAGCGTCACCAGCTTGGGATGGGCAAGATTGAACATGTGTCCATTCTTTTGATGGGATGAAACGAAAAGAGGGGAGCCGCGCTGCTGCGACTCCCCTCACGAGGCGTGCCTCTTGGGGACAGGAAGCACGGATTACAGGCGCCCCGATTGCTCGGGACGCCCTTTCGCTAGAATACTGCTGTTTGTCAGCTCACCAGGGCGAGGCCGGTGTTGTCCGACCGCTCTTGGCCAGCGCTCTCGACAAACGGGATGATCGAGAAGGTCTGGCCACCGCGCTGCTCCTCGTTCTGCACCGCGTTCACCCGCAGATCACCATCGGGCGTGTTGATGAGGAGCGAGACGTAGTCGTTCCCGGTGCGATTGCTCTTCGCCATCCAGGCCGATCCCACGCGGATCGGGTGGCCCTTCGGCGAGCTGACCTCGATGCGGTAATCGGGATGGGTCTCCTCGGTCTTGAAGGTGTTCTCGATGAGCATGAAATCGAGATCGAACATCATGTTGGCGACGTAACCGGCAAAGGCGTTGTCCGCATCCATCGCCGTCAGCTCGCCCGAGATCGAGCCGGATTTCATGGAGCCGTTCGAGACCAGCGGGATGATCTCGTATTCGCCGCTCTGGGCCTCCCGCGCCTCCTTGCTCTGCACCGCATTGACGCGGAACGGGCCGAGGCCCACGTCGATCTGCATCGAAAGGTAAGGGTTGCCGGTGGTATTGCCGATCTCGTTCCAGGCCGTGCCGATGCGCACCTTGCGCCCGGACTTGTTGACGGCCGTCACGTCGAAATCCGGGCTCCGCTCGGACATCTTGGTCCGGACCTCAAGCTGGATCGCGATGTCGAACCGGGTGGAGTGGATCATGCCGGTAAAGGCTGCGGTTGCGGTCTCGGCGGTTTTGGTCAGGGTTCCTGCGAACATGGGTCTTCTCCTTGGGTTTGCCGCTGCCCGGCTTCCTGCCTGAGCGCGCGGGATTGCTTTTCCGACCCCTCATGGGATCGCAAAAACCCACAGCCTTCTTTCCTTTCTCTCCTGCCCGTCAGCCCGTCCCAGCGTCAGGATGGCCCTCCGACGTCGCCCCTCGCACCTCCCTTCCTGCTCCCCGTTTGCTTCACGCGTGGACACTACTATGAAGAAGTCGGCCTCGGCCCCGTTCAGACGATGGCCACTCCGGTCGGTCAGACCGATTGCGCTGCCGTTCGGCACAAAGGTGATGAGGTATTGGCCGAGGATATCGCGGTGCACCCGGTAGCCTTCGTTGGCCCAGTGGACGGATTTACCGGCATCCACGGCGGCCTTGATCTGCGTGATGTTCATATTGATCTCCAGTTCCAGTTTTGACCGCGGCAACGCGGCGCGCGGGCGGCGACGCCGCTGCCCACGTCCGCTAGATCGGTACCGCTTAGGCGGCGCGATCTGCCGCCCTCGGAGAGCCCGCCCCCACGATCCGGCCGAGGATCGCGGCGGTCTCGACACCCTCCCCGTGCGGCACGAAGACCCGGAGCTGGTAGGCGATGATCTCGGTGAAACAGCCCAGAGCTTGCAGCCCGTCGATCGCACCCCGGTCGGCACCGTCGATCTCGAGACGGGCCGCGCCCGCGACCCGGCGGCGGGTGAGCGTGAGGCCCCGGCCCAAGTCGACCGGCGCGGTGGAGCCGAGCGCCGCCGTCAGCATCTCCTGCGGGGTCTTTGGTGTGCCCAGCATGAACCGGGCACGCAGCGCGGCGGCGCCGTCTTCGCTGACGGTCCGACCGATCATGCTGCCCTGCCCGTCCGGCGTGACCCGGTAGATGCGCTCGTTGCCCGACGGGATGTCCTTCCAGATCGGCAGCAGGAGCCCGGTGAGGAGATAGAGCTTCGTCGTGGTGGTTTTCGGCAGGCTGTCGGCCTCCGCGTCCCAGAGATGCAGGAACTCGGGACGCGCGATTTCCTCCCAGGCCGAGGCCTGGAACTTTCCTTCCTCGACATAGGTCGATCCAGTCGGCCGCGTGACTTTGCGCATCAGCGTGACGATCTCCTCGTCATAGATCTGCATGGGCCGCGACGAGATCAGCGCCGCGCGCCCCGAGGCGCGATTGACCATCGGCAGCTTGTCATGGTTTCGGTCCACCGCGTCATCCCCCGCGAGGATATGGACGGGGTCCGTCACCTCGAGCCCGATGATCCGCGTCACAGCCCCGGACCTTGGACAGGTCCAGAGGTCCTCAGCCGAGACCTGCTCGATCCTTTCGCCACGCAGGGTCTCGACCCCGAGATCGAGCGTGCCCGCGGCCCGCGCCCGTTCGGTCTGATCGGCAATCCGGGTCATGAACTCGGCGAAGAGCGCGTTCTGCATATGGATCGGCAACGCCAGGACCCGGTTCAGGAAGCGCTGGATGGGCGGCAGTTCTTCCAGCAGCACGCCGTCCTGATCAATCAGCCGAAGCGCGGTCCAGTCCGTGAACCACTCGTAGCTCATCGCCCCGGCACGCCCGGCGGCCAGATCGGCGTAGTAGCCGCGCAGTGCAGCCCGCGCGATCGGGCTTTCGAGATTGTCCTCCTCGCGGAACATGCCCTGCGAACCGGTCTCGCGCTGCCCCTTGGTGAGCGCCCCCAGTTGGTCGAGCCGCCGGGCGATCGTCGAGGTGAAGCGCTTCTCGCCATGAACATCCGAGGTGCAGACCCGGAAGAAGGGCGCGCTGACCTGGGCCGAGCGATGCGTGCGGCCGAGCCCCTGGATCGCTGCATCGGCGCGCCAGCCGGGCTCCAGCAGGTAGTGCCGCCGCCGCTTCTGGTTCTTCGCCGATCTAGCCGCATGGTAAGACCGACCCGTGCCTCCGGCATCGGAGAAGATGAGGATGTCCTTCTCGCCGTCCATGAAGGCCCGGGTTTCCGAGGAATTGCTGCTGGCGGACCGCTTCTCGATGAAGAGCGCTCTGTCCCGGGATTTCAGCGGCCGGACCGAACGTCCCGTCACCTCGGCCACGGCACCGTCGCCGAAGGCCCAGAGGATCTGATCAAGCGCCGAGGGGATCGGCGCCAGGGCCATCAGCTCCATCATCGCCGCATCGCGCAGAGCTTCGGCCTCGCGCGAGACGACCAGAGTGCCATCCGCGTCTCGAAGCGGCTCTGCCACCATGTTCCCGTCGATCTCGACGAGTTTCTGGGCGTGGATCGGGAAAGCCTGTTCGAGGTAGCCCAGGACGTAGTCGCGCGGGGTCAGCGCGCCTTGCGTCAACTCATCCTCGGGGTCCATCGCCTCCAGCCGCCGTTTCAGGAGGCTCTCGCCGGTGGAGACCACCTGGATAACACAGGCATATCCCTCCGCCAGATCCTCGCCGATGGCGCGAATGATGGTCGGGGCCTTCATCCCGAGGAGCAGATGGTTGAAGAAGCGCTGCTTGGTACTCTCGAACCGTGACTTCGCCGCAGACCGCGCCGCAGAGGCGTTCGTCTGACCGGAGGCGTCGTTGACGCCGGTCGCGGTCAGTGCCGCCTCGAGATTGTGATGGATCGTCCGGAAGGCACCGGCATAGGCGTCGTAGATCTCGATCTGGGAGGGCGTCAGCGCATGTTCGAGCACGTCATATTCCACGCCGTCGAAGCTGAGCGCCCGAGCCGTGTAGAAACCGAGCGTCTTGAGGTCGCGTGCCACCACCTCCATCGCGGCCACCCCGCCGGCCTCCATCGCGGAAACAAAGCTCTCGCGGCTCGGGAAGGGATATTCCGGTCCCTGTCCCCAGAGACCGAGGCGGGAGCCATAGGCCAGATTGTGCACGCTCGTGGCCCCGGTCGCCGAGACGTAGAAGACCCGAGCCCGGGGCACTGCCAACTGCAAGCGCAGCCCGGCGAGACCCTGCTGAGAGGGTTTGACGCCCCTGCCCGCCTCAGACCCGGCGGCGTTCTGCATGGCATGCGCCTCGTCGAAGGCCAGCACGCCGTCGAACCCCTCGCCCATCCAATCGAGGATCTGGCCGAGGCGCGTCGTCCCACATTTTCCCGCTGAGCGCAGCGTCGCATAGGTGACGAAGAGGATGCCGTCGCCCATGGAGATCGGTTGGTCGGGCTTCCATTTCGAGAGCGGCTGGATATCCGCAGGCGAACCGCCGAGATCGGTCCAGTCCCGGATCGCGTCCTCGATGAGCGTGGCGGATTTAGAGATCCAGACCGCCTTGCGCCGCCCCGCGAGCCAGTTGACCAAGATGAGCCCGGCGCATTCCCGGCCCTTGCCACACCCCGTCCCGTCGCCGAGGAAATATCCGAGGCGATAGGCCCGTGCGTCCGGATCATCGTCGGCGCGGGTCATTCGGGTCTGGTCCTCGTCGATCGTGAACCTGCCCGGCAGGTCGCGTTCGTGCGCGTCGTTCGCCATGAGGATGGTCTCGAGCTGAGCCTCGGAGAGATAGCCCTCTTCGATCAGGCGACCGGGCAGCCGCAGATCAGCAGCGGCATCGCTCGAAGGCGCCGGCGGGGCCACCGACGCCATGGCGATACTCTCGACCAGCGGCGTGGGATGTTCTTGCGCGCCCGCAATCTCGATCCGCTGAGGGCGGTAGCGGGCATAGATGTCCGAAACCGGGGTGTTTTCACGGGGGGTGTCGAGGGGGGTAAAGGCCAGCGGGACGGCTGCCAGGGCTTTGGGTTTGCAGGTAGAGCTTGCGACAAACCGTCGGCTGCGTACGGCGGGAGTAGTGCCCTGACGCGGGATGGCCCGGACCTGTGCACGCGACTGAAGCGGAGCGTTAGATCGGGTCGCGGCGATATCATCGACGATGTGCTGCGCCGCCTCCAGATCGGCCGCAACCGCGCGGACGAACGCGACCTCGTCCTGCACCTTGTCGAAAACCATGAGCTGGGTCTCAACCGTGGTGCCGAGCTTGCGATAGACATGGCCCGGGATCGTGAGATCGAGACGCGGCTTTGCGATTGCCGAGGCCCGCGCCCAATGGGCCGCATCCCGTTCCGGCGAAAATCCCGTCGGCATGATCGCCACGAGCCTACCGCCGGGGGCGAGCCGCTTGGCGGCGGCGATCAGATGCTTTGCCGCGACATGCCTGTCGCGCGACCGATCGACCGAGGAGGCGAAGGGTGGGTTCATCACGATGACGCCCGGAAGATCAGATGCGGTCAGGAGGTCGTCGATATGCTCCGCGTCATGGCCGGTCACCTCGACCGCGAAGACCGCCTCGAGCAGGGCGCGGCGGAAGGGATCGATCTCGTTGAGCATCGGCTTACCGCCCGCGCGCAGGGCAAAACCGGCCAGCGCGCCGGTGCCGGCCGAAGGCTCAAAGAAGGTCTCACCAGACCGTATGGACGCAGCGCGTGCAACTAGCGCGGCATAGGGCAACGGGCTGCTGAATTGCTGCAGGCGGATCTGCTGCTCAGAGCGCCGCGTTTCCGTCAGGAGCCGCGAGGCCAGCAGTCCGGCAGAGGTCAGCGCGTCTTGGCCAGTCCCCTGTACGACCTGCATGACCGCAGCGGCCTGCATCGCGTCATAAGCCATGCGCCAGGACCAGGCGCCCGCGGCATCGCTGCCGCCAAAGGTCTCACGCATGAGCCGTGCCAAAGACGAGCTTCTGAGCGGTCCTTCGGCGAGTGCGCTGCCAATCAGAGGCAGGACCTCCCTGAGCCGAGCATGTGATGGGATAACGGGGTCGGTGTTCAGCCTACGGTTGACCATGGGATCTGTCCTTCCAGTCAGGTTACGGGTCTGACAGGACAAAAAGCCGCCTTTCCACTTTCAAATGCGCGGAGGCGGCCCAAGCTTAGGTCATGTTGACAAATGGCGGATCCAGAGACGGATCGACGTGATGTCAATGAAGCCGAGGAAGCTTTCCGCCGTCTTGTCGTAGCGGGTCGCGACACGCCTGGCGTTCTTGAGCTTGTTGAAGCAGCGCTCGACCAGATTCCGCAGGCGATACAGCGAGCGATCGACACCAATCCGCTTCTTGCGGGACTTTCGCATCGGGATCACGGGCAGGACGTTGCGCGCTTCCATGCCGTCTCTGATCTTGTCTGCATCGTAGCCGCGATCCGCGAGCAGCACGCTCGGGCGGGGCAGATTATCCGCCATCACCAGATCGAAGCCGAGATAGTCCGACGTCTGGCCTGGCGTGATCTCTGTCCTCATGGGAAGCCCGTGTGCATTGACGAGGAGGTGGATCTTGGTCGTAAAGCCACCTCGAGAACGGCCGAAACCTTGTCGTGGAGTCCCCCTTTAGCGCCCGCTGCCTGATGGTGGGCGCGGATTACGATGCTGTCGATCATCTGCAGGGCGCTTGGCACAGCTCCGCTCTGGTTCAGTGCCTCCATGATGTCCTCCCAGAGCCCGGCCAACGTCCAGCGCCGGAATTGCCGATAGACGCTCGACCACTTGCCGAACTCCCCGGGAAGATCGCGCCAAGGCGCCCCGGTTCGGGCAATCCAGAAAATCCCATCAAGAACGAGGCGGTGGTTGGTGGGTTTACGCCCGTTCGGGGCGCGGACGGCGAGGATGAAGCGCTCAAAGAACGTCCATTCCTCGTCCGACATAAGGTCTCGTGCCAAGCTGGTCTCCATCGCAGATGCCAGCTTGAATCATGCTCAAAGCCTGATGTGAATCCCTTTTGTCAACACGACCTAGGCTCGAAGCCCTGCACCACGTCGATTTCCGTACTCCAGTCGCGGCAGGCCCGCGCCAGTCCGGTCGGCAGCGCGGCATCCGTAATGAACACGTCAAGCTCTGACAGGGACGCGATCCGCACCGGGGCGGTGCGCTGGAACTTGGACCGATCCGATACGAGGAACGTCCGGCGCGAATGTCGCAGGATCGCCTTGCTCACACCCACTTCCTGCACGTCAAAGTCGAGAAGATCGCCATCGGGGTCGATGGCCGAGCAGCCGATTACCGACAGGTCGAACTTGAACTGGCGGATCGTGTCGGTGGCCAGACTTCCGATCAGCCCACCGTCCAACCGCCGCAAACTGCCGCCTGTCACGACGACCTCGCACTCCGGGTTCATGGCCAGGATCGACGCGACATTCATGTTGTTCGTGACCACCAACAGGTTGCGATGGTTCAGAAGTTCCTGAGCCACGGCTTCGGTGCTGGTCCCGATGCTGAGGAACAGGGAAATGTCGTTGGGGATCCGCGCGGCACAGGCGCGTGCGATGGCCGCCTTGGCTTCGGGGTGCAGGTTGCGGCGTTCTTCGTACCGAATGTTCGCCGTGCCGGAAGACAGGATCGCCCCACCATGCACCCGCTCAAGCTGACCGCCCTCGGCCAGGTCCGACAGATCGCGGCGGATCGTCTGCAGTGTCACGCCAAAGTGCTGCGCCAGCTCTTCTACCGTGACCTTACCGTCGCGGCGCGCGATTTCGAGGATTTCGGGATGGCGGAAACTTTGGGACATCGGGACCTTCTGATGATCGTGCCAAAAGCTGACATGCGACCCCGTCCGGCGCAAGTGGGCGCTCAGACGCGCGGGGCTGGCAGCGCCGATAGGCTGATTGCCTCGGACGTGTCGCAATGTTCGCTTCTCGCACGATAGCGCAAAAACGAACATAGGCGAAAAATTTATTATTGCGTTTCTGTTTCTTTTGGCTCAGAAGACTGTCACGCCAGCGTGAGGAGGACCCTGTGCGGACCGAGGACCAGACTGACATCGTCGATATTTTCGTGATCGGGGGCGGTATCAATGGCTGCGGGATCGCACGGGATGCGGCCGGGCGCGGCCTGTCCGTCACCTTGGCCGAAATGAGCGACCTCGCCTCTGCCACGTCGTCGGCTTCGACCAAGCTGTTCCATGGCGGCCTGCGCTATCTTGAGTTCTTCGAATTCCGCCTTGTGCGCGAAGCGCTGATCGAACGGGAAGTCCTGCTGCAGGCCATGCCGCATATCTCCTGGCCCATGCGCTTCGTGCTGCCCTATCACCGCGACATGCGGTTCGAGAGCGCCACACCCACGTCGAGGCTGTTGTCCACCGTCATGCCCTGGATGAAGGGGCGGCGTCCGGCATGGCTGATCCGTCTGGGCCTGTTCCTGTATGACACGCTGGGCGGTCGCAAGATCCTGCCGGGCACGGCGACGCTGTCGCTGAAGGGCACGCCTGAAGGTGTGCCGTTGCAGGATCACTTTGAAACTGCTTACGAATATTCCGACTGCTGGATCGAGGACTCGCGCCTTGTCGTGTTGAACGCCCGCGATGCGGAAGCGCGCGGCGCGCAGATCCTGACCCGCGCTAAGGTCCTGTCCGCCGACCGCAGCGCCGATCACTGGACGATCGAGGTCGAAGATGTCGTGACAGGCCAGCGGACCCGGCATCGCAGCCGCATGGTGGTGAACGCAGGCGGGCCGTGGGTGGGGGAGCTGCTGCAGGGCACCATTCGTCTGAATTCGCGCGAAGGCGTCCGGCTGGTGCGCGGCAGCCATATCGTGACCCGGCGGCTGACTGATCATGACAAATGCTATTTCTTCCAGGGCAAAGACGGGCGGATCATCTTTGCGATCCCCTATGAGACCGATTTCACGTTGATCGGCACCACCGATCAAGATCACGCCGATCCTGACCAGCGCCCGGTCTGTACGCCCGAGGAACAGCAATACCTGATCGACTTCGCCAACGGGTATTTCCGCCAGCAAATGACCCGCGACGACATCGTCTGGACCTATTCCGGGGTCCGCCCGCTTTATGACGACGGGGCCAGCAGCGCCACCGCCGCCACGCGCGATTACACGCTCAAGGTCGACACTGCCGGGGCGCCGGTACTCAATGTCTTTGGCGGTAAGATCACCACCTACCGTCGGCTGGCCGAAAGCGCGCTTGAAAAGATCTCGGCTGCGTTGGGGCGCGATACTGCGCCCTGGACGGCCGGCGTGGCGCTGCCCGGCGGCGACTTCGACGTATGGGACGTGGAGCGTCTGATCGCCGATCTGATCGCCGGGTATCCTTTTCTGGACGACCGCTGGGCCCGGCGCCTGATCCGCGCCTACGGCACGGAGGCGCGAAAAATTCTGGGCGATGCCGCGACGGCAGCTAACATGGGACGCGATTTCGGTGCCACTCTGACCGAAGCCGAAGTGCGCTGGCTGATGGCACAGGAATATGCCCGCACGGCCGAAGACGTCGTGTGGCGGAGAAACAAGCTTGGGTTGCGCCTTTCGAATGAGGAAGTGCAGGCCTTGGACAGCTGGATGGAAGATCAAAGGGCAGCGGTCGCGGCAGCCGAATAAGGCTGCGCGGAACGATGACGGGAGGACAGGGATGACGCTTGAACTTAAGGGCGTGTCAAAGGTCGTGGAGGGGCAGACGCATATCCACCCCACCGACCTGACGCTGGAAAAAGGCACGATGAACGTGCTGCTGGGGCCGACCACGTCGGGCAAGACGTCCCTGATGCGACTAATGGCAGGGCTGGATGCGCCCACCCGTGGCAACGTCATCTGGGATGGCACCGACGTAACTGGCGTGCGCGTCCAGGACCGTGCCATTGCAATGGTTTACCAGCAGTTCATCAACTATCCCTCGATGACGGTCTACGACAACATCGCCTCTCCAATGAAACTGATGGGCGTGTCGAAATCCGAGATCGACACCCGGGTGCGCGAGTCCGCCGAGCTGATGAAGCTGACGCCGATGCTGGACCGCAAGCCTCTGGAGCTGTCCGGCGGCCAGCAGCAGCGTTGCGCGCTGGCGCGGGCGCTGGTGAAGAACGCGGGCCTTGTGCTGCTCGACGAGCCGCTGGCCAACCTCGATTACAAGCTGCGCGAGGAGCTGCGGGTCGAGATCCCGAAGATCTTCGAGAAATCCGGGGCGATCTTCGTCTATGCGACGACCGAGCCCGAAGAGGCGCTGCTGCTCGGCGGAAATGTCGCCACGCTGCACGAGGGGCGCATCACCCAGTTCGGTCCGACGCCGCACGTGTACCGCCAGCCGGTCGACGCCACCACGGCGCGGGTGTTCTCTGATCCGCCGATGAACTTTCTGTCCGTCTCCAAGACCGGGGGCCGCCTGTTGTTCGGCGACGGTCAGAGCACCGAAGTCAGGGGCAAACTCGCCGAGCTGCCCGATGGGCGCTACACCGCAGGCTTTCGCCCCAACCATCTGGAAATCCGGAACCACGCGCCGGATGCGATGAAGTTCACCGCCACGCTTTCGGTGACCGAGCTGACTGGGTCCGAAACCTTCGTGCATCTCGATCACCACGGCGAGCGCTGGGTCGGCCTCATCCACGGGGTGCATGACCTTGCGATCGGCTCGGATCTCGATGTCTGGCTCGACGCCCGGCATGTCTACATCTTCGGCGAGGATGGCGCTCTGGTCGCCCCTGCCGCCTATGCTCTCGCGGCCTGAAGGGGGGGCTGATCATGGCACGCATCACGCTCGACAACCTCGCGCACAGCTACAAGCCGCAGCCGACGTCCGAGGACGATTTCGCGCTCAAGGAGCTGAACCACGACTGGATCGACGGCGAGGCCTATGCGCTTCTCGGCTCGTCCGGTTGCGGCAAGTCCACGCTGCTGAACATCATCTCCGGCCTGCTGCACCCGTCGCAGGGGCGCATCCTGTTCGACGGCAAGGACGTGACCCACGCCCCCACCGCCGAGCGCAACATTGCGCAGGTCTTCCAGTTCCCGGTCGTCTACGACACCATGACGGTACACGACAATCTCGCCTTTCCCCTCCGCAACCGGGGCCGCGACGAGGCTTACGTGGCCGAGCGGGTGAACGAGATCGCCAGGATGATCGGCGTGGAGCACATGCTCAAGCGCAAGGCGCGCGGGCTTGGTGCGGACGAGAAGCAGAAGATCAGCCTCGGGCGCGGCATGGTGCGCAAGGACGTCAACGCGCTGCTCTTCGACGAGCCGCTGACGGTGATTGACCCGCATATGAAATGGGAGCTGCGCACCCAGCTCAAGCAGCTTCACCACGAGTTCGGTCACACGATGATCTACGTCACCCACGACCAGACCGAGGCGCTTACCTTCGCCGACAAGGTCGTCGTGATGTATGACGGCCGCGTGGTGCAGATTGGCACGCCCGAGGAGCTGTTCGAGCGGCCCGAGCATACCTTCGTCGGCTATTTCATCGGCTCGCCGGGGATGAACGTCATCCCCGCTCAGATCGAGGGCAATGTCGCGCATGTGAATGGTAGCCAGATCGCGCTGACCCGCGGCTACACCGACCTGTCGGGCAAGGTCGAGATCGGCGTGCGCCCTGAATTCGCCCGCCTCAGCCGTGACGAGGGCCTGCCGGTCAACATCCGCCGCGTCGAGGACGTGGGCCGCCACAAGATCGTGCGCGCCGATTTCTTCGGGCAGGAGCTGAACATCATCGCCGGTGAGGATGACAGCATCTCGCCCGATATGACCCGCGTCACCTTCGATCCGGCGCATGTCAACGTCTACGCCAACGACTGGAGGGTGCCGGGCGCCGCCTGAGCACGAAGGGGTCCGAAAGAGACCCCCACAAAACACTCCGGGGGAGGAAACAATGAACAAGACACAGAACAACAAGGCGTGGTTCCTCGTGCTGCCGGTGCTGGTGCTGGTGGCCTTCTCGGCGGTGATCCCGCTGATGACGGTGGTGAACTATTCCGTGCAGGACACGTTCGGGAACAACCAGTTCTTTTGGGCCGGTCTCGAATGGTTCGAGGAGATGCTGAACGACGAGCGCATCTGGAACGCGCTGCGCCGCCAGCTGACCTTCTCGGCGATCATCCTCGCCATCGAGATCCCGCTGGGCATCTTTGTCGCGCTCAACATGCCCAAGAAGGGCTTCTGGTCCAGCTTCGTGCTGGTGATGATGTCGCTGCCGCTGCTGATCCCGTGGAACGTGGTCGGCACCATCTGGCAGATCTTCGGGCGGGTGGACATCGGCCTGCTGGGCTACACGCTGGCCAAGCTGGGGATCGACTACAACTACACCCAGAACATCGTCGACGCCTGGGTGACGATCATCGTCATGGATGTCTGGCACTGGACCTCGCTGGTCGCTCTGCTCGCCTTTGCCGGGCTGAAATCCATTCCCGACGCCTATTACCAGGCCGCGCGGATCGACCAGGCCAGCCGCTGGAAGGTGTTCCGCTATATCGAGCTGCCCAAGATGATGGGTGTTCTGATGATCGCCATCCTGCTGCGCTTCATGGACAGCTTCATGATCTACACCGAGCCTTTCGTCGTCACCGGAGGCGGCCCCGGCAATGCCACCACGCTGCTGTCGATCGACCTCGTGAAGATGGCGCTCGGGCAGTTCGACCTCGGCCCCGCCGCCGCCTTCTCGCTGATGTACTTCCTGGTGATCCTCGCGATTTCCTGGGTGTTCTACACCGTGATGACCAACCTCGACAAAAAGGGGATGTAAGATGACCGACGCCACCATCCCCGAAAAGCTCACCGCGGGGGGCAGCAACACGCGCCCCCGCCTCCGGGTCAATTCCCGCTCCGTGGTGATGACGCTCTACCTGCTGTTCCTCTTGCTGCCGATCTACTGGCTGCTGAACATGAGCCTCAAGACCAATGCCGAGATCCTGGGCGATTTCACCCTGTTCCCACGCGATCTGACCTTCCAGAACTACGTGACCATCTTCACCGATGCGAGCTGGTACATGGGTTACGTCAACTCGCTGATCTACGTGGTGATGAACACGGTGATCAGCCTCGCGGTGGCGCTGCCGGCGGCCTATGCCTTCAGCCGCTATCACTTCCTCGGTGACAAGCACCTGTTCTTCTGGCTGCTGACCAACCGCATGGCGCCGCCCGCCGTGTTTGCCTTGCCCTTCTTCCAGCTTTATTCCTCGGTGGGTCTCTTCGACACCCATATCGCGGTGGCACTGGCGCATTGCCTGTTCAACGTGCCGCTGGCGGTGTGGATCCTCGAAGGCTTCATGCGCGGCGTCCCCAAGGAAATCGACGAGACCGCCTATATCGACGGCTACAGCTTCGGCGGCTTCTTCATCAAGATCTTCACCCCGCTGATCGCCAGCGGCATCGGGGTCGCGGCCTTCTTCTGCTTCATGTTCTCCTGGGTGGAGCTGCTGCTGTCACGCACCCTGACCACGGTGGATGCGAAACCCATCGCCGCGATCATGACCCGGACGCAGGGCGCCTCCGGCATCGACTGGGGGCTTCTGGCTGCGGCAGGCATCCTGACCATCATCCCCGGCGCGCTGGTGATCTACTTCGTCCGCAACTACATCGCCAAGGGCTTTGCCCTCGGGAGGGTGTGATGCGTCTGTGGGAGGCGCGACTGCGCCAAGCCCGACCTCGGGTGGGCCGAAACGCATTCTCGGCCCATGCACTCCAAAGCATCACAGCCGCGCAAGCCGGGGCTGTTCCAACGAAAGCCCTCCCGGGGGGGAGGTCGGGCTTGGCGCAGTCGTGCCGGGTGCGCGAGGTGGTCTACATCGCGCACCTGCCCGAAATAGGAAAAAGGAGCGCCTGACAAATGGACTGGATGGCATGGACCTGGCCCACGGCGGCCTTCTTCGCAACCATCGCGCTGCTGCTGGTGATCTTCACCGTGCTCGCGGTGAAATTCCCCGAAACGCCGCGCGTCGGCATCCTGCGCACCGAGACCACGCGCGGCGACCGGCTCTTCGTCACGCTGCTTGGCAGCGCCTTCATCAACCTCGCCTGGCTGGGGCTTGTCGGCGCCGACACCCAGCCCTGGGCGATGGCCGTCTGTCTCGTCTACGCCGCCGCGGTCTTCCGCTGGGTCTGACGATGCATGCGCCGTCCCGAAAAGGCGGCATCCAACACTAGGTTCGAAATGGGAGGAGAACCATGAACTTCAGAAACACCACCGCGATGGCACTGGCGATGACCCTGCTGGGCACCGCCGCCTTCGCCGACATGGAGGCGGCGAAAGCCTTCCTCGATGCCGAGATCGGCGATCAGTCCGCGCTGACCCGCGAAGAGCAGGAAGCCGAGATGCAGTGGTTCATCGACGCGGCCGAGCAGTTCCGCGGCATGGACATCAAGGTTGTCTCGGAAACCATCACTACACATGAATACGAAAGCCAGGTCCTGGCCAAGGCGTTCTCGGAGATCACTGGCATCAACCTCACCCACGACCTCATCGGCGAGGGCGATGTGGTCGAGAAACTCCAGACCCAGATGCAGTCGGGCGAGAACATCTACGACGCCTATGTGAATGACTCGGACCTGATCGGCACCCACTGGCGCTACCAGCAGGTGCGCAACCTGACCGACTGGATGGCGAACGAGGGCGCGGACGTGACCTCGCCGACGCTGGACCTCGACGATTTCATCGGCACCGATTTCACCTCGGCCCCCGATGGCAAGCTCTACCAGCTGCCGACCCAGCAGTTCGCGAACCTCTACTGGTTCCGCTACGACTGGTTCAACGACGAGAAGAACCAGGCCGATTTCCGCGAGGCTTACGGCTACGATCTGGGCGTTCCGGTGAACTGGTCCGCCTACGAGGACATCGCGGAATTCTTCACCGGGCGCGACCTGTCGCACATGGGCATCGACACCGAGGTCTATGGCAACATGGATTACGGCAAGAAGGACCCAAGCCTTGGCTGGCGCTACACCGATGCGTGGCTGTCCATGGCCGGTGCCGGATCGAAGGGCGAGCCGAACGGCCTGCCGGTCGACGAATGGGGCATCCGCGTCAACGAGAACTCGCAGCCCGTGGGGTCCTGCGTGACCCGGGGTGGCGCGACCAACGGCCCCGCAGCCGTCTATGCCGTGACCAAGGCCATCGAGTGGCTGGAGAAATACACGCCCCCGGCGGCGGCGGGCATGACCTTCTCCGAGGCAGGCCCGATCCCGGCGCAGGGCAACGTGGCGCAGCAGATGTTCTGGTACACCGCCTTCACCGCCGACACGGTCAAGCCCGGCCTGCCGGTGATGAACGAAGACGGCACGCCGAAATGGCGCATGGCCCCCTCGCCGCACGGCGTCTACTGGGAGGAAGGCACCAAGATCGGCTACCAGGACGTGGGGTCTTGGACGCTGATGAAATCCACCCCCGAGGACCGCGCCAAGGCCGCCTGGCTCTATGCGCAGTTCGTCACGTCGAAGACCGTGGACGTGAAGAAATCCCACGTGGGCCTGACCTTCATCCGCGACAGCTCGATCAACCACGAGAGCTTCACCGAGCGTGCGCCGGTGCTGGGCGGCCTCGTGGAATTCTACCGCTCGCCCGCGCGGGTGCAGTGGTCGCCGACCGGCACCAACGTTCCCGATTACCCCAAGCTGGCGCAGCTGTGGTGGCAGAACATTGGTGACGCCATGTCCGGCGCCAAGACCCCGCAGGAAGCGCTCGACGCGCTTTGCGAGGACCAGGAGCGCGTGATGCAGCGCCTCGAGCGCGCTGGCATCCAGGGCGACATCGGCCCCAAGCTCAACGAGGAGCAGGACCCGGAGTACTGGCTGTCGCAGGAAGGCTCGCCCAAGGCGAAGCTCGACAACGAGGATGAAGAGCCCAAGACCATCTCCTATGACGAACTGATCAAGAGCTGGCAGTAAGCCAGCCCGCCGGGGCCATGTGCTGGCCCCGGCGTCCCCTCCCTTCCGACATTGCTGAACACGACCCGGGGCCCTCCGCCCCACGGGAAAGGCTTGCCATGCGCCATATCCTCGCCATCGACCAGGGCACCACCTCCAGCCGCGCCATCCTCTTTGACGAGCAGATGCGCGTGACCGCCTCGGCGCAGGAGGAATTCCCGCAGTATTTTCCATCGTCAGGCTGGGTCGAACACGACCCGTCCGACCTGTGGTCCACCACCGCCGCCACCTGCCGCGCCGCCGTCGAAAAGGGCCGCGCGGGCGGGGCCGAGATTGCCGCCATTGGCATCACCAACCAGCGCGAAACGACGCTGGTCTGGGACC
Organism: Marinibacterium sp. SX1; assembly: GCF_050389775.1. Taxonomy (NCBI): domain Bacteria; kingdom Pseudomonadati; phylum Pseudomonadota; class Alphaproteobacteria; order Rhodobacterales; family Paracoccaceae; genus Marinibacterium; species Marinibacterium sp. SX1. The sequence goes on along the minus strand of NZ_CP177150.1, from coordinate 30,825 downwards.
GTACCACCGGCCAGCCGGTCTACAACGCGATCGTCTGGCAGGACCGCCGCACCGCCGAAATGTGCCGCCGCCTGCGTGACGAAGCGTTCGAGGACACGGTGACCGACCGCACCGGGTTGCTGCTCGACCCGTATTTTTCCGCCACCAAGATCAAGTGGATCCTCGACAATGTCGAGGGGGCCCGTGCGCGCGCCGAGGCCGGAGACCTGATTTTCGGCACCGTCGACAGCTGGCTGGTGTGGAACCTGACCGGCGGGCGCGTTCATGCGACGGATGCCACGAACGCCGCGCGCACCATGCTTTACGACATTCACAAAGGGCGCTGGTCTACGACAATCTGCGCGCGGCTCGGGATCCCCGCCTCGATGCTGCCCGAGGTCCACGACTGCGCCGCTGATTTCGGCGACACCCGGCCCGATCTTTTCGGTCGGCCAATCCCGATCCTGGGCATCGCGGGCGACCAGCAGGCCGCCGCCGTAGGACAGGCCTGTTTCCAGCCGGGCATGTTGAAATCGACCTATGGGACCGGGTGCTTTGCCCTGATCAATACCGGCGACGTCGCCGTGCGGTCACGCCACCGCCTGCTTACCACCATCGCCTACCAGCTGGAGGGCCGGCCCACCTACGCCCTTGAAGGGTCGATCTTTATCGCGGGCGCGGTGGTGCAATGGCTGCGCGACGGGCTGAAGGTGATCCGCCACGCGGAGGAAACGCAAGGGCTCGCGGAAACGGCGGATCCCGATCAGAAGCTGATCCTCGTCCCCGCCTTCACCGGGCTGGGCGCGCCCTATTGGAACGCAGAATGTCGCGGGGCGGTGTTTGGCCTGACCCGCGCCTCGGGGCCTGCGGAATTTGCCCGCGCGGCGTTGGAAAGCGTCGGGTTCCAGACCCGGGACCTGCTGGATGCAATGCGCGCCGACATGGCCCAAGGTATGTCGGAAACGCCTGTCGCCTCGTTGCGGGTGGACGGTGGGATGAGCCGCTCGGATTTTGCGATGCAGTTTCTCAGTGACATCATCGGCGCGCCGGTGGATCGCCCGAAGGTGGTGGAAACCACTGCGATGGGGGCAGCATGGCTGGCAGGGGCCCGCGCGGGGCTTTACCCAGATCAGGCGGCCTTCGCCGCGGATTGGGCGCTGGACCGCCGGTTCGAAGCGGCAATGCCCGCAGAGCGGCGCGAAGCGCGGCACGCCGCATGGCTGCGCGCGGTCACGGCGACGCTGTCGGCCTGAACGCGGAACATTCTTGGGACACTTCCGCCCTCCTGCATACAGACCGCATCATGCCGGAGCAGGGGGGGGCGAGGCTTCGGACGTCCCCGCGCCCGCGACAGTCAGGAAGACTGGCCAGGACATGGCACCGAACCCTTCCCAGACGGCGGGATCGGATACAACGCCCCGGTTGCCATGCACAAACCCGATCGCGTTACCCGCCCGTCATTGTGAGGATGCCGGAAAAACCGTTTTCTGGCGCTGCTCCGCTGGAGAGCTATGCTTGCAAGTGAATTTGCAGCCCCGTTGTCAGGCCTGACAACCCGTCGCACCATTCCAGAGGCTCCGAAGGCCAGGCATGTCGACCAGATCGGACGGTCTATCGACACCGGGGCCGAAGGTCATTGCAGTCAGGCCACCATCCACAGGATCCCGGCGCAGGACCAACACCGGGGATTGTCATTAGGCGACGCGCAACAGGATGGGCCTTGGCCGTTTTCTTCACCGCCTTGTCCAAGTCTTCCGCCACTTGGCACAGCTTGGCACGGGTAACGATGAAGGCATTGGCCATGGCCCCCAGAACTGGGTCGGTCTCGCCCGCTGCCGCCAGTTGATCGCGGAACGCCTGCCTCTGTCGCCCCTGGCCAATGCCGATCATACGGATGCCGAAGGTTTTGAGGACGCCACGGATGTGACCTTCGAGGTCCTTGCGCGACCGGATCAATCTTTCACGTGCCGCGACAAGGCACCTCAGCCGGTCGGCCTCTTCGCTGCGCACATGCACCGCAGTGAACCAGCCAGTTCGGGCGAGCTGTGAATAGCCCCATGCATCGTAGACGCCTTCTTCGCTAATTTTGAGGCAAGGAGGTCATGATGAGCAGCACCAAGTTCAGCGACGATTTCAAGAGAGACGCCGTCGCGCAGATCACCGAGCGGGGCTATCCGGTCAGGGAAGTGTCGGAGAGTCTCGGGGTCAGCGCGTATTCGCTCTACGCTTGGAAGAAGAAGTTCGCGAAGGCGTCCTCGGGAGAGGCAGAGAAAGACGCCGAGATCCGGCACCTGAAGAAGGAGCTGGCGCGGGTCTCGGAGGAGCGTGACATTTTAAAAAACCGTTCCGGGCCGCCGCCCGCCTGTGCGCGGTAGCAACAGCCTGTGGTATGCTCTTGGCGAAGGGCAGTTGCCGATGGCTTATTGGTGGGCTGGACCCCGTTAAAAAACGTGGCACATGGGCTGATGCGCACTTGAGAGTGGTGACGGCGCGCTTGCGGTGATCCCGGTTAGGTCGTGTTGACAAAAGGGATTCACATCAGGCTTTGAGCATGATTCAAGCTGGCATCTGCGATGGAGACCAGCTTGGCACGAGACCTTATGTCGGACGAGGAATGGACGTTCTTTGAGCGCTTCATCCTCGCCGTCCGCGCCCCGAACGGGCGTAAACCCACCAACCACCGCCTCGTTCTTGATGGGATTTTCTGGATTGCCCGAACCGGGGCGCCTTGGCGCGATCTTCCCGGGGAGTTCGGCAAGTGGTCGAGCGTCTATCGGCAATTCCGGCGCTGGACGTTGGCCGGGCTCTGGGAGGACATCATGGAGGCACTGAACCAGAGCGGAGCTGTGCCAAGCGCCCTGCAGATGATCGACAGCATCGTAATCCGCGCCCACCATCAGGCAGCGGGCGCTAAAGGGGGACTCCACGACAAGGTTTCGGCCGTTCTCGAGGTGGCTTTACGACCAAGATCCACCTCCTCGTCAATGCACACGGGCTTCCCATGAGGACAGAGATCACGCCAGGCCAGACGTCGGACTATCTCGGCTTCGATCTGGTGATGGCGGATAATCTGCCCCGCCCGAGCGTGCTGCTCGCGGATCGCGGCTACGATGCAGACAAGATCAGAGACGGCATGGAAGCGCGCAACGTCCTGCCCGTGATCCCGATGCGAAAGTCCCGCAAGAAGCGGATTGGTGTCGATCGCTCGCTGTATCGCCTGCGGAATCTGGTCGAACGCTGCTTCAACAAGCTCAAGAACGCCAGGCGTGTCGCGACCCGCTACGACAAGACGGCGGAAAGCTTCCTCGGCTTCATTGACATCACGTCGATCCGTCTCTGGATCCGCCATTTGTCAACATGACCTAGGGGGCTAGGCAGATCAAATAGGTGAAAAACCGCGTTGCGCGCGTATTCGGCCAAAGCGGCCGTTCAGACAGCGCGTGGCGAAGGACAACTTCGAGCCCGAAGTGCTCCGGATCGTACTGAAGCTTCGCTACGGCTGCATTCGGCCGGTGCCAGCCCAAACTTACCCTGACTTTGAGTTAGCAAGGCCGGGGAAGCAGACCTTCAGCATGAGATCGTCGGACGCCCTAGGCGCGGGCTTTCCGGGCATTCGGCGACTAGCTGGTGCAATTGCAGCATGATTAAGGAACTACTGCGCAGCCGAAGCGAGCGGGATTCTGCGCCACAGCGCCGCCAATGTAGGCGAAGTTGCCATTCAAATGTCGGAGCCGCACGCGCAGGTATGGGTTTGCCCCACGACTTCTAACTGTCCGCTGCACCGCGCGTCGCATGAAGATCAAGGATCGCCTTCGCCATGTGCAAGTCTTGCAGCGAGATACCCGAGCTGTCGAAGATCGTGATCTCGCGGGCATGTCCACGCCTCGGAGCTTTATCGGACAGCACCGACCCTATCGCCGTCGGGTTAGCATCGGGCCCCGCGTGCTAGAACTCTCCGATGCGCAGTGACTGTTCCGGGAGGTCACAGAAGAGACGAGCGTGTCGGAAGAGATTCGCAGGCAGTTCCTGTTTTCCTTGAGAGTCAGATCCCATGGAGGAGACATGCGTTCCCGGCCGGACCCAGGCTGCCTCGAAGAGTGGTGCAGTGGCCGTTGTTGCGGTGACGATGATGTCAGCGGCACGGACCGCAGTTTCCGCCTCTGCGGCCTCCGCCGGCAAGCCCGAGCTGCGCAATCTCTCGACGAAGGCTTTTGTGCGCGCGGCTTCTCTGCCAACCACCAGCAAGCGGGACAGCTTCCGGATACGCGCGATCGCCTGTGCCTCGTAGGCGGCTTGGTGGCCCGTTCCGAACAGGGTCAGGACCTCCGCATCCGGGCGCGCGAGGGCATCCGTCGCTACGGCATCCGCTGCGGCGGTGCGGTCGCAGTTCACCACCGATCCTTCGATCACGGCGCCTATGCGGCCCGTAGTCTGGTCGATCAACAGGATGGTCGAGGCGTGTCGTGGCAGACCGCGTGCGTCGTTCGTCGGGAAGTAGGCACCGACCTTCAGCCCGGCCAAGGTTGCCCCTGAGGCGGATTTGATGGTGAAGCGGTTTTGCGGGTCGCTGCCGTGGGCGACCACCACCGGGAAGCTCGCGGCACCCGGCGCGACGGCGGCGATTAAGGCGTCGCGCACCGCTGAGAAGGCGAGTTCGGGCGTGACGATGGCAGAGGACTGGGCCTCGGTGATCAGGATCATTTCGGTCTCCTTACCAGCCGCCAAAGCGCGGCCAAGATTGCAGGGAGCCGCCGTCCACCGGCAGCACAGTGTAGCGATGATGCTGCGCAGCGGTTGCGCAGGCGTGATTGGGCAGGATGCGCAGGCGTGCGCCCACGGGCAGGTCCGGAACAGGCCCGTCTTCGCCGGAACGCAGCGAGACAGTACCGTGTTCCTGGTTGGTGCCGCTTACGATGAGGCCCGGCAGGATGCGGCCTGTCTCGTCGCAGACCAGCCCATAGCCCTGATCCACCTCCTGCGCCGCAGTCCCTCGGTCGCGTGACAGGGCCATCCAGCCAGCGTCGATCATCGTCCAGCCCTTGGCCGGTTGATGCCCGATCACGGTCGTCAGCACGCTGAGGGCTATGTCATCGACCGTGCAGACGTCGATCCCCGCCATGACGAGATCGAAGAACATGTAGACCCCGGCCCGCAGTTCCGTCACGCTGGTCAGGTCGCGTGCGGCATGGGCGGTCGGTGTCGAGCCGACACTGACCACGGCGCACGGCAGTCTAGCCCTGCGCAGGGCTTCGGCGGCAGCAACGGCGGCGGCGCGCTCCTGTTCCGCGAACTCAGCATGGGCGGCGGCGCCGCGCACGCCATAGCTCTCGCCGGCATGAGTCAGGACACCAAGAAGGCAGGCGCGTTCGTTCAGGATTTGGCCGATCCGGACCAGCGCCGGGTCTTCGGGTCGCAGCCCGCCGCGATGGCCATCGCTGTCGATCTCGATCAAGGCGGGAACACCGGCCTGCGCCACCGCGCGCGCCTGCGCCTCGTTGTCGAGGATGACTTTCAGATCACAACCATGGGTGCGCAGGGCCTGCACGCGCTCCAGCTTTTGCGGAGCGATGCCCACGGCATAGAGAATATCTGCAAACCCTGCCGCGTGAAACGCTTCGGCCTCCGCCAAGGTCGAGACGGTGATGGGGCCGGGCGTCCCGCCGGTCAGGCGGCGCGCGGCCTCGACGGATTTTGCGGTTTTCAGATGGGGGCGCAGGGTGACGCCAAGCCGTGCGGCGCGGGTGTCCATGCGTGCGATGTTGCGCATCATCCTTGCTTCGTCCAGCAGCAGCGCAGGCGTGGGGAGAGTGTCAAACGTAAAGGGGGCTGGGTCGGTCATGGTGGGGATCCTCTGGTAATGCAGTGCCTTTACCATCCGTTGAATTCAGCGCGTATTCACATGAACTGAAATCAGCATTAAGATTTAACTTAATGCTTGGTATCTCTGATCTCCGTTTCCTCACCGCGCTTTCGACCGCGCCGAGCCTTGCTGCTGCGGCCCGCGATCTGGGTGTGACGCCCCCGGCGGTGTCGCAACGGCTGGCGCTGCTCGAAGACCGTTTGCGCCTGCGGCTTGTCGAGCGAGGTCGAGGTCCGCTAAGGCTTACCGCAGAAGGCGGCTATCTTGTTGACCGGGCCCAGCATATTCTTGATAACGTGGACAGCCTCGCCGAAGACATGGCCGTCCGAGCGGGCCGGATCGAGGGGCCGCTGCATGTCATTGCCCCCTTTGGATTCGGGCGGTTGCATGTTGCCCCGATGCTTGCGCGCTTTGCTGCGGAACACCCGTCGCTGCGCCCGACGCTCCGCCTCAGCGAAGATCCCGTGGGTGCGATGAACGATGGGCTTTGGGATGTGCTGATCCACGTGGGGCGCCTGCCGGACCTCCGGATCACGCAACGCAAGCTTGCACCCAACCGTCGCTTGCTGGTGGCGTCGGCCGACTACGCCGAGCGCGTTGGACTTCCGCAGAGCCCAGAGGAGGTCGCTGCACACAGGATCGGCGTGGTTCGCGAGAACCGGGCGGATGCCACGCTTTGGCCGCTGGCGGGCCCGGACGGCATTGAGATGAACCTGCGCGTGCAGCCGGTCTATGCCTGCAACGACGGCGAGGTCCTGCGCGCCTGGGCGTTGGAGGGGTTCGGTATCGTGGAGCGCTCCGAATGGAGCGTTTCCGCCGATCTGCGCACCGGCCGACTGGTGCGCGTGTTGCCGGACTGGTCTCTTCCGGACGCTGACATAGTGGCTTTGCTGAACCCCCGCGCCGTCCGCTCGCTCCGCATCGACAAGTTCGTCGAGCAGCTGGAATCCGGCATCGGCGCGCCCCCGATGTTTTGAACGGCCAAACATGGACAAGCGCCCCGTCCCTCAGCATCGTAATAGAGCTTATGGGTGCCGACCGTTTCTCTGCGTCTTGCAATGACTTTCGGGATGTGAGCCTTGCTAAACAAGGTCCGTTTCAGCGCATTGCTGCCGCTGCTCGCAACCAACGCAGCATGCACAGCGATCGGCAAGACTGTCCCGCGCTGCCGACGCTTGCGCCAGTCGCAGGCAATGACCGCTTTAGCTTAGGGGCCGATCAGAAGCACCCTTCAAATGATAAGGACAGAACCATTTGATGCCGCCCAAGCAGCGTACACGAATTTCGGGTACTCGAGGATCAGGACCGGTTCGACAGTTTCAGTCCGCCTGCGGCGCGGAGGCGCTGCACCTCGCGAAGGATCGCGTCGGTGAAGGCCGGGCTGGAGGAGCCGCGCGGTGTCCGCTCTTCGAACGTATAGTAGGTCTCGAGAATATCGGCGTTCAATTCGTCTAGGATCACCCAGAGCGGCAAGCCGATCTCGAGGCCCGCACGCCGGGCCTCTTCTTGCGGCCCTCCGTCTCTCCTCGATCCACCTTCCAATTCCAGAGAGAATGATATTCAAAGACCTGCCCTGCGGCGAGGAAGTCAGCGGTCACGGAAATGCTCTTCAATACCCTGATCGAGAAAGCTCCCGAGGTCCTCTGGCATATCAGCCACATCAAGTGCCACCTGCGAGCCGCGCCCGGCCGTCAGGGCCTGGAACCGCTCCATCGACATGACCACGAAACGTGGCTTACGGTGTTTCGTAATGGCAACCGGGGCTACGGTCGCCGCCTCGAAGAGATCGCTCGTATTTCGGGTCAAATCCCCCGCTGCGAACTGTTTCATCTTGGCTCTCCACGCACTCTCTGCCTTAATAGGATTACACAGAATTCCTTAGTATTCCGCAAGAGACAGGTTGATTGGCCTCCCACTCAAGGTGGTGCATCGTCAGATCCCCGCTCAGAAAAGAACTCCGCCAGGACCGGACTTGCCTCACTTCTGGCAGAGCTGAGACGCTCCGATCCCGCCAGAGAGGCCTTCGACAGACGCACGAGACCGCCGGTTTCCTCGATGCGGTAGCATCGCCGCCTTTTTCCTCCGCGCCGGTAATGGGTGGCGGTCACGATCTGGCAGGTGCTGCCGTCGGTCAGCGTGACCGGCGCTGCAAGCCGTATCCGGTCTCCCTCGTCGTAGTCCGGGATCGCCGCCCAGTCCCGGCAGCGCTGGCGCCAAGCATGGGCATAGCTGCCGGGATCCTTCAACTCGGAGAGCAGGGCCAGAAGGCTGACAGGTGCGCGCGACTCCACCGGGCCAGCAGCCTCCTCGACGTCTTTGTAGCCCCAGCAGCCATCGTCGTAGCGCGTCAGGAAGACGGCCGCGAAGGTGATCGACCCGTCGGCATCGGTCACGTAGGTCGCATCCTCAACCGGCGCGCCATCAAGTGTCGTTATCCTGGCCGCGGCATACCAGGTCGAGCCCACCTTGCAGGCCTTGAGCAGGACTGTCTTGCGGGTATCGGTCTCGAAGCTACAGAGCCGGGCGATCTCCGCCTTCTCGTCCGCATAGGTCCTCACACGGCGGTGGGTGTAGAAGAGCCAGCCCATTATGCCACCCTCCGGTCATCGACCTCGATCAGCGCGTCGAGCGGCACCCGGTAGGGCAGCATCTCGTCGAAATCCTCGCAGTTGCCGCGGTTCTGCACGAGCGCCTGGGTATCGGTGGCGTCCATGAGGATGACCCGGAACGTGCCGCCGAGACCGGAGGGGACATCATAGGTGCCGCCGATCAGGTAATCGGCTGCACGGCGCGCAAAGACCCGGATCGTGTGGCCATCGGTCGCCAACCGAATGGTGTCGTGTCCGCGATCGATAAGCATCTGCACGTCGTCGAGGATGTCAGTGTAGAACTGGCCCGTCAGATCGCGAAACGCGGCTTGCCGGGCCGCCATCCAATCGGTGTCCCGAAACGGGTTGATGCCTGCGGCGAAAGCATAGGAGGGATCGGCGCGTTCCGTCGTGACGATCCGCGTGGTGGAGCCATCAATTCCGTTCGAGCGCAGGTGGACGCCATTACCGACGATCAGGATCAGGGCGGGGTTGCCGACCGGGCCATTCCAGTTCGGCAGGAAGGTGAAGCAGCCGCGCGCATGCGCGATCTGGGCCGCGACGTCCGCGGCGGAAAAGCTGAGAAGTACCATGGGATTTACCTGTGAGTTTGAGAGAAGTGCGCCCCGCACAGGCGACGCAGTACGGGGCGGCTGCAGGGTCAGGCCGCTTCGGCGACCTCGGTTTCGCCTTCGGACGGCTCGGCGCCGGGGGCTTCGAACGGTTCGGTGCCCGAGGTCTGCATCATCGGCGGACACCAGGCCGCGACCGCCGCCCGCTGCGCCTCCGTCAGGGTCGCGAAGGGCTCGGCGAAGAGCTTGTCGCAGAAGGCAACGACCTCTTTCTTGGTCGAGGACGCCAGGGTCACCGCCTCCTGCGTGAGCCCCAGTTCCTCGCCGAGGATTTTGAGGAGCCATGCCTTCTTGAAGCGGTTGAAAAGCGCCGCATTCGGTGTCCAGTGCGCCCGGATGTCCGGCATCACCTCGATCTCGAAATCATGCATCAGGCTGTCGCGCTGACGGTCTCGCGCCAAACAGGACTGCGTGGTCGCCGCCGTGGCGTAGGCCACTAGCTTGGCCTTTTCACGCGCATCGAGCGACCGAAACAGCGCGAATTGATCGGCGGGGGATTTCGCATCATCCGCCCAGGAGAGGTCGAGCGCGTCATGCGCGGCAGCCACCTGTTCAAGCGACGTGCCATCGATCTCGTCCATCTTGGCGTGGGTGCGATACTCCGGACGCGCATTGAGTTTGATCGCCTGCGTGACACCCATGCCGTGGCCCAGCACATCGGTGACCAGCTTGAACAGCGTGAGATCCAGCGTGGCCTCCGGGTGCATCGTCATGGCAGCGCCAAGCGCCATCGCCCGCTCGGTCTTCAGATCCTCGGTCAGCGAGGCGGGGTAGATGATCTCGCCGCTGTCCGGCGCGCCCTCATCCGCAGACGTGCCGGGCGCTTTGCCGGACCTCTCCGGCTGATCTTCGGGACGCACAAGCCCGACATGCAGGGAAATCCTGCCCTGCGCCCAGGTGGCGATCACGCCGGAGCGCGCAAGATCCTCGGCGCTGTATGCCTCCTGCAGATCGCGTGCCTCGGCCTCCAACTCATCCACACGTTTGTAGAGATCGTTGTACGCCTCGTCCGCGAGCTCCTCATTCTCCATCTCGCGCTCGAGTTTCTCGAGCTCGGCGGTGATCTCGTCGAGGCGTTGCTGGCCGCATTCATCGGGCTCGACCGGCCCGGGATAGGCCCGACCGAATTCCGCCATGGTGGCGTAATCGTACCGGATGACCGCATCGGCCCAGGCAAAGCCCACCTCCGCGCGCGCCGCTTCAGCCGCGGCGGTGAGTTTCTCGAGGAGAATGGTCTCGACCAGCGCAGAATTCTCGAGCACGGAATGCTCGTCCAGGAGGTCCGCCGCGATGGCACCGCCACGCGCCTCGTAGTCCTTGCGCACAAACGCCCCGATGTCGTCACTGACCTGCACGCCACGGGACTTCAGCGCGTTCCGGACCGTGTAGGCCTGCAGGTAATTGCCATCCTTGGTGAGTGCCCCGAAGACCTCCCGCTGCACCTCCTGGCTCGGGTGATCCGCGAAGGCTTTCATCACGTCGAGCGTGATCGCCTTTGCGCGTGCAGCCGCGCGGATCTCCGGATGGATGAGCCCGTAGCGCAGCCGGCCCTTCACCGCCGCGACCGTGGTGCCAAACGTCGCGGCGATGCTCTCTGGCGTCTGGCCGTCGACCTCCATCATCCGCGCAAAAGCCTCAAACTCGTCGATGGCATTCATCGGCGCCTGGGTGATGTTCTCGGCGAGCGACAGCGCGGTGGTCACGTCGCAATCGTCCGGGACCAGGCGGCAGTCGATCTTGGTGCGATTGGTGACCCCCTTGGCCGCCTTGTCCGCGACCAGCTCCATGAGGGCCGCATGGCGCCGGCCGCCTGCGAGGACGCCGAACTTGCCGTCAATCTTCTGGACGAGGAGCGGCTGGAGAAGGCCCAGCACTGCGATGCTGGCCTTCAGATGCGCGATACTGTCGGAGGCGTAGGCCTCAGGGGACTGGGCCCGCACATTCGCGGGATGGGCGACGAGATCGCCGATGGCGACGGAGACGGGCTCGAGAGCTTGTGTCATGAGATGTCCTTCTCTGGGTTCTGTGCCACCCGGACACCCCGAGCGGCCTGACCGATCCCCGGATCCGGGAACCAACAGGACAAAAGGCCCACTTTCCCTTTCGAAGGGTCAGCGGGCCTTTCAGCGTTGGCGAAGGAGGTGCGGCGCCCCCTACCAGTCGTGCGCCATCATGATGGTCAGGACACGCGTGGTCGTCTCGGGGTTACCGGGATCCTCGGCGCCATAGCGAAAGTCGGACTCCGCTTCATAGAGATCGAGTTTCCAGAACACGGTCTCTCCGCGGATCGTGACCGCCCCGAAATCGTGCCAGCCCTCGGGATCGTTCTCAGGCTCGAAAGTCTCGAACTCCCCTGTCGCCTTCACGGCATCGGCCATGAAGGCATCCCCGGCCTCCATCAATGACCGGGTCACATGCATCCGGCCCTGGATGGGCCGATCCGGTGGCACCCCGAGGCAGGCAAGTCGGCGGAAGGCGTCGTTTTGCGCGGCGATGGCGACCGCGTCGGGCGGGGTGAACGCGTCAGGTTCAGGATGGCTCATGGGTCTGTCCTTTCCGGATGGGTTGAAACCACCAGACCCAAGGCCTCCTTTCACTTTACCCGGGGGTCACAGGCGCGACGGGCCCCTCCCTCACGCGGCCTGCTCTCCCTGCCCCGCCTCCGATACGGCAACAAGAAAATCGCAGGCGTGCTGCGCATCCGCCGCGTATTTGAAAATGGCCCACTTGTCCGACCGGAGCACCAGCCGTTAGTTGTCGAGATAGGCCGAGTCCTCGACGTTGAAGGCGTAGACCCAGGCGAGGAGGTCTACGATTTCCTTCTGAGTGACGCGCATCGCCATGGTCACGCCGGTCAGCAGGGTGGGCTCGAACACGCGTCGCAAGATTCTCGGATTTGGGACCGAAGAGAAGCCTCTCGCTGCTGCCGACCTTCATCGCCACCGTCGAGCTTGCCGCCACGATCGCCTACTCCGCGCAGGCCTTCGGTTGAAGTTTTCGCAAAAAGATGAATTTTTGTGCGGCAGGCACAGAAGGCAGTTCCTCATGCAGTTCCTCCGTTCCCTCGGGCCAACCGTAGCGCACGTCTCCCTCCGCGAGGCGCTACGCGCCGGCTTCGGCGCGCTGCTCGGCCTCGGCGTCACCGGGCTATTCCTGCTCTCGCCGCAGATCGACCTAAGCCTCGGGCTCTATCTCGTCGCCCCCTTCGGCGCGACTTCGGTGCTGCTCTTCGCGGTGCCCAACAGCCCCCTCGCCCAGCCCTGGTCCGCCATCGTCGGCAATACCGTCGCGGCGCTCGTCGGCGTTGCCACCTGCCTGCTCGTCCCCGATCCGGTGCTACGCATCGCGCTCGCCGTGGGATTGGCGATCACTGCGACGATCCTGTGCCGCGCGGTGCATCCACCGGCGGGGGCGGTGGCGATGACCGCCGCCATGAGCCCCGAGGCGATCAACCATCTCGGCTTCTGGTTCGCCCTGACCCCGGTCGCCGCGGGCACCGCCGCACTGGTCATCCTCGCCGCGCTCTACGCCCGGCTGACCGGGCGGCACTACCCGTTCCGGCAGTTCGACGCCCCAGGCCAGCACGGCACCGGGGACCGTGCCCCCTCCGAGCGTCTCGGGCTCTCGGAGACAGAGCTCTCCGGGCTGCTGGAGAGATACCGGCAGTCGTTCAACCTCGGGGTCGAGGATCTGGCCCGGCTCATCGGCGCCGCCGAACTGCAAGCCGCGAGCCACCATGCAGGCCCGCTCAATGCCGAGGACATCATGTCGCGCGATCTGGTCACCATCGGCGGCGACACCGGCCTTGCCGAGGTCGCCGAGCTGTTTCGGCGGCATCGGTTCGCCTCGCTGCCGGTGGTCGGGCCGGAGCAGAGGTTTCTCGGGGTGATCTTCCAGATCCACCTGATCACCCGCGCCCGCGAGGATGCAGAGCGGCTCGAACGCGGCTTCCTGCCCGCGTTCCGTCGGCTCGTCGATCTGGGACGCGAAACCCCGGTGACCGCCTCGGACATCATGAATGTCGCCGGCCCGCGCGCGACGCGCGGCTCACCTATCGCCGCGCTGCTGCCGATGATGGCGGATGGGGACGTTGATGCCATCCCGGTGCTCGAACGCGGACGCATCGTCGGCATCGTCACGCGCACGGACCTAATCGCCGCGCTGGCGCGCCAGGCGCTCCTGGAACGCTGAGTCCCAGATGAATAGACGTGGCGAACAAAAATAGCCGAGACAAGCTCGGCCATAGTCCAACAGGGAGGTAGGAATAGATGAGCGTTTCAACGCAAATCAAAAGCCCTGCCCGCGACTTCGACCGCCCCGTAGCCGAGGTCCAGATCTGCGCGGCGGTCATGACCCGCTTTACTGCCCTCGGCATCCCGGTCACCGTGGCCATGGGATAAGTGTGTCCGGGGAAAGGGGAACTCTGGCTGTTAGCTGATTTGTCCAACAACGCCCGCCGGCGATGAACGTCAACAGGCCCTAGCTTGTCATGCCCGTTGCAATCATCAGCAAACGGAAAGGGTAGGCGAACATACCAGCGGTCCGATGGAAGCTCATCAACGTGAACAAGCTGAAAGCAGAAAACCCCAAGAAGCATACCGCCCAAGGGGAAGAGCTCGAGAAACTTTTCGGCTGAAGATGGGGGCTCATGGGAAAATCGGCTCAAAGAGCTCGGAATCGAAGCCTGAGTTCTCTCAACAAGTCACGATCGGGAGCTTGCTGTACTTGATCTTTGGCAACCAGAACGGTTCGAGCCCGAAGGCCACGACCCAGACTATCAAAATGGACCGTTCGCCGCAGCTCGGCAGGATTGGCAGCAAGCTAGAACGATGGCGCCTTGAGAAGGTCAGAGATAGGCCAACGATCAACTTGGCCCGAATTGAGAAGTAGCCGGCTCCTCAAGCTGTCTGCCAGAAGCACCACCCCAATCAGAAAAACTCTGTAGTCCAGATACTGAGCTCTCGGCCCTTGACAGCCCGTCTGAGATGATCCACCTCTGTATGCACAATACAGAGGAATCGAACTTGAAGCTTGGTGACATTTGCGAAATTGGGTCAGGGCACACCGCAAGGGGGCGCCTGGAGGTTTCGCCGGAAGGCGGGCGGCTTGCCGTCCAGCTTCGCGACGTCCAGCCCGATGATGATTTGGCGGCAAGGTCATTGCAGCGATATATGCTGGATGATCTGCCCGAGCGCCATGTTGTCCGCGGGGGAGAAGTGATCTTCAAATCCCGCGGCGAACCAAACGTAGCGGCTTCGGTCACCACAAAGCTTGAAGAACCGATTGCCGTGATCCTGCCGCTTGTCATTTTGCGCCCTAGAGCGGGTCTCACGCTGCCGGATTACCTCGCCTGGGCGATCAACCAGCCAAAGTCTCAGAGATACTTCGACACCGAAGCACAGGGGACCAGCATGCGGATGATTTCCAAGGCGGTACTCGAGGAGCTGGATGTGCCACTGCCGGATTTAGAAACTCAAGCGCGTATTGTTGCAATTCATAAGCTTGCCAAGCGCGAAGGTGCACTGCTCCGCCATCTGGCTGATCGCAGGGAACAGCTTTCATCCATCATTCTGGCTGAGCGCGCCCGCGCCGGTCGCCAAAAGGAACTCGTCTAATGACCGATCAGGTTACCCAGCAGCAGATCAACCAGACCGCATGGGCGGCTTGCGACACCTTCCGTGGCGCCGTCGATGCCGGTCAGTACAAGGACTACATCCTCGTGATGTTGTTCTTGAAGTACATTTCGGACCTCTGGAACGACCATCTCGAGACCTACCGCAAGCAGTACGGAGACGACGAGGCCCGCATTCGCCGGCGCCTCGAGCGTGAGCGTTTCATCCTGCCCGAGGGCGCCAGCTTCTACGATCTCTATGCCCAGCGGAACGAGGCCAATATAGGCGAGCTGATCAACATCGCGCTGGAGAAGATCGAGGACGCGAACCGGGCCAAGCTTGAAGGCGTCTTCCGCAACATCGATTTCAACTCCGAGGCCAATCTCGGCCGCCCGAAGGACCGCAACCGCCGCCTCAAGAACATGCTTGAGGATTTCGCCAAGCCTGCGCTCGACCTGCGACCTTCGCGGGTGACCGAGGACATCATCGGCGAATGCTACATTTACCTGATTTCACGCTTTGCATCGGACGCCGGGAAGAAGGCCGGAGAATTTTTCACCCCTGCACCTGTCTCGCGCCTGCTGGCCAAGCTGGCCGCGCCGCAGCCCGGCAACACGATCTGCGATCCCGCCTGCGGGTCCGGCTCGCTGCTGATCCAGGCTTCGCAGGAAGTCGGGTCGGAGAACTTCGCCCTCTACGGGCAGGAGGTGAACGGCGCGACCTGGGCGCTGGCCCGGATGAACATGTTCCTGCACGCCAAGGATGCGGCCCGCATCGAATGGTGCGACACGCTCAACAGCCCGGCGCTGGTCGAGGGCGACCACCTGATGCGCTTCGACGTGGTGCTCGCCAATCCGCCGTTCTCGCTCGACAAGTGGGGCGCGGAGGATGCCGACAGCGACCAGTACAAACGGTTCTGGCGCGGCGTGCCGCCCAAGTCCAAGGGCGACTACGCCTTCATCACCCACATGATCGAGATCGCCAAGCGCCAGTCCGGTCGCGTGGCGGTGATCGTGCCGCATGGCGTGCTGTTCCGGGGCGGCGCCGAGGGACGCATCCGGCAGCAACTGATCGAGGAGAACCTGCTCGATGCCGTGGTCGGCCTGCCCGCCAACCTGTTCACCACTACGGGGATCCCAGTCGCCATCCTGATCTTCGACCGCTCGCGCGAGGAAGGCGGCGTGAACGCAGACCGGCGCGATGTGCTGTTCATCGACGCCAGCAAGGAGTTCACGCCGGGCAAGACCCAGAACGTGATGGACGACGTTCATGTGGCGAAGGTGCTGGAGACCTACACAACCCGCGCCGAGGTCGAGCGGTATTCGCACAGGGCGAGCGCTGATGAGATCGCCGAGAACGGCTACAACCTCAACATCCCCCGCTACGTCGACACCTTCGAGCCCGAGGAAGAGATCGACGTCGCCGCGGTGCAGAAGGACATCCTGCGGATCGAGGCCGAGCTGGCCGAGGTGCGGGCGAAGATGGCCGAGTATCTGAAGGAGCTCGGCGTAGATGCATAAGGGTCATGCCCGCCGTTCGATCGGCGATCTCTGCGACTTCTTTAATGGCAACGGCTTTCGCCCGCCGGATTGGAGTGCTTCCGGGCTGCCGATCATTCGGATCCAGAACCTGAACGGGTCGCAGAACTTTAACTACTTCGATGGGACGCCTAAGCCGAAATGGATCGTCGAGCCCGGGGATCTGCTATTTGCGTGGGCTGGGGTCAAAGGCGTTTCATTCGGCCCCACGATTTGGCCCGGGCCTCGCGGGGTTCTCAACCAGCACATTTTCCGCGTCGTGCCCAAGAAGGGCATCGACAGGTACTGGCTCTATTTGGCCTTGCAGGTTGCCACTCGCCGTATCGAGGCGAACGCACATGGTTTCAAAGCGTCCCTCGTCCATGTCCAGAAGGATGACATCACCAACCAGGTCGTTGATCTTCCTCCGTTGCATGAGCAACGCAAGATCGCTGAGGTCTTGCGCACATGGGGAGAGGGACTCGACAAGCTCACGGCGCTTCGCTCCGCCCACGAAGACCGCCTCATTGGACTGCGGGACTCCCTTATGGCGCGCGCCAGCCGCCATGGTCAGCCCGTCTGCTTCGGAGACTTTCTGACTGAAAGCCGCACTCCCGGAACGGATGGTGCAACCGCACGAAAAATTTCAGTGCGCTTGTATGGAAAGGGCGCGACAGAAAAGATCGAACTTCGTCGCGGCAGCGCGAATACTCGCTACTATCGCCGCGCGGCAGGTCAGATCATCTGGAGCAAGCTGGACTTCCTCAATGGGGCTTTCGCCCTTGTCGGCCCTGAGCTTGACGGGTGCGAGTCCACCCTCGACCTGCCGGCCTTCGACTGCAACTCTAGCGTCAATCCGGTTTGGTTGATCGAGTATTTGACCAGACCGTCCTACTACACCAGACAGCTTCACCTTGCTCGTGGTCAGCGAAAGGCACGTCGTATCGCTCCCGACGATTGGTTGGCATCGCCACTGCGTTTGCCAGATCGAGCGACGCAGGATCGCATCGCTGACGCTTTGGCATGCGCGCGAACCGAACTCTCGCTTATCGACGCCCAAATCGAAGCCCTGACCCGCCAGAAACGTGGCTTGATGCAAAAGTTGCTGACGGGCGAGTGGCGCGTGATCTCAGAGAAGGAATTGGCATGAAGGTTCTCGGATTTCGCGGCGACCCGAAGGCCCCACGCTACGCAGTCGTGTCGGAAGCGGGCGGCGCCTACGCCTTGGAAAACGCTGCCAGCGACAACAAGCTCTCCGTCCCCGCGTCGATCAGCGACGAGGCTGATGCCGAGCGGTTGGAGTGGATGTATCGCGAAGTCCTCGCGATCTTCGACGCCCACCCCGGCATCGAGAGGGTGATGATCAAGCAGAATGAGTTCACCCGACAGGATACGAAGGCGAAGAGACGTTCTGCCTATAACGATGCCGCAGTGATCCTTGCCTGTGCGCATCGAAGCATCCCGGTCGAGCTCAAGATCTACGGCTCGATGTCGACGACGAGCGCAGACACCAAAAGACACGCAGAGAGCCGCGTAGGTAAAACCGACAAATACTGGGACACCAAGATGGCAGACGCGGTGAATGCCGCTTGGTGGGGGCTGCGCCACCCATGAACCAGCTTGTCACTGTCACCCTCACGCCGGGCATGACCCTCTACAAGTACCGGTTGGTCAGCAAGATCGGCGCAGGCAGTTTCGGAGAGGTCTGGCTGGCGCATGATCTTGCCGTGCAGCGAGAGTACGCGGTCAAGATCCTCCAGCCGGGGGTCTCAGTGGACGAGCGGCTGCGTGAAGCCCAGATCGGCAACCGGCTTGAGCACAACAACCTCGTTTATGTCCACCAAGCTGATGTCGTGCCGGTGTCGGGGGCGCATGCCGTCATCCTCGCCATGGACTACCAGCCGAACGCCTCGGTCGAGACCTTGGCAAATCCGGCCGGCTATCTGCCGCTTCCCGCCGTCCTGCGGATCGCGCGAGATATTCTGCAAGGGCTGGAGTACCTCCATGCTCGCAGCTTCTATCACAACGATATCAAGCCGGGGAACATCCTGCTGGGGCCCCAACAGCAGGCGATGCTGTCCGACTACGGGATTACTGGCGTTTCATCGAATGGCGCCCCCGTGGCGGCTCCGAATGCCTACGTTCTCCACCGTGCACCGGAAGTCCTCGCGACCGGAAACATCGGCGTAAGTTCGGACATCTTCCAGGTGGGCATGACCCTCGCGAGGTTGCTGATTCACCTGGACCACCTGCGGTCAGTCCGCGCCAGCATCGGGCCCGCGCAGTACGATCAGGACATCGCATCCGGGAAGCTCCTTCAGGCAAAGGACTTCGGGTGCCACATCCCGGCGGCAGTTCGGCGCGTGATCCTGAAGGCCGTCCATCCCGATCCGGCCAAACGGTACACTAGCGCGCTCGAGATGCGGCGCGCGCTCGAGAAGCTGGACTATCCCGGGCACTGGACCGTCGATGCTGCCGGCAATGAGGTCGGCAAATGCGGGACCTACGAGTTCGCGCACTCGGTCTCGCCTGTGGCAGGCGGGATGTTCGACGTGACCTGCAGCAAGCGCAATGTGGTCTCCGGCAATACTCAGCGCGTCACCCATTTCTGCAAGCGGGGTCTAACCCAGAAGCAGGCGGAAAAGGTCGTCGCGGATTTCAAGCAATTCGTGGTGACCGGGAAATGACCTTCAACGCCGCTGAGAAACACCAGTCCCAAGTGCCAGCAGTGCAGTTGCTGGTTGCGCTTGGGTTCACGCCGCTCTCGCAAGAGGAGGCGCTTCGCCTGCGCGGCGGGCGTCTGCGAAACGTGGTGCTGGACGATGTGCTCGCTGAGCAACTCATGCGCATCAACCGCTTCACGCATCGCGGCCGCGAGTATGGGTTCGATCTTGAGGATGCGCACGAGGCGATGCGGCGGCTGAAGCCCACGCCAGATCGGCTGAAGGGGCTGCGCGGCACGAACCAGGACATCTACGACACGCTCGTCCTCGGCACGACCATCACGAAGTCCATCGACGGCGACTCGAAGAGCTATTCGTTCCGCTTCATCGATTGGGAGCGGCCAGACAACAATGTCTTCCACGTCACCGCCGAGTTCTCTGTCGAGAGGACCGCATCGAGCCAGACGAAGCGCTGCGATATCGTCGCATTCGTGAACGGCATCCCGATCCTTGTGATCGAGAACAAACGGCCGACCGAAAGCCTGAAGAAGGCGGACAGCCAGCTGATCGGTTACCAGAACGAGGACAACATCCCGCAACTCTTCCACTTCGCCCAGCTGCTGATCGGCATGAACCGCAACGAGGCGCGCTATGCAACTGTCGGCACGCCGCGGAAGTTCTGGCAAACCTGGCGCGACGAGGAAGACACCGACGAGGCCATCGCGCCCTTTGCCAACCGCGTGCTCACCGCGGCGGAAAAGGACGCCATCTTTTCCAGCGACTTTGCGAGCGCACGCACGTATTTCGACGCGATGGCCGCCGAGGGTAACCGCGCGGTCACGGTTCAGGACCGGACAGTGTACGCGCTGTGTCGCCCCGAGCGGTTGCTCGATCTCATCCGCCGATTCACCGTGTTCGATGGAGGTGTCCGCAAAGTCGCGCGCCATCAGCAGTTTTTCGGGATCCGTCGCGCGGTCGAGACGGTCAAACAGCACGATGTCAGCGGCGCCCGAAAGGGCGGCGTGATCTGGCACACGCAGGGCTCGGGCAAGTCGCTCACCATGGTGATGCTGGGGCGCTCGCTCGCTCTCGAGCGCAGCATCGAGAACCCACGGCTCATCATCGTCACGGACCGCGATGATCTCGACAAGCAGATCAAAGATACATTCAAGTCCTGTGATCTCGAGCCGATCCGCGCGACGAGCGGGGCTCACCTTCTGGAGCTCGTCCAAAACAAGGCTCCGCTGGTCACCACGATCATCAACAAGTTCGACACGGCGCTGAAGAACAGCAAGCTGGTGGACGAGAATCCGAACATCTTCGTATTGGTGGACGAGAGCCACAGGACGCAGACGGGGCGCTACGGCGGCCACAGCCAGTTCGCCGCCAAGATGCGGCGTCTCCTGCCCAAAGCTTGCTACCTCGGCTTCACCGGCACACCCCTGCTCAAGAAGGAGAAAAACACGCTGTCGACCTTCGGGCGGCTGATCCACCGCTATGCCATCGACGAGGCGGTCGCCGACGGCGCCGTCGTGCCGCTGCTCTATGAGGGGCGGCTTGTCGAGCAGCAAGTCTCGGGGGCCGTGATTGACCGCTGGTTCGAAAAGATCAGCGACGGGTTGACTGAAAGCCAGAAGGCCGACCTTAAGAGCAAGTTCTCCCGGATGGACGCGCTTGCCAAGACTGACCAGGCTATCCGAGCCAAGGCCTTCGACATCTCCGAACACTATCGCCAGCACTGGCAGGGGACCGGGTTCAAGGCGCAGCTCGTTGCCCCCTCGAAGGCCGCCGCCGTCCGCTTCAAGGAAGTTCTCGACGAGATCGGCCACGTCTCGAGCGCGATCGTCATCTCGCCGCCGGACGAGAACGAGGGCAACGAGGAGGTCGACCAGGAGTCCAAGGACCTCGTGCGCCGCTTCTGGTCGCAGATGATGGCTCGGTACAAGACCGAGGAGGAGTACAACCGCCAGATCATCGATGCCTTCAAGGGCTCCGGCGATCCGGAGATCCTTATCGTCGTTTCCAAGCTCCTCACCGGCTTCGACGCGCCCCGGAACACGGTGCTCTATGTCTGCAAGTCCCTGAAGGAACATAATCTTCTGCAGGCGATTGCGCGGGTGAACCGGCTCTACGAGGACGGCGGAACAGAGAAGCAGTTCGGTTTCATCGTCGATTACGAGGGGCTGCTGGGCGAGCTGGACAGCGCCTTGACCACGTACAGCGCCTTTGAGGGTTACGAGGCGGCCGACCTTGCTGGAACGGTCCACGATGTCCGGGAAGAGATCCGCAAGCTGCCCCAGCTGCACGACCAGCTCTGGGACCTTTTCAAGCCAGTTCGGAACAAAAAGGACATGGAGCAGTTCGAGCAGCACCTAAGTGACGAGGCGGTGCGCCACGAGTTCTACGCGCGCCTCAAGGCATTCAGCCGATGCCTGCACATCTCGCTCTCGTCGGACAAGCTGTTCGATGTCTTCGACGAAGCCAAGGTCGATGCCCTGAAGCGGGACTGGAAACAGTTCTCCGAACTCAAGCGCTCGGTCCAGCTCCGCTATCAGGAGACGGTCGATGTCCGCGAGTTCGAGCCGAAGATCCAGAAGCTGCTCGATGACCACGTGGTGGCGATGCCTGCGGAGACCATCATCGAGGTGGTCAACATCAACGACCCTGAGGCGCTGAAAGCAGTTGTCGGTGAAACGAGCGTCTCCGAAGCCTCAAGAGCAGACCGCATTGCCAGCGCGACGCGGAAGGCGATCACTGAGAAAATGGATGAGGACCCGACGTTCTACAAACAGTTCTCCGAACTGCTCGAAGAGACCATCCGCGCCTATCGCGAGAAGCGGCTGTCCGAGCGCGACTACCTGAACAGCGTCGTGGGCCTCGCAAGCAAAGTTGCGCGCAAGGATCGCGGTCGGGATGTTCCGGAAGGCATCCGTGGCGATGAGGATGCGCAGGCGTTCTTCGGGATCCTTGACGGTCAGCTTAAGTCCAAGGGTGATGAGCCGGTAGCCAGCGACGATGTCGCAGCGATCGCTCAACAGATCATCGACATCATCAAGTCGCACTTGATCGTGGACATCTGGTCGAACGAGGTGGCCCAGAACAATCTGCGCAACGCCATCGATGACTACTTCTTTGACGTCCTGCGTGACGAGAGGGGCGTCGACCTACCCGTGGAGGTGCTCGACGATCTCGAGCTGAAGATCATGGACCTCGCCCGGGCGCGGTTTGCGGCATGACGCGGGAGTTGCATTGCCTGCAGTACGGCGAGCAGGAGATCCAGTACGAGATCGTTCGCCGGCCGAGGAAGACATTGGAGATCGCCGTCGAACCGGATGCGTCGGTGGTGATCGCAGCCCCGGAGGACGCGACACTAGACGCCATCGAAGCCAAGCTGCGGAAGCGCGCGGCATGGGTGACAAGGCAGCAGCGGTATTTTGCGCAGTTCCTGCCACGCACGCCAGAGCGCAGGTTCGTCGCCGGGGAAACCCATCTCTACCTCGGGCGCCAGTACCGGCTGAAGGTCGTCCCTCACGTCCAGGAAAGCGTGAAGCTGATCCGCGGTTTCATCGTCGTGCAGACGCACCGGCCGACCAAGCCGGAGGTGACACGTGAACTGGTCGAGGCATGGTATCGAGACCGAGCCTACATCAAGTTTCCGGAACGGATCGAACTATGTCTCGGTCATTTCCCAGACCCTGAGGCATTCAGGCCGAAGGGACTCATCGTACGTCAGACCCGGCAGAGGTGGGGGTCCATGTCACCGGCCGGACGTCTGCTACTGAACCGCCGCCTCGTGCAGGCGCCAGTCGACGCGATCGACTACGTGATCACCCACGAGCTCTGCCACGTGGCGGAGCCTCATCACGGGGCTGCCTTCTTCGAGCTCCTCAACAAGGTGATGCCCGACTGGGAGCGTCGGAAGCAGAGACTGGAACGGGCCATGGCGTGATTAGCAGCGTCAAGGAAACAGGTTCTTCGTCCGTTCGCCAGGAAAAAGCAAGCTACAGGAACGACTGGTACTCATCCATGAAAGTCGCAACCTGCAATAGGCCCTGTGCTTCGGACTTGTGAATCAAGGCCGCAACATCGAGCGCTGGATTTTTGAAACGCTCGCGCATGCGGCGCAGGGCCAGAATGGCCTCCGAAGGATCCAGCTCGATTGTATCGGCGATGAAGTCGTCAGCGGAAATCGCCTGGATGGCATGCGGGTCCAGAACCGCGGAAGGAAAGTCGGCAAGATTGTCCGTCACGATGACTGAAGCAGACGTCGCGATGGCCGCTGCCAGCACGTGGTTGTCGCCCGGATCCGGCAGTGCGAGCTTGCCTTCGAAGATCTCATAGCCTGTCACCAGCGCTTCAGGGAACGCCGCCTCGATTGCCGCCCTTTGCCGGGAACCATCGGTTTCGCCCTTGGTGATCTGGGTGATTGCCTTCTGGGTCTCGTCAAGAATGCGACTGCTCCACCGAGGCCGGAACAAGCCGGCCTCGGCCAGGCTCAGGAGCATGTTTCTGCGAAGTGCACCGCCAAGGACGCAAGCGTCGAGGAGAGCCGTGAACCGATCTGCGTATCGGCTCATATAAGACCTTCTTCCGCATCCATTGTGGCAAGGTCGCTCAAAGCGTCCGAGCGAGACGCATCACGCTTCTCCTTGTAGGCAAAGAGGTCGTCGGCCCGAACCCGGCGATGACGGCCGGTCTTCGCAAACGGAATTTCGCCTTCCTCGAGAAGCTTTACCAGGAATGGGCGGGACACGTTGAGAAGGTCCGCCGCCTGCTGCGTGGTCAACTCTGACTCGACAGGGATCATCCGAAACCCGCGACCGCTCGAGACGAGCCGCAGCACCTCGAGCAGCGAAGCCGTCAGGGCGGGCGCAAGCGTCACGGTGCGAACTTCGCCGCCTTCCAGGGCGAGCGACAGCTTTGTCGGTTCGCCTTCCTTGATCTGGGAGGCGACAATCGTTCTGAGTTGTTCGGCGTTCTTGATCTCGACCTCGTCAGGCAAACGATCAAAGAACGCCTCTTTTCTGAGGGCGTTCATCTTCTCTCTCCAGTTCTCTCGTCTCGTGTTGGATATAGGCTATCCTTCATTCGAAACAATCGCAACACTCGAAATATTCGAAATTCCTTTAGATCGTGTGAACGGGTTGCAGCATGCGAACACCGCATCGCTCTCACGACGAAGCGACCACCACGGCCTGCGCCAGTTGCTCCAGGTCAGGAAGTTCGTGAAGGTCTTCCAGCCCAAAACAGACGAAGAACTGCTCGCAGGCATAGGCGACGACATCTTCTCGACCAGAATCGAGCAAGTGGACGTCTTCAAAGGGATGCAACGGATATCACATTGAAATTGTGAGTATTTTTGGCTCTCCGCATGAATCGTTGCACTGCGGATGAAACGATAAGAAGGACGACCGAGATTGCGTCAGGCATCGGCAACGGAGACCGGCAACGCGTTACCCGAAATCGACTTGTGAAGCTTCCACCACAACCCCAGCATCCTCCAACTGCTCCCGATCGGGAAGATCGAGAAGGCTCTCCAACCCGAAGGCGACGAGGAACTGCTCTGTGGTGACGAAGGTATAGGGTGCACCGCGTCGAGGCGACCGTGGCCCGGTCCCGATCAAGCCGCGTGCATGCAGTCGCCCAATCAGATCACGGCTGATCTCCTTGCCGAAGATGTCCTTCAGCCCGTCGCGCGTGATCGGCTGGTGATAGGCGATGGCCGCCAGGACCGCGACGTCGAATTCGCTCAGGTCCAGTAATTGATCCCCGACATCCGCCGCAGCGCGGATCGCTGGGGCGTAGATAGCCCGCGTCCGGAACATCCAGCCGCCGGCGACTTGAGCGATTTCGAATGCCCGCCCCTCCAGATCGACGGCCAGATCCTCGACCAGCAGGTCGACCGAGGCCCCCTGCCCCACGACGCGGACCAAGTCCTCGCGGGGGACCGGCGAGGCCGAGGCAAAGAGCACCGCCTCGATCCGGCGCATCCATTCCCGCCAGCGCAGCTCAGGCGGCAGGTCGGGCAACTCGCGGTCAAGCTCGAGGTCGGAGCGATCCTTCACCATCGCTACACCCCGTAGAGCCGGAAGGTGTCGCGCCCGGTCAGTTCGCGCACCGCCCCGAGATCGACCAGACGGTCGCAGAGCCGCCGCGCGGCGCGATCGGGCATCGGCAGGGCCGCGGGGGCCACGGCGTCGCAGGTCAGGAGCATCTCGACGGCGGCGCCTGCCGCCTTGGCCCGCAGCTTCGGGGTGACCGCCTTCAGATGCGCCGCCCGGCGGGTGAGGTCGGCGGAAAGCCGAACCGCCTCAGAGCACGATCCGATCAACGCGCGATGGCAGGCCAGCCGCAGGTCACAGCCCTGCTTGCGCAAATCGGCACGCTTCAGGCCCGTGGCCAGCAGCGGGACCAGATGAGGCCAGCCAAGCGCCTGCGCGAGGGCGGCATCTGCCAGGACCAGCGCCGGCGTCGTCGCGCGCGGCGCCTCGGACAGCACCGCCTCCAGCACCATCGCTGCACGGGTCACCGGCGGTCCGCGTCCCGCGTCGAGCCATGTTGCGATCTGTCCCGGCTCAATGCCCGGCAGCGCGCGGGCCAGCGACTTGACCGAAAGGGGCCGCTCCGCGGCCCGGCGCCATTCAAGGCAGGTTTCCCCGGCCGGTCCGGGCAGGTCGCCGGGGCGCAGAAGGTGGATCGCGTCGCGCAGCTCTGCGGCCCGCTCGGGGCGCCCGGAAAACGCGACGCAGGCCGCCGCAGCACGCAACGCCAGCCTGTCCCGCAGCAGGGCGAGGGGCACCCCTTCGCATTCCAGCACAAGATGCAGCTGGCTCAGCACCGCACCCGAAAAGAACGCAGCATCTTCAAGGTCTTCCGCGCGCGCGGAAGAGGCCCAGGAGGGTATCCCTGACGGGGTGCCAAGGGCGCTGAGGGGATCCGGTCGGGCAAGTGTCATGGCCGCAGCCTACAGTTGCGCGGCGCTTTTGGCCAGATAATAGCGCGGTAAACGCCCCGCCTTGCTGGTCTCCTCTATGTCCAATAAGTTTGCATTATCGGACATTGTAGAATAGGCTGCAGCACGGTCTCAAAATTAGCAAATTTTCGGGGAATGAATGGACTCAGACAACGAGAATTCGATGTCATCGCATTCGGGTAAGTCTGTTGATGCTCAAGGCGACGAGAGAGGTCAAGACAGAAGCGATGGGATCGCCCTGCCCGCGTATGTGGCTGGCTCCGGCACGCTCGATCGCCTGGTGGACACCGCCCGCGACTATGCGCGCGCCGCAGCCTCCGACAACACGCTGAAAGCCTACGCGAAAGACTGGGCGCATTTCGCGCGCTGGTGCCGGATGAAGGGCGCGGAACCGCTGCCTCCGTCTGCTGAGATGATCGGCCTTTATCTCGCCGATCTTGCGTCCGGATCAGGTTCCTCCCCTGCCTTATCCGTCTCAACCATCGACCGCCGCCTGTCCGGTCTCGCCTGGAACTATGCGCAGCGGGGTTTCACCTTAGATCGCAAGAACCGGCACATCGCCACGGTGCTGGCAGGAATCAAGCGCAAGCATGCGCGCCCGCCGGTTCAGAAGGAAGCAATCCTGGCCGAGGACATCGTCGCGATGGTCGCCACTCTGCCCTATGATCTGCGCGGGCTGCGGGATCGGGCAATCCTGCTGCTCGGCTATGCCGGAGGTCTGCGCCGCTCGGAAATCGTCAGCCTCGACGTGCAGAAGGACGACACACCGGAGTCCGGTGGCTGGATCCAGATCTTCGACAAAGGCGCCCTGCTCACTCTCAACGCCAAGACCGGCTGGCGCGAGGTCGAGATCGGTCGCGGCTCGAGGGATCAGACCTGCCCCGTGCATGCGCTGAAGCAATGGCTGCATTTCGCAAAGATTGACTTCGGTCCGGTTTTCGTCGGCATCACGCGCGATGGCAAACGGACGACCGAAACGCGGCTGAACGACAAACATGTTGCACGCCTGATCAAGCGTACGGTCCTCGATGCCGGCATCCGATCGGAGCTGCCCGAGAAAGAACGACTGACTCTGTTCTCCGGTCACAGCTTGCGTGCTGGTCTCGCCAGTTCGGCAGAAGTCGACGAGCGCTACGTCCAGAAACATCTCGGACATGCCTCGGCCGAGATGACCCGCCGCTACCAGCGCAGACGCGATCGGTTCCGCGTGAACCTGACCAAGGCCGCCGGCCTCTGATCCCCTGCCCCATCACGCCGCCAGCCCGCTGAGCCTGCCGTAGAAGCTGCGCTCGAGATGCAGCTCGCCTGCCCCGGCCTTCTCGACCATGCCGCGCAGATAGCCGCCCGGCGACGAAACCTCGCCCGCACAATGCTTCTCGAAGACAAGCGCCAGCGCCGCTGTCGCCACCTGTTTGCCGAGCCGGTCCTGCGCTACGTTCCAGGCATGCTCAGATACCCCGATCATCGGCCTCAGTTGACCCGCGACCCGGTGGAGATCGCCCCAATCCTTCAGGAACCCATCCATATTGCGCGCCCAGGACGCGAATTCGGGACAAGCCTGCATCACGGTGGGCAGGTCCAGCGCCGTCCGCTTCTTGCTGACCTCGGTGACCCACACGTCCAACTCCCTATCAACCTGTTCGTCGGGTCGAACATTGGGCGCACCACTCGCCGCTTCCTCATTTTCTGAGGAATTACATTTTACAGGATTAAGTTGGTTTGTAATTAGTATGTGGGTGTCAGAAATGACCTCCCTGGGGTTCATTTCTTGGGTCTTCTCAGAAACTCGTTCCTTGGTTTCGGGCCTGTTTTTCACAGGTTGGACGACCTCAGTTGCATTGAGATAGGCAGCTTCGACGCGCTCCTGGAGCTCCTTGAACCAAGTTAGCAGCCGCACAAGCTGTTCGGAGGCTTCATGACGGCGCGGCAACCGATCCAGAAGCTCCTCGAAGAGCCCGGCGAACTGCGCCCAGGGCCCACGCAGCGCGCTGCTGACGGCCGCTTCGATGCGCGCGCGGATCATCCGGCGTGCAACAGTGATCTGGCGCTTCAGGCGCTGGCAGAGTTCGCGTTCAGCCTGCAACTCGGCATGAAGCTCGTCGAATTCCTCAACACGCGCCGACAGCGGCGAGAGATCGAAGCCGTAGGCCTCGACGATGCGCCCCTCAGCGTCTCTGCGGCCCCAACGCTTGCCGTTGGGGCTGTCCTGGAAGGAAATCACGCCGATCTCGGCCAGACGCCGAGCATGGCGCTTGAGCGCGGAGAGCGAGAACCCGGTCTGCTCCATCAGATAGGCGTTTGACGCCCAGACGATCGGACGCTGCCCCTCCTCCCAGTCCTGGGCCTGTGTAAACGCCCCGAGCGTGTCGAGGAGCATCACATCTCCGGCCTTGAGTCCAATGTACACGCCCACGCGCTTCACCGCCACGAGGGCCCGCGATTTGGATACAGCCACCCGTTCACCGGCTTGGGCAAGCTGCGCTGCAATGCCAAGACCCGGTGTCGGCTTGCGCCAACCTGTATGTTTCATGCCTGTTTCTCACCTCCAGTTATGTGGAGGCAAAAGAAAGCCGTTCGCCGAAGTGGCGTTCTTGTTGACAGTGATTCGCGGGAGAGATATCTTCTAAGCGACCAAACTTTTCAGATTAGCTCTCAGGCCACGCTGCTTGGGGGCTTTTCTTTTGCCTAGATCATTGTTCTGACTGCTCCTCTTTCGTAGCGAGGAATTCGCTGTACAGCTGATCAAGCCGACCCGAGAGAAAGTCCCCGAACTCGGTTGAATCTTGTGCCGTAAGCGAAATGCTGAATGCCTTTCCGGAACGACCGATGACTCCCTTGATGCGGCCTTTGCCGGCAGTCCAGGTTCGTTTCTTGGGCGTAGCACGCGTTTTTCGGCGCTTCGGCGCCCTGCCCGCTTCTGCCAGCTTGCTGTGCAGGAACTCAAAGCGAGCATCACTGTCGAGGTTTTGAAACCCGTCGAACTCCAAAGCTCCCTTGAGGATCTTGCCATTCGATGGTTCCGAAGCCAACTTCTTGAAGTCTTCCCAGCGATCACGCCCAATCTGCTTGGCCGGCCCAATCTGTTCGATGACGTGCCGAGGGACGTTCTGCGCCACTGACAGCATCCGTGAAAGCAACGTCCCATCGATGGTAAGGGCAGACTGGATCACATCCTTTGCTTGCCCCATATCCAAGAGGCTCCTCGCAAATAGGGCCTTCTCAATAAATGAGAGATCTGCGCGCGCAGTGTTTTCCTGCCCTTGAGCAAGAACATGAGCCACATCGTCCATTGGCTTTACAACTGCGCGAACCTTACGGCCGAGCGCCGATGCAACTCGCACACGGCGATGCCCAAAGACGATCATATAGCGGCCATCCGCTTCCGGATGCGGTCTAAGCAATACTGGCGTGTCCTGGCGACCCGCTGCGATCGATGCTTTCAGTTCGTCGAAAGCAACATCGTCATCACTAAGCCGATCCGAAACGAATGACACATCGATCAATTTCGGATCGATCTCGACAATGGTTTCGCCTTCAAGGAGACGCTTCGAGTTCTCCGCAAGGCTATCGATTGAAACCTTCATCGATTTCGAAGCACCGCGCATCGCGTATCCAGAGCGACCGGAATCCTTCGACTGTTCCGTCGAACCGGCCATAACGCTCTTCAGGAGGTCTTTGCGAGCCATCAAGCCATCTCCCTTTCGTCAGAATCCAACCGGCGCGCAGCCCGCATTTCGACAGTTGCACGGCTGTCAAAACTAGCGTTCTGCACGGCTGTCAAAACCACAGTCACTCTCGCCCCCAAGCCCTATGGATCAGTTCAGCGATTTCGTCGTTCACATCATTTAAAGACGTCACGGCGCGGTCGTAAGTTGTCCGCACGAACTGAGACCGTTCAACTTCGTAAAGCGTCTGCTTGGTAATCCCAGCATCGGAGATCGCCGTAGATTTCAACATAGGATTCGACAGCATCTGATTTGGGAACATCGCCTGGAGGAACCCAACCATCTGCTTTTGGGGACCGTCCGTTGGTTCAAATCGCGTTACGAGGTAACGGAACCACTTCAGGCGCATGTTCGCTCCAGCATCACGGATCGTCTTCATGATCCCGCCCAGCATCAGGAGAAACTGGCTCATCGACATGACGTCCAGCATCTGAGGATGGACTGTCACAATTACCGAAGATGAAGCCGTCAGAGCAGTGAGCGTGAGGTAGCCCAGCTGAGGAGGACAATCGATTACGACCACGTCATAGCGATCTTCAACCTCGTTAAGCGCCTTCGATATACGAGTGAAGAAGGCACGGCCCTCATGGGAATCGCTGCTCGTCAAAGCGACCGGGGTATCGTATTCGTACTCTTGAAGCTCAAGACTTGCCGGAACGATATCTAGGTTGGGGAAGTTTGTTGGCCGGATCACCTCCGAGATCGGTTTGCGCTCGTCATCATACCGAAGTGTCTCGTAGAGCGAAGGCACGTCGTCGAGTTCTGGCTGAATGCCGTGCAAAGCTGTGAGCGAGGCTTGGGGGTCCAAGTCGATCGCAAGAACTCGATGCCCTTTCAACGCCAAGTGCTGCGCGAGGTGGGCGGCGGTAGTGGTTTTTCCGGAGCCACCTTTGAAGTTCACGACGGACACAACGTGCAGTTCTTCGCCAGGCTGCCGATAGGGGACATAACGGCGCTTTCCGGGACGACCATGCTTATCGAGATAAGCTCTCAGCTCAAGCATCTGCTCGGCCGAGTAGCTGCGCCTCCCAGAAGACGATGTTTCAGGTTCAGGACCTTTGCCTTCGAGATGAAGCTTCTTAATGGTCGACTGGGTCACACCGAGATAGTAGGCAACCTCGGCCAACGAAAACTGACGCAGACCTTTTTGGGCGTCCGGAGGATACTGTTCCTGCCGCAACATATTGAGGCGGTCGGAAATCAACTCTCCTTGCTGTAGGATGATCTCGTCGAAGGGTTGATCCTTCGTATCAGCCGCAAAAGACCGTTCTCTCAT
>NZ_CP177149.1:0-145014 GCF_050389775.1 Marinibacterium sp. SX1 | reverse complement strand
AGCGCGCACGTCGGTCATCTCAACGCCCGGTGCGACGGGGTTTTCGCCAGAGATCCCGGCAAACGCAGGGCCCATGGTGGTCATGCCAAAGTCAAGGTCACCAAGGTGGACTAGGGCCATGTTCTGTGTTGGCCCGCCGGTGGCTTCAATCCCGATGCTCACACCCGTTTCGTTTTGCACCATCCCGCCCCAGGTCGAGCCATAGACGAAGTATGTCCCTCCCTGAGAGGAGGTTCCGACCTTGGCCGATCCGGGAATGTCCTGAGCATTGACGGCACAGCCGAACGCAGTCGCGGCGAGTGCCGCGATTAATTTGGTTTGCATGTTCTGTTTCCTCTGTTGGGCTTTGCGCAGTCCTTGGGGTGACCTCAGACGAGGTCGACAAGGCGGTGCAGGCTGCGCTCATGATAATTGGGCACCGCATCGCCGCGGCCAGGTAGACCGATGCGATTATGCCAATAGACTGGCATTCCGAGCGCCGAGGCACCCGGCACGTCACTGGGCGACCCGGCAACAAAAAGCGTCCGCTCGGCAGGCACGCCAAGGGCGTCCAGTGTCATTGCATAAGGCCGGCGGGCGGGTTTGTAACACCCCGCTTCCTCTGCCGTGATGACGACTGAAAAGTTATCGAACATTTGTGTCGCGGCCTGATGCCCAAGCGTGCGCGAACAATTGGTTACTACGGCAAGCCGGGCTTTTCCCGCAAGTGACGTGAGCACCTCAGAGGCTTCCGCCCAGGGTTCAAGCTCTTGCCATCTTTGTGCCAGCTCCGGTGCGACGGCATCCTCCAGCCCGACATCGCGGGCCGCTTCGGCGACAATCTCCTCGTATGGGCGGTAGGTGCCCGCGCCATAGGTCAGTTCAAGATACCTGCCGCGCCATTCCCGTCCGCGTTCTGGGGAACCCGCGACCGAATCCCATAGCGACCATGAATCGATCAGGGCGGTCAAAAGATCGAACATGACCGCGTCGTAAGACCCCGAGTCATTCAGTTTGGCTAGTGATGACATTTTAGTTCCTCGTTTCCGCTGCGCGTTCTTCAAGCCGCGTATGAACCCGTTTTCGGGTCGCCATGATATGCGCGCGCATCATGTTCGATGCGGCGTCAGGGTCGCTCTGCCGGACGGCGTCGACGATTGCGGTGTGCTCAGCGATTGATTGCTGCATCAGTTCGGTCGAAAGGGCGACTTCGACTAAGGCGATTTCCATCTGCCCGCGCAGCCGCTTCAACGTGTTCGTCAGCCGTTCGTTGCCTGCCAGCGCGTGAAATACCTCATGGAAACTTCGGTCAGCCGCGGTGAATTCGCGCCAGTTTTCCGTTGCCAAAGCCTGTTTTTGCCGGTCAATCTGGGCGGTAAGATCGGCAATGTGCGTCTTTGTTGCGGCGTTTGAACGTTCGACTGCCAGAGCTTCCAGAACAGCTCGCATGTCGTGAATGTCCAACAGGTCACGCAAATGAACCTTCGCCACGAAACAGCCACGGCGGGCCTCTTCGGTGGCCAGCCCCTCGGTGACCAGCAGCCGGACAGCTTCGCGGACAGGGGTGCGCGACACGTTCAGCCGATCCGCCAACTCCTGCACGGTAAGCGATGTTTCCGGCTTCAGCTCCCCGGACAAAATGGCCTCGCGGATGTGTTCGTATACTTCATCGACGATGCGGCCTCGGCCTTCCAGTGATTGCATGCCCAAGTTCCTCTAAATTACATTTTGCATGTAATATGTAAAATACGGAAACGTCAAGCCCCTGCCGCAACCTCCGGGTTCCGGCGTTATCAGGGCTGATGACACAAGGGTGCCGCCCTTACACGGCCTGGAAAATCCTAGCCGCGCCTGTCAACGAT
Source organism: Marinibacterium sp. SX1 (assembly GCF_050389775.1). Lineage (NCBI taxonomy): Bacteria > Pseudomonadati > Pseudomonadota > Alphaproteobacteria > Rhodobacterales > Paracoccaceae > Marinibacterium > Marinibacterium sp. SX1. The sequence continues at coordinate 143,173 of NZ_CP177149.1, read as the reverse complement.
GTGGGTGGGTGCTACCAATCGGCGATTACAAAGTCGGCCTTGGCGCTGTTGCATCGAACACGATTGCCATTGGGCAGATCGTTGTCGTGAATTTTGAACGCTGCTTCCTGAGCAGGTAAGTGGAGTTCTAACCACCGTTCGCGCAACCGCCGTTCCAACTCACGCTCGGCAACGTCGATCATCACGGTCACGCCAAAGAATTTTCCCAGTGCGCTCCATGGAGCCTCGTTGAGTAGCAGGTAATTGCCTTCCAACAGGATCAGACGCACATCCGCCTGGATGATCCGGGCACTGCCACGCGAGATTTCGAGCTCGCGGTCAAATACCGGCACAGCGACTTCCGCCTCGCCTCCATCGACGAGCCGTGAAAGCACGCTGCAAAGGCCGCCAACGTCGAACGTGTCCGGCGCCCCCTTCCAGGGCAGCCGCCCGTTTTGTTTCAGGATTGCATCGTCATAGTGAAACCCGTCCATGGGCAGTATCGCGACCGCTCCGGGGTTTGACCGTTCGAGTTCGGATCGAAGCTTCTCTGCCAAAGTCGACTTGCCCGCGCCCGGCGGTCCGACGATTGCCATGATCCGGCGGGTCTGCTGGGCAAGCAACTGGTGTGCTGCGTCCAGGAGTTCATCAAGTGAAACGGATTTCTGTGCCCGTCCTGAAGGCAAGCTGCTCATAAGGCTTCCCCCTACCCTTCAGCCATACGGAAAACGGACAGGACCGCATCGGCAAAATCCTCCGGCGCCTCCTGCGGCAGATTATGCCCAACGTCAAAGGATCGGTGGTCGCGCGGCCCGTTGAACATCGCGGCATGCTGCGACGTCCCGCCTGGTTTCAACGGGTCGAGCGTCCCGTCCAGCGTCACGGCCGGAACGGAAATCGCTGGACGTCTTGCGATCCGATCTTCCAGTTCGGAAAGGCTGGCATCTCCTTCGGAAAGTCCGAAGGCCCAACGGTAGTGGTGGATAACGACATCAACGAAGTCTGGCGTGTCGAAAGAGGCTGCGGTTCTTTCGAAGACGTCGTCGTCAAACGACCATCCCGGGGACCATTGATCCCACAGGATACGGCACAGGCCTCGACGATCCTGTCGCAGGCCGTCGCGCCCCCGCGCCGTCTGAAAGTAGTGTTGGTACCATAGGACATTCTCAAGGCTCGGCGGGCAAGGCTGACCGCCTGCCGACACATCGATCACATCGTAGCTGGCAAGCGAAACAAGCCCGGTGACGCGACCGGGCCAGAGCAGCGAGGCAACGCAGGACGCCAGCCCACCCCAGTCATACCCGGCCAAGACCGCCTTCTCGATCCCGAGCGCATCCATCAAATGAACGATATCGCGGGCAAGTGCGGTTTGCTGGCCCGAACGCATTGTCTCGGCCTTCAGAAAACGCGACTGGCCGAAGCCCCGCAAATAGGGGCGGATGACGCGGGCGTTCTTTGCCGTGAGGAACGGGATAACCTGATCGTACGCGCGGGCATCGTAGGGAAATCCGTGCGACAAAACCACGGGCCAACCATCTAGATGCCCGTCTTCCTCATATGCGATTTCCAGTTCTGGTGTCCGGACGTTTTTTAACCTGCCTGTCATGATGAAATCTCGCTGAAAAGATGGTTTTGGATGGCCCGCGTCAGCGTGCCTTCGACCGGGAACAGCGGCGTAAGACAGGCTTGCAGCGCATGGTAAAGGTCGGACTTGCCGGGAAAAATAGAGAATGCGGGGCGGAGGTCTTCGGACAGTTCCTCGTGCCATCCGCCATACTTCGAGTCGATGTAGTGCCCTTCGATCAGGTCCCAGGTCTGACGATAGGCAGCTTCCCAATCCGAATGCGGGCATAGCGCGTTCAGTGCATGCGCCGCCGCTGCGGCCTCTGCTGCGGGCCACCAGAGCTTTTCGCGCCGAAGCGGCCGGTTTTGCCAATCGAGCGTATAATAGTAGCCGCCATTGTCCGCGTCCCAGCCATAGGCCATCGCGTTGCGAAACAATGCCTGCGCCGCTTCTGGCATCCACGGGTACCCTTGCCCGCTGATGACCCAGAGCTGTAGCAACAGCCGAGACCATTCAAACCAATGACCGGGCGTCGTCCCTGAGGGGCGCAACATTGCATTGTCGTGGGAATAGTCGTCGACGATTGTCCAGTCCGCCAAAAAATGTTCGGCGACACGCCATCCGCGAGATCGCGCGGCCTGGTTAATCACGCGCTCAGCGATGCGGATGGCCTTGTTCAGATACTCCGTCTCTCCGGTGGCTTCATAAGCGGCCATGAGCGCTTCGGTGAGGTGCATGTTTGAATTCTGGCCACGATATGTCCCACCGTCGATGGGGCGCCAATCGGCCGTGAACTCCTCCGCGATGGCGCCATGGGTTTCCTCCCAGAAATACCTGTCGAGAACGTCCGAGACATCTGCGAGCACCCTGTCGGCCAGCGGATGCCCGGCGATCCTGGCCGATGCCGCTGCCAACAAAACGAACGCGTGACCGTAGCCCTGTTTGGTGTCGTCGATGGCCTGCTCCTTGGCAAAGGACCAGAAATAGCCGCCGCGGGTCTGATCACGGTGCCGCTCCCAAAGTGTCCGCAGGCCGTGATCGACCACATCCGGAGCCACCGGCCGGCCGAGCAAGCTGCCGATAGCAAAACAGTGGACTGCACGCGCGGTTGTGTGCAGGGCGTGAACCTGCATCTCGGGTCCGGCAGGGGTTCCTGTCCGGTCCAGATCAAGGAAACCGCCCGCAGGATCAACGAAGGCAGGGTCGAAAAAGTCGAACAGGGCATCTGCCTGCTGCGTCAACCACTCCCTGTGGCCCCGTCGGTCGGTCCAGTGAGACACGTCAAACCTGTCTGATTTCGACAACATGACCTACAGCTCTCTGTTCTTTGGGCTCGTTCGCCCCGCGATGTCATCGATTTCCGCCAACCGCTCAGTGGTTTGCACCCTGTCGAGGCGCTCTATACGCATCTCCGTTTGCCACACGCCTCCGGGCGCAAGGATCGGCACCCGGCCCGCGGCCTTTTCCGCCGAAAAACCGCCAAGCCACGACGTCGCCGGTTCGACAAGGGCAATCGCATCTATGTCTGCCGTGCGACTGATCCAACGCAAGGCCCGTGGGCAGGTCTGAGTCTGGTGCGAGACCGCGTCAGATGTGCCATCCGGGTGCAGTTGGAGCGAATGCGCCCAACCGTCGGCGTCGGAAAGATAATCGATCTCGAAAACGACCTCGGGGTCAAAGCGTTGCCCTGCTGGCATATCGTGATGATCGCATGGGCTTAGCGTCAACTTCTGCAACAGGGCCAAGCGGCCCGGGTCCGACGTATCTTCGTCTGGCATAGCTGTATGGAGGCGCACCGAGGTTCCCGAGTATTGTGCGGAATAGGCGAGCCGCGCGCCATCGACGGGCCTGAAATTCGGATGGCCCATGTACTGGAACGGCATGGGGTTCCCGCTATGGTTTTCGACCCTTATGCCAATGGCAATCTGTGCCTCGTCCGGCGAAAACCGAATGTAAGGTTCAGCCAGGTAATGCGTTTTGTACAAGCTCGCATGACGGTAGCGACTGCGCAGCGTCAATGCGCGGCCCGTCGTATCGCCAAACTCCAGCCATGCCTCTGTCATTGCAGCCAGCGGCAGTTCACCATGCTGCGGGTAATCGTCGCCCGGGCCGGGCGCCCCGGTCCCCATCAGACCGCAATGAAAGAAAAACGCCCCAAAGGAGTCGGCCAGCGTTGCGCTATTCTGGGGTTCATCTGTCATGCCGCGCATGCCTACGGACTCGCCACCCAGTCGCAGATCCCAGATCTGTTGACCACGAAACGGCAGTACCACGCTTTCTGAATGCCTGCCGCTGATCCGAAGCCCGGCGATGCCAGTGCGGTAGCGGAACGATACAACCTGCCAATCCGGTGTCTCAAAAACCGTGGTTTCCCGCCCGTCGAACAACGCGTTTGCCAAAGGAATTCGGCACATCATGACGGGACCGCCTCGCTTAGACGTGCGGAAATCAGGTCCAGCAGGTGTCGTCGGTCCCTGTCGAAGGAGCGCAGACCCTCGGCCAGTTTTTCAGTGGCCATTGCGTCGGAATTCATCTGCCAACGGAATTCCGACGCCGACGCCGACGCCGTCAGCGGGTCGGGATCAACAACCCTATCGGGGATGAAAAGCTGCCGGTCCAGCGGCGTGTGATCTTTCGCAAGCTGATCAAGAAGCTTCGGCGCAATCGTCAAACGGTCGCACCCGGCCAGCGCGCGCACCTGATCGGTCGTCCGAAACGAGGCGGCCATGACAATTGTGGGAATGCCCCGGGATTTGAAATGCTCGAAAATACGCCTGACAGAGGCGACGCCGGGGTCATTTTGCACGTCAATGGCTCTGCCTGACTGCGCGGCGTGCCAGTCCGTGATCCGGCCAACGAATGGCGAGATCAGATAGATCCCCGCATGCGCGCATGCGACTGCCTGGGCAAGGCTGAAAACAAGGGTCAGATTGCACCGCGTCCCCTCATTCTCCAGTATCTCACCCGCGTGGATGCCCTCCCATGTCGCGGCCAGTTTGATAAGAAGCCGATCACGGCCCAGCCCCATTTCCTCGCACAGGGCGATGAGTGCGCGGGCCTTCTGGACCATCGCTGCCGTGTCAAACGACAGATTTGCATCGACCTCCATCGAAACGACGCCGGGAACCTTCTCCGCCAAGGTTGTGCATAGCCTGGCTGTCAGAAAATCAGCGGTCTCGGCCTCGCTGCGGCCTGCACTCCGACAGCGCTCCAGGTCAGGCGCGACCAGCGGGGCACAAACCGGATCGCGCAGCGCTGCGAGGACCAGACTTGGATTGGTGGTGCAGTCCTGTGGTCGCAGGCGCTCTACATCCTTGATGTTCCCGGTGTCGGCAACAAGGATCGAATGGTCGCGCAAAGACTGAAGTGCAGTGGGCATGATCAAACGCTCCTCTCAAAGTCGGTCGATGGCGAAATTGACAAAGACGGCGCCCAGGATCAGCACACCCGTCACGACTTGTTGTGCATAGGGGTTGAAGCCCCACAGGGTCATCGCGTTCAAAAGTACACCCAGGAACAGGACACCCACAAAGGTCCCCCAGATAGACCCCTTGCCGCCGAACAGGCTGACACCGCCGATGATACAGGCTGAGATCACTTCGAGTTCGAGCCCGCGCGCGACCGTCGAATTTCCCGAATTGATCAGCGAAGAGATGATAATTCCGCCGATCGCAGCCAGAACGCAGGTGAGCATCAGACAGATCGTTTTCGTGCGCCAGACATTGATACCCGACAGGCGCGCGGCTTCGATATTGCCGCCAACAGCATAGATTTCACGCCCGAACGCTGTGTATTTCGACAGGATCGTTGTCGCAAAAAATGCAATCGTCAAAAGATAAACCGGCACCGGCACGTGAAATATGCGGCCGCTGCCGATGACGTAATACCACGACGGAAAGCTCTCCAGCGGCGCCCCGCCGGTAATCAGGTTGGCAGCACCGGCCAGTGCAGCCATCATCGCGAGCGATGAGATGAACGTCGGCACACCGATTTTCTGGCGGAGCAAGCCGTTCAAAATGCCCACGGCGGCGGCGCAGGCCATGGCCGCAAACATCGCGATGACAACGATCAGGGCAGACGGTTCAAGTGCGCCGTTTGAAAGGAATTTGACCGTCCAGGCAGTCACGCAGCCCGAAACCGCGACCATGGACCCGACCGACAGGTCAATTTCGCCGACAATAATCAACAGCGTCATCCCGAACGCAATGATACCCGGCACGGCAATCGACCTCAGGATGTTCAGTTGATTGTCGAGTGTCATGAAATTCCGGGCCGTCGATGCGACCAGAACGTAGAACGCTGCCAATATCAGCAGCATGGAGTGCCGGCGCAAGAATTCGGCGACGTTGAAACCGCGATTGGTTGTCGGGTCGATTGTGGCTGTGGTCATCAGACGGCCTCCCTCAAGTTGGGTGTCGTGACAGACGGCATCGTTGCCGCATACAGGTCTTTGGGGTCGATTCGGGCGTCCGAAAACTCGGCGGTGATCCGGCCATTGTGCAAGACGATCACCCGGTCGCAGCATTCCGCCAGGTCTTCGAGTTCGGTCGAAACCACAATCGCAGACAGCCCCTTATGCGCCTGTTCCCATATGATTTGATAGATTTGGCGTTTCGCCTGCACGTCCACCCCGCGGCCCGGCTCATCCAGCAAGAGGACCTGCGGGTTGGTGTTCAACCAGTTGCCGACCACCACTTTTTGCTGATTTCCGCCGGATAGAGATGACACAGGCAACGCGGGGTCAGAAACCTTGATGTGAAGGTCGGCGATTTGCCTGTTGACAAACGGACGTTCCAGACGTGGCCAAATGAAGCCATGGCGCGCGATGGTTCTGCATGAGGCGGTGACAAGGTTGGTATGGATCGAATGATCAATCGACAGACCGGCCTGTTTTCTGTCTTCTGACGCATATGCGAGCCCCAGCTTCTTGCGTTCGAGCAGAGAGCAGTGCGTGATGTCTTTGCCACCCAGCAGAACGGCCCCGCGATCGAACTCCCGTGCGCCGAACAATCCGTGCAGCAGCTCGGTCCGACCGGCGCCGAGCATCCCGGCGATGCCCAGGACCTCGCCCTTGCGCAGGGCAAAGCTGACATCGTCGAACCAGGGTGCCGCAGCGACACGCCGGGCCTCCAGCACGACAGGCCCGGTCAAACGCCGGGCCGGTCTGTTCAGGGGCGGCAGGTCGCCGAACATCATATCCAGGATGTCTTTCGGTGTGGCCTGCTCAATCGGCAGAGATCCGGCGAATACACCATCGCGCAACGCCGTGACCGTGTCGGCAATCTGCGGAAGCTCGGCCAGACGGTGCGAAATATAGATGATCGTCACGCCCCGCGCCCTCAGCGTCCTGATAAGCTCGAAAAGCTGACTGACTTCGGAACTGGCCAGCGCTGATGTGGGTTCATCAAGCACCAGAACCTTGGGGTCCAGGCTGGACGCTTTCACGATCTCGACAATTTGCTGCTTGCCGACGGACAGGCTTTCGACCTTTTGCAAGGGATCTATGTCCCCTGCCCCCATGTCATTCAGCAAACCGGCAGCGCGCTGTCGCAGCCTTGCCCAGTCGATCAATCCCCCGGCGCAGCGCCTTGGCAACCGGCCGAGGAAAATGTTCTCTGCCACCGACAGCCCCGGAACAAGGCTGAGCTCCTGATAGACAGTGACGACACCAGCACTCAAAGCCGCTTTGGGCGTATCGAGGTTGACCGGCGCACCGTTCAGAGAAATGGTTCCGGCGGTTGGCTTCGTCGCGCCCGACAGCATCCTGACGAATGTGCTCTTGCCGGATCCGTTTTTCCCGATCAGGGCATGGACCTCTCCACCATCGAAGTGATGCGTGAATTTTTCCAATGCTTTCAGCGAACCATAGTGTTTCGTGAGCTTCTCGAAGCGCACATCAACGCCGGGCATTGTCATCTCCTCCCAGGAAGATTGAGGCCTCGCGTAAACATCGCGCGAGGCTGCTAATCTGCTCGAACGCGGCTATCGCAACGAGGCCGCATAGGCCTCCACGCCCGCACGGTCGTCGCGGTTCAGCGGAAGTGCCGGGACCACGGTATGAAGCGCGACGGTGCCGCCGCCGAGCGCGTCAAGAGCGGCCTGCGCGCCCAACCGGCCCATTTCGACCGGTGATTGCGCCGTCACCGCTTGCAGAACATCGTCCGCCGCCAACAGCCCCCTGGCCAATTGCAAGGAACCGTCGATCCCGTACACAAAGACTTCTCCTGCGCGGCCCGCATTCCGGACGGCCTGCATCGCACCGATCGTGCCGCCTTCGTTGGCCGCGAAAATCACGTTGATATCGGGATGGGCCGTCATCATGTCGCTGGCCACGGCAATGGCCTTTTCCGGCAGCCAGGCGTCTTGCTGTGAAACGATGGTCAGGGCATTGCCCTGCCCCGCAGCCTCGATGAAGCCACCGGTTCGCTGGTTGCTCTGTTCGGGGAGAACCGAAACGAATGCCAGCAAACCGACGTTCGCCTTGCCGCCCAACCGCATCTGAATAAGGTCTGCGGCCGCCTCGCCTGACGCTTTGCCGAGGTCCGTGTTTGCCGTCGAAAACGTCGCTGCCGCGATCGATGTGTCCTCCAGTCCGCCATTGAGCGCGATGACGACAATTCCCGCATCCCGGGCCCGCCGAAGCGCAAGCGCGGATCCGGTGGCGGAGAGCGGGGCAATCACAATCGCATCGACCCCGCGCGCGATGTAGGTGTCGATTGCTTCTGCCTCTCTGGCCTGATCCTCGTTGATGTTGATTTCCAGAACGGTCGCACCGCCCTGTTCCGCACGTTCCCGAATGCCCTGTTGAAGCCCCTTCATGAACTGATCGCCGGAATAGACGATGCTTGCGATCACGGGGCCCGACTGAGCCATGACCGGTGCGGCCGTCATCCATGCGGCCGAGGCAAGCATCGCGCCAAGCAGCGTGCGTTTGTTGATCTTCATTCCAGTATCCTCCCTGTCAGACACACCGATGGGTCGATGCGCCATGAATTCCCGCCGGGCTCCTGTTCCCGACTCGTCGCAGGATGACATTAAAATGTACACGTGTCTAGTTTATCTATACGCAAGCATATTTAATGTGTGGATTTGACTTTACTCGCGACCTCTTGAAAAGGTGCTTGCGTATATGACGTTAGGCTCTTTTCAGGAGGTGTGGGTTTGGCCGACCAGGATGACGACGAGCTGAGCAGCGAGCCCCAACGCCCGCGAAACATGGGCGAATTCGCCCGCGCTAGCGGCCTTGCCCGTGCAACTGTCTCAAAATATTTTCAGGATCCGGGCAGCGTGCGCCCTACGACCCGCAAGCGTATCGAAGAGTTCATCGAAAAGCTCGACTACCGCCCCAATCTCCTTGCTCAGAACCAGAACAGGAATGCGACGCGAACCATCGGCGTGATTATACCGAACCTTCTTGATCCGTTCTTCGAGGATGTAGTGCGCCGCATCGAAGCTTTGCTTGATGCCGGCGGATACCGAATGTTTCTGTTGGGGTCCCACGGGTCCGCAGCCTCTGAAAGCAAGGCGATGGACACGCTGCGATCCCTGCGCGTGTCGGGGGTGATCATTGCCCCTTTGGGCGATGACACGGACCAGCCCAAACTTGGTCGACTGCGCTCGGAAATTCCGGTTGTTCTGCTCGACACCCATCTGCCCGGAGACTTCTCGTATGTTGGCACCGACAACGCGCAGAGCATTGGACTCATCGTATCCTATCTATGCGCGACCGGATCGCCGCCCTGTTTCCTGAGCTTGCCGGAATTCAATTCCACCAGCCGAAGCCGCCGCCAGCACTACATCGATGCGGTGTCGGCGGTGGGACACAGGCCACAGTTTATTCCTGTCGGCCGAATGGATTGGGATCTTGAACAAGTGGGCTATGATGCTGCGCTTCACGCGCTTTCCAGCGGCGGTTTTCCAAGCGATACCGTGCTTTGCGCGAATGACCGGCTGGCAATCGGCGTGCTCGCAGCGGCGTTCGAGGCGGGGTTGAGGATCGGACCCGGCTTGGACCTGCGGGTTGCCGGGCACGACGACCATCCCATGGCACGGTTCACCTGCCCTGCACTCACCACGGTCTCCCAGGACTATGACCGTGTCGCGCGGCTCGCGGTCGAAACCGTTTTGTCGCTGTCACAAGATCAGGGCGAAGTGGCAGTAAGGCATTTGACACCCGGAAAGCTCGTTCGGCGGCGGTCGGCATAGAGCGGACCGTCTGCAAGCTCCCGCCAGATGGCGATCGAACAGACTGGCGTGTCAGGTCTTGCAGGAGTTTCCGCCGTGGTGCCAGGTGTTGTCACAATCTCCGGCAGTCTTGGCTGTTTCATCGAAATGCCGACTACGGAGGCGTTCAAAATCCAATGCCAAATCTTCGACAGCGATTTCGGCGAATTCCGCAAGCAACCGCGCTTCGGCCTCGTTCAGCGTTGCATCCAATCTGGTGTCGACCGCCCGTTCGACCAGACATTCGGTCGGGTCCGCCTCTGACCCGAAATTGAAAAGGGGCGGTGCGCCGACAGCTTCGTAAACATCGCGCAACGTCACCTCCGTCAGCGGACGGGCAAGCCGCCATCCACCGCCATGGCCCTTTTCCGATGTCACAATCCCCCGGTCCCGCAAACCGGCCATCATTCGCCGTACCACCACGGCATTCGTCGAAACCATCGTCGCAATCTGATCAGACGTCGCGCGTTCGACGTGCCGGTCCATGTGGATCAGCACGTGCAACATACGGGACATGCGGCGATCGCGGGGCATGGGTCCGGGTCCTTTTGGTTTCCTCTACAACGTATTGCGTTCATTCCGGTTCGGGCGCTCATCAAGCTTGATGGATCCCGTTCGACGTAACACGCTCTGACGTGTTTAGCCGCAATCACGCAACATGGAAAGTTTCGTGTGTTGCGCCGTGCTGACGAATCACGTAACATTCAATGTTGCGACAAGTGAGAAACGGGGTAAGCACGTGATCCATGATGTGATAGTCATTGGCGGCAGCTTCGCTGGCCTGTCCGCCGCGATGCAATTGGCCCGCGCCCGCAGGGCGGTTCTGGTCCTTGATAACGGCCTGCCGCGCAATCGGTTTGCGAAGACGTCGCACGGCTTTCCCGCGCAGGATGGCCGACGCCCGGCGCAGGTACAGGCCGATCTGCGCAAAGAGCTTGCGGCATACCCAACAGTTGACTTCCGGGACGCGGCTGCGGTCACGGCGCACGGCGACGTGGAAGGGTTCCATATTGCCTTGGCGGATGGGTCAATTAAGACAGCGCGCCGGATGATCCTTGCCTATGGGGTACACGATACCTTGCCCGACCTGCCGGGTTTTGCCGAGCGTTGGGGCACATCCGTCCTGCACTGTCCGTATTGCCATGGCTACGAACTGAACCGACAGCCGGTCGGGGTTCTGGCGCGGGACGAGGCGTCGATGCATCAGGCAATGCTGCTGCCCGACTGGGGGGCGACCACATTGTTCACGCAAGGGGTGTTCACGCCGACAACGGAGCAGCGCGACATGCTTGCGGGACGCGGGGTCCGGATCGAGGAGGTTCCGGTGGCCGAGCTGATCGGCCCTGCCCCCGCGCTCGAAGCCGTGCGGCTTGCCGACGGGCGCGAAATCGCATTGGCCGGTTTGTTCCTGGCACCGCAAACCGCGCCGACCTGCGATCTTGGTGCGCAACTGGGATGCCCAACCGAGGATGGGCCGACCGGTCCCTATCTCAGGGTCGATGCGATGCAGGCGACATCGGTCCCGGGCGTCTTTGCCGCCGGTGACCTCGCCAGCCCGATGGCCAATGCCACGCGCGCCGCAGCGGCGGGTGTGATGGCCGGAACGGCAGCGCATCGCTCGCTGATTTTCGATCCCGATCTGATCCGTAAACCATGAAGGGTGACCCCATGCAGAGCTCTGCCCCCGATGCTTTCTGGAACGACATCTACAGCAACGGTTCCCAGACTTCGTCCGGCAATCCCGGTTTGGCGCTGGCGCAATTCGCCGGTACGCTGACCCCGGGCACGGCCCTGGAACTGGGCTGCGCCAAAGGCGACGATGCGGTGTGGCTGGCCCGGCAAGGCTGGCAGGTGACGGCTGCCGACATCTCTTCCGTAGCGCTCGGCATTGCCGCGAAGAACGCCGAAACTGCCGGCATGTCGGAACGGCTGCGGTTTGAAGAGCACGACCTCGCCCGATCCTTTCCGGACGGATCGTTCGACCTGGTGACCGCCAGCTTCCTGCATTCGCCGCAGGACTGGCCGCGCGCCGACGTGTTGGCCCGGGCCGCTGCCGCCGTTGATCCGGGCGGGCACCTTTTGATCGTCGAACATGCCTCCCGCGCGCCCTGGTCGTGGTCGCCGGAAAATACCCGCTTCCCAACGGCCGAGGATACGCTCGCCTCGATGCGCCTTACCCCTTCAGCGTGGCGGCATCGTTGCCTCTGTCCGATTGCTCGCACGGCAACGGGACCGGACGGTCAGCGCGCCATCGTGATGGACAACATCATCTTCCTTCAACGCCTGACCTGAGGCTCCGACCATGACTGATCAACTGACCCCGCCAAAGGCGGGGCACTCTCTCCTTGTGCTTTTGACCATCGCTTCGGCGACGCTGATGATCGTGCTCGACGCTTCGATCATCAATATTGCCTTGCCGCGTGCGCAATCCGATCTGGCGCTTTCCGACGTTGCCAGGCCCTGGATAATCACCGCCTATGCGTTGAGTTTCGGCGGTTTGTTGTTGCTGGGCGGGCGGATCGCAGACACGTTCGGGCATCGGCGAATGTTCCTGCTTGGACTGGCCGGTTTCGCGCTGGCCTCGGCCTTTGGCGGCTTTGCCTCCTCCGGCACCGCGCTGATCCTCGCCCGTGCCCTACAAGGCATGTTCGGGGCGGTTCTGGCCCCGGCGGCGCTGGCATTGCTGACCACCACTTTCACCGCGCCCGAAGAGCGCGCGCGCGCTTTTGCCGTCTATGGCGCGGTTCAGGGGCTGGGTGGGGCGGTCGGCCTGCTGCTGGGCGGCGCGTTGACCGAATTTCTTGGCTGGCGCTGGTGTTTCTTCATCAACCTGCCGATTGCCCTGGCGGTGGGCCTTGCTGCCCTGAAATCCATCCCGCCCGGCAGTGCTCGAAAACCGGGCAATCTTGACCTGATCGGGGCGGTGCTTTCCGTCACCGGGCTGACCACACTGGTCTACGGGCTGACCGTCGCCGGAGAGGGAAACACCGCCGGGACGCATAGAGCGCTGCCGCTCGTGGCGATCCTGGCGGGGGTGGGGGTGCTCGCGCTCTTCGCCCTGCACCAGCGCGCTGCGCGGCACCCGCTCTTGCCACTGTCCATCCCCATGGAGCGTAGCCGGGGTGCGGCCTTTCTGTCGCTGCTGCTGATCGGTGCGGGCATGTTCGGGATGCTGATGTTCCTCGCCTACTATTTGCAAGTCGTGCTGGGCTTTTCGCCGCTTCAGACCGGTCTGGCCTTCCTGCCGTTTTCGGGCGGGATCATCCTGGGGTCTTCGCTGGCGTCACATCTGATGCCGCGCCTTGGCGATGGCCGAACCATGTGGATTGGCTTGCTCGGCGCCAGCATCGGGATGGTCTGGCTGACCCCCGTCGGGATCGGGCCGGGCTTTGCCCAGCAGGTGCTCCCCGCGCTCTGCGTGATGAGCCTTGGTCTGGGCGTCTATTTCGTACCGGCATCCAGCTCGGCCCTGAAAGGCGTGCCAGAGGCGCAATCTGGTGTGGCCTCGGCACTTGTCAACGTGACCCAGCAGGTCGGCGGGGCCATCGGTCCGGCACTGCTCAACACGATCTTTCTGTTTGCGACGCAGGCCGATCCGGAAAATCGCCTGCAAGTACCGGATGGGTATCGCGCCGCCTTTGTCGCGGCGGCGGTGCTCTTTGTCCTGGCCTTGATCATCGCCTTGCTGCTGCCCCGGTCTGCACGAACCGCTTCCGCCGGGTCGAAAGCCCGATGAGATCGGCACCTTTCCAAATTCACAAGAGTTACGCGACATGACCGACAAGACACTTGAACCGACCGCTCTTTTCGACCCTCTCCGCTTGCCGCGTGGACCGAAGATCGCAAACCGGCTCTTCCTTGCCCCAATGACCAATTGCCAGAGCGGGGAGGATGGACTCCTGTCCGAAGACGAATACCGCTGGCTCACGATGCGTGCCGAGGGCAGATTCGGCCTTGTCACGACATGCGCCAGCCACGTCGCGCCAGAGGGCAAGGGGTTTCCCGGACAACTGGGCTGTTCCAGCGAGGCGCATCTGCCCGGGCTGGCACGTTTGGCCAGCGGGCTGCGGGACAGCGGCGCGATCTCTTCTTTGCAACTGCACCATGCCGGTATCCGGGCGGTTCCCGGCGTGGGAGATATCATCGGCCCTTCCGACGATGCCGGAACCGGGGCGCGGGCGATGAAGGAGGCCGAGATCGAAACGGTGATAAACGCCTTCGTTTCCGCCGCCCGCCGCGCAGAGACTACCGGGTTCGACGGGGTGCAGATCCATGGCGGTCATGGCTATCTGATCGCGCAATTCCTGTCGCCTGAGCTGAACCGGCGGACCGACCGTTGGGGTGGCTCACCGGAAAACCGGTCCCGCTTCCTGTTTGAAGTGCTACACCGCACTCGAGCCGCTTGCGGACCCGGTTTCCAGATCGGCATTCGCATCTCGACCGAACGTTTTGGCTTGATCCTGCCGGAGATGGTCGAGCTGGCGCGGCGGCTCTTTATCGATGGGGCCATGGATTACCTCGACCTCTCTCTTTGGGACATCACCAAGGAACCGGAGGATGCGCGCTATGCCGGGCGGAGCCTGATGTCACTCTTTGTCGAACTGGACCGGGGTGAATGTGCACTTGGTGTGGCTGGAGGGATCATGACCGCGGAGCAAGCGAAATGGGCAATCTCTGAAGGTGCCGACTACGTGGCCATCGGCAAGGCTGGCATTCTGGCGCATGATTTCCCCAAACGTCTAAATGCCGATCCCGGCTATGTTTCGCCGTCCTTGCCAGTAATGCCCGAGTTTCTGCGTGAACAAGGGTGCAGTGACGCCTTTGTCGGCTATCTCCGACACCAGCGAAACTTCGTTCAGTAACGGCGCGAAGCTTGAAGCCTTTGAATGTGTGTTTGGCAAAAAAACTGTTGCTCCCATCAAGGCGGCCCAACCCGACAATCACGGCTTGTCGTGGATCACCTACCATTAAACCAGGCTCAGAACCCATCAATCCCAGGGGGAAAGGCGAGATAACGGTTATGGGGCTCCGGATGAATCCGCTGTCCCATTGCGTCGCTGCGCTCGCGCATGATCAACAAGCGCCCGCATTTTGGGTGACAGATCAGTGCGATGCGGAAAGAACAAGTGGAACCCCGGGAAGGGAGGTAGAAATTTCTCCAGAACGGGAACAAGTTGACCACGGCGGATATATGTTCGGAATGTCTCTTCTGTCGCAAAGGTCAGGCCTGCTCCGGCCAACGCCGCCCGCAGCAAGAACCGCAGATCGTTTGATGTAATCTGTGGTTGTACCGCAATGTCAAATGGCTTTCCGTTCCTCGCAAACTCCCAATTGTATGGTTCCCCGCGATGTTGGGGGCGCCAACCGATGCAACGATGATGCAGAAGGTCCTCGGGTTGTGTCGGTCTGCCGAAACGATCGAGATACTCAGGAGTCGCCACAACCATTTCGCGTTGATCGCCGGTCAAAGGTACCGCGATCATGTCCTTTTCGATCACTTCTCCCAGCCGAACACCGGCGTCAAAACCGCTTGCGACGATGTCGAATTCTTCGTCAGTCACGGTCACGTCGATTGTTATATTGGGATGTAGTCTCGCAAATTCCGCAACAAAAGGGCCGGAAAGAAATCGCTCTGCGATGGATGTCGCCGCGATTTTGATGTGTCCGCGTGGCGTGAGATCGCCTGCAGCCCTCTCAAGCGCACCGGCAATGGCGTCCAATGGCTGGTTCAGTGACAAGTGCAACCGCTCGCCAGCTTCGGTCAGCGCGACGGCCCGCGTTGTCCGGTGAACAAGCTGAACGCCGCAGCTCTGCTCCAACCGTTTGATTCCTTGACTTACGGCGGACCTTGTCAGCCCCAGCCGGTCGGCCGCAGCCTGAAAATTCCGAGTTTCCGCAACGGTTGCAAACATGGGGAGCAAGTTCAGGTCCATCGACATTGGTTAGCAGTATTATACAAAATGTCCAGCAGATGGCGCCTACAAACGACAAACTTCCGTCGGTAAGCTTCGATCCATTGCCGGGTGCTTTCACCTCGGCAACCGACAGGAGAACCAAATGAAGTTTCTAGTTCCACTGGCCACAGCTAGCCTGCTTGGCGCAACGCAACTCGCGGCCCAAGGCTGCCCTCAAACAGGCGCTGACGCACCGGGTGCTATGCACGCCGACTGGATAATGGATGGTTGGGAGCGCCGAGAAGGTGACCCGAGCTTCGTATTCGCCGAGAAGATGGCGCGGTATTACGACCTGAAAGATCCACAGGGAGTTTTCTACGACAACTTCGCGCCCGGAGAGACACAGCTTTTCACTGATGCCACCGTCTATGGTGCCAATTGGGAGGATCTCCAGAACGGGGCGAGTTCTGTCCTTCACGGATTGACCAAGGCCAACCAAGAGTTGATCGATGATCGCGTGGCGTCCACGACTTTGGGTTTCGTGGGGCTGATCGACCGACTTGACGGCGCCCAGATCGCATTCGAAGGTCGCTCTCAACTGGCATGGGCTTGCACGGATGCCGGATGGAAAATCCGCCAGGAATTGAACTACGCCTGGATCGTCGAACCGGAGGATATCCGCGATACGCTGGGTCAGCGTGGTGAGGGAAAGTGACACCCGCAGAGGATTTCACCGGCGTGTGGGTTACCGCGGATGGTCACATTCGACATGAACTGCTGCCAAATGGCCGATACGTCGAAGCGCGCGGCACTCGCGAGCGTGCGTATGAGGGACGGTACGAGATTAACGGAACGCATATCGAGTACTGGGATGACACAGGCTTTACCGCCGATGGGAACTTCGTAGACGGCGTGTTGTACCACGCTGGAATGGTTCTTCGGCGCTAGGCTAAGGTCTCATCAAGGATCATGGATGCCGCCTTTTCCGCGATCATCATCGTCGGAGCATTGGTGTTTCCGGAGGTAATCCTTGGCATCACGGAGGCATCGGCGATCCGCAGGTTCTCTATGCCTCGCATGCGAAGCTGCGGATCGACGACGGATCGGTCATCGGCCCCCATCCGCGCGGTTCCGACTGGGTGAAATATCGTAGTCCCAAGCTGCCTTGCAGCGTCAGCCAAGGCGTCATCCGAGACAGCTTCTGCGCCTGGCTTAAGTTCGATTGGCGCATAGGCCGACATGGCAGACTGCGCCATGATTTGTCGGGCCAACTTCAGGCTTTTTACCGCAACGTCGCGATCACGTTCGGTTGAAAGGTAGTTCGGCGCGATCCTTGGCGGAGTGTGGAGCAGTGTGTCGCGCAGGGTCACCGAGCCCCGGCTTTCCGGTCGCAGGTTGCAGACGCTTGCCGTGATCGCGGGATAGCTGTGAAGCGGCTCACCGAACCGATCCAACGACAAGGGCTGGACATGGAATTCCAAATCCGGCGTCTCGACCTCCGGGCCGGATCGGAAGAACGCGCCGAGCTGGCTTGGAGCCATAGTCAGTGGCCCTTGGCGGCGCAGGAGGTAGTTCAGACCCGCCGACACCCGCCCAAACAGGCTGGCCATCTGTTCATTCAGCGTGGCCGCGCCGGAAACCCCAAAGATCGTCCGGATTTGCAAATGATCTTGCAGGTTCTGCCCTACGTCCGGCGCATCCGCCAAAACCGGTATGCCTAGGTCAGAGAGCACTTTACCCGGCCCGATCCCGGAGCGCTGCAAAAGTAGCGGCGTGCCGATCGCTCCGGCACATAGGATGACCGCGTTGCGGCAGCGGGCCTGCCGCACACCGCCGGGCGTCACATAGGATATGCCAACGGCGCGGCGCCCGTCAAAAAGCAGGCGCTCTGCTTCGGCTTCTGTGACCAAAGTCAACTCCCGCGAGCGCCGGATCGGGTGCAGAAAGGCCCGCGCGGAACTCCAGCGCCAGCCGCGTCGCTGCGTCACGCGGAAGTATCCGACGCCTTCGTTGTCGCCGCGGTTGAAATCCTCGGTCGCAGGTATGCCGGCTTGAACCGCCGCATCGCGGAAGGAATCGAGTATGGGCCAGGCCAGCCGCTGGCGCTCGACCCGCAACTCTCCCCCAGCGCCGTGCAACGCGTCGGCGCCCTCGGCATAATCCTCGTGGCGCTTGAACAGCGGCAGAACATCGTCCCAACCCCAACCGGTATTCCCCAATTGCCGCCAATGGTCGTAGTCGGCTGCCTGCCCTCGCATGTAGATCATGCCGTTGATCGCC
This sequence comes from Marinibacterium sp. SX1, assembly GCF_050389775.1. Lineage (NCBI taxonomy): Bacteria > Pseudomonadati > Pseudomonadota > Alphaproteobacteria > Rhodobacterales > Paracoccaceae > Marinibacterium > Marinibacterium sp. SX1. The sequence goes on along the minus strand of NZ_CP177149.1, from coordinate 125,233 downwards.
GACGACCCGCCAAGAATTTTGCCGCGCGGATATGCGATCGAACGCCCTCCCAGCCCCGGCTCGGGATCGACGGTGTAAAGCCAATCAGTGCGCGGATTCCCGATGCAATAGACATAGCCGATGGGCACCTTGGCCCAGATGTAATTGTCGTGCCCCCCGGCTTCGAGCAGGAGCACACTGCGTCCCGCTGAAACCAGCCTGTTGGCCAGAAGGCACCCGGCGCTGCCGGCGCCGACGATTATATGGTCGAAGATCGCTGAATCTGGGGGGATCATGGGTCAACTCTCATTCTTTTGCCACCGCGGGGCGCGGTCTTTTTCGACCAGAACGGCGCGCACACCCTCGATGAAGTCGGGATGCCGAAGCTGTTTGCAGGCCATGCCGAATTCCCGTTCAAGCCCAAATTCCAGATCCTGCCCTGCGCCGCCCGTGACCACGTCCAATGCAAGTTCGAGACTGCTTGGCGAGGCGCAGTTGAGCTGGGCGAGCTGCGCCGCGCCCCACGGCCCGGCAACGTTGAGAGCCGAGGTTATCTCGGTCAGTGTGGCCCCGGAAAAGGCACGTTCGATTTTCAACACCTCAAGGCCGGGGGACCAGCCTGGCGCGCTGTTCTGGCAGGAACCGAGCAGAGTATCCAGACTGGCGCCACCTCGAAGTAGGTTCTGCATCTCGGGGATATCGCCCGGCGCGAGCACGGACTGCACCAGACCGGCGGCGCGTGCATCCCCGGCGCCCAGCCGACCCGCTGTCATCCCCATCCAGACCCCCAGTCGATGCGGCATCCGCGACAAGAAGCGACTGGCGCCCACATCCGGAAACCAGCCAATCAAGCCTTCGGGCATCGCAAATTCGGCCCGCGTCGTCGCCAGGCAGGTTCCGTGAACCGACAATCCCAGCCCGCCGCCCATACAGATGCCGTCTACCAGTGCGACGACGGGTTTTGCGGACCGGCTGATCGCCAGATTTACCGCGTATTCCGTGCGAAAGAACGTTTCGGCAGCGGCGAAATCCCGGTCCAGTACGTGTTGCCGGATGCGCCGCATGTCGCCGCCTGCACAAAAAGCGCCTTCTACGTCGGAGCGCACGACAATGTTGACGATATCGGGGTCACTCTGCGCAGCGCTCAGGCCCTGCGCAAAGGTCGTCATCATCTCAGTCGTCAGGGCATTCCGCGCCTTCGGCCGTTGCAGAATCGCTTCGGCCGCCATGCCCTCTCTTCGCCATTCCAGATCCACCGCATCCGCCCTCATTATTCAGCAGTGCCAGTATCGGAACAGCGACAGGGCGGGACTACGCGAAAGACTGAGAGACGGTCCTGCAAAAATGCCCGGCATGGAGTCCCAAACCGCTTGGCCTTATTGTTCCTGCAACCACTCTCCCAGAAGGCGGATGGCGTCGCTTTTTTCGCCCTGCGGCTCCCAGACCAGATGATAAGTGTGCAGTCCACGATCGAGCGCGAAATCAATCGGGCATTCCAGGGCGCCAGATGCGAGTTCCTGGGCAACCAGCACGATCTGCGCCAGCGCGATCCCCTGGGAGTTGATCGCCATGTGATAGGCGACGGCCGAGCTTTCAAATGACATGAACTTGCACCGCGACGGGTCTTCTACGCCCGCTGCTTTTAGCCAGAGGTGCCAGTCATCCGGCCGGTGCGGCGTCGAGAGCAGTGGTTCCTTGGTGATCGCCTGAACGTTGTCTCGACATTTTTCGGCAATCTGGGGACTGCATACGGGCATCAACGTATTCGGGACAAGCGGGATCGAGCTAAACTCCGGCCAGCCTGCACCCAAACGGATTGCCGCGTCGTATTCCCCAAGGTTCGTCCAGAGTGACGACATCGAAAGGCGTACGTCAATTTCAGGATGTTCCGTTTGGAAGCGGGCCAGTTTGGGAATCAGCCAGCGTGTGGCAATTGTCGTGTAGGACCGCAGGCTGATGACGATCTTCGATGACTCCGCATCCAGATACTGGTTGGCCCGCCGCAGTTGATCGAACGCGGGTCGCAATTCTTCTGCGTATGTGTGGCCCTGAGCAGTAAGCGCGATGCCCCGGCCCACCCTTTTGGTCAAAGCGACGCCGAAGTGTTCCTCCAACAGCTTGACCTGCCGACTGACCGCGCCAGCCGTCACGCAAAGCTCGTCTGCCGCCGCATTGACGCTGAGAGTCCGGGACAGGGTCTCAAACGCTTGTTGTGCGGTCAGGGAGGGAAGGCGAGTCATGGCCCAACAATAGTTTACCAAAAATCAAGATTTGTCAAAAAATTAATCGATTGTCCTGTCGCAGGCGCCCTCCTAGCCTTGAAGCCAGAGAGTTTGGGAGGAATCCAGGTGATCAGCGATACGCTGAAGGGCCTTGTCGTGCTGGATTTCGGGCAGCTGATTGCGGCGCCCGTCTGTAGCATGTGGCTGGCCGATCTCGGGGCGACCGTCGTCAAGGTCGAACCGCCACAGGGTGAGCTGGCACGGCATATGGGTCCCCCATCCGTGAAGGGTGAGAGCTTTGTCCTTCTTTCGTCCAATCGGAACAAGCTGGGTTTGACGCTCGACCTCAAACATGCGGACGCGCCGGCCCTTCTGCAACGCATGGTGAAAAGCACTGACGTGGTCGTGCAGAATTTCCGGCCCGGTGTCGCTGAGCGACTGGGCCTTGGATGGGAAGATCTGAGTCAGATCAATCCAGATCTCGTCTACTGCGCGATCTCGGCCTATGGGCAGGACAACGCCTGGCGGCTGCGGCCGGGCGTCGATGGGATCGTTCAGGCGTCCAGCGGCATGATGAGCACGATCCTCGGGCCGGACGGCCCTGGCAAGGTGCCGCTGCCGCTGGCGGACATGACCGCTGCGATGTTCTCTGTCATCTCAATCCTCTCTGCCCTGCGGCGGCGCGATGCCGGCATGGGGGGCAGCTTCCTCGATATCGACCTGTTCAATGGCATGATGATGCTCCAGCAGCTCAACCTGTCGGCCTGGTTGACGAATGGGGATCTGCCGACGCCCTCGGGCAGCGCCGCGAGCTACGCCGCGCCGAACGAAACCTTTCCGACGCTCAATGGCTGGATCATGGTCGCCGCCTACCAGCCGACGCGCTGGCGCGCCTTCTGCGACGTGCTTGAGGCGCCGCAGGTCCATGATGACCCACGTTTTGCGGCCAATGCCGACAGGGTCGCCAACCGTGCCGCCCTGCACGAGGTGCTGAACCCGATCCTGGCAACCCGCAGCTCCGAAGACTGGACCAACCGGTTTTTGGCCCGTGACGTTATGGCGGCGCCGGTCGCAACCTATGCCGATGTGACTGCATCCGAAGGCTACCGGGCCGACAGGGTGGAAGTCAGCGCCCGCCATCCCGTTGCCGGAGAGGTCCGCACCCCCGGCTGGGCCTTCGAGACCAGCGCCCCCAATCAGGCGGCGGCACCGGAACTGGGACAGCACAGCCGAGAGGCGATGGCGCTGATGCGGTTCACACAAGAGGAAATTGACAGCCTGATACGCTCGGGCGTGGTGATCGAAGGGAGGAGCGGATGACAGGGTTCATCGAGACCGAAATCGACGCGGGCGTAGCGACACTGCGCTTCAACAGCCCGGAGGACCGGAACGCACTCAGCAAACTTGATCAATGCATAGACATTGCCGATGCGCTGGCTGCGGTAAATGCCGACCGGTCCGTAAAGGTTGCGATCCTGACGGGCAACGGCGCGTCTTTCTGCGCTGGCGGCAATATCAAGGATATGAAGGCCAAGACCGGCTTCATGGCCGGATCGCCCGCCGAGATGGCCGAGGGATACCGCAACGGCCTACACCGCATTCCGCTGGCATTCGAGGCGCTGGAGGTTCCCATCATCGCCGCCGTCAACGGTCATGCCATGGGCGCGGGGCTCGATATCGCATGCATGTGCGACATGCGGATCGCCTCGGAAAAGGCGGTGTTTTCGGAGGTATTCGTCCGGCTGGGCATCATCTCCGGAATCGGCGGCGCGTGGTTCCTCCCGCGGGTCCTCGGCCCCGCGCGCGCCGCCGAACTTGCCTTTTCGGGCCGCATCCTCGATGCCAACACCGCGCGGGATTGGGGGCTGGTGTCCGAGGTCACGGCCCCCGAAGCGCTGCTGCCCAGGGTCGAAGAAATCGCCCGGGACATGGCCCGGCATTCCGGAGTTGCACTGCGCTATTACAAACGGCTGCTGAAGATGGGTGCGCAACAGGATCTGCGCGGCGCCCTCGATGCGACGGCGGCACTGCAGGCGCTGGCCCATACAACCCCGGAACATGAAACCGCAGTCGACCGGATGCTCGACAGCATGGCGCGGAAGGCGACGCTCTCATGATCCAGAGCCTCGCCCTTCTCCGCCGGATCGAACGCGTCGCCGTGATGATCGGCTGCCTGTTTCTTTTTGCGCTGATGATCATCGTCACGGCCGATGTCTTCCTGCGCTATTTCCTGCATCGCCCCTTCGTCTGGACGCATGACGTGGTCACACTCTACGTGATGCCCGCGATTTTCTTCCTGATCCTCTCCGACAGCATGAGTGCAGGGGCACAGGTGCGGGTCGATATCCTGCGCGACCATTTCCCACCGTTCTTGAGGGCGCTGGCCGATGCCATCGGCTATCTCGGCGCCGCTGTGGGCTTTGTCCTGATCGGGCTGGGTGGCTGGCGCCAGTTCCTGGAAGCCATCGAGCAGAACGAAGTGGTCGCCGGGTCGATACCCTGGCAGGTCTGGCCGTCTTTCCTGCTGGTCGCGGTCGGCAGTCTGATGCTGGTCGTGCGTCTTGTGATCGCCACGGTCGAAGGCTTCCGCAACCCTCCTGCAACCGGCAACACCCCCACGGAGGAGATCGAATGACCGCCACCCTCGTTCTGATCGGGCTACTCGCCCTTCTTGCCCTCGGGGTGCCGGTCGGATTTGCGATGCTCATCACTGGTTCCGTCGGCCTCTATGCGCTTGTCGGCTTCGACGCGCTTCAGGGTGTGTTGGACTCGAGTCCACTCAGCGTCGCCAGCGCCTTCGAATTCCTGACGATCCCGCTGTTCCTGCTGATGGCCGAATTCGTGCTGCGCAGTGGCAAGGTCGATGACCTGTTTCGTGCCACAGCCGCCTGGGTCGGTGAACTGCGCGGCGGGCTGGGCATGGCCACCGCCATGGCCGGTGCCGGTTTCGGCGCTATTTGCGGCACGTCCACCGCCTCCGCCGCCACGCTTTCCGCCACGAGCCTGCCGGCGATGATCCGTCAGGGCTATCACCCGTCTTTCGCTGCCGGTGTCGTGGCCATTTCGGGCACGCTGGCCATGCTGATCCCGCCCAGCGTGGCGATGATCGTCTATGGCCTGCTGGCCAATGTCGATATCGGCAAGTTGCTGATCGCCGGTATTCTGCCCGGCCTGCTGGTCATGGGGACGATCATCGCAACCGTCTATATCCTTGCCACCCGGCATCCGGAGCACGCCCCCTCCGTCGGGCATGTGAGCTGGTCGGAGAAATTCTCCATGCTGCGCTCAGTCCTGCCGATTCTGATCCTCTTCGGTGTGGTCACCAGCGTGATCTACCTTGGCGTCGCCACCCCGACAGAGGCGGCGGCGGTGGGCGCCTCGGGTGCGTTCCTGCTGATGGCCTCTTGCGGAAAACTGACCCGCGCCAATCTTCTGGAGGCTCTGAACCGCGCCGCACATGGCAGCGCGATGATCATCGTCATCCTGATCGGCGCCACCGTCTTTGGATATTTCTTCGCGCTTACCCAGGTGACGCAGAACCTCGTCGGATGGGTTGGAAACCTCGACGCTGCCCCGTGGGTGATCCTGGTTTGCGTGCTCTTCGGCTACATCGTTCTTGGCGCCTTCCTCGATCAGATTGCCATCCTGGTTCTGACGGTGCCAATGGTCGTGCCGCTTATGGCCTCGCTCGACTACGACCTGATCTGGTTCGGCGTTCTGGTCATCGTCACCGCCGAACTGGGCATGGTCACCCCGCCGGTCGGGCTGAACTGCTTCATCGTCGCCCGCTATGCCGCCCGCCCGCTGGGCGAGGTGTTCCGCGGTGTCGCCCCGCATTTCTTCGCACATGTCATCGCCATCGCTCTGCTGGCGCTGCTGCCCCAGATCACACTCTTTTTGCCGAGCCTGATGAAATGAACGAACCTTTAGGGAGGACCCAATCATGAAACTTTCAAATCTCGCGGCCGCCGCACTCTGCCTGGCCGGCACGACCGTCTCGGCGCAGGAGGTCACGCTGCGCATGGGAGATTCACTGCCCGTCGGGCATGTGATCGCTGAAACGGCGACGCAGCCCTGGATCGACCTCGTCACCTCTAAGTTGGACGGGAGGCTCAAGATCGACTATTTCCCGTCCCAACAGATTGGCAAGGCGAAGGATTTCCTTAAGCTTACACAGTCCGGTCTTGTCGACATCGGCTATATCGGTCCCGCCTACATTGCCGAGAAGATGCCGCTTTCCGCCGTGGCCGAACTGCCCGGTGCGTCAAAGACCTCCTGCGAAGTAATGCGCAGCTACTGGTCACTGGTCAAGGAGGGCGGCTGGCTGTTCGAGAACGAATACGAACCGAACGGCATCCGTCCGCTCTTCGTCGTTGCCCTGCCGCCCTACCAGCTTATCCTCGGCAATGACGACGTGTCCTCGGTTGAAAGCCTCAAGGGTACGAAGATCCGTGCCGCCGGCGGCGCGCAAAGCCTGACGCTGGAAGAACTGGGCATGGTCCCGGTCCGTATGGCCCCGCCCGAAATCTACGATGCCATGTCCCGTGGCACGGTGGATGGCGCCCTTCTCGCCTATATCAGCGTCGACAGCTACAAGCTGACCCCGATCACCAGGATGGTGTCGAATGGCCAGAATTTCGGGACCGTCGTGGTCGCCTATTCCATCAACGAAAAGAAATGGCAGTCTCTTCCCGACGATATGAAGACCATCCTCAGGGAAGCGGGCGATGAGATGACCGAAACCGCCTGCAAGGGCTTCGACGACAAGGAAGCAGCGGCGGCTCAAGACCTTCTGACTTCCGGCATCGCCTTCGCAGCTCTGAACGAGGCGGATTCCGCTGCGCTTCAGGGCGCGAACGACAAGATCGCAAAGGACTGGGCCAAGGCGCTAGACGACCGCGGCTTGCCCGGCAGCGAGGCGCTGGAACAGTTCGGCGCGGCGCTGGAGGCCGCTCGGAGCGGGGCTACCAACTGAGGTTCCAGAACAGACGACATCGAAAGGCGGCCGGATTTCACCGGCCGTTTTTTTTTGGCCCCCGTCCCCCGCGGCCGATCTAGACGATCGGGGTAAAACCATGGGGCTGGGTTGCGAACAGACTGGGGCGCTCCCGGGTTTCCGCAGCCCAGACGCTAAGCCGGGGACAGCGCGCGCGCCAATCGTGCGGATAGCGGAAATCGACGTATTGCAGCGCCACCGCCATGTCGATCTCGCCAAGCCCGAAGCTGTCGCAGGTCGGCCATTTTCCCTGGGCGAGACTAGCCTCTTCATGTGCCAGAACGCGCGAGATACGCGCCTCCTGCCGTTCGATCCTGTCTGTGCATTGCTGGGCCGACGGCCGGCGACCTTCGAGAAGCCGCTCGACCGTGGCGTCGATCAGCACCTGCGCCGAAACCTGACGGCGGCGCGTCATCAGAACCGCGTGAGGGTTTGCGGGTGTCAGCCGCCTCTCGGGCTCTGCGAGCCGGTCGAGATAGTCGACCACCAAAAGCGACTCGGTCAGAGTTCCGCCATCCGGGCAGATCAGGATCGGAATTTTTCCGACCGGATCTGCCGTGCCGTGCCAGATCTCGTCGGTCCAGACATCGACTCTTTCGAACGGCATCTCGCGCCCAGTTTCGGAAAGATAGACCCGAACCTTGCGCACATATGGCGAAAGGTCGGAACCGATCAGGCGCATCGACCCGCCCGCAGGCGCGTCATGGCCGCGCTCGCTGAGCCCATTCACTGGAAAATCCTGTCAGGCAGCCAAAGGGCGATCTTGTGCTGGTGAATCAGCAGGGCCGTCATGGCTAGCAAGGTTACGAGAAAGGGGATCACGCCCCGGAACACGTCGCCAATGGATCCTTCGCCGCGAACCGCCTGGATCACGTAAAGCACCATCCCGACCGGCGGGCTGATCAGCGCGATCTCGCACATCATAACCATGAAGACACCGAACCACACGGGGTCCACTCCCAGGGCCAGAACGGCCGGAAAGATCAGCGGCAGGGTGCCCACCAGCATCGGCAGGGTCTCGAAAAACATGCCCATGATGAGGTAGAATACCAGCAGGATGTAGAGGAACTGCACCGGGGTCACATCCAGCCCGCTGACGAACTGGGTGATCGCGGCAGTTACGCCCAGAAGGCCAAGAACAAAGTTGAGAGCGAAAGCCCCCGAGAGGATCAGCATCATCAACCCGGTCAGCGAGACGGTCGAGACGAAGGCTTCGTGAAGCATGGGGATGCTGAGTTTGCCGTGTCCTGCCGCGATCGCCATCGCGACCACCACGGCCAACGCCGCCGCTTCCGTCGATGTTGCCCAGCCGGAATAGATCGACCCCATTACGGTCGCGAAGATGATGCAGGAGGGGACGAGGTCCTTGAGACGGGCCAGTCTTTGAGAGAGCGGCGCTCGTCCGGTTTCCTTGGGAGCGATCGAGGGACGCCAGAGGGTGAGAGCCACGATCGTCAGTGAAAACGCCACGGCCAGCGCCAGACCGGGCACCACGCCTGCTGCATAGAGTCGGGCAATGGACGTGTTGGTGAGCACACCGAAGAGGATGAAGGCGATCCCAGGCGGGATCAGGTTGCCAAGCGAGCCGCCCGCCGCGATGGAGCCCAGCACATACCTCGCATCATAGTTCCTTTCCCGGAATGTCGGCAGGGATACTTTGGATACGGTGGCGGCGGTCGCGAGCGCCGAGCCGGACACAGTGGCGAACATGGCCGAAGCGGCGATATTGGTGTGCAGCAGTCCGCCGGGGATCGGGTTCAGCCAGTCTGCCAAAGAGCGGTACATGCGACCTGTCGCGCCACATCTGACCAGAATTTCGCCCAGCAGGATGAAGAGTGGCAACTGCAACAGCACGCTGTCATTCATCGACCCTAGGAACACGACAACCATCGCATTGGTGCCGGGCGCTCCGAGATAAAGGAAGGCACCCAGAAAGCCCATGCCGAACATGACCACCCCGATGTGAAGGCCAAGCGCCATCAGACCCAGCATAAGGCCAAACCCCACAGCGATGAGAGGAAGGTCTATCATGACATGTTGTCCTTGCGATCGGTCTCGTCGGCGTCCGGTTTCGAGGAGGTTCCTTCCGGCCCGTAGCTACTGTTGAGTTCTTCGCGGTCGGTCACGAAGAGATGGACGGAATGGGCCGCCATTATCGTGGCGCCGAGGGCAAAGAAGATCATGCCGACCAGCCAGGCGGAACGAGGTATCCAGAGTGACACCTGCATCGGCGTCGCCGAACGCTGGCCAGATTCAAAGATACCCAGTACCTCGATCCCGCCCCGTATCACGCAAAAGATCGCGACACCCGCCACAAGAAGCGCGGCCAGCAGGTTGACCCCTGCTTTCATCCGCTTGCCCATCGCACCGAACAGCAGCGCAACACGCATATGCGCGTGGCGGCTCAGCGCGTAGGCAAAGCCGACCGAGCTGACGGTCGCCATGATATAGGCTCCGACCTCGTCGACCCCGCGGAAGGAAAAGTCGAAAAACTTCCGGCCCAGGATCTCGGCCACGGTGGCCAGCGCAATCGCCAGAAGGCCCCAGCCGCAGAGCACCGCCAGAAGCCGCGTCGCCTTGTCGAAACTTCGCAATATCGTTGTCATGTGTCCGTCTGTCCGGAAAGGGATCGTTGGCTTCCCGCGCAATGCGTATCGGCGGAAAGCCAGCATTCGCACGTGGATCAGGAGCCGCTGGCTGTCAGCCCCAACGCCGCGCCGATGGTGGCATTCCAGTCCTCGGTACAGCTGTCGCTGCCACACCTGTCTGCCCATCGCCGCAGCACGGTTTCCGTCAGGATTTTCTCGCGCAGGGCTTTGCTCTCGTCCGTCGGCACGACCATGACCAATGTGCCCGGCGTGCCCACGGTGCAAGTCCCCTGTCCGGTCATACAGGCGCGGCCTTCGCGGTCGTCCGAGATTGCCACATCCCACCAACTGTCCGCGAGGCCGTCGACGGTCTCCTGGATAAACGTTTGGGTCGGCGCATCCATCTTGTTCCAGGATGCCAGGCTGACCGCCGCGAAGGAGATCGTCACCCCGACCGGCATGTCGAGCATATGCGTCGTGACCTCGTGCCAACCTGCCTGATAGGCCGGCATCGCCCCGGTGATGGCGCAATCGACCGTTCCGCGCTGAAGCGCGGGCACGACCTCGCCGAAGGGCATCGTCACACCGGTTGCGCCGAGACCTTCGACAAAGTCACCCTGAGAGGCGCCCTGAACGCGGATCTTTCTGCCCGCGAGATCGGCGAGACTGTCGAAGGCGCCGTTGCAGTAGATCAGCTGCGTGGGCCAAGAGTAGAAACCCAGGATCCGGGCCTTGTAGTCCGCCTCGAACTTCTTCGATGCGATCGGGAAGTAGGCGTCCGTCGCCTTGCGGGCGTCCTCGACACTGCCGGCGACCCCTGCGATGTCAACGCCCTCGATCACCGCATCCTCTGCCACGTAGACCGCCAGCGCATGGGCGAAATCGAAAAGGCCCAGTTGCAGGAAGCGGATCACCTCGGTTCCGTTCAGACCCAGTTCGCTGACGGATTGCAGGGTGGCCGAGATTTTGCCGTTGCTGCGCTCTGGAACGATCTCGGTCCAGAGCGGATGCTCGACCGCCTTCCAGTTGTTCAGGTTCGACCAGGTTCCGACGACCTTGAAGGCCTGCTGTGGCAGATCCTGGGCCGCCGTGCCCGTCGCGAAAGCGGCGCAGAACATGGCTGGAGCCAGCGCCGTGGTAATTATCCGTTTCATGGTATCCTCCCTATGTTTACCGTTTTGTCCGACGTCGCGCCCGGTCTCCTCCTGGGCGCGTCGTGCAGACGGGTTATGAGGTATCAGCGCATGACGAAGGCGTTGGCAGGCGCCTCGCCGGCCATCGAGATCCAGACCGCCTTGGTTTCCAGAAACTCGTAGATCGCGTCCTTGCCGCATTCGCGGCCAATGCCCGAACGTTTCATGCCGCCGAATGGCATCATGAAACTCACCGCCCTGTAGGTGTTCACCCAGACCATCCCGGCCTTGATCGCCCGGGTCATCCGCAGGGACCGCGCAATGTCCGAGGTCCACACGCCCGCGGCGAGACCGAAGGATACGTCATTGGCGATACGCACGGCGTCGGCCTCGTCGTCGAAGCCGATGATCGATAGAATTGGGCCAAACACCTCTTCCTGCGCGATCCGCATATCGTTGGTCACGTCGGTGAAGATCGTCGGTTCGATGAAGTGATCGCCCTGCAGACCGTGCCCTGTCGCAGCTTTCCCCCCCAAGGCGCAATGCGCCCCGTCCGCCTTGGCAATCTCGATGTAGCGCAGCACCTTTTCGTACTGGGGCTTGTTGGCGATTGGGCCGACCTCGGTTTCGGGCAGCATCGGATCACCGATCCGTGCACTGCCGACACGCTCGACCAGCCGCTGGGTGAATTCCTCCCGGATGGAGTTCTGGACCACCAGCCGGGACCCTGCGATGCAGGACTGGCCATTGGCCGCGAAGATGCCAGATATCGCCCCGGCAACCGCAGCATCGAGGTTGCAGTCCTCGAAAACGATATTGGGCGACTTGCCGCCTAGTTCCAGCGAGACCCGTTTCAAATCCTGGCCGGCCCGCGCATAGATTTGCGCACCCGCCGCGTCCGAGCCGGTGAACGAGATCTTGGCAACGCCGGGATGTTCGACAAGCGCGGCACCCGCTTCGGGACCAAGCCCGGTGACCACGTTGAACACGCCGTCGGGAAACCCCGCCTCCTTGGCGAGGGCCGCGATCTCAAGACTGCTGGCGGATGTGAATTCCGAGGGCTTCAGAACCACCGAACAGCCCGCCGCAAGTGCCGGAGCGCATTTCAGCGACACGAAAAGCAGCGGCGAGTTCCAGGCGGTGATCGCACCGACCACCCCGGCCGGTTCGTATTGGGTGAACCCGAACATGTCGGGCTTGTCGATCGGCACGACGCCGCCTTCGACCTTGTCGGCCATGCCGCCGAAATACCACCACCAATTCGGTATATAGCGCAACTGTCCGTGCATCTCGGTGAACAGCTTGCCGTTGTCGCGCACTTCGATCCTGGCCAGCCGCTCGGCATTCTGTTCGATCAAATCGCCAAAGCGGCGCAGGACCTTGCCCCGATCGGTAGCGGTCATCGTCGCCCACGGCCCTTCCGACATGGCCCTTTGTGCTGCGCGCACCGCACGGTCGACGTCCGCGGCCGTTCCGCGCGGAACCTTCGACCAGGCAGTTCCCGTATACGGATTGACGCTTTCGATCCATTCGCCGTCTACCGGGTCAGCCCAGGCACCGTCTATGAAATGGCGATAGATTTCCAATTCCTGGCTCGAAGCCATTATCCTCACTCCCATGTCGTCGCTTGCGCGAGAACTTATCGGGTGTGCCTGAAGAGGAATATCGATTTTAAATTTGTCATTTATTGAGGTAAACTCAAGCATATTAATGCACCCAAGAAAAAAGGTCGGTGCAAGGCGCCGACCTTTCTCGAACCTGTCAATAAGCTAGCCCGTTCTAACGCCACGGGCACGCCGACTGACCAGCTTTGGGGCCGTCTGGATGCCCGCTGCCTCAAGCTCTGCGGCGATCCGTTCGCGCAAGACGTATTTCTTGATCTTGGTTCCGGACATCGGCCAGTCGTCGACAAAGCGGACATAGCGCGGCACCTTGAAGGTCGAGATGTCGTCCAGGCAGAAGTCGATCAGCTCCTCCTCCGTTACACTTTGTCCGGGCGCAAGCTGGACATACGCGGCGGGAACTTCGGAGTAATAGCCGTCGGGTGCGGCGACGACCGCGGCGATGCTTACCGCCGGGTGACGAAGTAAAAAGGACTCTATCTCGAGTGCGGCAACGTTTTCGCCGCCGACCTTCAGCATGTCCTTCAGCCTTCCCTTGTAGGTCAGCCGCCCCTCGGCATCCATCACGCCCAGATCGCCCGAGGAAAACCAGCCGTCAGCGTCAATCACCGCATCGGTTGCCGCCTTGTCCTTATAGTACCCGACAAAACGAGATGGGCCGCGGAACTGGATCTCCCCACGTTCGCCAGGCGGATTTGGCTGCCGCGTTTCCGCATCGACGATCCGGACCTCCATCTGCGGCAGAGGGAAGCCGCCGGTGGTCATGCGGATATCCTCGCTGTCCTCCAGCGTGGTCATCGAGACATGGCCCGTGCCTTCGGTCATCCCATAGTTGGCCATCTGCGTGGCCTGCGGCGTACGGGCCTGAAGCTTGCGCAACAAATCCTCGCCCCCGGTGTTCAGGATGCAGCGCAGATGCGACAGGTCTGCCTGCGGGAATTCGGGATGTTCGAGGATCCGCATCCACACGGTTTCGAATGTGGGCAGGCCGTGGGTGCATTTCTCCTCTGACAGGAGGCGTAGCGCGTCGGTGGCATCGAACTGGCCGGAATGGGCGAATTTCGCCCCCGCCACCAGGGCTGCGGTCATCGTCGCGAGGCCAGCGTTGTGGAACAGCGGCATCGGGCACCAGAAGGCACAGCTGTCATCGAGCATATATCGGGTGAAGGCGAGAGACCTGCCCTGCAACAGACAGCCGCGATGCGTGGTCATGCAGCCCTTGGGCATGGCCGACGTGCCGGACGTGTACATGAGATAGGCCAGATCGTCGGCTTTCAGGGTCGCATCCGCAACTTCCGGATCAGCATGGACCCAAAGCGTAAACCCTGCATCGTCGATCCAATCGATCCCCGATGGCAGATCATATGGCTCGGATCCGATCAAGAAGACCCGCCCCAGCAGCGGCGCGATCTTGCTTGAGGCCCGACCATCCGCGCCCGAAAGATCTGGCAGAGCCTTCAGCAATTCTTCAGGCCGGTCTGCAAAAGAGGTCCGGGCGTTAGTGACCAGCACCCGCAAATCCCCGTGGGTAATCACATGCCGCAGTTCGTCGGAACGGAAGCGGTCACTGATCGGCACGGCCACGCCGCCGCAGCGCATGGCACCGAACATGGCGGCAATCATGTCAATCGAGGGCGACAACCAGATGCCGACCATCTGGCCGTGGCCCACGCCACTGTCGCGAAAAACGCGGGCATAGGCATCGGCGCGGCGGTCAAGCTCGTCATAGCTGCACCGCTCCTGCGGAAAGACGATCTCGCTTGCTGCGAAACGCCGTGCGCCGTCGCGCAGCATGTCACCCAGGGTGTCGCCCCGGGCCCCCTGGTTCATGGCTTCGTTCATGACAACCTCCTCCGCCGGTCGGGCGATGTTCAATGTCCTCGGTAAATTGGGGGACGGCGTTCGGCGAAAGCGCGCAGGCCCTCCAGAAAGTCTGCACGCTTGGTATGGGTCGCAAAAACTTCAAGCTCCTGCGCAAGCGCCGCGTCGCGGGTTGTGTCTTTGGCCGAAAGCGTCATGCGCTTCATGTCGGCGACGGCCAGCGGGCTGAACTTGGCAATTGTCTCGGCCCAATTGCTGGCGGCTGCGGCCAGATCGGCGTGCGGCACAATGCGGTTCACCACGCCAAAGCTCTGCCACCACTCGACAGGTTTCGACTCTGCCATCAGGAAAAGCTCTGCCGCGACGTTTTGTGGCACCTTCCGGGGAAGCCGCGCCGCGGCGCCGCCACCGGGCAGGACGCCATAGCGCACATGGCCGTCGCCCATCGTGCTCCCTTCGGCGGCGATCACTAGATCGCAGGCCAGGACCAGCTCCAGCCCACCGGCGACCGCCACGCCATTGACCGCCGCGATGACGGGCTTGGAAAGGGTTTCCAGTCGGGAAAATGTCGCGCTGACACCGCGCACGAACCGCTCTAGCTCGTCGGGGTGCCCGGCCTCCAGATGGCTGCGGAACTCGGTCAGATCGCCACCGGCGCAAAAGGCGCGACCGGTCCCGGTGATGACCACGACGCGACAGCCGGGATCGGCCTCGATCCGGTCGAGCGCCTGTCGCAGCGCCTCCACCAGAGCAGCCGACAGCGCGTTGAGCTTGTCGGGACGGTTCAGAGTGATCCGGGCCACCGGGCCCTCTATGTCGAGAAGAAGAGGTGTCTCTGTCATGGGGTCCGCTTGCATCTGGAAAAGGGCCGGGGCCGGGACATCCGGCCTCGGACGAGGCGAGCGCAACGCGCCCGCCCGTTTTGAATCAGAAGCCGGTGACCGGGGTCACCTCGCCGGTGGCTGCATCGACCTTGTAGACTTTCGAGGCCTGCCCGGCGCGTTGCTCTTCCTTGCTGAAGGTGATGGGCGCGGTCAGCCCGCCGGTGTCGAACCCGTCGAGCCCGCGCAGCTTTTCGATGTAGCAGTCGCGTGTCAGATCGGCACCACACTGTCCCGCGGCCTCGGCAAAGATCAGCATCGAAGCATAGCTGGCAAAGGTATAACGGTTGATCTTTTCCGCCTCGGCATCGGTCAGGTATTTGCGCGCCTTCTCGATCACCGCCTGCCCGGCCGGTTCAGCGACGCCAGCCACATAGTCGCCGACATAGTAGGTGTAGCCGCCCGGTTTCTGCAGGTTGATCGAGGCCGGCATCAACTCGGTGTAGACATTGGTCGAAACCACTTCTAACCCGGCCTGCCGCATGGATTTAAACAGCGACGCCGTGCCGCTGACGATGGTGCCGTTGATGACAACATCCACACCCGCCTGTTTCAATTGCAGCGCCTCGGCGCCGAAATCAGTCTGGCCGCGCTTGAACTTCAGGCGCAGCCCGTCCTTCACACCATAATTTTCGATCGCATTGTCATAGGCGGCTTCGATGGTTTCGCCAAAGGCATCGTCCTGACGGATCACGCCATAGACGGCATCGCCCGGCTCTGCACTTTCGTGGATGTACTTCAGGGCCGCGTCGAAGGTCTCCGTATAACTGGCGCCCATGACAAAGACGCTGGGTCGTACCCGATCTTCATAGACCAGGTTGTTGGGCGCCCAGGACACGATGGCGGGGATATTTCCCTCTTCCAGAAGCGGCAGTATGGCCAGCACGTTGGCCGAGCCTGAGGTGCCGTTGAACGCAAAGACCTGATCCTGTTCGATCAGTTTCTTGGCAGCGGGAAAGGTCCGACCGGGCTGTGCCCCGTCGTCTTCGACAAACAGCACGACCTTGCGGCCGTTGATGCCTCCGTTTGCGTTGATTTCCTCCACCGCCAGACGCGTGCCGATGGTGTAGGCTTCCCCGACAGAGGCGACAGGCCCGCTAAGCGCCGAGATTTCTCCGATCCGGATTTCCGAATCGGTGACGCCGGTTTCCGCCAGCGCCGGGCCCGCGATCAACGCCGCGACAGCGGCAAGGGTGAATAGGACTTTCATTGGTAGTACTCCCTGGAATTGTTCAGATGCGCCAGTAACTCACGGCCCGGTGCCAGAGGCTGACCAGGCCGCCCGGCGCGGTACGAAGAAAGACGATGATGACGACGCCATAGGCGATGCCGCGCAGCTTGTAGACATTGCCGCCCAGCCCGCCGCCGGCCGATCCCGACAGGGCCGCGACCACATCCGGCAGAAGCGTGACAAAGAACGCCCCGATCACCGCGCCGGCAATCGACCCGATGCCGCCGATGATGATCATGGTGATCGCCTCGATGCTGAGGATCACGCCGAAGATCTCGGTGTTGACGAAGCGCACCTGCAGCGCCATCAGCCCGCCCGCGAGCCCGACGAACAACGACGAGACGAAGAAGGACATCAGCTTCCAGCGCGCCAGTTCGATTCCCATGACCTGGGCCGCCACCCCATGATCGCGCACCGCCATCCAGGCCCGTCCGACATGCGAGCGCAGCAGGTTCAGGCTGACCAGAATGGCCAGTACCGTCAGTCCGAGGACGAACCAGAACAGTTCCTTGTCATGGCCCAGATCCAGCGGCCCGAAATGCAGATCGGCCAGAAAGATGCCGCTCGTACCATGCGTCAGGTCATCGGCGTAAAGGATCAGATGCTCCGCGATCAGCGCAAAGGCCAGCGTGGTGATTGCCAGATAAAGCTCTCTCAGGCGCAGGGACGGGATGCCCACGATCAGGCTCATCAGTCCCGAAACCAGGCAGCCCAGAAAAAGCGCCACCGGGATCGGCAGGGCGAAATCGGCGATGGCGATGGAGGTCGCATAGGCTCCGACCAGCAGGAACCCGCTCTGCCCCAGCGACACCAGCCCGGTGGTGCCCGTCAGCATGTTCAGCCCGATAGCTCCGATGGAGGCGATCAGGCAGGTCGTCAGCAGCCCCAGCACGTAGCCGTTGACCGCAAAGGGCAAGAGGGCCACCAGCGCGATGGCCAACACTGCCGTCCAGCGGGCTCGGGGGGTGCCAAGGGCGATCAGCTGCGACGGGCGGGTGACAAGGGACGAAGCGGTCATGGTCAGACCCTTTCCACGCTGCGGCCGCCGAAGAGACCGTTGGGATTGATCATCAGGACGAAAATGATGACGACGAAACCGGCGATCTCGCGCAGGCCCTGGCCGATGTAGCCTTGGGCCAGGTTCTCGGTCAGGCCGATGATCACGCCACCGATGGCGCCGCCAATCGGGGCGTCGATGCCACCGAGGATCACAGCCGGGAAGGCATGGAAGCCATAGACCCAGAGTTCCGGGTTGAGCGTCGTCAGGCTGGCAAGGAAAAGGCCCGCGATAGCCGAGATAACACTACCCAGAACCCAGACAAAGCTGCGCACCTTGGGCACGTCGATCCCCATCAGCACCGCCGACCGTTCGTTGCTTGCCATGGCGCGGATGGCGATGCCGATGCGGGTGAAGCGCAGGATGGCAGCCACCAGGACAGAAGCGACGATCAGCGCGGCCAGCAGGTAGACCTGGACCATTTGCACCGACATGAAACCAATGTTCACGAACTCCGGCGACAGCACCTGCCCGAAATCCAGAGCCGCGGCGCCCCAGACAAGGATCGCCAAACCCCGAAGTACGAAGGCCAGACCAAGGGTCAGCATGACAATGGAGAACATCGGCGCATCGACCATCGGCCGCATGATGAACCGCTCGATCGCCCAGCCAAAGAAACCTGCCACCGGGATCAGCAGAAGGATCAGCGGGATCAGGCTCAGATCAAAACCCAGCCCCAGCGAATAGGCGACATAGGAGGTGATCATCATCATTTCGCCCTGGGCGAGGTTCAGCACCCCGGTCGCCTTGAAGATCAGCGCCAGGCTGATCCCAACCAGCCCATAGGCTGCCCCGACGAATAGCCCGTTTGCGGCGATCTGAAGAAAGAATTCCATGGCTCAGCCCTCCTGTGCCAGAACAAGGCGCTCGGCCACGCGAGCACGTCGCAGGCCATAGACCGGGGCCAGTTCGCCACGCTCCAGATCAAGCGGGCCGTCCAGCAGGTGATGGCCCGCGATGCGAACCGTGCCATCCAAGCCGGACAGACGTTGCGCGATGTCGGCGTCGATCAGCTCCCGCAACTCGGGACGGGCTACGAGACTGGCGAAGTCGGTGAAGGCTAACTTGCGTTCGGCGGCCCATCTGGCGGTGGTAACCGGGTCGATCTCGATCATCAGGGTCACCCCGTCCGGGCCGGGACAGGCCGCAGCCCGCCGGATCCAGCGGCTGTCGGTCAGCAGGCTTTCAAGCCCGCCCAGCCCGACCGGGTGCCCGTACCCGCCATGCCGGTCGGACTGCCGGTCGATCTGGCCCAGCCGCACGGCGGCGGCACAGCGCTGGTCGCCCGTCGCAATCCCGCCACGCGGACCGGTGGTGATGTGGATCTGGCCACCCTCGTCGGTGGTGACCGTGACACCGGGCAACGGCGCGTCCAGCAGGCTCTGCGGCTGTTGCGACATGTGGGTCAGGCCACCGGTTTCGGTCAGGCCGTATCCATAGTGCAACCGGATGCCGAGACGTTCGAGTATGCTGCGCGTCTCCTGATCGGGCAAGCCGCCCAGGCAGATTGCGCTGCTGTTCCGTGCCAGCCCCATGAACCGCCGCATCCCGGCCCCGAAAACCCGCCGCGCCCTGCCGGCCTGCGGGTCGCGCAACGCCCTGAGCCGCAGACGCGAAGGCAGCTTTGGCGACTGTTCAAGCCGGACGGTGAGTTGCGAGACCAACTCGGCCCAGCCGTTGGGGAAAAGCGCGACACTCTGCGGCTGAATTGTCTGCATCGCGGAGAAGAGACCCTGCTCTGCCTCTGCGAAAACCAGTTCCTCGCCTGTCATCAGGCTCAACGTCGCGGAACATTGCCGCGCCATGGCATTGGCCAAGGGAAGATAGGCCAGACAACACCCGTTCGGTCCGGCCTCGACCCCAGCAACGGCCCGTTTGCCCGCCGCAACCAGATCGGCGTGAGTCAGCGGGACTGTCCGCACCCGGCCGGTGACGCCACGCGTAAGGCAGAGAGCAGCGACCGCTTCAGGGTCAAGGGCATCTATTGCCTCAACCATCCCGGTCCGGTTGCCCTGCTCTGCTGCGGCAGCACGAAAGGCATCATAGGCGACCAGCCGGGGATCTGTGCAGGATTGCAGCCCCGCAGGTTCCCAGAAAACGATCCGGCGTAGGCCAGGCAGGCAGCCTGAGGCCTCGGCGGCCAGCACCTGATCCACCTGTTCATGGCCACAGCAGAAGACGACCGAGGGCGCGAGTGCGGCAAGGATCTCCAGCCGCTCGTCCGGCGCCATGTCGGGGTAAAGCCCGGCAGACCGGCCGCCGGCGATCTGAATGCCCATGTCGGCCATCAGCCATTCCGGGCCGTTGAAGGCAAAGACCAGCACCGTGTCACCCGGCACAACCCCGTCAGCCCGCAGGGCCAGAGCGGTCTCGACCGCGGCCTCGAAGTATCCGCGCAGGTCGGTCGCCTGCCAGACTCCGCGCCGCTTGCTGCGCAGCGCCGGTTTGCCCGGAGTCTTTCGCGCCGCGTCTCGCAGGATCTGCGGCAGTGTCCTGGGCGTTCCGCTTGCCATCACGCCCCCCTTTTCCGGCCCAGATAGGCCTCGATCACGTCACTGTTGCCCGAAATGGCCTCGGGATTGTCACAGGCGATCAGCCGCCCCTGATGCATCACCGCCACCCGGTCGGAAATATCCATGACGACGCCCATGTCGTGTTCGATCATCAGGACGGTCACGCCCATCTCGTCGCGCAGGTCGAGGACAAAGCGAGCAATGTCCTCGCGCTCTTCCTGGTTCATACCCGACACCATCTCGTCCAACAGAAGCAGCTGCGGAGAAGAGACCATGGCGCGCGCCAGCTCGACCCGTTTCTGCAACCCGTAGGCCAGCGTCCCGACGGGGGCATCGCGCACATCCTCAAGCCGCAGAAAGGCCAGTACATCCTCGACCCTCTGCCGTGCCTCGATTTCTTGCCGCCGCAGCCGCCCGCGATAGAACGCGGCCTCCAGAACTGTGCCGGTCAGCTGGTGGTGCAAACCAGTCAGCACGTTCGCTACCGTTGGCTCCGTATGAAAAAGCGCCAGGTTCTGGAAGGTGCGGGATACGCCCAGCTTGGCAAGGTCCGAGGTGCGGCAGCGGGTCAGCTCGCGCCCGCCGAACACAACGCGGCCCGCGCTGGCCTTCAGCACCGCGCTGATAACGTTGAACAGCGTTGTCTTGCCGGCACCATTCGGACCGATGACGCTGAAGATCTCGCCCTGCCGGACGCTGAAACTCACATCCTGAACCGCCTTCAGCCCACCGAAATGTTTCGAGACGCCTTCGACCTCCAGGACCGTGCTCATAGCTGGCCCCTCTTGCGGCGGTCATAGCGCTTGACGTCTCGCATGGAGCGACGCGCGCCATCTGAAGCGATCCCGAGATAAAGGCTCTGCACTTCATCACGCTGAGCCAGGTCTGCGGCGGCGCCGGACATCACGACGCGGCCGTTTTCCATGATGTAGGCGTGGCGGGCGACCTCCAGCGCAAGGCGCGCGTTCTGCTCGACCAGCAGCACGCCCAGCCCGGCGGCATCGCGCAGCGCGATCAGCGTGTCGAAGATCGTGTCGATAATCTGCGGGGCCAGCCCAAGCGAGGGCTCGTCCAGCATCAGCAGCCGGGGACGCGACACCATCGCGCGCGCGATGGCGACCATCTGCTGCTCTCCGCCCGAAAGATAGCCCGCCAGCTGTTTGCGCCGCTCCGCCACGCGGGGGAAAAGCGCATAGACCTCGTCCATCGCTTCAAGCAGCGCGGCCCGCTTTACGCTATAGCCTCCCATCTTGAGGTTTTCCTCGACGGTGAGATCCTGGAACAGACCCCGCCCCTCGGGCACATGGGCCGCTCCCAGTTCGACGATGCGATAAGCAGGCGCGGTGAGGATGGCCTCTCCTGCGATCTCGAGCGCGTCGCAACTGGTCGCCCCGTTTTCCCGCTTTAGGAGCCCGGAAAAGGCTTTGAGCGTGCTGGACTTGCCAGCTCCGTTGGCGCCGAGAAGGGCAACAATCTCGCTTGCGCGGACCTCGATGTTCAGGCCTTCGACGGCGAGGACGGCTTTGTTGTAGGTCACGCTCAGATTGCGGGCCGACAAAAGCAGCGCGCCATCCCGCGCGGCGTCGCCGTCCTGCATCCCTGCAGGGGTGGCTGCCACCATCGGACCCTGTTGAACGACCATAGCAGACACTGAATTCCCCTCCCAAGGACTGTGAACACAAGATTAAGTTCCGCTCTCAAACCGGGGTAGAAGCAGTTCCACCCGAGTGCTGTGCATTTTTGCCCGGACCCGGGCCCATTCCTGCATCGTTCCGGCGTCAGGCAGAAACACCGCCCGTTCCGCCCTGGCGCGCTCGATAATGAAGTCGATCACGCTGCGGATCAGCGGCGTCGCACGCCTGTCTTCATGGGTCTGGATGAAGAACGACCGCTGCAGCCGGAAATGTTCGGGCAGAACAACGAACAGATCGGTGAAATGATGCGCGACGAAGGCCGGCAGCACGCAGAGCCCATGCCCGGCCAGCGTTGCATGTACCTGGGCCAGAAGATTGGTGCTGCGCAGAGGAACGCCGAGGTTGGGCGCGACGGCGTCCAGATAATCCAGTTCGGGCGCGTAAAGGTCCCGCTCCACATAGCCGATGAAGCCGTGTCGCCCCAGATCCCGCGGGTCGCTGACCGGATGCCGTGCCAGGTAGTCGCGGCTGCCGTAGATCATCAGCGCGTAATCGGTCAGACGGCGGTAGACAAGGCGACTTTGCCGCGGCACCGGGATGGATATCGCAATATCCGCCTCTCCTGTAATCACGTCGAAGGATCGCGCCGTCGCGATCAGCTCGACCTCCAGTTCCTTGTTGGTCTCCAGAAGCTTGGGGATCTGCCGAGCGAGAAACAGCGATCCCAACCCGTCAGGCGCCCCGATACGGACCTTGCCCGACAGGGCGCCATGATCGCTGGCCGCCATTGTCACACCTTCGAAAAGTGCCGTCTCGATCCTGTCGCTGGCGGCCAGCAACCGCTCCCCCGCCGACGTCAGGCTGTAGCCAGCATTGGATCTCCGAAAGAGCTTGACGCCGATTTCCTGCTCCAGCCGCTTGATGCGGCGGGAGACGGTCGTGTGATCGGTGGTCAGCAAGTTGGCGGCGGCGGCCAGTGTTCCCGTACGGGCCACCGCAAGAAAGAACCGCAGATGGTCCCAGTTTACCCGCGTCCATGGCCCGCCGCCCAGCCCGCATTCCGGCTTTGTCATGATCTCCTCCCTGACCGCCTCTCCCGTTGGGTCAGTCATCAGGGTAGGCATGGACAAATGATCCAATCCAATAATTTATTGCCGGCCTATTAATCGAAGAATATTATCATTCTGACTGGGTCATGCCGGGCTCGCAGGAACAGGCAAGGAAGGACGGACCATGTTGGGGAACGTGAAGTTGCGACATTTCGAGGCTTTTCTGGCCCTGGCGGAGGACACGCATTTCGGGCGCGCGGCATCCACGCTCGGCATTGCCCAACCGGCGCTCAGTCACCAGATCCAGGCCCTGGAGCACATTCTCGGCGTGACGCTTTTCGAACGGACGAGGCGGTCGGTCGCCCTGAGTCCCGCCGGCGCGGCGCTGATCCCGGCGGCCCGCCGCGCGGTTGCCTCCGCCGAGCAAGCGGTGAACGATGCCCATCGCTATAGCCGGGGAGAAACCGGAACCATCGAGATCATGTACAGCGCCTCCATCGCCTATTCTGGCGTCCTGCAGGAAGCGATCGGCGGGTTTCGCGCGGCTTTGCCGGATGTCCGGCTGAACATACGCGAGGGGACGCTGGAACGACAGGTCACCGCCCTGCTCGAGAGCCGCGCCGACATCGGCTTCATGCGCCCCACCCTACCCCGCGGCGACGGTCTCGACAGCCATGTCATTCGGCGGGAGAAAATTCTGCTCCTCCTGCCAGCCGCGCATCCGCTGGCGCAGCGCGACACCGTGGATCTGGCCGACTGCCGCGACGAGACCTTCATCATTCCTGATCAGCCCCCGGAAGTCAGTTTTCACAGGCACACGCTGGAGCTTTGCAGCAACGCCGGGTTCGTCCCCCGGATCGGTCGAGAGGTTCGGGACTGGGTGACCATCACCAGTCTGGTCGCGCTTCGGATGGGCTTTGCCCTTGTGCCCGCATCGCTCACCTGCGTGGCTTTGCCTGGCGTGGCCTTTCGGGAGATCCGTGCCAACAACGTTCTGGCCGACATCGCGCTGGTGCATCGGAGCGGCGATCAGACGCCGCCCGTCTCGGCCTTTCTGCGCCATGTCCGCGCGCATTTCCACGACGCGGATTGGGTGTCGGACTGACAGTTCAGACGCACTCCAGCACTGTGGCTATCCCCTGTCCTCCGCCGATGCACATGGTCGCAAGACCGGTCCTGCCGCCGGTTCGGCGCAGCTCGTATGCCAGCTTGACCAGAAGGATAGCGCCGCTGGCACCGATCGGATGACCCAGCGAAATGCCGCTTCCGTTGGGGTTGGTGCGGGCGGGATCGAGGCCGAGCTGCTGGGCCACCGCGCAGGCCTGCGCCGCGAAGGCCTCGTTCGACTCCACCACGTCCAGAGCCTCAACCGCGGCTCCCGCGCGCTCGAGCGCCTGCCGCGAGGCCGGCACCGGGCCGATCCCCATATGCGCCGGGTCGACCCCGGCCTGACCATAAGCGCAAAGCCGTGCCATCGGTGTCAGCCCGTATTTCTCGACCGCCTCGCCGCTGGCCAGAACCAACGCCGCCGCGCCGTCATTGATACCCGATGCATTGCCCGCCGTTACGCTGCCATCCGCCGCGAACACCGTGCGCAACTTCTGGAAATCGGCCAGTTCGGCATCGTGCCGGACGTGCTCATCTTCGGAAAATAACGCGGTCTTACCGCGCGACCTGATCTTGACCGGCAGGATCTGCTCCCGGAAATGCCCGTTCCGAATGGCTTGGGACGCCCGCCGATGGCTCTCGAGCGCAGAAGCATCCTGCATTTCACGCGAGATGCCGTAGGTGCCAGCGACGTTTTCCGCCGTTACCCCCATCAGCACGTCGAGAAAGGGATCGGTTAGCGCGCCGTTCAGCATATCGGCCAGCATCTGATCGCCGAGCTTGCGCCCGAACCGGGCCGACTGCGCCAAGAGAGGTGCCCGGCTCATACTTTCGGCACCGCCCGCTACTGCAATCTCTGCATCCCCCAGCATGATCCCTTGCGCCGCCTGGATGAAGGCCTGCATCCCCGATCCGCACAGCCTGTTCACTGTGACTGCAGAGACTCCCTGTGGCAGCCCTGCGTCCAGCGCCGCGACCCGCGCGAGAAACGGGTCGCGGCGGTCGGTGTGGATGACATTGCCGAAGACGGCGAGCCCGATCGCTTCGGGGTCAACACCGGACCGGCTGACGGCTTCCTTGCAGACCGCCGCGGCCAAGGTTGACGGAGGGATATCCGCCAACGCTCCTCCGAATGTTCCAACCGCCGTGCGTACGCCGGACACGATATAGATCTGCCGCATATCAACATCCGTCTATTGTGATTGGCCTCTTTGCCGTCGCCGGCACCTTACCTGCAGCGCGCCCGGCGCTCTGCGCCCAATTCTGCGGGACGGGTGTGCAAATTCACCGCGACCGTGCCCGAAACGGGCGCGTCACGGCCCGGTTCACCCGTCCGTTGAACGGGTCAGGTCTTCCCACTCCGCGATCTCGTGCCGCATGCGATCCAGCCGCGCGCTTACCAACCCGAGCGCATCGCTTCCCAGAAGGAGCTGCGGCGGTGGTGCGTCGGAGGCGATCAGCTCGAGAACGGCCAAGGCGAGCTTGTTCGGATCGCCAAGCTGCTTGCCGCTTTTCTCCTGCCGCGCCGCGCGGATCGGGTCAAAAAGCGCATCGTAATCCACAATCGAACGTTCGGTGCGGATCATCGAGCGGCCCGCCCAGTCAGTGCGGAACGACCCTGGGCAAAGAGTCGTCACATGTACATTGAATGGCGCCATCTCGGCGCGCATCACTTCCGAAATACCCTGCAGGGCGAACTTGCTACCGCAGTAATAGGCGATGCCGGGCATGGTGATCATGCCCCCCATCGAGGTCACGTTGACAATGAACCCGGCGCGTCGGGTGCGGAAGGCGGGGAGAAAGGCCTTGGCCACGGCAACCGCGCCGAAAACGTTCACGTCGAACTGGCGCCGCAACTCGTCCAACGGCGACTCTTCGAGGATACCTTCGTGGCCATAGCCTGCGTTGTTAATCAGCACATCGACAGGGCCGTGCGCCTTCTCAGTGCGCGCGACGATGTCCGGGATCGCGTCGAAATTGGTTACATCGCAATCCACCGGAACGACAGCGGGCAACCGTTCGGCCAGCGAGGCACGCGCCTCCTCCGAACGTACGGTCCCAATGACCTTGTGGCCCTGCTCTGACGCGGCTTTTGCGATGGCATAACCGAACCCGGAATTGGCGCCCGTGATGAAAAAGGTCCTATTCGACATGATGCTCCTCGTCTTGAAATTGCCTCTGTCTTGACGAATACTCTCTCAGAATCCGCTCTCTTAGTGCGTATCCTCTGTTCTTCTTGTCTGATCCTATGAAAATTGATGGCCATTCTGGCGCTCTTGCAGAGCTCGCCGCCACGCATGCACCGCGCACGGGGTACAATCCGACCGCGCTGGACGGAGTGCGGTTTTTGCGCTCGGACACCGTTCTGGAGGATGTCCCCGTGCTGTACCGGCCGGGCGCAGTCTTTGTCTTGCGGGGTGCGAAACAAGGGTTTCTCGACGGCGCCGTTTATCGCTACGACACGGACCATTACCTGGCCGTCTCTCTGCCGGTGCCGTTTCGCATGGCCTCGCAGGCCGACCGCGATGCGCCTTTGCTGGCGATCTACGTCGATTTCGATCTGCGCCTCGCCGCCGAAATAGCCAATATGCTTAGCAAAAGCGGGGTCATACAGCCGCCTGCCCCGGCCAAAAGCCTGGTGTCCAGCCGCATGACGCCGAGTCTCAGGGATGTATTGCGCCGTATGCTGCTGGCTTTGCGCGACCCTGTGGAATTGGCGGTCATAGGACCGGGGCTTATGCGCGAACTGCATTTCCGGATTCTGACCGGCCCGCAGGGTGGAGCGTTGATGGCGGCCCTACAGCACGAGGGTCCGACCGCGAAGATCGTGGAAAGCCTCGTGCGGATCCGCGACAGCTACAATACCCGGCTAACGGTGCCGGGTCTAGCCGCTGCCGCTGGCATGAGCGTTCCGTCATTTCACGCGCACTTCAAGGCCCTGACAGGCAACGCCCCCATGCAATACGTCAAGGCCATCCGGCTTCACGAGGCGCGCCTGATGATCGTGCGACAGGTCGGCACGGTTTCCTTGATCTCCGAGAAAGTCGGTTACGCGAGCCCGGCTCAATTCAGCCGGGACTTCCGACGGCATTTCGGCCGCAGCGCGACAGAAGAAGCGAAATGGATGCGTGAGCACCTTGGGTAGGGTGGTCAGGTTTGATTGAAACGCACCTCGGCGGCATCGAAATGTCGTGCTATCTTCGAGTAGGTTCATTGACGTCGTCATGGGATCAAAAGATCAAAAAGTTTCGGACTGGAAAAAGCCAGAGAAAGGGAAGCCCGGGTGCCGGGCTTGAAAGGATAGAGAGAGTCTCATCCGGGTCCGGCGTGACAAGGACCCTGACCATGGCCAAGACCTCTACCAGTCCGAAACCCACCACCTCAAAGAACACCGAAGCCGCTGGATCGGCAACGCCTGACGGCGCCACCGACATCCGGATGATCCCGCTCGACCAGCTGGAGCCGAGCCGGCTCAACGTCCGTAAGGTCGCCGCGAGCGCCAACGATGATGCAGAGCTCCTCGCCAGCATCCGCGAGACGGGCATCAAGCAGAACCTGGTGGTTCATTTGCTGTCTGAGACACGTTTTGCAGTCGATGCCGGCGGGCGCCGCCTCAAGGCGCTGAAGCAGCTCGCCGAAGACGGTGTGATCGCCGCAGACCACCCGGTGCCCTGCCTCATCGAGGATGAGCGCAATGCCATCCTGACCTCCGCCACCGAAAACCTACAGCGCGCGGCCATGCACCCGGCAGACCAGTTCGAGGCTTTCGAGGCGATGATCGGCGAGGGGCGTAGCGAAGACGAGATTGCGCTGAAGTTCGGCGTCTCCGTCGACTTGGTCCGCCGCCGCTTGAAACTCGCCCGTGTCGCGCCGGAGATAATCGAACAGTTTCGCGCGGGCGATCTGACCCTCGAATGCGTGATGGCGTTCACGCTGACAGACGACCATGATCGGCAACTGGCGGTCTGGAACGCGGTAAAGGGTGGCTATCACATCCATCCGCAAAGCATCAAACGCCAGCTGACCGAGACAGCGCACTCGGCGAACTCGGGCCTTGGGCGTTTTATCGGCATCGAGGCCTATGAGGCGGCGGGCGGCGTTCTGCTGCGCGACCTCTTCGACGATCGTGCCAGCGCCCATATGGAAAACCCCGAGCTCCTCGAGCGTCTTGCCATCGAGAAGCTGCAAACCGCCGCCAAACCGTTCGAGGCTGCCTGGAAATGGGTCGAGGTGCATCTCTCGGTGGATTACGGCGCGTTTCGCAGTTTCGGGCGGGTCTATCCGCAGGATATCGACCCTGATCCGGACCTGCTCGCCGAAGAGGAACGTCTCATCGCGCGCGAAGAAGAACTGGCGGCGCAGAATGACGGCGAGGATTGGACTGACGCGGAGACGGAAGAATACTACGCCATCGAGCCGCGCCTGCGTGAGATCGAGGCCTTGCAGCGCGAGCGGCACCCTTATACGGACGAAGATCGTGCCATCGCGGGGGTTGTCCTGACCATCGGCCATGACGGGGAGTTACGCGTCGAGAAGGGCCTTGTTCGGCCCGAGGATATTCCTGCGGCGCCCGAGCCCAATGAGACCACCGCAGATGCGGATGGCGCCCCCTCCCCTGCCCGCCCACATGTGACTCCGCCGACCTCCTCCACGCCGGTGCCGAGCTCCGACCCGGCCGCAACCTTACGCAAGGCAGACGGAATTTCGGCAAGCCTGGCCGACGATCTGCGCGCGACGCGCCAGCATATCCTGCGGGCGCATCTGGCGGCGGATTTCGAGGTGGCTTTCGATGCGATGCTCTACGCGCTCTGCGAGCAGGCTTTGGGGCGGTCCTACAACAACGAGGCGCTCGATATCTCGATCCGTCCTTTCCAGGCGCAAAACCGCGAGGTACTGCATGCGGACACCGTCGCCCAGAAGATGCTCGAGGCGCTGGAACAGGATCTCGCCACTGACTGGATGAAGCTGGAGAAACCCGATGACTTCCGGGCAATGTCAGCACTGCCGATCGAAGACAAACAGGCGCTCTTCGCCTGGGCGTCGGGGCTGGCGGTCAAGCCGCAGCTCTCCTCCGACAATCGCCCCTCCCCTGTCATCGAGGAGATTGGCGTACGGCTCGATGTCGATGTGTCGGCTTGCTGGCGCCCGACGGCGCAGAACTACTGGGGCCGGGTCAACAAGGGGCATGCGGTGGCCACGGCACGCAAGCTGATCGGCGACGACTACGCCGAGGATCGCAATCGCGAGCGCAAGGGCGATCTCGCAGCCGCGATGGAGCGGGCGTTCGCGGAAACTGCTGGCGAGACGGAGGGTTTCGACGCCGCGACGGTCGCCGAGGTGACCCGCTGGCTACCCGACGGGATGGTGTTTGCCGGTGCGAAGGAGGCTACTACCGACATGGGTAACCATGCGCCCGAGGCCGAGGCAGGCGACGCGCCCGCCGCAGACGCTCTGGCCGAGGCGGAGAGTGATGAACCGTCGTCCTTGCCCGCCTTCCTCAGCGAGGATGCAGCCTGACGAAGAAAACACCGGTGTGATTACCACATGAACTTTGGGCCGTCCTCACTTCGAGGGCGGCCCTTTCCGGCTGGCGGGTTGCCTACAGCCGATATCGGATCGGCTGGCCCGTCCCGGAGATATCCCATGACCACCACACTCGATCTCGATCCCGTCGAGGAAGCCGCACTCATTGCCGCGCAGAACGATGCGTTTCGTCACTCGATCCTCGGAAACACCCCCGTCGCCGATGCCCCGCATGGCCAGTTCGTGATGACACGTGGAGTCGCGGCGCTTGGACCTGACGCCCAACTGGAACTGACCCGCCGCGTTGCCACATTTGACGCCTTCGATGCCGACAGCGACCCGCAGGGATGGCACGAAATGGGGGTCATCGAATTCGATGGTACGACGGTCTGGTTCAAACTCGATTTGTACGACGTCGACTACCAGTACGGCTCGCCCGAGCCCTCTGATCCCGAACAGACGCGTCGGGTTCTGACCCTGCTTCTGCCGTCGGAATACTGACGCCTCCAATCCCTACTCACCGCCCCGGACCGCCCTTGCACAAAGGGCGGTCCTTTCGCGCTGGCGGGTTCCCCGGGGTCGCGATGATCGCATCCTGCCCGCCGCAGGAGAACAGACATGGCTAAACCGATCGACTACGAGATCACGCTGCATCCCGCCCACCGCGACGGGGCCTTTATCGTCACCAAGTTTCAGATGATGGAGACCTATCCGCATAGGCGCATCCAGGCCGCGGGGATGGATGACCTGATCAACCAGGTGACGCAGTTCGCGATGGAACATGGCGCGAGCTGCCGTGCTGCAGTGCGCTGCCTGGCCCCACGCAAGCCACCCGGCTTCGCAAAGGCGACGGCGGAGCTTTACTTCAACCTCGAGGACCGCACCGGGACCGCGTGCGGTGACGCGGCCCGTTGAGCGCAAGCATGTGACATGGGTGGCCCTTGATCGATGGCCACCCTCCCCTTCCACTTTTCCAGGATCGAAGACATGAAACAAACACCAGATTTCTACGCGCAGATGCTCGAGTCCCAGAGACGCGCTGCCGAGCAGCGGGTAATTGCCCGCGCGGCACTTCTCACCGAGCTGCGCGCCCTCGGCGTGACCGGCCTCAAGGTGCAATATGAAGGCTACGGCGATTCCGGCAATGTCGAGGATGTCATTGTGACCCCTGATACGGCCACCCTGACAGATGAGCAGCGGCGCCGCGTCGAAGACTTCGGCTGGGACTTCGCCTATGCGCTGAGCCCCGGTTTCGAGAACAACGAAGGTGGCTATGGCGAGCTGACCTGGTCACTGGAGGCGGACAAGATCGATGTCAGCCACTCGAACCGCTATATCGCGTCTGAGACCACCGAACACGAGGGGCTCTGACATGGCACATCCCCTCCATCACGCTGAAAGCTCGGCCCGAAAATTCGGCGGTGTGCCTGAAGATTACCAACATGTGCATGACTGGTTCGATGCGTCCAAGGAACACCTCGCGATCTTTACCCATCGCGCACACCGGCATCACACGCTCGGGATCTTCGAGGCCGAGCGGCTGTTTGGCCGCAGCCTGATCAACAGCGCGGGTCGGGTCGTTCCGATCCGCTGGATTGGCGAGCAGCATGTGCGCGAGGACTGCCAGGGACGTATCCCGTCGCTGGCCGACTGGTTGGGGCGCATTCAGCCGGAGTCGTGGATGGCCAATGGGCGGATCGACAACGACCCGACGCAGATTGGCAGCGATCCACGCGCCGTCTGGATCGAGGCAGTTGCCACTCACCAAACCATTCTCGGTTTCGAGGATTGGCTCCTGAAAGTCTCTGTCGAGCACGTCCAGCATCGCCAGAACCGCGCCGCCGCCTGATCCGCCAGTCGGCAAAAGCATCAACCACCTGACCACGTCCCAATCGACCCGTTCGCGCCACAACCGGCTCGGCGGGTCGATTGCGTTTCTAGAAAGGACATCGATATGCAAGACCCTATCTACGAGGAGGCCTACCAAGGCCACGTCATCAAGATCTACCACGACCCCGATGCTGAAAGCCCGCGTGAGTGGTGCAACCTCGGCACGCTGATCTGTTGGCATCGGAGATACCGGCTTGGCGACTGCCACCAGTTCGACAGCCCTAAGGCGTTCCTGCGCGACCTCGCCGATGTTTCGGATCAAAGTAATCTCTCGTTGGTACAGTTGCTCGACCGTGCGGAGCGCAATGCGATCCTGCTGCCCGTCTTTCTCTATGATCACTCTGGCCTCGCGATGAACACCATCGGGTTTCATTGCCCGTGGGACTCCGGCCAGGTCGGCATCGTCTACGCGACGCTCGAAGCGGTCCGGGAGGAGTTCGGTGTGAAACGCGTCACCAAGGCGCTGCGCGAAAAGGCTGAAGACATCCTGCGGGGCGAAATCGTCAGCTATGATGCCTACCTCGGCGGTCGGGTCTATGGCTATGTCATTGAGCAGGATGGCGAGGAGATCGACGCCTGCTGGGGATTCGTTGGCGACTATGAGACGGGCTGTTTGCCCGAGGCGCGACAGGCTGTGCCAGTACGGTCGCCTGGTCAAATACCCCAGTCCGCTGCCGCTCAAGCGCAGGCTCACCCTTAGCAACCGGCACAGGTGGCAAACGCTCCCTTTCTTGCTGCAATCCCAATTGGTCTCGCATTGCTGCAATGCAGAAAAATTATGGCCTGCCTATTGTGCGGCTGCAGCATAGCCACTATTTTGAAGTTGAGATCGGTTCTCTCCTCCTCCCTGAGCCGATCTAAGCTAAACGGAGGCATCCACCTCCTCCCGGATGCCGCCTTTTTCTTTTTCAGAGCTCGTCCTGAAGGTTGTCCGGGTGCGTACGGCTACCGAGCGGTCGACGACGTGCCCGTTTCGGATGCACAGGGCGCAAACCACCCAAGACTTAGGCGAGCTGGCAATGCCTCAAGCTGACAAGGGCTTACGCGGCAGCACCCACAGCCCCATCCCCAGATTCTGGGGATAACTTTCCGCTGCCGGGACGGAGTTCAGCACTCCCAAGAAAGAGCAAGAGGCAGGGCGGGAGGGGTGACCCCTCCCGGGTGAGAGAGTGCGCGCGGGGCTTGGGGCCAACCCTCAACCCTGGAGATTGCCGATGAACGCTCACCCCCATTCCGTCCCCCTTGCGCCCGAGGTCGAGGCCTCTGTTCTGCCGGATGCCTCGCGCTTCGCCCACAACCTGATGCAGGCTGCGAAAATCCTTGTGCCCTTGTTCGAGGCGGGCAGGTCCATCGACGCTGCCGCCCTTCGCGCCGCCATGGAAGATGCCTTCGGCGCCAGCGACACCAGCGGTGCCTGGGTCTGGAAGGACGCCTACGAAGCGGCAGAAGTCGCGCAGATCCTGATGCTTTCGCGCTACGGCGCATTGATGCAGCGCCAGGCCGCCTCACCACAGGCCTTCCTCACCATGATCGAGCGCCTCGCAGGGCTGGCCCCCTCCCACACGCGGCGCTCCGAAGACAGCGTCCGTCTGCAACAATTCTCGACCCCTCTGCCCCTTGCGGCCAGCGTGGCCCAGGCGACGGGGTTTCGGGATGACGACCTGGTGCTCGAGCCCTCGGCCGGAACCGGCATGTTGGCGGGTTTCGCGCGGATTGCAGGCGCTCGACTGGCGCTGAATGAACTCGCCGACTCCCGCCGGGCCTTGCTGGGACATCTGTTCCCGGAGGCTGTCCTGTCTGATCACGATGCCGCGGCGATCGACGACCGCCTCGACCGGTCGATCTCGCCCTCGGTAATCGTGATGAACCCGCCGTTTTCAGCGGCCAACCATGTCGAGAGTAAGTTCCGGCAGGCCACCAGCCAGCACGTTCTGTCCGCCCTCGCGCGCCTCGCGCCGGGCGGACGTCTTGTCGTCATCACCGGCGAAAGCTTTCGTCCCTCCACGAAATCCTTCCAGTCGACGTTTCAGCGTATCGGCCAAAGCGCCGATGTCGTGTTTTCCGCCTCCATCGACGGCAAGGTCTTTGCGCGTCATGGCACCACGATCGACACTCGGCTCACGGTGATCGACAAACGCCCGGCTGGCCACCAAGAGACAACGCCGGGCAATATCGAGGCCGTCTATCATCCGATTTGCGCAACAACGGCCGATCTCCTCGCGTCAGTTCTGACCCATTGCCCGGAGCGCCGGAGCCCCCCGCCCTGCCCTACAAGTTCGGCGTTGTCGGTTCCGTCCGGCCCGACGCGTACGAACCTGCACGCCCTGCGAAATACCGCCCGCAAGGAAACCCGTGCCCTCGCCGAAGAACGCGCGAAGCACCCGTTCGATGACATCGAAACAGCCCGTCTCGACTACCTGCCGAAAGACTGGAGCCAACCAGAGGGCACGCTGCAGGACACGGTCTATGAGGCTTACGACCTGCAGGCGATCCAGATCGATGGCGCGGCAGAACACCCAACCGCGCTGGTGCAATCCGCGGCCATGGCCTCGGTGCCGCCGCCCGTGCCGAGCTACCGTCCCGTTCTGCCGAAGAGCCTCGTCGCGGACGGCCTACTGTCAGCGCCCCAGCTCGAAAGCGTCGTTTATGCGGGTAATGCGCATGAGGTCCACTTGAAAGGCTGGTTCAAGCGCGGCGAGATCGAAGGCCAGCTGATGGCGGCGGCTGAGGGTGACGAAGGCGCCTTCCGGCTGCGCAAGGGCTGGTTTCTGGGCGATGGCACTGGCTGCGGCAAGGGGCGGCAGGTTGCGGGCATCATCCTCGACAACTGGCTGCAGGGGCGTCGGCGCGCGGTCTGGGTGTCAAAAAGCGACAAGCTGATCGAGGATGCGCGTCGCGACTGGATGGCGCTCGGGGGGCGCGAAAGCGATATCGTGCCGCTCTCGAAATTCCGCCAGGGCAGCGAGATCCGGCTTCCCGAGGGTATCCTCTTCGTCACCTATGCCACGCTGCGCTCCACTGAGCGCGAGGGCAAAGCCTCCCGCCTCGATCAGGTCACATCCTGGCTCGGGGAAGGCTTCGACGGGGTCATCGCTTTTGATGAAAGCCACGCCATGGCGAACGCCGCCGGCGAACAGTCCGACCGCGGCGAAAAGAAGGCTTCCCAGCAAGGTCTCGCCGGCCTCGCACTGCAGAACGCGGTTCCTGATGCCCGTGTCCTCTACGTCTCGGCCACCGGGGCGACGGTCGTCGGCAATCTTGCCTATGCCTCGCGTCTCGGGCTTTGGGGCACCGGCGATTTCCCCTTCGTGACGCGAGCCGAGTTTGTCGCCGCGATGGAGGCCGGGGGCATTGCCGCAATGGAGATGATCTCGCGCGACCTGAAGGCGCTTGGGCTCTATCTTGCGCGCTCGCTTTCCTATGCCGGAGTCGAATACGAGATGCTGGTGCATGAGCTGATGCCCGCCCAAGTCGCGATCTACGACAGCTACGCCGATGCCTATCAAATCATCCACAATAACCTCGAGGCCGCCCTTCAGGCCTCGGGCATTTCCTCTGAGACGGGCACCTTGAACGCCCAGGCGAAATCCGCCGCGCGTTCGGCCTTCGAGAGCAACAAGCAGCGCTTCTTTAGCCATCTCATCACCGCCATGAAGTGCCCCTCGCTCATCCGCTCGATCGAAGCGAACCTGGCGGCGGGCCATTCGGCGGTGATCCAGGTGGTCTCGACCAGCGAGGCGGTGATGGAACGCCGTCTCGAAGACATCCCGCCCTCGGAATGGGACGATCTTCAGGTCGACTTTACGCCGCGGGAGGCGGTCATGGAGTATTTGATGCACAGCTTCCCGACGCAGCTTTTCGAACCCTACACCGACGAGAATGGCGATCTGCGCTCTCGCCCGGCACTCGATGGTGACGGCAACCCGATCATCTGCCGCGAGGCGGAGCGGCGGCGCGACGATCTGGTCGAGCATCTTGGTGCCCTCGCCCCGGTGCAGGGCGCGCTGGACCAGATCCTCTGGCATTTCGGGGGCGATGCCGTCGCCGAGGTCACCGGGCGCAAGCGGCGCATCGTGAAGACGCGCGAGGGGCGGCTCAAGGTCGAGAACCGGCCCGCCTCCTCCAACCTTGGAGAAACCCAGGCCTTCATGGATGATGCCAAGCGCATCTTGGTTTTCTCTGATGCGGGTGGCACGGGGCGCAGCTATCACGCCGATCTGGGGGCCAAGAACCAGCGTCTCCGGGTGCATTACCTGCTGGAGCCCGGCTGGAAGGCCGACAATGCGATCCAGGGGCTGGGGCGCACCAATCGCACCAACCAGGCGCAACCGCCGCTCTTCCGCCCCGTCGCGACCAATGTGAAGGGCGAGAAGCGGTTCCTCTCCACCATCGCGCGCCGCCTCGACACGCTCGGGGCGATCACCAAGGGGCAGCGCGAGACCGGCGGTCAGAACATGTTCCGCGCCGAGGACAATCTGGAAAGCCCCTACGCGCGGGTTGCGCTGCGGCAGTTCTTCTACAAGCTGCGTGCGGGCAAGATCGAGGCTTGCTCCTACGCGAAGTTCCAGGAGATGACCGGGCTGACGCTCGATGAGGCGGATGGCACGATGAAGGAGAACCTTCCGCCAATCCAGCAGTTCCTGAACCGCTGCCTCGCGCTCCGCATCGACATGCAGGACGCGATCTTCGAGGCCTTCGGCGGGTTCCTTTCGGCCATCATTGAGGATGCGCGCCAGGCAGGCACGCTGGATGTCGGTCTCGAAACCCTGCGCGCGGAAAAATTCGAAATTGTCGACCGCAAGGTCATCTTCGAGCACGAGGCGACGGGTGCGACGGCAACCGCCCTGACCGTCGAGCGTATCGATCGCAACGATCCGCTGACCCTTACTCGGGTCAAAGCGATCTGCGCGGATAACAAGGGCGCGACGCTGTGCTGGAACAAGACTTCCAAACGTGCCGCGCTGATGGTGAAGGCACCGGCCTTCATGGATGAGGGCGGCGTGCCGGTCCTTCGGGTGAAGCTCCTGCGGCCCATGGCTACCGAGATCCTCGCCCTCACCGAGTTTTCGAAATCACACTGGGAAGAGACCGATGATGCGATGTTCGAACAGCTTTGGCAGGCCGAGGTCGAGGCGGTGCCGGAGTTCACTACATCGAAAATCACTCTGATCTGCGGCCTCCTCCTGCCGATCTGGGACCGGCTGCCCGCCGATAACATGCGCATCTATCGGCTGCAGACCGAGGATGGGGAACGCGCCATCGGCCGTCTGGTCAGCCAGGAGCAGCTTCTGAACGTCTACGCGCGGCTCGGCCTCGACTGTCAGATCGAGATGTCGCCTCAGGAGGTCTTCGCCGCGGTGATGGAGGCCAGGACGACCTTGAGCCTGCTCGGCGGCTACCAGCTGCGCCGCTCATTGGTCATGGGCCAGCCGAGGCTCGAGCTCATCGGCGCGTCGGGCGCGGCTCTGCCGGGACTGAAAGCCTTGGGCTGCTTCACCGAGGTGATCCAGTGGAAGACGCGGGTGTTCATCCCGGTGGATGGCACCGGTGTGCTGGCGCGCGTGCTCGCCGAACATCCGGTTGGTGCCAGCGCTGCGGATGCTGCCGCATGAGCGCGCGGCGCAGTATTGCGGACCTCTCGGCCGATCTGGCAGACCGTGCCGAGAGTTTCTGCCGCCACTATTTCCCCGAGGGGTGCAAGCAGGGCAACTATTGGCAGGTCGGCGACACTTCGGGCGCAAAGGGCCAGAGCCTCGCCATCCGGCTCCACGCGCAGGGTGGGCGCAAGGCGGGGTCCTGGGCCGATTTCGCGACGGGTGAATATGGCGACCTGATCGACCTGCTGCAGGAACGGCTTGGGTCGGCCACGCTGAAGGAAACGCTGAGGGAGGCCCGGTCCTTTCTCGGCGAGGCCCCCTGCCCTGCCGTGCCGCGCGACACCCAAACCCGTGAGCAACCAGATGCCGCCTCGAGCAAACGCATCGCGCGGGCGCGCAAGCTCTTTGCCGCTGGAAAGCCGGTTCTTGGAACTCTGGCCGCCAGCTATCTGCAAGGGCGTGGCATCACACGGCTTGGCCCGGCCCTGCGCTATCATCCGCGGGTCTTCCTGCGGCGGGACGAGGACGATCCCGATCCGCCGCTAAGGGCCCCTGCCCTGCTCGCTAAGATCACCGATAATCGGGGCCAGATCACCGGCTGCGCGCGGCTCTATCTCGATCCGTCCACCGGCGGTCTGGCCGCGATCGAGAGTCCGAAACGGATCCTCGGGCAGCTTCACGGCCATGCCATCCGCTTCTGGTCCGGCTCACCTCGCAGCGATCTCATCGTCGGCGAAGGGCTCGAGAACACCCTCTCGGTCGGAACGGCTCTCGCGGAGTTCGATCTCGCCTCCTGTCTCACCGCCAGCCATCTAGGCCTCTTCATTCCGCCGCCGGGGATCAAGCGCATCTGGATCGCGCGGGACAATGACGAATCTGGCCGTAACGCATCAATAAGATTGCGTAACCAACTGGAAACGCTTGGAATTGCCTGTGGTGAACTCGTGCCCAATATGGGCGATTTCAACGACGATCTGCGGGCATTAGGCAAGGATGCGCTGCGTAAGTCCCTTCTGAAGGCCATGTAAGAGCAAGGTCTGGGGATCGAGGACGGGACGACCGCCAACCTCCTCGCGGATGCCTGACTGGGCAAAGGTTCCGCCGGTTCGATCTGATCCCGTTTGGACAAGGGGAGCGATGGACCGGCGGGTCGGGGCTGAGTGCCCCTCGCCCGGGCAGCAATGCGCCCCGAACCAGAAAATTCCCCTGCCCCTTCGGGCCATTCCTCGCGGGAGCAATTTTCCGGCCCGCGGCGCATTCTCCGCTGCGCTCCGATCCTGACGGATGCGGCCCGGTCGCCGCCGGTCCTGGTATCGCCCCATCCAAATCGGGTCAGATCAAACAGAGGAACCAGACAATGCCCCATCAGACAGACATCCCCGAGGAAACCGGCGTGACCGCCGCCATCCTCGACCATCTCGCACTTCACGGCGCAACGCCTGGGCCCGGCGAGACCGATCATCGCCCCCTGCCCCAGCCTGACGAGGTCGAGCTCGCCATGGCGACGCTCTTTGACACGACCATCGGCCTCCTCACCGGCAGCCAGTTGGAAGACAATCTCGAAGAAATGCTCTGGTCCCTGACCTCGATCTTCCATCGCCGGCTCACCCATATCCAGAAGCTCCTCGATGACAATGAGTTCGAGGTCCGGGAAAGTCTGGCCATCCAGGACGGCTCCGAGGTCGC
Organism: Marinibacterium sp. SX1; assembly: GCF_050389775.1. Lineage (NCBI taxonomy): Bacteria > Pseudomonadati > Pseudomonadota > Alphaproteobacteria > Rhodobacterales > Paracoccaceae > Marinibacterium > Marinibacterium sp. SX1. The sequence goes on along the minus strand of NZ_CP177149.1, from coordinate 86,704 downwards.
CTCGGTCGAACTCGAGCGCCTCCAGATGATCGGGCTCAAGCTCTGGGACCATCGCGACGCCTTCGAGCAGATGCGTGATCTGGCGGTGGACCACTTCTCGGCCGCCACGGGCTCGCCCTGGCTGCCCCGCACCGGATCCAAGGTCTCTCATCGCGGCCTCACCTCCGCCGTGGTGGACAGCCGGGCCTATCTATCGGCCAAGCGCCGCAAGGAGACCGACGTGCACTGCCCCGAAGGCACGCGGATCGCCTTCTCGGGCGGGGACTATCAGGCCTATGAACTGATCTGGTCCGTCCTCGATGCTACCCATGCGAAATACCCGGACATGGTGCTCTTGCACGGTGGCACGCCCAAAGGTGCAGAAATGATCGCGGCCCGCTGGGCAGATACTCGGGGCGTCACCCAGGTGGTCTTCAAGCCCGACTGGAAAAGCCACGGCAAGGCCGCCCCTTTCAAGCGCAACGACAAGATGCTCGAGACCGTGCCGCAAGGTCTGATCGCCACCCCCGGTTCGGGCATCACCGAGAACATCGTCGACAAAGCCCGCAAGCTCGGGATCCGCATCAAGAGGATCGGGGCTTAGGCCCCGGTTCCACCATGATATCAGGCAGAGCGCCTTGTGCGGTTCGCTTTGTGAGTTCGCAGAGGTGCGCGGTTCTGCGGGATTTGGTCTGGCAGACTGCTGAGTGTGTTAACACCATTTCTAACTGGTGGCTGTGGCGAGACCCTCTGAAGCCGCGTGACGCTCTCGTCGTCCCGTGATCAGCGGGATGTTCGCCGAAAGGCACCCCATGTCGGCCAGGAAACTGACCAATCCGACGATCGTCTTGAACTCGCGCAACTTGAAGACGCTACGGCTCGTGACAAGCATCTTCGCGTCCTGGCCATCCTCCGTCACAGCGTGCACGACCCAGGAGCCATACCAACTGTTGTGGCGCTTCTCGGCAGTCTGGTTGCAGATCACCTCGATGAGGTAGCCACTTGAGAGCAGATCGCGCAGGCCATCCTCGGTGACCACATTCGGTGTTGCGCCGTCCAGCTGCTTATCCTCTTCACTTATGCCAGCACGTATCGGGATTGGAGCGGGCTCGAGCTTTGGTCCGATCTTCCGCGTCGCAAGCGTCGTTTGCTCAGTTTCGCGATGCCATACGGGACATCCTCGAAGTTCGTAACGCGGTCGGGGATAAAGTCGTCGGGAAGAGATGCGCGTGTCTTCGCCCCGGCATTTCGTCTTCTCCAGCCTGTCAGATCACTTTCCGCTTGGGGCCTCTGGTGTCTCGACCGAGGAACTGAATACGGGTCGGTGTCGCTTTGCGATAGGTCGTGGTGTGTATCGGATGATCAGGCGTGACTGTGCAAGGAACACTTCGGCGTTCCTGGCTGTCAGCAGTTCACCCTGTTTCCTTCGCGGCCGCCGCACTTCTCCTTTTGTCTGAGTTGCATGACATGCTGGTCGCAGCTGTCGTCCCGTCCACAAAGGTTGTCGCCGATCTTTTTCCCCTGACCCTGCGGGCCATTCCTCGCGAGGCAAAAAGACCGTCGCCTGCCCCTCTCCGCTACGCTTCGCCTTCGGTGTGGCCAGGCCTTGGCCAGCTGCAAGGTGACCATCATTGCAACGCAAACAAGGAGAAGAGCAATGACCACGAACTGCATCAAATTCACCAGCGCCGACATCGAAACCGCCAAGGGCGTCGGCTCCATCTCGACCCTGACATTCGACCTCGACATTACGGTCGAACCCGTCGCGAGCTCGAAACCGATGGCCCCCACGCACCGCGTCCTCGGCCGCTCCCCGCGCGGCAAGCTGGTCGAGTGCGGCGGCATCTGGAAGAAGCAGAACAAGGAGACCGGCGCCGACTACTACACGCTGACCATCCGCGACCACGGCTTCAACGCCAACCTCGGCAAGGCCGCGAACCAGGACGATCTGTCCCTGCAGGCCGTGATCCCCTGGGGGCCGAAAGACGCCGCTTAAGCCAAAGGCCAGACCGCTCCAGCGGTCTGGCTGCACCAAGCTTCGAGGTTTTTGCACGCGTGCAAAATCACCTCGGCGGCTCAGGTTGCTGTCCGTATTTTCAATCGGTGTAGCCCATATTGTGCGCCGGAAATCCTGTAGGCGTACAATATCTGTACATTTCCTCAAAAACCGTGCTATTTACAACTCGGAGCGATTCCGTGAGAGAATCGAAAATGAGAGCGGTGCAATGGGCGGCAGTATAGAACAGTTCCTTCAAGAGCTCGAGCGGGGCCTTGGGCGGACCATGGTCTCGGTCAACAAGGAGTTGACGATGCGTGAGCGCATCAAGCGCTCTTGGTCGATGCGACAATGTGCTCGCTTCCTGAATATTAGCCATCAGCATCTGACGAAGTTCGCTAAGGACAATGAGGATTTTCCTGCCGGCAAACATGTAGGGCGCGAACGTGTTTTCACACTGACGGAGCTGATGCACATTCGGGCTTTGATGGCTGCCTCAGCAAAGCGGCCTGAGCATTTTCTTGCTTGGCGCAAACCCGACGATCGTTTGCCCGTCATTTCATTTGCAAGTCAGAAAGGTGGCACGGCGAAGTCGCTTAGTGCTGCGCACTTCGCTCAATACCTGAGTCTGCACTACGGCATGCGAGTCGGTGTCATGGACGCTGACCCCCAGAGCACGATTACGCTCTACTTTGTTGGCGGCGAAGAAATGCCAACTTTGCCAGATGACGAAACTCCGACGATGGTTGACTTCGCGGGGCTGTTTCAGACCGACGATTCCATCCCTTACACTGACTATGATGCGGAGACGCTTGACGGGTTCTTCAAGAAAACCTCTTGGCCGGGCGTGCGACTAGTACCTGCGCATGGCGAAACCTCCGAAGGCGAAATTCAGATCGCGAGGTTGTTGCGAGCGGGTATCCCGGAGAAGCGGTTCTATAGGTTCTTGAGAGACTCCATAGATCGTTGGAAGGAGGGGCATCCACCGGTTACCCGTCCGAATGAGCTTGTGAGCAACGGTAGGGTCGACCAAGCGAAGCTTGAAAGTGCCCTGAGCGAGACCTTGGACTGCATCATTATCGACTATCAGCCTGCGCTGACACTGTTCCAGCTGAACAATGTAATGGCGTCTACTTCGTTGATTATCCCGCAGACGATGAAGGGGTTCGACATTGCGACCTTGTCCACCTTTGTGACTGGTCTCCTAACCATGCTGCGCCACATTTTCGCGACGGATCGGATCGATATGGGCGGTGCGGCGCATATGCTGTTGCCGACGATCGTCCAGAGAACAAATGAGCAAGATCTCACACAGGTCGGCAACCTGCTCGAAAACTGCCCAGATGAGGTGCTGCCGGTATTCTATCTTCGCTCCGATGCTATTTCGAACGCATCGGACGTTTATCAGTCTGTCTACGAGTACGACCCTGATACGCCAGGCAAGCGAAAAGGCATCAACAGGTTCATCGAGAATGCTGACGCAGTGAATGACGCCATCGTCTCACGCCTCTGGCCTGGTCTTGAGCGTGGCTATGCCGACGATTGGATGCAGAACTTCTACAATTTTGAGGAGGAAGCCGAATGAAGCGAACACTGAGCAGCTCGGTCCTCAAGAAAAAGTCCACGCGCCCAGATGAGGATGTGTCAGCGGCTCCTGGAACTGGTGCAAGCGAACATGTTCACGAAGACGAAGCGAAACTGGTTGGTGGGGTTAAGCCAAGACTGGGCGGCTCTGGCAGTGCTTGGAAGGCCGGAGCGCTTTCAGACGCCAGCCAGATGCTTCAGGTCGAGCGCGCGCAGGTCGTGGAGCGCATTCTCGCGGGTCGACATGAGTTGCAGATTGATCCATCCCAGATCGTGGACGTGATTGGATCGGACCGGCGTGAAGATTGGCGCGACCAAGAGGCATTCGAGAAGCTCAAAGAGAGTATCGAGAAGAATGGTCAAGATACGCCCATTCATGTTCGGCCAGCAGATCCTGATTGGCGACCGGATGAACGTGAGCCCGAGAACGTAGAAGGCGTGACATTCCAGTTGATCGTGGGTCGGCGACGCCATGCGATCCTTGAAGCTTTGGGATTGCCTGTCCGCGCTATTCTGGTTCCACAATCTCTTCGGGGTTCCCGTGAAGAGCAGTTCGAGATGCTATTCATGCGCTTCCGGGAGAATGAGGAACGTGAAAACCTCAGCGCTTTCGAGCACCTGGTTTCGATAGGCGAGATGTTTGAGCGGCTACAAGATGCCAAACCGGACGAGAAGATAACTGCAACCGAGTTCGCCAAGCGTGTGGGTGTCCATAACAGCGCGGTATCACGTGGTCGCGCTGTCTATGCGGCTAGAGGTGAGATTTTGCACGCGTGCAAAGATGTCTACGATCTCAGCCACCGTGACCTCGAAAAGGTTCTTGGCGACCTGACTAAAAAGCCGTCCAAGCCTGCAAAAAAGAAATCGCAGAGCCCAAAGAAACTCACGGTACAGCGAAAGATCGGTTCGCGGAAATTGAGTGTTACAGGGCAGGGCGGGAAGCTCTCGGTCGCTGCCACGGGGCTAACATTGGACGAGGACATTCTCAGAGGTTTGAGTGATGTCATCGCTGAGTACTTGGAGAAACACGGATCGAAGTAAGAGGCAGGAGCCGCGGAGACGGTGGTCTTCGATCCAAACGAGGTAAGAAACAGGAGCGGATATGCTTTGAGATAACGGCAAAAGAAAAGCCCCCAAGCTGAGGGCCTGAGAGCTTATCAAGATTAGTTTGGTCGCTATCAAGATAGTTCTCCGGCGAATCACTGTCAACAGCAACGCTCCTGAGCGAACGGGATTCTTTTGCCCTCCATCAAGCAGAGGAGGCGAGAACTATCCATGAAACATACAGGTTGGCGCAAGCCGACACCGGGTCTTGGTATTGCAGAGCAGCTTGCCCAAGCCGGTGAACAGGTAGCTGTATCCAAAACACGCGCGTTCGTCGCCGTGAAGCGGGTGGGAGCTTACATTGGCCTCAAGGCCGGAGACATGATGCTCCTCGACACGCTCGGGGCCTTTACCCAGGCTCATGACTGGGAGGAGGGGCAGCGCCCGATCGTCTGGGCATCGAACGCCTATCTGATGGAGCAGACCGGGTTCTCGCTCTCCGCGCTCAAGCGCCATGCACGGCGCCTAGCCGAGGTCGGTGTGATCTCCTTCCAGGACAGCCCCAACGGAAAGCGCTGGGGTCGCAGGGATACCGACGGGCGCATCGTCGAGGCCTATGGCTTCGATCTGTCGCCGCTGTCGGCTCGCGTTGAAGAGTTCGAGGAGCTTCATGGCGACTTGCAGGCTGAACGCGAGCTCTGTCAGCGCCTGAAGCGCCAGATCACGGTGGCACGTCGTATGATCCGGGCTCGGATAGAGGCGGCCGTGAGCAGCACGCTCCGCGGCCCCTGGGCACAGTTCACGGGTCTCTTCGAAGAACTCCTGGACCGGCTTCCGCGCCGCCACGAAGCTTCCGAGCAGCTTGCACGGTTGCTGGGCTGGTTCAAGGAGCTCCAGGAACGCGTCGAAGCTGCCTACCTCAAGGCAACTGAGGTCGTTCAACCTGTGGAAAAGATGCCGGAAACCAAGGAACAAGTTTCTGAGAAGACTCCAGAAATGAACCCCAGGGAGTTCATTTCTGACCCTCACATACTAATTACAAATCAACTTGGTCCTGTAACATGTAATTCCTCAAAAAATGAGGAAGTCGCGGCCGTGGTGCCCAATGCTCAACCCGAAGACCAGGTTGATAGAGAGCTGGAAGAATGGGTTGCCGAGGTGCGCAAGAAGCGCGCTGCGCTGGATCTGCCCACCGTGATGCAGGCCTGTCCCGAATTCGCATCCTGGGCGCGCAATATGGGCGGGTTCCTGAAAGATTGGGGTGATCTGCACAGGGTTGCAGGCCAACTCAGGCCGATGATCGGAGTGTCCGAGCATGCCTGGAACGTAGCGCAGGACCGTTTGGGCAAACAGGTGGCAACAGCCGCGCTGGCGCTTGTCTTCGAGAAACATTGCGCAGGCGAAGTTTCCTCGCCGGGCGGATATCTGCGCGGAATGGTCGAGAAGGCCGGGGCAGGGGAGCTGCATCTCGAGCGCAGCTTCTATGGCAGGCTCAGCGGGCAGGCGGCGTGATACAGCATTTCCAGTTTTCATTGGCTTTGAGGATCGGTTCTTCGCGTTCGAGCTATAGGCGAGAGGCAGCGAAAACCGATGCATCCGAAACTGGAAATGCTCTTGGGCAGAGAATCAGAGGCCGGCAGCCTTGGTCAGGTTCACGCGGAACCGGTCGCGTCGGCGCTGGTAGCGACGAGTCATCTCTGCCGAGGCATGCCCCAGCTGCTTTTGGACGTAGCGTTCGTCAACTTCGGCCGAACTGGCGAGCCCGGCGCGAAGGCTGTGACCGGAGAACAGTGCCAGGCGCTCTTTCTCGGTCAACTCGGATCGGATGCCGGCGTCTAGGACGGTGCGCTTGATCAGGCGTGCGACATGCTTGTCGTTCAGCCGTGTGTCGAGGGCGCGCTTGCCATCGCGCGAGGTGGCGACGAAGACCGGGCCGAAATCGATCTTCGCAAAGTGCAGCCATTGCTCAAGAGCATGCACGGGGCAGGTCTGATCCTTGGAGCCGCGGCCAATCTCGACTTCACGCCAACCGGTCTTGGCGTTGAGGGTCAGGAGGGTGCCTTTCTCGAAGATCTCTATCCAGCCGCCGGAGTCCGGCGTATCGTCTTTGTGCACGTCGAGGCTGACGATCTCCGAGCGGCGCAAACCTCCGGCGTAACCGAGCAGCAGGATCGCGCGGTCCCGCAGTCCGCGCAGGTCGTAGGGCAAGGTGGCAACCATTGCGAGGATGTCTTCCGCCAGGATCGCTTCCTTCTGAACCGGTGGTCGCGCGTGTTTGCGCTTGATCCCCGCAAGTACCGTCGCGATGTGCCGGTTCTTTCGGTCGAGGGAAAAGCCGCGTTGCGCGTAGTTCCAGGTGAGGCCCGACAGGCGGCGGTCTATGGTCGAGACGGATAGGGCAGGGGAAGGACCTGATCCGGAGGCCAGGTCCGCGAGATAGAGTCCGATCATCTCGGGCGTGGGGGGCAGGGGCTCTGTGCCTTTCATCCGGCACCAGCGCGCGAAATGCGCCCAGTCCTTTGCATATGCCTTCAGTGTGTTGTCCGACGCGGCCGAGCGCGCGTAGTCACGCGCGGTGTTGACCAGTCGATCGAGCGTGCCGGACCCCGCGACATGGGAGGGCAGGGCGATACCGTCGCTTTCCTCTTGATCTCGCTCGTCGACGCGAGCACCATCCAGTTCATCAGAGGGCGCTGACGTCGATTTCTCGGTCTCTGAAGCCATTTTCCACTGAATCCGGAAATGAAATTGAACTGCTTATCAGCTTATTCTTTTATGTCCGATAATGCAAACTTATTGGACATAAAAGAGAGCGGCAAGGCGGGGCGGTTCTTGTGCTATTTTGTGGCAAAAAGCGCCGCGCTGATATAGGTTTCACGCATGACTTTCGCCCGGCTAGATCACATCAGCGACCTCGACACGTTACCCCGGATGCCTGCCTGGGTCACCTCTGCACGCGCTGAAACCCTTGAAGATGTTGCGTTTTTGTCGGGTTCGGCGCTGAATCACCTGCATCTTGTGTTGGGACGCGAGGAGGTGCCCCAAGCCTTGTTGCGGGACCGGCTCGCGCTGCGCGCGGCCGAGGCTTGTATCGCGTTCTCTGGGCGGCCGGAGCGGGCAGGGGAGCTGCGCGACGCGGTGCACCTGCTGCGACCCGGCGATCTGCCCGGACCGGCGGGCGAAACTAGCCTCGCCTGGCGGCGCGCTGTGGAACGGCCGGTATCGATCAAGGCTCTGGGTCGAGCCTTGCCGACCCTCGAGCAAGGCCAGATCGCGACTTGGCTATATGCGGGGCAGGGGGCGCCCGTTGGCCGAGCTGCGATGGTGCTCGAGGCAGTACTTCGCGCGGCACCGCGCGCAGAGGTTGCGGCGCTGATCCTTGCGGAGGCGGCCCTCGCCCAGGCTCTCGGTTGGGATCATCTCGTGCCGCTGCTGGCCCCTAGCCTGAAACGCGCCGACCTGCGCAAGCAAGGCGATGACCTTCGCTTGGCCTGTCATCGGGCAATCATCCCTTCGGTGATCGAGGCCGCCAAGCATGCTGCCGACCTCGCGCGTCGGGCGGCGCATCTCAAGTCAGTCGCACCCAAGCTGCGGGCCAACGGGGCGGGCGACGCGGTCGAGATGTTCCTGACCCGAGATGCTGTGGCGCCGTCGGCCTTGCCATTGCAGGATCGAGCCGCGCGGCGGCTCTGCGACCGGCTGGTCGACCTTGGTGCGGTGCGCGAACTGACCGGGCGCGACACTTTCCGGCTCTACGGGGTGTAGCGATGGCGAAGGATCGCTCAGACCCCGAACTGGATCGCGAGTTGCCCGACCTGCCGCCTGAGCTGCGCTGGCGGGAATGGATGCGCCGGATCGAGGCTGTGCTGTTTGCCTCCGCCTCGCCTGTCCCGCGCCAAGACCTCGCCCGTGTCGTGGGGCAGGGCGCCTCAGTCGATCTGCTGGTCGAGGACCTTGCCGCCGAGCTGGAGGGGCGGGCGTTCGAAATCGCGCAGGTCGCCGGCGGCTGGATGTTCCGGACCCGGGCGGCCTATGCGCCCGCGATCCGGGCGGCGGCGGATATCGGGGATCAGTTTCTGGATCTCAGCGAGTTCGACACCGCGGTCCTAGCCGCTATCGCCTATCACCAGCCGATCACGCGCGACGGGCTCAATGACATCTTCGGCAAGGATATCAGCCGGGAATTGATCGGGCGATTGCATGCACGCGGTCTCATCGGCACGGGGCCAAGATCCCCACGACGCGGCGCGCCTTATACCTTTGTGACGACCGAGCAGTTCCTAGTCGCCTTCGGGTTGGAGAGTTTGCATGACCTGCCCGACAGGGAGCAAATGGAGGATGCGGGTTTTCAGAGGGAGCCACCTCAGGTTGGCGTTGGCTGAGTTCCCACTGCTTTTCGCGAATAGTTACTTCTCAATACAGGTTTCGGAAATGGGGAATCGTGCGCCACGCTTGGCGGACAGAATGGCGCTCTGTTGCACAAATCGGGTGATGGCCGAGTTTCCCCTTTCCCCGGACGGACCTATCCCACAGGTTCCGTAATGGGTATGCCGAGCGCGGTGTAGCCGTTCAGCACGGCGATACGGACTTGGATCTCCGCGACTTGGCGGTCGAAGTCTCGCGCCATGAGGCGCTGCCCCAGAAGCTTTACACAGTGCATCTTCGTCTCGACGCGGCTCAGGCGGTCGTATCCGCTCCATCGTCGCCACAGTGCGCGACCGAGGTATTTGGTGGCGCGCAGGATTTCGTTTCGCGCGGCGGCACCGGCGGTGATGGTCTGCCACGGCTTCGCGTTCTTGCGCCGTGGGACGACAGCGTGAGCGCCGCGATCTGCGATGGTCTCATGGCAATTGCGCGTGTCATAAGCGCCATCGGCGGTCACCGAGGTGGATCTTGCGCCAGACCCGCCGTTTAGTGCCACCATGCTTGCGGGCGTGCCACTCGCCTTCGCCCTCGACCTTGATACCAGTGCTGTCGATCAGCAGGTGCAGCGGCCTCTTGGAGCCGCGATACTGGATGTTCACATCCAGGGTCTTCTGACGACGTGAGAGGGTGCTGAAATCAGGCACCTGCCAGTTCAGACCGACCAAGCGCAACAGGCTCTCGACAAAGCCGGTCGTCTGCCTGAGCGCCATCCCAAAGAGCACTTTCATCGTCAGGCAGGTTTGAATGGCCGTGTAGCTGAAGGTCTGCTGACGGCCACGCCTGCCTGTCGCACGGCATCCCAGCTCATCTCGGGGTCAAACCAGATCGTCAGAGAACCGCGGCGCTTGAGCGCTTCGTTATAGGCTGGCCTGTTCGTGGTCTTGTAAGTCGTTTGTGTCGGTCTGCTCATGCATCTTTGCTACCACGCTGGATTCCCATGATGAATCCCACACCGGATTTGTGCAACAGAGCCTAAGGCCGGAACAATGGCGATCATGTCGTTTCGCAGATACCCAAACTGCGGGTAAATGATAGCTTGGGGACATTGGTTCGCTGAAAAGTCACGCTACAGGGAGGTTCGTATTCAATGCCAAGTTACATCAGGGTCAAAGCGGCACCAAACCAAGTCAGACAGGCGCTGAAAGACGGTCTGACAGCTCACGAGTTCCGCATGTTCACCATCGATCAGCCAAAGCGCGACCCATTTGCTCCTAACGCGCATCGAGATCTTCCGGACCTTCAAACCGTTGTCGAATTTGCAGCAATGGCAATTGCCGGTGGGGTCGTCCACGACGGAGCTAAGGCGGCGTTGGGCAAAGCCGTTGCTCGGCTGAAGGCGCGTTTTGGTGACGACGTGGACGTTGATGATGGCGATCGCAATGACGATGCCAACACATAGTCAGCATGATCCATTTGCGCCGCGGTCATTGGGTGCCAGACCTTCATTCGCGTCCTACTGGCCTGATACTCGTTTCATTGAGTTGCGTTCGCACGATGGTTACTTCCATCACTTGCTCGGCCGCGCTCCGACAGATGACGATGAGCACCTACTTATGCTGGGAGGTTCAGTCGTTCACCACGAGCGCGTGCATTGGCAAATTGCACACAGCTTGACCTGGGGTGTAATGCGCAGTGCTCTGGTGAACCTCCGCACGACGCTTGCGTCACTTTTCTTCAGGCAAATGTCCCCAAGCGCGTTGAGTGAAGAACTTGTTCGTCACCAAAACGGGATTGCATCACTTCGCAGGACAGAAAACTTCGACTTGGTTATTCCGGACCATTGGTCCGCTACCTCGCACAGCATCGCTGAACACGCGTGGCTGCTGACTATGTTGCCAGAAATCATTGACTATGGCGGTATTGCTCCTGTTCGGCCCCCCGATTTCATGTTGGGTATTGCAGCTCAATATCTTGGACGTGAGTTTGATCCTGTTGATATCCTTTTCGGTGATGACCATGCTGGATTTCACAATCGGGTGCGCAGCTTTCGCCAGGAAGGATCTCTTGAGGCATTGCAAGATACACAAGCAAACGGATTTCCTGCCATAGTAGTTGAAGAGTGCCTCGCGGTATTGGCGCAATTGACATTTCTTGATCGTGTCCAAACACGCAGCGTGGCAGAGCGCAACATCTGCACTCAGTTTAGGGCGGATATTCTTGGTGGTGTATTTGGTGCAGACGGTGGGCTTTACGCGCCATGCTTTCGCGCCGCGGCTCAAGCGGCGAGCTGCCAGTTCGAGGACCTTAATCTAATGGCACTTGGAGTTGTTTGCGAACTGGCCCTTGATCCTCCGCTTCCTTTCGCTGCGGATGGCTCTGCCGCAAGTTGGACATGGTCAAACCTGCACCCAGGCTCGAGGTTTGCAAAGCTGCTCAAAATTTCTGTGGACCGAGGGATCCTCACGGACGTTCAAACGCTCGCTGATCCGGGAGAGCGACTCGTAGTTGAGGAAGATTTGCTGGTCTCTGCACAAATGGAACGCGCAGAACACTCTCATGTTCAGCAATGGTTGGCGACTTACGACGAGGACACGACTGAGTGGCCATCGCAAGAGCTTGGATGGCAACACGCAAGAACTGCACACACTGGCCGGTCGGAAATAGCAAAATGCCCAGGTGTTCTGCAGGACATGCTTGGTAGTTGCGACTTACCTGAGGCGCACACTTTTTACGACTTGCCATTCGTCATCTTGGATGGTGTCACGCAACTAGATGATCCGGAGTCAGAATCCGAAGCACTGCGAAGCGGCCAACAAATTCTAAACGCGCATGTTGCCCGCATGACCGATCATCTTGCATTCCACACTGGACCGATTCATCCGAGGGGTCTTCCGACCGATCCAGAGGACGGATTCTCGGTGTTTACTGAACGCGCCCATGAGTTTTTCAAGTCGGCTTGGGGCGTTGACGTGCCGAAGATGGAGATTATTCGAAACGAACGAGGCTGGAATGCCGATTGAAGACCGTTTCGCTTGGAAAACAGTAGGGACTGACCAACGTGCCGTGTCTCAATGAGAGTGCAGTCTGGCGAATGAAGCAAAAGTTGATCGAGCTTTATCGCCGAGGTGATTTCGTCGCGCTCAAAGACTTCGTCGACCCTAGAGCGTTCGATGGAGAAGAGTGTCTTTGGATCGCGCGCTGTTATTTGGAAAAAGGTGAGCCGAAAGCAGCACAGAAGTTCTTGCAGGCAGCAAAGCTTTCAACAAACGACACTGAGCGGAGTAAAGCCATTTCTATGCAGGAGTTCTGTGTAAGCGCCCAGGTCTCGGGAGACATAAGCGCAGAGCTCCGAAAGGCAGAGGCATTCTGGGACCGGGATAACGCGCAGACCGTGCTTGCTCAGGCTTATCTCGTGCTTCTGCGCCTGATGGCCGGTCAAGTTTACATCGGCTCCAAGGTCGAGAGTCTGCGTGATTTGGGCGTTTTGATCGGTCCTCTCTCCAAGATCTCTTCCTTTATGGCCGCCCACGCCGCGAGATGGATCGTCCTTGGGACCGATGATATAGAAGAGAAAACAGCTGCAGCCAGACAGTGTATGGCTCTCGCAACGGAGGCTGGCTTTCCGCATGTCGGTGGCGAAGCATGGATCATGGTTGCTCAGGCTGGGCGAAAGGTGCTGGCGCGGCGGGGCGACATCGAGACTGCTATTGACGCTGCCGAGAAGGCGTTTCTTGATGCGCAGTATGTTCCTGGTCCTGCAATCATCAAGAGAGAGCGCATCAAAGTCGATATACTGGAAGGTCGCGCGAAATCCTCTGACCTTGAACCTTTGGTTGCTGAGTTTGAACTTTGCAAAGCCACTGGCCTCGCCCATGCGTTGTGCAGTGATTTGGCAAACGAGTTGCAGCAAAGCGCACGTGCGACAGCTGCTCGCAAATTCAGTGACCGAGCGCAGCTCCTCGCCCGTGAATCAGGTATGGGCCCGGCTCTACGGATTGACAGCTTAAACGCGATTGAGCGCCTTAGATCTGAAGGCAAACCGGCGGAGGCGGTGAAGGTCTGCGATGAAACCTTGGCTCAGGATTTACCTGACCTTGTTCGCGGTATTATTTTGCAATCTAAGGCGCGAGCGCTTTCGGCCGCAGGATCAACAAAAGCGGCGTTGAGAGAGATTGATGCCGCACACCAAAAATTCAAGACGATTGGAGCTATGGACTACGCGTCAACGCTCGTTGGTGAACATGTATTGTTCTTGACCACCGCAAGCCGTGACCGCCGCGACTTCGAAGCGGCTGACGGTCTGTTGGTCGAACAAGAAAAAGCGGATTTTGGTGAAAACCGCCCCCTTCAAGCACTGGAAAAATCGATCTATCGCGCCGACACTGCCTTGCGCGCTTTCAGTGCATTCCGGCAGATGTCGGATCTTGACGAAGCTATGGCGTACGCGAAGCGATCCTATTGCCTCGCAGATGACTTTCCAGGCAAGATCAGAGACCAACACAAAGCGCGCTGCTTGCAGGTGCAGGCACAGGTTTATGCCATTCGCGCGCAGGCCTACTCGCAGCAAAGTGACCTAGACGCGGCCGCGCGATCAACTGCTCAGTTCCGGGAGGCAAATAGTAGCGCGATAAGTCACTCGATTGATGCAGACAATCTGATCCAAGCGGCTGGCTGTGCTATGACAGCCGGGACAGTCGAGTTGAACACCTCAATAGATGCACTTCGACGGTTTGCCGGAGTCTCACATGATGACCGTGACCAGCGCGAAACCTTCGACAAACTGCGTAGAGACTCATCAGCCAATGCTTATGCAAATTTCGAGAGAGCGGAGGAACTCTATCGCGAATGTGGACTTAGTGAGCCGGCAGCGCGGTCGCATGCGTTTCTGTCCGAAGTGGCAGCGAATGCATTGCTGTTTCCTACGCTTGGAACGCCGAGCGATTTGGCAACCTTGTTCAAACGACACCTCGCCGAGGCCGATAGTCTCTATGAACTACGCCGCGCAGAATTAGAACTTGATCGAGCGGAAGATACCCTGTTGGCGCGGCAAGAACTCTCAAAACAGACTGAACGTCTGACTGAACTTGCGCTGCGCGTCTTTCTGCGCGATGCAGCCGATCTGGAGGCCTTCTGGTCTTGGTTGCAGAAGGCAAAGGCGCGCAGCATTTCAGACGCCTTGGCATTCCGAACGGCCGATCAAGGTTCACTGTCGCTACAGCATGCCCGCCAAGCGATCTCTGATATGCCGCGCGGCGTCACATTGGTGGATTGGAGCATCGCTGCGGGGCAGGTCCACATCGTTGTGGTCTCAGGCAATGATGGGCCAATCTTCGAGAGGATCCCGATCTCCCAGGCGGACCTGACCGACTGGATCGACGCTTTGACTGCGCGAGACTACCGGTCTTCATTGGCCGGAACGCCCCAGTTGTTGCAGAAGTTCTCGCCTCTGGTCGCCCCACTCGAGTGGCTGACAAGACCCGGAACTCTGCTCGCCCTCTCCCCGATGGGTGGCATTGGTAGGCTGCCTTTACAGGCTCTGAACGTCCGAAACGAGCCGCTGATCCGGCGAAATCCGCTGGTTGTTGTACCAAACCACTTGCTTGGCTTGGACAGTTGGCATGGTCGTCAAGCCGACAAGGAGATATCCATATTTGGAGACCCGACCTCGGACCTAAAGGATGCCTCAGATGTGATTGAACACCTGAGCACTCGATTTACGGCTTCACCCGCACTTGGCGCTGAGGTCACCGCCGATGCAATCCAAGTAGCCCTGAGTTGTGCGCGTGTTCTGCACTACCAAGGTCACGCGCGTCACGATGCCGAAGATCCATTGGCGTCGGCGCTCGACCTCGCGGCTGGCTCATTTGCGGCCTCGGACATCCTGGATGGGGAGCCAGTCTCGGCGGAGTTGGTCATTTTAGGTGCCTGCGAAGCGGGAATGTCGCAAATCGCCCGCGGAAATGAGCCTAACGGTCTGACACAGGCCTTTCTTATCCGCGGTGTCGCTCGGGTTATCTCAACTCTGTGGCCAATTGAGGAACGTGCCGCGAACGTTTATGTCGAATCCTTGTATGGTGCGTTGGATCAAATGCATCCGGCTGATGCGCATCGAAGTGCAGTGCTCTCCGCCTTTGATGAGTTCGGAGAAGACAGACCAGATCTTTGGGCACCTTTTGTTTTGACTGGCCGGCTGTTTACGAAAGAAGAATTGGGATGAAGACTCTGACCGACGGAGAACAGATCGAGCTCGAGCTCTACCCGGACGAAGCTGAACACAGCGAGCTGCGCGGGGGAGGAGACCAACTTATTGCTGACGAGGATATCGGTAGATCACGTGTTTTAATTCGCCAACTTGCAGCCGAGCGTCTCCCTAAGAGTGCGGGGAAGGGCGGGGTCGTTGCGTTTGATGTGACGTTCCATGCCGATCGCGGGAACCGATTTGAAAGCGCGCGTTTGGTGCTTTCTATCACCAGTCCAAAGGATGCGGTTTTCATCGATTGTCAGCCCAGAGAGACCGTTACCAACGACGTAGAAATATCCATAGACGAGAACGGAAAGATGCAGCTTGGTGTGCCCAAGGTATTCTCGGGCGAAGCGGGTGTCGCGCGAAAGGTCAACTTCGCGCTACGTCATCGTGTCCTAAGGGGCAGTGGTGCAGGAACGTCGAATGTTATCTGGGACTTCGCAGAAGATCCTGAACGCAAAGACGGAATCCTGCATCAGGTCAACCTCGCTGTGACACTGCCGATAGGTGGCACAGTTGATTGCTCGCTATCCATCATCGCCCGTTTGGCCCAACCTGGTCTCGATGGGCGTCTGAAACGCTTCCGCCGGATGATTTTTGGCGACCACAAGTACGCGTTTTCGATAGAGTTGCCTTCGCAACCCCCAGACCAAAGCAAATTTTGGTTTGGCTGGGATAAACTGATAAACGGTTAGAGGTTGATCGGTTAGCCGGGCTCTGTTGCACAAGGCCTCTGATGTCGGAAGTTCCCCTTTCCCCGGAGGGATTCATCCCACGGCTTCTGTGACAGGTATGCCAAGCGCGGTGTAGCCGTTCATGACTGCGATGCGGATCTGGACCTCCGCGACCTGTCGGTCAAAGTCCCGCGCCATGAGGCGCTGCCCCAGCATTTTCAGACAGTGCATCTTTGTTTCGACGCGGCTCCGGCGGTGGTATCCGCTCCATCGTCGCCAGATCGCGCGGCCGAGGTATTTAGAAGCTCGCAGGGCTTCGCTTCTGGCCACCGCACCCGCCGTGACGGTCTTCCACGGCTTCGCGTGCTTGCTGGGTGCGATGACAGCGTGAGCGCCGCAGTCGGCAATGGCAACATGGCATTTGCGTGGGTCGTAGGCGCCATCTGCCGTGACGCTGCCGATCTCCTGGTCCGCAGGGATCTAACCGAGAAGGTCGGGAAACACCAGCGCGCCGCCAACATGGCTCCCGGTGATCTCGACGGCTCCGACCTCCAGTGTTTCCTCATCGATTCCGAGATGGATCTTGCGCCAGACGCGGCGTTTCGGGCCACCATGCTTGCGCGCATGCCATTCGCCTTCGCCCTCGACCTTGATCCCAGTGCTGTCGATCAGCAAGTGGAGCGGACCCCTGGGGCCCCGATGCGGGATGTTGACGGCGAGGGACTTCTGGCGGCGGCTCAGCGTGCTGAAGTCGGGCACCGACCAGTCAAGGCCGACCAGGTGCAGCAGGCTTTCGACGAACCCGGCCGTCTGCCGTAGCGCCATGCCGAACAGAACCTTCATCGTCAGGCATGTCTGGATGGCGGTATCGCTGTAGGTCTGCTGTCGACCACGTTTGCCGGTAGGCGCGGCCTCCCAGATCATCTCGGGATCGCACCAGATCGTCAGCGAGCCCCGGCGCTTGAGCGCTTCATTTTAGGCTGGCCAGTTCCTGGTCTTGTAAGTCGGGGGTATGTGTCTGCTCATGCATCCCAGCTACCATGTTGGTTTCACGAGATGAATCCCTCACAGGCTTTGTGCAACAGAGCCCAGCCGATCTGCCAGAGCGGGAGCAGTGGGAGAACGCAGGTCTGGATGGCGGGTCATAGGAATGGTTGCCGGCTGGCGATCCCCGTCTTGGCCAAACGGTGAGGCATGTCGTGGACATTTCGTGACGCTCTCAGTCGTGACTTGTTGAGAGAACTCAGGCTTCGATCCTGAGCCCTCTGAACAGAGTTTCCCAAGGGGCCCCATCCTCGGTCATCGCGCCCGGTTCCAGGTTTGCTATGTTCTCGTCGATGACTGCGTTGTGGTAGTTCTTGAGCCAGCTGTATTTGCGCCGCACCGTCGCGTTGGGACTGTCGGCGAGACCGCTCTCCACCAACGTTTTGTGCCTACCCAGAAACTCGATCCAGCCAGCGTATTCGCCGTCGAGTTCGCTGAGACTGGCGCGAAGATAGTCGATGTAGTGGAGGCCTGACTCGTCCTGGCGCAGGAGGTTGTTCAGGTGACGCTCTTCATCCTCAAAGGAATGTCCTTCCCGCCAAAGCGTTTGGTCCTGCCGGTGGCGTTCGATGACATCTTCATGGATCGCAATGCGCGGGAAGATGACCTCGCTTTCTTCCATGAAATAAGCCTGAACGAGGGCAGGCCCAAACACCGGACCACTGAAGTCGATGCCGAGATGCATGGGGCCGACCGTCATCGCGCCGCGCACCAATATGCCATTTGCCACGCATTCGATCTGGATGTGCAGCAGATCGATGAGCTCCCAGACCAAGGGGCCGGCCTGGTACTGAGTTTCAATGGTTCTGGTTCTGACGATCGCGTCAGACACGATCTCTGCATGGACTTCGCTGATCATCCGCATCTCGTCGGAGCGGGTGGGCGGCGTGGCATCTCCTTCGGAAACTCTGCGAAACATCGAAAGCAAGTGCCTGATCTCTGCACCGCTTCGCGTGTGCAGGAGGTTCCTGAAACCGAGGACATCAAAAAAGGTCACAAGGCATTCTTCGTAGTCGGGGTCGTTCTCGAAATCAGTCATCTCTGGTCCATCTTCAGCCGAGGAGCTTCTCCAGCTCTTCCCCTTGGGCGGCATGCTTCTTGGGGTTTTCTGCTTTCAGCTTGTTCACGTTGATGAGCTTCCATCGGACCGCTGGAAGCTCGGCCGCTTGAGGGCGGTCGATCGCGTCGAAGTCGGGGTCGCCTTCATACAGGGTTCTCAGAAACCTCTTTGCGCCCTCATCCATGCGGGACTGGATGTCCGCGATTAGGCGGTCGCGCGTTGAGACCAATTCCGCAAGGTCGACCGCTCCCTTCGTCATGCCCTCGAATTCCCGCGCGTAGGGCTGATCAAGATCGATCAGGTTTGGGTTCAGTAATTCGTGCGGCGGGCGTGGGGAACTCGCGACGTAGATCAGAAAAGTGCGGAACAACTCGTCCGTGAAGCCTTCATTCTCGTAGAGCAGCTTGACGTCGTAAAGGTCTCGCGGATGCTGGCGATCAAGGGCTGCATGTAGCTTGCCGCCGAACAAATCCTCGAAGGAGACGATGTTCATCGCCGCATATCCGAACGCCTCCTCGACGGCTTCGGAGACTTCGCGTTGTTCCGGATCATGCACGACGCCCCGGGTGACGGGGGAGGTTTCGATCTTGATTTCGGCTGTGCCGAGGCGGGCGAGCGCACGCGTGGCGCCGCCGCCACCGCCGGCAATGCGCTGCGTTTTGGCGCCGGTGATTCCGCTTTCGATGGCGGCGGCAATCCGGTCCATCGCGTCGTTGATCTCGACGAGGCTTTCGGCGCGGTCCTTGACAAGCAGATAGGTCAAATCGATATCGACCGAGAGGCGCGGAAGGTCGCGATAGAAGAGGTTAATGGCCGTCCCACCCTTGAGCGCAAATATTTTCTCCTTTGCGACATACGGCAGTATCCGCACGAGCAGCGCCACTTGGGCGGCATAGTCCTCACGCGCCATGACCACGTTCCTTTCCTACAAACTCTTCGGGCACCATGATCCTGTAGCGCGGATGTATCTTGCCGCCTTTGACCAATGCGCGATCTCCGCTGCCGAGGTCGAACTCTTCTGGATCGAGCCGCTTGCGCCAGGCATGGTCGTGGCGGTCGGCGAACACGAAGAACAGGCGTTTGACCTTGATCTTCTTGCAACTTCTGAGCAGCGCCGAGAGGGTTCTCGGTCGCAACGTCGTCAGGCTTTCGAACACCATGTCGAGGTTGTGAAAGCTCTCCTGATCCGGCAACTCGTCCAGCGCCTCTAAGATCGCGCGTTCCGGCGAAGACATCACCAGTTTCCAGTCCCATGGCAGGGACGATGCTGTCTCGTTGAGATTTTTTCGTGCGTCATTGACACCCAACTCTGGATCGGAGAACAGCGATACGCTGCGTGTGCGGAGTTCGGCGTTGAGCGGCAGTTTTTCGAGCCAGTTGGGGATTTTTGAGCCGTAGAGCCAGACTGTGCTTTTATCGCCGAGTGAGAGATAGTGCGCATAGCCTTGCAGATCCAGCGCGGTCGCCCCCCCGACATGGACAGGGTAGTGCATGATGTGATGGAGCGAGAGCAGGCAGGTCTTCCAATCGAGCGTATTCGTGGTGGCGCTGCTTGGTGAGGGACGGCGGAAGACGCCGCGTCCAAGGCGTTCTAGCCAGCCGCGTTGGACATAGGCGTAGGACGAACGCCGGCCTATCCCGTGGTGCTCCAGCCAGGCGGAGTCCACGAGGAACCCCGTGGGGACAGCCTCGAGAAGGCTCTTTAATTTTTCGTGTTCTTGTCGACTCATGTGCGACATAATGATGTATTTTTAAAGATGCCGCCACTTGTTTCTGTGATAACCTGTGAGATAGTCTGTCAAGGATCGACAAATTCTGGAATTTTCAAAGAGACTGGTGGTTGTCAGCTCTGAAGCTCACCAGCAAAGCAGGGCGTGGATGCCCTCGTAAGGCTGAGAAAACACCCGGCCATTTGGGCTTCGCAGATGAGCGACTACCAGTCGTTCCTGCGAGTAGAAAACCGGTGTTTGTCTATCGGCGAATGTGGCGGATTTTAAGTTCCTCCGGACGTGCTAAGCGGTCCGTGGTAAAATGCAGCCGAAGCCCGAGGAGCATCAAAGAATACCTCAAGGCGTTCGGCGTTCTCCTCGACAAGACGTTTCGCCTGCTGCGGAAGTTCGGCACTCGCTCGCGTGAAGTCATCAAGTGCAATGGGTTCGAGCGTCGGAGCGGATGTCAGACGAAGCATGCGGTCTCGCCCGACCAAAAGTCCGGCCTGTCCGAGGGCGTTCTGGCTTTGCAGGTGCATCGCGCTCTCGATGATTGTTCTCCAGTGGAACATGCCGCCGCGCTTGATTTGACCATCAGTCATGCGGAGGTCTTGATCACCACAGCCAAGGCTCAGGATTTCGATTTTGTGCCTGTCGACGTTGAAACAGCTCATGGCATCCACCAGCGCCACCATGACGGGGTTGTTCGCCCAAACACCGCCATCGGCAAAGTGCCGGGTGCCGTTTCGGTAGGTCGAGAAGAATGTTGGCGCGGCTGACGTCGCCAATGCCACCGTGACCAGTTCTTCCTGCCAGTCGAGGCGGAAGTCAGGGTGGTGCGGGGTCTTGAGGACGTTGACTTCGTTAAACCCATCGAAGGCGGGAATGTTCAAACGCACATTAACCGAGCCCAGTGTCCTGTTGCCAAAGCGATCTCGAAGCGCTCGTTCCAAGTGTTCGCGGTTGTATCGATAAACGGCAAGATCGCGTGCAAACTGGTAAGCGGATCGCATCGCGCGACCAAATCGAGTTGGCGGAGTCCAAGGCCGGGGAAATATTTCCGACCCGTGGCGCATATAGATTTCGAGAACCTCCTCCGCGCGCATCCCTGCTGCCATGCCGAGCGCGATTATTCCTCCGGTTGAAGTGCCGGCGATCATGTCGAAGTAGCTGGCTGCCGAACCGCCCTTCAAGAAACGACGCTCGCATTCCGCCAGCACCGCCGCAGGCAGAATGCCTTTTATGCCGCCGCCATCAATGGACAGTATGCGAAGATCATCTGCGGGCCATTCGAGTTGATCTCGACGGTGAAAGATGGTGCCCTGCGAGCGGCGGGATTGAGGTTGTGCCATGAAATCTCTCCATAAGTGCCGCCAACCTGGATCGCCCGCCCGACTGACTTCTGATGTGTTTACCAGTCCCAAACCATTTTCCCGAAGCGAGCCAGCTTTCGTAGCAGCTCAGCCAGTTGGACGCCCAAGGAATGGCCGTGTCGCTGATCCGGTCGTCAGGTGACCATTGATCTGCTTCGTCGTCGAAGAGGCACAGGAATGGTCCTGTCCGCGTTGTTCTCGGGTGGGACACATAGACATGCGGCAGGGACCCTTCTTCGTTACCGAAGCGCCTTTCCAATGTCGGTTCGAGTACTTCGACCAGTGGTTGCAGGTAGAGGTTTGATCGGCCTTCGACCAGCAACGGTTCAGTATATTCGACCCGCAACCGGTACCGGGTTCTGTGCGGTTGCAGATGTCCCACCCAGACACAGGTTCTCTGGCTCAACCGGTCAGATGACCAATCGGGATAGACCTCCGCCATGTCCGAAATTTGCTCACCAACAGTTATCATCGGGCACCGTGCCCCCCATGTTGGTGTTCGCGCGTGCGGGCTTCACCAGGCCAGGTGCCGCGGCGACGTCGGCACCAAGAGCCGGAGCAGCCAGGGACGAAACTGGAGCAGCAGCCTTCAATTGCCCGCGTGGTGTCATGCCGAGCGCACCGTTTTCGAGCTGGACGGTCTGTGCACGATGATAGGCCTGCAGCGCGGTCTCGCCGGACTTTTCACCGAAAAGGTCATCGAACGTCGCCCGGATCACCGCGGGATCGAAGCCGACCCGCTTCAAGGTTTCAAGGCGATCGATGAGGACAAGCAAATCTGCGGCCCAGAGTTGTTGATCGCTCCTCTGGGCCGGCCAGCGGTCCGTGAAATGGTCCGGGTAGTGTGCCGGATTGCGAACCTCCAGCAGCCGGAGATTCTGCTCTGCATTGCGAATCTGCCAGCGCATGCGCTTGGCAATCGCAATCACTTCGTCGACGAGGCTGTCGTTGGCAGGACCGGCGTCGATCGCGATCGCCGCCATGATGACGGCCGGAGGTTTGCGCCGGCCGCGGTGATCGTCGTGCTTGCGATACCGCTTGTCGCGGAACCTCTTGATCAGTTGCAGGGCGACCACGCGAGGCGATTTTTGGTCGAGCGGGACATGGACCGGCATCGGTTGGGTGTCTGCCTTCTGCAGCGCCAGACCCGAGGTTTCGTTTGACAGGCGCGTGGCCAGTTCGGTGTAGGTTTCACCATCGACGAGGTATCGTCGTGCGTCGAAACGCTTCTGAAACGTCTCGCTGATTTCAACACGAGCGTTGAAGTGATCGGCAAACCCCTTCGGATTGATCTCCTTGTGGTAGCGCTCGCCCGTCTCAGGCTTGTGGTGGAACAAGGTCGCCACGCGCTCAGGTGTCCCGTCGATGCGAACGACGGGCATCAGATCGACCGTGACGCCGTCCGGGTAGGTAACCGTGACGCAGCGGCTGTTTTTCTCGATCAGATAGTCGAAGTACCTGCTTCCCGCTTCGCCCTTGATCGCCTTGTACAATTGTTCAAGCACCCATGCCGGGTCGGTCCCGGGAGCGACCGCGATCTCAAGAACCGCATCAACGTCGTGCTGATCGGTCTTCAGGCGTGACCGGGTTGCCGCGTGAATTGCAAAGCTGCCAGAAGGATAGATCTCAAGGACCAGATCTTCGAGAGGGCTGCCGGGGCGGTCGACATGCTGTGCGAGCCCGCGAAAGTGACTGTCAGCCTCATCGTGCATGGTGCGGGTGATCTGGATGGCACGCGCGACATCCATCAGTGCAGCTTCTACAGGGTCGATCTCCAGGCTGCGGGCGAAATCTTCGAGGTTCGTCCTGATATTCATCTTCTTCTGCCCCCTCAGGCTTGACGCATTCGCTGATCCGTCCTACAGTTTTTGACGTTTTCGTAGGATGAAAAGCGAAAAAAGAAGCCGCGAGCAAGCGGCGGGAATCCTACGATATCGTCATACTAACACATGCGGGAGCGTCATGTCAAATTCTACGGATTCCAATGGTGGGTTCGGTGACAGGCTACGTCAGGCCAGAGAAGCTCGAGGGATCAACCAAACGGAACTTGCGGCGAAGACTGGGTTACAGCCATCAGCAATCGGCCATTTCGAGAAGGAGCGGCGCAAGCCTTCGTTTGCAAACATTCGGGCTCTCGCGAAGGCATTGAGCGTTACGTCAGACTACTTGCTCGGCAGGACAAGTGACATGGCCGGGGCAACAACGGCTTTTCGTGGTGAAGAAAATTTATCGGATGACGACCGAGAACACATCCAGATGATGATCGATCTCATGAATCAGAGAAAGTCCGGCCGTTGAGCAAGTTCAGAATCCAGATGGCTCGGCGCCAGGGCGAGCTTAAAGCAAAGGAGAAGGGCTACGATGCCTTCCCCGTGGATCCGTTTGCGATCGCGGAGAGCGAAGACATCTTGGTCGAGCCAAAGGATCCGGGCCGGGTTGGCGTGAGCGGCGGGATCATCTTCCATGATGAGAGCGTTGGCATCTTCTATGCGACCGATATCAAGAGCGAAGGGTTTCGCAGGTTCACCGTGGCTCACGAACTTGGCCACTATTTTCTTGAGGGGCATCCCGAGGAAATTCTGAAGACCGCTCCGATCCACATGTCCAGGGCCGGGTTTTCACAAGGGATGAGTTCGATAGAGCTTGAGGCGGATCATTTTGCGTCTGGTCTGCTCATGCCGTCGAAGCTCGTGGGCGACGTCATCGGGGGAAGCCGCGTCGGTCTGGATGGGATCATTGCGCTGAGCCAGCTGGCCGAGTGCTCGCTCACGGCCTCTGCCATCAGAGCCGCCGAATGTTGCGACTATCCGATGGCGGTCGTCGTCAGTTCGGGCGACAAGGTCGCATATGCGTTCTTGTCTGAAAGCTTCAAAAAGCTCGATAAGCTCACATTCCTCAAGAAGGGTACTCCGCTGCCACGAACCCATACCCTGCGGTTCAACGCTGATACGCAAAACATCCGGTCCGCGCGCTCGATATGTGGACAGACCAGTCTTGCTGAATGGTTCTCTTGCGGGCGGCGGCTTGCATTGGATGAAGAAGTCATCGGACTCGGCGCTTACGGTTTCACCCTTACCGTCCTTTCCAGCGAAGAACTTGCCGACGACCCTGATGACGAAGCCTACGAAGAAGAAGCCTCATTGATTGAGAGCTGGACCCCCAAGTTCGCTCGCGGGCGGTAGCGGCGCACAGTCTCCTCGAATAGCCCCTCTTGATCTATGCCGAGTAGAAGTTGTCCTCATCAAAAGGGCATTCCTCCCGAAGCATGACCGCTCCGCGTTTCACCGAATTTTCTTCGGTGCCGAACACCTCCACGGAGTGTCGACACCGGGTACAGGTAATGATGAGCCCAGGAACCGCGCCATAGTCACCATCCAGTTCCTCTTCTGAGACATCGATTTTCACGCGCATGTGCCGACCCTATTACGATTCACGCCGCGAGAATGGGATCACCGACCCTCCTGCAGGTGCCCCTGTCTCACGCGCAGCGTCCGTTTTGAGAGTCAACGACACCACGTCGCCTGTTTTCTTGCTGAACCAACCGGACGGGAGGTTGACGAGGTTCTCAATATCGCCTGGATGCATCGTGAACTCGACCGAAAGCAGGTCTTCCTTACTGCGGGTGCCGGAATCCACGATCAGGCAAAGAGCGTCATGCAACATACGTGGCTTTGGAACAGCCCACTCCTTGTCCATCGGCTCTTGTCGGTTCCAGCCTTTGGCTGAATAGGTCTTGTAGAGCTGCGTGGCATGATCCTGCGGGATGATCTCTAGATCCACCAACCGCTTGATCTGGGCCTTCACAGAAACGCGCCAACGTTCTTTCAGGGACAGCAAACCTGCCAGGGAGTAGTTCGGGACCTCCGGCACATAAGTGGTCTGCGGCATAAGAAACGCGCTTGCGAAACGGAATGCCTGGCGCTCAATCTCTGGAAGATCATCGCGCAAAGCTTTTGCACTGACATTCCGGTGCAGCACTGCATGACCCAGTTCATGTGCGGCGTCCATCTGACGACGGGGAAGATTCATCTTGTCTGATGAGAGCAAGATGTGAGGACGGTCCTCGGATTTGGACCAGCTGCAAACGCCGTCGAGTTTGGACGTTCCCATTTCGATGGAGCCGACGACACAGCCGATCTTTTCAAGGACGGCTACGACATTTGTGCAAGGGCCTTCGCCCAATTGCCAGTGGGACCGAAGTTCTCCAGCGATGTCCTCGATGTCTTCGTCCCGAAGCTGACTGTAGCTGGAGCCACCCAAAATGTCTGGAATGTCAAGTTCGGGGAAATCAACATAGTGCTGCAAGACGTGGCTGATCTCATGTAGCCAGCTCACCTGAGAAGTTTGATACTCGCGGTCGCGCTTCAGCGTGCTGACCAGTTTTCGATAGAACATCGGTCGCGGGCTGTCGAAGACCGGACGGAGAAAAAACTCTCGCCGGACCCGCAGGGCCTTCGCCAATTCTGTTAGAGCATCAGCTTCCGGCGCCTGCTTGCCGGTTTCCCAACGGGAAACCGAACTAGGGCTGACTCCTAGCATCAGGGCCAACTCTTTCATACTTTGAACGCGCCGGGCGGCGCGCGCCTCAACGAGACGTTCCGGCACGAAGCCGGGTGTTCCCACTCGCATTCTTCCCTCCTCTGGTGCCGGTGGCACCTTTATGCTTTGCCATCCTGTTCGTCATCCACAGATGGAGCCTCGGGAGGAACAAAAGGCTTCATCGTGCGCTTCAGGCGGACAGCACCGCTGGCAGGCAATGCGGGAGGTGTCGAAAACGGCGAGCTGGGTTCCGACACATCCCCGTCATCCGCGAGGTACTGGTCGATCCGTTCGTAGAAAAGGTATTGCTCATAATCAGAGTCAATGAGACCGATGGCCAACTCCTTGATCTTGCCGGCTTGTTCGGGGTCGCGAGCGAATAGAAACAGAATGCAGATGTCCCCGATCTGAGGGGCAGTACCATCGAAATCGAAGTGAGGAGACAGCTGGTAGTTCAGTGTCACACCGGCTTTCCGCGACTTGTTTTTGACCGGAAGCTTGCTGGGTTCCGGCATTGCCGCGAGGCCAAGGATGAAGCCTTGCCCCTCATGCTCGAAACGCAAGAACGGCTGGAAAACCTTGAAGTCCGAACCGGGGATGATGCCGCCGTCGAGCAGTGCGCCGCCATGAAGTTCACAGACCTCCTGAAAGCCCTTTTCCATCATGTGGAAACGCGACATTCCCTCAAGGCGCCGTGCGCGACGTGTATCCAGACCAGAGTGATCCTGAATCATTCGATGAGCCTTCAGGGCTTCTCCGCGCAGGCGGTCCTCAAGATCAATGATCAGGCCGCGATAGATCGCGACCGGGAAACGGGTTTTGACAAAATCCCCCATGACTGCTCCGATTCTGTGGGGTTGCGTTTTGCGGGAAATGTGCCTCAAAAATTGCGTTAAGTCAATTGCGAGCAGCCGGTTATGTTCATCTTATCGTCCTGGACATCCCGAACTAGCGCCTCGCTTTGACCAAGTGCCGACCGGTCCAAGGCTGGCCGAGCGGCCTAGAACTGGATCCTCTCGAGGTTCATCCTGAAGACGAGGCCGGCGATAGGCTAATGTTTCACATGCCACCGCCGAATATCCCTCGGCTGTTCCCCTACCTTCCTTCGCGGCCACCGCACTTCTCCCTTTGTCTGAGTTGCATGACATGCTGGTCGCAGCTGTCGTCCCGTCCACAAAGGTTGTCGCCGATCTTTTTCCCCTGCCCCTGCGGGTCATTCCGCGCGGAGCAAAAAGACCGGCGCCTGCCCCTCTCCGCTGCGCTTCGCCTTCGGTGTGGTCGGGCCTTGGCCAACTGCAAGGTGACCATCATTGCAACGCAAACAAGGAGAAGAGCAATGACCACGAACTGCATCAAATTCACCAGTGCCGACATCGAAACCGCCAAGGGCGTCGGCTCCATCTCGACCCTGACCTTCGACCTCGACATCACGGTCGAACCCGTCGCGAGCACGAACCCGATGGCCCCCACGCACCGCGTCCTCGGCCGCTCCCCGCGCGGCAAGCTGGTCGAGTGCGGCGGCATCTGGAAGAAGCAGAACAAGGAGACCGGCGCCGACTACTACACGCTGACCATCCGCGACCACGGCTTCAACGCCAACCTCGGCAAGGCCGCGAACCAGGACGATCTGTCCCTGCAGGCCGTGATCCCCTGGGGTCCCAAAGACGCCGCCTAAGCCAAAGGCCAGGCCGCTCCGGCGGTCTGGCTTTTTTCACTGCGGGGAACTAGCCCGCGGCCAGCGAAATATCGGTTTCCGAAGGACGCCGCATATTTCGGAAGCGGACGAAGCGGCGGATAGTCAGACTGGATATGTCGCAGTTGCGGCTTTGATCTTTCTGCCCTGTGACAACGCGGATCGTGGGAACCCGAGGCTGAACCGAAAGTCAGCAGGGAAAACTGGGAGTCCAGTTAACGAGCCAAGCGCAACCCTTCCCTCATTCGAGCAACCCGCGCCCGGGTCGTGTTGGTGAGGCTCCCGGAGGCGCCGAACTCACCCTGCGCCGCGAGGGTCCAAACCGCAGATCACCGTAATGCATCCCGGGGCGACGTCTCACGTCAGGGCCACCGCCGCGCGCCTTTCCGTCGACCTGTTGGCCTTAGAGATCGCTAGCCCGGGGTCGAGCGGCCGGCAACGTCGGGGGCAGGTTTCTGGACGGCTGGCGCCTTGAGCGCTGCGGGGCATCGCTCACAACAAACCTGCCCCCGGCGTGCTCCATTTCATTCCGCCCCGTGCCGGGTGCAGCCCGCTCTCATGCCCCCGGTCTTTTCCACGATCCGTCCAACGACGATCAATGGAAAGGATCACACCATGACGCTCGAACAATCCATCGACCTCGCCGAACTGCAAGTCGACATGGCCTTCGAGGCCTACCTCGCCGCCTTCGATGAAGACGCCCATCCACAGACCCTCGACAGCCTCGAGACCGAGGCGCTGATCGCCCGCAGCCGCTACGACGATCTCCGCAATCGGGGACTGGGTCACTGACCCAGACACCCCTGCGGGTCTTCGGATCCGCAGGGGTCGGGCGCCGTCTCTCAGAAGCTTCGTGACGCCCTCAGAGGGTGTGACCCGCGCCATCCAGCGCGGGCCATTTTCGTGTACCTGGTGTCCGATCCGTGACTGTCTCGCGCGCTCGGATTGCCTGACATCGCGTGCCGCTCGGGCGCAAGTTTCGGCAGCTTCTTCGCCCAGGTTGTCCTGCATCGATGAGGGCGGGACCCGTTCCATGTCGCACCGCAACGCGGGGTCTTGATGGCGTCCAACGCCAGCAAAAAGACAAAACATGCAAAACGTAATATTGAGCAATGTGATGTATTGAAGTATAAGAGAAGGAAGACGTTGGCAGGATATGACCAATGTTTGCACATTTTGTCCGAGGGGTCTGACCCGTGCCGAGGCCAGCGAAAAACCTGAAACTTGAGCAGCGCATCGAAGTCGCGCGGCGCTTTGCGGCGGGCGAGACCGCGAAGGACCTGGCGGCGGCGTTCGGCATTTCCCCGCGCCATGTGAACCGGCTCGCGAAAGAGGAGGCGGGCGAGGGGATCGCGGTGCGCGATCCGAGCGAGACGGTGGCGTTCCGCACCAGTCAGTCTGAGCTTGCAGCGTTCGATGCGGAGTGGCGCGAACGGGGCTATGCCAACCGGTCGCAGGCGCTCAATGCGGTGCTGCGCGGACGGTGCGGAATCCTCGATGTCCCGCGCGATCTGGTCTCGGAATTCTGCGCCGCATGGCGTCAGGCGAAGGATGTGAGCGACGCTGGATTGGTGCTCGCCAAGGCGGTGCATCGCGGTCGGCTGGAGGTCTCGGAGGCGGACCGCGCGGTGCTGATCGAACTGCTCGATCTGGCGCAGTCCATGAGCCGTGAGATGGGCCGGATGAAGGATGCGGCGCAGGCGCTGCGTCATCAGGAGTGGCCGCAAAAGGAAAAAGGGCAGGGGGCGGAGAGCGCGGTTCTGGAGGATGGTCCGCGCACGATCGAGCGTGGATTGAGGCTCGTCAGGAATGGCTGATCCGCTCGCCCTCTATACCTCGGTCATGGGGCGGCTCTGGGAGGATGAGCGCATCCGGGGCCAGGCCGCGGCGCGGATCGACGCGCGGCTGGCAGGACGTCGTCAGGGGCGCAGTCTTGCACGCGTCGGATCCATGTCGGCCCGCAACGTGCTGAAGGCGGCCTCGGGGCAGAGCCGCGCGGCGGTGTTCAAGCGGATCCGGGCGGGGGGCTGCAAGACGCGTGCCTCGCTCGGGGCGCAGATCTCCTACATCAACGACAAGGCTGTCTACACCTACTCGACGATGACCAATGCTCTGACCGATGCGGCGGTGCTTTCCGAGGAGCAGAAAGAGGACATCATCGAGGATTGGGCCGGGACCTGGCGCGGCTCGACCAAGCTCGGTTTCACCTCGCACATGCTGCTGTCCTTCCCGACCGACGTGACGGTCGACCAGGTGCGCGACATCGCCATGGACTGGACGGAGCATTTCTTCGAGAGCGGGGAATATGGCGATCAGTGGGACTATGTTCTTGCTGTCCATGACGACCGGGCGCACAAGCACGCCCATATCATCCTGAACAATCGCGGCGTCGAGAAGGGCACCTGGTTCTCCTGCTGGGCCGAGGGCGTGATGTCGCCGCAGCTCATGCGCGAGAAGCAGGCCGAGATCGCGGAGCGTTACAGCGTGATGCTCGACGCCACGACCCGGCTCGAGCGCGGCATCTTCGAGAAACCCGCCGGGATCGAAGAGATCTACCGCGCGAAGGAAGAGGCCCGCCTACCGCGCGAGATCGTCATGACGGCCCAGGAATCCGCCATTGCGCAGGCGCAGGTGGTGGGCTTCGCCAAGGACTACAAGAACCTCGCCGACGTGCTGGACCGGATGGACCAGCGTCACATGGCGCGCGCCCTGCGCGGCATGGCGGACGGGCTTGGCTCGGGCACGCCGTGGAAATTCACCGAAGGAGAGATAGACATGAAGGACATTAAGACCGTCGGTGACGCGATCGACTATTCCGAGCGCACGATCGAGGCGCTGAGGCTCAAGGCCGAGGAACTGGACCCGGCCGAACGTGCCGCCTTTGAGGCCAAGGCCGCGCCGATCATCGCGGACCTCTCGCAGATGGTGCCGGACCCGGAATTGCGCGCGCGGTTTGGCAAGCAGCTCGAAGAACCCTATCCGCCGGGGGCGGGCAGCGAGTTGCTGATTGCCGCGCTGCAGTCCGGCAATGACGAGGGGTTGCGTGACGTGCTCGAGCGCGCCGAGGAGGTGGGCATAGACAGCGAGGAACTGGTGGCCCGGATCACGGCCGGCGGAACGCGCAACTACGGCATGGCGCAGGACTGGGTCGAGCGGGACATGAACGCGGTGCTGGCAACGGACGGTCTCAGCGTCGAGTCCGCCTCTGACGACCAGCTCGATGCAGCGCTCGAGAAGGTCGACGGGGTGATGGACGCGCTGATGGAGCGGGCTAAGGAACTGGGCGTCGAGATCGGCCGGACCCTCGCGGACGAGGAGGAGGCGACACTGCCCCTCATCGACGAGGATGACCGGACGCCCAATCCCTATCTGCAGGATCTCGCCGACATGTTGCGGGACGGCAAGCTTACCGAGGAACAGGAAGAGACGGTCGAGCGGACCCTGCAATCCGAGCTCTTCAAGGAACTGGGTGAGGAGGGCCTGGCCGAGCTTCGCCGTGGCAACTACGAGGTGCTGGACGCAGCCCTTCCGAGCAAGCTCGACCAGATCACCGTCACGCAGGAATTCCTCGAGATGACTTTCGAGGAGACCGGCGACCAGGTCTTCACCGACCGCGCTGCCGGGTTGCAGCAGGACAAGGCAACCGAAGTGGCCCGGCTGCGCGGCCAGCAAGAGGCGCAGGAGCTGGGTCGCGATCTCGGTCGGGCCAGAGAACTGGACCGCGGTCTCGATGACGAGATGGAATTCTGAAGGGGAGATGACCACCATGACCAAGACACTTCCCCTCTGGGCTGCGCTTCTTTTCGGTGTGATCTGCGGCGCCGTCATCGGCACCATCGTTGCCGCCTTCTACCTGACCCTGGCTCTGAATATCGGGTTTCAGAGCTTCGACATGTTGGCGCTGTGGAAGGCCAGCGCCGGCACGCGTACGGCGCACCCCGAGGCCTTCAAGGTGGGTTTCGGCGCGGTTGGTTTTGGGGCCATCGGCCTCGGCGTCTTGGCGCTGGCCTGGACGTGGAAGAAGGAGCGGGACGACTACGGCTCGGCCCACTGGCAGACCAAGGCGGAGCTGAAGAAGAACGACATGCTGCAAGCGCCCGGCAAGGGCTTCGTCTGTGGCAAGCTTGGCGCGCCGACCTCGAAGGCGGAGTTCATCTCCTCGACGATGATCCCGCATGTGATGATGGTGGCCCCGACCCGCGCCGGTAAGGGTGTGGGTTTCGTGATCCCGAACCTTCTGAGCTTTGCGGGCTCGGTGGTGGTGCTCGACGTGAAGGGCGAGAACTTCGAGAAGACCGCGCGGCTCCGGGCACTGAACGGCGACGAGGTCTATCGCTTCAGCCCCTTCGACTGGGCCAATGCCACACATCGTTACAACCCGCTCGGGCGGATCGCGAAAGCCCCGACATTCGCGCAGCGCTTCACCGAGGTCTCGATCCTGGCCGACCTCTTCCTCGACAAGGACAACAAGACGCTCGACACCTTCTCCGAGGCTGGCAAGTCGATCTTCGTTGCCGCCTGTCTGCTGGCGATCCAACGCGGCACGCCGAACCTTGGCGAGGTGAACAAGATCGTCGCCGGGGGTGAATACAAAAACGCCCAGTACAAGACCTATGCCGACGAGGCCCAAGAAGACATCCTGCGCGAGCTCTGGACCAATGCGGCCTCGGCTTCATCGCGGCTGCTGACCTCGAACATCCAGGCGCTGATGACGGCCGGTCTCAAGCAATGGGACAACCCGGCGGTGCGCTCGGCCACCGAGGCGAGCGACTTCGACTTCTCGTCCTTCCGCAAGACCCCGCAATCGCTCTACATCGCGGTGTCCGAAGATCACATCGCGACGCTGGCCCCGCTCCTGCGCCTGATGTTCGCCGATCTCATCGCCTCGATCCGATTGAATGAACCCGGCCCGGACGAGCCGTGGCCCGTCATGATGATGATCGACGAATTCCAGCAGATGGGGGCGATGCCCTATCTCGAACGCGCGATCCATTCGCTGGCAAGCTATGGCGGCCGCGTCGCGATGATCGCGCAGTCGCTGGCTTCGCTCGACCGGATCTATGGCCCCGAAGGCCGCGAAAGCCTCGAGAACGGCGCAGGGCTCAAGCTCTACATCACCCCGCGCGACCAGCGTACGGTGAAGGAAGTCTCGGCCGCCGTCGGCAGTACCACGCGCGAGGCGGTGACCCGGATGTATGGCCGCAACAAGGGCATCCTTGGCGCGACCTCGACATCGGCGCGCCTGGAAGAGCGCCCCCTGCTTTCTGAGACCGAAGCGCGCCTGATGGACCCGGATGAGGTCATCATCCTCGCCTCGCCGCAGCATCCGATCAAAGCGAGCCGGATCAAGTATTACGATGATCCGTTCTTCAAGGAGTTGCTGGCCCGCCAGGAGGGCAAGCCATTCCCGTATCCACCGAGCGTGCAGGGTGTGGGGCCTTGGGGCAGCGAAGGTAGTGATGAGGCCGGCGCAGACGAGCAGGCGAAACCGGCCGAACGCGCGCCAGTGCGGGACCGTTCGCAGCGCCGCGAAGCGCGCGCGATGAGCGTGTTGGCGATGGAGGCCGGGCGCGGGCAACCAGAGCCGGAGACGCTCGAGCGGGAAGCCGCTGTGCCGAAGGAATGGGAGGCGGTGTTGGATGCGCGGGAGGATTTCATCGAGGAGTTGTTGGGTGGGTGATGTGATGTCCATCGGTCGGCGGCCGCGGGAATGTCTTGCCTTCGATCAAGAGAATGACCACATCATAGCTAATTTCGTGAAATGGCGTGTTTTGAGACTGGCAGAAAGGTAGAATTAGATGAGCAGTGAACTTCCACTTCCCGAGAGGCTTGGTGGGACTCGAGACCACAATGAAAAGTACCCATGGGTTGGGCTCATAGGGCGTGGCAACAGCGGATGGAGTTACGCGACTTGGCGAAAGGGAGGTTTCAGCACAACAGGAAACCCAGGTTTGGCTTATACGTTTTCCACCAGAGAGGCCGCTCTAGCATTTGCGAACAGCTTTCCGTTCGGCGGACAGAGATCTGCGAGGCGCTTTACGGTTCTAAGCAACCCAACTTCTCAGGGAGACCGGTACTGGCGGCGATAGAAAATAGTAAAGTCTTCCGTTCATTTCCTGCTATCGAATTGAGCCAATGTAATCACTCAAAGAACTTTCGGGCAATAATGTAAGATCATCATTGCAGTCGTTCATTTGGTGTGCAGAGACTTTTAGTCTCTGGCTGAATGAAAAATTGGCAATCTCATTGGGACTTCTTCGAAGCTAGTTTCGACCACGAGTTCGCCTCATGAAGAGATACATGCAGACCCTCAGGAAACCCAGCAGTTCCTACTATGACCATCAAGAACGCATTCAACTCATGCTTTGAGCGAGCGAACAGGTCAGCCATTGATGAAATGTCAGTTTCAGAAGGGGTGGGAATGGGTTGCGGGTGAGTGTGCCAATCTCCGAAATAGTGCAGCCCAGATTGGTGCAATGTGCTGATCTCCCGGCGTTCCGCAAAACGGTCTGCGATAAAAAAGAAGCGCCCTCGTCGGTCGGACCGCCTCGGACCGGTTGCCAGCTTGACTTGGATGCATTGACCTTCGACCGCGCCAAATAGCTGCCCACCAGCTTCAGGCATTTTCGGGCCCAACTGTCGCCATTTAGCAAGGTGATCGAGAACATCCTGTTCCAGGGTGAGGAATTGTCCACTTTCTCCAATGGGGTAACGAATACTCATGTTTCTCCGCAAAAAGCACAGTCTCGCTTTTGCCTCCACTCAAATCTCCTCGTTCCGCCGAACTCAGGAACGTCAGAAAAGCATTTTAGGAAGTCCAGGGTGAAGCGCCCTCCTTGCTCGGCAATTTCTTCCTTCGAAGCCCAGTAAACGGCCTCTGCCCCGGGGTGCACCTCACCGAGCAATGCTTTCGTTGAGGTCTTCGCCACTAAGGCCGCTACGCCTGACAACGATACTGGCCCATACGGCTGAAAACTGGCCCCACAATGTGGCTGTTTGCGGGTCGTCTCGGTGTCCCACTCACACACTGTTTGTCGCGCCCTTCCGAAATGGTCCATGCCGCAAGCAAGACATGGGCCATTGGAGCCGATCAATACGGCGTGTCCTGCCACAGAA
The DNA here is from genome assembly GCF_050389775.1 of Marinibacterium sp. SX1. Taxonomy (NCBI): domain Bacteria; kingdom Pseudomonadati; phylum Pseudomonadota; class Alphaproteobacteria; order Rhodobacterales; family Paracoccaceae; genus Marinibacterium; species Marinibacterium sp. SX1. Next base: position 52,284 of record NZ_CP177149.1, on the reverse strand, counting down.
AAAGGTTCTGCCCACCCATAGATCACAGGGGGGAAATCCGCTTCGTTCCTAGCCACTTGGTTAAGCCTGCCTTCAGCCACCCAACTGCCAACCGTGGACACGATCAAATCGGTGTTGTGGAAAATCTCAGAACGTACGCCGTAGAGCGATTGCCAGTCCTCGGCAAAGTACTGGATTGAGCGCATATGCGGGAAGTCACCAGCCAATTTTTCTGCCAGTGACTTGGCTTTAAACGTCCTGACTTGCGTGACCCCGAGCATATGACGCCCAACATTGGGATAGTCCAGAAGTTCCGGGTCGACCAATGAGATCGTGCCAACACCCGTCTTGGCCAGAAGCAGAGCAACCTCGCTTCCCAATGATCCCGCACCGATCATCAGAACACGCTTATCAAACAAAGGGGCGACTTTAGGGGTGTCGCGCCCATGAATCCACGATGGGTCCGCGCGCATAGTCTCGTGGCGCTCAACCTTGTTCCCCCCGAACAGCCGCTGCATTCGGATATGGGGCGGTACCTTTCCAGGCCGAAAGCCCTTCTGCACCATGTCTGGGCGTCGCCCGGCTTTCATACCCTGTTTGACGGGAGGCACGACTTCGACGGCGAAAAACACCGGCCCATCATCCGTGCGCCCCTCGAAGGAAACGGTGAACTTGTCATCAGCGGTTACAGCCGCATCTTCCAGCAGTTCTACGGATTCGGGTGCCAGCTCCCGCAAAAAGCGTAGAACCGCCGCCGCCGACCTCGGGTATTCCGAAGGCAGAATGGGCCTATTGAGGGCGATGTGTGTCGCGGTGTTGAATTTGTAGTCCTTCTTGTTCCCCGGAAAACGGTTGCGAAGCCAACTCTCCAAGGCCGTGTGGTCATCTGCCAGATAGTAATCACCTGTACTGCACCACAGGGACACCCGACGAGAGGGACCGCCGGGCGACAGGAGGCTGACGATGTTTTTGCCCCCATCAGTTTTGCTCCAATAAGAATCGAACTCGTCCGAGAAATCACTCATAAACGCGTCGTCGTATGAAGCGACGATCAATCGAGTGGCTTCTTTGATAGCGTCCCATATTAACCCTTTGGGGTTCAAAGGATTGTGCTCTGTCCCCGGTGGGTAAAGGCAAAATGCACCGTCTTTTTCGATATGCGGATATTGCATAAACCGAAATTTTTCGGTGCAGTACACGCGCGGCTTTGTCCACGGGAAATCCTGCAAGAGCACCACTTGCAGATCAAAGCGGTCAGCTTGATGTTCAAACGGGACAACCCATCCGTGGATCGGGTCCTTGGCCTCGTATAGAGACAATTCGCCCTGCGTGAGGTCTCGCGCATTCGGACATTGAGCGAGCACCCAGCGGGATAACTCAGCTATCATGAGATCGGTAGGTTCAGACGGCCCAGTCAATGCCGACTACCCGTAGCGGCCTCCGCCCTGCTTGTTAACAGCGGCGAGGTCATTGCTTTGCTCAGCGTCAACCTTGTCCACAATCCCCAAGGTAAGGGCAGCAGGTGCAGCCAACTCGCTTGCCTTTGTCTCAAGGCCAGCGTCGGGCACATAGAGGGTTAGATCGTCTGGGATACGCCCGCCAAATTGGTTTTGTAGGGCTTCGAAAGCTGCCGTGCGGTCTGACGTCTGTGTCAGCGCGTCTTTCAGACGCTCAGCAAGCACCCTGGCCTTCGCAACGAAATCGCTGCGTTCCTCAGGTGACCAACCCTGATCCAACCGCGCGCCTTCTACGACAGGGTTTGGAATGTCATTGGCGAGAAAGTCGGGCAAGTCTTCCGCGACTCGCAACAACGCCAGATCGTCCCTATCGCTGGCAATTGCTGCCGACGCCTTCTCAAAGACCGACACGACTGCGGCCATGAGTGCAATCGATGCCAACCTTCCTTCGGGCCATTGGAAGTCTTTCCAGCCCTTTAGATAGCGGCTGACGGTTCGGACCTGCTCGCCGTATTGTTTCACGGCATCGACAAACCAGTCTTCGAGTTTTCGCGGGTCGGATTTCATCCAACCCTCGTTGCGGTGCGCGAGCATCATCTCGTCGTGAGACAACATTCTATACGCGGTATCTTCCATCATTAGTTCGGCTGTGAAGTCTACACCACGACTTTGGGCATCTTTCACGATGCGCTGAAAATCCGTATCCGGCACCGAGTAAAGTGCGAGGTCGGTGTGCATGGTGTTGTCAATCTTGACGCGGATGCACGAAGGCTTGTCCGTTACGAGTTGCCAACCCTTCTTGTCGCAAAGTGGCGCTAGGATGCGTTCGATAATGGAAAAGTAGGCTGCGCTTTGAATCACAGGGGATCTGTCTCCGCCCTTTTGAAAATAGGAAACGGGCATGAAAAGTCCATCGTCCAAGTCGATCTCCTGAGGCGGCACATGCGCAGGTTGGTTGCACGTGTGGTATGAGAAGCTGCCCTGCATCTTGAACTTCGGTGTCTGGTAGCTCCGCACAAGTACAGGTGCTTGATCTTCGAACAGAGCCCGATCACCTAGAGCCTTAGCAAATGACCCAAACTGAGAGGAGATTTCGCTGCGAATGTCATCCCGAGCGTTTCGCAGTGTCTGTTCCTGCTCCTCTGAAAGGTTCAATGCGAACTTGTAACCCGAGGGTCGGGACACAAAGGCTCTATGTGCGTTAACAGGCATTAAACTGTCCCTCTTCTGATCTTATCTTGTGGTGGTGACGCCGCTTGCCCATATACTTGGGGGCAATGGGCCGAGTCTTCAATACCAGAGGTTGAGCGTCGTGGCAAAGTTTGTTCCCCTAAAGTTCTGGGTCACTATCGCCGTATATCTCGCACTAGGGATGCTGCCACTGCTCGAGGCAGGGATTCTGTGGATCAGCGCGAAAGTGCCAGCCTTGGCGCCATTGCTTGCAGACGCGTTGACAACTCGTTTGCTAGCGTCACTAATTTCGGGCCTTTTGGCTCTTTTTCTCGTGGCGCAAGGATGGAGGGTCGTCTGGAAGCTTCCATATGTCGGCCGCAAGTTAAGCGAGGTGCTCTTCTACGACCTCAACGGGATTTGGACTGCAAGCTTGCAGTCCAACTTCTCAATCGTCGAAAAAATGAAGGATGCCGCAAACAGCACCGAGACTCGTTTCGATGTCTTTGATGACGCAGCTCTTCCCGGCCTCCTGGAGCGCAACTTTGAAGTGCGAATAAAACAGACGTGGTTCCGAACTGACGTCGAGTTCTTGCCAAACGATACAGATCCGTTGCTCGAGTCGAAAACGATTTCCGTTGAGTTCTTCAAAGCAGAAAATGGTACCAAGACCATGGCTTGGATATTTGAAGCGAAAAACAAGCGTGAGAATGGTGCGCGGCTAGCTGTAACCGACGAGCAAGTATATCAGGGAGCCGCTAGCCTCAAACTAAACGAAGACGGAAGCGAGCTGAAGGGTGAATTCTGGCAAAATCGCTCTTGGCATCGAGGGCTTAATGCTGCCGGACTAATTCGAATGAAAAGGAAAGTTGATTAGAGCCCGGAGAACGAAATGGTGGCATTAATCAAGTGAATTTGAAGCTACTCAGTGGAGATTTCGGATATTTGATCCAGGTCCGTCCCTGGAGTAGAGTGCTAATAGTATGAGACCTCCACGTCTGTCTTGGTGGAAGTTTGTTTCAAGATTATTCGCCCGCAAGTCTTTCTATTAGTGTAGTAGTAGCCGGACAGCTCAAGTGAATTCGGCGCCTTTAGGGCCGCATTGCGCACATCAAGGATCGTAGATCCGGTATAAGATGGCCACTTCACGTTCGAAGGTGTTGAGCGATATGTGTAGTACAGCTTGAATTGCCCCGCTTCGATTACCGGTGTAGTTTCAAGTGTCGAGGATTTTGAGGTCTCTGTGTGTAGATCAATTTGCGCCTCAAGGAGGTTTTGCCGAATTACCGCTCTTGCCGGAATTTTCTGCCCTCCTTCAAGAGTGATCTCGCCTTCCCATGTCCCATTTAAGTCGGGGTAAAGGGAAGAGTTGAACCTTTTGAGTAGCTTCCAAATTGGTCGTGAAGTTGAATTGGTTGTGATTGCAAGTATAACAACCAAAACTACCCAAGGCGCTACAGACAAAAGGCGAACGATTGGCAAATCGCTTTGTAACACCCGTTCTGCACCCCAATAAGCAAAGATACTTAGGGCTGTGGTTGCAATCGCTACGTAGCGTAGCAAATACGTGAAACTGATAACCCTAAACATTTGAGCCAATCGAGCTGTACTCACAAGCTCGACCTTTCCCCGTGCTCTTTGCGTAAAGAAGCGCTACGTATGCTTCGCGCAGAGACTTTCCGACTCCGACAGAGAACGAAAGTTCGTGACCAGCGATATTTTCTATTTCTTGGTACAATGCGCCCACATCTATTTTCTCTACCTTCAAAGCTCCAGTTACCCCATCTGCGGCACAAAAGAAAACTTCGTAGCCCAATCGGATTAGCAAGTCGGAAATGTGTTGGGTTGTGAGATCGACCAAGTCCTTAGTCGCCATAAGATCATCCACGCGGTTCGAAAGATAGCAGCTTGCGAGCTTTCTACCGATGTCATCGCCGTCAATCGCTACATAAATCATTCACGGTTCCAAATCGTTCATTGTCCAGCGATGTCCTTCAAAAGGAGAACACGTCGTGGAGTTACCGTTCCATGAGTTATATCAAAGAGATATGCGTAACCAGTCAATTTTGGCGCGGAACAGCGAACACTGCGGATGGTCACCACCGCAAATGCCATGCTATGATGCTACAAACGGGTTCTCCGCCCTCCGTTGGAAAGTCGCATCTAGCTTGGCAGATAGAACTCCGTAATCCCGCGCTTCCCCTCGACCCGTCCCAGCTGCACGATCACATCTATGGATTTCCGGATGTATTCCCGCACCTCGGCAAATGTCAGCGGCGTCCCTGCCTGCAGTACCATGATCGCCAACCGGTCGATGGCGAGTTCCGCGGTTTCCGCGTGGATGGTGGAGACCGACCCGCCATGGCCGGTGTTGATCGCCTCGAGATAGGTCAGGGCCTCGGCGCCGCGCAGCTCGCCAACGATGATCCGGTCGGGGCGCATGCGGAGGGAGGCTTGGAGGAGGGCGTTGGCGCTGCGTTGCGACCCGGCGCCGCGGTCGGCCAGGAGGGCGACGGTGTTCGGCTGGCCGGGGAACAGCTCGAAGGCGTCTTCGATGGTGATCAGCCGCTCGTGCTCGCTTACATGGGTCAGGAGATGGCGGGCGAAGGTAGTCTTGCCGGTCGAGGTGCCGCCGCTGATCAGGACGTTGAGCCGCGCTTTGACAAGGGTCTGCAGTGCGGCCTCGAGATTTTCCTCGGCAAGACTAGCGATGTTTTTCATTTTCTCGGCGCGGAGGGCATCGAGCGAGACGGCCTTGCCGAAGAGATAGGTGGGTGTGTAGTCCCGGAGGCTGCCCGAGGCGAAGAGGCGGATTGTGATGGAGGCCCCGCGATCGATGGCGGGCGGCACGGCGACCTGGACCCGGAGCGGGCGGCCAGCATATTCCACCTTGCCGGAGACGAGAGGGTTCTTTTCAGAGACGCGGGCCTTGGCATCGCCAACGATGGTCTGGGCCATGTTGAGGGCGGTGGTGCGGTCTATGTTCTGGCCTTCGTGGCGCATGGTGGCGTCACCCGCGACCTCGAGCCAGACCTTGCCGTCAGGGTTGATCGCGATCTCGACCACGTCATCGCGCCGCAAAAGGTCGCGGAACGGATCGAGATAGCGCTCGAGGTATGAGGCTGGTGATCCCTGATCCATCAGTAAATAACCACGTCTCTATCGACGAGCACCGTGACCAAGGCCCCCTGGTCGACATAGATCGTGGGCGCGATAGAGACCTGATCGGCAATGACCGATCCAACCGCGTCCTGCAGGTCGCTGCCGACATCACCTAGGACGATGCTGGTGGTTTCATTGTTGGCGCTCTCCGCTGCAACGGCTGGCGCCGCCCCGATCACGGAAATCAGGGCCGCCCCGCCGAAGCGCTCGGCAAACTTGGTGTCGACGAGACCAGTGAGGCCCGAGCGACCGAGTTGGTCCCCGCCCACGGCCGCGATTTCCATCGAAGTACCGTCCGGGGTCAGGACGCGGGTCCAGAGGATCAGGATGCGCTTCTGGTGCATCTCGATCCCGGAGCGGTATTGGCCAAAAAGGCGGGAGCCCCGGGGGATCAGGATCCGGTCCCCGGAAAACGCCGGGACCGGCTCGGAGACGACTGCGACGACAGACCCCGGCAAGTCGCTGTTGATGGCGGTCTGGAGCGCCGCCTGAATGACTGACCCTTGGGTCAGGGTGCGTTCGGGATGGGTGAGGCGCGCGGCCTCTTGCACTTCGAGCGGTCGCGCACTCTGCAGGAACGCCTCATTGCCCGAGAGGGTTGGCCCCTGAGCGCCATTGGCAGCTGGATCGGCCACTGCCGCGCCACTTTGGCCACCCCGCGGACCATCGGCATAGACAACGGCGGGGGATTTGATCTGCGCGGTCAGAAGTTCCTCGGCGACCCGTTCGGCTTCGCGCTGGCGTTGTTCTTCTTCCTGTCGGCGGCGTTCTTCGAGCAGGCGCTGATCGGCGATCAGCCCTTCGCGGTCGAGCTCGGCCTCAAGCCCCTCGCGCTGCGCCCTTTCGGCATCGAGCATGGCTTGCAGGCCTTCAATGCGGGTCTCGGTCTGGCGCTGCAGGTTGGCCAGTTCGGTTTCCTTGGCGGCGAGCGTCGCTTCAAGCGCGGCCTTCTGTTCGTCGAAGGCTTCGCGCAGGTCGGCAACGGCGGACCGGATTTCCGAGTTGCGCGCGGCCTGGCTGGCGGCGAGGGCCTCGCGGAGCTTGGCGATCTCGGCCAACACTTCGGCGCTCGGCTCAGGTGCCGGCACCGCGGGCACTTCCAGCGCTTCCTCAACGGCGATCAGCGCGTCATTGACCCGTTGCTCGGTCTCGTCAGGCGGAAACTCCAGCCGCCCGCCGGTGCCGGGACGGCGGTCCTGGAAGGTCTCGACATCTGAGGTCTCAAGCGCACTGTCACCTTCTTGCAAACCGGTCGCCAGGAAGTATGCGACCCCGGCCCCACCGAGGGCGAGGGCGGCGGCGAACGCGCCGACCCCGAGGCTGTTGCCGCGGCGTTTGGATTTGCCGCGTTGGCTGAATTGATCAAGACGGTTCTGCAGGTCGGGAGGGGTTTGATCGGCCATGGTCAGTTGCTCACATAGATGGCGCTCTCGTCGCGCCAGGCGCAGATCGCCTCGTCGCCGATGCGCAGCGTCCAGTAGGTGTTCACTCCAAGCACCCGGACCGTGTTGCCTTGCTGGGTCCAGTTGACCGTGCGCTCACGGCCCTGGTCATCGGCCTTGAAGAGGGCGGGCTGACGGGCGTTTTCCGGGAAGACGAAATACGTGTAGCGTCCGTCGTCATAGATATGGCTGGGGCGGAAATCCCCTTCTCCCGAGACGCGGTAGTTGTAGTTGCGCGGGGCCTCGAACCCCTTGGGCTGGGAGGAAGCCGTCGCGCGGCGCTCCTCGTCGGGGTAACGGAAGCGCACCTCGAAGAACATGCCGGTGCGGTTCGGGATCGAACCTTCGCGCAAATGGAAGGAATAGGTGCGGCGATTGGTGATGACCGTCATGTTGGTCGAGGCCTGTGCCACATGCGGTTTGATCGTGAGCACATTGCCAAGCTCGGGGATCGGATCGACCTGGAAGCTTTCGGTGTCGCCGACAATCACCGCCTCGAAGCGTTCCCCCGCCCCGAAATGGATCGTCGTCGAATGCCTGAGATCGGTCTCGATCCGGTAGACCTGGTTCTCGTTATAGACGGCGGTGCGGATGCGGATGTCGAGCGGGCCACCTTGGGGAGTGGCCTCGGCGAGTGCGGCAACAGGAATGGCAAGCGCCAGAAGGAGCGCAGGTAGAGATCTCATTTGGGTTAGTTCTCCAGGGTCTCGGCGTCGACGCGGTAGGAGGTCACCACGAAGCCCAAGGGGTTGGCCCAGACGTCCTGAAGGCGCTGGCGGGTTTCGGGTTGGAAGTCGTAGCCGACAGTGGCGACATAGGACCGGGTGACGGTGCGCGTGTCGCGCGGCCGGCGCAGCGTGCGGGTGAAGCGGACCTGGGCCACACCGCGCTCGATCTGGTTCACGGACTTGATGACCACCTCGATCTTGGCGTCACGGCCATAGACCGTGATCGGGTAGTCCTCGTTGCTGGAGGACCAGAGATCGCGCAGCGTGCGGGCGGCGTCGCCGTCCGAGCGATCGAGCACCGAGTTGATGCGTTGCTCGCCATCGGTCAGGTCATAGGTTTCTCGGTCGTCGACATAGGCCACGAGATTGGCCTGGATGATGGCGTCGCTCTCCGAGAGCGTCAGGGCCTGGACGGCGGCCACACGGTCCATGTCACCGGTTTCCTTGTCGACGACGACCACGAATGTCTCGGTCGATTTGAGCGGAAAGAGGCTCGCGCCCGCGACCATGCCGGCGACGCCTACCAGCACGCCCGCCGCCGCGACGAACCACGCAAAGCGCTCGCGCCGCCTTGGCCCGTAGATGAAATCCGCCTCAAACGCGTCGCGGTCAGGCGCAGATGAACTGGTCACAAGCTTCTTCAAGTCAATCGTCTTTCACATCAGGGTTTGCGGAAGGCCTTGGCGGCGGAGAGAAGCGCGCCGGGGCTTTGCCGGATCATCACGCCGGTTTTGACCACGCCCGCATTGGCCATCTGGTTCAGCTCATGCGGGGATTTTCCGGTGACGAGGCGCGAGGTTGCGCCGGTGCCGTACTCCCGCGTGTTCACGAAGCCCTGCCGCGCGAGGCCGGTCAGGCCCACGGCATTCGAGGCAATGCCGACGACGCCGGTGAGGTTGGAGGCGATGTAGGGGACCGAGGCCATGATTCCGGCGCTGAGGATCAGGATGACGAGGAAGGGCAGGATCAGGCTCACTGTCTCGACATCGCCCGGATCGGCGGAGGCGTCGCCAATGGCCTCGGCGATGGCCACGATGATGCCCGCGGCGCCTGCGGCGGCGACCGGCATGAGCGCATAGCCGATGGTGGCGCGGGTCCAGGCCTCGAAGAGGGACTGGGTCGGCTTGAAGAGCGAGGTCACGATCATGAAGGGGGCGATCACGATCATCAGCGCGAAGACGATGCGGGCGAAGGCGATGATCCCGGCGGTGACAGCAGCGAAGACGGCGGAAAGGACGAAGAAGATCGCGCCGAGCACCGCCCCGAACACCCAGCCCGCGCGGTCGCCGATCGTGTCGCCATAGGCGGTGATGCGGGCGACCATGTTGTCGAGGCTTTCATAGATCCCGGCCTCGTCGCCCGAACCGGTGAGGGCGAGGATCGAGGCGCCGACGGAGTCCGGGACCTGCGTGACGATGTCATAGATGACGCTGAAATTGTCCCAGCTCTGGGCGAATATGCCCACCAGAGCGATCTTCATCCCAAAGGCAAAGCCGGTGCCGAAAGGCAGGGGGCGGAGCTGCATCACCGCATTGATCCCGAGGAGCACGACAAGGAGCGCGGCCCCAGCGGAGATCACGTCGCCGACGGCACCCGCCGAGGAGACAAAGCCGTCCTGCGCCACGGTATCCACCGCGGCGTCGACCTGGCTCAGGATGTCGCGAATAACGCCCATCTATTCCGCACAGGCCTCCACAACTTGCGCCTCGAGCGCGTCGGCTTTGGCGTAAAGGTCCAGCACCTTGAACGGCAAGCGCGGGTTGTCCGAAGTCTGGAACCGGGGCAGGGCGGTGAGCGCCTGATCCCAGCTGAATGTGTCCAAGAGGCAGGTGCAGGTTTCCGAGGTGAGCGCTTCCTCGGCGATCAGGATGCGCAGGATCGCGCGGTAGCCGTTGCGCAGATAGGCGGTCTCAGCCAGATCGATGGGCGGTTTCCGGACACGGCATGCGTCGGCCCGGTCCCGCGCGATGGCCATCGAGTTGAAGGGCGTGTCACCGGAGGGCTGCGTGGTCGGGGTTTGGGCCAACGCAACACTGGGCAGGGCACTCACGACAAGTGCTGCGAGACAAAGAGACCGGATTGGTGCCAAGCTGCGGGTCATGGATTGCCTCATGGATCCACCGCCATCGACCGGAACTTGCGCTCATCCGCGAGGGTCGCGGCATCGACGACGCCAAGCTGGCCGGCGCTGACGCCTTGGGCTGCTTCCAGCCGCCAGATCTGGGTCAGGATGATGCCAAGTTCGGCGGTGACACGGGTGTTGAGATCGACGGCGGCCTTCAGCCCGTCCTGATCGTCGATGAGCCCGACCATGGTCTCGAGCCGCTCGAGGCTTTGACCTGCTTCTTCATGGCTTTCTTGCGCCGCGACAGACAGCATGGCGCTGGCCCCGGCCGAGGTGGCGATGCGGTTGTCGGCGGGCTGGTCAGAGCCTGAAAGCGTGCTCAGGCGTTCCGAGGTAAAGCCGCTGCCTGAAAGGACGCGCTCGACCGAGGCCGAGAGTTCTGTGCCGGGATTGAACCCGCTCAGGAAATCGCCACTGGCCAAAGACTGCGCGGTATTGAGCGGGGCGACCAGCTTACCACGCAGCGCGCGGAATTCTTCGACCGTGGCAAAGAGCTCGCCGAGCCCGTTACCCTCGATGAGCGAGGTCAGTTGCGCCTCGAGGTTCGTCAACTGCGACAGTTGGGTTTCCAGTTCCAGCCGCATGGTCGCGAGCTGCTGCATCTGGACGTTCAGGTCCTCAGCCATGTGCTCAAGCTGGGCCACGAGTTGACCAAGCTGCGAGCCATCAAAAGTTGGCACGCCCTGGGCCGTGGCGGGCGAGGTAAACCCGAGTGTGGTGACCGCCGCGGCGGTCAGGAGAAGCTGTCTCATTCGGGAACTCCCATCTGCATGAAGTCGCGCTCGGCCAGCCGATCTGCCACGAGGTGCTGCGCGTAGGCGGCTTCGCGTTGCTGGTTCGCCGCCATCAGCCGGACGCGGAGGTTGAGGATGCGGCCAATCTCGGCCTTGGCGTAGGTGTTGAGTTCCCAGGCCGCCTTGGCATTGGGTTGGGCATCGATCTGCAAGATGATGGCGCGCAACCGATTGATGACCTGTTCGGTCGTGGCGGAACTGTCGGCCGCGTAATAGACGCCGGCCTCGGAGATGCTGGCATATTCGGCGAGCGCAAAGTCTGAAGGTGAGAGCGTGCCGAGCGCATCGGCACCGCCCACCACGGCGAGGTATTCGTTGTAGAATTTCGAGATGTTGCGCACATAGCCTTGGGTCTCGGCAAAGGGCGGCACGCCACCATATTCAATGACCCGACCGGGGCCTGCGTTATAGGCCGCAAGTGCATGTGGGATGTTGCCGAAGCGGTTGAGCTGCGTGGTGATGTAACGCGCGCCGCCGCGCAGGTTGTCCTTCACATCATAGCGATCGACGCCGAGGTCAGACGCGGTGCCGGGCATGAGCTGGGTCAGACCATAGGCCCCGACCGGGCTTTCGGCAGCGACGTTGAAGCGGCTCTCCTGTTTGATCAGGGCCTGGAAGAGGCAGCGCCACTGGGTGGCCGAGAGACCGGCGCGGGCCACACCCGGGGCGCCTGCAAACTCGCCCGCGACCTCGACGATCATCATTTCGACCGTCTCTCGTCCCTCGCCGAAAAGGCGGCTGTTCATCGGGCTTGGATCGGTATTGGGATAGACCGCCGCCACCCCGAAATCCGCATTGCCTTCGAGCGCGCGGATATCGAAGCCGGGACCAGTGATCGCCGCAGTCATCTCCTCGAGGACGCGCAACTGGTCGGCCTGGACATCGGCGAGCGTCGTCTCCGTGCGATCCTTGTCCTGCTGGACACCCAGATCCTCGGCCAGTGCCGTCACCCGTGCGATGGCGCGCCCGATCGCGGAATTGTCCTGCGTCGGCACGCCCTGGGCGAGCGCGGGCAGGGCACCGAGGACGAGGCAGAGTCCGGTGGATATGATCGCGGCGCGGCTCATTCCGGACGGGGCAGGGGTTCGAAGGTACAGTCGGGCTTGGCTGTCTCCTGAACCGGTGCGCCCATGGTCGAGAAGGAAAGTGCGGACCGGGTCACCTGCGGCTCGCCATTGCGTCCGAAGCATGGCGAGGTTTTCTCGGTGTACTTTTCGCAAGCCGCGAGAAGGCTCGCGGCGGCGCTAAGCGCCAGGAGAGGTCTTATACTCATATCACATGTCTCCAGAAATCGGGATTGGCGCGCCAATCGGCGGGCACGCGGGCCTCGCCAGTGGCGCCGCCGCCAAGGATGGGAAGGAGGTCGCCAAGTGCGGAGAGATCGGCATCGACGAAGGCGCTGTCGCCTGCCGAGCGGATAAGCGCGATGCGCTGGCCGATGGTCGGCTGCACGAGAAGGGCAGCTTCCTTGGCGTTGACGCGGAGAAAATCGTAATCGGAGACGGTGGCGCGATCGTTCGGGAAGAGGATCTGGGTCGGCACCGTCTCGACGATGGTCTTGCCGACGCGGCTGTCGCGCAGCTGGCTCGGGTACTGCGTCATCATGATCACGACACAGTTCATCTTGCGTAGTGTCACCAGCCAGTTTTCGAGCCGCGCCCCGAAGTAGGGATCGTCGAGAAGCTTCCAGGCCTCGTCGAGCACGATTATGGTGGGGCGGCGATCCTCGACCACGCGTTCGATCTGGCGGAAGATATAGGAGAGCACCGCCATCCGCTCGGTGGTCATGTCGAGGATTTCGGTCATATCAAACCCGACGATATCGCCCGTGAGCTTGAGACCCGCGCCGCGCTCGGGCTCGTCGAAAACCCAGCCATAGCGTCCGCCTGGCGCCCATTCGGCAACGCGGGACTGCAGCTCGCCATCGTCATCGAGCGACTGGAACAGGGTTTCGAAACTGGCGAAACGCTGCAAGGCCAAGCCCGCATCGGCATTTTGGCCGACGGCGCTCTGGATATGGCGGGATTGTTCGCCCGTCAGCGTGCCATTGCGTGTAAGAAGGGTTGCAAGCCAGTCCGAGAGCCAGGCGCGGCCGCGCTCGTCGGTCTCGGTGGCGAGCGGGTTGAGGCCCGTGGGCACGCCGGCCCGGATTTCGTTGTAGCGGCCGCCAAGGGCGCGGACGGCCATCTCGAGGCCGCGATCCTTGTCGAAGAAGAAAAGCCGCGCGCCGACCCGCTGCGCTTGGGCTGCGAGGAAAGCAGTGGTCAGTGTCTTGCCGGTGCCAGTGCGCCCCAGCACAAGGGTATGGCCAACGGTCGGTTCCTTGCCAGGGCTGCCCGCCTCATGGAAATTGAAGCGATAACCAGAGGTGCCGACCGTGGGCAGGACCGAAATGGTCTGACCCCAGGGCGACTGGTCCGGCCCACGTCCCTCGACGCTGCCATGGAGGGCCGCGAAGTCGGCGAAGTTGATCGAGGAGATCGGCGTCTTGCGGGCGCGGTAGCCGAAGTTGCCGGGGGATTGCGCGAAGTAGGTAGCTTTCAGCGCCATGTTTTCGCGCACGATCACCGACATGATCTCCTGACCGACGCGCTTGATCTGGGCGGCGGCGCGCTCGAGCGTGTCGCGGTCCGGCGCGTAGACGGCGATAGAAAGGTGATGGTCTCCAAAGGCGATACGGCCCGCCTCCTGGTCGTCGGCGGCTTGGCCGAGCTGCTCGCGCAGTGAGACGGCGGCATCGTCTGAGGCGTGCATCTGGCGGATGATCCGCTGGATGCGTTCGGCCATGATGTTGTTCGGGATCGGGCTGAAGGAGTTCGTCAGCACGATGTCGAGCGGCAGGTCGAGCGCGTCGAGCAGCGTGACGTCCGTGAGCGCCGGATAGGTCTTCATCGAGAAGAGCGCACCGTATTTCACCTGACCGGTCACGGCGTCGGTCAGGGTGACGACATCGCCATCAAAGGTCGCGCGGCAATTGCTCAGGGTGTGCGACAGAGGCAGGGCACTTTGCCCGAACGCAATGGGGGAGAAGCTGCCGGCGTTCAGTGTGTTGAGATAGCCCAGCCATTCGCCTCCCTTGCGGGTCAGCCGCACGGGATTGGCCGAGGCAAGCGCCACTTCGAAGAAGCCCATGACCTCGTTCAGCTCCTGCAGGCGCGTCGCGCGGTCCTTGACCCAGGCCTTACGGGCCAGCGCGCGCAGGAGCGGAATGCGGGCCGAGATATCGGGGCGCCGAATGACGCTGAGATAGAGCTGACGCTTGGCCGGGCGCAGGTCTTTGACGTGGTCCTGCCAGCGCGCATCGATCGCGGCGGCGAAGCTGTCCCCCTCGACGGAGCGCATCCCGAGATCCTGCGGCACGGAGATGCGGTGGATGTAGAAGCCGAAAGCGTTGCCGGTCTGGGCGACGATGGCTGCGACCGCGCGTTTGAGCGCGTCGAGCCGGGCATCCTCGCTGGTCATCGGGTTCAGACCATCAAGGCGCAGGGTCGCCATCAGATCGCCGTCGCGGAGGACCATGACATCGTCATCGGCGAGGGCAAAATACGGCAGGTGTTCGGCGAGATAGCTCTCCCGCGCGAACGCCCCGCCGCCCGCCTCACGCAGGGCGGTTCCGTGAGTGGAAAGAGTGCCCGCATCAAGCGCCAAAGCTGTCGCCTCCATGCAGGCTGCGGTTCTTCGTCGGGCGCACCGAGCCATAGGAGACCCGCAGCACCTCGAAGAAATGCGGCTCCCGGTCGGCGACGAACCAGAGGATCGGATAGGCGACGAGGCCAATCAGGAAGAAGACCATCGACTTCGTCCAGATGAACGGCAGAACGACCCCGGTCGCCAGCACCACGAGGTATCCGACAGGGAGGCCCAGATACTTGGGGGGTCGGGCGAGGCCCAAGAAGAGGGGGGATCGTTCTGCCACTGCTCGGGTCTCCTCTCACGAGAAGCCGTCGACGATGGTGCCGGCCGAGAAGATCAGCACGATCCCGATGATGACCGAAGCGAACCAGCCCCAGTTCAGCCGCCCCATCATGCACATGAAACCGGTGCCGATGACGGCGAGCGTGGCGACCGCGATCCCGATCGGACCGGTCAGCGCGGCCTCGACGGTTTCCAGCATGGTCTGGATCGGTGACAAGTCCTGCGCGAGGGCGGGGCTTGCGAAGGCCGTCAGGGTTGTGGCGGCAGGCAAGAGGCGGCTGAGGCGATGTCGAAGCATGCGAAGTTCCCTTGTTTTACTGAAGATCGATGAGGACCGGAGCGCGCGCAGGCACCCGGGCAGCGACGCGGATGTCCGGCGCGGAAACAGGTGTACCCGCCAGTCGGGACCGGATCCGGTGGATGCGCGCGATGTAGTCGCGGGTCTCGGCGAAGGGTGGAATGCCGGAATACTCGACCACCCGGTGCGGCCCGGCATTATAGGCCGCGAGCGCCAGGTCAATGTCTTTGAACGTGGCGAGCTGTGCGAGCAGATAGCGTGCGGCGCCGTCGAGGTTCTGGGAGGGATCGCGCGGATCGACTCCGAGTGCACGGGCAGTATCCGGCATCAGCTGGCCAAGACCATAGGCACCCTTGGGGCTCACGGCAGTCGGATTGTAGCTGCTTTCGGCCTCGACCAGGGCCTGGAAAAGGACCAGCCAGTCGTCCTCATCGAGGCCGACCTGCCGCAGGGCACGGTTCCCCTGGTGCCGGTCAGCAGTCGTGCGGATCAGGGAGAGGATGTCGTCGCGTCCGGACGGCGGTGTGGCATCCAGCGAGGCAAGAACCACTCTGGCCTCAGCGCTATCACCCAGCCCCGCCCAGGCAGGTCGTTCGCCATGAAAGGTCCAGCCCGAGGTCCGGGCCGTGCCGTCGCGGCCGAAGGCGATGACGTCAGCCGCGCTCCTCGAGGGTGATGCTGTAGTCAGGACCAAAGCGCAGATCGCGCCCGTCACCGAACTCGAGATGATGTTTGAAGAGCCCCGGCCATATGTTGAAATACCGCGGCTCTGGCCCGTGCGGAGTGATCCGTGTCGAGACCAGAATGGCTTCCGGCTCGCCCTCGCGCAGGTAGATGCACTGGTAGCGCGGCTTGCCATCGTCCGTGAACCCCACGAGTTCATACCGGCAGCGGAACGCGATGCCCTTCTCGGACAGGTCTTTGACACCATCGATGGTGATCAGGATTTGGTTGCGCGCTATCGGCATGTTCGGACTCTCCCCACGAGAGTCCTTCTACTTCACGACACTAAGGCCATAAAGTCATATGGAGTCAATACGACATATTGCAGATAAATACATATTGCGCGATAGTTGTCGCAACTTTTGCGGGAGAGCGACATGAAGCGACAGGCGATGGCAGCGGCGATGGGGGTGATGGCGGTGTTCGGAGCCCCTGAGAAGGCGCAGGCCTATGACATCGACTGCGCCATCATGCTCTGCATGGCGGGTGGTTTCCCACCGAGTGCGGTCTGCGCACGGGCCTATCGCACCATGATCCGCCGCATCACGCCCTGGCCGAGCCTGCCGCCCTTCGGGGTCTGCACCTTTGCCCATGTGCCGGTCGAGCTGGGTGGACCCGGCGGCGAGGGTGAGCTCGACACCAATCTGCCCGAATACGAATGGCTGAACCGGACCCATGTGATCTGGTTCACTGGGCGCTCCTACGAGCCGCGCGACGAGCCGCGTCAGTGGGACTGGTCGATCCGTTCCTGCGATCGAGAGAACCGGACCTGCCGTTACATTCAGCGGGTCTACGGATCCCACACGCCTTGGCCCGCGACATTCATCTCGGAAAGCGGTCAGGAGATCGCCTACCCAAGCGGTGGTGGCCTATGGCATTTCTACTCCCGCAGCATCATGGTCGAATACGGCGACTACGAGGGCAACATGGGCCACTCGGAGTGGTTCTCCTACTGATCCGAACGGTCCGATACCTTCAGTGAGACGGGGCGAAGATCGGCCAAGTCTGCATCAAAGCGTTCAGGATCGAAATGCCAGCGGCGGCTCACCGAGCCATCATTCCAACGGTAATCGGTGAACAGGTGGATCTCCTGTGTACCGTCGTTCAGAAACCCTTCCTGGAAAGGCCAGCCTGTCTTTCTCTTCGCCATGTACCCGCGCCACTCGTACCGTTCTTGCCGTTATGTCTCTCGCGTTGGGGGACGGGATCAAAGCCTCAGGAATCGGATTAGCGCTTCGCGAAGAGTACTTCGGGGTCGACATTGAGCGCCTTGGCGATGCGTTCGAGAAGGTCGAGCGAGGCCGCGAACTTGGCGTTCTCGACTTTGCCCATATGGCCGCGGCTCACGTCGGCCCGATGAGCAAGCTCCTCCTGGCTGAGGCCGCGGGCGCGTCTCAATTCCTGGATGTTCAGTGCTACACGGTCCCGCAAGTTCATGCCCGCGAAACGGACACCGTGCGCGAAATATCGCCACGCGATATATGTTACATTCGAAGGTGCAGAGAAGAAATCTTGGAACGGCGCGAGATCGCCGTAATGGGATGCCTGCCAATACGCAGGTCACGGGATGATCCGTCTCGCAAACATAATGGGCCGTTCAATCGTTCTTTCGGAAAAGGGCGGCACCGGCAATACCGGTGCCGCCAGTCGGTCGTCCACAGGGAGGTTGTAGAGGACGAATTCTACAGCAAAATTTGGGGTCGGCCAAAAATCGCATAAGCCAAATTATGTAAATTTTAGAGCATCAGGTGCTCACGCCATTGTGGGTGCGAGCCTTCCGCAATTTTTGCAACGCGACATCCCAGGCGCCTGTCAGACCATTTGGCAGGACTATGACGAAAACGACGGTGAGAATACCTAAGCCAATCATGCGCCATTCCGGGACGCTGCTCAGGCTTTCGTCGGCTGCCATCAACAAAGCGCTGCCGACAAGTGGGCCCCATGGTCGACCCAGACCGCCGACGACCAGCATCGAGATCAGGAAAAGCATCAGCGACAGATTAAGCACATTTGGTCCGACCACCTTGAACGTGCCCGCATAGAACGCGCCGGCCAGGCCCGTAAAGAAAGCGGACACGGCAAAGACAAGCAATTGGTATTTCGTCCGGTTGATTCCGCGAGAGATTGCATAGGCTTCGTTATCGCGCAGCGCCCTGAACGCGCCGCCAAGCGGGCTGCGCATCACAGCAAAGGCGAAGACGGTGCCGCAGATCAGCAGGATCAGACCAAGGTAATAGCCCGCGATCAGTTCGTGGCTGTAGCCGAAGGCCTCTCGGAACCCGAAGTCGCCGAACTTGCCAATCGCCCGCGTTCCGCCCGTGAATGTGTAACAGGTGTTGCCCTCGTAGAAAAAGCAATGGGTGTCGGTCACAATGAGCTGGTACAACACCAAGCTGACCGAAAGGGTCAACAACGCGACATAGGGCCCTTTCAGCCGAAGCGTGGCAAGCCCGACGACCAGACTGAACAAGACCGCAAGCAAGCCGCCGGCGAGCGAAGCAAGCCAGAAATTCATCCCCAGATAAAGCCCCAGCATCGCGGCGGAATAGGCGCCGACCGCAAAGACGGCCATCTGCGCCAGGGAGAATATTCCGGCCACGCCAAAGACCAGGTTCCATTGTGTCACCACCATGGCCCAGGTGAAGAACAGGCTAAGCTGCACCAGCATGTACCGGCCTGGATCGAGGAGCGGAACCAGTACGGCTACCACCGCAAGGAGCAGGCCGATAAGCGTATTGCGGGACTTGATCATGTCGCCCTCCTAGACGCGTTGGATGGTCTGACGACCGAAGACGCCGTAGGGGCGCCAGATCAGAACCAGAATGACGGTGAGCAGCATCGCCGGGAAGCCGTAGCGAGAGCCGATAAGGTATTGCACCAGGGCCTCGGCCAGACCCATGGCAAAAGCCACGAGAACGGTGCCACGCATGCTGCCAAGCCCGGCCACGGCGCAGACGATGAAGGCCTTGATCATCGGGTCGTAGCCAACCGTCGGCGACATCGGGATGATCGAGGTCACCATGATGCCCGAGATGCCGGCAAGGATGCCCGCCAGGATCATCACCTGCGCGAAGACACGGCCTACCGAGACCCCCATCAACTGCGCCGCGTCCCGATTCTGGGCGGTTGCACGAATGCTGCGGCCGGTTGGCGTCACTTCGAGAAAGCGCCAGATGAGCCAGACCAGAACCAGGGAAATCCCCGCGATCAGAAGCGTCTGGTAAGGCAGAACGACGTTGCCAAGAAGGAAGCCGCCATCAAGGCTCAGCGGCTGTCGTTTCGGATAGGCGCTGTATGCCTGGATCAGACCGTTTTCCACCAAGATGGCAATGCCGACCGTGGCGATGACGACGTTGATGTCAAATGCGCGTGCCTGATACATCCATTTGACGACAAACAGGTACAACGCCAGGCCACACAGCCCGCTGACCAGCAGGGTCAGCGGCAGCCCGATCGCCCAATGGATCGCCAGCGTGTCCATGACGGTAAAGGACGCATAGGCACCCAGCGACAGCAGGGCCCCGTGGCTCATGTTGAGCATGCCAAGCGACCCCCAGACCATGGCCAGGCCGACCGCGCCGATGGCGTACATGGACCCGAGCGTCGCGCCACTGATGATGATTTGCAAGAAAGCGTCCATGGGCCCCTACCCTCCGAAATAGCTGGTCAGGATTTCCTGATTGTCGTTCAGTGTCTCGCTACGCCCCTCCCAGACGAATTCGCCGTGATCGAGCAGGTAGACCCAGTCTGCCAGGCCGATGGTTCGGCTGGCGTTTTCCTCTACCAGAAGAATCGTGCGCCCCTGCGACTTCAGCGTGCGGATGACGTCGTAGATCTGATCGGTGACCAGTGGCGACAGGCCAAGCGATGGTTCATCGATCATCAAGAGGCCGCTGCCCAGCATCAGACCGCGCCCGATGCCGAGCATGCGCCGTTCGCCGCCCGACAGGGTGGATGCAAGTTGGTCCTGCCGGTCACGCAGCTTGGGAAAAGTGGCAAAGACCTCTTCCAGCCTGTCGCGCGCCTTTGGCCGCACATCCGGCAGATGCGCCCCCATGAGGAGATTGTCGAGGACCGACATCTGGGGGAAGATCATGTCGCCCTGCGGGATATGCGCGACGCCCTGTGCGACGATGTCTTCGACTCGGCTTTTGCGAATGGAGCGACCTGCCAGGCGAATATCGCCGCTGCGCGCGCGCAGCAGGCCGGAAGTCGCCTTGAGCAGGGTCGATTTCCCGTGCCCGTTGGGGCCGATGACGCTGATCACCGCGCCCTTGGGCAGGCTAAGGGAGATCCCGCGCAGCACATCACCGCCATCGTATCCACAGACCAGCCCGTCAATTTCAAGGTATGGATCAGGCATGGGCTGCCTCCGCTTCGACAAGATGCTTGAGTCGTTCCGACGCGCCCTCGCCCAGGTAGACGTCGATCACGGTCCGGTCTGTCAGCAGGCCCGAGGGCGCACCCTCGTAGATCTTTTCGCCGTGGTGCATGATCATCACCCGGTCCGACAGGGCCACAAAGAAGCGCATGACATGTTCGATCAGAACGATTGTCAGATTCAGTTCCGCCCGCAGCTCGCGCATCAGGCCAATCACCTGTTCGATCTCCTGAGGGCTGAGGCCGCCAGCGGGTTCGTCCATCAACAGGATCCGGGGATCGCAGGCGATGGCCCCGGCCAGCATCAGTAGCTTGCGGTGCAGAACCGGGGCTTCTCCGACGCGCTGATCTGCAAATTGACTTAGGCCGACCATCTCGATCGCCCGATCGGCACGCCGCCGGGTTTCGCGGTCAAAGCCCAGCCCGGGCGCCACCACATTCTGGCGTCCGAAGTAGCAGGAAATCAGGACGTTCTCGCGCAGGGTCATCGTGTCGAAACCGGCGTTCAGCTGGAACGTCCTGAGCAGGCCGCGATGACAGATCTGATCCGGCCGCGCGCCGATCACGTTGACGCCGTCCAGCAGGATCTTTCCCTCGCTCGCCGGGGTCAGTCCGGAAATGACGTCGAACAGGGTTGTCTTGCCGGCACCGTTCGGGCCGCCGATGCCCAGAACCTCGCCGTCCTGAACGTCAAAACTGAGGTTCGAGACTGCGGCCATGGAGCCGTAATATTTGCTGACGTTCTGAACGGATAGCTGGGTCATGCTGTCTCCTTCCTGCGCCTTTTCAGATTGCACGTTTCCCTGGGCCGGGCCCCGTCAAGGGTCCGGCCGGGCTCAACGCCCATGTGGAGAGGGGATGGAGCGTCGAGGTCAGCTCATCCAGGGAGGCAGAACGAACTGGTCGGGCGCATAGGGCGCCGGAGAGATCAGCGCGCGCTCTGTCTTGGTCCAGTCCTGGATCTGATAATAAAGATGCGGCATGCCCAGCGTCGGGTCGTCGGTATAACCGGGGTACGGCATGCACATCTGGTATTCGGGGTGGAACGTCATCGTGCCGCCCGGCGTGCGGAACGTGATCCGCTTGATGTTCTCTGCCACTTTCCGGTTCTGTTCCACGTTGCCGGGTTCCCCCGGTCCGCCCGACAACGCGGCGGCGATAGCCCAGTGGTGCAGCATCGAATAGGTCTGAAGCCCGGCCGACGGGGTCGTGTCCTCGCCAAATTTGGCCTTGTATTTCTGATCGAACGCCATGCCCACTTCGTCCCGGAGCGAGGCCAGCAGGATCGAGGCCAGCACACCATTCGCATTGTCCTGCGCGATGTCTGAAAACGCCTTCAGGATCGGGCCGTACTGATAGTACATCAGGCTGTTGGTCGGGTTCTGCATGAACTGGTTCTGGCAGGCGGCGATTTCGGCGGCGACGAAATGCGTGTTGCAGATCGCGGCCGGATTCACTTCCCGGCATTTCTGAAGCACTGGCCCCCATTCGGAGGTGGGCGTCGCCACGACTTCGGGTGCAAACGCCAGTTCCCATCCGTAGGCCTGCGCCTCTTTCTCGATCGCCGACGCAATGGCGAGGCTGTAGGTCGAGGAGCCGGAGATGATCGCAAGCTTGTTGTTCTGCGGAACCCACTGGCCGCTGTCACGCAGGGCCGAGATGAATTTGAGGTAGCCGGGCCCGTACCAGTATTCCGATGGATCGCCCTGAAAGCACCCCCAGTACTTGTCTGGCTCGCCCGTGACCATGTCCACGTGCTGCTGCAAGGTGTTCATGTTCATGTAAATCACGCCCGCATCCGCGACGACGTCGTATTCCGCATTCTGGGAGCCGATGGCATAACCGGTGAACACGGCATTCACGCCGTTGCGGTCGATCAGCCTGCGAAAAGCCTGAGAGGTGTCGTCGCCGCTCATCGACTTGATGTCGTCATGGATCACTTCCAGCGGACGGCCAAGAATACCGCCCATTGCATTGATTTCCTCGACGGCGAGATCAAGGCCGTTGCGGAATTCCAACCCATCCGAGGCGGCCCAGCCCGTCAACGGGTTCGCGCCGCCGATTAGGATCGGCTCGCCGGTCGCCCGGGCATCTGCGTTGATAGCAGAAAGCATTGTTCCGCCAAGCGCCGCGCCGCCCCCGACAAGACCGGTCTTGATTGCTTTGCGCCGGGACGGGTCGGCAGGACCGTACAGCTCCGCCATCTGGTCTTTGGTACGATATTTTGTAAACATTGTATTCCTCCTTGCTGTTTTTGTGTCGCGCGGACCGGGTCCACCGTTCTTGAAGCGCTCTGCCTTTGACCCGAGACAGGGCGTTTGAAAACCGCTCCAGGCACGCCTGTTGCGTCCGGTCTGGCGTTGCCATCTGGTGACCTCCCCGTCTGGAAGGGCGTCCGGGCGGATTGGTGTTTTTTTGGTACCCATGGTACCCTGTTTTTTTTGGCTATATATTATGGCATAGAATCTTTGATTTTCCCATAATGGTACCATACAGTACCATTTGGTGTTCCGTCAATCCTTTGCAGATCCGTTACACGTTGAAACGGTCGGAAGATCGCTGTCGCAATCATACCGCGCGCATGTCCACCACCATGCGGCCTTGCACCGCGCCGGATAGAATTTTGGGACCAAGCTCGGGCAGCGCCTGAGGCGCGACCGTGGTGGAAAGCTTCTCCAGCTTTTCCAACGGCAGGTCGCGGGCGATCCTTGCCCAGACCCGTTCGCGGGTTTCAATCGGGCACGTGACACTGTCGATGCCCAGCAGATTGACGCCGCGCAGAAGGAACGGGATGACCGTCGTCTGCAAGTGCGACCCGCCAGCCAGCCCGACGGCGGCGACGGATGCTCCATAGGACATCTGACCCAGCACACGCCCCAGCATCGCGCCGCCGACACTGTCGATACATCCTGCCCAGACCTCGCTTTCCAGCGGACGTTTGACCGGTTCGGCCAGGTCTTTCCGATCAACGATCCGCTTGGCGCCAAGGCTTTGCAGATACGGCGCGGTTTCCGGGCGCCCGGTGACCGCGGCCACAGCATAGCCGGTCGATGACAGCAGCAGAGTTGCGACAGATCCGACGCCCCCGGCGGCGCCGGTCACAAGCACCTCGCCCCGGTCGGGGGTCAGGCCATGCGTTTCCAGCGTGGCAACCGCGAGTGCGGCGGTGAAACCGGCGGTGCCGATGGCCATGGCATCCCGGGTGTTGATGGCATCGGGCAGCTTGATCAGCAGATCGCCGTCGATCCGGGTGCGCGTTGCGTAGCCGCCCCAGCGAACCTCTCCGACGCGCCAGCCGGTCAGCACCACCCTGTCGCCTTTGGCAAAACCGGGATGGGCGCTGGCCGAAACGGTTCCGGCAAAGTCGATCCCGGGCACATGCGGATAGTCCCGCACCAGCCCGCCGCCGGACCCAAGGCACAGACCGTCCTTGTAGTTCAGCGTTGAATACTCGATCTCTACCGTGACATTACCCTCTGGCAGCCGGGCGTCTTCCAGCTCCTGCCAAATGGCCGTTTTGGTTCCGTCCGCGTCGCGTTCGACGACGATTGCGTGAAAAGTCATGTCTTGGCTCATCCCTTTAACGATTGCGGAACACGGGTGCGCGTTTGGCGACAAAGGCGGCCATGCCTTCCTTTTGACCTTCGGTGGCAAAGGCGGCCTGAAAGAACAGACGTTCCTGCTTCAACCCGGCGGACAGCGGGGTTTCAAAGGCTGCATTGACCGCCGCCTTGGCCATTTTCACAGCGGGCTGGTTGTAGCCAGCGATGGTATGGGCCGCCTCCAGCGCGGTCTGCAAAAGCTGTTCCTTTGGCACGATCCGCGCGACCAGCCCTGCCGCGCGGGCTTCTTCGGCCGAAATGGATCGTCCGGTCAGCACAAGGTCCATGGCAAGCGCCTTGCCGACGCTGCGTGTCAGGCGCTGCGTGCCGCCGATGCCGGGCAGTATGCCCAGCTTGATCTCTGGCTGACCGAATTGCGCATCGTCCGAGGCGATGATGAAATCGCACAACAGGGCAAGCTCGCACCCGCCGCCAAGCGCGTGACCGGCAACCGCCGCGATGATCGGTTTGGATATGTCCGACACCCGGTCCCAGGGCGCGAGAAAATCGTTCATGTAGAACGGACAGAACTGTTCGTTTGCCATTTCCTCGATATCCGCACCGGCGGCAAAGGCGCGCGGGTTGCCGGTGATCACGATGGCCCCGATTTTCGGATCGGCGTCACACTCTTTCAGCGCCTCAAGCACCAGCTCCGCCAGTTGCCGGTTCAGCGCGTTCAGGTTGCGT
This sequence comes from Marinibacterium sp. SX1, assembly GCF_050389775.1. Lineage (NCBI taxonomy): Bacteria > Pseudomonadati > Pseudomonadota > Alphaproteobacteria > Rhodobacterales > Paracoccaceae > Marinibacterium > Marinibacterium sp. SX1. The sequence goes on along the minus strand of NZ_CP177149.1, from coordinate 27,822 downwards.
GGACGGTTCAGCGTCAGGATCGCCACATCGTCACGCCGTTCGACCAACAGGACCTGTTCCTCGGTCGGGACGGCTGCGGCGGGCACCTTAGTCCCTGCTTTTTTCTTTGGCTCGGTTACGGTTGGCATCTTACGGCTCCTGTTCGTCATTGGGTTGAGCGGCATGAGCCCCGGCTAATGCTCCGGGGCCATCGCCAAGCAATTCGGCCAGAATGGCGCTGTGGTGTTCGTTCAGCTGAGGGGCCGTCAGCGCATCCTCGGGGTGCAGATCGACATGCCCGGCCAGTTTGATCGGGTTGCCCGCCGTACGGAACGAACCCGCCGCGATGTCGACATTCACGATCATGTTGCGCGCGACCAGCTGGGGGTGATCAAAGAGCTTGTCGACGGTGTTGATCGGCGCGCAGGGCACGCCCGCCTCGTTCAGCTGTTCAATCCAGTGCGCAACCGGCGCGGTCCGCGTCACGTCCTCTATCGCGGTGACCATTTCTGCCCGGTTCCGGCAGCGCAGATCGTTGGTCAGGAAACGCGGATCAGAGGCAAGCTGCGGCCGTTTCAAGGCATCCGCCATCAGCAGGAAAAGCGCGTCATTGCCCGCCGCGATGACCAGCCGACCATCGGCGGCCTCGAAACTTTCGAACGGCGCGAGTGAGGGATGGCTGTCGCCCGTCCGGGTCGGCGTCTTTTCCTCGACATCGCAGCGGGCAAGCGCCGTTTCCATCAAAGCCGCTTGACAGTCGAGCATGCCGATATCGACCCGGCGGCCCTGCGCATCCTGTGTGCGCCGGAACAGCGCCGATACGATGCCGATGCAGGCAAACAGCGCGGCGCCCAGATCGCCGAAACTGGTGCCGACGCGGGCGGGGCGACCGTCGGGCCAGCCGGTCAGGCTCATGATGCCGCCCATGGCCTGAACCACCATGTCATAGCCGGGCAGATCGCTGTACGGGCCGGTATGACCAAAGCCCGAGATCGAGGCATAGACCAGATGCGGATGTGTCCTGGCCAGCCTGTCCGGACCATAACCCAGACGGTCCATAACGCCGGGGCGGAAATTCTCGACCAGCACATCCGCCGTGTCGAACATCCGTTCAAGCAGCGCACGGTCGCGCGGCGACTTGATGTCCAGCACGATGCTTTCCTTGCCCCGGTTGAAGCAGGAGAAATAGACGGACTGATCCTCGACGAACGGGCCGAAGGCGCGGGTATCGTCGCCGGTTCCGATCTTTTCGATCTTGATCACCCGTGCGCCCAGATCGGCCAGAACCATCGTACAATACGGCCCCGCCAGAACGCGGGAAAAGTCGAGCACGGTAATCCCGTCAAGCGGGCCTTTCTTCAACTGTTCCTGTTCCGCCATTGTCTATGCTCCCGCCCCGGTGTGATCTGCCGCGATCCAGTCCGCCGCCTTTTCCGCGATCATCAGGGTCGGGCTGTTGGTGTTGCCGCTGGTGATCGTCGGCATGACCCCGGCATCGACGACGCGGAGCCCGTGAACGCCCCGCACCCGCAGGCGCGCATCGACAACCGCGCCGGGATCGTCGGCACGGCCCATCCGAGTGGTGCCCGCCGGGTGAAAGATGGTCGATCCGGTTTCCCGCGCAGAGGCTAACAGGGCGTCGTCGGTGACACGCTCTGCCCCCGGCTTGTATTCCGCCGGGGTGTGAGGCCGCATCGCGGCCTGCCCCATGATCCCGCGCGCCACCTTTAGCGATTCAACGGCAACCTGCTCATCCTCGGCGGTCGACAGGTAATTCGGGTCTATCACCGGGGCATCCTCTGCCCGTGGGGACCGCAGCCCGACCTTGCCCCGACTGGTCGGGTTCAGATTGCAGACGCTGGCGGTGATCGCCGGAAAGCGGTGCAGCGGCTGACCGAAGGCTTCGAGGCTGAGAGGCTGGACATGAAACTGGATGTTGGGATGCCGAAGCCCGGCGCGGCTTCTGGTAAAGATACCAAGCTGCGAGGGCGCCATGCTCATCGGTCCGCTGCGCCGGATCAGGTATTCCAGCCCGATGGCGGCCTTTCCGGCCCATGTCGCGGCGACCCGGTTCAGCGTGCGGGCCTTGCCGACCTTGTAGACCGACCGCAGTTGCAAATGGTCCTGAAGGTTTCGGCCAACACCGGACAAGGCATGCTCGACCCGCACGCCGATGGCGGACAGGCCCTCAGGATCGCCGATGCCGGAGATTTGCAGCAGATGCGGCGAGCCGATTGCCCCGGCGCTCAGGATGACTTCCTGCCCGGCGTACGCCGCCCGTTCCATGCCATCGTGGCGGAAGGAAACGCCCCGGCAGCGGATCGCCCCGTCTGCCTGCGTCTCCAGGATCAGCTTTTGGACCTGTGCCCCGGTCAGGATGTCCAGATTGCGGCGCGCACGCACCGGGCGCAGAAATGCCCTGGCCGCGTTCCAGCGCCAGCCGCGCCGCTGGTTGACCTCGAAATATCCGACGCCTTCATTGTCGCCGGTGTTGAAATCGTCGGTCTGCGGAATGCCTGCTTCGGTCGCGGCCCGGGCAAAGGCATCCAGCACCGGCCAGCGCAGCCGCTGTTGTTCCACCCGCCATTCGCCGCCACCCGCATGATGCGACGAAGCCGCGCCTTTGTCCTGTGCGTCAAAGCGGAAATTGTCCTCGTGCCGCAGGAAAGCGGGCAGGCAGTTTTCCCAGCGCCACGCGGCATCGCCCGTCAGTTCGGCCCATCCGTCATAGTCACGGGACTGCCCGCGCATATAGATCATGCCGTTGATGCTGGAACTGCCGCCAAGCGTCTTGCCGCGCGGATACAGCAGCTTGCGCCCGTTCAGCCCGACGCTGGGTTCGGTTGAAAAACACCAGTCGGTCCGGGGGTTGCCGATGCAATACAGATAGCCGACCGGAATGTGTATCCACGGATAGGTGTCGCGCCCGCCCGCCTCGATCAGCAGGACGCGGCGGTCCGGTGCGGCGCTCAGCCGGTTTGCCAGAAGGCACCCGGCGGTGCCTGCACCGATGATGATGTGATCGTAGGTGGGGATGTCCTTCATCGGGTCCGTTTTCCTGGGTCTGGTCATTGGGCAAGCCGGTGGTAGATGCGGGTCAGCCGCGGAGTCAGCGCATCAAGGTCGGCGATCAGTTCGTAATTGCGGCGGCTGAAGATGCGGGGAAACTGGTCAAGCCCGTCACGCCCCAGCCCGACGGCGAAGACGTCGATGCCCCGCTGGCGCAGACCGGCAACCGCCAGTCTGGCGTCTTCGGCAAGGTATCTGTCGTCGGGAACGTCGCGGTCGGACGGGGCGCCGTCGGTGATGACCAGCAGCAGTTTGCGTTCGGTGCGGCGGGCGGCAAGGGTCTGGCCGCAGGCGCGCATGGCGGCACCCAGCCGGGTCGACAAACCGCCGCGCAAGCCTGCAAGCCGCGCCATCGCGGCGGGGTCAAAGCCGCCGGCAAACCCCTTGACCGGATAGATGCGGACATCTTTCCGCCCGTCGGAACAGAACCCCGCCATGGCGAAGGGATCGCCCAGCCGGTCCATCGCCATGCCAAGCGCCGCCGCCGCCTTGCGCTCCACCGACAGGATGCTTTCCACGCCGGTCCCGGCGGCGCCGCGCGTGGATTGGGACATGTCCAGCAGCACGAAGACCGACAAGGCCCTGTCCGGAACGCGGCGGGATTGGTAAATGCGCGGGTCCGGCGTCAGCCCCGCGCGCCGGTCGCAGAGAAATCCGATACCCGCGTCGATATCGATCGTGTCGCCCTGAAGCTGGCGGCGCTGTCGTTGTGTCTGTCCAACCCGCGACGATCTGATCAGGCGTTCGATCCTTGGCACATGGATTTCCGCTGCGGCGGCGATCCTCCGCACCGCCGCCACCGGGGCCGGATCGGGCGCATATTCATAGACCTGCACCCAGTCGCGGCGAAAAATGCCCGACCGGAAATCCCATTCCGGGACGGTGCCCAGCGACACGCGGTCCGGCTGGTCCGGTGTCTCGCGCAGCGGCACAGCGGTGGTGGCGCGACCGGCGGTATCGCCGTTCAGTTCGACGGTGTCTTCGGTCCGGTCAGGGTCGTCGCTGTCCGGCAGATTTTGCCAAAGCCCGGAATTGTCATCGCGGTAGGCAGGCGCCACAAGGTAGCCCCGCGCGTTGAAGGGTATGCGCATCTGGCCAAGGTCGTTGCCCAGAAGGCTGCCCAATTCGCGGCTCAGTTCCGGTTGTTCCCAGGACGTGCGCGCGTCGTTGAACAGCCGCCGCCCCTTCCCGACCCAGGGATCGGGGTCCTGATATGCGGGATCGGCCAGCGCGCGGGCCAGCCGGGCCAGAAGCTTGTCCACCGTGCGGGTCTGTCCGGGGGTCGCGTCATGCATCCCGGCCCAGAGACGGGCAAGCCCCGGATGATCCAGACCGGCCAGCGCCTCGACCCGCGCGTCCTCGAACAGCGACACCAGCGCGATTTGCAGGGGCTTCAGCCTGCCCGTGTCCTGCGGTTCGGGACCGTGAACCAGATGGGCGCAGATATGGGACAGGGCTGCGCGGAACCGATCACGCGCCCGGTTTCCCCTGACGCCGGGATACCGGGCCGGAATGCGCAGAACCGGCCCGGAAAAGGATGACCTTTGAAGGTTCGGATGCGCGGCGTCGAACTCGAATGGCACGATGACGGGCCGCAGCGACCACATCGCCTGCAGGAACGCGCGCTGGTCCGGTGCGACACTTGCAAAATTCAGATCGCCCGAAAGCTGTGCCAGCAGGCGCCGCGCCTCTTCCGAACGGAGGCGGAAATAGGAACGGACCGGGTCGCGGTCCCAACCGGCCAGCGCAAGCCCGGCGCCGATCCAGCGCCGGAACCCGTCCGCGTCCAGCCCGGCCAAAAGATCGGTTTGCGCCTCGACCAGAGGGCGCAGCGCCCAGGGCATCTGGCGCGCAACAGTCACCAGCGCCTCCACATAGGCGGCAAGCGCGTCGTGGGACCTAAGGTAAAGCATCGCCGCCCCGGCATGCCGCAGCAAGTGGCGCACGGCGTCGCCATCGGCCAATTCCTCGACATGCAGGCATGTCTGGCCAAAACTTAGTGTCGCCTTGCCGCCGAAACGGCGGGTGCAGGTCAGGCAGGCCGCGGCGAAATCGGAGAGCGCGACATTGCCGAGCGGGGCGATGGCCGTGGCAAGATCGTGCAACTGATCGAGTTCGGTTCGGGACAGGTGTGGCCGCAAGGGCGCGACCGCCATTGCCACAACATCGCGCATGGCGGGCTGTGCACCTTCGCCCACGGTCAGCGTGCCGTTATCCTGCGGCCCGGTCATCAGGCGACAACAGCCGCGACCGTTGCAGAAAGCGCGTCCCGAATGTGGATATCGTCGGTCAACGGAACGATCAGCACGGTTTCACAAGCGGCGGCAAGCGGGATACCCTGCGCATGCAGCCGCGCGGTCTGGACCAGCATCCGGGTCGATGCGCCCTCGTCCAGCCCGTGCCCTTTCAGGTTGCGGGTCTTTTCGCCGATCCGGACAAGCCATTGCGCGACATCGGCGCCCACGCCGCTTTCATGCCGGATGATCCGTGCTTCGGCTGTCGGGCCGGGATAGGTGAAATCCAGCGCCGCAAACCGCTGCTTGGTGGATTCCTTGAGATCCTTTGCAACGCTCTGGTAGCCGGGATTGTACGAGATCACGAGGTGGAACGCGGGGTGAGCGCGTACCAACTCGTTCTTCTTCTCCAGCGGCAGGATGGCGCGCCCGTCAGTCAGCGGGTGAATCACGACGGTCGTATCCTGTCGCGCCTCAACAATCTCGTCGAGATAGCAGATGCCGCCATGCCGGACCGCGCGAGTCAGCGGCCCGTCTTCCCAGACCGTGCCATTGCCATTCAACAGGTAGCGCCCGACAAGGTCGGCGGCGGTCATGTCCTCGTGGCAGGCAACGGTCACAAGCGGTGTCCTTAGCCGCCACGCCATGTGTTCGACGAAACGTGTCTTGCCGCTGCCGGTGGGGCCTTTCAGCATCACCGGCATCCGGATCGCATGCGCGGCGGTGAACAGGTCCACTTCCTGCCCCGTCGGCAGGAAATAGGGTTCGGTTTCGATAAGGTGATCGCGTAGCGTGTCTGGCATTGTGTCGGTCCTGAAGGTCGGGAAAGCGGCGCGGGGACATCCCCCGCGCCGGACAGATCAGCGGTGACCGATCGAACTTTCGTCGGGGATGCCCTTCATCGGGTTTTCCGATGTCCCCGGGGTCGGTCGGGTCAGCGCCTCGACCATTTCCTTGGTGCCGTCAGGGTCGTCCGCCCATTTCTGGTAGAAATCGAACGGAAGCCTGTTCGTCCCCTCGTCCCCGTCGCCGGAATTGATCATGCCGGTGTAGCCACGGTGCAGCAGCTTGTAGAGGTGGTTGTTGGACGTCGCCGTCCGGCGCGCATTGCGGATCTGCGACACCGACAGCGCGGCGAACTGCATTCCCATTTCTTCGGTGCCGCATTTGCCCAGCGTGCGCCCGTCGAACCCGATGATCGAGGAATTGCCGAAATAGGTGTAGACGCCATCGTAACCGGCGGCATTGGCCACGGCGACATAGGCGTTGTTGCACCAGGCCATCGCTTCGGACAGGCGGACAGTCTGCTCGCAGGCCGGGTACATGTAACCCTGACAGCGCACGATCAGTTCGGCCCCCTTCATCGCGCAATCGCGCCAGATTTCGGGGAAATCGCCATCGTTGCAGATGATCAGCGATACTTTCAGCCCCTTGGGACCGTCGGCGACATAGGTGCAGTTGCCGGGATACCAGCCTTCGACCGGCACCCAGGGCATGATCTTGCGATATTTCTGCACGATCTCGCCCTTGTCGTTCATCAGGATAAGCGTGTTGTAGGGCGCCTTTTTCGGGTGTTCCTCGTGCCGTTCGCCGGTCAGGGAAAACACGCCCCAGACACCGGCGTCGCGGCAGGCCTGGGCAAAGATCTCTGTCTCGTCACCGGGAATGACCGAGGCGGTCTCGATCATCTCCTTCTGGTCGTACATGATCCCGTGCGTCGAATATTCCGGGAAGATGATCAGATCGAGACCGGGCAGACCCACCTTGGTATTGCGCACCACGTCCGCGATCTTGCGCGCGTTGTCGAGAACGCCGGCCCGGTCGTGCAGGCGCGGCATCGGGTAGTTGATGACCGCGACGCCGACGGTGTCGTTGTTGCTGGTGATATCGCCATGTATCATTTTTGATTTCCCTGTTTGGTTGATTGGCTTTGGTTGGTGATTTCAAACGGCCATGTGCCGGTGAACGAGGTCGTCGGTCAGTTCGCCGATCGCACCGCTGGCCACGACGCGGCCCTTTTCCATCAGGACAAAGGTCCGGGCGGCACGGCGGGCGAAGTCGATGTTCTGGTCGACAAGGACGATGCCGATCCCCAGATCGCGGTTCAGCGTGACGATCGCCTGTTCGATCTGTTCGACGATGTTGGGCTGAATGCCTTCGGTCGGTTCGTCCATCAGCAGCAGGTCGGGCTGCGTGGCCAGCGCCCGTACGATGGCAAGCTGCTGCTGCTGCCCGCCGGACAAAAGCGCGCCGCGACGGTCAAGGTTGTCGGCGATGTAAGGAAAGAGCGACCGGGTCACCGCCGGAATGGGGTCGGCCACGCGGGTCCCGGCGAAACCGCCAAGGACGATGTTTTCGCGCACCGTGAAATCGGGGATGATCTGCCGCCCCTGCGGGACATATCCAAAGCCCATGCGCGCCCGGTCGCAGGTCGGCGCCGACACGATGTTGCGGCCCCGGAACGCCACTTCGCCCGTCGCCCGGTCGGTCAGTCCCATCAGGGTTTTCAGAAGCGTGGTCTTGCCCACCCCGTTCCGGCCGAGCACCGCGACGATGCCCCGGTCTTCGAGGTCAAGGGAGACATCGTGCAGGGTGTGGCTGCGACCGTAATAGCTATGCAGGTTCCTGACAGAGAGCATCAGTGAATCCCCCCGCTGCCAAGGTAGGCCGCCCGCACGTCTTCGTTCGTCTCGATTTCGGCAATCGACCCTTCGGCCAGAACCTGACCCAGATGCAGGACCGTGATCCGCTCGGCGATTTCGCGCACGAATGCCATGTCATGTTCGACCACCAGAATGGTGTGCCGGCCCTTCAGCCGGTCGATGATCTGCGATGTCTTGTGCGTTTCCCCATGGGTCATGCCGGCGGTCGGTTCGTCCAGCAGGATGACCCGCGCGTCCTGGATGATCAGCATGGCAAGTTCCAGCCATTGCGTCTGACCGTGCGACAGGTCGCCCGCGCGGGTGGCAAGCACATCCTCAAGCGCGGTCAGGGTAATGACCTCTTCGACCCTGCGCCGGGCCTTTGCCCCAAGGCGATGGCCAAGGTTGCGAAACACCGAGGGCCGCTCTGTCGCCGCAACGTCGAGGTTTTGCGACACGGTCAGGTCGTGAAACACGCTGGGGATCTGGAACTTTCGCCCGATCCCGGCCCGCGCGATCCGGTGCTCTTGCAGGTTGGTGACATCCCTGCCGTGGACCATGACCTGCCCGGTGTCGGATTTCGTCGCGCCGGAGATCAGGTTCATCAGGGTGGTTTTGCCCGCCCCGTTGGCGCCCAGCAGAACACGAAGCTCCCCGTCCGCGACGTCCATGGATACGCTCCGGACCGCCTTGAACCCGCCAAAGGAGACCGACAGGTTCCTGACGCTCAGTGCTGGTGACACGTTCATGCCCGTTCCCTCCCTCTCGCGGTGTCCCTTGCGCCACGGGCCGCGGGCAGCCGGTCGACCGCATCGCGCGCCAGCCCGGCCAGCCCGCGCGGCATGAGCAGGACAACCAGCACGAAGATCAGGCCAAGCAGGGCTTTCCATGCCTCGTTCAGCAGTTCGGATTCGCTGGCCGTCGCGGCGACCGTGTTGATCAGGATGGCGCCGATGCAGGCCCCGAGAAGCGACGCGCGCCCGCCCACGGCGGCCCAGATGACCATCGAGATCGAAAAGGACAGGTCCATGAAGGTGGGCGAGGCGAACTCGGATGCGATGACGTAAAGCAGCCCGGCCAGCCCCGACATCGCCGCCGAAACGGTGAAGAAGAAAAGCTGGTAGGAGGCGACGTCGAAGCCAAGGTAACGCGCACGCGCCGGATCATCGCGGGACGCCTGAAGGATCAGCCCCGCCCGGGTGGAGACAAGCCACCGCGCCGCCAGCAGCGTCGCCAGAACCGGCAGGGCAATCAGGTAGTAGGTCCGGACCAGATAGGGATCGAATTCGACCCCCGCCACGGTCAGCCAGCCCAGATCGGTCAGCCCGTTGAACCCGTTGGTCAGGGGCTGCGCGTCGATGATCAGAAGCCGCGCAAGCAGAACCATCGCCAGCGTGATGATCGCCACATAGACGCCCGCGATGCGCTTGCCAAAGATCGCGGCGCCGAGCATCGCGGCGACAAGGGACGGCGCGGCGATGCCCATCACCAGGCCAAACCATTGCCATTGGAACGGCAGCCACAGGAACGACGTGTCGGAGATGCAGCAAAGCTCTGCCCTGGCGCCCGGCTCCGCATTCCACAGCATGAAGTCGGGCAGCGGCGTGTCGGACCCCTGAAGCAGCGAAGTCGGGCTTTTCAGCTTGAGCGACATGGCAAGCATGTAGGCGCCCAGCCCAAAGAAAAGCCCCTGCCCCAGGTTCAGGATACCCGCGTAGCCCCAGCTGAGCGCCACCGCCGCCCCAAGCAGGCCGAAGACAAGGTATTTGGCCACCCGGTTCAGCCAGAATTCATCCAGAAAAGCGGGCATGGACAGCACAGCGAGGATGAACAGCCCGTAGGCAAGGCATTCCGCCAGCGTCTGTTGGTGTCGATTGGTCATTCTCAGCGCCCCCTGAACGAAAACAGGCCGGCGGGACGCCACATGATGATGCCGATCACCAGACCAAAGATGGCCGCGCGGGCGATGATGTCGTTGCTCAGCATGGCGATGATGCCGTTGACCTCGCCCAAGAGGCCCGCCGCCGCGACCGAACCGATCAGGCTGCCGACGCCGCCGACGACCACGACCAGAAAGCCGTCGACCACCAGCGATGTGCCCATTTCCGGCGAGACGGTCTTGAACCCCGCCATCATCACCCCTGCCACCCCGGCAAGACCGGACCCGTAGGCAAAGGTCAGCGCCGAGACCCGTTTGACATTGACCCCGCAGGCCGCCGCCATATCCGGGTTGCGCATGATTGCCCTGACCTGAATACCCATGCGTGTGCGGTACATCAGGAACAGCGTCAGCAGCGTAAGCGCCGCCGTCACGGCAATGATGAAGCTCCGGTAGGGCTGCACGGTGAACCCGCCGATCTGAAAGGGATCGGACAAGAACCCGGGCAGGTCGAGGTTCTGAAGGCCCGGGCCCAGCCCCGGAACATGAATGTCGAAAAAGGTCAGGCCGAATTCCAGCCGGATCATCTGCTGTAGCAGGATGGCAATGCCCCAGGTGGCCAGAAGCGTGTCCATGACCCGCCCGTAAAGGTGCCGGATCACCAGCCGTTCCATGATCAGGCCAGTTGCGCCCGCGATGACAAAGGCCAGCGGAATGGCCCAGATCATGCCGATGCCCAGATGCAGGCCCGCAAGGACGGCGGTATAGGCACCGATCATGACCAGTTCGCCATGAGCCAGGTTGATGACGCCCATCGCGCCGTACGTGATGCTGAGCCCAAGTGCGATCAGCAGCAGGATCGAGGCAAGCGAGAGCCCGATGAACAAAGTGTCTGCCATGTCGAAATGTCCCCTTCCGGGCGGTGCGGGCCGGTGGCGAAAAGGCAAGGCTTCTCTGCCCGGTCGCCGGATGTCCGGCGACCGTTTCCCGACCGTCTGGCGCGTGCGCCCGGTTGACTAAAGCTTGTTCGTGTCGAGCCCGGTGGCAGAGCAGAACAGGTTTTCCGACGTCTCGCCGTAGGCGACGTAGGGCAACGGCCGGACCGGCGCCGCGTATTCGTCCACGATTTCCCCCTGCCCGTCGCTGCCCCATTGGGCGATGCGCGGCGTCAGGTAGGTGTGCAGGTTCTCCTGGTCGACGGTGACACGCCCATTCGGCGCGTCAAAGCTTTGCCCCCGCACGGCCGCGGCGATGTCGGCCGGGTCGGTGCCGGCTGCGGCCTCGACCGCCTGTTTCCACAGGTAGACCTGGAAATAGCTCGATTCCAGCGCGTGATGCGTCACCGCATTGGGATCGTTCACGAAACGCCGGTACCGGTCGACAAAGGACTGGTTGGCGTCGGTATCAATCGCCTGGAAATAGGGGAAAGAGGTAAAGGACCCGGCAGCGAATTCCGGCCCCATTGCCGCGATCTCGATCTCTGACGTGACGGTGGCACAGATCGGCAGCGCGTCATGGGTCAGCCCCTGGTTCCGGAATTCCCGGTAGAACGCGACCACGGAATCGCCGACCACGTTCGACAAAACCACGTCACAGCCGGAATCCCTGATCTTTTTGACCATGGCGCCCCATTCGGAATGGCCCAGTTCCAGATATTCGTCGGCAATCCATTCGCCGCCGTTCTGTTCGATCAGGATCTTGCTGACCTTGGCCATTTCCTTGGGGTAGATGTAATTCGACCCGACGATAAAGAATTTCTTCTTGCCCAGTGTATTGATGATCCACGGGATGTAATTCGAAAGCTGCTGATTGGGCACCGCGCCGGTATAGACCACGTTGCGCGAACATTCGAAGCCTTCGTAATAGGTCGGATAGAAATACAGGTTCTTGCGCCGTTCGACGACCGGCAGCACCGCCTTTCGGCTGGCCGATGTGTAAGAGCCAAAGACCGTCGGAACCCGGTCGCGCAGGATCAGCTTGGAGACCTTTTCGTTATAGGTCTTGGGGTCGGAGGCGCCATCCTCGACCAGCGGGTTGATCGGACGACCGGCGACACCGCCCGCCTGGTTGATTTCGTCGATGGCCATCAACGTCGCATCGGCAAGCGATTTCTCGATGATCGACAGCCCGCCGGTTTGCGAAAACAGAACGCCGACTTCTATGGCATCGCCGGCGGCATGGGCCGCTTTGCCCAATAGCGATGGGGCGGCAAGGGCCAGCCCGGTCAGTGCGGCGGAATTGCGAATTAGATCACGTCTGCGCAGTGTCATTTCATTTCATCCCTGTTGCGCGCACAACAAAAAACCCCACGAGGACCAATCAAGGTCCAGCGTGAGGCATATGTTGCCGCAGATTTTGCCCGGCTTTTTTGCCGGTTTCCCTGACCCGGACGGCCCGGATCATGGGTATTCAAAAACCGTAATTACGACGGCTATCGGTTGTCAACGATTAATTTTGCAAGCCTTGAGACGGGAATTCTTTTCTCCATCGCTTCTTGACGGAGCGCCTTGAAGGCGTTGGTTTCATTTATCTTTCTTTCCTGCATCAGAACCGTCTTCGCGCGTTCGACATCGCGCAGCGACCGGATGTTGTCGTCTAGCTGGGCGATTCGCGCGTTCTGCCTGCGGTGATAGCTGAAGTGGTCCCAGGCCATCGACAGGACCGACAGGACGATGCCCGGATTGGCGGTCTGAAACAGCAACCCGTCCGGTAGCGCGGCCTGTACGGCGTCGGGGTCAAACCGTCCGTGCGAAGGCAGCAAAAGCACCACGGCGGCGGTCGCTTCGCCCGGCATCCAGGGGTAGCGTTTTTCAAGCCCCTCGAAATGTTTCACGATCAGAATGTCGCAATCCGTGCCCACGCTGGACGGGCAGGGCCAGCGCCGGTCGACCGCAGCGCGTGTGCGCGACAGGACGCGGTACAGCGCGTTTCCCGCTTCGTCGGGTTCGCAGATAAGGGTGATGTCGAGCCGCGACAGGCGCGAGATGATCTTGCTGCTCATGGTCCGCTCACATTGCCTGACTGAACTGAACAAAGAAGGGATCGGTTTCGACCACCGATGGCGCGGTGGCGAGAACCTCGAACTGGCCGTTTCGCATGGCGCGGCCGATGCGCGGGCGCAGGTTGCTGTGCCCCCAATGCGAATGAATGCCGACGGTGCCTTGCGGCGCCGCGATTTCCACACCCAGAATGGCCGGGCGCAGCAGATCGGTATCGACGGTATCGGCCAGCTCCAGCGCGGCGCGAAACAGCATGACCTGATAATAGGCGGCCTCCATGCAGACATTCGTCGTGACATCGTCGCCGAACATCCGGCGGGACCGCCGCAGGAAATCGGCGTTCTCTTCACCCTGAAGCGCCTGAAAATAGGATGCGGCGGTGAAATGGTTTTCCGCCACGTCGCCACCCATTGCGGCCACCTCCGTTTCGGTGGTCGTCAGGCTGAAGATTGGCATGTCGCGCGGCGAAATCCCCAGATCGGCGTAAAGACGATAGAAATGGGTCGTGGCATCCCCCACCACGGTCGAAAAGATCGCGTCGGGCCTGATGCGCCGGATCTCGTTGAAAACCGGCAGAAAATCCTGCCGCCGCGCCCGCAGCGGGACATAGCGTTCGCCCACGATCTCGCTTCCTCGCGCGGTCAGAAGGTGGCGCATGATGCGGTTGGATTCGGCTGGAAACACGTAGTCCGAGCCGACGAAAAACACCCGCGGGCCGAAATTTTCGGTCAGGTAATCCGCCAGGGCGACGCTGTTCTGGTTGGGGGCGGACCCGGAATAGATGACGTTCGGCGAGAATTCGAAGCCTTCGTACAGGGTCGGATACCAGAGCAGGCCATTCATCCGTTCGACAATCGGCAGCACGGCCTTGCGGCTGGACGAGGTGTAGCAGCCAAAAATCGTGCTAAGCCCGTCCTCGACAAGCATCTGGCGCGAATAGTCGCGGTACAGGGCATTGTCCGAAGACGGATCGTATGACACCGGCACCACCTCGCGCCCGTTTATGCCGCCGGTGTCGTTGATCTCGTCAATGGCGACCATCGTGCCCATGAACTGGGTGTATTCGATGTTCGCCAGGCACCCGGTCTTCGAAAACAGGACTCCGACGCGCCAGGGTTCGGTCTTCGAAGGTCCGGTCATTGCGATTTCTCCTTCAGCTGTCCCGGAGGTGTCCGCTCAGTTGCCTGCCCAGATCCGCGGCTTGTCGCCCGTCCAGGGCGCCGCGCGTTCGATCTGTCCGGCCAGGCTGAACAGCATGGCGTCATTGCCGAAGCCCGCGCAATACATGGCGCCGATCGGGATGTTCGTTTCCGCGTCGCGGCCAGCCGGCACCGACATGCAGGGCAGCCCGGCAATATTGGCCAGTGCCGTGAACGGGGATTGCGAAAAGACGTGGTTGATCCAGCCCGGCCCGTCGACGCTGTCCTGCGCCGGGTTGTATTCCCCGATCCGCAGGGGGTTGTCAGGGACGGTCGGGGTCAACAGGACATCGAAATCCTCGAACCACGCGCCCATCGCCCGCGAGACAGTGTTGCGCACGCCAAGCGCGCCCAGCACATCCATCCCGCTGACCCTGCTCCCATATTCGTGCACGGCCAAGGATGCCCGTTCCAGGTATTCCCCGTTGATCGGGCGGCCGGTGATCGAGGATATGAAATCGATCCAGGCGGCTGTGTTCAGCGTCCAGAACAGGGTGTTGGCATGCAGGAATTCGTCCCAACTCACACCCGGGTCCACCCGGACCGGTTCGACATTGTGCCCCAGCCCTTCCAGCAGTTTGCCCGTCTGTTCGAGTGTGGCCGCGACCGTGGCGGCGGTCTTGGTCCCGTTCAGCGGGTCCACCATCAGGCCAATTTTCAGTGCCTTCGGGTCCTTGCCTGCCGCACTCAGAAAGCTGTCTTCTGGCGGCAGCGTGTAATAGGGTTCGCCGGGCGCAGGTTTGCCGACCGCGTCCAGAAGGGCGGCGCTGTCGCGCACCGTGCGGCTTAACCCAAGTTGCGAGACAAGGCCGCTCCAGACTTCATCCAATGCCGGGCCGTTGGAAACGCGGCCCCGTGTCGGCTTCAAGCCAAAGATCCCGTTGACCGAGGCGGGCACCCGGATCGATCCGCCGCCATCGGTCGCATGGGCCAGCGGAACCATCCCCGCCGCAACCGCCGCGCCGGACCCGCCGGTGGAGCCGCCGCAATTGTAATCGGTGTTCCACGGGTTCCGGCTGGGTCCGGTGGCCCGCGCCTCGGATGTGGTGCTGATTGCAAATTCAGGTGTCGTCGTGCGCCCCAGCGTGATCAGCCCCGCCTCCTTGAAACGGCGCATCAGCGTGCTGTCCGCCTCCATCACTAGACCTTCGGCCAGTGCGCTGCCCAGTTCGTTCTTCCTGCCTTTCATGGTGACGGCAAGATCCTTGATCAGAAAGGGAACCCCGGCCAGCGGCGACCTGCTGGGCGTGGTTATTGGTACTTCTCCGTACCATTGTTCGACAAGGGCGTTGACCTCCCCGTCGGTGGCGGAAATCGCCTTGGCCGCCACCTCTGCGACCTCCGTCGCGGAAACGTCGCCCTTGGCGATCAGCTCCGACAGTCCGATACCATCATATTCAACATAGTCCCGAAGTTCCATTTTTCCTCCAAATCATGTGTCATGAGCGGTGTCGACATGCGTCGACAGCCCAGTTCCGGTTGATCCGTTCGGGTGACCTTATCAATCGCGGCGCATTGCCTGGACAGGCCCGCTCATGCTACAAAAGTTATGAGACCTGCACCGCTACAGACGGCATGATGTTACCGTGCAGTACCATTGTCAAGGAGCTTGTTGTGGCAACCACGGTCAAGCGTCGCAAACCGACGTTGAAACACCGGATCGAGATTGCGGCCTTTGGTCTGTTTCAGGACATGGGCATCAACAGCGTCACGGTCGACGCAATCGCCGAGGCGGCGGACACCAACAAGATGGGTGTGTATCGCAATTTCGGCTCAAAGGACGCGCTGGTAGAGGCGTGGATTACCGACACCATTGCCAGATACAGGGGCGTGCTGGACGAGCTTGAATTCAAGCTGCCCGACGATCCAAGGGGCCAGCTGCGCGGGTTTGCCCAGCACATCGCCGATACCTTGCCGGCGATTGCGGATCGCGGCTGCCCCTTTGTCAACACGCTGGCCGAAGTCGGGGACAGCCAGCACCCGCTGTCAAAGCGCATCATCGCGCATAAGAAAGGTCAGGCCGAACGGCTGGCCAAACTTTGTTCCGAGGCGAACCTTGAATCCCCTGAACAGGCGGCGGCCCATCTGACATTTGCTCTCGAAGGGGCGCAGGTTTCGTCCCAGAACGGCAGCATCAATGAAATCGCTGCCAAATTGATGCAAGTCGTTGATCTGATCACCCAGGAGTGAGCTGCCGACACGTTCACTGGAGACGGCTTAAAGGCCGGTTCAATCCGCGCCGTCTTGTCTTCAAAGTTGGGACCTGGGCCAGTTCAGGGAGGACGCTAAGACCGGCGACTGAAGTGGCATTGCTCTCCGTGAGAACCGCGTCCTAGCCCACGATCTACTTCTACTTTGATCCTTGCGTTTGCCCAATCTCTTTCGAAGCCTATCTTTGCACAACCTCGCGCGTTCTAGGCTTTTTTGAGGACAACTCGCCGCAACGCCGACTTGCACTGCATGAGCTGATCAATCGCCACGAACTCATCTGGTTTATGTGCCTGGGTGATCGAACCGGGCCCCATTACAATCGCAGGAATACCGGCTGCAGCGATGAGACCCGCTTCGGTGCCAAAGCTGACGAACCCCATATCCCCCGCATTGCTGGCCGTATGGGCCAAGCGGGCGAGCGTAGCCGTGGGTTCAATTTGAAGACCCGGATAAGACGCAAGTGTTTCGATTGTTACCGACGGCCCGTCTTTGCGCTCTGCCCGCTGGCTCAACAGTTCATCAGCTTTCTCCTGCAACCCCAACAAGATGTCTTGCGGATCATCGCCGGGAACCAGTCGCATTTCGAAGTCGAACGAGCAGGTGTTCGGCACGATATTGATGGCGGTCCCGCCATGAATAAGCCCGGTGTGCACTGTAGTGTGAGGCGGATTGAAACGGTCGTCTCGACGATATGCTCTGCGTTTGCTGGCCTCCTGATTGAGAAATGCCACGAGTTCGGCGGCGATCTCGACCGCGTTGACCGCCAGGTGCGGCATTGAGGAATGGCCCTCCAGCCCCGTGACGAGCACACGGTGCGTACTTTTGCCCTTGTGACCGATCAATACCTGCATGCCTGTCGGCTCTCCGACAATGCAACCGATCGGCTTGGCTGGCAAATTATCAAAAAGCGGGATGAGCCGGCGAACGCCGACGCACCCTATTTCTTCGTCATAGGAAAACGCCAAGTGAACGGTGGTATGGTTTGCGGCATCGACAAATTCGGGCACGAGATGCAGCATGACCGCCAGAAAACCCTTCATGTCACAGGCGCCACGGCCAAACGCTTTGTTATTCCGAACGCTGAGCCGGAAGGGGGCGCCGCTCCATGTCTGATTTTCCGCAGACACGACATCGGTGTGACCGGACAAAATCAACCCGGGCCGTGCTCTATCCCCGATGGTGGCGAGAAGGTTGGCTTTTAAACCAGTCTCGTCGTAGGACCTTTGGCAATGTATGCCAAAGCCCAACAGATAGGCCTCGATCTCATCAATCAGCGCGAGGTTTGACTGGTCCGGCGTGGTTTGGTGCGCAACGAGCCTTTCGAGCCAATCAAGGGTGGGAGTCTGGTGGATCATGTGGACACCTCAATCCACAATCGATTGGTTCAGGAGACCGCCCCCACGCGCCGCTTTGCGCATGGAGAAGACTGCCTTGGGTTCGCCAAGTTTCGCAGTCTGGTTTCTGCCGCTCTCACGAGTCCCGCATGACTGTGTGGACAACGGAATCGCGCACAATGCCGAACCATGGCCTGCGCTGAACAAGTATCTTGAAGTTTGTTGTGTCATGACTGGCCCAACTCTCGCTTGGGCACTGAGATTTCCAGTTCTTGGCGCGCCGTTTTTATATACTTTGCTTCTAGGTAAGCCTCGATTCCCTCGACTCCGCCCTCCCGCCCGAGGCCTGAGCACTTTACTCCCCCGAAAGGCATGCTCGCATCCGAGACCAAGCCGGTGTTTATGCCGACCATACCGACCTCGAGCCGGTCGGCCAAATGGTTTGCCACTGCTTCATCCTGACCGATCAGGTAAGCGACAAGGCCAGTGTCCTCCTGGTTCAGATCGTGGACAAGCGTCTCGATGTCTCGAAAACTGGAAACGGTGGCGACCGGCCCGAAGACCTCTTCGTGGTATATGCGCATTTGCGGGGTAACGTCTCTTACCACAGCCGGGTCTACGAAAGCCGTTCCTCTTCGGTAACCTCCGCAGATCAATCTTGCACCAGCACTCACGGCCTCATCGATTAGCTCGCCGATTCTTTGCGCTGAATTTTGGTCGATGACTGGCCCAATATCGGGGTCGGTATGGCCTGAGCCCGTTCGCAAAGCGACGACGCGTTCCGTCACACGTTCGACAAATTCCTCGTAACGCTCCTCGGCGATGAGAAACCGGTTGGCAGCCACACAAGACTGTCCGCCAGCGCGAAATTTCGCCACCATTGCCGCGGTGACAGCGACGTCCATATCGGCATCCGGAAGAACGATGAAAGGCGCATTGCCGCCTGCCTCCAGAGACACCCGCTTCATGGATTTCGAGGCGGCAGAGAGCAGATGCAAAGCGACCCGCGTGGACCCCGTGAACGAGATCTTTCTGACGATAGGGGATGACGTCAGCACTGCGCCGATCGCCTCGGCATCGCCCGTCACCACATTCAAGACGCCCGGTCCGATACCGGCTTTCAGCGCCAGTTTGGCGAGCGCCAGCGCGGAAAATGGAGTGGACTCTGCGGGCTTTAGTACAACCGTGCATCCGGCTGCCAGCGCCGGGGCGACCTTTCGGGTCACCATGGACGATGGTGCATTCCACGGAGTAATGGCCGCGACCACCCCTACCGGAACCTTTTGAATACTACAGACATCCAGGCCGTTGGCCGAGAGAGCGAGACGCCCCGACACACGCTCCGCTTCTCCGGCGTACCAGCGCACGAAGGACGCCGCATAGTCGATCTCAGCCAACGCCTCGGAGAGCGGCTTTCCCTGTTCCGCAGTCAACAGGGCGGCTAGATTGCTTCTGTGTTCAATGATGAGGTCATGCCAACGCTGAAGGGCCTCGGAGCGTGATCGTGCCGGTTCGGCACGCCATTTCAGAAATGCGGCGCCTGCGACTTCGATAGCCTGCCTCACGTCGGCCGTGCCAGCCCTTGGAACAGTACCGACAACTCCGCCCCCAGCCGGATCAACCACTTCCAAAACACCATTTCCAAAGTCAGAAATCCACTCACTACCGATAAGATTGGCCTCCAAGAGTAACCCCTCGAAAGCCTTGGCCAGTCCTCGGAATGAGGAGAGTTCGTGGTGTTGCTCGGCATCCATCATGAAGTGCATTGACCTAGAAGAAAGGCAGAAGTGAGCCATGGTTGACTCACCTAAACAGAGTGTCAATGTGGCATAACACGTAGATGCATCATGTCAATTATGAATTGACATAGATCACTAAACATTGGATCAAGTCAGGGCAGTTGAACCTGCCTCGCCGCTCGATAACGAAAGGTTTTTGATGCCACGCGTAAAGAACGTCCTGTTTCTCATGGCCGACCAGTTGCGGGCCGACTATCTGTCATGCTACGGGCACCCCACTCTTAAGACGCCAAACATCGACGCTCTGGCCTCAAAAGGGGTGCGCTTCACGCGCGCCTACGTTCAATCGCCCGTCTGCGGTCCGGCAAGGATGTCGTATTATACGGGCCGTTACATCACTTCTCATGGCGCCACCTGGAACAACATTCCACTATCAGTGGGTGAGTGGACCCTGGGTGACTACATCCGCCCTTTGGGTCCACGTGTTGGGCTTGTGGGCAAGACGCACATGCGCTTGGACGTTCCAGGGTTTGAGCGTTTGGGCCTGGATCCCAATTCAGAACGCGGCCGGTATGCCGCTGAATGCGGCTTTGAGCCTTTCGCGCGGGACGATGGGCTGCATCCCGATTTTATCTACGACCCGGATGCCGCCTACGAGCGCTACCTCCGCAACAGCGGATATGAAGGTAAGAATCTGTGGCAGGACTGGGCCAATTCTGGCGCGGACGATGATGGGGCATTGTTATCTGGCTGGTACATGCGCAATGCAGGCGAACCCGCCCGTGTCCCCGACGAACACAGCGAAACGGCCTGGACCACGGATCAGGCCATGGCCTTTATTGATGAGCAAGGCGAGAACCCTTGGGTCCTGCACGTCAGCTATATCAAGCCGCATTGGCCATATATCGTGTCGGCGCCTTATCACGATATGTTTGGGCCGGAAGATTGCCTTTCTGCCGTTCGTACCGAGGCCGAGCGCGAACATGCGCACTTGGTTTTCAAGGCTTTTATGCAGCATGCTGAGAGCCAACTTTTTTCTAAAGAAGAGGTACGACTGACCGTCGCCCCCACATACATGGGACTTATCAAACAGCTCGACGATCATCTCGGCCGGCTGATGCAATTTCTTGAAGAACGTGGTCGGCTTGACGACACGATGATTGTATTTACCAGCGATCACGGCGACTACATGGGTGATCATTGGCTGGGAGAAAAAGAACTTTTCCACGAACAGAGTGCTGGGGTTCCGCTCATCGTCGTGGACCCCTCGCAAGATGCTCAATCGAGGCAGGGAACCACGTCCAGCGCCTTGGTCGAGGGCATCGATCTCATTCCCACGTTTGTGGAGGCCCTCGGGGGAGAAATTGCCGATCAGCGCCTGGAAGGCAGATCGATTCTGCCATTGATCCGTGGGGCCGACACTCCGTCCCAATGGAGAGACTTCGCGGTAAGCGAGCTTGACTACAGCTTTCGCCAGGCACGCCGTGACCTGGGCCTGAGCCCAGCCGAAGCCCGTGCCTACATGATCGCCACAGACCGCTGGAAATTCGTGTTCTTCGAGAAGCTGCCGCCGCAGCTATTCGATCTCAGAAACGATCCTCAGGAACTCGTTGATCTTGGTGTTGACGAAGGGCACCAAAACATCGTCCGCGAAATGAAGGACATGCTGTTCGAGTGGGGCCGTCACCGAAAAAGCCGCGTCACGATGGCCGACGCTGATGTGGAGCGGCTCTCTTCATTCGCGGACAAGCGGCTTATCGGCCTCTGGTAACTAGCGCAAACTAGGGAACATCAAATGGCAGAACGCGAAACCATCCCGAGCCACGACGGCCAAGTGACGTGCGCAGGCACTGAGGATGTCGAGTTGATTACAAAAATGGTGAAGGCGGCCTACTCGATTTACATCGACCGCCTTGGCAAGCTCCCGGCGCCAATGACGGCGGACTACAGTGCTCTGGTTGCCACCGGCAGCGTTTATGTCCTGAAAATCGACGACCAAACCGTTGGCGCTGTTCTCCTTGCGAAAGGCATGGATTCAATAAAACTCAATAACCTTGTCGTCGATCCCAAGTACCAGGGTCGTGGCTACGGTCGCATTCTCTTGGAATTCGCCGACAAGCTGGCACGCTCGGAGAACCTGCCCGCCATCACGCTTTTCACTAATGTTCTTATGCATGAGAACATTGCGCTATACACCAAGCTTGGCTTTAACCAGACAGGTCGAAAAACAGAAAACGGTTTTGATCGGGTCTACTTCAGAAAAAACCTGGACTGACTACAATAGACGGTTGTTGTGCGTTGTGCCTGTTGGACCGCATTGCCGTCGCCCAAACCTGTCACGCAACCCTTCAAGTCAGTCCGAAAAAAGCGGGCCGCTCATCACCCTGCAAAACTGTTTGTAGTCGTCGCAGAGCAGCCTGCAAAACCGGAAGCGACGTCGCCGCGCCCAAGCAGAGTCTGGCCCCGCCAGGATCTTGCTGGCCGACGGATATGCCCTCTGTCGGCGTCACGATCACACCCGCGCTTCTGGCCGAAGAAATGAAGGCTTCTGTTCCCCATCCTTTCGGCATGTCCAGCCATGTATGATAGCATGGCTGCTCATCACCTATAAGCCATGACCCAAGGAATTCGCGCGCGAGTTTTTGCCGGACCAAGGCCTCTTTGCGGTTCTGATCAGCAAGGCGATCAGCGGTGCAATCCAGGATCAAGTTGGCTGCCACATCGACCATAAGTGGCGCAGCCGTCCAGCCCGTTGCCCGCATCGCCGTATTTACCTCGCCGAGCTTCTGCCTGGGGGGCACCAGAAAACCGACACGCAGACCCGGAATGACTGACTTCGACATGCTGGTCAGATAAAAGCAATGGTCAGGTGCGAAATTCCGAATGGGCGAGATTCGGTTCTCGCAAAGAAGCCCGTAAATATCGTCTTCAACGATGTAGACTCCGTGTTTCTCTGCAATCTTGGCAATGTCGCGCCGTCGCGCTTCGCCCATTGTCTGCCCAGTCGGATTCTGCAGTGTCGGCATCAAGTAAACAGCTTTGCCCTGCTTTCTCTGCAAGGCTTGGCTCAGCGCATCCGGCAGCATACCTTCGCCATCACCCTTTACCGGTTCAAGCTTGAGGCCAAGATGGCTGGCCAGTGATTTCATGCCCGGATAGGTCAATTGATCCGTGAAAACGAGGTCGCCGGGGCGCGCGACCGTGGAAATCGCGACGGACATCGCGTGTTGTGCGCCATTCGTGAGAACCACATCATTCGCATCGACAACCATGCCGTGCTTTTTCAGCCAAGTTGAAGACGCCTCCCGATGACGAGGATGAGAATAATAGGGTAAGTAACGGTTGTTCAATTCAGAGATATCTTGCTTGGCCAGGTCAGAAAATGCTTCTGCCAGAATGAAATTATGTGTCGGTACTGGAGGCATATTGACACTTAGGTCTATGATCGCCGGTATCGCATCACCGCTTTCTGACCCGCCCGGATGACTTTGAACGCTGGACTTGGTTTTCAGATTTGACGGGCTGTTGATGTCGAGAACAAAGGTGCCGCGACCGACCTCTCCTTGAACCAAGCCTCGTCGCTCGGCCTCAAGATAGGCCTTGTTAACTGTGCCGGGGCTCATCCCCAGTGCGACAGCCAACTCCCGATAGGGCGGAAGTTTGGTGCCTGGCGTAAGACGTCCCTCTGATATGTCTTTTTGCAAAGCCTCAGCGAGAGCCAGAAATTTGGGCGATCCGTGCTCAGCGATCGAAGGTTGCCAGCTGCTCATTGTCTCTGCCTGAATAAAGGTATCGATACGCTAGTTGCGTCAATCCTCCATGAGACTATGTCAATAGTTGATCCATGAAAATCCTTGATGCAGGCATCTCGCCATGCAATGCGGTCGCTCTGGACGAGCGCGTTTGAGGTTGCAGCGCTTTGCGGTGATCCTCAGACGAATGACACGGCCCGACACTTGCGATCTACCGGGGGCGGAAGGTCGTCAATCTACGCCGATCTTCCGTGCGCCCGCTATCGTCTTGCCTTCGAGGAAGGTGAATATCACCTACCTCTTTGCGGTTATCGTTTGAACTCACACTTTGTTGGCGTTGTGGTGGCCGACGGTTACGGCCGTGCCCTCGATTTCGATGTAATAGCCCAGGTGAAGTTCCGGGACAGGTACGACCGCCCTCGCGGGACGGTACTGACCGAAGATTTCACTGTAGACGCGGTTGAAGATCGGCCAATATTCAACGCCGACAATATAGGCCCGGACATTCAAGACGCTCGCCTTGTCGCCGCCGCCCGCTTTCACGATCTCCAGAAAAGACAGCAGCGCGGCCCGCGCCTGCGCCTCGAACTCCGCGTTGGTCCCCTGCCCTGTCGGTGTTCCGACCGGCAGTTGTCCCGAAACGGTGATGAGGCCGCCCCAAGCGACGCCTTGCACATAGTGTCCGCCCGGCGGGGAAGCATTTGGCGTTTCGATGATGTCATAGACCGTCTTGGCCGTCTCGTCGGCGTCGCACATGGGTATCTCTCCTTATTCTGATCGTGGGGCTCAGCGCAGGTCGTCGCGCAGCCAGCCATTGATCCGTGGCCAGCTTCCGGCGATCTGACCATCTTCGATGACGGTATAGGCTCCGTGGGCCGCAGCGGTCAGGCAGGCATGGTTGGGCAGGATGCGGATCTGCGATCCGACAGGCAGGCGGGCAAACCATTGCGGATCCGAAACAGCGATCGTACCGTGTTCCTGATGAACGCTGGTCACGGACAGTTCGCCCAGTCTATTCAGGCTGTCTACGTCGCAAACATAACCGAACCCGGCATCGGGCAGATACCGATTGGCGCCGATGTCCTTGGAAAGCGCGAGGGCGCCTGCATCGCAGAGGATCGCGCCGCCTGCCGGGTTGTGTCCAATCACTGTCGACAAGACCGAAAGCGCGAGGTCATCGTAGGTACAGACATGGCGGGAAAATTGGGCGAGATCCCAGAACAGATAGATACCGCAACGCATCTCGGTGACGCCATCAAGGTGATCGACCCAAAGCGCCGTGGGTGTCGAGCCGACGCTGACCACGGGGCACGGCAAATCTGCCGCCCGCAATGCTTCCGCCGATTTCACTGCGGCATCCCTCTCCGCTACGGCAATCGCTTCCACATCCTGCCTCTTGTCGCTTGAATAGGAGTGGCCCGCATGAGTCATGACACCGCAGAGCCGCGAGTGTGGCGAGCTGGCAATAAGTTCGCCAAGCGCCACGATCGTAACGGGATCGAGGGGTAAGCCAGAACGATGTTCGCCGCAGTCGATCTCGATCAGAAAGTCGAATACAATATCCGCCTGGAGGGCAAACTCCTGCGCACGCCGGATCATGTCGGCACTGTCGGTGACAAGCAGAAGCCCGCATCGGTTGTCAGGGCCAGCGATTGCAGCCGCCCGCGCGAATTTGTTGGGCGTAATGCCTGTCGCATAAAGAATATTTTTGAACCCGGCACGCGCAAAATGCTCGGCTTCCTGGAGCGTCGAGACGGTGATGTTCTCGGCGCTGCCTGCTGTGGCAATCCGGCCAACATTGACGCTCTTGGAGGTCTTGAGATGCGGTCGGAGGGTCACTCCCAACGCCTCCGCGCGCCGCGTCATCAATTCGGCGTTCCGTTCAAGCCTCGCCTTGTCGAGTATCAGGCGGGGTGTTTCCAGGTCAGTCCACATAAGCGGGGTTCACTCCTGTATCTTGGGCATTGGGTTGATCTGCTTCGCGACGCCGACGGCGCGACGTAAGTCGCAGCGCGGCCCAGACGACAACGACTAGCCCGCCTGCAAGGTTTGCCACGGCAACTGGCACGATCAGCGCGGCCACACATCCCGCGAGTATCGACCGTCGCGCCGGATTCAGTGGACCAAAGAACCAGCCGACAATGACCGAGGCAAGCAGCGACACCGCCAAAAGGCCACGGACAACGCCGACGATGATCTCGGACCAATCGCCGATCATCAGAAGCGACGGGTCGAAAAAGAACATGATCGGCACAAGGAAAGCGGCGGAACCGACAAAGAAGGATTTGACCGAGGTCGACAGCGGATCGGTCCCTGCAATGCCAGCTGCGGCGAAGCCCGCCAGTGCGACAGGTGGCGTGATCGCGGAGACCACAGCATAGTAGAACACGAAGAGATGGGCCGTCAGCAACGGGACCCCGAGTTTGACCAGTCCCGGTGCGACGACCGAGGCGGCAATCGCGTAGGCGGCTGTCGTCGGCATCCCCATGCCCAGCACGATCGTCACCAGCATGGCCAGGACCATGGCCAGGGCAAGGTGGTGCTCCGACGCCTGAAGCAGAAGGGCTGAGAACTTCAGCCCCACTCCAGTCAGACCGATAACCCCGACAATAAGACCGGCACAGGCACAGACGACGACAAGCTGTAACAGCATTCGGGTGGCGTCTCGAAACCCGCGGAATGTCGTGGTGAGCGTCAAAGGTTGCGGTCCTGCAAAACTGAGCACTGCGCAGGCGAGACAGGCATAGGTCCCTGCGCGGATCACCGAGTATCCGGCAAAAAGCGCCCCGATGAGAACCAGGATGGGCAACAGCAGGTAGATCTGGCGCAACACCTTGCCGGGTCGGTCAGATGCCTCGGCGGGCAGGCCGCGCATCGACTTCTTCGCGGCTTCGAGATCGACCATCAGGTAGATCGACAGGAAGTAGAACACTGCAGGCAGCACTGCTGCGACAAGGATTTCGCTATAGGGGATCCCGGTGACTTCGGCCATGATGAAGGCACCGGCCCCCATGATCGGCGGCATAATCTGCCCACCCGTGGACGCCGCCGCCTCGATAGCGCCGGAGGTCCGGCGGGGGTAGCCGACCTTGTTCATGAGCGGGATCGTGAAGCTGCCCGTCGCAACGACATTCCCGGCCGACGAGCCGTTAATCATCCCCATCAGCCCCGAGGCCAGAACCGCCACCTTCGCCGGCCCGCCACGCAACCCACCTGCCAGAGCAAAAGAAAGCCGTACAAAATAGTCGCCCACGCCAGTGACTTGCAAGAAGGCCGCCAGCACAATGAATAGAACGAGGTAGGTGGACGAAACCGATACCGTGATCCCGAGCACGCCGTTATCGGTGAGCAGATATGTGGACAGACGACCGAACTTGTAGCCGGAATGCTCCAGCACACCTGGCAGTTCCGACCCGAACAGAGCATAGCTGATGAAAACGCCCGCAATCGCGACCAGCGCCATCCCGGTGGCACGCCGCGTGGCTTCCAGAATAAGGACAGCCGCCGTGGTCGCCACGTAGACATCGCTCCACATCGGAAAGACACCCATCCGCACCTGGAGGGCTTCGACATGGGCCGCAGCATAAAATGAGATACCCGCAGCAACGAGCGCACATCCGACATCGCCGTGGACGACTCCAAGTCGTCTTTCGCCAATCCAGCCCGCGAAAACGGCGGCGATGGTCGCGAGGAGAAGCAGAGGACCGCGCAAGTCCGCAAGCGACACAGGCAGCGTCAGCGCAAAGACGTCGACGGCGGCAACAAGTGCCGTGGCAAACAAGGCGGCGCAAAATGCAAGCATATGGAGCCAATGCGCGACAGGTAGCGTCGCGGTACGGTTGCGCGGCTGCATCAGCAGGAACACCAGAGCCAGCCCTCCGGTGACGTGAAGCGCCCTGAACGTCCAGGTTTCGATTGGGTAGAGGTTCAGGCTGACGATGTGCAACAACGCATAGATTGCCGCCATGACCGCAAGGATGGCAGCCGCCGGTTTGGACAGCCCCTGCCGTTCAGCCGGAAGAGGCGCCGGTTCTCCTGTCAATGCTTCGCTCAAGGCTTCTCCCCTGTTCATATTCTTTGTCTCCCGCCGGTCGGAATGATAGCCGCCCCCCCGGATCGGGGACGGCCGGTTGCTTAGCCTTCGAACTCAGGCGGGATCAGGTTGGCGGGCACCTCGATGCCTTGTTCCTTGAGGTAGCGGACTGTTCCGGCGTGGAACGGCAGGAAGGTGTTCTTGTCCCAGTTCTCAAGCAACGTTTCAGCCCCGGCGCGGTGACCTGCCACGAGATCGGCGTTGTTCTCCAGGACGACCTTCGTGACTTCATAGACGAAGTCGGCAGACACATCTTTGTTGGCAATGGCGAAGTTCCACATGGCCACGGTCGAAACAGGTGCGTCTTGCCCCTGATATGTTCCCGCAGGAATGGTGAACGAGCTGAGCGAGGGATAGTCCTCAAGCAGAGAAGCAATCTGCTCGTCCGAGAAGGTAATGACCTGCGCGTCCGCCTGTGCCGCAACCTGCGAGAAAGCCGGAACCGGCATTCCGGCTGCATAGGCGAAAACGTCGATCAGGCCGTCCTGAAGTTGTCCGCCCAGATCGCCTGCCCCGCCATATTGAATGTCGAATGTGACGCCAAGTGTTTCGGAGAACTGCGGATAAAACTGGGACGCGGTGCTGCCGTTCGGTCCGACGCCCACCTTGTGCCCGGCCAGATCGTCGAAAGACTCGATCCCGGAGCCATCCAGCGTCAGGATCTGGAACGGCGTCTGATACATGGGAAATAC
>NZ_CP177148.1:0-149104 GCF_050389775.1 Marinibacterium sp. SX1 | reverse complement strand
TTCACCCGTGGCAGCTTTGTCGAAGAGGTCCCCTACGACCCCTTCATGTATTTCCACGGCGAAGAGCAGAACATCTCGATCCGGGCCTACACGCGCGGTTGGGATATCTGGCATCCGAACGCGGTCCCGCTCTATCACCTCTACAAGACGCGCGCCGCCGGCGAGGCCCCGTTGCACTGGGATGCGCAATTCGAAGGACAACGTCAGGAAAAATGGTCGCATTTGCGCCGGCGCTCACATGCCCGCCTCGCGCAGCTGCTCTCTGGCGGGTTAAGCGGCGCCTACGGCCTGGGCCAAGCCCGAACACTCGACGACTATCTGGCGCTGTCCGGATTGAAACTCGCTCCAGCCACATCGCCCCGGGCCGTCGAGAACGAACCAAACGACAAGGAATGAACCATGCAGATGGAAATGCACCACGGTCATGATGACGGGCAGCCTCCTCTTTCTTCGCTTTCGGACCGCCTGCGGTCGGCGACCCATCCGACGCATGAGTCTCTGGACCAGTCGATCATGGCCGCCAAGCCCTTCGAAAGCCTTGAGAACTACGGGCTGTTCCTGAAGGTCCAGCATGGCATTCACCGCGATGTCGAGCCGCTTTTCAAGACCGCCGCCCTGGCCAATCTCTTTCCCGGGCTCAAGGAGCGCAGCCGCCTGGAGGCGGTGGAACAGGATCTGGCCGATCTCGGGATGCAGGTGCCGGGCTATTCCGACCTGCCGGCCACCAGCACCTCCGCGCAGCTGGGCATCCCCGAGGCCATCGGCTGGCTTTATGTCATCGAAGGGTCGAACCTCGGCGCGGCTTTCCTGCTGAAATACGCCAGGAAGATGGGCCTGTCCGAGACCCACGGCGCCCGGCACCTGGCCGAGCCGCCGGAAGGGCGCGCGCCTTACTGGAAGGCGTTCAAGGGAGCGCTGAATGCCGTGCGTCTGACCGAGGCCGAAGAGGCCCGGGCCGTGGCCGCGGCCGAGGCCGCCTTTGCCCGGGTGCAGGCGTTGGTGCGTCAGCACCTGTCCTGACCTGACTGCCGCCTTGGGCCTGCGCCCTGCGCACAGGCCCAAGGCCCTGACCATCCGAAAAGAGAAGATCCTTGTTGCCCAACCGTTTCCAATATCCCGTTCCCATCGCAACCGCCGCGCTTTGCGCGCTGAGCCTTTGTGTCGCCTCTGCGGGGCTTGCGCAGGAAGCCTACGTACCGCCGGTTGTGACAAGCGAGAGCGGGGCTGGCCTGCCCGGTGACGCCATGGCGCTGCCTGGTGCCGGTGAGGCGGCGCAACCCGAGGTCGGCGGGGATGGCATTCCGACAGCGTCTCAGCCGGCCGGCGCATTGGATGGCACGGCCCGAACCGGGCAACCGGCTGCGGGGCCTGCCGACAGCCCTGAAACCGGGACCGACGCCCATGCCGCCCCCGAAGCGGACGTAGCGCAGGCGGCCCCCGCGTCCGAGCACATCGCGGCCCCCGTGGCGGCGCCGACACCGGACCCGTTTCCCTCGCCGCTCGCTGATCCGCGCGGCGCGCTGCGTTGGTTGCTGACCCAGACGGATGGCGGTGGACACGACCTCTCGCCCGTCGGCATGTATCGCGGTGCCGATATCGTGGTGAAGCTGGTCATGCTGGGCCTGGCCGTTGCGTCGCTGGTGACCTGGACGGTCTGGCTGGCCAAGACGCTGGAACTCTGGATGGCGCGGGCCCGGGCGCGGCGGGCGCTGAAGGTGCTGGCGCGGTCGGCCAGCATGCGCGAGGCGCAAAGCTGCCCGGCTGCCACACATGGTCCGGTCGGGCGGATGCTGGCCGAGGCGCGGGACGAGGTGGCGCAGTCGGAACCGGCGCTGGATCACGCCGGGGGCGCCGGGCTCAAGGAACGTGTGGCTGCCGGTCTGGCCCGGATCGAAGCCCAGTCCGGCCGGCGCATGGCGCGCGGCACCGGCGTCCTGGCCACGATCGGATCGACGGCGCCCTTCGTCGGGCTGTTCGGCACGGTCTGGGGCATCATGAACAGCTTCATCTCGATCGCCGAGAGCAACACGACCAACCTGGCCGTGGTGGCGCCGGGTATCGCCGAGGCGCTGCTGGCCACGGCCATCGGCCTGGTGGCGGCGATCCCGGCGGTGGTGATCTACAACCTGTTTGCGCGGTCGATTGCAGGCTATCGGCTGATCCTCGGCGATGCGGGAGAGCGGATCGAACGGCTGGTCAGCCGCGACGTCGACCGGCGGGTGATCCCCGCGCCCGTTCAGGCGGCAGCGTGATCCATGGCCGGGGGAATAAGAGAACGCGGCGGCGACGATCTGGCTGAGAATGCCGAGATCAACGTGACGCCTTTCATCGACGTCATGCTGGTGCTCTTGATCATCTTCATGGTCGCCGCGCCGCTTTCGACGGTGGATGTGGCGGTTGACCTGCCCGGGTCGACCGCCAAGCCGGCGGAACGGCCCCAAGAGCCGCTTTACCTGACGTTGCAGACCGACCTCAGCCTGCATCTGGGCGAAGCCGACGTGACACGGGCGTCGCTGGGCTCGGAGATCGACCGGATCACCGAAGGCGACCGCGACACGCGCATCTTCATGCGCGCCGACAAGACCGTGGATTACGGTGACCTCATGGAGGTGATGAACCTTCTGCGCGCGGCCGGCTATCTCAAGATCGCGTTTGTCGGTCTGGAACAGGTGCCCCAGGGGGACGGCGCTGCCACGTCCGCCGCCGGCGGGGCATCGTCGGGGGGATCGTCTGGGGCAAGCCCCGATGAGTAACGCGTCACGGCGCAACGGCGCCTTTCCCGGCGCGTTTCTGGGGGATGTGATGCTCTGGGGCGGTGCCGCCCTGGCCGTGGTCGCGGCCCATGCGGGGGCGGTGCTCTGGGCGATGCACAAGCCGCCCGTCATGGCTTCGGAAGGGCCGCCGCCTGCGATCATGATCGAACTTGCCGCCATGTCCGAGGCAACGGATACCCAAGCGACGGAACTCACCGAAGACCAGCAGGACAGTGAGGCCAGCCAGGCGGCCCAGGAGGTGAAAGCCCCCGAGCCCGTGCCCGAACCGGTCGAAGAAGAGCTGGTGGAAGAGGTCCCGCCGGACGCGGTTGAGCCAATGGACAAAGCGCAGCCGGAAGAGATCGAGGCAGAGGCAGAGGTCGCCATGCCGTCATCCCAGCGCCCGAAACTACGGCCCGAACGGGTCAGCCAGGCAAAGCCCGCGCCGCCCAAGCCTCAGCGCACTCCGACCGCAACGCCGCAGCAGCAATCCGCCGCCGCGCAATCGGCGGTGCAGACACAGAACAGCCAGGCGCAGAAGTCCAGCCGCAACGCCGCCGCACAATCGGCGCGAGGGGCCGGAAGCACCCTGCACCCGGCGAAATGGCAAGCCCGCCTGATGGCGCATCTGGAACGCCACAAGCCCCGTTCGAAAGGCGAACGCGGCCTGGCTTATGTCACCTTCCGCATCGACGCCGCCGGGCAGGTCTCGTCGGTGCGGCTTGCCCGGTCGTCCGGCAACGCAGGCGTCGATCAGGCGGCGCTCAGCCTTGTCCGGCGCTCCTCACCCGTGCCGCCGCCCCCGCCGGGGGTTCAGCATACCCTCACCGTGCCGGTGAAGTTCTCGCGGCGATAGATCGGGTGGCGGTCGGCATTCACGCTCTCTGGCCGCAGTCGCGACACTTGCTGAAATGTGTTCGATACCTCGTTGATACGGTGGCTAACGTTTGAACGGGCGCACGTCGCCTGCCGGCAGCAGCCGCAGATTTCGGGTGAGGACCAGCACACCCACATGCGCCGCCACGGCCAGCGTCATCAATGCCGCTGCCCAATGCAGGAAGAACGGCAGCACGGAAGCGTTGAAGTCCCACATGGACAGGGCATAGCTGAACCGCAGCCGGGGCCAGAAACCGAGGATGGTGCCGCTGAAGATGCCCTGCACCGCGATGGCCAGTGCGACGACCCAGAGCAGCGGACCGCTCCATCTTGGCAATGCCCGGCCCGAGAGGTTGCGGACCAGCGCGGTGATGCGGTGCCAGTTCACCCCGAGGTGCAGCGCCGCCAGGGCAATGGCCCAGTAGGCGGCGAACCAGTGGATTTCCTGCAGCACGAAGATCCGCGGCATCGGCAGCCATTGCGCCAGCGTGCGCGACACGCCGACACTGGTGAACAGCAACGCCATGATTGTCAGCGTCAGCAACCCGCCGAGGATCGCGTTGCTGGCCCGCTGAACCGTCATGCCGCCCCGGCGCAGCCCCTTCCACCAGAAGAGATTGTTGGCCACATGGCGCAGGACAATGATCAGGAACGCGGTCCCGATGGCCTCATGCGCCGCATTGCCCAGCCACCAATAGGCAAAGGCCAGCACAAGGCAGATCAGCATCGCGCCGTCCAACAACAGACGCGGCAGCGGACGGGTCCAGCGCATCATTCGTAGCCGCGTGCGTCGGTGTAGGTGTACATGTAGCTGCGGCCTTCGCGCGACATGTGGCAGGATCGGCAACGGGCGGTATTCTCGCCCGTGTTGATCTCGCCCGTGGGCCAGTACCACTGGAATTGCCAGTCACCGGTGCGCGTGCCATCGGTGTAGGCGTCGCCAAAGCCTTCGCCCTTTTCCATGACAAACAGCCGGTACACCTCGCCTTCGCGCCAATCCTGCAGGATGACCTGGGTGCCATCGGGCACCTCGTCGCCGGCCTTCAGCGCGGCCAGAGCCTCGGGCGACGTGTACATGTATTCGGTCACATTCCCGCGCCGCACGGTGGTGTAATGGATCAGTTCGTCCAGCATCTCCTGTGTCGGATAACGGACTTCATTGGGCTCGGCCCAGGCGGTGATGGCGAAAAGACCGGCAAGCCCGAGCCCGGCAGAAAGGGTGAATGCTGTTTTGTTCTTCATGAACGTCCCTTGGTGTCGTTGGTCTCAGGCCGTCGGCCGAGAGAAATGGGGTTGAATGTCTGAAATGGGGCGCATGAGCCAAGCCGATTACCCGGAAAATCGGGATAGCCATCATAAGCCCGGCCGATTAATCGGCCGGGCCATCGCGATCAGTGTCCGGTCATTTCCATCGCTGCCGCGGGCAGGCGATCCCCTTCGACCGAGATCGCGTCAGCAGCGGTCTTGATGCGCGCGAGATCATCAACTGTGAGGTCCAGCGCGGCCGCGTCGAGGTTTTCTTCCAGCCGATGTGCCTTGGTCGTGCCGGGGATCGGGACGATGGAGGGGCGCTGCGCCAGAAGCCAGGCCAGCGCGACCTGCGCGGGTGTTGCGCCTTTTTCCTCCGCCACAGTGCGGACCAGATCGACCAGCGCCATGTTCGCGGCGCGCGCCTCGGGGGCGAAGCGGGGCACGAAGTTGCGGAAGTCGTCCTCGGCAAAGACCGTATCCATGGTGATCTGCCCGGTCAGGAACCCGGCGCCGAGCGGGCTGAACGGGACAAAGCCGATGCCCAGCTCATCCAGCAGGTCCAGCAGCCCGGCCTCCGGCCCGCGCCAGAAGAGCGAATACTCGCTTTGCACGGCGCTCAGCGGCGTCACGGCATGGGCGCGACGGATGGTATCAAGGCCCGCTTCGGACAGGCCCCAATGCAGCACCTTGCCTTCGTCGATCAGCTCGGCCACGGCGCCCGCCACGTCTTCGATCGGCACATCGCGGTCGACGCGGTGCTGGTAGAGCAGGTCGATCCGATCGGTGCCCAGACGCTTCAGCATGGCATCGACGGCCTGTTTGATATGCGCCGGGCGGCTGTTGGTGCCCGCGCCGCGTTCACCGGTTTCGGGATTGATGTCGAAGCCGAATTTCGTGGCGATTTTCACCTGATCCCGGACCGGTGCCAGCGCCCCACCCACAAGGATCTCGTTGGCAAAGGGGCCATAGGCTTCGGCCGTGTCGAAAAGGGTCACGCCGTGATCGACCGCGCCGCGGATCAGGTCGATCATCTGGCCGTGGTCGGCAGCGGGACCATAAATCGAGGTCATGGACATGCAGCCAAGACCGATAGCGGAGACGTCAAGCGTGCCGAGTTTGCGATGTTGCATGGAAGGAGTCCTTTCGGTTCGGGCGCTTAGTTGAGGCGCCGCAGGATAAAGAGTTTGGAGATGACCAGCGCCAGCAAGACAAGAACGGCCCCGCCCATCAGCGCGTGAGAGGTGCGTTCGGCCACGGCGGCTGCCGAACTGCCAGCGGCCGAGGTCAGCGTCGCCAGCGCGACCAGCAGCGCGAGGCCCAGCGACGATCCCATCTGGTGCGCGACGTTGACGGTGCCGGAGGCCGCGCCGACATCACGGGGCTCGACCTCGGCGATACCGGCGGAGGTCAGCGGGGCCATGGCGGCACCCTGTCCGAAGCCCACGAAGATCATCGGCAGCATGATTTGCGTCCAGAGGTTGCTGTCCGTGCCCAGCAACGACAGCCACGCAAGGCCACCGCCGCAGGTCACGAGGCTGAGGACCAGCACCGGCCCCCGCCCGATCCGGGCGATCATCCGGGTCACGTTCATCGCGGCGAGGAAGTTCACGAAGGTGGCGGGCAAAAAGGCAAGGCCAGTCATCGCGGCAGAGAGGCCCAGCACCTCCTGCATGTATTGCGCGACAAAGAAGTAGAAGGCGACATTGGCGCCAAGGAACAGCACGCGCGCGCCATAGGCCCCGCTGCGTTCGGCATGGGCCAGAAGGCGAAGGGGCAGCAGCGGCTCGCGCACCCGCGCCTCGACCAGCAGAAACGCGGCCAACAGGACGGCCCCCGCTGCCAGAACGCCGATGGAGCCCCAGTTGCCCCAGCCGGTTTCCGCCGCGTGCACGGAGGCAAAGACCAGCCCGCCCAGACCCAGCGTCGACAGGACCGCGCCGCCCAGATCGACCTTGCCCTTGAAGGTCTCGGTTTCCTGGAGGAAGCGCAGCGCCACGATCATCAGGCCAAGGCTGACCGGAATGTTCAGGAAGAACCCGGCACGCCAGGACACCAGATCGGCCAGCAGCCCGCCCAGCACCATGCCGAAGCTCGCCGAAACGCCCGCCGCGGCGGAATACCAGGCGACGGCCTTGTTGCGTTCCTCGCCCGCATCAAAGGTGACCTGCAGCAGCGCCAGCGTGGAGGGGGCAAGGATGGCGGCGCCAAGGCCCTGCACCGCCCGCGCGGCGACGATGAAACCTGCACTTTGCGCCAGCCCGATCGCCAGCGAGGCCACGGCAAAGATGCCAAGGCCCGTCATATACATGCGGCGGCGGCCGAACAGATCGCCAAGCTTGCCGCCCAGAAGCAGGAAGCCGCCAAAGAACAGCGTGTAGATGGAAGAGACCCAGGAAAGCCCTGCGTCGGTAAAGCCGAGGTCCGCCTGCAGGCGTGGCAGGGCCGTCAGAACGATGGAAATGTCGAGCACGATCATGGCGTAGCTCAGCACGATCAGCGCGAGCACGGCCTTTCGGTGCGTTGAGGATGTCTGTGTCATGGGCGTCCGATGATGGGATGTGTGCCCGGCCCGTCGCCGGGGTTGCGCTTTATCTAGACCCGCGCCGTTTCATCGATTAGGCCGATAAAGGCGAATGCCGACATAAGAAGAAGGGCATAATCAATGCGGCGCACCTTCAACGAGCTTTATGCCTTTACCGTCGTGGCCCGGCACCGCAGCTTTACCCGCGCGGCGGCGCATCTGGGCATGTCGCAATCGGCGCTGTCGCAGACCGTCAAGAACCTTGAGGAAAATCTGGGCGTTCGGCTTTTGACGCGCTCGACCCGCAGTGTCTCTCCGACCGAGGCCGGCGAACGGCTGCTGTCCCGACTGGGGCCGCAGTTCGACGAGATGGAAGACGCGCTGGAGGCCCTGAATTCGGATCGCCAGACCCCGCGCGGGACGATCCGCATCAGCGCAGGCGAACACGCAGCCCTTGCGATCCTGCAGCCCAGGCTTGCGGATTTCCTGGAGGCCTATCCTGAAATCACGGTCGAAATCGGGGTCGACGGAGGGATGATCGACATCGTCGCAGAAAGCTTCGATGCCGGCGTGCGGCTGGGGCAACAGGTTGCCAAGGACATGATCGCCGTGCGCATCAGCGCCGATATCCGGGTCTGCATGGTTGCGACCTCAGGCTATCTGGACAAACACGGCAGACCGCAGGCGCCGGAAGACCTGACGCAGCATCGCTGCATCAACGTCCGGATGCCGACCCATAGCGGGTTGTTTGCCTGGGAGTTGGAGAAGGATGGCGAAGAAACCCGCGTTCGCGTCGACGGTCCCGTGGTTTTCAACAGCCTGCCCCTTCGACTCGCCTCTGCGCTAGATGGCATCGGTATCGGCTACATGCCGTTGGATCAGGCCGAACCCCATCTGAAGGCCGGGCAGCTTGTTCCGGTTCTGGAAGACTGGTGGCCGGTCTGGGAGGGCTATCACCTGTACTATCCGAACAGACGCCAGATGAGCCCGGCCTTCCGTCTGCTGATCGATCACCTGCGCCACAGGGGTTGATCTGCGGCGCAGGCAACGGGCTTACTCGCCCAGCCCCTTTTCCTCGATCCACTCTGCCGCCAGATCGGCGATCTGCGCATTGTTGGTATCCGAAAAGATGAAGTGGGTGTTGCCGGTGATGCCCATCTCGGGCAGGTGCACCAGCGTCGCGTCGCCACCGTGGTCGTTGATCGCATCCACCCACAGACGCGCCATCGCCAGGCGGGTGCGCCAATTGTCGAGACCGAAATCCTCCGTCGGCTCTTCGGGGATGTTGTCCCCGTAATAGACCACGATCGGGATCTGCGTCAGCTTCGCAAAATCCTCGTCAGAGATCGCGACGGGCTCCAGGGTGCCTGCGGATCCGGTCATCGGCTCGGGCATCTCGTCCTCAGGAAAGACGTAACCGCTGCCCGGCTCATAGGAAATCACGGCTTTCACGTTCGGATTCTTGATCGCGGTCAGCCAACCGGGGCCGCCCGCCTGTGAATGGGTCACGAGGATCGACGGGCCAATGTCATCCACCAGCGCCGAGACACCATCGCTGACCACATCCACGTCAAACGCCCCGGTGTTCGGTGTCACCGAGCGCAGGAATTCGTCCAGCGTTGCCTCGGTTTCATCGAACTGAACCCCGTCGAAGTAATCCGGCCACTGGCCGATGCGGAACATGTCGAAATAGAGCTGGTCGAAGTTGCGCGGCGTGACCTCGGCCGAGACGGTGCTGTTGCCCGCACGGCCACGGCGCGGCTGGTCGATGGTATAGACCGGGAAGTGGCGGCGCAGCATGAGGGTCTGGAACCCTTCGCGGCCATCGGCGGTGGTTTCCCAACTCTTGCCCGACTGGAAGGCCCCGTGCCACAGCACCAGCGGCAGGGTGCGCGGTGCTTCGGGTACCTGATAGAACGCATAAGCATGATCGCCGTGGAAAGTCTGACCGGCGGTCGACATCGGGTTCCCGGTGTCGAAACTGCCCGGTTCGCTCAGAACCGTGCCGCCGGCGGTGAAACTGCCCTGATCGATGATCGTCAGCGGCTCGAAGGCCTGCGCTTGCGCGGCCAGCCCAAGGCTTGCAGTGGCGGTCAGGAGGAGGGTGTGGAGGCTCATCTGTCTTCCCTTGTTGCGACGCATGCAACGAAGGTGGCCGCTTTGGAGCCGTTCCAGTAGCCGGCTCTTCTCGATCAGCCTTATCAGATGGGTCGATAAGTGGGGCCATTCACGGGGCGCATTATTCGGTCAGGCTTATTTCGGCTAGTGGGACGGGCGCGCTAATCCCGGGCAACGTTTTTGCCTAAACTCCGGCCATGGCACCTGATCATCCGACAGCGGAGACCGCTATGGCATCAACCCGCCCCATTCC
Organism: Marinibacterium sp. SX1; assembly: GCF_050389775.1. Classification (NCBI taxonomy): domain Bacteria; kingdom Pseudomonadati; phylum Pseudomonadota; class Alphaproteobacteria; order Rhodobacterales; family Paracoccaceae; genus Marinibacterium; species Marinibacterium sp. SX1. The sequence goes on along the minus strand of NZ_CP177148.1, from coordinate 139,332 downwards.
CGCGTGGCGCAATCTGACCGCGCTGGCGATCTGTCTCTCGGCGACTGCCGCCGAGGTTCAGGCACAGGCTGCGCCGCTCCTGGCGGAACGCGCACCCCGGACGCAAAGCGTGCAGGTCCACGAACCGTTCGGCCCGGGCGATACCATTGCCGATATCCTGACACGCCCCGAATTCGCGGGTTACGCGCGTCGCCTGTTGCCCTGGGCAGACCGGGCTTACGACGGGGATATGCCGATCACCCGGATGGCGCGGCTGTTGCCTTATCACAGCGAAGTGCGCAGCGATGTCGTGCTGGCCGGACTCAATCGCATCCTGGCGGCGCAACAGAGCGGCGTGCCGGTGTTCCGTGACATCTATACCAAAACCGAGCGGAACGAGGTGCCATCGCTGAACGAGGCGGGGCTGTTCTTCTTTCCGGGGCAACCGGGCGCGCCCTTCGCGCTGATCGCGCCGGGGGGCGGATTTTCCTATGTCGGCTCGGTGCACGAAGGCTTCCCCTATGCGATGGCGCTTGCCGATCAGGGTTTCAATGCTTTCGTCGTGACCTATCGCACGGGGCAGGGTGGTCGGGTGGCCACGTCGGACATGGCGCGGGCGGTGGATGTGATCATGGACAACGCCGATGAACTGGACGTGGCGCGCGAAGGCTATTCGGTCTGGGGCAGCTCCGCCGGGGCCCGCATGGCTGCCTTCATCGGCTCTCACGGGCCGGATGGATTTGGTGCCCGGACCACGCAGCGTCCGGCAGCGGTCGTCATGGCCTATACCTCGCACAGCGACCTTGGCGACCACGAGCCACCGACCTATGCCATCGTCGGCGCGCGCGACGGGATCGCCCCGCCGGGCAACATGCGCCCGAGGGTCGAGGCGCTTCGTGCAATGGGAATAGATGTCGAATTCCACATCGTGCCGGATGCGGCGCACGGCTTTGGCGCGGGCCAGGGAACCCGCGCCGACGGATGGATCACCGAGGCTGCGGCCTTCTGGCAAAGGCATCTGCCCGAGGGCGTGTTGCGACCGATGGAGGACGGGCGCTGACATCCTTCCATGATCTCAACAGACGAGAGGCGCTCATGGGGCTGCTCGCACCTGCGGTCTCGCACTCGTATCAGTTGCTGCGTTCCCCGGCCTTATGTTCCGGATTTGACCGTCCCCCCTTTGGTCCCTCGTTCATAACGAGAATCTGCGGGTTTGAGATGGGTGGTCCGGGCGATCATCATGGGCAAGCAGGCCGGGCAAGGGGCACGCGGCTTACCGTGCGACGCCGGGAGCAGGGTGCATGGCGCGCCATCTGCGCCTCACTCGGGCACAAGAGATCAGGCATGGCACAGCTCGTTTTTCAAACGCTGATTCATTCCGTCCGACCGAATTCAAAAGGGCCTGACCATGAGGGGATTCAATTTAATTAACGCGGAAATTGTCCTGAAATTAAAACCGAGTCATATTAATCCTCGTTTGGTTTTCATTTCAGGAGTTTCCGCCGTGCGATTCCTTTTTATGCCCCTGGTTTTGTCCCTGTCCATTTTCTGCGCCCTCCCGACACCCCTGCCGGCCCAGGCGGGGTGTGATCCTTCCGTCCAGAACTGCCGCTAGGGGATCGGATCCCTCCATATGTCGACCGATGGCATGTCGGATGTTGTCGCGCTCCTGTTCGGAGCGGGCATCATCATCGCGTTCTCATACGAGCGGTTCAACCGGATCTCTTATGAATCCGGCCGCCGGTTGCAGCGCCTGGTCACGCTGCTGACGCCCGAAAAGCTGCGGGCCCGGCGGCAGGTGACCTATGCCCATTTCCTCTACACCCTGGCGTTGATTGTTCTCTACCTGATCCTGTGCGCCTATGCCGAGGTGCTGTTGCCGCTGATCGGGGGCGGCGACCTGATCGCCCAGGTCGGGGCCGATGCGTTGCCGGCCGAGGCCCCGGCGGCCGCGCCCGCGGCGCCCGAACCGGCCCGCGCCCTGACCGGTTTCGCGCCGATGGACAAGCCGGCCATTGCCTTCTGGACCGACGGGCTGGCCGATACGGCAGCCATCGTGCGCACCACCCCGGACACCAGCCTGGGCATCGCGCCCGAGGTCTCGATGGGGCTGGCGCTGATCCTTGTCGGGCTGGCGCCGTCGATCAAGGTGCTGACCCAGGCCGATGAATGGCTGCGCACGGTGGCCCATCGCATGGCCGGCATCCCGACCTGGGCGATTGATGCGGCCGATGCCCTGCGGTCGAATGCCAAGGCCCTGAACATCTTTCCCAAGCCCGGTGATCCGGCCAAGGACACGGCCGGTGACGCGACCGGCGGGACCGGCCGGGGCGGTTTCCTGATTTCGCGTTCGGAATACGCCCGGATGGAGGATTACCGGCGGAAGGCCGATCAACACCTGGGCAATGTCGAGGATTTCCTGCTCAACATCGAGCTGATCATGGTCGGCTCCGCCTGGTTCCTGGAGGAAAAGCTCTACCTGCCCGGCAGCGGCGAGAAAGAGCGGTTCAAGGACATCGAGGAGGATCTGCGCGAACGCCGCAACCGGCTGTTCCAGCGGGCCGATGGTGACCTCGGCCGCGAGGAATGGGAGGCGCTGGCCGCCGAATCCGATGCGCTGGCCAGCGATTTCTGCATCCTGATCGCGCTTTACGACGAACATGGCGTGATCCAGCCCCATGGCGAACGCCCCAGCGCGACCCCGGCCCAGAGCGAGGCCCGCGAACGGCTCAAGCGCTTTGTCGAAGTGCTTTACAACAACAAGACCGAGCCGATGATGCGCCGGCGCGGCACCAACCTGGCGCTGTTCTGGACGCTGGGCATCGTGATGGCCTGGTCGCTGTTCTGGGCCGTGTCCTGGTTCGGCGCGGCCGAATTCGGCCTGCAGCGGGGCTATGTCGATTCCAACCCCTACCTGCGGATGCTGCTCTATGGCGTGACGGCCTTCAACAGCTATGGGCTGGCGGCCATCGTGGCGATCACCCTGCGCTGGGTCCGCACCATGTCCGAGCCCGAAGAGGGCCTGCGCAAATGGGAGAACATGCGCTATCCCAGCCATTGGACCCGCTGGCTGCCACAGGCGGCGCTGGTCTTCCTGGTGGCCACGCTGGTGTCGACGGTGATCATCCTGGCCATCCAGATCTGGCAATCGGGCCTTTTGGGCGACAAGGGCTGGGGTCTCGATTTCTGGACCTCGATCCGGCGGATGTTCGAATACAACGCCCCCATCGCCGTGCGCGGGGCGGTGCTGGCCGTGCTGGTCGTGGTGCTTCTGGACGCGCGGCAAAAGCTGTGGATGTCATCGGGGCGCTACGACAAGCTGATGCAGGATCTCCGGTCGGGCCAGACACCCGACAAGACCCGCGAGATCCGCGAAAAGGCCGCCTTGCTGCGGCCCTACCACGAAACCTGGTTGTCGCTTTCGGCACGCGACAGCCGGCGTTGGGCCCTGCTGGGCGGTGGGGTCATGATGATCGTGGCCATTGCCACGCGCTATTATTCCTATCGCGCCGGGGCCAAGCTGGCCGGCGAGACGCGGGGCTACCGGTCGTTCGATGCCATCGACGCGGGGCTGATGATCTGGGCCGTGATCTTTTGCACGGTGCTGGGCGCGGCGGTGATGTTCTGCGTGTCCGAGGCGCTGCATGCGCGGGCCATCGACAAGCTGCAGGCCGAAGACGACAGCGCGGAGCCCCGTCCCGACGCGCCCGGCGCCGAGGCCCGGCCATGAGGTGGCTGGCGGCCCTGCTGATGCTCTGCCTGCCCGTCGTCACGGCGGCACAGGAGCCGGACCGGATCCTGCGCATGGGCGTGCGCACCGACGTGCCGCCCTTCATCTGGAAGGACAGCGACAGCCAGCATTTCCGGGGCTTCTTCTGGGATATCTGCACCACGGCCCTGGCCAGGGCCGGCTATGTGCGCGAGCTGGTCGAGCTGAACGCCCCGCAGCGCCGGGCCCTGTTGCAGGACGGCGGTTTCGGCGCATGTGATGCCGAGGGCAATTGCCCGGGCGAGGAAACGGTCGACCTGCTGTGCGATCCGACAACGATCACGCTGGCGCGGATGAAGGTCTTTGCCGCGCCCGGCCGGCCGGTCAGCAAGTTCCGGTTTTCCCCGATCCTCTTCGTGGCCAACGGATCCTACGTGCAGCAGGATTATCCCCGCGGGGCCTTCCGCAACCGGCTGGTGCCCCTGCTGCGCGGCGAATGCGGGAACTCGGCGGCGCTGAAACGGGTGATCTGCCCCGGCGAAACGGCCCGCTACCCGCTGGGCTGGCTGGTGCCCCCGGCGCTGCGCAACACGACCGACGCGCCGGCCGTCGACTGGCGCGCCTCCTGCGAGGCGATCACCAACGCGCTTGCCGGCGAACTGCGGCACACGCCGACGTCCGCGGACCCCACGCCGCCCTGGCCGCCCCAGATCTGGCCGGTGGTCGAGGCGCCGAAACCGCAATTCGAGGTCTGGGGCTATGTCGGGGGCGCCACGATCGGGGCCACGGTCGAGGCTGCGGCCCGGCGGGCGCCGGGCAATGTCGGCATCTGCCCCCGCGCGCTGGGGTCTCATGTCGAGGCGGCCGAGGCCTTTTGCCAGGGACGGATCTATCGCTATTTCGGCGATGTCGAACTGGTGCGCTCGGCGATCGAGGCCTACAGGGCCGCCCATGTCCGGGATTGCCCCGTCGACGACACCCCGGCGGCCAAGGGCACCTACGAGCCTTATGCCATGGTGCTGTCGGCCGGGACCTACGCGGAATTCCCCGAGGATTTCAACGTGGCGCTCTATTCCATGTTCTCGGATGGCACCATCGCCCAGTTCTTTCGCGGCCGTTTCGGGCCGGAGCGGCAATCGCAATACCTGTCCACGCTGTTTCGCATCAATTCCATCCCGCCGGGGCAGGATGCGTCCGCGGGCAAATGACCGGCCGGACGCGCAAGGTCAGGCGTCGTCGGGCAGGCGTTCCGACAGTTCCACGAGGTTCAGATCGGGATCGCGCAGGTAGATCGAGCGCAGGCGCCCGGTGGCCCCGGTGCGCGCGACCGGGCCGTCGATGATCTCGGCCCCCTGTTCCGCCAGGCGGGCCATGGCCGCGTCAAGCGGGCCGTCCAGCAGGAAACACAGGTCGAGCGCGCCAGGCACCGGCAGATGCGCCCGGGGCTCGAATTCATGGCCCTTCACGTGGATGTTGATCTTCTGCTGCCCGAACCGCAGCGCCTTGCGCCCGGCGCCGAAGGTCTCCAGCTGCATGCCCAGCAGGTCGACGTAAAAGGCGATGCAGGCCGGCTCGTCGGTGGTGGTCAGGACAAGGTGGTCGAGGCTGCGGATCATGCGGGTCTCCGATGCGGGTCAACAGGGGCGCGCCGGCCATATGGGCGGGGCCGGAGCAATATCAGGTCGGGCAATAACAGGTCGCTGCGCGATCAGGCCGGGCGCCGGGTCAGCGGCCGGCGGGCGATCATATCGTGGGCCTGCACCGAAAGCATGCCCAGAAGCACAAGCACGCCGCCGAAGAGGAAATCCACCGTCAGCCGCTCGCCCAGCAACAGCGCCCCGGCGATGACGCCGAAGACCGGTGTCATGAAGCTGAGCACGCCCAGGCGCGACGAGGGATAGACCTGCAGAAGGCGGAACCAGGCCAGGAAGCTGAATGTGCATACGATGACCGTCTGAAAGCCCAGGTTGGCCAGGATGACCGGGCCGGGCTGGACCTGCATCCGCCCGGTCAGGGCGCAGACCCCCAGCGCCACCACCCCGGCCACGATCAGCTGGCTGGCCAGGGTCTGGGCCGGGGGCGCATCGGCCAGCCGGGTGGTGCGGATGACCACGGTGGTCATGCCCCAGGCGAGGCCGGCGGCCAGGCCCAGCAGGTCGCCCAGGATCATCGACGGCGCCGGCGACGTCCCGCCGCGCAGTTCGGGCAGCAGGAAGATGGCGGCCACCCCGGCAAAGGTCAGCCCGACGCCCGCCCATTGGATGGGCGCCAGCCTCTCGTCGGGCTGGGCCAGGTGCAGGCCGATGGCCGCAAAGATCGGCGCGGTATAGAGAAACACGGCCATGTGCGACGCCGAAGTCCAGCGCAGCCCCTCGGCGACCAGCAGGAATTCGACGGCAAAGAGCCCACCGGCCAGCAGCCCGGGCCCGAGGAACAGGCCGGGCAGCCAGCGGTCGCGAAAAACGAGCCGGCTGAGCCCCAGCACGAGGCCGGCCGCGATGACCGAGCGCAGGCCGATTTGCAGCATCGGGTCGATGGCCGGGGCGGCGAGTTTCATCGCGCTCTGTTGCAGGCCCCAGATGGTGCAGAGCAGGATCATCAGCCCGAAGGCCGTCAGGTCGATGGGTCGTTTCATGATGTGGCCGTCCGTCAAAGCGTCGGTTCCTGCTAGCCCTGGCGCAAGGGCCGCATATAATGAGAATCCGCCAAAGCATTCCGGGATCCTGCCAATCATGTCACCGCCCCACCTGCGCCAGCCCCCGGGCCATGTCACCCTGCCGGCCCCGGTCTGGTTCCGGGTCGAGGCCATGCCCGCCAATGGCTCCTATCCGTCGCTGCGCCATGCCTGGGGTGAGTTTGTCTATTCCTACAGCGGGGTGACCGAGTTGCGGACCGGAGGGCAGGTGCTGGTCGCCCCGCCGCACATGGCCTTCTGGATTCCCGCCGGGGTCGACCAGGTCGGCTATAACCGGCGGGCGACGGTCCATGTGTCGATCTATGTCGATCTGCCGCTCTGCGCGGGCATGCCCCGGGTGCCGGCCTCGCTGCGGGTCACGCCGCTGTTGCGGGCGATGCTCGACCGGCTGGAAACCGCCAGCTTCGACGGGACCGACCGGCAGGGCCGGCTGTTGCGGGCGATGGTCGACGAGATGGAGAATTGCACCGTCACGCAAAGCTTCCTGCCCGACAGCGACGACCCGGCCCTGCGGCGCCTGCTCGCCGCGCTGCATGACAACCCGGCCGACCGCCAGGGCACGGCCGCCCTGGCCCGGGCCTTCGGGTTCAGCGAACGCACGCTGCTGCGCGTGTGCCAGCGCGACCTGGGCATGTCGCTGACCGAATGGCGCAACCGCCTGCGCGTGGTGCGGGCCATCGCCATGCTGCAGGACGGCGACAGCGTCGAGGCCATCGCGCTGGACCTGGGCTATGCCACCGCCTCGGCCTTCATCGCCATGTTCCGGGGCATCACCGGAGACAGCCCGGCCCGCTATGCCGGGCGCTAGAGATCAAAGATCTTGCCCGGGTTCAGGATGTCCTTGGGGTCAACCGCCCGCTTGATGCGCTTCATCAGATCCAGCGCCGGGCCGTGCTGGGCCTGCATGAAGATCTTCTTGCCCAGCCCGACACCATGTTCGCCGGTGGCCGTGCCGCCATGGTCCAGCGCCATCTGCACCAGCCGGGCGTTGAGCCGGCGCACCTTGTCCTGCTCGCCGGGGGCCTCGGGGTCGAACAGCATCACCAGGTGGAAATTGCCGTCGCCGACGTGGCCGTGCAACGGGGCAATCACCCCTTCGGCGTCGATCTCGGCCTGGATCGCGGCGATGATCCCGGGCAGTTCCGACACCGGCACGCAGACATCCGTCGACAGGCTCAGGCAGCCCGGCCGCAGGCTGCGCGCGGCGTAAAGCGCCGAATGGCGCAGCGCCCAGAGCGCGGCGTAATCCTCGGGGGTCGCGCAGAGCCTTGCCCGGGCGCCGTGGTCGCGGGCCAGGTCGTGCAAGATGTCGAGATCGCCGTCGACCTGGGCCTCGGCCCCGGCCAGGTCGATCATCAGCGTGGCGGTCTCGGGATGGTCGGTGCCGTTGTAGCTGTTGATCGCCTGCATCTGCAGCGCGTCGAGCAATTCGATCCGGTTCAGGCACAGCCCGCATTGCAGGGCCTCGACCACCGTGGCCGTCGCCGCGGCGATGCTGTCAAAGCTGAACATCCCGGCCCGCGCGGCGTCGGGGATGCCGGTCAGGCGCAGGGTCAGTTCGGTGATGATGCCCAGCGTGCCCTCGGCGCCGACGAACAGCCCCGTCAGGTCGTAGCCGGCCGACGATTTCCGCGCCCGCCCGCCGGTGCGGATCACCTCGCCATCGGCCAGCACGACGGTCAGGCCCAGGATGCGGTCGCGCATGGTGCCGTGGCGCACGGTCATCGTGCCCGAGGCCCGGGTCGAGGCCAGCCCGCCCATGGTCGCATGGGTGCCCACGTCGATCGGCAGGAAGAGGCCGGTGTCGCGCAGGTGTTCGTTCAGCGCCTGCCGGGTCACCCCGGCCTGCACGGTGGCGTCCATGTCCTCGGCGCCGATGCGCAGGATCTGGTCCATGCGCGTCATGTCGATGGACAGCCCGCCGCGCAGCGCCTGGGTCTGGCCTTCGATCGACGAGCCGTGGCCAAAGGCCACCACGGGCAGGTCATGGGCGTGGCAGATGGCCAGCGCCTCGGACACGTCCGCCGTGGTTTCGGCATAGAACACCGCGTCGGGCGGGGCGGCCGGGTGCCAGCTGTCGCCGCCGCCGTGGTGGTCGCGCACCGCCGCGCCGGTCTCGATGCGCGCGCCGAAACGGGCGCGCAGCGCGTCGAGAGCTGCGCGGCTGTCGGAGGCCGTGTCGTTCATGCCATGTCCTTCCTGCCCGGGGCTTGTCGGGCTCATTCGGCCGCCCGGGCCGCGGCATGGCGGGTGACGGGCCAGCTCAGGCCGAGGTTGCCGCGCAGGGTATCGGCCTCGTAGGCCTCGCGAAAGAGCCCCCGGCGCTGCAGTTCGGGCACCACCAGCCGGGTGAAATCCTCAAGCGAGGCGGGCAGGGTGGGGGCCATCAGGATGAACCCGTCCGCCGCGCGTTCCTCGAACCATTCCTGCATGAAATCAGCGACTTCGATATAGCTGCCGGTCAGCCCGTTGCCGGTGTGCTGGCGCGCGTAATGGGTGATCAGCTCGCGCAGGCTGTGGCCCTGTTCGACAAATTCCCGCACCTCCTGGAACATCGCCACCGAGCCCTTGGCCGTCTCGGGCATCTTGTCCATCGGGAAGGGCGCGTCCAGGTCGGCCCCGTGCAGGTCGATTTCCAGGAATTCCTGCAGCATCAGCAGGCCGACTTCGGGGTGCATCAGGTCGACCATCTCCTGGGCCCTTGCCTCGGCCTCGGCGCGGGTCTCGCCGACATTGATCACGATGCCCGGCATGATCTTGAGATCGTCGGGCTTGCGCCCGTACTTGGCCATGCGGCTTTTGACATCGGCATAGAACGCCTTGTTCTTGTCGATGTTCGAGGCCAGCGAAAAGGCGATCTCGGCCGTGCGCGCGGCCAGTTCCCGGCCCCGTTCCGACCCGCCGGCCTGGGCGATCACCGGGCGGCCCTGCGGCGTGCGGGCGATGTTGAGCGGGCCGCGCACCTGGAAATGCTCGCCCACGTGGTCCAGCTGATGCAGCTTGGCCGGATCGTGGTACCAGCCGCTCTCGCGGTCCAGCCGCAGGGCGTCGTCTTCGTAGCTGTCCCAGAGGCCGAAGACCACGTCGAGGAATTCCTCGCCCCGGCGATAGCGGTCTTCATGGGGGTCCAGACCCTGGCGGTTGTAATTGTAGCCGGTCTCGTCATGGTCCGACGTGACCACGTTCCAGCAGACCCGCCCGCCGGAAATGTGATCGGCCGAGGCATAGAGCCGGGCGATGTTGTAGGGCTCGTAATAGCTGGTCGAGGCGGTGGCCACGAAGCCCAGGTTGCGTGTCACCATGCTCAGCGCGGTGATCGCGGTGATCGGCTCGAACCGGTTCATCTTGGTGGGTTGGCGGGCCAGGGCATCGGGATGGCCGATGGCCGCGGCGGGGCTGTCAGCGAAGAACATGAAATCGAAATGGGCCGCTTCCGAGATCTGCGCCACCCGGGCCAGGTGGGCGATGTCATTGGCCCCGTTGACGTCCGATCCCGGGTGCAGCCAGGCCGCCGGGTGAAAGCCGAAGGTGTAAACGAAAGTGCCGAGCTTGAGTTTGTCGTTTCGGGCCATGTGTCGCGTGTCCTGTTCCGGGTCGCGCCAGTATGCCCGCCGCGCCGGGCTACTCAAGCCGCCGCCAGCTGCGATCCGGTTTAGCTAGTCTAAACCATGGCGCGCGTCGGGGCCGGCCGGCTGCCTGCCAAAGCGTCATCCCGCGCCCGGCGGGGCGGGGGCAGGGCGCCGGGCCGGGCCATCGGGCCGGGGGCCATTGCATGCGGCGCGAGCGGGGTGTTTATAGTCTATACATATACCAAGCGGCGGAGTGAACTATGGCCGACACGGGACTTCTGCGTCCGGAATTGCAGGGGCTGGCGCCCTATAACGCGGGGCTGAGCCTGGCCGACATCGCGGCCCGGCCCGGTGTGACCCGGGTGGCCAAGCTGGGGTCGAACGAGAACCTGCATGGCGTGTCCGACGCCGTGCGCCGGGCCATGACCGAGGCCATCGTGCAGGCGCATCTATATCCCGATCCTTCGGGGCGCGAGCTGGCCGCCCTGCTGGCCGCCGACCTGGGCGTCGATCCCGGGCGCATCGTGCTGGGCGACGGGTCCGAGGATCTGCTGAACGTGCTGGCCCGGGCGCTGCTGCGCACCGATGACGAGGTGATCACGCTCTACCCGTCCTTCCCGCTGCACGAGGATTACGCCACGATGATGGGCGCGCGGGTCACGCGGATCGGGCTGAAGGACGACGCCATCGATGTCGACGCGCTGGTCGCGGCGATGGCCCGGCCGGTGCGGCTGGTGCTGTTTGCCAACCCGATGAACCCGGCGGGCCTGTGGCTGGGCGGCGATGACCTGGCCCGCGTGCTGGCGGCCCAGCAGCCGGGCACGGTGCTGTGCGTCGACGAGGCCTATGTCGAATATGCCGCCCATGCCGAAGGCTATCGGTCGGCGGCCGACCTGCTGGCCGGTCATGACAAGCCGTTGCTGATCCTGCGGACCTTTTCCAAGGCCTGGGGCCTGGCCGGGCTGCGCATCGGCTTCGGCGTGACCAATTCGGCCGAGCTGCGGCGCGGGCTGGACCTTGTGCGCACGCCGTTCAACGTCAACCACGTGGCCCAGGGCGGGGCCATCGCCGCGCTGGCCCATGCCGGCGAGATGCGCGCGACCGTTGCCGCCACGGTGGCCGAGCGCGAGCGGATGGCCCGGGGGCTGGCCGCGCTGAACCTGCGGTGCCTGCCCTCGGCGGGGAACTTCCTCTTTGTCGACACCGGCCGCGATGCCGGGGCGCTGGCCGATGGCCTGCTGGATCGCGGGGTGATCGTGAAGCCCTGGAAACAGCCGGGTTACGAAAGCTGGATGCGCATATCGGTCGGCACCGGGGCGGATACCGACCAGTTGCTGACCGCGCTGGCCATGCTGCTGTAACCCGGGATCGCCGCTTAACCCAGGATCGCCCGGGCCACCCGGGCAAAACGGCGGGTGACCGCCGCGCGATCGCGGTGGCGCCCGTCGCGCACGACGTGATCGCCCCGCGCCCAGACATCGCCCACCGTGATGTCGGGGCCAAAGATCCAGCGGTCCAGCATGGTCGGCCCGTCCGATCCCATCTGCAACGGATCGCACAGGGCCACCAGGTCGGCCGGCGCGCCCGGGGCCAGGCCCGGGACGCCGGCGTCCAGCGCCTGGTGCCCGCCGGCCAGGGCCGCATCAAAGAGCTGCTGGCCGGTCGATCCTTCCCGCAGGGCCATGACATTGCGCGCCTGTCCGGCCAGCCGCTGGGAATATTCCAGCGTGCGCAATTCCCCGGCCAGCGAGATGCGCACGTTGCTGTCGGTGCCCACGCCATAGCGCCCGCCGGCCGCGGCAAAGGCCGGTCCGGGAAAGATGCCGTCGCCCAGGTTGGATTCGGTGACCGGGCACAGCCCGACCACGGCGCCCGACCGGGCGATGCCCGCGACCTCGGCCTCGGTCAGGTGGGTGGCATGGATCAGGCACCAGCCCGGCCCGACCGGCGCGTGTTCCAGCAGCCATTCGACCGGGCGCTGGCCGCAAAATGCCAGGCAGTCGCGCACTTCGGGCGTCTGTTCGGCGATGTGGATATGCACCGGGCGGCCGGGCAGGGCGGGGATCAGCGCGGCCAGGTCGTCGGCCGAAGCCGCGCGCAGCGAATGGGGCGCCAGGCCCACCACCGCGCCGGGCCGGTCGGCGGCCATCCGGTCGCACAGCTCGATCAGCCGCAGGAAGGCCTCGCGGTCATGCAGGAACCGCCGCTGGCCGTCGCTGGCCGCGGTCGGGCCAAAGCCGCCATGGGCGTAGAACACCGGCAGATGGGTCAGGGCGATGCCCGTCGCCGCGCTGGCCGCAAAGATCCGCGCCGACATCTCGGCCGGGTCGGCATAGGGCCGGCCGTCGGGCGCATGGTGCAGGTAATGGAACTCGCCCACCCGTGTATAGCCGGCCTCCAGCATCTCGACATAGGCCATCTCGGCCACGGCCTGGGCGGCGTCGGGGTCCAGCCCCAGGGCAAAGCGGTACATCATGTCGCGCCAGGTCCAGAAACTGTCCGCCCCCGGCCCGCGCGCTTCGGTCAGCCCGGCGAAACCGCGCTGGAACGCATGGGAATGCAGGTTGGCCACGCCGGGCAGCAGCGTGTCGTGGTCGGCCACGGCGCCCGGGGCCGCCGGGGCGATGCCGGTGATGTGCCCGCCGTCGAGGGTGATTTCCACATGTTCTGCCCAGCCCTCGGGCAGAAGCGCCTGTCTCGCCACGATTTTCATGATGTCTCTCTGCAAATGTCCGATGGGCGTTGTCGCGTTCCGCTTATATGTCTATACTTAATGAAGCTCTATGGAAAGCTGGAACACGCAGATGAAGAAAGCCTGGATCAATGGGCGCGTCCTGACCGGCGCCGAGGGGACTGACCCGCAACCGCTTGAAATCCTGACCGAAGCCGGGCGCATCGTCGACCTGGCCCCGGCCGTGGATCGCAACGGGGCCGAGCTGGTCGATTGCGGTGGCGCGCTGGTGACCCCGGCGCTGGTGGATTGCCATACGCACCTGGTTCACGGCGGCGACCGGGCCCGCGAGTTCGAGATGCGCCTCGACGGGGCCAGCTACGAGGACATCGCCCGGGCCGGCGGCGGCATCGTGTCGACCATGCGGGCCACCCGGGCCTGCAGCGTCGACGACCTGGTGGCCAGCGCCTTGCCGCGCCTCGATCACCTGCTGGCCGAAGGGGTCGGCACGGTCGAGATCAAGTCGGGCTACGGGCTGCGGATCGAGACCGAGCTGGACATGCTGCGCGCCGCGCGCCGGCTGGCAGAACTGCGCCCGGTGCGGGTGGTGACAAGCTGGCTGGCGGCCCATGCGCTGCCCGAAGACTACAAGGGCCGGGGCGCCGATTACGTGGCCGATGTGGCCATTCCCGGGCTGGAACAGGCCGTGGCCGAAGGGCTGGTCGATGCCGTCGACGGGTTCTGCGAGGGCATCGCCTTTACCGTCGAAGAGCTGGAACCGCTCTTCGAGGCGGCCCGGGCGATGGGCCTGCCGGTCAAGCTGCATGCCGAGCAGCTGACCCGTTCGGGCGGCACCCAGCTGGCCGCGCGCCACGGGGCGCTGTCGGTGGATCACCTGGAATATGCAACCGCCGAGGATGCCGCTGCCATGGCCGCGGCCGGGTCGGTCGCGGTGCTGCTGCCCGGGGCCTATTACATGCTGCGCGAAGAGCAGGTGCCCCCGGTGCAGGCCCTGCGCGCGGCCGGTGTGCCCATCGCCCTGGCCACCGATTGCAATCCCGGCACCTCGCCGGTGACCTCGATCCTGATGACCCTCAACATGGGCGCCGTGCTCTATCGCCTGACCGTGGCCGAATGCCTGGCCGGGGTGACCGCCCATGCCGCGCGGGCCCTGAGGCTGGGCGCCGAGACCGGGCGCATCGCGCCGGGGCTCTCGGCCGATTTCGCCCTGTGGGATGCCGCCCTGCCGGCCAACCTGGTCAACCGCATCGGTTTCAACCCGCTGAAAGCGCGGGTCTTCAAGGGAGACTTCGTCTGATGTCCGTCATCCTTTCGCCCGGCGCCGTCGGGCTGGCCACGCTGGCCGATGTCTATTGGTCGGGCACGCCCGCCGTGCTGGACCCCGGGGCGCTGCCGGGGATCGAGGCCGCCGCCGCCCGCGTGGCCGAGGTGGCCGCCGGCGAGGCGCCGGTCTATGGCATCAACACCGGCTTCGGCAAGCTGGCCTCGATCCGCATCGCCCGCGACGACGTGGCCACCCTGCAACGCAACCTGATCCTGTCGCATTGCTGCGGCGTCGGCGCGCCGCTGGCCCCCGAGATCGTGCGGCTGATCATGACGCTGAAACTGATGTCGCTGGGCCGGGGCGCGTCGGGCGTGCGGCTGGACATCATCCGCCTGCTCGAAGCCATGCTGGCCGCCGGGGTGATCCCGGTGATCCCCGAAAAGGGCTCGGTCGGCGCGTCTGGCGACCTGGCCCCGCTGGCCCACATGGCCGCCGCGATGATCGGCGAGGGCGAGGCCTTTCTGGACGGGGAACGCATGGCCGGGGCGCAGGCCCTTGAACGCGCCGGGCTGGCACGGGTCACCCTGACCGCCAAGGAAGGGCTGGCGCTGATCAACGGCACCCAGGTGTCGACGGCCCTGGCGCTGGCCGGGCTGTTTCGCGCGACCCGGGCGGTGCAGGCGGCGGTGATCACCGGGGCACTGTCGACCGATGCGGCCATGGGCTCGACCGCGCCCACCCATCCCGAGGTGCATGCCCTGCGCGGCCATGCCGGCCAGATCGACGTGGCCGCCGGCCTGCGCGCCCTGCTCGACGGATCGGACATCCGCGAATCCCACCGCGAGAACGACGAGCGCGTGCAGGATCCCTATTGCCTGCGCTGCCACCCCCAGGTCACCGGCGCCTGCCTGGACCTGCTGCGCCAGGTGGCCGGCACGCTTGAGATCGAGGCCAACGCGGCCACCGACAACCCGCTGGTCCTGTCGGACGGATCGGTCGTGTCGGGCGGCAATTTCCACGCCGAGCCGGTGGCCTTTGCCGCCGACCAGATGGCGCTGGCCGTGGCCGAGATCGGCGCGATTTCCCAGCGGCGCATTGCCATGCTGGTCGATCCGGCGCTGAACTTCGGCCTGCCCGGGTTCCTCACTCCGGCACCGGGGCTGAACTCGGGCCTGATGATCGCCGAGGTGACCACCGCCGCCCTGATGAGCGAGAACAAGCAGCTGGCCCATCCGGCCTCGGTCGATTCCACGCCGACCTCGGCCAACCAGGAAGACCACGTGTCGATGGCCTGCCACGGCGCGCGGCGGCTGTTGCAGATGACCGACAACCTGAACTGGATCCTCGGGGTCGAGGCGCTGACCGGGGCCCAGGGCATCGAGTTCCGCGCGCCCCTGACGACCTCGCCGGCGCTGGTGGCGGTGATCGCCGCGCTGCGTGAACACGTGGCCAGCCTGGGCGAAGACCGGTTCATGGCCCCCGACCTGGATACCGCCGGGGCGCTGATCGCCGACGGCACGCTGACCCGGGCCGCCGGGCTGGCCATGCCGGAGGTGTTCTGATGCATCCCGTCACCGTGACCCGGGGCACAGGCCCGCTGGTGCTGGGCTTTCCCCATACCGGCACCCATGTGCCCGATGCCATCCGCGCGGATCTCAATGCCGAGGGCCGCCTGTTGCGCGACACCGACTGGCATGTCGATGCGCTTTACCGTGACCTGGTGCCCGGGGTGACGACCGTGGCCGCCAATTTCCACCGCTATGTCATCGACGCCAATCGCGATCCTTCGGGCCAGAGCCTCTATCCCGGGCAGACGACCACCGGGCTGGTGCCCCTGACCACCTTCGACGACGACCCGATCTGGACGACCCCGCCCGACGACGCGGCCATCGCCCATCGCCTGCGCGACTGGCACGCGGTCTATCACGCCGCGCTGACCGCCGAGCTGGAGCGGGTGCGGGCGATCCACGGGGTGGCCATCCTCTACGATTGCCATTCCATCCGGTCCGAGGTGCCATGGCTCTTCGACGGCGTCTTGCCCGAGTTCAACATCGGCACCGACAGCGGCAGGACCTGTGCGCCCGCCATCGAGGCCGCCGTGCATGACCGCTGTGCCGCATCGGGCCGGCGGATGGTGCTGAACGGGCGGTTCCGGGGTGGCTGGACCACCCGGCACTACGGCCAGCCCGAAACCGGCATCCACGCCATCCAGATGGAGCTGGCGCAATCCAGCCACCTGGCCACCGAGACCCCGCCCTTTGCGCTGGACGCGGGCAAGGCCGAAAGCCTGCGCCAGGTGCTCGGCCCGATCCTGCAAGACCTCATCGACCTCGCCCCGACGCTTGCGGGCTGAAAGGACAGACCATGACCCATACCCGCCACAACCTTCGCGACGTCTATCCGCCCACCGGCACCGAGCTGACGGCCAAATCCTGGCAGACCGAGGCACCGCTGCGGATGCTGATGAACAACCTGCATCCCGACGTGGCCGAGAACCCGCATGAACTGGTGGTCTACGGCGGTATCGGCCGGGCCGCGCGCAGCTGGGAGGATTACGATGCCATCGTCGCCGCCCTGCGCGACCTCGAGGCCGACGAGACGCTGATGGTGCAATCGGGCAAGCCCATTGCCATCATCCGCACCCATGCCGATGCCCCGCGCGTGCTGATCGCTAATTCCAACCTGGTGCCCGAATGGGCCAACTGGGACCATTTCAACGAGCTCGATCGCAAGGGCCTGATGATGTACGGCCAGATGACGGCCGGCTCCTGGATCTACATCGGGACCCAGGGCATCGTGCAGGGCACCTACGAAACCTTTGCCGAAGCCGGGCGCCAGCATTACGGCGGCGACCTGACCGGGCGCTGGGTGCTGACCGGCGGGCTTGGCGGCATGGGGGGTGCACAGCCGCTGGCGGCCGTGATGGCCGGGGCCTGCTGCCTGGCCGTGGAATGCGACGAAACCCGCGCCGATTTCCGCATCCGCACGCGGTATTGCGATGAAAAGACCCATGACATCGACGAGGCCCTGGCGCTGATCGACCGCTGGACCAAGGCGGGCGAGGCGAAATCGGTGGCGCTGATCGGCAATGCGGCCGATGTCTTCCCCGAATTGCTGCGCCGGATGCAGGCCGGCGGCCCGCGCCCCGACCTGGTGACCGACCAGACCTCGGCCCATGACCCCATTCATGGCTACCTGCCCAAGGGCTGGTCCGTGGCCGAATGGCGCGCCAGGCAGGAGACCGAGCCGAAGGCTGTCGAGGCCGCGGCCCGCGCGTCGATGCGCGATCACGTCGAGGCGATGGTGGGCTTTTGGAAGGCCGGGGTGCCGACGCTGGATTACGGCAACAACATCCGCCAGGTGGCCAAGGACGAGGGCCTTGAAAACGCCTTTGATTTCCCGGGCTTCGTGCCGGCCTACATCCGGCCGCTGTTCTGCAAGGGGGTCGGTCCGTTCCGCTGGGCCGCGCTGTCGGGCGACCCCGAGGACATCTACAAGACCGACCAGGCAATGAAGGAGCTCTTTCCCGAGAACGAGCACCTGCACCGCTGGCTCGACATGGCCCGCGACCGGATCGCCTTTCAGGGCCTGCCGGCGCGGATCTGCTGGATCGGCCTGGGCGACCGCCATCGCGCGGGGCTGAAGTTCAACGAGATGGTGGCCTCCGGCGAATTGTCGGCCCCCGTGGTCATCGGCCGCGATCACCTCGATTCCGGGTCTGTCGCTTCGCCCAACCGCGAGACCGAGGCCATGCGCGACGGCTCGGACGCCGTGTCGGACTGGCCCCTGCTCAACGCGCTGATGAACACGGCATCGGGCGCGACCTGGGTGTCGCTGCACCATGGCGGCGGCGTGGGCATGGGCTTCAGCCAGCATTCCGGCGTGGTCATCTGCGCCGACGGCACGCCCGAGGCGGCAAAGCGGCTGGAACGGGTGTTGTGGAACGATCCGGCGTCGGGCGTCTGGCGCCATGCCGATGCGGGCTATCCCGAGGCGATCGACTGCGCCCGCGAACACGGGCTGCGCCTGCCGCGCATCCTGGGCAACTGATCGGGGGTCGGGGAGGGCCGGGCCTCAGGCGTCGTCCGGAGGGCCCGGCCGCAGGGCCTGGGCCTGGCGCCGCCCACGGGCCAGCAGCCAGTCGCGAAACGCCAGCCCGCCGGGTTTTTCCAGCGCCGCCCGCGACCAGCGCAGGCTGTAGGGCGCGGCCAGGGGCAGGCGCAGATCGAAGGGGATGACCAGGCGCCCGCTGGCCAGCTCGTCCTGCATCATGGCGACCTGGCCCAGCACCACGCCCTGGCCGGCCACGGCCGCATCGATGGCCGACGCGGTCAGCGCAAAGCTGAGCGCCCCGGGCTGGTGCGGCGCATCGGCGATGCCATGGGCCGCGGCCCAGGCGGCCCAGCTGGGCGGATCGAACCTTTCATACCGCGCGGCCCAGGCCACCTGCAGCAAGGGCAGGCGCAACAATTCGGCCGGCGCGCGCAACGGCTGGGCCAGCAGGGCCGGAGCACAGGCCGGCACCACCTGGTCGGTGAACAGGACCGCGCCGGGCCGGTCATCGGCCGGCGGGCCCAGCCACATGGCAAAATCGGCCTCGCCGGCATCGAGATCGGGCAGATCCTCGCTGCCCAGCAGCCGCACGGGGCAATCGGGGCGGTCCCTTGCCCAGTCCCACAGGCTGCGCCCCAGCCATTTCGCGGCAACGGTCGGCAGGCCGCAGACGGTCAGCCCGTCCTGTCCGCGCAACTGGTCCAGCACCTGTCCGGCCCGGGCCAGCCGGGCAAAACCGACGGCCAGCTCGGCATGATACATCCGCCCCCAGCGCGTCAGTTCCAGCCCGCGCCCGCGCCGTTCCAGCAGGGTGACGCCAAGCGCGGCTTCGAGCCGGCGGACCTGCTGGCTGACCGCGCCCGACGACACGCCCAGCTCGCCGGCGGCGGCCTTGACCGAACCCAGCCGCCCGACGGCTTCGAAGGTCTGCATCGCGCGCAGGTGTTCCGGCCCGGCCATCGGCCTAACCCTGTGCGGGGGTGAACCGCGCCGTCAGCCGGTGGGCCGTGCCGGGATAGCTGAACCGCACCGAGGTCACCGGGTCGCCGTTCTTCCAGGTCCGGCGGCCGACGGTCAGGCAGGCCGCGCCGGGGGGGATGCTCAGCGCGTCCGCCAGGGCCTCGTCGGCGCTGACCGCCGCGATCTCGTTCTCGGCCTCGCTCCAGGGCACATGGGTCAGCAGCCAGGCCCCCGGCGGGGTGGTGGCAAACCCCTCGGTTTCGGCCTCGGGCACGGCATCGAGAAAGATCAGGCGATCCTCGTAGCAGAACGGCGTGTCGTCGCTGAAATGCAGGCAGGTCACGGCCATCACCGGCCGGTCGCCGGGCAGGCCTTCGGCCAGGGGCCCGGCGGCCCCGTCCAGCCGCTGGCGGCGGTCGATCCGGTGGTGATACCAGCCGCCCCGGGCCAGCACCTCTTCCTTGACGTCGTGGATTTCCAGCACCGCGTTCTGGGATTTCTGCGGCAGCACGACCGACCCGACCTTGCGCCGGCGCAGGATCAGCCCGGCGGCGGCCAGCTGGGTCATGACCTTGTTCACGGTCATCCGCGAACAGCCGTATTCCTCGCTCAGGTCGAGTTCGGACGGCACCTTGTGGCCCGGCGCCCAGGCCCCCGACAGGATGCGGCTTTCCAGGTCGTCGCGGATCGTGTCGTGCAGGGATTTGCCCGTGCTCGCAGGGCCATCATCGGGCATGTGTTTACTTCAGCATCGCGGCGCCGCGGTCCAGATAGGTGTCGAGGAATTGCTCGAGCCGGGGCGAACGCGGCGCGGCAAAGACCTTTTCGGGGGAATCGTGGAACAACAGGCGGCCCTGGTCAAGAAAGCAGATCCGGTTGCCGACCGACGCCGCAAAGCCGATCTCGTGGGTTACGACAACCATGGTCATGCCCTCGTCGGCCAGCCGGCGCATGACGTTCAGCACCTCGCCGGTCAGCTCGGGATCAAGCGCCGAGGTCGGCTCGTCGAAGAGCATGATCGTCGGTTCCAGCGCCAGCGCCCGGGCGATGGCCACGCGCTGCTGCTGGCCGCCGGAGAGTTGCGACGGGTAATGGCCGGCCCGTTCGGCCAGGCCGACCTTGGTCAGCTGGTCCATCGCCCTTTGCTCGGCCTCGCTGCGCGACAGGCCCCGCACCCGACGCAGGGCGGCCGAGACATTGCCCAGGGCGGTCATGTGGGGCCAGAGGTTGAACTGCTGAAAGACCATGCCGATCTTCGACCGCGTCGCGCGCAGCTCGGCCGCGCTCTGGCGCCGGCGCTTGCCGCCCTCTTCGATCATGCCCAGCGGGCTGCCCTCGATGCGGATCATGCCGGCGGTGGCCTCTTCGAGGAAGGCCATGCAGCGCAGCAGGGTCGACTTGCCCGAGCCCGACGGGCCGATCAGGCAGGTCACCTCGCCCTTCTGCACTTCCAGGTCGATATCCTTGAGAACCAGTGTCTCGCCGAAGCGTTTCGAGAGCTTGGTGACGGAAATGGCAGGTGTTGTCATGTCAGGCGGCACTCAGTTTGGACAGGCGGCGCTCGGCAAGGCGGCCCAGGTAATTCGACAGCTCGACCAGCGCCCAGTAGACCAGCGCAAGGACGACGAGGGATTCGACAAAGGCATATTGCTGCGAGCCGATCGCCTGCACGGTCATGGTCATCTCGGGCACGGTGATCAGCGACAGCAGGGCGGTTTCCTTGAGCAGGATGACCACCATGTTGATCGACGGGGGCATGACCAGCAGGGCCATTTCGGGCAGCTGGACGAACAGGATGGTCTGGCGCCGGGTAAAGCCCACGCATTCGGCGGCCTCGGCATGGCCGGGCGGCACCGAATTGTAGCCGGCGCGGAAGATCTCGGCGTAATAGGCCGCGCCATAGACCGACAGGCCCAGCAGGCCGGCGGTGATCGGATCGAGCCGCAGCCCGATGTAGGGCCCGCCGAAATAGAGCAGGAAGATCTGCACCAGGAAGGGCGTGCCGCGCAGGATCTCGATCGGCACAGCCAGCAGGCGATCGGTCAGCCGGCCGCCGTACTGGCGGGCCGTGGCCACGACAAAGCCCAGCACGGCGGCCAGGGCCGTGCCCGCGATCCAGATCAGGATGGTCACGCCCAGCCCGGCAAGGATCTGCGGCCCCTTGGCCAGGATCACGGCGATATCGAAAGTCATGGGATCAGCGTCCTGAGGTTTGCGCGGGAACCGAAGCGGCGGTCATTTCGCGGGAAGGCCCGGCAGGGCGGCCTCGGCCCGGCGGCCGATAAAGGCCACACCCAGGTTGATGACCAGGTAGATCAGCCCGGCCGACGCAAAGATCGGCAGGGGCATGTAGGTCGAGGCGGCCAGGTTCTGGGACATCTTGGTCAGCTCGATCAGCCCCACGACCGACACCAGCGACGAGGCCTTGAGGATCAGGATCGCCTCGTTGACCAGGGCCGGGAAGGTCATGCGCAGGGCGATGGGCATGCGGATGAAGACAAAGGTCTGCACGGTCGAAAAGCCGGCCATCTCGGCGCTTTCGATCAGCCCCTGGGGCACGCCTTCGAAACCCCCGCGCAGGTTCTCGGCCTGGTAGGCCGCGGTGCACAGCGACAGGCCGAGCAGGGCGGTGGCCAGGCTGGACAGGCTCAGGCCCAGGGCCGGCAGCAGGTTGAAGATCAGCAGCAACTGCACCAGCAGCGGCACGCCGCGGAAGAACGAAATGAAGATCCGCGCGAAATTCACCAGCACCAGGTTGCCCGACATGCGCATCGCCGATAGCAGGATGGCCACGCCCAGCCCGATCAGGATGGACAGGCCCGAGACGAAGATCGTCATCAGGGAGGCTTGCAGCAGCAGTTCGAAGAGGGGCCAGGTCATGGGCGGATCCGGTCAGGTGGAAAGCGGCGCGGCGGCGCTCCGAAGAACCCCGCCGCGCCCGGTCACGCAAGTGATCAGATGTTGGGCTCGGTCACGTAATCGGGCAGGTCAAAGGTCGTGCCGAACCATTTTTCCTGCAGCGCTTCCATGCGACCGTCGGCCTTCATCGCCAGCAGGATCTCGTCGATCTTGTCCATCAGCGAGGCATATTCCGGCTCGATCCGGCCGGGGAAGCCGAAATAGGTCGGGGTGCCGAAGGCCGGTTTGACGACCTTGAAGACATTGGGCCGCTGGCTGGCAACAAAGGCGATGTTGGGCAGCGAGTTGGCCACGGCGACGATCCGGCCGGCGGCCAGGTCGGCATAGGCTTCGTTGAACGACACGTATTCCTTGATGTCGGTCGGGGGCGTGTCGAGCGTTGCCGCGAATTCCTGGAACTGGGCCAGCTGGGCCGTGCCGGTGGCCGAGCCGATGGGCTTGCCGGCGATGTCCTCGGGCGCCTCGATGTCGCAGGACGCACAGGTCAGCACGGCGACGGTGGCTTCGGCGATGGGCGAGGAGAAGCGATAGCGCTCCATCCGGGCCTTGGTGATCGTGGCGGGGCCGGCGACGACGTCGAAGCGGCCGGCTTCCAGGCCGGGCAGGACGCCGGTCCAGTCAAGGGTGATCCATTCGATCTCGACACCCATTTCCTTGCCGATCTCGGCGTAGATCTCGGTGTTGAACCCGGTGTGCTTGCCGGCGTCGATATAGTCGAAGGGGGCAAAGGCGGTTTCCGTGCCGACCTTCATCACGCCGGCGGCCATCACCCGCTCAAGCGCGTCCTCGGCCTGGGCCATCAGGCCGGAGCCGAATGTCAGTGCTGCCCCGGCAAGAGCCGCGAGAATATGTTTACGCATTTTCATCTTCCCTGTCCGCCCCGGGTGGGGCTTGGCGTTTGAGTGTCCATGGCGCCTGTTTTCGGCGGCACCAGCTTCTTTTGTGTATACAAATAGAGGCCGAGACAAAGACTGTGACGGCTGAATGGGGGAAGTGTCGCGCCTTGCTCAATGATTCAGCTTAATTTCCGTGCAGCTGATGGATTTTTGTCACAATTGCAGGGATAGCCCGGCCTGTGACAGCCCGCGCCACAGGCGCGCGCGGGGGGCCATGCACAGGCCCGGGCGTTTGTGCCTAGCATTTTCAAGTTTTGCTTGGTACATCCATGCCAATCAAAAGATGAAAGTGATAGGCATGACCCTTCTGAGCAGCGTCGCGACCAGCGCCTATACCGACCTGGTGCGCCTTCTGAAGGATGACGCCCTGTCGGGTGTCACCGGCAAGCCGACGCTGAAGAACCGGGGCGACAAGGCCTATTGGTATGCCGCGCGCCGCATCGGCACGCAGATGCGCTTTGTCTACATCGGCGAGGACGACCCCGAGACCCGGCAGCGCATCGCCCGTATCGAAGAGCTGCGCGCGACCGGGCGCGAGCGCCAGGCCGAACGGTCCCGGCTTGTCCGCCTGTTGCGGGCCGAGGGGATGACCCCGACCGACCGGGCGACCGGTTCCATCCTGTCGGCGATGGCCGGGGCAGGGGTGTTCCGGCTGGGGGGCACGCTGGTGGGCACCAATGCCTTCCGGCTCTACGAGGGCGAGCTGGGCCTGCGCCTGCCCCTGGGCGGCATGGCCAACACTGGCGACATCGACATTGCCCAGTTCCAGAAACTGAGCCTCGCCCTGCAGGACCAGGTCGATCCGGGCCTGGCCGAGACCTTCTCGGCGCTCAGGTTCGACCCCCTGCCGGGGCTGGACCCGGGCAAGACCTGGCGATGGGCGCAGGGGGGCAGCGGCCAGCTGGTCGAGTTCCTGACGCCGGCCTTCGGCGACGAGACCATCCGCCCGCTGCCGGCGCTGGGGGTGAATGCCCAGGCGCTGAACTATCTCAACTTCCTGATTGCCGAGCCGATCCACGCCGCGGCGCTCTACCGGTCGGGCATCCTGGTGCAGGTGCCGCGCCCGGAGCGCTTTGCGATCCACAAGCTGATCATCGCCGACCGGCGGCGCGACGGGGCGGGCAACCTGAAGGCGGCGAAGGACCGCGAACAGGCGGCTTTCCTGATCGCGGCGCTGGCCGAAGACCGGCCCGACGACCTGGCCCTTGCGCTCGACACTGCCCTGGCCACCGGCCGCCGCTGGCGCGCCCATGTCGAAGCCTCGCTGGCCCGGATGCCCGAGACCGGGGACACCCTGCGCGGGCTTGGGCTGTAGGTGACGGACGGCGATTGGCCGCGGCGGGTGAACAGTTCGGCCCGTTTCAGGCCGAAGGCCCGAACACGGATGCGCACCCATCTTGCAGGCACATCCGGCAGAGGGCGTGTTTCGATCTTCGGCGCATCGGGCCCGCCAGGCGCGCGCAGGACGGCTGCATTCATCAAGGGCATTTCGCGAGTCCTTCATCAAGAGCAGGGCGAAACAGTGCCCCGAGGAAGAGTCCGAAGGCGATCCGGAGGAACCGCAGTTCGTCGAAGGCAACGAAGAGGGCATGCCAGCCAACTGAAGACACGAGGCTGAGGACCAGCACCGGCCCCCGCCTGATCCGCGCAATCATCCGGGTCACGTTCCTCGCGGCGAGGAAGTTCGCGAAGGTGGCAGTCCGGGAGGCAAGGCAGCAAGACCCGGTGATCCCGCGGCGGGACATGTGGCTGGGATCGACCCGGTGACGCGAGCATGGGCCAAAAGGGTGGGAGGAGGCGCTTGGAACATCCTGTGGATCCGTTGTGGGATCCCAAAAGCAATTGAACGCCCCATGTGAAAAATGCTTCTTGAGAGCAAGCACTTGAAACAAAAGATTTCGAATGGACCGGCTGACAGCAATGGAGGTTTTTGTTCAGGCCGTTGACGCTGGGTCATTCAGCGCGGCTGGCGATGTGCTCGACATGTCGCCGCAGCTGGTCGGCAAACATGTGCAGCGGCTGGAAGAACACCTGGGCGTCAAGCTGCTGCATCGCACGACCCGGCGGCAAAGCCTGACAGGCTTTGGTGCGGCGTATTGTGAACGCGCGCGGGTCATTCTCGCCGACATCGCCGCTGCCGAAACCCTGGCCGCCGAGGCCAGGGCCGCACCGACGGGCCGTCTGCGGGTCAATGCACCGGTCAGTTTCGGGATCCACACCTTGTCGCCGAAGCTGGCGCATTTCATGCGGCAATGTCCGGAAGTGACCGTCGACCTGAGCCTCAACAACCGCAACGTCGATCTTGTCGAAGAAGGCTTCGATATCGCCTTTCGCGTCGGAGAGCTTCCCGACAGCGGGCTGATGGCCAAGCGGCTTGCGCCTTATTCCCTGGTTCTGTGCGCTGCGCCGTCCTACCTCGAGCAGGCATCACCGCTGACCAGCCCGGCTGACCTCGCGCATCATCCTTGCCTTGTCTACGCTCATACCGAGCTTCGGAAACGCTGGACTTTCGATGGTCCCGAGGGGCGCGTCAGCGTCGAGATCGCCGGTTCGTTCATCGCGGATCACGGTGAGCCAATTCTTGCCGCGGCCCGTGCCGGTCTTGGTGTCATCCTGCAGCCGCTGGAGCTGGTTGCAAAGGATGTTGCCGCCGGAAAACTCCGGACGGTCTTGCCGGACTACAAGATCCCGACGCGTCCGTTGCACCTGGTTTATGCACCGGACAGGAGGGCGACGCCGAAACTGCGCGCATTCATCGAATTTGCCACCAGGGAGTTCGGAGGGCAGTCAAGCCGATAGGCATTGTTATGGTAATTACCTGGCCAGAGGCGTGTTGCGCCATCCCTGTCGAACCGCCTATATTCACATGCCGAACGGCCTTCATGGGCCAGAGCCCAGACAGGACCGCAGCCATGACTGACATCTCCGATGACACGCCCGAAACTGACAAGTATCGGGCGCCAGCGCTGTCCAAGGGGCTTGATATTCTCGAGCTGCTGGCCTCGGAGCCCAATGGCAAGAGCCAGGTCGAGATCGCAAAACAGCTGGGTCGCACCACGCCCGAAATCTTCCGGATGCTGATGGTCCTTTGCCAGCGTGGCTACGTTGAGCAGCGCGCCGAGGACGACCGGTATCATCTGACGACGCGGATGTTCGAACTGGCGCACCGCCACCCTCCTATCCGCCGCCTGAACTCTCTGGCCGGAGAGGCCATGCAGCGGCTGGCGAACGAGGTGAACCAGTCGATGCACATGAGCATTCTGCACGGCGGACGGGTGCTGGTGATCGCGCAGGTGGACTGCCCGGACAACAACATCACCTCGGTGCGGCTCGGGGCCGAGATACCCCTGCTCGACACTGCCTCGGGGCGGGTGCTGGCCGCCTGGATGGAGCCGCACGCCCTCGACGACCTGATGGCGCACCTGGGAGACGAGCCGGTTGCCAAGCGCCAGGTGTTCCTCGACGACCTGTCGGGCACGCGGGCCGAGGGCTGCTGCCAGGCGGATTCGCTGACGATCGCGGGGGTGGTGAACATCTCGGCCCCGATCTTCGACTTCTCGGGCAAGGTCGCGGCGGCGATCACTATTCCTTTCATCCGCCGGCTTACCGGCACCTCCTACGCCAGCGAGGCGGATTGCCGGGCCAAGCTGCTGGCGCTGACCAACGACATCTCGCGGCGGCTTGGGGCCGGGGCCACCAGCCGCTAGGAGCCCATGAGCAAATCCGGAAGCGCGGTGACGGTCTGTGGCACCAGCACCAGCAGCATCAGCACGGCCAGAAGAGCCAGGAAGAATGGCCAGGCCTCGCGCAGGAAGTCCCCCACGGTCACATTGAGCACCGAGCAGGACGTGAACATCAACGTCCCCACCGGGGGTGTGACGCCCCCGATCGTCAGGTTTACCACCATCACGATGCCGAAATGCAGCGGATCGATACCCAGCTGGGTCACCGCCGGCACCAGGATCGGGGTCAGCAGGATCAGCGCGGCGGTTCCTTCGATCAGCATGCCGATGAACAGCAGCAGCAGGTTGATCAGCAGCAGCAGGATCAGCGGGCTTTCAGTGAGGCTCAGCAGCAGGGCCGCGCCCTTTGAGGGGATCTGCTCCCACGTCATGTAGAAGCCGAAGGCGCTGGCAGCGCAGATGATCAGCATGACGACGGCGGTGGCCAGCACGGTCTCTACGATGATTGCCGGGAAGGCCGAGAGCGTCAGTTCGCGATGCACCAGGAGGCCGATGATCGTGGCATAGACCACCGTCATCGCCCCTGCTTCAGTGGGGGTGAAGATGCCTTGGCGGATGCCGATCAGGATGAAGGCGATGATCGACAACGCCCCGAGCGCCTCGACAAAGGCCTTGCCCAACTCGCGCGGGGGCGCCCGCTCGGGACGGGTGGGGCGGTATCCGCGCTGACGGGCGCGCAGCCGCACCACCGCCATCAACGCCAGGGTGATGAGCAATCCGGGAAGGACGCCGGCGATGAACAGCCGGCCCACGGAAACATCCGCCAGGAAGCCGTAGAGGATCAGGCCGATGCCCGGCGGAATGATCGGCGTGATCACCGACGAGCAGGTGCAGACCGCCGCTGAGAAGCCCGGGGAATAGCCTCGCCGGACCATCTCGGAGCCCAGCATCTTGGCCTGCATCGCCGCATCGGCGTTGGCCGAGGCCGACAGCCCGCCCATCAGCGCGGACAGAACCACGTTGGCCTGCGCCAGACCGCCGACAGTGTGGCCCACCAGCGCGTCGGCAAAGCCCAGCAGGCGCCGGGTAATGCCGGCGTGGTTCATGATCGTGCCGGCACAGATGAAGAAGGGCACCGCCAGCAGCGGGAAGCTTTCGGTGGTGGCCGCCATCTTCTGGATGAAGGCGGTGACCGGCAGGCCCCCGCCCAGGACAAAGAAGCTCAGCGCCGCCATCGAGATGGCAAGGGCGATGGGTACGTTCAGCACGAAAAGCCCCAGGAGGATCGCGATCGGTGTCAGGCCCATGCGTCGGCTCCGTCGGTCTTGTCATCGGTCTGGTCGCCGTCCTGCCCGTCAGGCGTGTGGCCGCCGCGCCACCGGCTCCAGGAAAGAGCCGCATAGCGCAGCGCCATGCAGGCAAAGCCGGTCATCACGGCGGCGTAGAGCACCGCGCGCGGCCACCGCAGGATGGGCAGGGGATCGTCCATCGAGGCAAGGCAGAAACCGACACCGAGCCAGGTGGCATAAACGAGAAAAGCCAACACCAGAACATCGACAGCCGCCCCCAGCCAGCGGCCGAGAGCGCTCGGCAGCAGACGCCAGACAAGGTCTATGCTCATGTGCATGCCGTGCCGGAAGGCTGCCGCCGCGCCCATGAAGATCAGCCAGGCAAAGGCAACCGACGAGATGTCGCCGACCCAGGCCGCAGATGTCTGCGAGACGTAGCGCGTGACCACCCCCCAGCAGACACTGCCGATCAGAACCAGAAGGGCGAGCCCGGCCACCACCTCTTCGGCGTGGCGCAGGACGCGAGAGTGAAGCAGGCTCATTCAGCGTCGAGGATTGCGCGGATCTCGCCATAGAGCCCGGGCGTCCAGTCGTCGAAGGCCTCGTAGACCCCGGCGGTCTTCTCGCGGAAGGCTGCAAGGTCCACGTCCTCGACGATGGTCAGGCCGGCGTCGCGGAACTGCTGTTTGTAGGTCTCTTCGCGTTCCAGCGTCAGGCGGGTCGAGAGTGCGCCCGCCTCCTCGCCGACCTCGAGCATGATGGCGCGAATGTCCTCGGGCAGGCCGTCGAAATAGTCGCTGTTGATGACCCAGAAGGTAAACGCGGTGAAATGGCTGGTCATCGACAGCGTGTCTCGGGTCTCGTGCAGTTTGGACCCCTGGATCGAGCCCAGCGGCGCCTCGGCGGCCTGCACGACATTCTGTTGAAGCGCGCTGTAGACCTCGGCCCATTCAACGGTGGTGGGGCGCGTGCCCATTGCTTCAAACGTCTTGATGAAGACGGTGTTCGGCGGCACCCGCACGGTCATGCCCTGCACGTCCTCGGGGGTGCGTACCGGCGTGTTGCTCAGCATGTGACGGGCTCCGAAAAGCGCATCGTCGACGAGGAAGGTGATGCCTTGCGACGCGAACTCAGCTCGGATGCCCTCGAACCACTCCGAGGCGACGATCTTGTCGAACTGGGCCGGATCATCCAGCAGGTACGGGCCTTCGAGCACGCCGAAATCCGGCACGAAGTCGGACAGGTAGCCCGAGGAGGTCACCGAGATGACCGGCGCGCCCTGGCGCATCATCTGGTTGACGTCCTTTTCGCTGCCAAGCTGCTGCGCGGGGAAGACCTGAATCTCGACACGCCCGTCGGTCCGTTTCGCGACCTCTTCGGCAAAGAAGCTGGCGGCGGCGTTTGTGGGCTCTCCCGGAGACAACGAGTTGGCGAGGCGAATGGTGTAATCCGCGGCCATCAGCGGACCGGCAAAGCCGAAGCAGGCCGCTGCAAGCGCGGCGAAAGTCAATCGTGTCACGGTATCCTCCCTGCCCGGCCACACTCACTTTTGGCAGCCGGAACTCTATATGAAAGTTAGTTTCACATATAAACTTTCAGCCTGTCAACTGCCCGCCGCCCGCTAGTGTCGTTGCATCGGGCGCAGCATTGCATCCCACGGCGGGCCGTCGCTGTGATCGTGCGGCTGAGTCAGGGGCCCTGCTTGAGGGCAAGGATCGCTGACCGCAGACCGTCGCGGTCATCAGGCTGTCCTGCGGCATGAAGCGAAAGACGTGGGCGGCGCCCGGCTTTCAAATGAAACCGCGATGGCCGACGAGCATTGCAGGTATGAACCCCGATACGTGGGCGTCATCATGCGCCACATTGCCAAGCCCGCCCTTTCGTTCATTCTTGTCGCCGACGCGGCATCGGCCCAGACAAAGACCGTGTCGTCCCAGCGCAATATCGACGATGCCGACATCGTGGGGGCGGATGCCAAAAAGATCGGTGACATCGAGGAATGAACTGCACCGGGTTTGCCGGAGGCTGCCTGTCTTTGGTCACAAGGCCATGTCGTCAGTTTCCAAAGCCGCGTAGCCGGCACGATGCGCTTCAACGAAAACCACCATTCCTTCGGCCGGCGGTCGAGCTCTGCCATCGCCAGATACGTTGAGCCCGTGCGAAGGACCTTGATCGCCCGGCGAAGGTCCCGGCTCTCCCGCTCCAGCGCCTTCAGTCTTTCGGCAATCTCGCTCCAGACACCTGCGCGCTTGCTGCTGTCCACCTGGGCCTTCTTGGTCCAGCCGCTCCACGTGTCCGCCGAGCAACCAATCTTCGTTGCAATCGAGGTGATCACCTGACGGCGAGATCCGTGATGGCCCTCGTTGTCGAGAACCATCCGCAGCGCGCACCCAAGAGGCAAACCTGTTCGAGGCCTTGCTCACGATGCTCCACCTTGCTCAGGAGTTGGAGCCTCCGGCAAACCCGGGGCGGTCCGGACGTTTGAGCAATTTGATGGCTCCCCTCCCGGCGCGCTTGGGTCTGGCAGGGAACCAGAATTTCCAAGTCCGACCTGCAAAGCCTCGTTTAGAATGAGCGATCAGCAGCGGGCAGGTCAGTCAGGGTGTCAGATGGGCTGAACATGCACGGCCAAAGCTGTTCACGGGGCCAGTTCTAGATGGCTCTTGCGCCGTGCGTTCGCCTAGCCTGCGGGATCTGACTGACTTCACATTTGCAGAATCCCGCCCTCATCGGGTGGGGCATGTTCAATTCCGATCATCTGACTTTTGCCCATCCTCCAAGTTCAGCTCAGGCGCCGCCAAGGTGCGTTGGACCGCTCTGTCCCCCCAAGGGGATGTGCTCACCGGGTCCCTCCCCGGCGCATGCCAATGCGCCCGCCCGATTGCAAACCACGGGGCACAAGTGCCGAGCCCCCTGCCGGCTTATTCGAGCGACCGCGGGCGCCTAGGTTCGGATGGATCTTGCCAACGGAGACCCACATGAACCTCTTCACCCTTGTCACGACCATCGCCGCCGGACTTGCAGGCGCAGCCAGCGCCGCAGATTTCGATGCCGCCCTGATGGCCCCGGTGCAAGCCTATGAAACGGCCGTGAATGCCGGGGACATTGCGGGCATCAAGGCCGTGTTCACGCCCGACGCCGTCCTGATGGCCCAGAACGCAATGCCTGTCGACGGTGACGCGGTCATCGCCTCATACCAGGGGCTTTTCGGCGCACTCGACCTCGATATCGATTTCACGTTCGAGGAAACAACCGACCTGGGCAATGGATGGGCCATCGTGCGCACCCGGTCGGGGGGCGGCGTCACGGTGAAGGCCAACGATGCGGACCTGCCCAATGCCAACCAGGAATTGTTCGTCCTGCAGGACATCGACGGCACCTGGAAGATCGCGCGCTACATCTATGCCACCACCGCTCCGATGCAGTGATCGTGTGGCTGCCATGCCAAGTCACCCGGCGCGGACAGGCGCCACGGCCGGGTGATCACATGTCAGGGAAGGGACCGCCATGGAAGGACACTGGTTGCTTGGGCCGATACTGGCGGCCATTGCGGCCAACTCCGCGACTGCAGATGTCGGTGCGGGCGCGACATCGGAGCCGATGACCGGCGCAGCGCCAAACCCGGTGGATACCAACCTGGAAGGCGCACAGGCAGCACGGCATGGGCAAGCCGGCGGGCCGATGCACGCCGACACCGACCCGCGAACCCCGGCGCGACAGCCGGATCCGGGCTCGACGGTATGAGCACCGGTGCATCCGGGGGTTGAGCGATGGACACAGTCAGGCCGGACCGTCGGACAGAGCGAGCCAGGCGTAAGGCCCGAACCGCCGCCCGGCGGGGCCAGGCTGGCAGGGCGACATTTCCGTCATCGAAGCGTTTCGTTGCGGTATCAGGCAATACCGCCCCGGGCATTGGGTCCGGGTCATGGTTTGCAGCAAGGTTGCTGGTGGATGGGGGGAGGCAGCGCAGCAAAGGGCCACGCACCCCCACGACCCGGACAATCAGGAGGAGAGACGTCTCATGGGTATCGTGAACAAGGACAACATCACCGACGTCGTCATCGAAAGCCTTGGCCAACACGGCGAGATCAGCGCACGCGATCGGCAAATCATGACAGGCCTGGTCAAGCACCTGCACGCCTTCGTCAAGGATGTGGAACTGCAACACAGCGAGTTCCTCGTGGCCTGCGACTACCTGGCCCGCGCCGGCAAGCTGTGCAGCGACAACCGTCAGGAGTTCATTCTGCTGGCCGATATTCTCGGGGTCGAAGTGCTGGTCGACATGATGACCAACCCGGTCGATGGCGACGAAAGCGAATCCACCGTGCTCGGCCCGTTCTACCGGGAAAACCCGCCGGTCCTGCCCAAGGGCGGCACGACCATCCAGATGCATTTCGACAACGAGGAAACGGCCTATTACGAGGGCTACATCCGCGATGCGGACGGCAAGGGCATCGCCGGGGTAACGCTGGATGTCTGGCAGGACGCGCCCAACGGGGTTTACGAGAACCTCGACCCGAACCAGCCCGAATACAACCTGCGCGGGCGGTTCGAGACCGACGAGACCGGCCACTACGCCTTCACCGCCGTGCGGCCGGTGCCCTATCCCATCCCCGAAGACGAAACCGCCGGGGAATTGCTGCGGTTCATGGGCCATCACCCGAACCGGCCCGGTCACATGCACTTCATCATCTCCAAGGACGGATACCGCCCGCTGATCAGCCAGATCTACGATGCCGACAGCGAATGGCTGGAAAACGACAGCGTCTTTGCCGTCAAGGAAAGCCTGATCGGCAGGTTCAAGCCAGCCCCGGCCGACATGGGCACCGATCTGCATTTCGAATTCGATTTCGTCCTCAAGTCGAAAGCCGGTGCACAGGCCGTGGCCGCAGAGTAACCCGGCCGATATCCCGCGAAAGCCCCCGATCCCGGGGGCTTTTTTCGTGCGGACACGGTATGGTGGAGTTCCGAGGGGGAAACGGGGGGAGCCGGTGAACTTCAAGCAACTGACCTATTTCATGGCCGTGGCCGAAGAGCTGCATTTCGGCCGCGCGGCCGATCGGCTCGACATGGCGCAACCGCCGCTGAGCCGGCAGATCAAGCAGCTGGAAACCGAGCTGGGCGCCAAGCTGTTCAACCGGGGCCGCAGCACCATTTCGCTGACCCAGGCCGGAGAACGGCTGTTCGAACGCGGCGGTTCGATCCTTCGCCAGCTCGACGACACCCGGCTGGAGGTCCGGCGGCTGGGTCAGGGTGCCGAAGGCCGGCTGCGCATTGGTTTTGTCGGTTCCGCGACCTATGGCATCCTGCCCAACATCGTGAAGTCCTTCCGGGCGAATTACAGGGACGTGAACCTGTCGCTTGTGCCGATGAACAATGCCCAGTTGCACCGCGCGCTGGTATCGCGCGAACTGGACGTGGCCTTTGCCCGGCCGGCCCTGAAGGATCCCGAGTTCAAGACGCTGGAACTTCTGGAAGAAAAACTGGTCCTGGCCCTGCCCGACACGGTGGACACCGACGGGCGCAGCGTGGCCCGGCTCGAACGCCTGGCCACGCACAACCTGATCCTCTATCCCGAATACCCCCGGCCCAGCTATGCCGATCTCGTGCTGAACGCCTGCATTGACGCGGGCTTCGAGGTGCCCTTGCGGATCTGGTGCATGGATCTTCAGACGGCGATGAGCCTCGTGGCGGTCGGTGAAGGTGTCTGCATCGTCCCGGAATCCGTGCGGTCTACCCCGCGGATCGGCGTCAAGTTCCTCAACATCGAGCCCGAGATTGCCCGCACGGCGCTATCCGTCAACTACCGGGTGGACGAGCAGGCCGTGCACGTCCAGCACTTCGTGCGGGTGGCCCAGATGGTGGCGCGCAAGGTGCTCTAGCCTCGCGCCCGCCAGCCGCTTCAGACCCCCAGCCAACGTGCCTGGGCCTGGGTGTCGCCCCGGATGCCCGCCGGATCGCCCGCCCACACCACCTGCCCGCGCGAGACCACGGCCACGTCATCGGCCAGCGAGGTTGCGAACCCGAAATTCTGTTCGACCACGATCATCGACAGCCCGCCCTGGCGCAGCTCCTGCAACTTGTCGTGGATCAGCCGCACGATGATCGGGGCCAGCCCTTCTGTCGGTTCATCCAGAATGAGCAGGCGCGGGTTCATCAGCAGCGCACGGGCGATCGCCAGCATCTGTTGCTCGCCGCCCGACAGCTGGGTGCCGCCGTTGTCCAGCCGCTCGCCCAGCCGCGGGAACAGGTCAAGCACCCGTGCCATGGTCCAGTCCCCACCCCCCCGGCCACGGAACCGGGCTTCGGCGATCTCAAGGTTTTCGCGCACGGTGAGCGACGGAAAGATGTCCCGTGTCTCCGGCACGTAGGCGATGCCATCATGGGCGACCCGGAAGGGCTGACGTTCGATCGGCTTGCCGTCGAAGGCGATGGCCCCCGATTTCAGCGGCAGAAGCCCCATGATCGTCTTGAGCGTCGTCGATTTTCCCGCGCCATTGCGGCCGAGAATGGCCAGCACCCGTCCGGCCTGGGCCTTGAGGGACAGGCCATGCAGCACCTGGGTTTCGCCGTAACCCGATTCCACGGTATTCAGTTCAAGCATCTTCCCAGCTCCCCAGATAGATGTCGGACAACAGTTTCGATCCCCGCGCCTCTTGTGGCAGCCCGTCGAATACAACCTCGCCGTAATTCAACACGGTGATCGTGTCCGCCACGTCGAAGGCCAGGTCCATGTCGTGTTCGATGATCAGCATGGTCAGATCGCGCGGCAGGTCGTTGAGCAGATCGTGGAACCCCCTGGACATTTCCGGGCCGACGCCGCTGGTCGGTTCGTCCATCAACAGGACCAGAGGGCGCGTGGCCAGAGCCACGCCGACTTCCAACTGGCGGCGCACGCCGTAGCTGATCTCGGACACCCGGGCATGCAGGTACGGCATCAATCTGACCTGCTCTGCCACCTCGGCCACGGTGTCGCGCACCTCCGGCCGGGTCAGGCTGTCGGACCACAGCCGCGTGGCATGCCCGGCCTTCACCGCGGCCGCCAGCCCGAGGTTTTCCTCGACGGTCAGACCGTCGAAGAGGGTGTTTTTCTGGTAGCTGCGCGACAGACCCCGGCGGCTGCGCAGGGCGACGGGCAACGCGGTGACGTCTTCCCCGGCCAGCAGGATGTCTCCGCTGTCGGGCGTCAATTCGCCCACCAGCAGGTTGAACAGCGTAGTCTTGCCCGCGCCGTTGGGCCCCAGTATCACCCGCCGTTCGCCGCGTTCCAGCTTCAGCGACACATCGCGGGTGACGTGGATCGAGCCAAAGCTCTTGTCCAGGTTCCGTGTCTCAAGCATCGGTCAGCGCCTCCTCGGACTTGGTCTTGCGTGTCGCCTCGGTCAGCCGGCAGTCAAGCCGATCCCCCCAGCGGGCTTCGACCCAACCGAAGATCCCGTTGGCCCGGCTCATCACCACGGCGATCAGGACCAGGCCGACCACGAGGTGCCAGTAGCTGGTCAGCGCGCTGACCTCGTGCTTGAGCAGGACAAAGGCCGCCGCTCCGACAAGCGGCCCGACCAGCGTGCCCAGCCCGCCAAGGATCACGACGACGAGCGCCTCGCCCGAAACGGTCCAGCCCAGCAGCCCGGGCGAGATGTACATGATATGCTGCGCCGCCAGCACGCCGGCCAGGCCCGCGATCATGCCCGACAGGCCGAAGACATCTGCCTTGACCCGCCAGACGGTCAGCCCCAACGCGCGCATCCGCTGTTCGTTGTGCATGACGCCGCACAGCGACCGGCCCAGTCCGGAGCGCAGGATCAGCACCGCCGCGCCATAGACCGCGCCCAGCACGGCCAGGCAGAACAGAGCAAAGCTGCGGCTGTCGGTCAGGTCGATGCCGAGCCCGGTCAGATCCAGCCGCGAGATGCCGCCCAACCCGTCGTCGCCACCGAAGACGGGCGCGTCAAAGATCCAGGAATAGGCCATCTGCCCGAAAGCCAGCGTGGCCATGATGAAATAGATCCCGTGGCTGCGCGCGCAGATGGCCCCGATGGCCCATGAAACCACCCCGGTCAGGGCCACCGCGCCGGCCATGGCCAGCGGCGGCGCCAGCCCGGCATGGGTCGACATCATTGCATAGCCATAGGCGCCGATGCCCATCAGGGCGCCATGGCAAAGCGACACCATGCCCCCGAACCCGGCGACCATGTCCAGTGCCAGTACCAGGATGGCCAGGATCAGGATTTCCGTGAGGATCTCCAGCCCGAAATACTCGGCCGAGAAGGCCTGAAACAGCGCGGCAGCCAGAAGCAGGGCCAGCGTGGCGTAGCGCAGGGTCGTGTGGCGGAACATGGCTTATCCCCTTGCCGGAAAGAGCCCGACAGGGCGGATCACCAGGATCGCGGCAAGCAGGGCGTAGATGAGAACCGAGGCCAGCTGCGGCGCAATCACCGCGCCGAAGGTCTGCACGAAGCCGTAAAGCAGCGACCCGGCGATGGCTCCCTTCAGGGATCCCAGCCCGCCGATCACGATGACGATCAGCGTCGGGATCAGGATCTGCAGGCCGATCTCGGGCGTGACGCTCAGCAGCGGGGCGGCAACGGCCCCCGCGAGACCGGCAAGCGCACATCCCACGCAGAACACCACGAAGAAAAGCCGTTCGACATTGATGCCCAGGCAGGCGGCCATGGCATCGTTGTCGACGCCCGCGCGGATCATCGCACCGATCTGCGTGCGGCCGAGGACAAAGGCCAGCGCACCGAAGACCGCGAAACCCAGCAGAATGATGAACAAGCGATAGGTCGGGTATTCGACACCCAGCAGGTTCAGCCGCCCGTCGAGGACCGCGGGCACCTCGATGGCCAGGGCCAGGTCGCCCCAGATGATGCGGGTTAGGTCGAGCAGGGCGAAGATCAGACCGAAAGTCACGAGAACCTGCGCCATCGGCCCGGATTTGCGCATCCGCCGGATCAGGCCCGCGTAGAGCAACACGCCCACCACGGCGACCAGCAGGGGCGCCAGCAGGAACCCCAGCCAGTAACCGCCGATCCCGGCGAGCGTCGCCGCGAAATACGCGCCGAGCGCATAAAGTGCGCCATGGGCGAGGTTGACGAAATGCATCAGGCCGAAGATGACGGTCAACCCGATGGAAAGCAGGAAGAGCAACATGGACAATTGCAGCGCATTCAGCGCCTGCAGGGTCCAGAAGCCGAGATCGTGTGCCATGGATGGCCCCCTTTCGGATGAATGGTCCGGCCGCGCGATGGCCGCCGGACCGCTGCGCCTCAGTTCGAGACAGGCGCCATCTGGCAGCCGTTGACCGGATCACGCTCGGCCGGCAGCTCGGCCAGGACGGTCTGCGTCATGCCTTCGGCCCCTTCGACCGTCTCGTAGACATAGATCGGCTGGACGACATTGTTGGTGGCCGGATCGATCGACAGCTGGCCGCGCGGCCCCTCGAAACTGACCTGCCGCAGCGCGTCGGCCAGCGAGGCCCGGTCGGTCGCGCCGGCCTTGGTGGCTTCGATCAGGGCCCGGGCCGCGTCATAGCCCTGAACGGCGTATTCCGACGGCACGCGACCGGTCTCGGCGGTATAGGCCTCGGCAAAGCTGCGGTTGGCCGCGGTGTCGATGGTCGGCACGTAATGCAACCCGGTGATGACACCGGCCGCGGCCGGTCCTTCGGCATTGACGTATAGCGGTGAGGTCAGGAAGCCCGAGCCATACAGCGGCAGATCGGCCTTGAGTCCGAAACTGTCGTATTGCTTGACGAAGGATATCGCCTCGCCGCCGGCATAGAAAACAAAGACCGCATCCGCCCCGCTGGCCTTGGCCTGTGCAAGGTAGGGCCCGAAATCCTGGGTCTTCTGGAAGGGCGTGAACTCTTGCCCCACGATCTCGCCACCTGCGGCGGTGAAGGTCTGGACGAAACCGTCGATCATCTGCCGACCGGCCGCGTAATCGGGAGCCAGGGTATAGACTTTCCGAATGCCCTGTTCGTGCATCCAGGTGCCCATCGGGCGGTTCACCTGACCGTTGGAAAAGGACATGCGCGTGATGTAGGGCGAGCAGTCTGACCCGGTGGCATCGTCATTGCCGGCATTGGCCACGATCAATGGCACCTGGGCGCCGTGAACAAGGTCACGCACCGCGCCCAGCACGCCCGACGACACGATACCGGCGATGACGTCGACCTTGTCCTGCAAAATCAGCTTCTTGGCCTTGCCAAGGGCGACCGGCGGCTTGACCTCGGTATCCTCGCGCACGATGTCGAAGGTTGCGTCGGTTTCGCTCCCGAACTGGGCGATGGCCAGGTTGAACCCGGCTTCGATATCGTTGCCGAGCGCGGCATAGACCCCGGAATAGGGCAGCAGCAGACCGACCTTGATGTCCTCGCCCGCAACCGGCGCGGCCAGGCTCGTGGCAAGCCCCAGGGCTGCCAGGATTGCACGTTTCATTTGGTTCTCCTCCTGTTGTCGGGTGGCCCCCTCCGCAGGGCCTATCCCAGGTCTCCGCCCCCGACCGGCACCGTGACGCCGGTGATGTAGGACGCATCATCCGACGCCAGGAACAGGATTGGCCCTGCCTGTTCGTCGAGCGTTCCGTATCGCTTCATGAAGGACGACCCGACCGTCTGATCGACGATGGTCCGATACCAGTCCTCGCGCTGTTCCTCGGCCGCATTGGGGTTGCGCGGCACGATCCTGGGTGGTGCCTCGGTGCCGCCCGGGGCGGTGGCCACGACGCGGATGCCCCGTTCGGCCACTTCCCATGCCAGGCTGGCGGTGATCGCGTTTACACCTCCCTTGGCCGCGGCATAGGGCACACGGTTCAGTCCGCGCGTCGCAATCGAGGAGACGTTGACGATCACCCCGGCCCCCTGCCCCAGCATGTGGTCGATCGCGGCCCGGCAGCAATACAGCGTCGGGAAGAGCGACCGGCGGACCTCGATGTCGATCTGTTTCGGCTCGTAATGCTCGAAGGGTTTGGCCCAGATCGTGCCGCCTACGTTGTTGATCAGGATGTCGATGCGCCCCCAGAGGTCGACGGCTTTTGCCATTGCCTTGTCGCAGCCGCTCCATGTTTCCAGGTTGACCGACAGCGCTTCGGCCGTGCCGCCGGCGTCCCGGATGGCGCGCACGACGTCCTTGCGGGCGGCCGAGCGATCGACGATCAGCACCCGGGCACCTTCGGCCGCAGCGCGTTCGGCGACCTGGCGTCCAATGCCCTGTGCCGCGCCTGTCACGACCATCACCTTGTCGTCGAACCGGCGGGTCATGCCGCGGCAGCTCCGGCCTCGGTGGGGTTGAACTTCTCGTAATGGAAGCTGGCCGGTTCGATGCCCAGCCCGCCGAAATGTGCACGCACCGCATCGACCATCGGCGGCGGGCCACAGAGATAGACATCGCAGTCACCACCGTTCAGGTCGTCGGCCCCCAGGTGATCGGTGACAAAGCCCTTGCGGTCATGTGTTTCGTCGGCGGCGGCCAGGATGGTCACGACGGTGACCTTGCCGATGCGGTCAGCCAGGGCCGTCAGCCGGTCAAGTTCCACCAGGTCGGCCGCGCGGGTGACGGCATAGTAAAGCGTGACCGGATGGTCGATGCCCTTGTCGGCCACCTGCTCAAGCATCGACAGGAAGGGCGCCAGCCCGGTGCCACCGGCCAGCCACACCTGTGGGCGTTCGACGGGACGCAGGTAGAACGCGCCCATCGGCCCGGTCAGGGCCAGGGCGTCACCAGGCGCGGCACGCTGACCAAGATAGCTGCTCATGACACCGCCGGGCAGGTTGCGGATCAGGAAACGGGCCTCGTTGGACCCGGGCGCCGAAGAGAAGGAATAGGACCGCTGGGCATCGGTGCCCGGCACGGTGACATTGACATACTGGCCGGGCAGGAAGCTCAGCGGGCGGGCCAGTTTCACACGCAGGCCGAAGGAGGTATCCGACAGCGCGTCCACGCCCAGCACCTCACCCTCGACCGTCTCGGGCGCGGTCTTGCACAGGGCCGACGTGGCGGGCACCTGCAGCACGCAGTCGCTTTCCGGTATCATCTGGCAGGTCAGGACGTAGCCTTGCTCTGCCTCCTCGTCGCTCATGGATTCATCCATGTAGAATTCAAGCTCGTACTCGCCCTTTTCGGCGAAGCACTTGCAGGTGCCGCAAACCCCGTCGCGGCAATCCATCGGCAGGTTGATCTTCTGCCGGAATGCGGCGTCGGTCACCTTTTCGTCGTCATCACACTGGATGACCCGGGTGACGCCATCCTCGAAATTGAGGGCGATCGTGTAGCTCGTCATTGCATGCTCCTCCCTTGTCCGCGCGCCCCGGGACGGGGCGCGCGCCTGGTCATGGTCGGTCCGATGGGCCGGGTCAGATGTGGTAGACGTCGATCACGTGGTGGATGTGGTCGTTCTTCAGAACGACTTTCTTCGACGTGATCAGCGGCTGCGGGCCACTGGTGTCGATGGTGTAGAACGACGTGCCCCAGTGCTGGTCCGACACCCCGTAGCGGAAGGTCAGCGTGTTCCAGTTGAAGCGCACCTCCAGCACCGCGCCCTCCCGGCCCGTCACCTCGATGTTCGAGATGTTGTGGTTGGTCCGCGGTTCCGGCAGCGACGTGGCAGAGGACCGGTCGGTCTTGATGCGGAACACCCGGTCCTCGATGCCCTGCCGGTTGGGATAAAACATCAGCGACATCTCGTTGGCCGGATCTTCGGTCAAGGTGTCGTCGTCATCCCATGCCGGCATCCAGAACGGGCAGTCCGCATGGTAGAAGGTCAGCCAGGTGTCCCAATCGCGGTCGTCCAGTGCACGGGCCTCGGCGAACAGAAAGCTCTGCAGCTGGTCGAAATCGAAGGCCGGCGCGGTGTCGGGGCGGTCGAGCGTTGCAAGGGTCATGCTCTGTCTCCTCACTCGGCGGCCGTGGCCATGTCGGGGGCACCATCGCGCTCGCTGGCAATGGCCTGCGCCATGCGCTGCGACCAGTTTCCGTGCTGGACGACAAACAGCCCTTCGTCCTCGGTCCGTGCTCCCGACAGCAGAGGCGACACGCCAAGTGCCCGGGCATCCTCGTCCGGCCCCTTGATCCACTGCGTTGCGCCACGGGTCAGGTCGTTCCACCGTGCGTGGCCGGCCCCGGCATACCCGCGCTGGGTGGCCCGGAATTCCTCGGTGTCGTCGGGGGTGGCCATGCCCGAGGCGTTGAAGAAATCCTCGTACTGGCGGATGCGGCGGGTGCGGGCCTCCTGGCTCTCACCCCGCGGCGCGATGCAATAGATCGTGACCTCGGTCCTGTCGACACTGATCGGGCGGAACACCCGGATCTGGCTGCTGAACTGGTCCATCAGGAAGACATTGGGATAAAGGCAAAGGTTGCGCAGCACGCCAACCATCCATTCCGCCTTGGTCCGCCCGTGCTTTGCGGTCCATTCCTCCAGCCGGGGATAAACCGGCCGGTTGGTCGGATCGGCCCATTCCGTCCAGAGCAGGATGTGGCCGTTTTCATAAGCATGGAACCCGCCGCGCTGCTTGGCCCATTTCGAGGCATCCGTGGCCTTGATGTTGTCTTCCTTGCCATCGTCCGTGCGGTGCGCGGTGGTTGCCACGTAGTTCCAGTGCACGGCCGAGACGTGGTAACCGTCAGCACCGTTTTCGGCCTGCAGCTTCCAGTTGCCATCATAGGTATAGGTCGAGGTGCCACGCAGCACTTCCAAACCCTCGTCGGCCTGGTCGACGATCATGTCGATCATCTTGCAGGCCTCCCCCAGATAGTCCTGCAACGGCGGCACATCGGCACTCAGCGATCCGAAGAGGAAGCCGCGGTAATTCTCGAACCGGGCGACCCTTGTCAGGTCGTGGCTGCCGTCCTTGTTGAACTGCTCGGGATAACCGGCGCCCTTGGGATCCTTGACCTTCAGCAGCTTGCCTGTGTTCGAGAATGTCCAGCCATGGAACGGGCAGGTAAAGGTCTTCTGGTTGCGGCGCTTGAACCGGCACAATTGCGCGCCCCGGTGAGAACAGGCATTGACCAGCGCGTGCAGCGCGCCGTCCTTGTCCCGCGTGATGACAACCGGCGTGCGGCCCATGTGAAGCGTGAAGTAGTCACCCGGCTCGGGGATCTGGCTTTCATGGGCCATGTAGATCCAGTTGCCCTCGAAAATGTGCTTCATCTCCAGCTCGAAGAGGTCCTCGTCGGTGAAGATGTCGCGCCGGCACCGGAAAATCCCCGCATCGGGGTCTTCCTGGATGGCGCCGTCCAGGCGCCGTTCCAACGCGTCGAGCGAGCCTTGGGTGAACATGTCTTGGCCTCCTCCTGCCTGCCGCATGGCGCCCCCGCGCCGCGGTCTGGTTGTGCCGTCCTGCGTCGCGGTTCACACCGCCGCGACGGCCTTGATGCTGGTGCCGCCATCGCGGCGGTAGAACGCGATCTTGTCGGGATCCAGCGCGACCCCGATGCCCGGCCCCCGGGGGATTTCGACGCAGAAATCCGAATAGACGATGGGGGTGGCCAGGATCTCGTCGGTCAGCAGGAGCGGGCCGAAGAACTCCGAGCCCCAGTCCAGCGTCTCGACCGTCGCAAACAATTGCAGCGCCGTCGCCGTGCCCAGCCCGGTCTCGAGCATGGTGCCGCCGTAGAGCCCCATGCCTGCCGCCCGTCCGATGGCCACGACCTCGGCTGCGCGTTTCAGCCCGCCCGATTGCGCAACCTTGACGGCAAAGACATCCGCCGCCCGGATTGCTGCAACCGACAGCGCATCTTCGGGGCCGTTCAGCGCCTCGTCGGCCATCACGGCAATCTCGTTGCCCGCGGTCAGCTCGGCCATGGCCTCGCGATAGCGGGCCTGCACGGGCTGTTCCACCAGTTCGCATCCGACATCCTGCAGGGCGCGCAGGCCATGGCGGGCATCGGTCAGGCCCCAGGCCTGGTTCACGTCGACCCGGACACTGGCCGCATCGCCGAGCGCAGCTTTGATCCGGGCGACATGGGCCACGTCCTCGGCCACCGCCCGCTTTCCGATCTTCAGCTTGAAGATGTTGTGGCGGCCGGTTTCGATCATTTCCTCCGCCTCGGCGATATCGGTGTCGCTGTTGCCCGAAGCCAGCGTCCAGGCCACCGGCAGGCGGTCGTGGACAGCCCCGCCGAACAGCT
The DNA here is from genome assembly GCF_050389775.1 of Marinibacterium sp. SX1. Taxonomy (NCBI): domain Bacteria; kingdom Pseudomonadati; phylum Pseudomonadota; class Alphaproteobacteria; order Rhodobacterales; family Paracoccaceae; genus Marinibacterium; species Marinibacterium sp. SX1. The sequence continues at coordinate 96,490 of NZ_CP177148.1, read as the reverse complement.
GGGACACCGGTGCATTCAGCCGTTTGCCCAAGCCGTCCCACAGCGCGGATTCAACGGCCGCCCTGGCTATGCGGTTGCCCTTGACCAGCTTGTCGACCAGGTTCAACGCGCCGTTGATGTCATCGCCATCACGCCCGATCAGCACCGGCGCGATGTAGCTCTCGATGGCCGACACGATGCTCTCGGGGCTTTCCGGGCCATAGCTCAGCCCGCCGATCGTCGTGCCTTCGCCCAGCCCCTCGGACCCGTCCGAGAACCGCAGGCGCACCAGCACGGCGGTCTGGGTCCGCATGGTGGCCATGGACAGGACATGTCCCCGGATGGTCGGGATGTCGAGGATGGTTGTCTCGATCAGGTCGATCTTGGTCACGGGTCTCACCGGGTCTTCTGGTTTCGGTTGACCCGCAGAGTGGTGCCTTCAGTGTCGTTCTGTCGATGACGGTTGGGGTCTCGGGTGATACCTCTCGATACAAGTTCGGCGCAGGCGGATCGGGGCGTGGCGCAACGAGACCGGCACGTGCATGCACCCCGGTGTTCAGGGGCAAGCGGTGTGACGCATCCTGTCAGGACGTTTCGACGCCAGTGCCCTGCTACTCGCGTGCTGCCCGCCGTGCCCGGGCGACACCGAATGCCCGGACTTGGCCGGCCTGGAATGCCAGGCCACCCGCCTCATTGGCCTCGGCCCGCAATTCGCCGGCATGCAAGCGCCGCCATCGTCGGACCACGAAACAGACCCATCCAGCCTGTCTGTCGTGCCCGCCGTCGACACCCCGCGTCCCAGGCGGATTGCGCAGCCTGTCCGACATCTCAACTGGAACCTGCCGAACGGCTCATGTCATCCCCCGATGGCACCGTCACGACGGGTACGAGGCTGCGCAATCGGACCGGTTGGTGCGCCTAGGTTGCCCGCGATGGCTCCTGACGGCGCGAAACCGGCCCGGCCCGCCCCTCACCCGCCGGAACGGCCGCCGCCGCAGGCCCCAGCGCCAGGACATTGTCGGCCGTATTGCCGATCAGCGCATGGTCATGGCTGACCAGCATCAGCGCAACGCCCTCCTGTTCCGCCGTATCGGTCAGCAGGGAAATGACACGGGCCTGGGTGATCGGATCCAGCCGCGAAGTCGGCTCGTCGGCGAAGATGAAAGCCGGTGCGCGCAGCAGGACCCGCAGCAGCGACAGGCGCTGCAATTCGCCCCCCGACACCGATCCGGGCAGGCGCGACAGCAGCACGGGATCCAGCCCGAGCCGGTCGAGCAACGGCGCAACCCCGCTGGCCGGACAGCCGGTGATCTTCAGCAGGTCGGCGATTGCATCGCCGATGCGGCGCTTGCGGGGAAAGGCCGCGATCGGATCCTGGTAGAGCTTCTGGAACGCGGTCGGCCGGTCGGCGGGATCGCGCAGGACCTGCCCCCGCGACGGCGCCAGCAGCCCGAGCAGCGCATCGCCCAGCGAGGACTTTCCGCAACCCGACGGGCCGGTCACGCCAAAGACTTCCCCCGCCCGGATCTGCAACGACACGTCCTCGAAAATCCGGGCCTCACCCCGGGCAACGGCCAGATCCTGCGCCCGGATGACCGGGTCACCGCCCCGGCCCGCGCCCGTCCGCTTTGGCCAGTTCTCGGGGTCGGCGGCAAAGAGGCTCTTGGTATAGGCCGCGCCCGGGGCGGCAAAGACCTGGGCCGTCGCGCCGCTTTCGACCACCTCGCCGGCGCGCAGGACGATCAGCCGCCCGCCCATCCGCCGGGCCAGGGCCAGGTCGTGGGTGATGACCAGGAGGCCGCCGGTTTGGCCCATTTCGTCCAGCAGCAGCCTGGCCACGTCGTCGCGGCGCGAGGCATCCAGCCCCTTGGTCGGCTCGTCGGCGATCACGATCCGGGCGCCGCCGGCCCGCGCTGCGGCAATCGCCACGCGTTGCGCCATGCCACCCGACAATTCATGCGGATAGCGCGCCGCCGCCCCGGCCAGGCCCAGGTCATTCAGGTCGGCCACCGCGCGCTGGCGCGCCTCGGCGGCGGGCAGGCCGCGCACCAGGGCATGGGTTTCGGCTACCTGCCCCCGCGCCCGCATCAGCGGATCGAGCGACAGCCAGGGTTCCTGCGGCAGCACGCCGATCTCGCGCCCCCAGAGCCCGCGAAACCCCTCGGGCGCGGCGGCGCTCAGCACGCGCTGGCCGATGGCCACGCGGCCCTTGGCGGCCAGCCCGTCGGGCAGAATGCCCATGATCGCCTGCGCCATCAGGCTCTTGCCCGAACCGGTTTCGCCCAGGATCACCAGCGGCTCGCCGGGATCCAGATGCAGCGACAGCGGCGACAGCAGCGTGTGGGCCCCGTCGCGGACGGAAATGTCCTCGGCTTTCAAAAGGCTCATGTCTCGCGGCTCCCGGCCAGAAGGGTGAGGCCCAGCAGAAGGGCAAATGTGGCGATGACGGGCGACAGCAGGGCCAGCGGGGCCTCGCGCCAATAGGGCAGCAGCTCGACCATCATCAGGCCCAGTTCGGGCGTCGGCGCGCGCATGCCAACATGGACAAACCCCAGCGCGGCAATGGCCATGATCGCCGTGGCCGTGCCAAAGGCCGCGGCAGTCAGCATCATCGGCGCGATCTCCGGCCAGACATGGACGCGAAATATATAGGCCGCGCGAAAGCCCAGCAGGCGCGAGGCCTGCACCGCCGGCGAAGCCAGCGTTTCGCGGGTGGCCGCGCGGGTCAGGCGGAAGAACTCGACCCAGAGCACCAGCGACAGCCCGGCCCAGAAGCCAAGCGCCGTGCCCGGCACCATGGCCAGCACGATCAGTACCAGCAGCAGGCCCGGCAGCGCCAGCAGGGCATCGGCCAGCGTCGACAGGATGCGATCGGTCCAGCCGCCCCTCGCGGCGGCCAGCGTGCCCAGCACCAGCCCGGCAGCGCCGGCGGTCAGGACGGCGGCCAGGGCGATCAGAGGCGACAGGCGCAGGGCATGGGCCAGGCGGTGAAAGACCGAGCGGCCCAGGTGGTCATGACCCAGCGGCGCCCCAGCCCCGGGACCCGACAGCGCGTCGAGCAGCGATTGCCGGAACGGATCGCCGGGGATGAGCAGCGGCCCCAGCAGGGCAAAGGCCGCGACCAGCAGCACCAGCCCCGCCCCGATCAGGCGAGTGACCGGCAGGCCGGGCGCGCGGGTCGGCGCAAGATCCAGCGCGCTCATGCTGCCGCCCTCGGATCAAGGCGCCGCACGGCCAGGTCGATGACCGCGTTGACCAGCACAAAACCCAGCCCCAGCACCAGCGCCGTGCCCTGCACCATCGGCACATCGCGCGAAAAGATCGCATGGACCAGCGCATGGCCGATCCCGGGCCAGCCGAAGACGGATTCGATGACGATGACGCCTTCGACCAGCGTGACGAATTGCAGGCCGAGATAGGTGATCAGCGGCACCGACACGTTGCGCAGCCCGTGGCGCATCAGGGTCTGGCGCTCGGTCAGACCCTTCCATTGCGAGAACCGCCAGAACGGCATGCCGGCGATCCGGGCCATGGCATCGCGGGTGATCCGCGCGTTGACGGCCGCCAGCCCAAGGGCCAGCGTCAGCGACGGCAGGATGAAATGGCGGGCCTCGCCATGGCCGGCGGCGGGCAGCCAGCGCAGCTGCACGGCAACGATGACGATCAGCACCAGGGCCATCAGGAAAAGCGGTATGGCCTTCAGCCCGGTCGAAGTGACCAGCAGCGCCCGGTCCAGCACCCCGCCGGGCCGCAGGCCGGCCAGGATGCCCAGGGGCGGACCGATCAGCAGCGACAGCAGGACCGCCACGAGGGCCAGCGCCGCCGAGGCGCCCAGCTGGTGCGCGATCTCTCCCATCACCGGCTGGCCAGTGACCAGCGAGGTGCCGAAATCCAGCCGGGCCAGGTCACCCAGCCAGCTGAGCAGCGCAGGCAGCGCCGGGCCGTCCAGCCCCAGCTCTGTGCGCACGGCATCGGCCGAGGCGGCATCGACATGATCATAGCCATACCGCCCGGCGGCGATGCGCCAGGCGGCATCTCCGGGCAGGCTGCGCATCATGACAAAGGTGGCGGTGCCGATCAGGACCGCGACCATCAGCGCCTGCACCAGGCGCGACACAAGGGTGTTCATTCCGCCCACCGGATGTCCTGCAGGCCAAAGCTGCGTTCGAACGGGTCGATGGTTGCGCCGTCGATGCGGTCGGTCACGGCCAGCGTCTGCTGGTACCAGGCGATGGGAATGATCGGCAGGTCGGCCTGCAGGATGGCGGCCGCCGCGGCCTTGTCGGCGTCGCCCCCGTCTCCGCGGGCGATGGCGCCGACCAGCGTGGTGAAATCCTCGTTCTGCCAGTTCATCGCTCCCCAGTCGCCATTGCCGACGTAATCGCCCAGCACCGTGCCGATCGGATCGGGGATCAGCGAGAAATTCCGCGCGATCAGGCCCAGGTCCAGCGAGCCGTCCTGGTGGCCGGCCGGGATTTCCGAGGAATTGGTCGTGTTGATCGTCAGTGCCACGCCGATGTCGCGGAACTGCTGTTCCAGCACGGCCGAAACCAGCGGCAGCTCGGGCCGGTCGGGATAGGTGGTCAGGGTCAGGGCAAAGGGCTGGCCATCGCGGGTCAGGATTCCGTCGGCGCCCGGGGTCCAGCCCAGGTCGGCCAGCAGGGCGCGGGCCGCTTCGGGGTCGAAGGCCAGCGGCGCCATCTCATCGTTGTGCCAGCCGGCGATGGACGGCGGGAACAGCTGGTCGGCCCCTTCGGGATAGCGCAGCACGGCCCGGGCAATCCCGGCCCGGTCGATGGCCAGGCTCAGCGCCTTGCGGGCCTCGGGCTCGGACAGGAAGGGATGGCCGGCATTCACCTTGATCAGCAGCGTGCGGGGGATGGCAACCGACAGCACCTCGACATCGTCCAGCCGGCCCAGCCGCGTGACGCTGGCCGGGTCGAGGCCGAAGACGAACTCTGCCTCGCCCGATTCCGCCATCAACGCGCGGGTCTCGACCCGGCTGACCCCCGAATAGGTCACGTCGGCGATATGCGGCGCGGCGCCCCAATAGCCGTCGAATGCCGTGGCATCCAGGCTGAGCGGCGGCTCCATCGCGGTGATCCGATAGGGCCCGGTGCCGATCACCGCCACGCCCGCGCCATCTGGGCCGTAGGAGTCCGGCGCCAGGATCTGGTAGCGGAAATAGGCCAGGTAGGCCGGGAAGGCGGCCAGCGGTTCGGACAGGGTGACGTCGATCGTGCCGTCGCCCGCCGCGATGCCGGTGATCGGCAGGTCGTTCAGCGGGCCGGGCTTGGCGCGGGCGATCTCCAGCGCGTTCAGCACGGTGTCGGCGGTCATCGGCGTGCCGTCGTGAAAGACAACCCCGTCGCGCAATGTGAAGGACCAGGTCAGCCCGTCTGCTGACACCTGCCAGCCGGTGGCCAGGCCGGGGGTCAGGTTGCCCTGGGAATCGGCGTTCACCAGGGTTTCGGCGATGCCCATGCGGGTGAAGATGTAACCGCTGGTCGAGGGTTCGGGCGACTGGATCTCGAACTGGGCGACCACGTCGAGCGTGTCGTCGGGCTGGGCGGTCAGCGGGCCGGCCAGCAGGGCAAGGGCGGCGCTTGTGGCCAGGAGCGATCGGATCATGGGGCGTGTCCTTTTCGACGGCCCCGGGGAACGGGGCAAGGGGATTGGCGGGGCTGGCGCCGGATGGGCCGGCCCTGGAACCGGCAACCACGGGGACACCTCGCGGGCCTGTGATGATATGTTATAACGTATCTCTTACTGGTCCGGCAAAACCGGGTCAATTCCCCCCGATGCCCGTTCCGCCGGCTTTCCCCGCGGTCATTCCGCGCGCCATGGCTTTCGCCGGTTCCACGCGGCCGGAAAGGGTTGCATCCCGCGCCTGCTTCGCGCATTCGGGCAGCCTGCCGGCCCGGCCGGACACGGCCCCGGGCCGGGCCATGCCTTGCATCGGCGGCGTGAGCACCATTGCCGCAGATCAGGCGATAGGGCCACGGGACGGCCCATTCACCGACAACTACATATTGACATCCCCACCCCGCAAACCCCAATATAGAGTTGCTTTGGTGCCCGTGATTCACGTCTCGGGCTAAGAGGGAAACCGGTGCGGCCCGATGGATCAGGTCCGGACAGCCCAAGCCGGTACTGCCCCCGCAACTGTAAGCGGCAAGCGACGCTGACATGCCACCGGCACCCCCCGGGAAGGCCAGCCGAGCGCCGAGCCGCAAGTCAGGAAACCTGCCAGGGCGAGGACAACGACGACCGTCGGCGGAGGGCCGCGGGATGCGTGACAGGACGGCCGGCCCCGGGCTTGCCGTTGCCTTGCGTGTCCCCCGTGCCCCGAGCCGGCCCAGAAGGGACATGGGATGACCATCACCGTCTATTCGAAACCGGCCTGCGTTCAGTGCACGGCCACCACGCGCGCGCTCGAAGCACGGGGCCTCGATTTCGAGGTCATCGACCTGACCCAGGACGATGCCGCGATGACCCGCGTGACCGAGCTGGGCTATCGCCAGGCGCCCGTCGTGATCGCCGGCGAAGACCACTGGGCCGGGTTCCGCCCCGACCTGATCGGCCGGCTGGCCTGATCCCTTGGGCGGGCTGGTCTATTATTCCTCGCGGTCGGGGAACACGGCGCGGTTCGTGCAGGCGCTTGGCCTGCCGGCCGACCGGATCCCCCTGGACGAGGGCGACCCGATGCCCGCCCCTGCCGACCCCTTTGTGCTGATCACGCCCACCTATGCCGACGGCCAGGGCCGCGGCGCGGTGGCGAAACAGGTGATCCAGTTCCTCAACGATCCGGCCCGCCGCCGCCTGCTGCGCGGGGTCATCGCCGGCGGCAACCGCAATTTCGGCGCCACCTACGGGCTTGCGGGCGAGGTCATTGCCCGCAAGTGCGACGTGCCCATGCTGTACCGGTTCGAGCTGGCCGGTACCGACACCGACATCACCCGCCTGCGTGCGGGATTGCAGACGTTCTGGAGGACGCAATGCTTGACCACGGCCTGAAGGACGACGCATCGGCGTCGGGGCTCGACTACCACGCGCTCAACGCCATGCTGAACCTCTACGACGACGAGGGGCGCATCCGGTTCGACGCCGACCGCATGGCCGCGCGGCAGTATTTCCTGCAGCACGTGAACCAGAACACCGTGTTCTTCCATTCGCTGGACGAAAAGCTCGGTTACCTGGTCGAAGAGGGCTATTACGAGGCCGAGGTCCTTGACCAGTACTCGCGCAACTTCCAGCGCAAGATCTGGGACGCGGCCTATGCCCGCAAGTTCCGCTTCCCGACCTTCCTCGGCGCGTTCAAGTATTACACCTCCTACACGCTCAAGACCCGCGACGGGCAGCGCTATCTCGAACGCTATGAAGACCGTGTCGTCATGGTCTCGCTCGCACTGGCGCGCGGCGACGAGGCGCAGGCGATGGCCTACATGGAAGAGATCATCTCCGGCCGCTTCCAGCCCGCCACGCCGACCTTCCTGAACGCCGGCAAGGCCTCGCGCGGCGAGCTGATCTCGTGTTTCCTGCTGCGGCTGGAAGACAACATGGAGAGCATCGGGCGGGGCATCAACTCGGCCCTGCAGCTCAGCAAACGCGGCGGCGGCGTGGCCCTGATGCTGACCAACATCCGCGAGCACGGCGCCCCCATCAAGGGGATCGAGAACCAATCCTCGGGCGTGATCCCGGTGATGAAACTGCTCGAAGACAGCTTTTCCTATGCCAACCAGCTGGGTGCGCGTCAGGGCGCCGGGGCGGTGTACCTGAACGCCCACCACCCGGACATCCTGCGGTTCCTCGACACCAAGCGCGAGAATGCCGACGAGAAGATCCGCATCAAGACGCTGAGCCTCGGCGTGGTGATCCCGGATGTGACCTTTGAGCTCGCCAAGAAAAACGAGGACATGTACCTGTTCTCGCCGCATGACGTGGAAAAGGTCTATGGCGTGCCGTTCTCGGACATCGCGGTGACCGAGAAATACGACGAGATGGTCGACGACAAGCGGATCCGCAAGAAGAAGATCAACGCGCGGGCGTTCTTCCAGACGCTGGCCGAGATCCAGTTCGAAAGCGGCTATCCCTACATCATGTTCGAAGACACGGTGAACCGCGCCAACCCGATCGCGGGGCGGATTGCCATGTCGAACCTGTGTTCCGAGATCCTGCAGGTGAACGAGGCGTCCGAGTTCGACGAGGATCTCAGCTACAGCCATCTGGGCACGGACATCTCGTGCAACCTGGGCTCGCTGAACATCGCGGCGACGATGGACGGGCCGGATTTCGGTGCGACCGTGGAGACCGCCCTGCGCGCACTGACCGCCGTGTCCGAGATGTCGGCCATCGACAGCGTGCCCTCGGTGCGGCGCGGCAATGACGAGGCGCATGCGGTGGGGCTGGGCCAGATGAACCTGCACGGGTTCCTGGCGCGGGAACATATCCATTACGGATCGCCCGAGGGGATCGAGTTCACCGGCGTCTATTTCGCCGCCGTGGCCTATCACGCGATCCGGGCCTCGAACGCCCTGGCGCGTGAAAAGGGGCAGACGTTCAAGGGGTTCGCGGATTCGGCCTATGCCGACGGGACGTTCTTCGACAAGTACACGACCCGCGACTGGCTGCCCGAGACCGAGACGGTGAAGGCGCTTTTCGAACGCTTCGGCATCATCCTACCCACGCGCGACGACTGGGCGGCCCTGCGCGCGGCGGTGATGAAGGACGGGCTTTACAACCGGAACCTTCAGGCGGTGCCGCCGACCGGGTCGATCAGCTATATCAACAACTCGACCTCGTCGATCCACCCGATCGTGTCCAAGGTCGAGATCCGCAAGGAAGGCAAGATCGGCCGGGTCTATTACCCCGCGCCCTTCATGAACAACGACAACCTCGAGTACTACCGCGACGCCTACGAGATCGGCCCCGAGGCGATCATCGACACCTATGCGGCGGCGACGGAACACGTGGACCAGGGCCTGTCGCTGACGCTGTTCTTCCCGGCCGAGGCGACGACGCGGGACATCAACCGCGCCCAGATCCATGCGTGGAAATCGGGGATCAAGACGATATACTACGTGCGACTGCGCCAGACGGCGCTGGAAGGCACCGAAGTGCAGGGTTGTGTCTCCTGCACATTGTGAACCACGTGGCGGGGTAAACCCCGCCCTACGGGGCCAGTGTAGGGCGGGGTTTACCCCGCCGCCCCTCCAACCGACCGTGACGATTGCCCCATTCAACCGGAGACGGCCATGTTCGACCATCTGGGCTTCATCACCGCCGACGCGGCGCGGGCGCTGGCCTTCTACGAGGCCGCGCTGGCCCCGCTTGGCCTGAGCATCGTCCAGCGCCACCCCGACGGCGCCTTCATCGTGGCCGGCGAGGGCGAACGTTTCCTCTACGTCGGGCCGGATGCGCCGGAGTTCTGGCGCGACGGCCACGCCCCGGCGCGCAGCCCGATCCACCTTTGCTTCACCGCCCCGTCGGCGGCGGCGGTCGATGCCTTCCACGCCGCGGCCCTCACCGCCGGCGGAACGGACAACGGCCGCCCCGGAGAACGCGATCCCGGCTATTACGCCGCCTATGTTCTCGACCCCGACGGCAACAACATCGAAGCCGCCCACCGCGCGGCATGACAGGACCCGACCGATGAAAGACACCGCGCCCCGCGCCGTTCCGCGCGCGATCAACTGGAACCGGCTCCAGGACGACAAGGACCTCGAGGTCTGGAACCGCCTGACCGTCAATTTCTGGCTGCCCGAGAAGGTGCCGCTGTCCAACGACGTGCAAAGCTGGGCCACCCTGCGCCCGGACGAGCAGGAACTGACGATCCGCGTCTTCACCGGCCTCACCCTGCTGGACACGATCCAGAACAGCGTTGGCGCGCCTGCCATGCTGGCGGACGCCCAGACCCCGCACGAAGAGGCCGTGCTGACCAACGTGGCCTTCATGGAGGCCGTGCACGCGCGCAGCTATTCGTCGATCTTCTCGACGCTCTGCTCCACCCGCGAGGTCGACGAGGCCTTCCGCTGGTCCGAGGAAAACCCGCATCTGCAGGCCAAGGCCCGGCTGGTGCTGGACGAATACGACGTCACCGCCGACCCGAACAAACGCAAGATCGCCAGCGTGTTCCTGGAAAGCTTCCTGTTCTACTCGGGCTTCTACCTGCCGATGTACTGGTCCAGCCGCGCCAAGCTGACCAATACCGCCGACCTGATCCGCCTGATCATCCGCGACGAGGCGATCCACGGCTATTACATCGGCTACAAGTTCCAGCGCGCCTGCGAAACGCTTCCCGAGGCCGAGCGCGCTGCGTTGAAGGATTTCGCCTTTGCGCTGATGTTCGACCTCTACGAAATCGAGGCGCGTTATACCGAAGAGCTCTACGACGGCATCGGGCTGACCGAGGACGTCAAGGCCTTCCTGCATTACAACGCCAACAAGGCACTGCAGAACCTCGGGTTCGAGGCGCTCTTCCCGGCCTCGGCCTGCGAGGTGAACCCCGCGATCCTCGCCGCCCTGTCCTCGGACAGCGAGAACCACGATTTCTTCTCGGGCTCCGGGTCGTCCTACGTGATCGGCAAGGCCGTCGCGACGGAAGACGAAGACTGGGATTTCTGAGCAGCGACCCCGCAACTCGCCAAGGACATAAGGCCCGCCATCTGGCGGGCCTTTTGCCTTTCATGGGGCAATGCGTTCGGGCCGGTAGCGGGTCGGATGCTGCCAAATGTCAGGGGCACACCGGGCCATCGCCGGGCCGCCACTTACTGGCGTTGTGGACGGCAGGTCTCGATCGCCTTGACCACCAGCTCGGGCAGGGTATCGACCTCGAGCTTGGATTTCAGGATCGAACAGATGTTGGCCACGGTCTTGTAGCTGATCCCCAGCGCGGCCGAGATGCTGCGATAGGATCTGCCCCGGGCCAGCAACACCAGCACATCGCGCTCGCGGCGCGTCAGATCGTTCCGGATATCCCGCGTTTCCGTTTCGGGCAGCAAGGCCAGATCGGCCGCCAGGTCGCTGGCAACATAGCGGCGGCCGGCCCGGATACGGTCAAGCGCATGTTCGATTTCCCGGGGCGGGGCGTCCTTGTTCAGATAGCCCGTGGCCCCTGCCGACAGGGCCCGGCGGACGATGATCGGATCGCAATGCATACTGAAGGCCAGGATCGGATCGCGCGGCGACAGGGCGTGAATGCGGCGGATAAAGGACAGCCCGGCCAGCGTTCTCTGGTTGAAGGACAGATCGACGATCACGATGTCGGGCCGCGTGGCCCGCCAGGTGCGGAACCCTTCAAGCAGGCTGTCGGCCGCCAGGATCTCGCAGGCCGCCCCGGAGGACAAGAGCGCGCTGCAGCCCTGGGCGACAATGGGGTGGTCGTCGATGATCAAGAGCCGGCTCATTGCGGCCCCCGGCCAATAGCCCGCGCGGTGACAACGGACAGATGCATCTCGGTCCGGGTGTGCCCGTCCTGGCGCCAGGGGGCCCGCAGCTGGCCATCAAGCACGCCAACGCGTTCGGCCAGGCCCAGCAGGCCATAGCCCGGCCGGGTGTCATTGGGGTTCGGCCCCGCGCCATCGTCGGTGACGACAACCGACAAGAGGCCGTCTTGCGCGTCTTCGCGGATCTCGACGGTCACCAGCCCGGCCTTGCCATGGCGGATGGCGTTCAGCGTGCTTTCCTGAACAAACCGATAGACGGTCAGGTCGACGGCCTCGCCGAAGGTGCGGTTGCATTGCCCCGCCATCAGGTCGATGCGGGTGTCGGGCGCCATCCGCCGGATCGCCGCTATGCCGTTGCGCACCAGGTCACCGACCGACAATTCGCCAAGCGCCATCGGGCGCAAATCGGAAATGATGCGCCGGCTTCTGGTCTGGATCGCCTGGGCCGTGTCGGTCAGCCTGGCAATTGTCGCCCGGGTCTCGTCCGCACCAGCCCCGGCATCGATCTGGCGCTCCAGGCTGTCCAGCGACGCGCGCAGCCCGAACAGATAGGGTCCAAGTTCGTCATGCAGCTCACGGGCCACGCCCCGGCGTTCGGTGTCCTGCGCCCACAAGAGCCGGCGCGCCAGGTCGCGGTTTTCCCGCTCGCGGGCACAAAGCGCTTCCGACACATGGTTGAAACAGCTCACGATCGGCGCCAGCTCGGGGATGTCGGGGCGTGCCAGCTGTTCGCCCGTGGGGCCGTCGCGCAGGCGCAGCAGCGCCCGGGACATGGTCTTCAGCCTGTTGAACAACCCGTTCAGAAAGAACACCGCGGCGGCCACCAGGACAACCGTGTAGCCCATCGTGATCGGCACGATCAGCCGGAAGTCTTCCCAGACCTCGTTGATTTCATCCCTGGAATGGCTTTCCAGTACCAGGTCGTAGACCCCGCCGTCGGCCACCGCCACGGAAAAACCACGGCGAAGCGGCGCCACATCCGTGAGGGCGACGAACCAGTCCGGTGCTTCGGCATCGTCGTCATCCCCGTCACCCGCCGTGTCGGCGTCGCGGGCCTGCAACATCCCGCCTTCGGGCCCCCGCGCGGTCACCTGCACATGGCGCAGGCCGTCCGGCCCGGCGGCCATGCGCATCACGCTGTCACCATCGGCCACCGTGGGGCCGGCCTCCCGCAGGCTGGCCTCGATGGTCTGGCCGGCCATGTCGAAGGAATGGCGGATCTCGCGTTCGACGGCGATGCGCGCATTCAGGACCAGCACGCTGGCCAGCAGCAGCCAGACCAGCCCTCCAAGAAGCGACAGGCCCGCGATCACCCTGAACCGGAAGGACAGGCGCGACAGCGCCGTGCCCGACGCCCGGTCCGCGCCCCGGTCGGTCGTCACCCCTGCAACGGTCATTTCCTCGTTACCCCTTCACCAACACGCTGCCGCACCATCTGCACCGCTTCGTCATGCGCCCGGCCACTGCGGCGCAGCTCGATATAGGCCTGGGCGACGATGCCAAGCCATTGCCGTCCCACCTCTTCGGGCAAAGCCAGATCCGCCAGGATCTTTTCGGGCAGCAGCGGCGTACCATGCTCGCCGGTGACATCCACGATCTGGGCGACCCGGTTCGCAATCATCCGGCGGTTTTCATGGTAGGCCCGCTCGGCGCCGGTTAGCAACGCCGAGACCTGTTCGACCCGCATATCCTCGGAAGACTCTGAGAATCTGTGAGTTCTCCGAACCAGCCAGAGCGCGGGCGGGCGCGGGTCGTTGACGTCGAGCCAGGCATCGGCACCCTGCGCCGGGGTGACATCCGGCCCTGCCACGGGCGCCCGCGGCGCCATCCCTCCGCCGTCCGGATCGCGCGCGTTCAACAGCAGCGTTCCGGCCAGGCCCAGGGCCGAAACGGCCAGACCGGCCAGGATCAGCCGCGTCCTCATGGGCCGGGCGTCCGGCCGCCGCAAGGCGCTGGCCGATCCTGCGGGCCGGCCGGGGATATCGCGGGCGGGCATGTCGTCATATGGTCCTCCTTCGCCGAGGGCCGCGCCGGTCTTTACCGCGCGCTCCGGGCGCCGGGACGCGGGCCATCACACCCGGCCGTCCCGGCGCCAGCCTGCATCGGATCTTTCCCTGCCGACCAGCCGGATCGGCCCGTCGATGCCCCAACTTTGGTCTTACTTACCGGCTCAAAGCCCAATCGAATCAGCAGTTTGGGAACTTCTTCCCGGGTCGTTGGGAAGTCTTGCCCGGGGGCCGGGTGAAAAGTGCTCAAGACAGGATTCCGGCGTCGTGGCAGCAAGATCGGCAAGAACGGTCGACCCGGCCCCGACAGGGCGCCGACCGCACCCGCCCCGGAGGAGGAGGCGGTGCCGCGGATCATCCGGCCGAACCGTTCTGGACGAATTCGCAACACACCAAGGGAGGAGAACCTGGTATGAAACTTCGGACCTCGACGGCATCGGCGCTTGCGCTGGCGGCCGTGGTCACGGGTGGCCTGGTACTGTCAGCAACCCCGGCCAAGGCCAATGACAAACTGGTCGAGCTGGCCAACGACCCGGCAAACTGGGTGATGACCGGCCGCGACTACAACGCGAACAATTACAGCGCGCTGGAGCAGATCAACAAGGACACCGTGTCCGATCTGCGCTCGGCCTGGTCATTTTCGACAGGTGTGCTGCACGGCCATGAAGGCACGCCCCTGGTCGTCGATGGCATGATGTACATCCATTCGCCCTTCCCCAACACGACCTTCGCGATCGACCTCGACGACCCCGGCAAGATCGTCTGGCAGCACAAGCCCAAGCAAAGCCCGACCGCCCGCGCCGTGGCCTGCTGTGACGTGGTCAACCGGGGCCTGGCCTATTGGCCCGGCGACGACGAGACCGGCCCGCTGATCATGAAGACCCAGCTGGACGGCCATATCGTGGCGCTGGACGCCAAGACCGGCGCGCTGCGCTGGATGATGGAAAACTCGGACATCAAGGTCGGATCGACCCTGACCATCGCGCCCTATGTGGTCAAGGACATGGTGCTGGTGGGGTCGTCGGGGGCCGAACTGGGCGTGCGCGGCTACGTGACGGCCTATGACGTGCACACCGGCGAACAGCGCTGGCGCGCCTATGCCACCGGGCCGGACGAAGACATCCTGCTGGCCGGCGATTTCAACATCAACAACCCGCATTACGGCCAGACCGGACTGGGCCTGGAGACCTGGGAGGGTGACGCCTGGAAGATCGGCGGCGGCACCAACTGGGGCTGGTACGCCTTCGATCCGGGCACCAACATGTTCTACTACGGCTCGGGCAACCCGGCGCCCTGGAACGAAACGATGCGCCCGGGCGACAACAAGTGGACGATGACCATCTGGGGCCGCGACGTTGATACCGGCGAGGCGCATTTCGGCTACCAGAAGACCCCGCATGACGAATGGGACTATGCCGGCGTCAACGTGATGATGCTGTCCGAACAGGAAGACAAGGACGGTCAGACGCGCAAGCTGCTGACCCATCCCGACCGCAACGGCATCGTCTATACCCTGGACCGCGAGACGGGCGACCTGATCTCGGCCAACAAGCTCGACGACACGGTCAACTGGGTGAAGACCGTCCAGCTGGACACCGGCCTGCCGGTGCGCGACCCGGAATTCGCCACGCGGATGGACCACAAGGCCCGCGACATCTGCCCGTCGGCCATGGGCTACCACAACCAGGGCCACGACAGCTATGACCCGGACCGCGAGCTGTTCATGATGGGCATCAACCACATCTGCATGGATTGGGAGCCGTTCATGCTGCCGTATCGCGCCGGCCAGTTCTTCGTGGGTGCAACGCTGTGGATGTATCCCGGGCCCAAGGGCGATCGTCAGAACTACCTGGGATCGGGCCAGGTCAAGGCCTACAACGCCATCACCGGCGAGTACAAATGGGAAGTGCCCGAGCGGTTCGCCGTCTGGGGCGGCACCATGGCCACGGCCGGCGGGCTGACCTTCTACGGCACGCTGGACGGGTTCATCAAGGCCCGCGATTCCGACACCGGCGCGCTTTTGTGGAAGTACAAGATGCCCTCCGGCGCGATCGGCCACCCGATGACCTATGAACACAACGGCACCCAGTATGTCGCCATCTATTACGGTGTCGGAGGCTGGCCCGGTGTCGGCCTGGTCTTTGACCTGACCGACCCGACCGCGGGTCTTGGCGCCGTGGGCGCGTTCAAGGAACTGGCCAATTACACCCAGATGGGCGGGGGCATCATGGTCTTCTCGCTCGACGGCAAGAGCCCCTACACCGAGGACCTCTCGATCGGGGAATGGGAACCCAACGCCCTGTGACACCGAAACGGCCCGGCAGGCGGAGGAGGATCCCGCCCTGCCGGACCGGGGGTGTCGCCGGCCCGCGCATGTCGCGCCGTGCGGCGGCACCCGCCACGGATCAATCCGCGCAAAGGACGGAGACGCCGGGCACGACCGGCAGACATGGGAGAAAAGACATGACCGCGAGATTCACGACATCACTGCTGGCCGGAGCGGCCCTGGCCGCCGCCTGCACGATCGGCGCCGCCCACGCTCAGACCGACGACGCCCTGCGGATCTGCGCCTCGACCAGGGAAGCGCCCTATTCCGAAGAGGGCCAGACCGGGTTCGAGAACAAGATCGCCATCGCGCTGGCCAAGGCGATGGGACGGACGCCGGAATTCGTCTTTACCGACAAGTTCGGCATCTACCTGGTGCGCGATTTCCTCGATGCCGGGCTGTGCGACGTGGTGATGGGCGTCGATGTCGACGACCCGCGCGTGCTGACCACCGGGGCGGTCTATCGCACCGGCTATGTCTATGTCAGCCGCGAGGACACCGGCTTTGACGGCGACGGCTGGCAGGACATTGCCGGCACGCCCTACGGCCGCTTTGCCATCCGGTTCTATTCGCCGGCCGAGACCATCCTGAAATACAACGGCAAATGGGAAGACAACGCGGCCTATCTCTATGGGCTGATCAAGTTCAAGTCGCGGCGCAACCAGTACAACCAGGTCGATGCGGCCAAGCTGGTGTCCGAGGTCACGGCCGGCCATGCCGACATGGCCATCGCCTTTGCCCCGGACGTGGCCCGCTATGTCAAGGCGTCGGGCACCCCGCTGCGCATGACGATGATCACCGACGCCATCACCCGGGTCGACGGGCTGGAGATCCCGCTGCAATACGACCAGGCGATCGGCGTGCGCAAGGACGACACCGCCCTCCTGGCCGAGATCAGCCAGGCCCTGCCCGGGATCCGGGGCGAGATCGACGCCATCCTGACAGACGAAGGCATCCCCCTGCTGCCGCCCGGCAGCTGATCGCCTGTCACACGGGCCGGTCCTTCCCGGCCGGCCCGGCCCTGCCCGACCCATCCAGGAGACCCCGACCACCATGAGCGACCACACCGTGAGACACCGAAACCTGGCCTCTGCCTGCATTGGCGCCTGTATCATCGGGATCGCCGGCATGGGCTTTGCCCTGACCGCCCAGATCCCGCTCTACAACATCGTCACCGGTGATCCGCTGGATCTGGGCGAAGCCTACGAGGACGGGCGCGACACCCCGGCGGTGCAGGAATTCCTGGCCACGGGCCTGAACATCTACAACGAGGATGCCGAAGCCCTGCCCAAGGGCGAAGAGGCCTTCGCCACGGCCTGTTCCGGCTGTCACGGACATTATGCCGAAGGCAAGCTGGGCCCGGGGCTGAACGATGATTACTGGACCTATCCCGAGAACGACACCGACGAGGGCCTGTTCCGCACGATCTATGGCGGGGCATCGGGCATGATGGGGCCGCAATATGCCGCGCTGACCCTGGACGAAATGCTGCTGACCATGGCCTGGGTCCGGCACCTCTACACCGGCCCGGCCGACACGGCCTATTGGCTGACCCCCGAACAACGCGACAGTTTCACGCCTTACGTGCCCGCCGGGCATTGAGGCTCCGCCGTTCCGCGGCCCCTCGGGGCGCGGAGATCCCGGGCCGCGGGCGCATCGGCCGGGACATGGCGAAGACGGCGCCGATTGCCATCGCCGGAGCGCATGCGCCCGGCTTCACGAAGACCTTGGGAGGAAAAGAATGAAACGCATCATGACCGCCGCGTCCTGCGGCCCCCTTGCCCTGACGCTGGCCATGTCCTTTGCCGCGCAGGCCGCCTTTGCCTATGACGGCACGAATTGCCGGGCGCCCGGCAATTGCTGGGAACCCAAGCCGGGCTATCCCGAACAGGTCGCCGGTTCGCAGTATGACCCGATGCACGACCCGATGGAGCTGAACAAGCAGGCCGAGTCGATCCAGGGCATGGAGGAACGCAACGCCCTGCGGGTCAAGCATTTCAGGGAAACCGGCGAATTCGTCTACGATATCCGCAAGATCCCCCAATGACCGGACTTTCGGGCGCGGGGCAAGCGACACGCGGGGGCCGAACGGGTCCGCGCGCCGCATCCCGCGCCCGACCGCCACGGCCGACCGGGCAGTGACCGCGCAACACCCGGGTCTGCTCCCATTGACACGGCAAATGCTTCCTCACGGTTTGCCTGCCGGGTCGGCCTGACCGTCCGCGTGTGCGGGTCACCCCTCGGGCCATGCCCGAGGCGCTCCCCGGCATCGACC
Source organism: Marinibacterium sp. SX1 (assembly GCF_050389775.1). Lineage (NCBI taxonomy): Bacteria > Pseudomonadati > Pseudomonadota > Alphaproteobacteria > Rhodobacterales > Paracoccaceae > Marinibacterium > Marinibacterium sp. SX1. The sequence continues at coordinate 78,460 of NZ_CP177148.1, read as the reverse complement.
TGCACACGCGGACATTTTCTGACAAAGGCGAAGATGACCACGCAATTGACCCTGCCCGCCAGCCCAGAGGCCAGCCTTGACGACTGGCGCCGGATGGCCCTGGCCTTTGAAGAGGCCGTCGGCACGGCCGTGATCGGCCAGGAACGGGCCATCCGCCTGGCGACGCTGGCCGTGTTCTGCCGTGGCCACGTGCTGCTCGAAGGTGATGTCGGCGTCGGCAAGACAACCCTCTTGCGGGCCATCGCCCAGGCCATCGGCGGGCCCTATGAACGCATCGAGGGCACCATCGACCTGATGCCGGCCGACGTGGTCTATGCGGCCTATCTTGGCGAGGATGGCCGCCCGCGGGTCGATCCCGGGCCGATCCTGCGGCACGGGTCCGATCTGGCCGTGTTCTTCTTCAACGAGATCAACCGCGCCCGCCCCCAGGTGCATGCCCTGCTGCTGCGGGCGATGGCCGAACGCAGCCTGACGGCGTTTCAGCGCGAGCATGCCTTTCCCCATCTCCAGGTCTTTGCCGACCGCAACCGGGTCGAACGCGAGGAGACCTTTGAACTGCCCGCTGCCGCCCGGGACCGGTTCTTCATGGAAATCGACATCGCCGCGCCCGCCGATCCCGACCAGCGCCGCCGGCTGATCTTTGACCCCGTGTTCCACGACACGGACCGGCTGATCGAGGCCGTGCCCCGGGTGATCACCGATTACCGCCGGCTCGATGACGCCGCCCGCGCCATCCAGGCCGGCGTGGATGTCAGCCCGACGATGCAGAGCTACCTGTTTGCGCTCTGGGACGTCCTCAGGGACCCCGCCACCGCCGGGCTGTCGCTGCCCGATGTGGCGATGGACCGGCTGGTCCTGGGCGGGGCCAGCCCACGCGGCGTGTCGGCCATGGTGCGCGCGGCGCGGGCCCAAGCCTGGATCGAAGGCCGCGATTACGTGGTGCCCGGCGATGTGGCCGCGATCCTTGCGCCCAGCATGGGCCACCGGATCTTTCTGACGCCGGTCTACGAAGCCCGCCGCGACCGGATCGTGCCCGACCTGCTGAACGCGGTGCTGGCCCATGTGCCGGTGCCGGCATGACGGGGGAACAGATGGACCGGTCTCCCCTGACCGACGACGTGCTGGACGCCTTCGCCGATATCGCCCTGGCCACGCGGGGGCGCGTCTTTGGCCTGCGCCCGGGAGGGCATGCCAGCCTGTCCCACGGGGCGGGCGGCGCGCATGCCGGGCTGGCGCCGCTGCTGGCCGACCCCGATCCCCGCCGCATCGACCTGCGCGCGACCCTGCGCGACCCGTTCGGCACGGTCTGGGTCCGCCGACAGCGCCAACTGGCCGAGATCGACGTGATCGCGCTGGTCGATTGCAGCGGGTCCATGGGCTTTCACGGCCGGGCCTCGCGGCCAGAGCTGGTGCAGCATCTGGTGACGGGGCTGGCCCACGCGGCATCGCGGTCCTCGGATCGGTTCGGGCTGGTGCTGGCCGGCGCAGATCTGCGCGAGCCGCTGTGTCTGCCGCCCAGCCGGCGACGCGACCTGGCCGCCACGGTCTGTGCCCGGATAAACGCCGCCACCCCCCGGGGGCATGGTGTCGACGGCATGATCGCCGCCCGGGACCACCTGCCCGGGCGGCGATCCGTCGTGCTGCTGGTCTCCGATTTCGCCTGGCCGGATCGGGACCTGCACCGGGTTCTGGAGGCGCTGAGCCATCACGACCTGCGCCCGCTGATCCTGGGCGACAGCGCGCTGGACAGCCCCGATCCGCGTCCGGGGCTGCTGGACCTGGCCGACCTGGAGACCGGCCGCCGCAGGATGGTTCTGATGCGCCCGCGCCTGGCCGCCGACTGGGCCCGCGCCGCCCGTGCGCGGCGGCAGCGCCAGGACCGGATCTTTGCGGTACATGGGCTGGAGCCCCTGCTGATCCGGGACCAGATCGACACCGACGCGCTGTTCGATCACCTTGGCAGCGGAGGGCCGGGATCATGACGCGCCTTGCGCTCGTGCTGCTGCTCTTGCTGGGCTCTACCTTGCAGGCACAGACCCCGCAGGTCACGCTGGACACGCCGCGCGCCAACGGCTGGTGGGTCGGCGACGTGATCACGCTGACCGCCGAGGTCGAGGTGCCACGGGCTTTCACCCTGGACCCCGCCGCGCTGCCACAGCCCCGCGCGGTGTCCTACTGGCTGGACCTGCGCGAGCTGGAGATCAGCGACCGCCGCCAGGGTGACATGCGCAAGGTCACGCTGCGCTTCGACTACCAGGTCTTCTATGTCGCGCTCGATCCCCGCGAACAGACGATCCCGCCGGTCACGCTGCGCTTTGTCGGCCCGGACGGCGACCTGCTGGCCCGGATACCCCCGTTTTCCATGGTCGTCTCGCCCCTGCGCCCGATCCTGGCCCCGACCACCCTGTCCGAACTGGCCCCCCTGCGGCCCGTGCGCCTTGTGTCACCGCGCCCGGCCAGGCAGGGTCTGATCGCCGGCGGAGCTCTGGCCCTGGCCGGCGTCGCGGGCCTGCTGTGGCACCTGGGCCTTGGCCCGTTCCGCCGCGCCGACCGTCCGTTCACACGCGCCGCGCGCGACATCGCCCGGCGGATGCGCCGGGATGGCCCGCAGGACACCGCCGCCTGGCTCAGCCTGCACCGGGCCTTTGACGCCGTGTTCGGGCGGCGGATGATGGCCGGCGATGTCGACGGGTTCGTCGCCGCTCATCCGGCCTTTGCCCCCGCCCATGGCGATATCGCCCCGTTCTTCCACGCGTCCGAGGCCCGGTTCTTCGGCAGGGGCGCCCCGGATTGGCCCACCGCGCGGCTGGGCGCGCTGGCCGCCCGGCTGGGCCGGTTGGAACGGAGCCGTCCGTGATGGCCTTTGACCGCCCCCTTCTGCTGGTCTTCGCCGCCCTGGCGCTGATCCCCCTGATGATCCGCCCGCAGCGCCCGGCCCCCCTGCCCCGCCTCCCCGGCTTGGCGCCCGACGGGCTGTCGCGCGGGGTCTCGCTGGCCCTGCCGTCGCTGGGCGCGCTGGCGGTCCTGGCGCTGGTCACCGCCCTGGCCGGGCCCTATCGCGGCGGCGGCCTGGTGCTGCGCGACGGCATCGGCGCGCATATCGTCCTGCTCTTCGACCGGTCGTCCAGCATGAACGACAGCTTTGCCGGCCGCCGCCCCGACGGCGGAGAGGAGTCGAAATCCGCCGTCGCCCGGCGGCTGATCCTCGATTTCATCGACAAGCGCCCGCACGACCGGATCGGCGTGGCCGCCTTTTCCACCTCGCCCATGGTCGTGATGCCGCTGACCGATCACCTCGACGCGGTCCAGGGCGCCGTTTCGGCCATCGACCAGCCCGGGCTGGCCCATACCGACGTGGGCAGCGGCCTGGCCCTGGCGCTGGGACTCTTTCCCGACGACACGCCACCGGACAGCCGGGCGCTCATCCTGGTGTCCGACGGGGCCGGGGTGATCGAACGGCGGGTGCAGGACCTGTTGCGCGCCCGGATGGCCGAGAACCCGGTCAACCTCTACTGGCTGTTCATCCGCACCCGGGGCAGCCCGGGGATCTTCGATGTGCCGGACAGATCATCCGAAGACACCCCCCATGCCCGGCCCGAACGGCATCTGCATCTCTTCCTGCAGGATCTTGGCGTGCCCTATCACGCGCTCGAAGCGGAAAGCCCCGAGGCCATCGCCGAGGCCATCGCGCGGATCGACCGGCTGGAATCCCATCCCGTCACTTATCGCGCGCGGGTGGCCCGGCGGGATCTTGGGCCGCTGTTCTACCGCATCGCCGCCCTTTGCCTGGCCGTTCTGGCCCTGGCAGCGGGGATGGAACGCGACCTCTGCCGCGACGGGCGCGCGCGCCTGCCGGTGCTGCGGCGCGGGGCGGAATGATGGCGCGGCTCCTCCGGCTGGACCCGGTGTCCTGGCTTCTTGGGCTGATCGTTGCGGCCGGGCTGGCGCTGGCCGTCGGTTCGGCCTGGCACTGGCATCGGATCGACCGGGCCAACCGGGACATTCGCGCGCTGGCCCTGGGCCGCGACATTGCCATCGCCGATGCCGCCCCGCCCGAGCTGGTCGCGGCGCGGGGCGATTTCCTGGCCCGCTACGAGCGCCCGGACGAGGCCGAGACGCTGGTGGCCGGGCTGATCCGCGCCGACCGGCCGGACCTGACGGCGGATCTTTTGCTGGCCATCGGCAATGCCCGGATGGCCGCGGCCTTTGCCGCCGCCGACCGCCAGCAGCTGGACACCACCGCCGCCCATGTGCGCGTGGCCAAGGCGGCCTATCGCAAGCTGCTGACGCTGCAGCCAGAGGCCTTTGACGCCAAGGTCAACCTTGATGTCGCCTCGCGCCTGGTGCGCGATTTCCCCGATGCGCCCGACGCCGCCGGTGGCGATCCCGAACAGCCGGAGCCGAAGAATCTCTGGACCGACCTGCCCGCCCTGCCCCGGGGCTTGCCATGATCCGCCGCGTGACAGCCCGCCCGGTTCTGCTGGCCTGCGCGGCGGCGGCCGCGCTGACGGCCTCGTTCCGGCCCGGCCTGCCCGGCGAGGGACGGGTCTTTGACCTGATGCTTGTCGTCGACATCACCGGCAGCATGATGGCCCGCGACTATATCGTCGACGGCGCCCCGGCCAGCCGCCTGGACATGCTGCGCCGGGCCTTGCCGGGCCTGCTGCAACAGCTGCCCTGCGGGTCGCAGGTGGGCCTGTCGATCTTCTCGGAACGGCGCAGCTTCGTGCTGTTCGACCCGGTCGAGATCTGCGCCGGCTACGATCCGGTCACCCGCGCCATCGGGGCGCTGGACTGGCGGATGGCCTGGGAAGGCGACAGCTATGTGCTGCGCGGCCTGACCAGCGCGCTGGACACGGCGCGGGACCGGGGCCATGGCATTGTGTTCTTTACCGACGGCCATCAGGCCCCGCCGCTGGCCGACCGCCCCCTGCCCGGCGGCGATGGCACGCCCGGGTTGATCGTGGGCGTCGGTGGTCTGGCGCCGGTGCCGATCCCGAAATTCGACGACCTGGGCAACGAGACCGGCTTTCATCAGCCCGATGACGTCGCCCAGGCCAGTTCCGGCTGGACGCCGCCCACGGCCGCGGCCGGGTCCGATTGGGATCCCCGGGTGGACAGCCCCGGCAGCACTCGGCCCGGCGAAGAACATCTGACCCGCGTGCACGAAGCCACCCTGCGGGCCCAGGCCGGGGCCCTGGGCCTGGGCTATGCCCCTCTCGCCCCCGGCACCGATCTGGCCACGCGGGTGATGGACCATTTCCCCGGGCGCCGCGTGCCGGTCACCCGCCCGCTGGCCGACTGGCTCGGCCTGGCCTGCCTGCTGCTCTTCGGGCTGGCCCATGCCTGGCGCTTTGCCGGGCGGCGGCCGCCGCCAATTCCCCCCAACCAGCGCAACGAAAGGATCCTCAATGCAAGACATGCGCTTTTCCGCCCTGGCCGCCTGGGTCATGGGCCTGGCACTCTGCGCCGGCACGGCTGAGGCCCACGGCCCGACACCGCAAAAGGTCGACCGGCAGATCGACATCAACGCCCCCTGCGAACTGGTCTGGTCGACCCTGCTGGATTTCGGCGACATCGGCGGCTGGCACCCCGATGTCACCGCCGTCGAGGCGACCGGCGCCGCCGAACGGGGCTCGAAACGCAGCCTGACCCTGACCAACGGCGAAAGCCTGACCGAAATGCTGGTCACCATGGATCGCGGGGCGCAATCCCTGTCCTATCGGCTGGCCCGGGAAAACATCCATGCCCTGCCGGTCAGCTTTTACACCGCGCAGATGACGCTGGAACGGACCGGCACCGCCGGGCGGGTCTGCACCGTGGATTGGTCGGCGCGGCTCTATCGCGCGGACACCACGAATTCTCCGCCCGAGGAATTCAACGACGAAGCGGCGATCACGGCGATATCGGCCTTTTTCGACGACGGTCTGGCCGGGCTGAAAGAGGCGGTGGAGTGACGGCCCTGCCCCGCCGGCTGCTGCTGGTTCTGGCGGCGGGGCTTGCCCTTCCGGCGGGTGCCCTGGCCCAGGCGCTGGTCGTGTCGCAGGGCGCGGCGCGGCTCAGCCAGGTCGGGCCGGCCGGCGCCACCCGGGCGATGGCCCTGGATGCCGCTCCGGCGGCGGTGGCGATCACGGCCGATGGCCGGCGGGCCGCGATCAGCCATCCGGACATCGGCCGGATCAGCCTGGTCGCGCTGGACAGCTTCCTGCCCGCCGGGCAGATGGATATCGGCGACCAGCCCTTCGGCCTGGCCTTCCTGCCCGACGACAGCCTGCTGGTCACCGACTGGAGCGGCAACCGGCTGTCGCGCGTTGCCCCGGATGGTGGACAGCGGCACCTGGCCGTGGGCCGGGCCCCTTCGGCCGTGCTGGTCGATGCGGCGCGGGGCCTGGCCTATACGATAGACCGTGAAAGCGACCGGCTGACGCGGATCGACCTGGACGCCTTTGCGGTGACCGGCGTCGCCGCGCTTGGCCAGGCGCCCTTTGCCGGGGCGCTGTCGCCCGACGGCCGCCGGGCCTTTGTCGCCAATGTCCGAAGCGGCGACCTCAGCGTGATCGACCTGGAGCGCATGACCGAAACCGCCCGCCTGCCGCTGACCGGCATGCCCTATGGCGTGGCCGTCGATGGCGCCGCGCGGCTGGTCCTGGTGACCGACCAGGAGGCCGGCACATTGGTGGCCTTCGACCTCGACGACCTGCATCACCGCTGGACCGCCCGGGTCGGCGATTACAGCGAAGGCGTGGGCATCATCGCCCCCGGCCGCACGGCCATCGTGGCCAACTGGGGCTCGGATTCGGTGTCGCTCGTCGATCTGGTCACCGCGCGGTCCCGGGCCTTCGACCTGCCCGAAGGCCCGCGCATGATCGCCACCCACCCTGCCCTCGAAGGAGCCACCCGATGATTGGCCTGCGCATGCCCCTTGCCCTTGTCGCCCTGCTGGCCTCGGCCGCCGCCGCAGGACCGGCCGAAACCGTATCGGCCGATGCCTCGCCCGTAGAGACACGCCAGCGCCTGATGGTCGCGATGATCCGGGCCACCAAGGTGCCCCGCGCGATGGTCCGGGGCGACCGGGACTTTGACGCCGAGGCCATCGACGCCGCGATGACGCAGGTCATCAAGGCCGGACGGCAGATGCCGGATCTCTTTGCCGACCCCGGGGCCGCCGGCCCCACCGCCACCCTGCCCGCGGCCTGGGACAACCTGGCGGAGTTCACGGCCGCTTTTGCCACCCTGGAACGCGAAGCCCTCGGCCTGGCCGAAGCCGCCCGCCAGGGACCCGAGGCCATGGCCCTGGCCTATCAGCGCTACGAGGCGGTCTGCGACGGCTGCCACATGCGCTATCGCAAGGACGATTGACCGCAGCGGGCCGGGCGAAGACACGACGGCAGCGGACGGGATTGGCCGCCATGCCCGATCAGCGAGGGCCGTCACCGCCCCCGTCACCACCGGGCATGCCCGCCAGAAGCCAGGCGCGAAAGGCCTCGATCTCTTCGCGGGCGGGCGGGTCTTCGGGGGTGACGGCGTAATAGGCCGCGCGCATGGGCAGGCGGTATTCGAAGGGCAGAACCAGCTCGCCCCGCGCCAGGAAACCCGACAGGAAGCTGCGGTGGATCAGCGCCGTGCCGAACCCCGCGGCCAGGGTCTGCAGGGCCATCAGCGAGGAATCGGCAGTCAGCCAGACCGGCGGCTCGGGGCAGCCCAGGTCGAACCGGTCGGACAGGCGGCGCCATTCCGGCTCGGAACCCTGCACCGCGATGATCCCCGCGCCCAGCACGTCCTGGACCTTCGGATCGGGGCCGAAGGACCGCAGGTGATCGGGATGACAGACCAGCACGGCCTCTTCATCGCCCAGGGGCCAGATGCCCGGTTCCTGCCAATGGCCGGTGCCATAGCGGATGTCGATGTCGATCGCCGCGTCGTCCATCCGGTCCGACCAGACCACCGTCGACAGGGTGATCTCGGTGCCCGGATGCAGATCGTGGAACCCGGCCAGGCGCGGGGCCAGGATCAGCGCCGCATAGCTGATCGACGCCCGCACCCGCAGGCTGCGCCGGCGCCGCATGGTGAACAGCCCGTCGGTGGCATCGGTCATCTCGGCAAAGGACTTGCGGATCGGCAGGGCATAGGCCTGGCCCATGTCGGTCAGCACCACCCCGCGCGGCAGGCGGCGGAAGAGCGGCGTGCCCAGGTGCTGTTCCAACAGCCGGATCTGCTGGCTGACCGCCGCCGGGGTCAGGCCCAGCTCGTCCGCGGCATCGGAAAAGCTGCTGTGGCGGGTGGCGGCCTCGAAGGCGCGCAGCCATGTCACATGGGGCAGTCGCATAGGTCACCTTCCATCCGGTCCGGGGGCGCGGCCATCATGGCCGGCGCGGCCGGAATGTGAAAGCGGGCAGCGGCAAAATGAACCAACCCTGAGGCGCAATATCGGTTGCTTGTCACCGGCCCCGTGCCGCGCCCACAACCGGGCAGGCGGCAAGGGAGCGCCCGGGAATGGCAGCGGCGCAGACAGCGGCACAGTCCGGAGCGGCGACGGGAGCATGGGACGGGGCAAATACGGTGGCAAGAACGGGGGCGGCGACGGCGACAATGACGGAACCATCACCGGAGGCCGCGTATGACTACATCGTCGTCGGCGCCGGATCGGCCGGCTGCGCGCTGGTCGAACGGCTGACCCGCGACGGCCGCACCCGTGTCCTGCTGATCGAGGCCGGGGGCAGCGACCGCCGGTTCTGGATCAAGGTGCCGGTCGGTTATGCGATCAACTTCGCCAACCCGCGGCTGAACTGGAATTACCACGCCGAGCCCGATGCGGCGCTGGCCGGGCGCAGCCTGTACTGGCCGCGCGGCAAGGTCATCGGCGGGTGCAGTTCGATCAATGCCATGGCCTATATGCGCGGGCTGCCGCAGGATTTCGACGATTGGGCCGCGATGGGTGCGGACGGCTGGGGCTGGAGCGAGGTGGGCCCGGCCTTTGACGCCATGGAACGCCGGTTGGAACGGGGCGTCGACGGCCGGCCCTGCGAACGCGGCGCCGGGCCGGTGGCCGTCAGCGACCTGCGCGACCGGATGGATGGCTTTTCCGCCCGGTTCCTGGACGCCGCCGGCGAATGCGGCTGGGCGCAGTGCGACGATCTCAGCGCGACCACGGCCGAGGGCGTGGGATACTACCGCAGCACGGTGCGCCGGGGGCTGCGCTGGTCGGCGGCCGATGCCTTCCTGGCCCCGGCCCGGCGGCGGGGCAACCTGCGGGTGATGACCCATGCCACGGTCGAGCGCCTCACCTTCGACGGCGCCCGGGTCCGGGGCCTGCGCCTGCGGACGGCGGCCGGGCCGGTCGAGCTGACCGCCGGGCGCGAGGTGATCCTTTGCGCCGGGGCGGTCAATTCGCCCAAGCTGATGCAGCTGTCGGGCATCGGCCCGGCCGAGCTGCTGCGCGGGCTGGGCGTGCCGGTGCGCCATGACCTGCCCGAGGTCGGGCGCGGGCTGCAGGACCACCTGGCCATTTCCCATGTCTTCCGCGCCACGGTGCCGACGCTGAACAACGTGCTGGGCCGGCCACGGGCGCGGCTGATGGCCGGGCTGCACTACCTGGCCCTGCGGCGCGGGCCGCTCAGCGTGCCGGTCAACCAGGTCGGAGGCTACCTGCGCAGCGATCCGGCGCTGGACCGGCCCGACATGCAGATCTATTGCAACCCGCTGTCCTACACCGCCGCGCCAGACGGCCGGCCGATCCCGGATCGCGATCCGGGCTACCTGCTCTGCGCCCAGCCCTGCCGGCCGACCAGCCGGGGCACGATCACCATCCGTTCGGCCGATCCCGACGATCCGCCCGTGATCCGGCCCAATGCCCTGGCCACCGAGCGCGACCGCCAGGAAGCCCGCCGGGCCATCGCGCTGATCGCCCGGCTGGCCGCGGCCCCGGCGCTGGCCGGGGTTACCCAAAGCCGGCTGATGCCCCCGCCCGAGACCTGCGACCCCGAAGCCCTGATGGCCGATTTCCGCGCCCGGGCCTCGACGGTCTTTCACCCGACATCGACCTGCCGGATGGGCGCCGGGCCGCAATCGTCGGTGCTGGACGCCCGGCTGCGCGTGCACGGCGTGCCGGGGCTGCGGGTGGTCGACAGTTCGGCCTTTCCGGCCGTAACCTCGGGCAACACCAATGCGCCGACGATGATGCTGGCCACCCGGGCGGCCGAGATGATCCTCGAAGATGCCGCCACCGCAACCGCCGACACCAGGAGAGCCCATGCGTCTTGACCGGATCGAAACCTTTGTCTTCGGCAACCCCCCGCCCCGCCACGGCGGGCGCTATTTCATATTCGTGCGGCTGACCACGGCCTGCGGGATCACCGGGGTGGGCGAGATCTACAATGCCACCTTCGGCCCCGACCTGGTCGCGGCCATGGCCGTCGACATGTTCGCCCGCCAGTTCGACGGGGCCGATCCCCACCACATCGAGCGCCTGTGGCGGCAGAGCTATGGCGCCGGGTTCACCCAGCGGCCCGACGTGACGGTCATGGGCGTGCTGAGCGGGCTGGAAATGGCCTGCTGGGACATTATCGGCAAGGCCGCCGACCAGCCGGTCTACCAGTTGCTGGGCGGCCGGGTGCATGACCGGCTGCGCAGCTACAGCTATCTCTACCCGCCCGAAGGCGATGTCTATCCCGAGCCCGGCGCGCCCAGCGTCTACGACGATCCCGACCTGGCCGCCGGGGTTGCCGCGCAGATGGTCGAACGGGGCTTCACGGCGGTCAAGTTCGACCCGGCCGGGCCCTATTCGATCCACGACGGCCACCAGCCGCGCCGGGCTGACCTGGCCCGGTCCGAACTGTTCTGCCGGCGCATCCGCGAGGCCGTGGGCGACCGGGCCGACCTGCTCTTTGGCACCCACGGGCAATTCACCGTGTCGGGCGCCAAGCGCATGGCCCGGCACATCGAGCCCCACGACCCGCTGTGGTTCGAAGAGCCCGTCCCGCCCGAGAACCCGGCCGACATGGCCGAGGTCGCGCGGTTCACGTCGATCCCGGTGGCCGCCGGCGAACGGCTGTGCACCAAGCATGAATTCGCCCGGCTGCTCGAAGCCGGCGCGGCCTCGATCCTGCAGATGAACCTGGGCCGGGTCGGCGGCCTGCTGGAAGCCAAGAAGATCGCCGGCATGGCCGAGACCCGCCAGGCCCAGATCGCCCCGCATCTCTACTGCGGGCCGGTGGTCGCCGCGGCCAACATCCAGCTGGCCACCTGCAGCCCCAACTTCCTGATCCTGGAAAGCATCGGCACCTTCGACGGGCCCTACATGTCCTGCCTGAAGACGGGGATCACCTGGGAAGACGGCTATGTCATTCCTTCCCGCGCCCCGGGCCTGGGCGTCGAGCTGGACGATGCGGCGATTGCCGCCCTGCCCTATCGCGGTGACGAGCTACACCTGACCATGGCCACCGACCCGGTCGTGCCCTGACGGCCACCGGCTGCCCCCCGCCTATTGCGCCGCGACGGGGGGCACCCGGCCGGGGGGAAAGACCTCGTAGCCGGGTTCCTCGGGCTCGTCGTCGACCAGCTCGGCGGGAAAGCCGTCGGCCAGGATCGACAGGCCGGTGGCGTCTTCGAGCCGGCGAATGATGTCGTCGGTATTGGCCCGCAGGCCGTAACGCTGCTGGCCGTCCTTCATGATGTCGATGACCATCGGCGACAGCTCAAGCGGCACGTTGTTGCGCTCGGCCAGGACCTGGAACAGGCCCAGGTCCTTCAGGATCAGGTCCATGGTGAAATTCACGTCGCGCGAACCGTTCAGGATCAGCTGGCTCTCGGTCTCGTGCACGAAACTGGTGCCCGACGAGATCTTCATCGCCTCGTAGGTCGTGGCCAGGTCCATGCCCGCGGCCTTCATCGTCACCAGCGCCTCGCAGCAGGTCAGCAGGTTGGCCGTGGCCAGGTAGTTGGTCATGACCTTGAGCGTCGAGGCCGAGCCGATCGGGCCGGTATGCAGCACCCGCCGACCGAGCAGCACGAGCAGCGGCAGCACCCGCTCGAACGTCGCCCGGTCGCATCCCGCGAAGATCGAGATATTGCCCGTGTCGGCCCGGTGACAGCCGCCCGAGACCGGGCAATCGACGGCCGTGCCGCCCCGCTCGGCCACCAGCGCACCCAGGCGGCGGATCTCGGCCTCGTCGGTCGTCGACATTTCCATCCAGGTCTTGCCCGGGACCACCTCGGGCAGCATCTCGTCCATCACGGCGGCCGAGGCGGCGGGCGAGGGCAGGCAGGTGATGACCACGGCGCAGTCACGCATCAGGGCGCGGGCATCTTCGGCCACCCCGGCGCCCCGGGCGGCAAAACCGGCCGTCAGCTCGGGTTTGCGGTCCAGGACAACAAGGTCGATCCCGTTGCGCAGCAGGCTGCCCGCCAGCTTGCCGCCCACGTTTCCAAGGCCGATGAACCCGACTTTCATGCTGTGCTCCGTTGCGCCGATGACATGCCGGGCCAGCTTGGCAAGGTTGCGGCGATCGGGGAAACGATTGCTTTTGGCGCTGAGGGGCCGTTCCCGTTGAAACGGGCGGGCCTAGGGCGCGGGATCGCCGGGCATGGCCAGCCGGGTCTCGTCAGCGGCGTCAAAGACCGACAGCCGGGCGGGATCGGCATGCAGGGTCACCGGATCGCCGATGGCAATGGCGGTATCGGCCGGGACGGTCATCGTGACATGGCGCGCGCCCAGGGCGACCGAGACGATCTTTTCCGGCCCGGTCAGCTCGATCAGGTCGACCGTGCCCTGCACCGTCAGCCCACCGGCCACCGGCGCCAGGCGGAAGGTCTCGGGCCGCACGCCGATCAACGCGGGCGCGCGGGCCGCGCAGGGCAGCACGGTGTCGGTGCCCTCGATCCGCAGCCCGCCGGCCACCGGCTCGGCCGGCAGCATGTTCATCGGCGGCGCACCCATGAACTCGGCGACGAACCGGGTGGCCGGGCGGTTGTAGATCTCTTCCGGCGTGCCCAGCTGTTCGATCCGCCCGTCGCGCATGACGGCGATGCGGGTGGCCAGGGTCATGGCTTCGATCTGGTCATGGGTCACGTAGACCACGGTGACCCCCAGCATCTGGTGCAGGCGCTTCAGCTCGCTGCGCATTTCCATGCGCAGCTTGGCGTCGAGGTTGGACAGCGGCTCGTCGAAGAGGAACAGCTGCGGCTTGCGCACCAGCGCCCGGCCGATGGCCACCCGCTGGCGCTGGCCGCCCGACAGGTCGCCGGGCTTGCGGTCGAGCAGGTGGTCGATGCGCAGGATCTGGGCGGCCTCGGCAATGGCCGCCTCGCGGTCGGCCCGGGCGACGCCGCGCATTTCCAGGCCGAAGCCGATGTTGCGCCCGACGCTGAGGTTCGGATAGAGCGCGTAGCTCTGGAAGACCATGGCGATGTCGCGGTTCTTGGGATGCACGCCGTTCAGCGACCGGCCGTTCAGCACGACCTCGCCCGAGGTCGGTTCGGACAGGCCGGAAACCATGCTGAGCAGGGTCGATTTCCCGCAGCCGGACGAGCCGAGCAGGACCAGGAATTCCCCCTGTTCCAGCGTCAGGTCGATGCCCTTGAGGGTCTGCGTCGCGCCGAAGCTCTTGGTGATGTTGCGGATGTCCAGCGTGCTCATGCAAAGATCTCCCGGGGTGTGAACTGGCGCGGCCGGGTCGATACCGCCCGGGACGCGCAGGCCACCGCCTGTTCCAGCGCCGCCTGTGGCCGGCCGCCGGCGGCCAGGGCCGCCAGGAACGCCGCGTTGAACGTGTCGCCGGCGCCGATCGTGTCGATGACATCGACCGCCGGCGCCGCGGCTGTCAGGGTCTGGCCGCCGGCCCGGGCCGTTGCGCCGGCCGGGCCGCGCTTGATGACCACGATGCCACCACCCGGCTGCCCGGCGGCCAGGTCGGACAGGTCGGCCAGGGCCGGGGCGATCTCGGCCCGGTCGGTCAGCGACATGGCCTCGATCTCGTTGAGCAGCAGGACGCCCGACCGGGCCACCCATTGCAGGCACCGGGCCCGGGTGTCGGCCGTCCAGCCCTGCGGCGGCCAGCCGGTATCAAGGGCGACGGTGATGTCATGGGCCTCGGCGGCGTCAAAGATCCGGTCATAGGCGGCAGCCAGCCGCGGCGACAGGAACGACCCGCACAGCAGCAGGTAGCCCCCGGCCAGCGCCGGCCAGTCGAGCTGGGCCGCGACGTCGTCCCAGCAGAAATCCGGCAGGTGCCCGGCGGTCGACAGGAAGGTACGCTCGCCGTCCGGGTGGGTCACGCCGACGGAAATCGTCGTGCGGCCCGCGGTCCGGGGCCAGCCGGCCGACACCCTGGGAAAGCCCGCCCGCAGCCAGTCGCCGTAATGGTCGCTGCCGGTGGTCGCCGCGATCTGGAATGGCACGCCCAGGGCCTGCCAGGCCAGGGCGACATTGCCCGCCGCCCCGCCGACGCGGGTTTCGTCCTGCGCGCAGAGCACCTCGGTCCCGGGCTGGGGCCAGGGATCGAGCGGGCCCATGATCAGGTCGACATTGACGTTGCCGACGGTGGCAAGCGGGCGCGGCATCATTCGACCGTCGTCACCTTGGTACAGCGCAGGGGCGTGCCCGCGTCGGGCATGCGCGAGGCGGCGAAATCGACCATGAACCGCTGGGCCGAGGGCAGCATGGCAAAGGCTCCGGCCAGCCCGGCGGCCGTCGGGCAGGTCACCGTGTGGGCGCCGGCAACCGGCGGCAGGCCGGAGGCATCGAAGATCACCAGCGGCGAGGGGCTGTTGGCCACGACGAATTCGGCCAGGCTGGTGACATAGCGGGCCGAGGGATCGGCATCGCGGAACATGACCACCCCGACATCGGCATTCAGCATCTCGACCGGCCCGTGGCGCAGCTGGCCGCCTTCCAGGCTGAAACAGGGCAGCCGCGACAATTCGGTCAGCCCCAGCGCGATGGCCTCGGCCACGCCCTGGGCCGTGCGCCCCGAGGTGACAAGGCAGCGCGCACCGGCCAGGTGGTCGATCGCGCCCAGCACATCGGCCGTGGCGGACTGGTCGATCACGTCCAGCACCGGGCCGAGATCGGCGCCCAGCTCGGACAGCACGGCGGCATGCAGCGACAGGGTGACGGTCAGCGACCGGGTGGCCGCAAAGGGTTTTTCCGAGCCCCCTGCCCCGATCAGGCACGGCGCCAGCCCGGCCAGGGTCGAGCCCGGTTCCATCGTAAGGCCAAAGGTATGGGCCGGGTTCAGCCCGTCGCGGAACCAGCGCAGGACCTCGGCGCTTTCGCCCGATTGCGAGGTCACGATGACCGTGCGCCCGGCCAGGTCCAGGGGCTTGTCCAGCTGTTCCGACAGGGGCAGCGCCACGGTGTCCACGCCCAGGGCGCGGTAGCAAGGTTCCAGCACCCGGCCGACGGCATGCGAACCGCCCATGCCCAGCAGCACCAGCCGGCCATCGGCCCGGATCATCGCGGCGATCTCGGCGGCGCGGGTGGCGTTCTCGGCGATCGACGCCCGGCTGTCGCGCATCTGGCGGGCCATTTCGTCATAAAGCGGCTGCAGCTTTTCGGGCGGGGTTGCGAGCTGTGTCATCCTTTGACACCTCCATTGGTCAGCCCCGAGATCAGGGCGCGTTGCATGAGAAGGCCGACAAGCACGGGCGGCAGGGCGGCGATGACCCCGGCGGCCGCGATCATGCCGTAATCCGACACCCGGCCGCCGGCGAGATCGGCGATGGCGACGGACAGGGTCTTGGCGTCCTGGTTGGACGTGAAGAGCAGGGCATAGAAGAATTCGTCCCAGGCCAGCAGGAAGGCAAAGATCAGCGCCGTGGCGACGACCGGCAGGGCCAGCGGCAGGATGACGATGCGCAGCAGCTGATCCAGCCGGGCACCATCCATCGCCGCAGCCTGTTCCAGGTCGCGCGGGATCGGGTCGAACCCGGCCTTCAGCAGCCAGGTCACGAAGGGCGCGAGGATGCTGAGATAGACCAGCGACAGGCCGAAGACATTGTTGAGCAGGCCGAACCGGGCCAGGATCAGGTAGAGCGGCACCGACAGGGCGACCGGCGGCAGCATGTAGGTGGCGATCACGGCGCCCAGCGTCCAGCCCAGTTGGGGCTTGCGCGAGGCGGCCCAGCCGGCCGGGATGCCCACGGCCAGCGCGGCCAGGGTGGCCATGCCGGCGACAACCACACTGTTGCGCAGCGAGGCCAGGAAGGCCTGGCCGGTCTCGCGGTTCAGCAGGGTCCGGTAGCGCGAGAAATCAAAGGTTTCGGGCCACCAGGCCAGGGGCTTGGCCGACAAGTCGGCATTGGACGACACGCTCATCACGAAGAGCCAGGCCAGCGGCGCCAGCACGACCAGCGCAACGATCAGCGCCGCCAGGTGGATGAAGATCGTCAGGGCGATCGGGCGATGTTCCATGGTCTACCCCCGTGCCCCGGCCGCCCGCCGCATCAGCGCCAGGTAGGCCACGGCCAGAACGGTGATGATCAGCGTGATGATCAGGGCCAGCGATGCGCCGGACCCGGCGCGCTGGAAGGCAAAGGCCTCCTGGTAGACCAGCAGCGACAGCGAGCGCGTCGAATTGGCCGGGCCGCCGCGGGTCATGATCCAGATCAGGTCGAAGACCTTGAAGGCCTCGATCGTGCGCAGCACCAGCGCGACCATCAGCGGCCCGACGAGATAGGGCAGCGTGACAAAGCGGAAGCGTTGCCAGACATTGGCCCCGTCCGACACCGCCGCGGCCTGGATGTCGCGGGGCACGGCCTGCAGGGCGGCCAGCGCGATCAGGGCGACCAGGGGAAAGTTCTTCCAGACATCGGCCACGATCAGGGCGGTCATGGCCGTGCCGGGCTGGCCCAGCCAGCTCTGGTAGGCATCCAGCAGGCCGATCTGGGTCAGCGCGGCATTCAGCGCGCCGTATTCGGGATTGTAGATCAGCCGCCACAGCGTGGCATTGACCACGGTGGGCAGCGCCCAGGGCAGGATCATCAGTGCCCGCAACAGGGTCCGCCCGTGGAACCGCTGGTTCAGCAACAGGCCCACCAGCACGCCTAGCACCAGCTCGGCCCCGACCGACCAGAAGGTAAAGGTCAGCGTGGCCCAGAGCGCCCGGGCAAAGTTCCGGCTGCCCAGCATCCGGGTG
Organism: Marinibacterium sp. SX1; assembly: GCF_050389775.1. NCBI lineage: Bacteria > Pseudomonadati > Pseudomonadota > Alphaproteobacteria > Rhodobacterales > Paracoccaceae > Marinibacterium > Marinibacterium sp. SX1. The sequence continues at coordinate 61,328 of NZ_CP177148.1, read as the reverse complement.
TAATTGTCGAGGCCTACGAACTCGCCCCCGGTGCCGACCAGGCGCGCATCCGTAAAGGACAGGCGGACCGTGTCGGCCAGGGGCCAGCCGATGACGGCGACCATGACGGCCACGAGCGGCAGCATCAGCAACCAGGCCCGCAAGGTGAGGCGGTCTGTGAACATCTGACTCCGGGGGGTTGGGAAAAATCGGGGATGGCGGGGCGCCGAACGCGCGCCCCGCCGGCGGGATCAGAGCCCGCTGTTCTCGGCCGCGGCGTCCAGCGCATCCTGCGGCGAGGCCATGCCCAGCAGGGCCTCCTGGATACCCTGTTGCAGGGCCATCGACATTTCCTGGTAATTGGCGGTCATCGGGCGCGGATACATCACCGCCAGCCCTTCACCGGCCGCCGCGATCAGCTCTTCCTGGCCGTCGGTCACCGCCGGGTCGGTATAGGACGAAGCCCAGATCGGCAGGCTCAGGCGGGCATAGTCGTTCTGCACCGGCTGCGAGGTCATGTGCACGATGTAGTCCCATGCCTCGTCGGGATGTTCCGAGGTGGCCGGGATGCCCAGGCCCATCGACCCGTTGACGGCGCTGTGCTCCGACACGCCTTCGACGCCCGGCGCGGCCACCACGCCGACCTTGCCCTTGACCGAGCTTTCGTCCGACGCATTGGCGAGGTTGTACATGTAGGTCCAGTTGAGGGCAAAGGCCGCATCGCCGTTCTGGAACACAGCGCGCACGTCCTCTTCGAGGAATTCCCGCGAATTGGGATTGGTCAGCCCGGCTTCGAGGCTGGCCGCCATGTAATCCAGCGCCTCGAGGCCACCGCCCGATTGAAACGCCGGTGCACCGTCCTCGATGAACGCGCCGCCAAAGGCCGCCAGCAGGGTGGTATAGTCGCAGACCGCCGCTTCGGCCTGGGCCCAGCTCCAGGCGATGGGGTATTCGACGATGCCGGCCTCCTTGATGCGGGTCGCGGCTTCGGTCAGCTCGGCCCAGGTGGCCGGCGGCGTGTCGATCCCGGCTTCGGCCAGCATGTCCTTGTTGTAGAACAGGTACTTGGTATCAAGGATCCAGGGCAGCCCATAGGACGCGCCATCGTAGTCGACCGTTGTCCAGGCGCCCGGCAGGATGCCCGATTTCATCTCGTCGGTGATCTTGTCGGTCACATCCAGAAGGATGCCGTTCTGGGCGTATTCGGCCGGCCAGATGACATCGAACAGCACGACATCATAGCCCCCGCCCGAGCCCATCGACAGCACGGTCTTGTCGTGCAGACCCTCGTAGGGCACGAATTCCAGGTTCACCTTGACCTCGGGATTGGCCGCCTCGAAGGACGCCGTCATCGCCCGGATGTCATCCTCGCTATAGGCCGCCTGGGCCATGAACAGCGCGTTCAGCTCGGTTTCCGCGAATGCGGCCGTGCCGGTCAGCGCGGTGGCGGTCAGAAGCACCGCCTTCAGGGTCGTTTTCATCTGTGTCTCTCCTGTTGGGGCACCCACGGCTGCGGATACCGAAGATTCGCTTGCCGGAGCCTTTTTCATTTTTAGTCCAGCAATTGGACTTAATGATTGTCGGGGCCGCATCGCGGTGTCAATATGTTTTCATGTCGAACCACCGGAACCCCATTCGCGCCGTGCTTGGCTCGGGCCTCGGCGCCGCCGCGGCGCACAATCGTCGGGCAGTGATCGACGCGATCCGGGTCAACGGGCCGCTCAGCCGGGCCGCCTTGGCCCGGGCCACGCGGCTGGCCAAGCAGACGCTGTCCAACATCGTCGAAGAGCTGGAATCAGGCGGTCTGCTGGTGGCCGGCGACCCGGTGTCCGACGGACGGGGCAAGCCGTCGATCCCCTATGACCTGGCGGCGATGGGCGCGCTGTCGATCGGGTTGCAGATCGATCGCAATGTCGCCCGGACGGTCGTGATGAACCTCAAGGGTGCGGTGGTGTTGCGGCTGGATGCGCCGCTGAGCAGCCGCGATCCGGTGGCCGGGCTGGCCACGCTGAAAACCCTCCTGGCCGATACCCGCACCGCCCTGGCCCGCGCCGCGCCCGAGGCCGCCGACCGGCTGGTCGGGCTGGGCATCGCCATGCCCGGGCCCTTCGGCCCCGACGCCGCGCCGGCCAAGGACAATTACACCATGGCCCATTGGCACCGGGTCGACCTGACCGACCGGCTGGCCGAGGCCACCGGGCTGGACGTCGCGCTGCAGAACGATGCCGGGGCCGCGGCCATTGCCGAACGGCTGACCGGCCGGGCCCATGGGCTGCGCAACGCCGTCTGTCTCTACCTGGGTTACGGGCTGGGCGCCGGGCTGATCCTGAACGGCGAGCTGTTCGGCGGGCGCCATGGCGATGCCGGCGAGATCGGGATGATCCCGCTGTCACCGGGCGACGGTGCGGTTCTGGAACACCGGGTCGGGCTGGCCGGGTTCTGCGACCGGTTCGGCATTTCCCTCAGCGAAGGCCAGATGTTCGACGAGATCGAGAGGGTGCTGGCGCGCAATGATCTCGCGCTTCAGGACTGGATCGCCACCGCCGCCGGCCAGCTGGGCTGGGCAACGCGGATGCTGCGCCTGGTGATCGATCCGCAAGCCGTCATCCTCTGCGGCACCGCCCCGCAGGAGCTGCTGTCGCGGCTGGCCGCCCAGGCCGGCGGCGGTTTGGTCGTGGGCCACGCCAACCCCTGGGTCGTGGCGCTTGGCGCGGCGGCCGAGCCCATCGCGCGGAACTTCGATCCGAAATATGCGGCGCTTCTCAAGTCCTGACCGATGGGGCCGGCCCCTGCCCCGCCGCCCGCTGCGAATCCAGCAGGCCGACCGGTGATTATGCCCCTGCGACTCGCGCCTGTTTTGCCCCGGGTTATCCGGCGCCCAGAGCGCCCTGACCGGCAGTTGGTTGAAGTGATAGTACAGAAATATCGACTAAGTCATTGAAATTTATAGACTTATGAAAATCGGCATTCCGGGCGCATCTCAGCTGCGCCGATCCATATCAACAAAGTCTGGATTTTCCCAATCTCACTGATATAAGGTCCGCAATAAGAACGAACAGAGCAGTGGAACGAGGCACGTGGCAGATCTTCTGGCATCGGAGCAGCTCATGCGTTTCAGCGGGATCATCGAGACCGCGCTGACGCAGCAGAAAGAGCTGTTGCATTCCCCCGACAAGCGCAAGTCGGACAAGCCGATGCGTGCGTTTTCCGTGCGCGAAGTCTCGCATGCGCTGCGGGTGAAATACAACAGCCTGCGCCAATACCTGAACACGCTCGACGGCATGCCCGCCGGCACACTGGAGGCCGGCAACCGCAAGTATTTCACCGCCGAAGAGGTCAACCAGATCCTCGACGTGCTGCTCTCCGAAGGCAAGATTGGGCTGGAACGCTACCCCCGCCGCCTGCCCGAAGATCCGCAGGCCCGGCTGGTTGTCTACAACCTCAAGGGCGGCGTTTCCAAGACCTCGCTGTCGGCCAACCTGGCCCAGTTCCTCGCCCTGCGCGGCTATCGCATCCTGGTCATCGACCTCGACCCGCAGGCCAGCTTTTCCGACATGTTCGACATCCAGGCCGATGTCGACAACCTGCCGTCGATCTACGATGTGCTTAAATACGAAGACCCGGTGAACGACACCGGCCCGATCCCGATTACCGACGCGATTCAAGCGACTTACGTGCCGAACATCGACATCGTGCCAGGATCGATGTCGATGACCGAGTTCGAATTCGAAACCTCGGCCTCGTTCCGCGAAGGCGCCGATGCCACCCCGTTCCACCGCCGGATCTCGGACGCGCTGGAACAGGTGGACGCCTATTACGACCTCGTCCTGTTCGACACGCCACCGCACATGTCCTTTGCCGTGATCGCCGCGGTCTTTGCCGCCCGGGGCATGCTGATCCCGCTGTCGGCCGGCATGCTGGATGTCGTGTCCCTGGCCAAGTTCCTCGAACTGGCCGCCGGCACGATGGAGGTTGTCGAACAGCATCAGGACAAGCGGTACGATTTCATCCGCTTCGTGCTCACGCGCTATTCCTCGTCGGACCCGGCCCAGTTGCAGCTGTCGTCCTTCCTGCGCAGCCATCTTGGCGGCGCCATGCTGAAACATGATTTCGTCAGCTCCACCGCCATCGCCGATGCCGGTAACACCATGAATCCATTGCTGGAAATCGATCCGTCCAGTTTTCACCGCAAGACCTACGACCGGATCTTCGAAAGCCTCAGCGGCATCACCGACGAGATCGACGCCGAGATCATGGCCTCCTGGGGCCGCACGCCCTTTGAACGGGAGGATAGCTGATGGCCCGCAAGCCGCGCACGGCCTTTCCCGCCACGCCCGATACGGCGCCGACCGAAGCGGCCGCCGACCGGTCGGCCCGCCGGGCACCGATGTTCGTCAAGGGGGCTGCCAGCCTCGACAAGGCCCAGCAATCCGCCGCGGCCGAGGCGCGCATGTACCGGATGTTGCCGGTTGCGCTGATCGACCCCTCGCCCATCCGCGACCGCATCGACGTGACCGAGAACCTCGACACGCTCAAGCGCAGCCTGGCCGAGGAAGGCCAGCAGATCCCGATCCTGGTCCGCCCCAAGGGCGATGGCGAGCGGTTCGAGATCGTCACCGGCCGGCGTCGGCTACAGGCGATGAAGGAGATCGGGCGCGACCAGATCCAGGCCTTTGTCCGTCGGATGAGCGACGAAGAGGCCTTTGTCGCGCAGGGTGTCGAGAACAATGCCCGGCTTGAGACCTCGTTCATCGAACGCGCCCGCACGATCCTGTCGGCGCTTGAAACGGGCTTTACCCAGGTCCAGGTCGAGAAATTCCTGGGCGTCGATCAGACGATGATTTCGCGCATGAAATCGATCTATTCCGGGATCGGCGAAGAGCTGGTGCTGGCCATCGGCCCGGCGCGCGGCGTGGGGCGGCGCAAATGGGAACGGCTGCAGAAGCTGATCGGCGAAAGCGGCAAGGCGCCCGATGCGCTGGCGCGCGAGGTCCCTGCCCTGCCCGAAAGCACCGAGCGCTTCGACGCCATGCTTGAGCTGATGGAACGGCGCGCTCCGCGTCCCCCCGCCCCTGCCCGCGCGCGCGCCGCGAAACCCAACGCCCTGGGCCGTGGCCTGACCGCCGCGCGCAAGGCCCGCACGCTGACATTGAAGGCCGGCGCCGATGCCCCGGACGGCCTGCTGGATTTCCTCGAAGAGCGCCTGCCCGGCCTGCTTGAGGAATACGACAAGACCCGAAGCTGACCGCGGACAAACCGCGGCGCACACCGGCCCATGAGGCGGGCCAGACATGAAACCGAGAGATCGAAGGAGCAGAAACAGGTAAAAAAAGACCCCCCAAAGCCGAAGCTCTGAAGGGCCTTCAAGATGTTTGCACCCTCCTGATACCCCGAGCGCCGGTCCCATTCAACACCGTTCTGCGGTGAATGGTCTTTTGTTGCCTTCTGACATGCACATGAAACACTGGACTGCGGCGTCTTTCGCGCCGGAGCACGGGGATCCTTTGTCCGGTCGTCCCCGGCCCGGCCATTTCATCCTGGACCGTTGGGAGGTCTTGCAGCTGGTCAAAGACACCAGCCGTCAGACCGGCCTGGGCGAGCGCGAGATTGCCGTTCTGGCCGCGCACCTGGGCGTGTTGACCCGGGGCCCCGTGCGGGCCGATCAATTGCTGGTGTCCTATGCGCAGGTGTCGTCCATGCTGGGCCGCGCCAATTGCATGGACGAACGGCGGTTCCGGCGGGGTGAGGCCCGGCTGGAAGAGCTTGGTTTCGTCACCCGTCATCTCAGCGGCAACGGCCGGCGCTATCCGGTGCGCGACGCGTCGGGACAGGTGGTCGAGGCCTACGGAATCGACCTGCGGCCCCTCTTCCTGCGCCACGGCGAGCTGATCGCGCTGCGCGATGCTGCACTGGAAGACGCCCGCCGGCTGAACGCCCTGCGCTCCCGGCTGAGCGCGTCATTGACCGCGGCCAAGCGGCGGGTTCTGGCGGAATGCGGCGAGATCACTGGCGCCTTTGCGGTCCTGGCCACGGATCTGCGCAACCTGCTGCGTCGGGCTTCGGCAAGCATGTCCGAATTGCTGGAAGGCGAAGCGCAGCTGGCCCGGCTCGAAGCAGAGGGTAGTGCGGCACCGGACAGATCGACCGGCGATGGCGGACAAGATGACCGGCACTCTGACGTCAAAGAAAAAGAAATACATGATGGGGCGCTGACAGAAATCGCACCGGCAGATCCGAGGAACGCACCAGGACCAAACTGGCATGACCTGACCGAGATCGCAGCGCTTTATCCAAACCCACCGCAAACGGAGCCGGAATATCTTCGGATCATTTTTGAATTTTCCGGGTTTGTTGGGGTGAAGGAACCTACGTTGCGAAGGTTGATGAGCGGGCACGGGCCGGGCCATCTGGCCGAGGGACTGAACCTCGTGGCCAGGAAGATGTCGGAGATCACCAATCCGGATGGATACCTGGCGGCCTTTGTTCGACGAAGAGCTGGGGCTGTATGACCGCGGTCATATTCGTTTGAGACGTCCCCGGTGAAGATTATGACCGCGGTCATAATCTCGGTCTGCGAGACTCGTTCGGTGTTGGGACAGCCAACAACATTGCTCATGAAATGAGATGAGATTGAACCTGGCACACGGGACAAGTTCTGACCTCGGTTGCAATAGAAGAACGGGTTTATTGAAGAACCGCGAACATCGAACGCCCGGCACGTACTGCATACCGTTGCTCACGGTTTCATGCTCGTGAGGGCGGTGCAATATTCTCTGTGGAGGTGCTGTCGATTGCGGATTTATTGGACATCAGCGGTGCCGCGCAAGTGGGGCGCTTTGAGGTTCAAAACTAAGTTGAAAGCGCCGTTTCACAAATGGCGATCGTTCCGCGAAAGCTGAAGCAAGGAACGCCGTTTTCGACGGGTCTTGCCTAACACAAAGCAGTCGCCTCGTCACGACGCTTATGTATTCTATCCGCGCATGTGATCCAGATGCGGCCGTCGGAGAGGCATCCGTGGTGATGGGGCACTGATGCCTTTGAGGATAGATCAACTGGCTGCACGGACTTGTTCCTTCAAGCAGCACCAGCACCAGCACCAGCACCAGCACCAGCACCAGCACCAGCACCAGCAAATGACCGCGGGAAATCAGGCCGGTTGCAAGACCCGAAGCCACTTCAAACCGTAAGTGATCAGCCGCAACGTCTCAGGCTTGCGACACACCATCCTCGGGGCCATCAACCCTCATTTGTCCTTACGCCAGGGTTCGTGACACGGAACCGGAGACACAGCCTGGCGGACCGGCCCAGGACCCGGGACCACCGCAGTCGTTCCCGTGCTTCATCACGTGCAACTCGTCATGAGCGAGCGGGCAGGGGCCACATCAGAATCCCTCTTGAGCATTCACTCAAAATATAATTGAGTGAATGCTCATGAAATGCGGCGGCGCGACCAAGCCGACCCAAACCGGTGCCCTGTGTACACAACCAAGCAACCCGAACGGACAGACCATGATCAAGTTCTATTACCATCCCACGCCCAACCCGATGAAGATCGCGCTCTTTCTCGCCGAAACCGGTCTGCCGTTCGAACTGGTCCCCGTGGACACGGCCAAGGGCGAACAGCACACACCTGAATTCCGCGCCATCAACCCCAACGGCAAGGTCCCGGCAATCCTCGACGGTGACGTGGCCGTCTTCGACAGCACGGCGATCCTGATGTACCTGTCAGAGAAGACCGGCCAATTTGGCGTGACGCCCGAAGAACGCGGCGCGCTGTTGTCCTGGCTGATGTTCATCGCTTCGGGGCTGGGGCCGTTCTCGGGGCAGAACGTGCATTTCCATCATGCCGCGCCCGAGGAGGTGCCCTATGCTCGCAACCGCTACAAGCGCGAGATCGAACGGCACTACCAGGTCATGAACGACCACCTGAAGGGCCGCGAGTTCGTTGTCGGTGACAGCTATTCGATTGCCGACATGTCGCTGTGGGGCTGGGCGATGCGCGGCGAACGGGTGCTGGGCGGCGAGGGGCTGGCGCAGTTCCCCGAGGTGGCCCGGTGGTTCGCGGCGATCAATGCCCGGCCGGCGGTGGCCGTTGCCCAGAAGATCGCCGAGGGCGAGACCTTCAAGACGCCGGGCGACGAGGCGTCGATGCGGGCGCTCTACCCAAGCAATTTCGCTCCGGCCTGACCGCAGGGCCAGCCCGGCCCGCGCGCCTCGGCGTTGCAGGCTTGGGCCTAGGGCGACACTGCGGCCCGTGTGAACCGCGCGATGGCCCGTATCGGCGGGCCATCCGCCGGAGCCTGCCCTTGGGCAGAGGCATCAGTCGGGTGCCATGGACAGCGGCTGGGCCGGGAACATGTTGTGATGCAATGACCGGCCGGCCGACGTGACACGCTGTGCCACAGACAGTCATTGCCGACGTTTGATGTGCAGGGTTCAGCGGGGGTGCAGGGTCCGGGCCTTCGGCATGATGTGCCCAGGACCATGGCTATTGGTCAGCAGGGGGGGCCGTTCCCCGTCCGGGCGCCGCGTGGCGGTGCAAGTCATCGAACGCCTGGCGCGCAACCATCACGTCGACCCTGGCGCTGTCGTCCGGGTTCAGGCGGCCGCGGGCAGGCTGGTGAGAGGCGTCGGGCATTGTCCCGATGCACGGCCGTCACGCGGGCATCGCCCGGGGACGGATCAGCTGTCGCAGCGCCACGCCGATGACGATGCTCATGCCGACATGGCCTATCAGTGACGATTGGGTATAGGCTCCGAAGCCCATCATGAAATCCCGGCCCATCAGCGGGGCGAGCAGGCCCTGGGCCACGAACCACAGGGCCACCCCGGCCAGCGCCCCGGCGATGGGCAGCCGGGTGCGGGTGACCGCGTGGACCAGCCAGACCACGGCGGCAAAGCCCAGCGAACCGATCAGCAGATGCACGGCAAAGGCCGCCGCGTAGGGCAGCGAGAGGCCCAGCCCCATGCCCGTCAGGCCCATGATCAGCTTTGCCGGTTCCAGCGTCACGCCGAAAAGCAGCGGCGATACGAGCCAGGCATAGGCTTCGAAGGCCAGTTCACCGGCCAGGCCGGCGAGAAGGAGGGCGCGGAGATTGGGGAAAGTCATCATGCAGGAGGAGCTCACTTGGGGATCTCGGCGACAGTGCCTTGTCGCAGGTAGGAACAGGGGCGGTGAAAGGAAGCGGGATCACGGGCGTCTGGCGGCGAGGTGAGACAACGTGAGCGTGCAGGTTTGGGTGGGCATCGGGTCGGTCTCGGGGCGGGGGGTAATCCGGGCGGATGTGGGGCCGGGGCGTTGGCGTCGGTCGGTGTCTGAGCATGGGGCGCAGGCGCTGGCAGGGGACGGAGCGGGGCCAGCGACGGTGGCCGGTGGTGGGGTTTGGGCTGCGCAGGCCTGCACCACCATGGGAAAGACGTGGCCGAGCGGGGGCAGGGATGACGCAGGTGAGTAGCTGCTTGTCCGGTCCCGTGGGCAGGACAGGGGGCAGCCGGACGCGGCAGGGGGAAGCCTGGTGCAGCGATGGGGCAGGGGCCTGTGCGCAGGCTTGGTGCCGAGCGCAATGAAGGGGCGGGCCGGGGCGCGGAAAGGAAAAGCGCAGGGCCGAGATGGGCAGGGCTTATGCGCAGGCTCGGTGCCGAGCGCAGTGAGGGGCGGGCGGAGGTGCGGCAAGGGAACGCGCAAGGCAAAGATGGGCGAGGGCATAGGCGCAGGCGCGGTGCCTGGGGCGGGGGAGGGGCCAACCGGGCATGGCAAAGGAGGCGCAGGCACGAGGTGGCGCAGGCCAGGGGGGCATCGCGCAGGGGGCGCGGCAGGGGGAGGGTGGCTAGGCCTCGGTCTCCTGGAGATCCTGGGCGCCCACGAACATGCGGTCCTTGGCGGCGGTGATGTGGTGGCGCATCGTGGCCTGGGCGACCTCGGGCTGGCCCAGGCGGATGGCGTTCAGGATGGCCCGGTGTTCGGACAGCACGAGTTCCTGCCGCCGCGGCGTGTCGAGCAGGGTCAGCGACCGGGACAGCTTGACCCCGAAGGCGATCTGGTCACCCAGCGATTCCAGAACCGACGAGAAGAACGGGTTCTTCGACCCGCGTGCCACGGCCAGGTGCAGCATCTGGTCGGCTTCCACGCCCATCTTGTTTTCCTGGTAGGTCTCTTCGAGCACCCGGTAGGCCTGTTCCATGGCGGCCAGGTCGTCTTCGTCACGCCGGCGGGCGGCCCAGGCTGCGGCCGCGCCTTCGACGTCGATGCGGAATTCGTAACAGCGCTGGACGTCGGAAATGGATTCCAGCGGCGCAAAGCTGATCAGCTCGCGGTCGGGCCGCCGCAGGACATAGCTGCCAGAGCCGCGCCGCGACTGGATGATGCCATCGTCGCGCAGTCGCGACAGGGCCGCGCGGACGATGGGCCGGGACACGCCGAACCCCTGGGCCAGGACCTCTTCGGCGGGCAGCCGGCTGTGCACCGGATATTCTTCCTCGAGGATCTTTTCCAGCAGCTGATCATAGACTTGATCCGCCAGCGTGGGGCGCCGGGTCTCTGACAAGGGAACCTCCTTACGTGTCCGATGGCTTTGGAGTGTAACCCGATCCGGCGCGCATTGTCGCCACCAAGAGACCGGGGCTATCGCCCCGTCACCCGGGCGATGCCGGGGCGCCCCCGCCGCGCGGGGCGGCAGGGGCGGTGGTTGGGCGGGCGCGGGCCCCGCAGGGCCCGCGCGGGCGGTCATGCCCCGTCGGGCGTTGCCGACTTGTCGGCCGGTTTGCGGATCACCAGGAAGTAGACGAAGACCAGCGTCAGCAGCACGAAGAACAGGCTGTCGGGGTTGGTGAGGAAGGTCAGCGGATTGCCGTTGGACAGCGACAGCGACCGGCGCAGGAATTCCTCCAGGTTGGGGCCGAGGATATAGCCCAGCAGCATGGTGATCACCGGGAACCCGTTGCGGCGCAACAGGAAGGCCAGCACGCCCATCGCCAGGGCCATGAACATCTGGAACGTCGAATAGGTGGCCACGTAGCTGCCCACGACGGCCAGCAGGGCGATCACCGCATAGAGCACGTCCTTGCGGATCGACACGATGCGGATGAAATACGGCCCGATGGCATACAGCGTCAGCGGGATCAGAACCACGGCGCTGAACAGCAGGGCGGCCAGCATCGGGGCGATCAGCCCGGCCTGGTCGGACATCAGCTGCGGCCCCGGCTGGATGCCGTTGATGACCAGCACGCCCAGCATGATCGCCGTGATCGGGTCTCCGGGGATGCCGAAGGTCAGCATCGGCACCATGGCCCCGCCGCAGACCGCGTTGTTGGCGCTTTCGGACGCGGCGATGCCCTGGGGGTTGCCCTTGCCGAAGGTCTCGGGCTCGGGCGAGGTGCGCACGGCCTCGGTATAGGCCAGGAACGACCCCATCGACCCGCCGGCGCCGGGCAGGGTGCCGACGAAATAGCCGATCATGCAGGACTTGAAGTAGCAGCGGAACCCGATCCGGCGGATGTCGGACCAGGGCGGGATGAAATCCCGGCGCCGCAGCTTGTGCTTGCCGGCGGCGGCCGTCGCGGCGGTGGTGTCGCTGGGCGTGCGGGCCTGGACCAGGATCTCGGCGATGGCAAAGGTGCCGATGATGACGGGCATCAGGTCGATCCCGGCGGTCAGGTTGGCATTGCCGAAGGTGAACCGGGTGACCGGCTCCATCGCGTCAAGCCCGACGGTGGCCAGCATCAGCCCGATGCAGGCGGCGAGCCCGGCCTGGGGGATGCGCCCCCGCTGGGCAATGACCACGACGATCAGCGCAAAGGCCAGCAACGAGAACTTGCCCGTGGTCTTCACCAGCAGCGACAGCTCGGCCACGAAGGGGGCCACGGCGATCAGCAGCAGGGCACCGACCGCGCCACCGAACATCGATCCGATGGCGGCGTGGCCCAGGGCCAGGGCGCCCTTGCCTTGCTGTTGCATCGGGTAGCCGTCAAGGGCGGTCATCATCGACGAGGGCGCGCCGGGGATGTTGATCGTGGTGGCCGTGATGCTGCCTCCGCACATGCCGGCCATGTAGATGCTGGCACAGGCCATCAGCGCGGTTTCCACGTTCAGCGTGTAGGTCAGGGGCAGCAGCAGGGCCATGGCCAGGGTGGCGGTCAGGCCGGGGATGGCGGCAAAGATCGTGCCGATCACGAAGCCCAGGACAACATAGGTCAGGTTCAGCGGGTCCAGGAGCAGCCCGAAGCTGTTCATGACGAGAAGAATGAAATCCATGGATCACCCCCAGGGCGTGGGGAGCCGGACCCCGAACAATTGCTGGAACATCACGTAGCCCAACCCGACAACGACCAGGGCGATCAGGGCCTTCTGCACGAGTTTCTCGAAGGACGAGAACAGCACGATCAGGGCAAAGACGAAGGCCGTGGACGACACGAGATACCCCAGCTTCCGGAAGGCCAGGATGTAGAGGAAGATGGCCAGGACGACCCACAGATGGGCATGGCCGGGCGCGTCCCGGGGCCGGTCCGGCGCTTCGGTTTCGCGCAGCTGTTGCAGGATCAGCAGGCTGGAAAAGAGGATCGCCGCGGCGCCCACGAGCATGGGGAAGAAAGACGGCGTCAGGCCGCTTTCGGCGATCGGCGCGCCCAGGCTGAGGGCCGAGACAAGGTAACCGACGGATAGCGCGAGCATCGCGGTCGGAAAGATGAGCTGCCTGTTTGAGAACACGGGTCTTCTCCGGGCAAGAGGGTTGGGATGCGGGGGATGGGCGGCGCATGCATGGCGCCGGCGGGCGTGGGGCCGTGGTGGCCGGGGGGCGGGGTGGCTGGGGAGCGGTGCCGCCGCCGGTCGGCCCCGGGGCCGGGCAGGATGGAGGCCGCCCCGGACGCATGGCCCGGGGCGGCACTGACCTTGGGACTTACAGGCCCAGCTCGTCCATCAGCGAGAAGGTCCGGGTCTGCAGGTCGTCGATCCAGACGGGCACCTCGTCCGAGCTCAGCCAGTCGGGCGTGACGCCGACCTGGGCCAGCCAGTCCTGGAACTCGGCGCTGTCATAGGCGGTCTTGAAGGCCGCTTCGAGCGTGGCGACGGCTTCGTCGGGGGTGTTGGCCGGGGCGGCCAGCACGATGAAGCTGCCGGTCTGCAGGTCGTAGCCCTTGGAGCTGATCGTCGGCACGTCGGTATAGGTCAGGTTCTGCACCGAGGTCAGTTCGATGACCCCCTTGGCGTCGCCCGATTCGATGATACCGCTGAAATCGCCCAGGCTGGAGATCGCCGCATCCAGCTCACCCGACAGCAGCGCCTCGGCCTCGGCCGCCGACGAACCGGCATAGGTGATCACGTTGAAATCCACGTCCAGCAGCTTTTCCAGCTGGATCGCCGACAGGTAGGGGCCCGAACCCTTGGGGGCCACGCCCAGCCGGATCTGGCCGGGGTTGGCCTTGGCCGCCTCGATCAGTTCCTCGAAGCTGTTGATGCCCGAATGCTTGGACACGACGATGGCGTCGGCCTCGCTGGTGATGCGGGCGATGGGCTTCATGTTGTCCAGCGAATAGCCGGGCACCATCTGGCCGCGGGGCAGGGTGATCACGCTGTCATAGGTCAGCACGCCGACCGTATGCCCGTCGGGCCGGGCGTTGGTCATCTGGATCAGGCCGGTGGCCGTCACCGCGCCGGCGATGTTCTCGACATAGATGGATTTCGGCAGGTCCTGCTCGGCGATGTTGCTGATCTTGCGCGAAATGGCATCCGCACCGCCGCCGGCGGGCCAGGGCACGATCAGCCGCACGTCGCGCATCGGGAAATCGGCGGCCGCTGCGGATGCGCCGATGATGCAGGCGCCGAGCGCCAGGGTGACTTTGTTCCTCAAGCTCTTGGTAAACATGGATCTGTTCCTCCTTTACAGATTGTGTCGGCCAGATGGTCTTGGCACGTCGAGAGAACCCGCCGGCGGCACGGCATGCGCCGTTGCGCCGACATGGCATCGGTTTCCTGTGTCGATGGGCAAAGGGGTGGGCGGGGCCGCGGCGGGTGCGGGCGTTCAGCCCATGGCGGACGCCGGATTTCCACCACAAATTCCGGCGCCAGACGCGACCGTCACTCCCCCCGATTGCTGTCGATCAGCTGTCCCGGGCCTGTGCGCCGCAGGGGCGAAGCGGGTTCGGGATGCTTTGTATATTACCTGAGTAATATTTACATATCAATCAGGTTTGTGCGCGAATACGCAAAATATCGGGGCATTTCCTCCATTATCTGTATTCCAAATGAACAAGTTTGCGCTGACAGGGCGCTCTGGTCGGGCCGGGCGCAACGGCCCGGCCCCCTGGCATCTGGCCGTTGTCAGATGTCGCGCAGATCCTCGGGCAGCAGCCCTTCGGGAAGGTTCTGGTAACAGACCGGGCGCAGGAAGCGGCGGATCGACAGGGTGCCGACCGAGGTGGCGCCGAAATTGGTCGAGGCCGGGTAGGGCCCGCCATGCACCATCGAATCGCAGACCTCGACGCCGGTGGGAAAGCCGTTGGCCAGCACACGGCCGGCCATGCGTTCCAGCACTGGCAGCAGGCTGCGCCCGAGGTCGAGATCGCCGTCGTCCATCTGCAACGTGGCGGTCAGCTGGCCGCGGAAGCTGTCGGCAACGGCCAGCATCTCGTCGGCGTCCTTTACCCGGACCACCAGGCCCAGCGGGCCAAAGACCTCTTCGGACAGGTCCTGGTCGGCCATCCAGTCGGCGGCCGACACGTCAAAGAGATAGGGCGTCGCCTCGCGGCCCGCGCAGGCCGTGGTCAGCAGCGCGGATACCCCGGCGCCTTCGGCCACCCGGCGTGCGCCGTCGCGATAGGCCTCGGCCATGCCGGCGGTCAGCATGGTCTGGGCAGCCACGTCGGTCAGGCCGGCCCTGGCGGATTGCACGAAGGCCTCGGCCTGGGGACCGTCGACGACAATGGCGATGCCGGGGTTGGTGCAGAACTGGCCGACGCCCATAGTCAGGCTGGCGGCCCAGCCGGCACCGATCTCGGCACCCCGGGCGGCGGCGGCCTGCGGCAGGACGAACATCGGGTTCACGCTGCCCAGTTCGCCGAAGAAGGGGATCGGCTCGGGGCGTCCGGCGCAAAGATCAAAGAGCGCACGGCCCCCGCCAAGCGATCCGGTGAAGCCCACGGCCTTGATCCGCTGATCGGTGACCAGGGCCTCGCCCACGGCGCGGTTGCCGCCCTGGACCAGGCTGAAGATGCCCGGATCCATCGCCAGCTTGTCCAGCGCCGCGACGATGGCGTCGCCGACGATCTCGCTGGTGCCCGGATGGGCGCCATGGCCCTTGACGACCACCGGACAGCCGGCGGCCAAAGCGGCGGCCGTGTCGCCCCCGGCCACGGAAAAGGCCAGCGGGAAGTTGGACGCGCCAAAGACGGCAACCGGGCCGACCGGCCGCTGCATCATGCGCAGGTCGGCGCGGGGCAGGGGCTGGCGGTCGGGCAGGGGGCCATCGTGACGGCGGTCGAGATAGGCACCGTCGCGGATATGGGCGGCAAACAGGCGGAGCTGGCCCGTGGTCCGGCCCCGTTCGCCTTCGAGCCGCGCGGGCGGCAGGCCGGTCTCGGCGCTGCCGATCTCGGTGATCTGGTCGCCGCGCGCGTCCATTTCGGCGGCGATGGCGTCCAGCAGCAGGGCCCGTTGCTCGCGGCTGGTGGCGGCAAACCCGGGAAAGGCGGCCGCGGCCGCGGCGCAGGCCTGATCGACCAGCTCGGGCGAACCGGCCGAGAATTCAAAGGTCTGGCCCGTCGCGGGGGCCGAGGAAAAGCGGGTGTCGGACCCGATGCGCCGGCCGGCGATCAGGTGGTCTCCGTGAGGTTGAAACGCCATCTCAGCGGCCCGTCCGTTCACGCCATGCGTTGTACTTGGCGATGTTGTCTTCTTCGGTCCCCGGGTAGAGGCCGATGATCCCCGCGCCGCCCTTGACGGTTTCCAGCACGAAGGCTTCGTAGGATTCCATGTCGGTGCATTCGTCGGCGATCTCGTCGGCCAGGTGCGCCGGGATGATCATCACGCCGTCGCCGTCGCCCAGCACCACGTCGCCGGGAAACACCGGCGCGTCACCACAGGAAATCGGCACGTTGATGTCGATGGCCTCGTGGTGGGTCAGGTTGGTCGGGGCCGAGGGGCAGGCGAAATAGGCCGGCATGTCCAGCGCGCCGATGCCCGCGGCATCCCGCACCCCGCCGTCCGAGACGACACCCGCCGCGCCGCGTTCCTGCAGACGGGTGATCAGGATCGAACCGGCCGTGGCCGCGCGGGAATTCTTGCGCGCATCCATCACCAGGACATGGCCTTCGGGGCAGGTCTCGATGGCCACGCGCTGCTTGTGGTCGCGATTGCGGAAGACGGTGATCGGATTGCGGTCTTCGCGGGCGGGAATATAGCGCAGGGTGAAGGCCTGGCCGACCATGATGACCGGCTTGCGCTCGATCGGCGTGACGCCCTGCACGAACTGGCTGCGCAGGCCGCGCTTGTAAAGAGCTGTTGCAACCGAAGCGGTGGACACCGCCTTCAGCTTTTCCCGTGTCGCGTCGGACAAGATATATTCGCTCATACTCTCTTCCTGTCTGTCGGCCCCTGAAAGGCCATGAATGGTCCGGCCCGCGCCGATGGGGCGCGAGAGCGGGCGGATGGTGGTGATGGCTGCGCCCGTGGCGGGCGGTCCGGGATGTTTGGCCCGGTGTGTTTTGTCCGGGGGAACATGGCGCCGGGCGCGTGACGGCCTTCGGCAATCCGGGTCGATGTCAACGTTCGTGTCGCGTCGGGGTCTCCTCGGTCCCTCGGCGATGGCTGGTCAGATGACTACGACTCAGCGACCAATAAGTCAATAGTTGTAATTCAAAGGCGGCGCTGGATCGATGATATCGGTGGGCATTGGATTGTATTGGTAAATCAGTATTACAAATATGGGGCCGCAAGGGCCCATGCCCTGCCCGCGCGCCACGGGCAGGGCGGGGCGGTCAGCTGAAGAGCATGCCGCCGTTGATGTCGACATTGGCCCCGGTGATGAAGGCGCTGTCGTCCGAGGCCAGGAAGGCCACGGCATTGGCCACGTCGTCCGACGTGCCCTGGCGACGGACGGGGGCGTTGGCCTCCAGCGCCCGGCGGGCTTCGTCCTTGGTGAAGATGTTGTGGAAATCGGTGTCGATCATGCCCGGGCACAGCGCGTTGACGCGGATCTTCGGTCCCAGCTCCTTGGCCAACCCGCGCGTCAGGGTCATGATCGCGCCCTTCGATGCCGCATAGGCCCCGGCACCCGGCCCGCCGCCATCGCGCCCGGCCTGGCTGGCCATGTTCACGATGGTCCCGCTGTCCATGTGCTTGAGGCTTTCGTTGATCATCAGGAAGGTGCTGGTCAGGTTCAGGTCCATGACCGCCTGCCAATGGGCCAGGTCCATCTCGGCGATGGACTTGCGGGCGATCAGCCCCCCGGAATTGTTGACCAGGATGTGCAGCCCGCCGAACCGCTCGACGGTGGCCTCGACCAGCGCGGCCACCTGTGCGGGGTCCTTCAGGTCGCCCTGCATGGCAAAGGCATCGCCGCCGGCGTCCTTGATCCGCGCGACCACGCCTTCGGCGCCCTCGGCAGAGGCAAAATAGTTGATCGCGACATTGGCGCCCTCGGCGGCCAGGCGCATGGCGCAGGCGGCGCCGATATCGCGGCCGCCACCGGTGACGATGGCGGTCTGTCCCTTGAGTTTCATCTGGTTTCCTTTCGTTCAGGTCATGCACCGGCAGGGTGGCGGGCGCAGAGGGAGGAGTATCCCGCGCCCGCCGGTCATGCCGGCCGGCTCAGCCAAGCCAACAGGCATTCGAAGCTGGTGTGAGGGGAGCGGGCATGGCTCTGCGCGCGATGCGATGCGGGTGTCCGCGCCGGTCTGCGGTCATGTCCTCTCCTCCCCCTGGATGCCGGCGCTCCCGCCGGCGATCGGGGGGCAAGGTGGCCGGTTTCGGGCGGCGCGTCAATACTTGTATCCAAGATAGAATACAAATAGGATGCATCATGATCAAAGGATCAGGTTGCCGGGTGCGGCCAATTGGGACGCCGCGCTCTGGTCTGGGGTGAATTTGGCGGGCTATATGACAATGGTCGCAGGGGGATGATCATGGGCAAGACCGCAGCTCTTCGAGAGGAACGCCGCAGCAGTGTCGACGACATTGTCGATTACCTCTATCGCGAGATCACCACGCTGCGGCTGTTGCCGGGCACCCGCATTTCCGAAACCGACATTGCCGCGCGCTTTGGCGTGTCGCGCCAGCCGGTGCGCGATGCCTTCCGCCGGCTGGAAAGCATGGACCTGATCCTGGTGCGGCCCAAGAAGGCGACCGAGGTCAAGAAATTCTCGGCCAAGGCCATCGAGAAAAGCCGGTTCGTGCGGGCTGCGGTCGAGGCTGCGGCTTTGCGCAAGGCGGCGGAACATATTGATAGGGCAGGGGGATTCCAGCTGGACGCCTGTATTGCCCTGCAGCACAAGGCGCTGGCGGAAAACGATCACGCGGGTTTCGGACGGCTGGATTATGACTTCCACAAGGCCATCTGCGACATCGGGCGCGTACCTTACGCCTTTGACGTGATCCGCACCGAGAAGGAAAAGGTCGACCGGCTGTGCGTGTTGGGCTTGGCCAAGGAGCAGCGCATGCCCGAGCTGATCGCCGATCACGAGGCAATCGCCGCAGCGCTGAAGGATGGCGATGCCGAGCGGGCCGTGGCGGCCGGCATGCTGCACCTGACCCGGCTGGACGAGACCATCGCGGCGATCCGCATCAACAGCGCGGCCTATTTCGACGACGAAGACGGCTGACCCGAAAGGCCTTGGCGACCGGTTCTGCCCCGCGCGTTTCGCGCGGGGTTTTCTTTTTGCGGCGCCGCGTGTGAATTTTTACTTGTATGCAAGATGGAATACTAGCATGGTGCCGGGTGACCGGAGCGGCCCGGAGGATGTGTCGCCCGGTTTCATGCCAATCAGGGAGGATCTGCATGACCATTTTCACTCGCATCACCCGCACCACCGCCGTCGCGGCCATGGGTCTTGGCCTGGCCACGGGCGCACAGGCGTTGGACCTGCGCGGCTGGAACATCCATGTCGAGGACTACCCCGTGTCCATCGCGATGGAGAGCTTCATCGACGAGGTGTCCGACAAGACCGGCGGCGAGGTGACAGGCAAGGTTTATCACAACGGGGTGCTGGGCTCGCAGCCCGATGCCATCGAGCAGATGCGCCTGGGCGTTCTGGATTTCGGCGAATTCAGCCTCGGGCCCATGGGCCAGGCCGTGCCCGAGACCAATGTGGTGTCGCTGCCCTTTATCTTTGCCTCGGTGCCCGACATGTACCGGCTGATGGATGGCGCCGTGGGTGAGGCCATCGGCGAGGGCATGCGGGCCAAGGGTATCCAGCCGCTGGGCTGGTATGCCGCCGGCGCGCGCAGCTTCTACAACTCGGTCCGGCCGATCAACACGCCGGCCGATGTCGACGGGTTGAAGGTGCGGGTCATGTCCAACGACCTCTTCGTCAAGATGATCGAGGCGATGGACGGCAACGCCACGCCGATGGCCTTTGCCGAGGTCTACCAGTCGCTCAAGACGGGCGTGGTCGACGGGGCCGAGAACAACCCGCCGTCCTATGAATCGACCAACCATTTCGAGGTGGCCAAGTATTACTCGCTGACCGAGCACCTGATCATCCCGGAATGCCTGTGCATGAGCCTGAAGACCTGGGAGAAGCTGACGCCCGAGCAGCAGGACATCGTCATGACCGCCGGCCGCGCCAGCGCCGAGCTGCAGCGCGAGCTCTGGGCTGAACGCGAAGCGGCCAGCCTGGAAACGGTCAAGGCCGGTGGCACCGAGGTCAATACCGTGGCCGACAAGGCGCCGTTCCAGCAGGCGATGACCCCGGTCTACGAAGCCTTCCTGGCCGACAACCCGGATCTGTCCGACCTGGTCGAGTTGATCCGCTCGGCCGAGTGATCGACCCGATCCGCGTGGCCGGGTGCCCGGGCTGCCCCGCAAGGTCGGGCGCCCGGGCTGATCCCCACCGCCGGGCGCCCGGTCCGACCCGCACCGCCGAACCTTCGGTTTGATCCACAGCGCCGAGCCTTCGGCGACGGGCAGGGTCCGCCCACCGAGGCCCTGCCCGAACCCTTCACAAGAGCATCCCCATGACGACCGATAGCCCGCCCCTTGTCCGGTGGATCGAGCAGGCGCTCGATCTTGTCCGGTCTCTCTGCCTGCTCGTTGCCTCCCTTGCCCTGGTCCTGTTGATCGCGACCTTCGGCTGGCTGGTCTTCGGGCGTTACGTGCTGAACATCACGCCCACCTGGGTCGAACAGCTGGCCCTGCTGCTGATCTGCTACATCGCCTTCCTGGGTGCGGCGGCCGGGGTGCATGACGACACCCATATCGGCGTGACCCTGTTCCGCGACATGCTGCCCGACGGCGCGCAGAAGGTCGTGCTGATCGTCATCGACATCATGCTGGCCGCCTTCGGTGCGGTGATGCTGGTCGCGGGGATCACCCTGATGCGCTTTGGCTGGGACACGATGCTGCCCATGCTCAACCTGCCCGAAAGCGCGCGCACGGCCGCGATCACCTCGCTGGGCGGGCTGACCCTGCTGTTCGCCGGGCTGCGCGCCCTGCTGCGCCTGGTCCGGTTCCGGGCCTGGTCGGCCGATCCGGCGGAGGGTCTGTGATGGGTCTTGCAATTCTTCTGGGCGTTTTCGCCCTGGGCGTGATCATCGGTGCCCCGGTGGCCTTTGCCATGGGCATCGCCGCGGCCTGTGCCTTCTGGTTCGAAGGCTTCCCGATGCTGATCACCTTCCAGCGGGCCACCGCCGGGGTGTCGGTCTTCTCGTTGCTGGCCATCCCGTTCTTCATCTTCGCCGGCGAGATCATGCTGCATGGCGGCATCGCCCAACGGCTGGTCCGGCTGGCCTCGGCCCTGGTCGGCCATCTCAAGGGCGGGCTGGCCATGGTCAACATTTTCTCGTCCATGCTCTTCGGCGGCATCTCGGGTTCGGCCGTGGCCGATATCTCGGCGCTGGGATCGTTGCTGGTTCCGGTGATGAAGGAGCGCGGCTATCGCCCCGATTTCGCCGTCAACGTCACGGTCACCTCGTCGATTGCCGGCATCGTCATCCCGCCCAGCCACAACATGATCATCTTCGCGGTG
The DNA here is from genome assembly GCF_050389775.1 of Marinibacterium sp. SX1. NCBI lineage: Bacteria > Pseudomonadati > Pseudomonadota > Alphaproteobacteria > Rhodobacterales > Paracoccaceae > Marinibacterium > Marinibacterium sp. SX1. The sequence goes on along the minus strand of NZ_CP177148.1, from coordinate 40,175 downwards.
GCCGCGGGTGGCGGCATTTCGGTGTCCAAGCTGTTCCTGGCCGGTGTCCTGCCCGGCGTGCTGATGTGCGTCAGCCTGGCCATCGCCGCCTGGATCCTGTCGATCCGTCACAATTACCCGGCCGAGCCCTTCCCGGGCTGGAAGGTCGTGGGCCAAGCGGCGCTGGATGCCGTGCCGGGCTTCATGACGGCCGTGATCATCGTCGGCGGCACCCTGTCGGGCATCTTCACGGTCACCGAATCCGGGGCCTTCGGCGCGCTCTATGCCTTGTTGCTGACCACCTTCTACTACCGCTCGCTGACCTGGGAGGGCTTTCGCATCGCCGTGGTGGGGGCCGTGCGCACGACGGCCATGGTGATGATCCTGATCGCCTTCGCCAGCTCTTTTGCCTATCTCCTGGCGCTGTACCAGGTGCCGGCGAAACTGTCGGGCCTGCTGGTGTCGATCTCGGAGAACCCGATCGTCATCCTGCTGATGATCAACGTGATCCTCCTGGTCCTGGGTATGATCATGGACATGGCCGCGCTGATCCTGATCTGCACGCCGATCTTCCTGCCCATTGCCACCGGGCTGGGCATGGACCCCACCCAATTCGGCATCATGATGCTGATCAACCTGGGGATCGGTCTGTGCACCCCGCCGGTCGGCACCTGCCTGTTTGTCGGTTGTGCCGTCGGGCGGATCAAGATCGAACAGGCGATGAAATCGATCTGGCCGTTCTACCTGGCCATCTTCGTGGCCCTGTTGCTGGTGACCTATGTGCCGGCCGTGTCGCTCTGGCTGCCCTCGGTGCTGCTGAACTGACCCGAACGCCCGGGCGGGTCCTTGCCGCCGGCCGTGGCCCCGGGCCATGGCCGGCGGTGTGCGTTTGGCGGGGCCGTCAGGCCAGCCCGTCGATGAACAGCTCGAAATGCCGCTTGGCCAGGACCGAGGCCAGCGCCGACGAGCTGTCGCGGGGCGAAATCAGCGCCAGCGTCAGGTCGGGCAGGGCGGCGCTGCGCAGGGGCAGGGCCGACAGCCCCGCGCCGGGGCCCTCAAAGGCCCCGGGACACACGGCGATCAGCCCGTGGCCGCATCCTTCGCGCACCAGCTGGCGCAGCAGGTCGAGGCTGTTCGAGGTCAGCAGCGGGGCCAGCTCGATCCCGGCCCGGGCGGCGGCAATGTCGAGCACGTCGCGCAGGTGGCTGGCCGCGTCGGGCACCAGGATCGGGCGGGAGAAGAACCGGTCCAGGGACATGCTGGCCCGGCCGTCCTCGGGCACCAGGGCCAGCACCTTGAAGCGGATCTCGCGCAGGACCGACACGCCGGGCAGGGGGCGCGGGCTGAAGGTCAGGCCGAAATCGGCCTCGCCCTCGATGACCATCTGGCGCACCCGGTCGGAGGCGGCCACCTCCACCGTTGTCGCGATGCGCGGATGTTCCCCCAGGAAGCTGCTCAGCGCCTGGGGCAACAGGCTGGTCACGGCCTCCTGCGGCACCGCGATGCGCACCTCGCCCCGGCGCAGGCCCTTGAGCTCTTCGATCTCGGACGCCGCGCTGCGCATGTCCTTCTGCCAGTTGCGCATGCGGTACATCAGCAATTCCCCGGCCGAGGTCAGTCGCATGCCGCGAGGGTGACGCTCGAACAGGGGAACGCCCAGTTCTTCCTCGGCCCGAAGCAGCTGCTTGTCGATGGCCGAGGGCGAAACGTTCAGCGCCTCGGCCGCGCGGCGGATCGATCCCAGCCGCGAGATTTCCTCCATGTAACTGAAGAAACGTGAGAAAAAGACTTTCTGCATGGCCGGCCCGCACTAGGTCGCAGTATCTGCCCCCTTCCTTTCAGAGCGTTGAGAAAAATTCAACGCTGCGTTGGATTCTTGGCGCTTGTAACACATCCGTGACAACCGCATTTTGCGCCGCAACGCAGCATCAGCCCCGGGAGCAGCGCCCTTGCGCCTCATTGCGCCAGAACGATACGACGTCGAGATCGCCGGAGAGCAGACCGCTCTGCCCATGCTTCAGCTCGACGACCAGCGCGCCATCGCCCTGCTGATGGACATCGACATGGGCCTGGCCTTTGGCGCCCGCGTGGGCCGTGCCCTGGCCGCCCGTTTTGCGGCGGCCAAGCCCGACATCGTCGTCGGCAGCGCCACGCTGGGCATCCCCGTGGCGATGGAGGTCTCGCGCCACCTCGGCCTGGATCGCTACCTGATCCTGCAGAAATCGCCGAAATTCCACCTGGCCGATGCGCTGGAAGAGCCGGTGCGCTCGATCACGTCGGACAAGCCCCAGCGCCTGATGCTGGACCGCCGCCAGATCCCGCTGTTGCAGGGCCGGCGCGTCGTGGTTGTCGATGACGTCATTGCCACCGGCGCCAGCATGGCCGCCGCGATGCGGCTGGTCCGGCGGGCCGGCGCGTCGATCATCGGCGTGGGCACCATCCTGACCGAAGGCATCGCCTGGCGCGAGGCCCTGGGCGACGACATCGCGCTGGTCGAACGGCTGGGCCGCATTCCGCGGTTCCGCGTGGTCGACGGCGCGGCCCGGGTCGATCCGCAGAGCCTGGAACCGGACATGTCCGCCGAGATGACCACCGACCTGGACCCCGATATGGCCGAGCCGGTCCGGGCCTGACCCTCGCCGCGCCATCCGACCGGGGGAGGCGGTCGGTTCGGCGTGCAACCCCTCCACCGCCGTGCCGGGCGCCATGCCCGGGCGGCCAATTCCGGAAGCGCCCGCGCCTTCCCAGACACCGCCCAACAACAGGGAAATCCAGATGACCACACAAACCCTCCCCAAGGACAGCGGATCGACGCTGTTCCCGCTTGTCCTGTCCATCGTCGCGGCCGCCGCCACCGGCGTGCTCTGGGCCTATGCCAACCCGATCCAGCTGGTGCCCGGCGTGATCCAGTGGCGCATCTTTGCCTTCCTGCCGCCGCTGGTCGGCATCCTGCTGGGCTGGAAAAGCGGTTTTCTCTGCGGCTATCTCGGCACCATCGTCTGGTCGCTGCTGGCCGGCACCTTCATCCCGGCCCATTCGCTGATCGTCGACGGCATCATGGTCGGCCTGACCGGCCTTGTCCCGGGGCTGCTGTTCAACCCGGCCACCACGACCTTTGACCGCTCGGCGCTGGTCCGTGTCGCGCTGGTCTGCCTGCTCGTCGGCCTGGTCATGGTTGCCGCCGTCTCGGCCAGCCTGGCCTTCCTGGGCATCTTCCCCTTCTGGTGGGCCGTGCTCTACCTGGGCCTGTCCGACATCGTGCCCATGCTGATCGGCACGCCGCTGCTGGTTGTCCCCGCGATCAAGATCCTGACCGCGGCCCATCCGGCCGGCTTCAAGCGCTTCTGATGCTTCTGAGCGCACATGAACTTGGGTTGGGGTTCGGCACGGCCGAGCCCCTCCTGCAGGATATCGAGCTGCACCTGGCCGAAGGGCAGCGCCTGCTGATCTGCGGGGCGACCGGCAGTGGCAAGACCACGCTGATGATGGCCCTGGCCGGGATCATTCCCCAGATTTCGCCCATTGCGCATCTTTCCGGCAGGGTTGCCCTGGATGGCCAGGATGTCACGGCCATGTCGCGCGACGACCTGTTTTTGCGCGTGGGCTACGTGGCGCAATCGGCCGAGGACCAGCTGTGGGACCTGTCGGTCGAGGATGTCATTGCCTTCCCGCTGGAAAACCGGGCCATGCCGCGCGACGAGATCCGCGCGCGGGTGCGGTTCCTGATGGAACATCTCGAACTGACCGAACTGGCCGGCCGCCGGGTGCTGAGCCTGTCGGGTGGTGAACGGCGCATGGTTGTCCTGGCCGCCGCCCTGGCCCCGCGGCCGCGGCTGCTGGTGCTTGACGAGCCGACGACCGGGCTGGACCCGGCTGCGCGCCAGCGGCTGTGCCGGGCGCTGCAACAGGCGGCCGAGGATGTCGCCGGGCTGATCGTGGCCGAACAGGATCCGGCGCATCTGGCGCCGATCATGGACAGCCTTTCGCTGATTTCGGGCGGGGCGTTGTCGCCGGCGGTGCCGCTGGCCCCGGCGCTGGACAGGCCCGCGCTCTGGCACGATGCCGGCCTGCTGGCCCCGCGCAAGGCGCCGGGCCGGCCCGCCCATCCCGCGCCGGGCAAGGAGCTGATGCGGATCGACGGGCTGCGCACGCGGCTGACCCGGGCGTCGGGCCGGCCGGTGCTGGACGGCGCCAGCCTGTCGCTGGGGGCCGGCGAGGTGCTGGGCATCATCGGCCGCAACGGGGCCGGGAAGTCGACGCTGATGAAATCCGCCCTGGGCCTGCTGCCCGTCGCGGCGGGCGAGATCACGCTGGACGGCCAGGCCGCGCAGGGCTGGACCACCGCCCGCCGGGCCCGCCACATTGCCTATGTGCCGCAATCCATGCGCCAGATCCTGTTCCACATGACCGTGCTCGAAGAGGTCGAATTCGCCGCTTCGATGGGGCAGGGCGACGGCAACAGCGCGGCCGTGCTGGCCCGGTACGGGCTGGAAGGCATGGGCGACAGCAATCCCTTTGCCCTGTCGGCCCGCCAGCAGGGCCAGCTGGGCCTGGCCTGCGCCGAGGCCTCGGGGGCCTCGATCGCCATCGTCGACGAGCCGCTTCTGGCCCGCGACCTTGAGGGGCGCAACCTGCTCGATACCTTCCTGGCCCGGATGACCGGCCAGGGCCGCGCGGTCATGCTGGTGTCGCATGACCTGGAACTGATCGATGACGTGGCCAGCCGCCTGGCGCTGGTCGGAGACGGGCATATCCTCTACGACGGCCCGGTCGCGCCGGGATGGGCCAGCCCGGCCTTTGCCGCGCTCGGCTGGCCGGCGCCCTATGCCCCCGCACGGGAGCCCGCCGCATGAGCCGCCTGCACGACCTCAATTTCTTTGCCAAGCTGGCCGCGGCCTTTGTCCTGATGACCGTGGCCTGGCTGGCGCCCGACTGGCGCCTGGGCGTGCCCTTTGCCCTGCTGATCCTGCTGTTGCTCTGGGCCGCGCGCGTGCCCAAGCTGGGCGGCTATTTCAAGGGCGCGGCGCTGCTGACCCTGATGGTCATCGTCAGCTGGCTGATCAACCTGACGCTGCAGGGCCTGTCCCTGGGCGAGGCCCTGGCCGTTGCCGCGCGCATGGCCGCCCGGCTGGTGGCCACCACGGCGCTGTTCTACTTCGTGATGGAAACCTCCAGCCCCGGGGCCATCCTGGCCGCCTGTTCGCGGGCCCGCCTGCCGGCCGTTCTGACGCTGGTGCTGTCGCTGCTCTTCGGCATCATCCCCATGCTGCGCGACGAATTCGAGCGCATCGCCGATGCGCAGCGGGCCCGGGGCATGGAAATCGACGACGTGAGCTTTGTGCGCAAGCTGCGCTTTGCCCTGGCCCGCGGCGTGCCGCTGCTGGTGCAGGCCATCCGAACGGCACATGCCATCAGCTTTTCGCTGACCCTTTACGGGTTCGACCTCTCCCGCAAGCGCACGACATGGCGCGAGGTCGGGATGATGGTCGAGCCAAGGATGACATGGAAGGACATGACCCGATGAAAGACCAGACCGCCCGGCAGACCTGGAATGTCGACGTCGAGGGCTTTGCCCTCGATCTGCCGATCGTGCCGATCAATCCCGAGTTTGCCATTTCGCTGATGATGGTCATCGACCTGGGCGTGAAGTTCGGCGAACATGTCGGCCAGGCCCTGGCCCGCAAGATCGCGCCGCTGAAACCGGATGTCATCGTCGGGCCGGCCACGCTGGGCATTCCCGTGGCCATCGAGGTCACCCGCGCGCTGGGGCTGGACAATTACGTCGTCCTGCAGAAATCGCCCAAGCTGCACCTGGCCGATGCGCTGGTCCAGACGCTGACATCGATCACGTCGAAGGGGGAGCAGCGCATCCTGCTGGACCGCGCGTCGATCCCGCTGATCGCCGGCAAGCGTGTCGTGGTCGTCGATGACGTGGTGGCCTCCGGCTCCAGCCTGAAGGGCGCGCTGGACCTGGTGCGCCAGGCCGGGGGCGATGTCGTGGGCTCGGGCGTGATCCTGACCGAGGCACAGGATTGGCGCGCGGCCCTGGGCGCAGATGGCGAAACGCTGGTGTCGCTGGCCCATATCCCGCAGTTCCGCCCCGATGCCGATGGCCGGTGGGTGCCGATCCCGGGCACCTGATCCGGCGGGCCGTGCGCCCTGACCAAAGCGCCCTGCGGCGGCCCTGACCGGGACCCGCCGCAGGGCGTGATCATCCGGCCCCGCCCCCCGTTGGCGGGGCCGCGCCGTTGAGAAACAGCGCCCAGGCCCGGTCGAACCACTCCGCCCGGGCCGCCGGCGCGGCCAGGGCCGTGCTTCCCATCAGCGCGTCATTGTTCGGCCCCAGCACCACCGCCGCCAGCAGCTGCGCCGCGGTAAAGCCGGGATCGGGCGCAACGATCTCGCCGGCGTCATGGGCGGCGGCGATGGCTTCGGTCAGCCGGTGGGTAAAGGCATCCTCCTGCACCAGCGGCCGCGTCCGCATGGCCTCGATGAAGGCCTCGCGCTTGAGCGCCAGCAACTCGGGGTCGAGATTGGCATCGAGGAACCAGCGCGCCAGGTGGCGCACCCGCTCCAGCGGGTCGGCCGGGCTGTCGGCATCCATCGTCTCGAACCAGGCGATGGTGCGGTCGCTTGCCGCCCGGGCCACGGCGGCGAACAGCTCTTCCTTGGTCGAGAACCGCCGATAGAGCGTGTCCTTGCCGATGCCGCAGGCCTCGATCACCTGTTCCATCGTCGTGGCCGCAAAGCCTTGGTCGATGAACAGCCGCCGCGCCGTGTCGACGATTTCGGCGGCCATCCGTTCCGAGGCCTGCTTGGTCGGGCGTCCACCGCGCCGGGGCTTGGTCGTTGTCATGCCTGTCCGGGTCTCCCAGATGAGTTTCGCCCAATGTGCCGGATTTTTGGCAGTCCAGGCAATGCGATAGATTATCCGATAAAAGTAGTCGAGAAATAACTGGACGGTAACGTCCCGTTTTGTTACCGCTGCGCCGAACGACAATACGGAGGGACGGGATGGTCCGGACGGCAACGGCGCTTGGCGCCCTGGTGGCGGTATTGGCCACGGGCGCGCAGGCGGATGACGAGGTCTTTCTCGGCACGATCGAGATCGGCGCGGACGTGGCGGACACGTCCAGTTCCTACGCCCTGCCCGAGATGCGCTCGGCGACCAAGACCGACACGCCGGTGGTCGAGACGCCGCAGGCGCTCACCGTGCTGACGCGCAAGCAGTTCGACGACCAGAACCCCCAGACCGTGGCCCAGGCCCTGCGCTATACCGCCGGCGTGCTGTCCGAGATCGACGCCTCGACGCGGTTCGATTCCGTCTTCCTGCGCGGCTTCGGAGGCTTTGGCACGTCGTCGCAATTCGTGTCCTTCCTCGACGGGCTGCGCCTGCCGCGTGGCCAGGCCTTTGCCCAGGCGGCCATCGATCCCTTCCTGCTCGACCGGGTCGACGTGCTGAAGGGCCCGTCCTCGCTGCTCTATGGCCAGACGAGCCCCGGCGGGCTGGTCAACCTGGTCACGCGCAGCCCCGACGGCACGACGGGCGGCGAGGCGCGGCTGCAATATGGCACCCATGACAGCATCCAGGCCGGGATCGAACAGCATGGCATCCTGGATGCCGACGGCCGGGTGCAATATTCGATCGCCGCCGTGGGCCGGCATGCCGACACGCGCTATGCCGATGTCGACGAGGCGCGCTACGGCATCGCGCCGACGATTGTCTGGCAGCCGACCGACCGCACGCGGCTGACCTTCGGGGGCTATTACCAGTCGGACCCGGAGGGCGGCTATTTCAACTCGATCTACCCGACCTTCCTGGCCCCTGGCTTTGCCGAGTATCTCGACCGCGACCTGAACGTCGGCGATCCGAATTTCGAATATTTCGAGCGCCGGCAATGGGGGCTGAAGGCCGGGCTGGAACATGGGTTCACGCCCAACCTGACGCTGCGCTCCAAGCTGCGCTATGCGACCGTCGATGCCGACATGCTGGGCATCCAGATGGCCGCGCCGCTGACCGCCACGGGCGAGCTTTATCGTGCGGCTGTGCAATCGGACGAAGAGGTCGCGGCCTTTGCCTGGGACACGAACCTGCAATATGACCTGTCGACCGGCGCCGTGGCCCACGAGATCCTGCTGGGTGCCGACGTGAACTGGAACCGCAGCGACTGGGAATACAATTTCGGCGCCGCCCCGACGCTGGACGTGACCAACCCGGTCTATGGCGGGGCCATCGGGCCCTTTGCGCCCTATGTCGACAGCCTGCAGACCACGCGCCAGGCCGGAGTATACATCAGCGACCAGCTGGCCTTCGGCAATTTCCGCGCCGTCCTGGGCGCCCGCCACGATTGGGTCGAGACCGAAAGCGAAGACCGGATCGGCGGGGCCACGACAACCCAGGACTCCGAGGCCACGACCTATCGCGCCGCGCTGCTCTATCATTTCGACAGCGGTGTCGCGCCCTATCTCAGCTATGCGACCTCGTTCCAGCCGACCATCGGCGTCGATGCCGCGGGCAATGCCTTTGTGCCGACCGAGGCCGAGCAATGGGAAGTGGGGATCAAGTACCAGCCGCCGGGGCTGGATGCGCTGTTCACCTTCGCCGCCTTCGACATTCGCCAGGAAAACGTGCTGACCCCCGGATCGGTGCCCGGTTTCTCGGTCCAGACCGGCGAGATCCGCTCGCGCGGGCTGGAATTCGAGGCGCGCGGCCAGTTGACGGCCAACCTGGAGGTCATCGGCGCGCTGACCCTGCTGGATACCAAGGTCACCCAGTCGACCAATGCGGCGATCATCGGCAACCGGCCCCAGGCGGTGCCCGACCATTTCGGCTCGCTCTGGCTGATGTACGGCTTTGACGGCGGGCTCAGCGGGCTGGAGCTGGGCGGCGGGGTGCGCTTTGTCGGCGCCAGCTTCGGGGACGATGCCAACACGGTGCAATCCGATGCCTATACGCTGGTCGACCTGGCCCTGCGCTATGAGTTGGACGCGATCAACCCGGTGTTCGACGGGCTGGAAGCCACGCTGAACGTGCGCAACCTGTTCGACGAGACCTATTATTCCAGCTGTTCCTACGATTTCTACTGCCAGTATGGCGAAGGCCGCACGGTGACGGTCGGGCTGCGCAAGACATGGTGACACGCCGGCACCTGCTGGCCGGCGGGGCGGCCGCGCTGGCCCTGCCGTCGGTCCTGCGCGCCCGGGGTGTCGAGACGCAGGACGTGCTGGGCCGGCCCGTCGTGCTGGACGACCGTCCGCAGCGCATCGTGCTGCTGGATGCGCCCGACGTGATTGCCATGTCGGCCCTGCTGCCCGATCCGCTGGCGCGGGTCGTGGGCTGGGCGGGGGCGCCGCGGCTGGATTTCGGCCCGCCGTCGCCGCTGAAACCGGCCGATATGCCCGAGGTCGGCAAGCTGTCGCCCGACACGCTGTCGGCCGAGGCGATCCTGGGCCTGGCCCCCGACCTGGTCGTGGCCAGCGCCTACATGCTGCCGCCGGGCGTGCCCTCGCCGCTGATGGACCACCTGGCCGCAGCCGGCATTCCCGTGGCCTGGACATCGGGCCATGACGCGGCGCTGCCACCCGAGACATCGCTGTCCCTGTCGATGGCCTTCTGGGGCGCCGTGCTGGGCCAGGAGGCCCGGGCAGCCGAGATCGCCGGTTTCGGCCTGTCACGCTTTGCTGCCGTGCGGGCCTGTGCCGAGGGCCCGCGACCGCGTTGTTACATGGAGATCATGTCGACCTATGACGAGTGTTGCTGGGCCGCCGGGCAGGCGTTCTGGGGGCCGCTGATCGACATGGCGGGCGGTACGCTGTTGGCCGGCGGCGATGGCTGGGGCGGCCAGCTGTCGCCCGAGAGCCTGGCTGCGCTGCAACCGCAGGTCTACGTGGCCACCGGCGGCAGCCATGCGCCCCAGCTGCAACCGGCCATCGGTCCGGGGCTGGACCCGGTCCAGGGGCGGGCCGGCCTGGCGCGGCTGGCCGCGCGGCCCGCCCTGCGCGAAACCCCGGCGGTCCGGTCGGGTCGGGTCCACGGGATCTGGTCGGGACTGATCACCTCGCCCCTGCTGGTGCCCATCCTGGCCGAATGCCTGGGCACCTGGCTTCGGCCCGGCCCCTGCGCGGAACTGTCCCCCCAGGCCACGCTCGACCGCCTCAACACCTACCTCTCTCACCCGCTGAACGGCCCCTTGTGGCTATCGCCAGATGAAGATTGATGTACGAGATAACCAGCCGGATCGCCTTTCCCGACGCCCTGTCCTATTTCCCTGCCATCCTCGATGCCCTGGCGGCGCACCAGCTGCCGGTGCGTCGCGACGGCCCGCGCCGGGCCCTGGCCGGGCCGGGCGGCGAGGTGGTGCTGGAGATCACGCAGGGCCGGCTTGACGTCATCATCCGCACCGATGACGCGCCGACGCTGAACTGGATGCGCTACGCGGTCACCGCGCTGATCGATTTCAACGCCCGGGACGCCGCGCCCCGGGTCGACTGGCAGGGTGATGCCCCGGGCGAGACACTGCCGCCGCAGCTGCAGATCCTGACCGTGCAGGAGACCGAACAGATCACCCCGCGGATGAAGCGCATCTGGTTCAGCGGCGCGGACGTGGCGCGCTATGACACGCTGGACCAGTTGCACAGCCGGTTGCTTCTGGGCCGGGCGCGCGGGGTGCCGCGCGACTGGCCGGTGATGAATGATGCCGGGCGGATGCGCTGGCCCGAGGGCGCGGCCACGCTGGACACGCGGGTCTATACGGTGCGGCGGGTCGATGCGCGGGCCGGGCGGCTGGCCGTCGATTTCCACCTGGGCGCCCATGCCGGCCCAGCCACGGCCTGGGCCCGGCAGGCCGCGCCTGGGGATGGCGCGGGGTTCATCGGGCCGGCGGCCCATGGGCTGGTGCCGGCCCGGTTCAACGTTTTTGCCGGGGATGAAACCGGCCTGCCGGGCATTGCCCGCTGCCTGGAACACCTGCCGCCCGACACCCGGGGCGCGGCGCTGATCGAGGTCGACGGACCGGCGGATCACCAGCCCCTGGCCGCCCCGCCGGGCGTGGCCCTGCACTGGCTGCACCGCAACGGGGCCGCACCGGGCACCAGCGACGTGCTGGCCCGGGCGCTTGGCGGGATCGACTGGCCAGACGATCCGGCCGACAGCGCCTTTTGGTGCGGGACCGAATACGCGGGCTTTCGGGCCATGCGCCGACAGGTCCGCGCCCTGGGCCTGGCCCCGGACCGCATCGTGGCCTTTGCCCATTGGCGCCGGGGCATGTCAGAGCCCGAGATCGCAACCGCCGGCAGCAGCGCGATCCGGGACTGATGGGGCCGGGCGGAGGCGCGCCCCTTTTGCGCGTCCCTTCGGTGATTTCGCAGCTGACAGGTATATGGGTCTTGCTCTGGACGAAGGATGCGCGGTGGTTGACCGGTCCGGCTGCATGGACGTCAGCGGCCTTCAGTCTTGCCAGGTTGCCGTCCCGCAATTTGCAGACGATCGCGAGGGTGAAGAGCGCCAGCTCTCGTGTCTTCTGAGCAGTCTCGACGCGAACCGAGATCGACCAAACGTGTTTCGGTGCAAGCGCACGCGTCTGGCCGGCGATGCGCCCCTTGTTCCAAGCAGGACGGCATGCACGACTGGCAGGCAGCTTTGTCGTTGGCATAATGGGGCCTTCGATTCACGACGCCCACCACATCGTCGGCGGTTTGCCGATACCCGATCACACCACGCTCGCCGCGCTTCAGGGCGGCCACGTCGGGCAAAACCTGCCGCATGGCTGCTGGGAACCCATGGCGAAAGCGCCGCTTTCTCGCGGCACGCGCATGCACCGGAACGGCTGCCACGTTGCGGCAGGCCCTCGTGCAGCACCGCAGCCCTGGCTCTGCTCGCTCGAAGGTAGCGCCGCGAATCTCTGAGGAGCGGTGGCTGCATTGCGGACATGAAACGATCCGACATCCGGATCAGGTGGGGGCACCTTTCGGCGTGTTGTCGCCGCGCAGAGAGCCGTCCGGCTGCTCACATATGCGGTATGCAACGGCACACGGTTGACCGGCGGCACGCTGCCGCATAGGTCGCGCCCCAGGGAGGCAGACTACGAAAGGCTTCCCCATGCCGAGATCCTCGACATCCCCAAAAACCCGCGGCCTCACCCGGCGACAGCTCCTTGGCACTGCAGTTGCAGCCGGCGCTGTCTCGGCATTTACCCCGATCCGCGGTTTGGCGCAGGCCACCGCCCATCAGGTCGACGCCCTGCTCATCGGCGGCGGGATCATGAGCGCGACGCTGGGGGTGTTCCTCAAGGAACTGGAGCCCGGCTGGAATATCGAGTTGATCGAGCGCCTCGACAGCGTTGCCGAGGAAAGCTCCAACGGCTGGAACAACGCCGGCACCGGCCACTCGGCGCTTTGTGAGCTCAACTACACGCCCGAAACCGATACCGGCGAGATCGACATCACCAAGGCGCTGTCGATCAACGAGCAATGGCAGATCACGCGCCAGTTCTTTGCCCACCAGGTCCGTCGCGGCGTGCTGCAGGACCCGAGCAGCTTCATCAATTCCACCCCGCACATGTCCTTCGTCTGGGGTGACGAGAACATCGAATACCTGCGCAAGCGCCATGCGGCATTGCAGAAAAGCCCGCTTTTCGCGGGCATGAAGTTCTCGACCGATCATGACGAGATCAAGGAATGGACCCCGCTGATGATGCAGGGCCACAACATGGAAGAGAAGGTCGCCGCAACCTGGTCGCAGCTCGGCACCGACATGAATTACGGCGAGGTTACGCGCCAATATGCCGAGCACCTGAACGAGATGGATGGCTTTACCACGACGACCGGCCGCGAGGTGACGTCGATGGAGCGCATGGCAGATGGCGGCTGGCGCGTGTTCCACGAGCCCACCGGCGGCGGCCGGGAAGAGGCGATCGAGGCCCGCTTTGTGTTCATCGGTGCCGGAGGCGCTGCTCTGCCCCTGCTTCAGGAATCCGGAATTCCCGAGGCCGACGCATACGGCGGCTTCCCGGTGGGCGGCGCCTTCCTCATCTGCGAGAACCCGGATGTGGTCGGCCGCCACGCGGTGAAGGCCTATGGCAAGGCCGCGACCGGCAACCCGCCGATGTCCGTGCCGCATCTCGACCGCCGCTTCCTGGACGGCAAGGAAACCCTGCTTTTCGGTCCCTTCGCGACCTTCTCGACAAAGTTCCTCAAGCAGGGTTCGCTGTGGGATCTGCCCGCGTCGGTCACGCTCGACAACATCGTGCCGATGCTTCAGGTCGGCTGGAACGAGTTCGAGCTGGTGGAATACCTCGCCGGCCAGCTGATGCAGTCGAACGACGACCGCATGGAACAGCTGCGCGCCTATGTGCCCGATGCCAAGGATGAAGACTGGCGCTTCTGGAAGGCCGGGCAGCGGGTCCAGATCATCAAGAAGACCGAAGACGGTGGCCAGCTGAAGCTCGGCACCGAGATCGTCGCCTCGGAAGACAATTCCATCGCGGCCCTGCTTGGCGCGTCGCCGGGCGCCTCGACCGCGGCCCCGATCATGCTGAACCTGATGGAGAAGGTCTTTCCCGAAAAGGTCGCGGGCGCGTGGGCCGACAAGCTGCGCACCATCGTCCCGAGCTATGGCACCAAGCTCAATGACAACCCGGACGCGCTCGAACGGGAATGGCGGGAGACTGCCGAAGTCCTGGAGTTGGCATTGCCGATGCCCACGGTCGATCGCGCGCTGATCGGTGATACCGCCGTCGATGGCAACGTCCAGAACGTCCCGGACATGGCGCTTTGAGCCATTGAGACCAAGGCTGCCCCGGACCTCCGGGGTGGCCATTCAATCAGGATGAAAGGACCGCGTGCCATCCTGATTGAAATGTGCGTCTTTTCCAGGGCATCTTTGCGGTTGCATGCAATGTGCTGCACCGCGGCATCCTCTGGATCTCTCCGCACGGCACGGAGACGCGCCTGTGGAATTTCCGGGCTCTCTCCTCCCTGAGCCCTGTGTTTCGGCGGCGTACCCACTTCTCTTCCCTGGGTGTGACCTGTTCCCCTTAAAGCTCGCACTTATAGGTTAGCTCTGTTCAGGTTTTGGTCCTGTACTGACCGTTGGTGATAATCCCATGGGGTGAGCCCGTCGAGGCTCGTGTGTGGGCGGTGAAGGTTGTAGTCGTTGCGCTAGGCCGCGACGAGCTCTCGGGCATGACGCAGGTTTTCAAACAGGTGCTCGTTCAGGCACTCGTCTCGCAGGCGGCCGTTGAAGCTTTCCACGAAGCCATTCTGCATGGATTTTCCCGGCGCGATGTAGTGCCACTCGACCTTCCGGTCTTCCTGCCATTTTAGAATGGCGTTTGATGTCAGCTCCGTGCCCCCTCGCGGCAGATTTGCTTTGCAAATCGCCTGCCGGGCAGTGGTTATCGCTGACCACCATTCAGGGATAGCCCCGCAGCCGGACGATGTTATCGAGCTCACGACTAACTTGGAGTGAACAGCCTCGTGTATCGTGGACGTCTTCTTTGCTAATTTTGAGGCAAGGAGGCCATGATGAGCAGCACCAAGTTCAGCGACGATTTCAAGCGAGACGCCGTCGCGCAGATCACGGAGAGGGGCTACCCAGTCAGGGAGGTGGCTGAGCGTCTGGGCGTGAGCCAATACTCGCTCTACTCCTGGAAGCAGAAGTTCGCGAAGGCGTCATCTGGTGACGCTGAGAAAGAGGCAGAGATCCGTCGGCTCAAGCGCGCGCTCCTGGGAGTGACGGAGGAGCGGGATATCTTAAAAAAGGGCGAGGCTTGTCCGGTCGCCAGCGTCGCGCCATCGGTTCGAGAGACGATGGCGACGGTCCGAGAACAATGCCGAGCGCGTATTTCGCAAGGGATGCAAAGTGAGTGGAGCCATTGAGGCGCCATTGGTTCTGTCCCCCGTCAGCGCCCCTGGGACATCTGAGTTGACTTTGTAACGGAGGGTTTCTGGCTCATCGTAACCACCAAGGAGTGGAGATGAGACAGAAACCCGGAACAGCGAAGCCGACGGCGGCTTTTTCTCGTCACCAACTTGGTAACGGTCCGAGATGACAAGATGGTAAGCATCGGGAGAGAAAATTCTCTCTAGAGCGGCCAGAGATCCGATCTCCTGAAGACCGATAATGTCGGCATCAAGCTCTTTGGCTACGGCCTCAAGCCTTTCATAGTCTACATCTTCGCGCGGTAGGGAGCCTTCACGAAGCGGAACGCCCGTCTCGTGATGTAGATTTGCGATGTTCCATGAGGCGAATGTGAAGTCTTCCGCGGCAGCTGGCCATGCACCGGCCAGAAACGCACCTAGGACCCCGGGCATCAAGCGAATACTCATCTTACTATTCTTCCTTCTCACTTGTGGTCACCCGCCAAAACATTGAAGCATCGCACAGGTTTCCCATTTGTTGCCGGAACCTTTCGAAGGCGGCTTCATTCCCCAGGAGGTCGGCGTCCGTGTATGCACGTGCGCAATGCGCTCGGATATCCCTATGATCTTCGGGCTTGGCCCGATATTGGGAGCCGGACGCGTAACCTATGAGCAACGCAATCGAAAGCGCAGCGGCGCCAAAGGAAGCAATTATTCCGCGCGACTGGTCCACACCGAAAAGGTAGACTCCGACGACACCCAACAGCCCAAGAAATGCAGGGATAACATCGCCAACAGCCGAAGCCCGGCTCATACCTCCCGCAAACCCCGCACAGGCCCCCACGAGGGCCAGTGCAAGTAGGAGCGGACCGACGGTTCGCCAGGATTCGCGCTGAAATGCCAACGCCCCCAGAAACGGAAGCAAGAATCCGACACCGGCCGAAACGAAGAAATACCCCGCAATCGATCCAACGAAGCTCATTGTGTTAGTGCCCCGCCGCCCACGATCAAGCCATCGATTGCCGCATCGGCATCGATGACCGAGCCAGGAGAAAGCAGGTAGGCGGTATTCGGATCGATCAAAGTGCGATTGCGCGTCAGAAAGTCGGCCAAGTCGGACTGGAGCTCGGGCGATCCTGGGGAAACGGTAAGCGCACCATTTTGGATGACCCCGAAAGATCGATTGAAATCAACATAGCTGTCCGTGAAAGGTGCGACTGGTTTGAAAATTGGATCGGGTGGATTGCCTGGAGGGCTTCCACCCGATCCAGGGCCAATGCATTCGAACAACGGGTTGGGGCACTCGGCGAGGTCCTGGGCGGACGCTTGGAAGATGGTCATGCATGAAAGCAGTAAACTCGTGTGGCAAAGCCGAAATAGTTGCATGAAATTGCTCCAAAATGTGACTGGTTTCGGGTTCAATCGCAGTGTGGCAATGTGGTTCAACTATAAGGCGATTCTCGGTTCGCGATAGCCTCGTTATTTATTGTCACCTCAGCCAATCTCGGGGTCGTCTGAACCTCACTTCGTCGAAAGCCATTTTTGAAGAGTGAGTTCACGGTCTGCATGTCCGAAATATGTAGCAAACTTCGGACTCGCTTGTGTCCGAAATATGCGGTAATCTTCGGACATGGCGGATGCTAGATCACATGCTGCTTTGCCGACTCAGATCCTCGATCGGGTCAGTGCCGAACCTGCCAAGGTGTCCGTCGTCAGATGATTTGGGACACGAGGGCCTGATCGAGAACGGAGGGCCTGGCTCGTTGTGGTTTCAGTCTATGCCGCGGTCTGGCGATGCAGCAAGCGGCGCTTCTCGATGGTTTTGGCTTTGATCTCCTTTCGTGTTTTCAGAATAGCTTCGGCCCTGCCGAGATAGACGTCGGCGGGCGCGAGGTTGCCCAGGCTCTCGTGGTAGCGGTGATGGTTGTAGTGGTCGATGAAGTCGCCGATCGCCTGTTCCAGAGCGCCGGGCAGGTAATAGTTCTCGAGCAAGATGCGGTTCTTGAGGGTCTGGTGCCAGCGCTCGATCTTGCCCTGGGTCTGAGGGTGGCGAGGAGCGCCCCGGACGTGATCCATGCCCTCGTCAGCAAGCCAGTCGGCCAGTTCCCCGGAGATGTAACTGCTGCCATTGTCGCTCAGCAGCCGAGGCCGGTGGGCGACTGTGGCCCGATCACAGCCCGAGGCGACCAGAGCATCTTCCAGCGTCGCGGTCACGTCCGACGCCTTCATCGTCGTGCAGAGCCGCCAGGCGATGACGTAGCGGCTGTAATCATCGAGGATGGTAGAGAGGTAGAACCAGCCCCAGCCGATGACCTTCAGGTAGGTGAAGTCGGTTTGCCAGAGCTGGTTCGGTCGGGTCGTCTTCTCGTGGAACTCCTCTGCTGCCTTGATGATCACGAAGGCCGGACTGGTGACCAGGCCATGCGCCTTCAGAACCCTGTAGACGCTGGCTTCCGACACGAAGTAACGCTGAGTGTCGGTGAAGCGGGCGGCGAGCTCCCGGGGTGACAGCTCGGGCTGCTCGAGGGCCAGATCGACGACCTGCTTGCGCACCTTGTCTGGGATCCGGTTCCAGACCCGCGCAGGGCGCGAGGGCCGGTCTGCGAGCCCGGCGGCGCCAAGCGACAAATAGCGGTCATACCAGCGGTAGAAGGTCGTGCGCGGGATGCCCAACATGTCCAGCGTCCGCTTCGCCGGCAGGTGCGATTGCTCCACCTGCCGGATGATCTCGAGCTTCTCGGAGGCGGGATATCTCATTCCTCGTCGCCCCCATCCCCGAGCATGCTTTTTTTGAGCAGGCGGTTCTCCAAGGTGAGATCGGCCACCGCCTCTTTCAGCGCCGACGCTTCCTGCCGCAGATCTTTGACCTCGGGGCTGGTGGCCTGGCGCGCGGTATCGCCCGCGAGCCGCTTCTTGCCGGCCTCGAGGAACTCTTTTGACCAGCTATAGTAGAGGCTCGTGGCGATCCCCTCACGCCGGCACAGTTCGGCAATGCTGTCCTCCCCGCGCAGCCCTTCAAGGACGATGCGGATCTTCTCTTCGGCGGAATGGTGCTTCCGCGCGCGCCGGCGGATGTCCTTCACCATCGACTCCGCCGTCGGCTTCGCTGTTCCGGGTTTCTGTCTCATCTCCACTCCTTGGTGGTTACGATGAGCCAGAAACCCTCCGTTACAAAGTCAACTCAGATGTCCCAGGGGCGCTGACGGGGGACAATTGGGTCGACGGGTTCAACAACCGCCGCCTGCTGCAACCAATCGGAGCCATCCCGCGAGCAGAAGCCGAAGTGAGGGTTTATGAACATCGTGACGAGTTCGACAAATTCGCCTGAAACGGAGTAATCAGCCTCCGCAAAACCCGGAGCGGTTCAATTCGCTTCCGCACAGGCCTCCCTCCGCGATCGTTTCAGTCACGAACGCAGGGTTTCGACACCACATGTCCCAACAGGCGCGGTTAACGGGATTCGACTTCTTTCCCCAGACCTCGTGCAATCAGCGGATGGAACACGCGGCGAAAGGCCTGGATCGGCGGTTCTCCGTCGCTTTCCGCGCGGCGCAGGTTCTGACGAAGGGCGACGCCGTCGAAGGCCAGCATCAATGCCTGGGCCAGGGCTTCGTTCTCGTCTGGGGTGCTGGCGGGCAGGGCGGCAGAGATCATGACGCGCAGGCGTTCTTCTGTCCATTTCAGAAGGTCTGCGTTGTAGGCATCCGTCGGTTTGGCCGTCGCGAGGGCCTGAACCAGCGTCAGCGTATGGCCCGAGGGCGCGGCGGCTATGCCGTTGAGCAGGCCGGTGACAAGCATGTCCACCTTGGCTTCGGCGCCGGGTGTGGCGGCGACGGTCGCCTCGAGCTCGGTCATCTTGGTCCGCATCCACGGGTCGAAGACGGCAAAGGCGATTTCGATCTTGGACGAAAAGTAGACGTAGACGTTCGACTGCGAGGTCTTGGCCGACCGCGCGATCATGCTGATCGTCGTGGCGATGTAGCCCTTTTCAACGAACAACAGCTGAGCCGCCTCCAGGATGGCCTGCCGAACCTGCTCACTTTTTTGACGCGCCATGCCGTGTCCCTTCCGAGTTTTTAAACGAATGGCATTCTCTATTGACAGAATCAAGCGTTCTGCGACTCATTAAAGAACGTCATTCGTTAATGCGCCGACAGAGCGCCGAACCATCCAACCGGGAGCCCTTAATGCACAGAGTCTGCAGCCACCCGAGCTATGCCTACAGAGCAGCGCAACACGCTTCGCGGAGCGCGAGATGAAGATTGCCGGAGCGTTCGACATCGATGCGCCGCGGACCACGGTCTGGGAAAAGGTCCGCGATCCGCAGCTCATGGCGGTCTGCATTCCCGGCTGCGAGGGAATCGAAGAGATCGACCGGGACAGCTATCGCGCACAGGTCGCGGTCAAGGTCGGCCCGATCAAGGCCCGGTTCGATCTGGTCGTCGAGGTCCTGTCCGAGGACCCGCTGAAGACGGTGGTCTCGCGTACCTCGGGTGAGGAGGGGACCCGCGCCAGTGTCGTGTCCTCCGAGAATGTCCTTCGCCTGTCCGATACGGACGGCGGGGGCACCCACGTGGAATACGAGGCCGAGGTCTCGATGACCGGACGACTGGGGAAATTCGGCCTCGGTATCTTCCGCAAGAAGGCGGACCAGCTTGCCAAGGTTTTTGTGGTCAACTTCAGCGAGATACTCGGGGTGAGCGCATGACCGAGGTTCTGTTTCCGGAAAACATAGGCGAGGCCGTTTCGCTGCTGGCCGACCACGAGGACGCACGGCCGATCTCGGGCGGGGCGACGCTCGTGGCCATGCGCAACGCGGGGCTGGTGGAGGTGTCTCATCTTGTCAGCCTGGACCGCATCGCGGGGCTGAGCGGGATCGAGGTGCTGGACGATGGCCACATCCGCATCGGAGCCTTGACCAAACATGCCGAAACCGCCGCCTGCGCGGCGCTGACCGGATCGCTCGAGGTGCTGCGGATGGCCGCGGGCAAGATTGCCAACCGCGTCGTGCGCAACATGGGCACGATCGGCGGATCGGTCGCCAATGCGGACCCGGCGGCGGATTACCTGCCGGCGCTGGCCTGCTGCGACGCGGTGCTGACGATCGTCGGGCCGGACGGTGCCCGCGATGTCGATATCCTCGACTATGTCACCGACTGGTACGAAACCGCGCTGGAGGAAGGTGAGATCATCACCGCTTTCACGCTTCCCGCGCCTGAGCCGGTCGCATCCTCCTATCGCAAGATCGCACGCGTCACGGGGGATTTCGCCACGGCCTCTTGCGCGATGTCCCTGGACGCCGACGGGCGGGGCATCCGGGCGGCAATCGGCGCCTGTGGCCCGGGGCCCCTGCGCGACCACGCGGCCGAGGCCGCCCTGCGCGGCCATCTCGGGGACCCGGCCGCCGTTTCGGCCTTTGCCAAGCAGCTCGCCGAGATGGCGGACCCGGTGGAGGATGTTCGGGGCAGCTCGGAATACCGCCTTTCCCTCATCCCCCGCCTGATCACCTCGGTTCTCGACGACCTCATGAAGGAGACGGTCTGATGGCCAAGAAGATGCTTCACAGCCTGACCCTGAACGGCGAGGAGGTCGAGGTCGCCTCAGCGCCCGACGCGACATTGCTGGAGACCCTCAGGGAGGATCTTCGGGTGCTCAGTTCCAAGCGGGGCTGCAACCAGGGGGTCTGCGGCGCCTGCACAGTCATCGTTGACGGCAAGCCGGTGCGCGCCTGTCTGACGCTGACAGCTCGCTGCGAAGGCCGCGACGTGCGAACGGTCGAAGGCCTGTCCCAAGATCCGATCCTGGCGGCGCTGCAACGGCACATGGTGGCCGAAGGCGGCGTGCAATGCGGTTTCTGCACCGGCGGCATGCTGATGTCGGCGCGCAATCTGTTGGCCGAGATACCGGTGCCGGACCGCGAAACGGTCAAGTCGGCGCTGTCGGGGAATATCTGCCGCTGCACCGGCTACCACATGATCGTGGATGCCGTCTGCGGCGCGGCCAGGGAGTTGGCGCAATGAGCCTTGATCATCCCAAGACGAACTTTACCGGCGGTGCGGTCGGCCAATCGGTCCCCAAGGTCGACAGCCTTGAAAAGGTGCAGGGCAAGTCGGAATACATTGCGGACCTCTATCGCCCGGGCATGCTGCACGGGGCCATCCTGGCCAGCCCATACCCCCATGCGCGGATAAGGGGCTACGACTTGACCGAGGCGCTGGCCGCCCCGGGTGTCGTCGCCATCATCACCGGTGACGACGTGGGCGAGGGTCGCATGGGCGCGTTCATCAAGGACGAGCACGCCATCGCCAGGGGCAAGGTGATGTATGTGGGCGAACCGGTTGCCGCGGTTGCCGCCCGGACCGAAGCCGAGGCGCGTGCCGCCTGCCGGCTGATCCGGGTAGATTACGAGGAACTGACGGCGGTCCTGTCGCCCGAGGACGGGCTCGCCGAGAACGCGCCGATCCTGCACGAGAAGCTCGACGAATACATCAAGGTCTTCGACGCGGGGTCGACCGGCAACCTCTGTGCCCGGACCGAGCTTTCGGAAGGCGATGTAGATGCTGCCTGGACCGATTGCGACGTGATCGTCGAAGGCGAATTCACCACCCAGGCACAGGCTCACGTGTCGATGGAGCCCTGCGGTGCGCTGGCAGAGGTCGATGCCAATGGCCGTGTGACCCTGTGGTCTGCCAACCAGTCGGTGTTTCGGGTGCAAGCCAATGTCTGCGAAAGCCTGTCGCTGCCTATGTCCAAAGTGCGCAGCCTCACGCCACGCGTCGGCGCCGGTTTCGGCAACAAGATGGAGCCGCATATACAGCCGATCACCGTCGCCCTGGCGCTCAAGGCGAAGCGGCCGGTCAAGCTGATCCTCACGCGCGAGGAGGATTTCGAGATGGTCCGCGCCCGGCATCCGTTTCGTGTCCGGATGAAAACCGGGGCCAAGGCGGATGGCACCCTTGTCGCACGCCACTGCGAGGTGCTGGTGGATTGCGGCGCCTTCGCCGACGACAGCCCCGGCGTGATGGGCTATGCGCTGCTGATGAGCGGCGGTCCCTACCGGTTCCCGCACATGAAGGCCGAGGGCAAGCTGGTCTATACCAACAAGCTGCGCTTCGGGGCCTTCCGGGGCTTCGGAAACCCGCAAGTCCTGTTTGCCGGTGAACAGCAGATCGACCAGATCGCCGAGAAGGTCGGGATGGAACCCTTTGCAATCCGTCGGAAGAACATGGTGCGGGAGGGCGATACCTGGTTCGTCGGGCCGCAGATCGCCTCCAACGGCCTGTCGCGGTGTCTGGATGCGGTGGAACAGGCGGCGCGCAAGCCGCGCGCCGACGGACGCAAGCGCAACTTCGGCCTGTCGGTGACGGCGCATATCTCGGGCCTGCTGGGCACCGGCGCCATCGTGCGGATGCTGGAAGACGGGACGATTTCCCTGAATACCGGGGCGACGGATATCGGGCAGGGGTCGGACACTGTGCTGGCACAGATCTGCGCCGAAGAGCTGAAGCTGCCTTTTGACCAGGTAGCCGTGGCCAGCCCGGATACCGACGGGTCGCCCTACAACTGGGGCACCACCGCCTCGCGCGTGACCTACACGACGGGCCGCGCGGTCGAGGCGGCGGCGGGCAAGGTCGTGGATCAGGCGATGGAGCAAGCGGCCGAGATGCTGGACTGCGACGTCGACGAACTCGAGCTGCGCGACGGCGGGCGGATCGGCAAGGTCGGGTCCAACAGCGACGTGACCTTTGCCCAGATTTCGGCCCGCGCGCACTGGGCCGTCGGCGGACCTCTTGTTGGCAGCGAGACGCTTGTCTTCGACCAGCCCACGCATGACCCCAAGCGCGCGATCGCATTGGGCCTGCCGTTCCCACGCATCGGGGTCTTCAGCTTTGCCGCCCTGGGCGTCGACGTGGATGTCGACGAGGTCAGCGGTCAGGTCACCGTGCACGAAGCCTGGTCCGCTGCCGACGTGGGCCGCGCGATCAACCCCAGGCTGGTCGAGGTGCAACTGCATGGCGGTTTCGTCCAGGGGCTGGGCTATTCGCTTTACGAAGAGATGGTCTGGGACGGCCCGCGCCTCGTGAACCCGTCGCTGATGGACTACAAGGTGCCAACCATGCGGGACGTTCCCGATGCGCTCCACACCTACATCATCGAAGACCCCGACCCGACCGGCCCGTTCGGTGCCAAGGGCGCGGGCGAGATCGGCCTGAACGCCGTCTGTGGCGCGCTGGCGAATGCCGTGACCCGGGCGACCGGGTTCCGCCACCAGCACCTGCCGCTGACCGGCGAGCGGGTACTGAACGGCATCCTGACTGCGGAGAAGACCTGAACAGGCCCTGCAACCCCCATTGAACCGTGACAACAAACCACGACAACAGGTGAGACAACATGAAGATTTCAAGGAGGCTGGCCTGCACCGCGCTTGGTGCACTGGCGACACTTTCGGCTGCCGGAGCGGCCTGGGCCGCGGACCCCATCCGTATCGGCTATTCCATGGCCCGCACCGGCATCTATGCGGCCGCCGCGCCGTCGCAGGACAATGCCTATGCGCTCTGGGCGGACCAGGTGAACGCCGCCGGTGGGCTGGAACTGCCGGGCGGCGAAAAGCGCCCGGTGGAATTCGTCAGCTACGACGACCAGTCGAACCCGGCCAATACCGTGCGGATCTATGAAAAGCTGATCACGCAGGACGAGGTCGACCTGCTGGCCGCGCCCTGGGGCACACCGATGCACCTGGCGCTGGCGGCGGTCCTGCAGCGCTACACGTTCCCCATGGTCGGCAACACCGCCGCCTCGGTCCAGCTGCGCCAGGTTGCGCCCGGCTACATCTGGTTTCCGACCTCGGCCATTCCCGACGCGATGGGGCCGGCCGTTGCCGAGATGATGGCCGAAAACGGGGTCACTTCGGCGGCGCTTCTGGCCAATGAGCTTCCCTATGCGCAGGAATTCCGGACGTTTCTTCTGCCCGCCCTGCAGGAAAAGGGTATCGAGGTGGTGATGGACGAAAGCTATCCGCCGGACATCAAGGACATGACCAGCAGCCTGGTGCAGATCCGCGACAAGGCGCCCGACGCGGTGATCGCCATGACCTATCCGGGGGATGCCTTCCTGTTCACTGGCCAAGCCCGCGAACTCGGGATAGAGGCGCCCTTTGTCCTGTCGCTGATCGGTCCCACCATCGACGCCTATCGCAAGGCCTTCGGCAGCGGCGCGAACGGGATTGTCTCGTCGGCGCACTGGTCGCCGGAAGCCACTGACTGGCCGAAGGGCCAGGCGTTCTTCGACGCCTATGTCGAGAAGTTCGGCGAAGAGCCCGACGCGCTCGACTCGGCGCTGTCCTACATGTCGATGGAGATCCTGCAGCAGGCCGTCGCAAAGGCGGGCATCGATCACGAGGCCCTGCGCGAGGCGATCTCCACGGGAACCTTCGATACGATCAACGGCGAAGTCCGGTTCGACGGCGTTCAGAACGTCGTCACCCCGACGGGCTTCGTCCAGATCCAGGACGGCAAGATCGAACTGGTCTGGCCCGAAGCGATCAAGACATCCGACTACCAGCCCAAGACCGGCTGGGAGTAACGCCCGCTTCGGGCCGCTCGATCGAAACGCCCGGATTCCGTCCGGGCCTACAAGACCGCCCCCGGGGCCGGATGCCGCATCGTGGCCTCCGGGGGCGCCCCATCTGACAGGACATGTCGTGGACACCCTACTTTCCGGACAACTTCTCTTTGCCGCGCTCGTATCGGGCTCGCTCTACGCGCTGATCGCGCTGGGGCTGAACCTGGTCTATGGAACGCTGCGGCTGCTCAATATCGCCCATGGCGACCTGGTGATGATCGGCGCCTATACCGCCTTCTGGCTATTCACGCTGCTGTCGATCCCGCCCGTGATTTCGATCTTCTTGGCCGCCGCCATCTGCGGGCTGCTGGGATGGGCCGTTTACGAGGGCATGTTCCGCCGGCTCCTGTCCAACCCCGGACTTGCCCGCCGGGTCGAGGCGAATTCGCTGATCCTTTTCTACGGCATCTCGGTGATGCTGCAGAACCTGGCGGCCCTGGCCTTCACCTCGTCCTCGCGCGGGTACCAGTACCTGGACACGGTGATCACCTGGCAGGGCATCAGCATGACGGGCAACCGGCTATTGTCGCTGGGGGTCGCGGCGGCGATCTGCTTCGGGATGCTTCTGTTCCTGCGGTTCCACCTGTTCGGCTGGGAATTGCGCGCGGTGATCCAGCGGCGCGAGGCAGCCCAGATCGTCGGTGTCAACCTCAGGAAGGTACAGCCGATCACCATCATCGCGGGCTTTGCCATCGCCGGCATCGCCGGGGTGCTGGTGTCGATGACCGAACAGATCACGCCCTTCATGGGCTTTCCCTTCACCATCATCGCCTTCGTGGTGATCATCATCGGGGGGCTGGGCAATATCGGCGCCGGGATCCTGGCCGGCTTCTGCCTTGGCCTGATCGAAACCTACGGCGTCGCGCTGACCGCGCCCGGCTATCGGTCGATCCTGATCTACGGGCTGTTCGTCGCCGTGCTGCTGATCCGGCCCGAAGGCATCTTCACCAAGGCGGTGCGCTCATGAAATCGCTCGACATCATCCTTGGCCTCGCTCTGGCCATCGGCGGCCTGCTGGTGCCCCTGTCGGGCGATGCCTATCTCATGGGTCTGGTGTTCCAGCTGGCCATGTGGGTCGCGCTGGCTCAAAGCTGGTCGATCCTGTCGTCGACAACCGGCTACCTGTCGCTGGGACATGCGGTGTTCGTCGGCATCGGCGCCTATGTCTGCGTTTTGCTGACCGGCACCGTGCCCTTCGCGGCCGCGCTGGCCGCCGGCGCCCTGGCCGCAGCGCTCTTTGCCGGAGTGATCGGCATGCCGGCGCTGCGCGTGCAGGGGCCCTATTTCGTCATCCTGACCTATGGGCTGGCCGAGCTGGTGCGCAATGTCGTCATGCGGATCGAATCCGCCATCGGCAGTTTCGGCCGCATGATCTTCCTGGTTCCCTCCTTCGAGGTCCTTGTGTGGTGCATGGTCGGCCTCGGCATCCTGGCAACGATCGGTGCCTATGCCGCGCGTCATTCGGCCTTTGGCGCCGGCCTTGCCGCGATCCGCGAAAACGAGGTGGCCGCCGAAACCGTGGGCGTGCCGGTCGCGCGGCTCAAGCTGCTGGCCTTCATCGCCTCGGCCGTCATTCCCGGTGCGGTGGGCGGATTGTCGGTGCTCCGGACCGGCTATTTCGAACCGGCGCAGGCCTTTGATCCGGTGATTTCCTTCACCATCGTCACCATGGCGCTGGTCGGCGGGACGGAAACCGTGCGTGGGCCGGTGCTGGGAGCCCTGGGCTTCACGCTGCTGTCGGAGGCCCTGTGGTCGAGCCTGCCGCAGCTTTACATGATCGTGCTGGGCCTGACCCTGATCGCGTTCATCCTCTTTGTTCCCAAAGGGCTTTCGGGCCTCGCGGACCGCATGACGGGGCGGAGCTGATGGCGTATCTCGAGGTCAGGAACATCAGCAAGCGCTTCGGCGGCCTGAAGGCGCTGAGCGACGTCGACATGAGCGTCGAGAAGGGCGAGATATTCGGCCTGATGGGGGCAAACGGGGCGGGCAAGACCACGCTGTTTTCGGTCATTGCCGGTCATGTGGCTCCCAGTGCGGGCGAGGTGCATTTCAACGGCCAGCGCATCACCGGCCTGTCGCCCAGCCGGATCTGCCGGGCGGGCATCTGCCGGACCTTCCAGATCGTGCGCCCCTTCGCCGGGCTCAGCGTCGAGGAAAACGTCCGGGTGGCGGCGCTTTTCGGCAGTGGTCGCAAGCGCACCCGGGTTGAACAGGCCCGGAGCGTGGATGCCGCGCTGGAGTCCGTCGGACTGAGCGGGCACCGCGCGGGACTTGCCGGCGGGCTGACGCTCTCGGGCCAGAAACGGCTGGAGATTGCCAGGGCACTGGCGACCGGCGCCGAGCTTGTCATGCTCGACGAGGTGATGGCAGGCCTCAACCCGACCGAGATTGCCGAAATGCTTGAGACGCTTGGAAGGCTCCGCCGCGAGCACGGGCTGACCTTCGTGATCGTCGAACACGTGATCGGCGCGCTGATGTCGCTGTCCGACCGTATCCTCGTGCTGCACCACGGCGAGCGCATCGCCTTTGGGACGCCCGAGGAAATCGGCGCCAACGCCCATGTCGAGGAGGTGTATTTCGGATGACAGGCTCTCTTCTGACGGTCCATGAGCTGAACGCCAGCTATGGCGCTGTGCAAGTCCTTTTCGACGTGAGTTTCGATGTACAGCCAGGCAGCGTGACAACTCTTGTTGGCGCCAACGGGGCCGGCAAGAGCACGATCATGAAGACGCTCGCGGGCCTTGTCGCGCCGAACTCCGGCACCCTGCTGTACGACGGTCGCGAACTGACTGGCCTGGCCAGCCACGAGCGGGTCGACAGCGGTCTCAGCCTGATCCCCGAGGGACGCCTGGTCTTTCCCGGCATGACGGTCGAGCAGAACCTGCGCCTGGGTGCGGTGTCGCCCAACGCACGGTCGGGGCACGAGCAGATGCTGGAGGAGGTCTATGACCGCTTCCCCCGCCTGAAGGAGCGGCGCTGGCAGCTGGCCGGGCTGATGTCGGGGGGTGAACAGCAGATGCTGGCGCTGGGGCGCGGGCTGATGGCGCGGCCCCGGCTGATCCTGATGGACGAACCGACGCTGGGCCTGGCTCCTGTGATGGTCAAGCAGGTCTTCGAGATCATCGCCGAACTGCGCGACGCGGGTTTCACCATCCTGCTGGCCGAACAGAACGCGCGGGTGGCCCTGGAACTCGCCAACCAAGCCTACCTGCTGGAAAACGGTCGCGTCGGGCTTGCCGGCCCGGGGCGCGACCTGCTCGACGCACCTGAGGTGCGCCGGGCCTACCTGGGGATGTGAAAAGACCATGCGTTACATAGCGATCTTCTTCGACGACGTGCAGCCCGGCGAGATCGACGCCGACCTGACCCGTGCGCATTTCGATTACCTCGCCGAGTGCGGCGACCGGATCACCGATGCGGGCGGGCTGCGCTCCGATCCGGGGGCACCATTCTGCGGATCGCTCTGGGTGATCGAGGCCGAAAGCCTCGTCGAGGCCCGGGCGCTGGCCGATGGCGACCCCTATTGCAAGGCGGGGCTGCGCCCCGACTACCGCGTGCTGCAGTGGAACAAGGCCCCGCTGCCGGACCCGAAATGACAACAGAGAGGACCCGAGAAATGACCACTCCGGACGGAACCGAAGTCAAGATCTTCACGCCCGACACCACCAGCCAGGCCAAGCAGGGCATGCCGCAGTTCTTCGGCGTGTCCGAGCACAGCGTGGGATCGAAGCACCTGTCGCTGAACCTGACCGCCTTCGGTCCCGGCGGCCAGGCGAAAAGCCATCGCCACAAGGATTACGAGACGGCGATCTATACCGTGTCGGGCAATATCATCCTGTTTTATGGCGACGCGCTCGAGACCGAGAGCATCATGGAGCCGGGCAGTTTCTGCTATATCCCCGCCGATGTGCCCCATATCGCGTTCAACCTGTCGACGGGCGAACCCGCCACGGCGATCACCGCGCGCAACGACCCGCGCGAACAGGAGAACGTGGTGCTGATGCCCGAGCTCGATACCGAAGAGCTGGCCGCGCGCATCGCCCGGCGCCGGGCGGAGGGCTGAGCCATGAAGGTGATCATCGCCGGCGGCGGCATCGGCGGGCTGACCCTGGCCCTGTTCCTCCACAAGGCGGGCGTGCCCTGCAAGGTCTTCGAGAAGGTCCCGAAGGTCCAGCACCTTGGCGTGGGGATCACGCTGCTGCCCCATGCCGTGAAGGCGCTGGATGAAATCGGCCTGGTCGAGGCGCTGGACGCGCTTGGGGTCCGCACCGATCGCATGATCTTTCGCACCCGCGCGGGGCAGGATGTCTGGGATGCGCCCCGTGGGCTGGCCGCGGGCTATGACGTGCCGCAGATCACGGCCCATCGGGCCGATATCCACGATGTCCTGATCGACGCGGTGACCGAACGCATGTCCGCCGGAACGCTCACGCTGGATGCCGCCTTCGAAAGCGTCGAAGACACCGGCGACGGCGTCGTCGCCACCTTCCGCCGGGCGGATGGCAGCACACTGACCGAAGAGGGCGACGTGCTGATCGGGGCGGACGGCATCCATTCCGCCGTGCGCCGGTGGATGCACCCGGACGAGGGCGCACCGCGCTGGTCCGGACTGATGCTGTGGCGCGGATCCGTGGACTGGCCGAAGGTGATGGACGGGCACACGATCATCAACTCGGGCGGTACCAGCAAAAAGTTCATCTTTTACCCGATCGGGCCCGGCCAGACCAAGCAGACGCAGTTGATGAACTGGGCCTGTGTTGTCCGTCAGGCCGAACCGGGCGCACCCGCGCCGGGGCGCGAGGACTGGAACCGCGAGGCCAAGGCCGAGGTGCTGCACCCGATCCTCGAGGACTTCACCGTCGAAGAGACCGACATCCGGGCGATGGTCGACGAGACGCCGGTGTTCTGGGATTTCCCCATGTGCGACCGGGACCCGCTGACGTCCTGGACGCGGGGCAGGGTGACCCTGCTGGGCGACGCGGCGCATCCGATGTATCCCTTTGGGGCCAACGGATCGGCGCAGGCCATCCTCGATGCCCGGGCGCTGGGGCGGCTTTGCGGTGATGCCGGGGGCAAGTCGCCGGCCGATGTCCTGCAGGCCTACGAGGCGGAACGGCTTGGCCCGGTCAACGAGGTCGTGGCCGGAAACCGGAGCGGCGGACCGGAGCGCGTGATCGACGAGGTGGAAAAGCGCATCGCCGGCCTGCCGGGTGAACGGTTCGATGACCTGGAGGCCATTCTGCCCTTTGCCGACCGGGATGCCATCGTGAACGGATATTCCCGGATCGCCGGTTTCGCGAGCGAACAGGTCTGACACGGGGCCCGCAAGGGCAGGGGCATGCGCCGTCGATCATGGATGGGCGGACGTCCGTTGCCCTGAACCTTGCGGGCCTGCCGCATCCGGGACTTGCCGGATACGACGTTCCGCATGATCCGCCCGCAGGATTGCCAGCCGGACGCAGCAGGCAGGTGCCAAGGGCCCCTGCCTATTTGATGCCGGCTGTAAGGAACGCTTGCACGAACTGGCGCTGGAAGGTGAGGAACAGGATCAGCAGCGGCGCGATGAGCATCACGGTCGCGGCCGAGATGACCGAACTGTCGGTCCCGCTCTCGGGAGCGCCGAACAGCGACTGGCCCACGGTCAGCGCGCGCGCCTCTTCGATGTTGGTCATCCCCAGCCCGGCCGCGATGGCGTAGTTCTTCACGATCAGAACTTCCGGCAGGATGAAGAGCTGCGCAGGTTGGAGCGGAATCCCGTCATGAATGAGGGCCCCCGGGGGCAGGCCGGATCTTATGCAGGCTGAGCTCAAAGCGGATATAGGGCCACACAGCATGTGCGATGATCTCGGGCGGGAAACGGTGGCGCCTGCAGGTTGCCGGCGACCGGTTCATCCGCATCGGCTGCGCCGACATCGCGCCAGGGCCAATGACCGACGGGCTACCGTGACAACATGGCTTGGCAAAACACGCGCACAATATAGAAAACTAATTCGACAAAATTTATCAGGTATTGGTTGAGCCCTTTCGCAATTTTGCCTATTGACCCTCGCAAGCACGGGTAGCGGGAGTGACACGTCCTGCCAGGTTGATGCCCCAGCGACAGTGAGGGAGACCCTGTCAGAGGACTCGTTGGGGCGAAACAACCATGGAAGACTGCCGCAACGCGAATGCACCGCTGTCAGAGGCTTATCTTGAGCACTGGCAGACGCTTCGCAAAAGACTCATGGGGCGATTGGGGTCCCGTGATCTTGCCGATGAGGCGATGCAGGAAACATGGATTCGCCTCGCCACCCTGAAGGCGCAGCCGGCAAGGGTCACCAATCCGGAATCCTATCTGCTGAGCATCGCCGGCAATATCGCCATCGATCTCATTCGGCGGGAAAAGCGCCACAGCAGCCGGGCTGCGTCCGACGGTGTCGACATTGACAAGCTGCTCGATGACGCCCCTTCGGTCGAAGATGTCGTGCTGGCCCGGGACGATCTCAAGCAACTGGTCAAGGCGCTTTTGAAACTGTCCGACAAGGCCCGGCGGGTGCTGTTGATGAACCGCTGCCTGGACATGAGCCACCGGGACATTGCGGCCTCTCTCGACATTTCGGAAAGCATGGTGGCCAAGTACATGGCGCAGGCGCTTCGCCACTGCCGCGACCACTTCCGCAACACGGCCTGACCCACAAATTCGCAAGTGGAGCTGCAAGTTTGCGCCGTGATTTTCGTCTCTATAGTAGGAAGACCAATTTCCTGCATCATCAGGGACAGGCTACGCCATGACTTGCAGCACAGATGACAGCCGCACGAGAAGCTCGATCGAACTGAGCGATCAGGCGCTTGACTGGATCGTCAAGCT
This sequence comes from Marinibacterium sp. SX1, assembly GCF_050389775.1. Lineage (NCBI taxonomy): Bacteria > Pseudomonadati > Pseudomonadota > Alphaproteobacteria > Rhodobacterales > Paracoccaceae > Marinibacterium > Marinibacterium sp. SX1. The sequence continues at coordinate 8,869 of NZ_CP177148.1, read as the reverse complement.
TCATTCGGGCGCGGCGCAATCCGAAGACAGGATCGCGTGGAAAAAATGGCGCCAGACCAGCCCCGACCACGAAGCCGCGGCGCAAGAGGCCGAACTGATCTGGCAAGGCGTTGGCACCGCGGGCGTGACATGGAGCAAAAAGGCCCGCAGCCGTCGGGTGACCCGGCGCACGGTCCTTGCCGGAGGCTCGGCCATCGCATTTGCAGCCGGTCTGAACCAGGCGGGCATTCTGGGCCCGCATCTTCTGGCCGAGTACCAGACCGCCACGGCAGAACGCCGGTCCATCAGTCTTGAAGACGGCACGCGCGTGACCATGAACGCCCGGACGGCGCTGTCCGGCCGAATTTCCGAAGGGCGCCGTCGGGCCGATATGTATCGCGGGCAGGCCATTTTCACCGTTGCGGATACCGGCGCTGTCCCCTTCACGATCACCGACCGGCGCACAAGGCTGCATTGTTCCGGCGGGACCGTCGACGTCAATCTCTGCGAAGGCATGATGTCGGTTGTCGTGCTGGATGGCGTCGCGACGCTGAGCGGCGCAGAGGGAGACCTTCGCCTGTCGCGGAACCAGCGCGTGACGGTCTCTGACGACGGTCGGTTTTCCCGTGTCGCCGCTGTTGATGCCGAGGCCGAGACCGCCTGGCGGCGCGGCAAGCTCATCTTCGATCGCCGGCGGCTTGGTGACCTCGCCGTTGAACTTGAACGTTATCGTGGTGGCCGCATCCTCATCCTGGGTGACCAGCTTGCCGGGATGGAGGTTTCGGGTGTGTTCGATCTTGGCGCACCGGATGCGGTCCTGGAAACCATCCAGATGTCGTTGCCCGTTCGGGTCAGCCGGTTGCCCATGGTTGCCGTCATTCGTGACGCCTGAAAACCCGCACAAATTCAGTGCCTTAGGGTAAATCGGAAAGTTTTTCTGAAACAGGGGTGCAAGTTGGCGCGCGCCGTTTCGTCTCCATAACAGAGAGCAAGGTCAGACCCAGCCGAAGAGATTACCAAATCCGCCTGGGACACATGACCAAAATACGAAGAAAGACGCCGACGCTGCGCGCCCTTGCCCTTTGCACAACGGCGGCCGTGGCTGTCGGGCAAAGCGGGGCGGATCATGCGGCCTTTGCTCAGCAGGCCGCCGCAGAACTCACCCTCAACATCCCCGCCCAGGATCTCGGTTCTGCCCTGACGCGCCTTGCGGACCAAAGCGGCATGCGGCTGATCGTGTCTTCGCAGACTCTCGCAGGGAAGCGCAGCACGGGCCTTTCGGGGAGCTATTCGGCCCAGGCCGCGTTTTCACGCCTGCTGTCGAACACCGGCCTGATCTATCGTTTCCGGGACAACAGCGTGATCATCGAAGGCACCGGTGACGAATCCGCCGGAGCCGATGATTTCGCGCCCGAAGACGGTCTTCTTCTGGATCCGATCACGATCCAGGGCGGTCAAGGCGAGGAAGAGGTTTACTATACGCCGGGGGCCACGGCCTATATCTCCGGCCAGGATCTGGAGCGGTTCCGGGGGTCGAGCCCGGCGGACATGTTCCGGGGCACACCCGGTGTCATGTCCGGCGAAGCGCGCAACGGTGCCGGGTCGGTCGACGTCAACATCCGCGGCATGCAGGGCATGGGACGGGTTTCCACGACGGTGGATGGCGCCGAGAATTCCATGCAGGTCTATCAGGGCTACCAGGGGATTTCGAACCGCACCTTTGTCGATCCCGACCTGATTGCCGATGTCGAGATCAAAAAGGGCTCGGACATTTCAAGCGGCGGTATCGCCGGATCGGTCGCCATCCGCACGGTCGATGCAGCCGACATCGTCGAAGACGGCAAGATCTTCGGGTTCAAGCTGAAAGGCGAAATGGGCACGAATACCGGATCGCCGACCCCGGGCAACCGCGCCGGGTATCAGTTCACCAATACCATCCGGGGTGTGGGCACCGCCACGCCCTCGGCCACGGGAATGGACCGGCCGGGATTGTTTGAACCGACGCAGGGCTCGGGCAGCGCCATCGCGGCGATGAAGACCGAATACGTCGATCTTCTGATTGGTTATTCCCACCGCAAGCGGGGGAATTACTATGCCGGGACCAATGGGCCCGCTGCATCGCCGGAATGGATCGGCGGCGTCGGCAGCTCTCTTGGGCTCTATTATGATTACGTCCAGAACAGCGGCCTGATGAATTACCGCGCCGGTGAAGAGGTTCTCAACAGCGAGTTGGAAACCACGTCGCTTCTGGCAAAGGCCACCCTGCGTTTCGGGGACGGCCAGAGCATCCGCTACAGCTTCAACCAGTACAGCAGCGAAGCCGGCGATTTCCTGGCCCGCCGCTTGACCTCCAGCATGAGCCAGGCCGTGCAGGAAAGCCAGACGACCGGGACACGGCTTGACAGCCACACGCTCAAATATCGCTGGACCCCCGCCGGCAACGACATGATCGACCTCAATGCCAATCTCTGGATCAGCCGCCTGGAAACGCTGAACCCGCCGCGTTGGGGGGTCAACGATCCGGAGGAATACGGCCTGCCGTCGGATTACAGGGTTGGGTCGAACACGCAAATGTGGGGCATCAGCGTCGACAACAGGTCCGTGTTCGACACCGGTTTCGGCGGTTTCGACCTCACCTATGGGGTGTCCTACAAGAACGAAGACGTGAAACCGCGTCCCTTCTATGTGGAAATCGAAAATGCCGTTGGCCGGGATGCCAAGCGAGAACAGATCTCTGCCTTTGCATCGGCGGCCTATACGCCGAATGACTGGCTCACGGTCGATGGAGGCCTGCGCTATGATTATTTCAAGAGCACGGACAGACGCACCGACCTGAAGGAATACGAAGAGACGCTGCGCGACGGGAACAGGACGCTCAGCAGCAACGGCGTCAGCCCGTACCTGGGGGTGACCCTGGAGCCGTGGGTCGGCACGCAGTTCTTCGTGAACTACTCGAATGCGTTGCGCCTGCCGAGCCTGTTCGAATCCAGCTCCAGCTTTGTGACGATCAACGAGGACCTCAAGCCCGAGCGGTCGCGGAACTGGGAGATCGGGGTCAACCATGTGCATTACGGTGTGTTCACCGATGACGACACCGGAATGGTCAAGCTGAATTTCTTCGACTGGGATGTCAAAGACTACATTTCCCGCCAGTTCAACAGCGACGAAGACGGCGTTTCCTACCTGCAAATGATCAACATTGACCGGGCGCGGTTCCAGGGCCTGGAATTGTCCGCTCAATATTCGATCAGCGGGTTCACGGCCGAGCTGGCGGCGAATTACTACACCAAGGTCAACTTCTGCCGCACCGCATCGACATGCGAAAGCGCAACGCTCTCTGCCGATTACGCGACCAATCAGGTCCCGCCCGAATATTCCGTCGATCTGACCCTGACCCAACAGCTCATGAACGATGATCTGACGATCGGCGGGCGCGTCTCGCGGGTCGGCCCGCGGGCCGGCGGTCATGGCGACCCGGTGTACGGCGCGTCGGCCCTGATCGCGATGATTGACTGGGAGCCCTACACGCTCGTCGACGTCTTTGCGGAATACAAGATCAACAAGAACATAACCGCGACCTTCCGCGTCGAGAACCTGGGAGACACCTATTACGTCGATCCCATCAGCGTCGTCGCGATGCCCGGTCCGGGGCGCACCGTCTACGCCGGCCTCACCGCAAGATTCTGAACACGGCGCCCGCGCTGACGGACGTGTCCGCGCAGGGCCGACACCCCCTGCAATAACTGGAAGAGTACAATGCCGATCATTTCGCTTATGCCCGCGGAAACCACAGCCGTGGGCAACCGAACGAGAAAGTCCCACCTCAGAAGCCGGCTGCTGTCGGAGGTCTTTACCATGCCGGGCGGGCGCTCCGGCATCGCGCTCTCTGCGACCTTTGCCCTGCTGCTCGCGCTGTCCGGGCAACCGGGGTCCGCGGAAACCTGGACCGGCGGATCGGGCACGTCGGACTGGTTCACGGCGGGCAACTGGGAAGATGGCGCCGTGCCCAGCGTCAGCAGCGCAGCGGCCGTGGTCATCGACAACGGGGGCAGCGTCGCCATCGACGGATCGGCAGCCGACGGCGGCTGGCTGGAACTGGGCACCGACAGCACCGGCAACAGCCTGACCATATCCAATGGCGGATCGCTGACTGTCTACGATAATTCCTACATCGGCCAGAATGCCGGCTCGAGCGGCACGCTGACCATCACCGGGTCCGACAGCTCCTGGATCCAGGGGGATATCTACTCGTATCTCTACATCGGCTACGAGGGCTCGGGCACGGTGGTCGTTTCTGACGGCGCGCTTCTCGATTCGAGTATCCGGATCGCGGAAAGCCTTGGATCGACCGGCTCTGTCACGATTACGGGCAGCGACACGACGCTGGACGGCTCGCTCTACATGGGCGACGGGAATGCCACTGCCACGATCTCGGACGGGGCGACGGTGACATTTACGATCGAAAGCGAAGGTGCAGGCACCTCGGACGTACTGATCACCGGCGCGGGCACACGTGTCGAAGGCGCCATCAAGCAGGCCGCCGGTACCCTGACCATCTCTGATGGCGCAAGTGTGTCGACCACGTCGACTATCAACATCAGGGGCAGGAATTTCCTGAATTCGTTGTCTGGCGTTAGTGGCGAGAGTGGCGACGCGGTGGCGACCATCACCGGAGAAGGCACAACCGTCGAGGCCGGAACCCTCTCAGTCTCGGCCTCCTCCGATACCAGCCTGACCATTTCCGATGGCGCGGTGGTGACCGTGACGTCGGGCACAAGCTTCAGCGGCTCGGCTTACCTGAGCTACGGCCCGGGGTATGAACAGCCCGAGACCGAGGCCACCATTGTCATCACCGGCGAAGGCACCACGCTGAACACGCTGGACCTGAACCTCGGCCAGGGCGGAACGACGACGCTGACGGTCAGTGACGGCGCGGAAATCAACGTCGGTGCCTCCACGCGTTTCGCCAGGTTGGCGGACAGCCTCACGACGGTCAACATCGGCGCAGCCGAAGGCGAGGAAGCCGCCGCCGCAGGATACCTGAACCTGCAGGGGACCATGGGCTTCTACTCCGGGACGGGCGAGCTGGTCTTCAACCACACCGAGGAGGATTATGACTTCGCGGCCGACATCACCAGCGGCACCGGCGATGCCACGATCCGCCAGATCGCAGGTGTCACCACGCTTTCGGGCGACAGCTCGGCCTATCTGGAGACGACCGAAGTCACCGGCGGCGCGCTCTACGTCACCGGTGCCCTCGGCGGCACATTCGATGTCAGCGGCGGTATCCTGGGCGGCACCGGGACCATCGGCACGGCTGCGGTGACCGGCGAGACCGACGAGGATTCGACGGCCGCGTCGCTTGTTACGGTGGCGTCGGGCGGGACGCTGGCGCCGGGCCTGTCGGGCGAGATCGGCACGCTGACCGTGGCCGGCGACCTGACCTTTGCCAGCGGCTCGACCCTTGAGGCGCAGGTGGCAAGCGATGAAACGTCGGACCTGGTGTCGGTCGGGGGTGACGTGACCATTGAAAGCGGCGCGCTACTGGCGGTCTACGCCCTGGGCGAGCAGGCTGATTACGGCACGGATTATTCCGAGGGCGTGACCTATGCGGTGGTGTCGGCTGACGGCGCATTGAGCGGCGATTTCACGCTGTCCACCACGGAAACCGCATTCCTGACCTATGCGACCGAGACGGATGAGCAGAATGCCTATGTCACCGTGGCGCTGAAAGGCGAAGAGCCGACGGAAGCACCGACGGAAGCGCCCACCGAAGCTCCGACCGAGGCGCCCACGGAGGCCCCGACCGAGGCCCCGACCGAAGCGCCCACCGAGGCTCCGACCGAAGCGCCCACCGAGGCCCCGACCGAAGCGCCCACCGAGGCCCCGACCGAAGAGCCCACCGAAGCACCGACCGAAGAGCCCACCGAGGCCCCGACCGAAGCGCCCACCGAGGCCCCGACCGAAGAGCCCTCCGAAGCACCGACCGAAGAGCCCACCGAGGCCCCGACCGAAGCGCCCACCGAGGCCCCGACCGAAGAGCCCTCCGAAGCACCGACCGAAGAGCCCACCGAGGCCCCGACGGAAGCGCCCACTGAGGCTCCGACGGAAGCGCCCACCGAGGCTCCGACCGAAGAGCCCACCGAGGCTCCGACGGAAGCGCCCACCGAGGCTCCGACGGAAGCGCCCACCGAGGAGCCGACGGAAGAGCCCACCGAGGAGCCGACGGAAGAGCCCACCGAGGAGCCGACCGAAGAACCCACCGAGGAGCCGACGGAAGAGCCTACCGAGGAGCCGACGGAAGAACCTACCGAGGAGCCGACGGAAGAGCCCACCGAGGAGCCGACCGAAGAGCCTACCGAGGAGCCGACGGAAGAGCCTACCGAGGAGCCGACGGAAGAGCCTACCGAGGAGCCGACCGAAGAGCCTACCGAGGAGCCGACGGAAGAGCCCACGGAAGCACCGACCGAAGAACCCACCGAGGAACCGACGGAAGAACCCACCGAGGGCGTCTTTGAGGCCGTCGCGGAGACCGGGAACCAGATCGCTGCGGCCCGCGCGCTCGACAGCCTGCCCCAAAGCAACGACCTCTGGTGGGCCGTGGCCAATGCGCCCGACGAAGACACCGCCCGTCTTGCCTTCGAGCAGCTCTCGGGCGCGAGCCATCCGTCAGTCCAAAGTGCCCTGGTCAACGAAGGCAGCATGATCCGCGGCGCGGCAATCGACCGGTTGCGCTTTGCCACGGATGATGTCGCCGCACCGACGATCGCATCCCAGGCCATTGTTTCCAGGAACGCTGCCGGCGCCCTGCCGCAGCCCGAGATCGGAAGCTTCTGGGCCATGGGCTATGGCTCGCGGGCCGAGTTCAACGAGAGTGACAACGGTCGCAAGCTGGACTCCTCTGCCAGCGGGCTGATCCTCGGCTTCGACACCGAGATGAGCGATTGGCGCCTGGGTGTGATGGGCGGTCTTGGCCGATCGTCCTTTGACACCGCCAGTTCCGAAGGCGATGCCGACAGCTACCACTTCGGCATGTATGCCGGCTCGCAATGGGGCGCGCTGTCGCTTCGCACCGGCCTGAGCTACAGCTGGTTCGACGTGTCCTCGTCGCGGGACATCATGCTGCTGGACGAGACCCTGAGCGCGGATTACGGGGCCCGCTCGCTGCAGGCCTTCGGTGAGCTGGGCTATCGGGTCGATGCCGGCAACGCCGCTGTCGAACCCTATGCCAACCTGGCGCATGTGCACCTGAAATCCGACGGCTTCACTGAAACCGGCGGCTCAGGCGCGCTGAATGTCGACGGCGACTCCATGCGGACAACGTTCACGACCATCGGCGTCCGGATCTCTTCGGGCTTCGACATGGGCGGGGTCGACGCCGCGATCCGGGGCGATCTCGGCTGGCGTCATGCCTTTGGCGATACCGACCCGACGTCGACGCACAGCTTCGTGACCGGTGGCGACGCCTTCACCGTGACCGGCCTGCCGATTGCGCAGAATGCGGCCGTCATCGAGGCGGGCATCGACCTGCGCCTCTCGCCGACGGCCACCTTCGGCCTGTCCTACGTGGGCGAGCACAGTTCCTCGGGCCATGACGACGGCATCAAGGCACGCTTCAACGTGAAGTTCTGATCACGAAACACCGTCGGCGGCGCGTCCATCCGCGCCGCCGACATCCGAATTTCCAGGACATACCGACGCCCGGCACCGCGCCGGGGCGGTCACTCTAAGGCGGGGCGATCATGAAAAGACCCATCGCACTATCCCTTCTGCTCATCTCTTTCTGGGCAACGGCACAAGTGGAGACCTACATGGCATATGCACAAACGCAGACGACGACGGCTTTGCCGAACGGCGCATCTTCGATCAACGAGACATTTCAGGACTGGACCGTGGTCTGCGGCTCCGGCGAGAACGGCCGAACCTGCGTCATGTCGCAACACCAGCGCAAGAACGACACCCGGCAACTGGTTCTTGCCGCCGAATTCAACATGGTCACCCAGGACGAGGTCCGCGGGACCCTTGTGCTGCCTTTCGGGCTGCGCCTTGCCGATGGGGTGATCCTGCAGATCGACGAAGGGGACATTCTGGCCACCGTGCCGTTCGGCACCTGCCTGCCGGCCGGCTGCCTGGTGCCCGTCGCCTTTGACCGTGATGCGGTGTCGGCCTTGCGCTCCGGCGCGGTGCTCAAGCTTCGGGCAATTGCCCATGACACGGGCAAGACGGTTCAGCTGGGCGTGTCGCTGAAAGGCTTCACCGCCGCACAGAACCGCGCAGCCGAACTGCTGCAAGACTGAGGACCGGCCGCGCCATGATTGCAAGCGCCCAGCCCGACGCCCCGGGGATCTTTGTCAGCATCGCGGGGTTCTGCGATCCGCTCCTCGCTTTCACCGTCGAACAGGCGGTGAAGGCCGCGCGGCATCCAGAGCGATTGGCCTTCGGGATCGTCGACCAAAGCCCGACCCCCTCTGCCGATCTCCTGCCCGAGGGACCATGGCGCATTGCCTATCTGCATGTCGCGCCGGAAAGCTCTCGCGGCGCCTGCTGGGCACGGGCGCTGGCGATGACGCTTTATGCGGGGGAAGCCTATTTCTTCCAGATCGATTCCCATACCAGCTTTGATCCGGGATGGGACGAGACATTGATCGAAGCCCTCGAAGCGGTTGCCACGCGCGGCGCGAACCCCAGGGTCCTTCTGTCGACCCGGCCCTTCGCGTTCGAATTCGACGACGACGGATCGGTGCGCACGTCGCGCTTCACGGACGGCACGCTGAAGCTGGTCGCCAAGGAGCCCGTGCTGTCGCTGGCGGATCCGGTCATGTCCTTTGCCTGCTACAACAGCAAGCAACGGGACGACCTGCGCGGCTACCAGGTGTCGGCGGCCAACCTG
>NZ_CP177147.1:0-149362 GCF_050389775.1 Marinibacterium sp. SX1 | reverse complement strand
ATCGGCCGTGACCATCGCCGCCGGATCCTCGGCCTGTTCTGGCGTCAGCCCGACGATCTCCCACAACGGCGCCTTGTCGCGCAGCGCGATCGCCTCGGCGATCTGTTTCCTGACGTAGAATACCGAAATCACCCGCACCCCCTTCGGCCATCCCCATGGCCCCGACGCCCGTCCGCACGGTCCCGGCCCCGAAGGCCAGCACGTCCCGTCGCTCACGCGCCCGTGATGCTTCTGTCCCGCTTTGACGCGGCAGGTCAAGGCTTTGGCATGGCCGGTCAATACCGCGGGCCCCCGCCTTGCATAACCTGGGGGCAATCCGGGGGGCACCGCGCATCGGTCAGCCCACCCCGGAGCACCCCGATCCGCGCCACCCCGGCGCGGCCCCAGAAACCACAAGACACCGCAAGAGGAGACCGCCATGACCCATTCACCCAAAAGCCTCGGCCTGAGCCTGCTGACCGCCCTGCTGGCCGCCGGCGCAACCATGGCCACCGGGGCCGTTGTCGTCGGCCTGACCGGCGGCCCGGCCGCATCGCAAGAGGCCGCCGCGCGCCCCGTCTCGGCCCATCTGCCGCCGGTCAACGACGGGCTGCCGATGCCCGGCTTTGCCATCTCGGCGACCGACACGGCCATCGTGATCACCGATCCCCAGGTCGATTTCCTGTCGCCCGACGGGGTGACCTGGGGCGTGGTCGGCCAGAACATCACCGACAACGGCACGGTCGGCAATCTGGACGCGCTCTTTGCCGTGGCCCAGCAGGTCGGCATGCCGGTCTTCGTCTCGCCGCACTATTACTACGAGCACGACCACGAATGGCATTTCGAAGGCACGCTGGAACGGCTGATGCATGACATCGGCATGTTCGACCGGCCCGATGCGCTGGACCTGACCGGGTTCGACGGGTCGGGGGCCGACTGGCTGGAGCAATACAAGCCCTACATCGCCGGCGACAATGTCGTGGTGACCAGCCCGCACAAGGTCTATGGGCCCGACAGCAATGACCTGGCGCTGCAGCTGCGCAAGGCCGGGATCGACAAGGTCATCCTGGGCGGCATGTCGTCCAACCTGTGCACCGAAAGCCACATGCGCGGGCTGATCGAGGCCGGGTTCGAGGTCATGGTCGTCACCGATGCGACCGCCGGGGCGATCACCGAGCATTACGACGGCTATGCCGCCTCGCTGACCAATTTCCGCATGATCGCCAGCGCCGTGGACAACACCGAAAACACCGTCGCGGCGATCCGCGCGGCCTACGGCATGTAACCGCCCTTCGGGTCGGCCCCCACCGGCCCGCAGATGGCACGGCCGGCGCTCCTGTCCCCCCGTTGGCCCCGCCGTGCCAGCCCTCCGCCCCGGTCGCCCGGCCGCCGGCCCCTCCGGCCCGCGCCGGCTTGCCTCGACCTGCCGTGCCGGGATCTGCCCGGCCGGGGCGGAGCCCTTTTCCCCCGCGTGCCCCGCGCGCATCCCCTGCCCCGCCGGCCCCCGGCCGCCGGGCCGAACCAAAGGATCCATCCGATGATGACCAAGACGACCCACCTGCTCTTTGCCACCCTGGCCCTCTTGACCCTGGCCGCGCCGGGCTTTGCCGAGGACGAATACAACCTGTCGACCGGCGGCACGCTGGACGGCGTGCCCCTGGCCCTGCGCGGGGTCGATCCCGTGGCCCTGTCGACGCTTGGCGCGGTGACCGATGGCACCGCGACCCATACCGTCATCCATGACGAGGTGGCCTATTACTTTGCCTCCGAGACCTCGGCCGAGACCTTCCGCGCGGACCCCGAGGCCTATGTGCCGCAATACGGCGGGTTCTGTGCCTTTGCCGTGGCCCTGGGCAAGAAACTGGACGGCGATCCGCGCTATGCCGACATCGTCGACGGCAAGCTCTATCTCTTCGTCAATGCCGCCGTGCTGGAGATGTACCGCGAGAACCCGGCCGAGACCCTGACCAAGGCCGAAGAGGTCTGGCCCGGCATCCGTTCGGCCGCGGCCGACAGCCTGTAACGGCCAACCCCCCCCCGGACCCGACAGCCGGGCGGCCCCGCGACGGGCCGCCCGGTCGCGCGTCAGAAATAGGGCGCGCCCTGGACCCGCAGGTAGAGACCATAGAGCGACTGGCTGGCGGCCATGAACAGCCGGTTCCGCGCCGGCCCGCCAAAGCACAGATTGGCGCAGCGTTCGGGCAGGTGGACATGGCCGATGGCCGTGCCGTCGGGGGCAAAGACCCGCACCCCGTCCAGCCCCGGCCCGGTGCCCCAGCCGGCCCAGAGATTGCCCTGGACATCGACGCGGAACCCGTCGGGCGCGCCCTGCGGCCCGGCATCGACAAAGGGCCGCGGCGTGCCCAGCCCCCGGCCATCCGCGGCGACGTCGGCCACCAGGATGCGCCGGGGCCGGGCGCCGGATTCGACGATGTAGAGCAGGCGCTCATCCGGCGAGAAACACAGGCCGTTGGGCTGGTCGACGCCTTCCATGACCACCGACAGCGCGCCGGTGTCACCGTCGATGCGGTAGATGTTGGTGGGCAGTTCCGGCGTGGCCATCCCGCCTTCGTAATGGGCCGAGATGCCGAAGGTCGGATCGGTGAACCAGATGCTGCCATCGGATTTCGCGACAACGTCGTTGGGCGCGTTCAGCGGCCGGCCCTGCCAGCTGTCGGCCAGCACGGTCAGGGCGCCGTCAAGCTCGGTGCGCACCACCGCCCGGCGGCCATGCTGGCACGAGACCAGCCGCCCCTGCCGGTCGCGGGTATTGCCGTTGGAAAAGCCGCCCCGGCGAAAGGTGTCGACCCGGCCGGTGCCGGCATCGTATTGCAGCAGCCGGTCGTTGGGAATGTCGCTCCAGACCAGCGCGTTGCGGTCGCCGAACCAGACCGGGCCTTCGCCCCATCGGGTGCCGTGATACAGCCGCTCGATGGCCGCGTTGAACAGGATCAGCCCCTCGAAACGCGGGTCGAGCACCTCGACCCCCGGATCGGGATAGCTTTCGCTCTGTTGCCACATCTTCGGTCTCTCCTCCCCCTGATGCCCGTGGATGCCCGCAAAGCCGGCCTCAGGCCGATCCCCTGCGGATCATCTCGAACCCCAGGTCGACGCTGACATCACCCGACCCCCGGCCTTCGATCCGCGCGATCAGCTCGGACGCGGCCTGCCGGCCCAGCCGTTCGCGGTCGACCCGCACGGTGGTCAGCGGCGGCACCGTGCCGGTCGCGAATTCCTGGTCGCCAAAGCCCACCACGGCAAAATCCTCCGGCACCTGCCGACCCCGCGCCTGAACCTCGGTCATCGCCCCGTGGGCCATCATGTCCGAGCTGCAAAAGACCAGCCCGCCGTCAAAGCCCTGTTCGTCCATCAGCGCGGCCATGGCCTGGCGCCCGGCCAGCAGCGAGGCTTCAAGGTCGAGCCCCGGATCGGCCACCCCGCCCCCGGTCAGGGCGGTGAACCGTTCGGCAAAGGCGGCCTTTCGGCGTTTGGCCCGGGCGTCGCGGGCATAGATCACCGCCGCCTCGTCGGCGCCCCGGGCAGCGGCGAAATCGGCCACCGCGCGGCCCGCCGCCTCGTGCGAGAACCCGATGCAGAAATCGACCGGCGATTCCGAGATGTCCCAGAGTTCGACCACCGGGATGTCGGCCCCGATCAGCGCCCGGCGGGCTCCGGCCGAATGGCTGACCCCGGTCAGCATCATGGCATCGGGCCGGCGCGACAGGTGCAGCTTGATCGCGCGTTCCTCGTCCTCGGGGCTGAACCCGGTTTCCGACAGCAGGATCTGGTAACCGGCTTCACGCAGGCCCTCGCTGAAGGCATGGATCATCGAGGAATAGGTCAGGTTGGTGATCGACGGCACCAGCGCGCTGATCAGCATGCTGCGCCGCGAGGCCAGCGCCCCGGCGATGGCATTGGGCACGAAACCGGTCTGGTCGATTGCCGCGTGGATGCGCTGCAGCGTTTCGGGCGAGACCTTGGACGGGTTCGACAGCGCGCGCGAGACGGTGACCTGGCTGACCCCGGCGATCCGTCCGATCGCGGCCATGGTGACGCGCTGCGGCCTGTCCTTGCGGCCCTGTCCTTCCGCCATCTCTTGTGTCCCGCTCCGTCACCCTGTACCGGCCGGCCCGCGCCTGTGCGGCGGGGCCGGCCCTGTTCGTCATGGTTTTCTACACGGGCCGGCGGGCCGGGCTCAACCGTCCTTGCCGTCCTTGTTCCGCGAGATCATCACCGACACGGTCAGCGATCCGACGATCATCAGCCACAGGATGATGGCGATCCAGCTCTTGGTGAAGAAGATCGTCATGTCACCGAAGGATTCCAGGCTCTTGACGAAGTAGACTTCGGCCGACGGCCCAAGAATGAAGCCGATGATGAACGGCGCCACTTCCAGCCGCAGCTTGACGGCCAGCCAGCCGAAGACACCAAAGATCAGCAGGGTCCAGACATCGAACATGATGCCGTAGTTGATCGTGTAAGAGCCGATGACGCACATCATCAGGATGATCGGGAAGAGGATCTGCTTGGGCACGGTCACGACCCGGGCGAACAGGCGGATGGCGAAGAACATCATCACCAGCATGGCCAGGTTGGCGACGATCATGGCAATGATCATGCCCGACCAGACTTCGGGGTTGTTGCCGATGAACAGCGGCCCGACCTGCAGGCCCTGCAGGGTGAAGGCCCCGACGAGGATGGCCGTGGTGGAATCGCCCGGAATGCCCAGCGACAGCAGGGGCACCAGCGCGCCGCCGGTCAGCCCGTTGTTGCCCGCTTCCGAGGCGACGATGCCCGAGGGCTCGCCCTTGCCGAACCGCTGCGGGGTGCTCGAGGATGTCTTGGCCGCCGTGTAGGACAGGATCGAGGCCGCCGACCCGCCGACCCCGGGCAGGATGCCGACGAAGGTGCCGATGCAGGACGACCGGACCAGGTTGCCGATCTGGGTGCGGAACAGCCCCAGCGAGAATGTCGATTCCCGGCCGATCTTGATGTCCGAGGCCGACTGGCCCCGGGGCACGCCCTGTTCGGCCTGTTCCAGCACGGCCGCCAGGCCGAAGAGGCCGATCAGCACGGGCAGCAGGCTGAAACCGCTGTCGAGCCAGTAATCCATGCCCGGCGGGATCAGCCGGTATTCGCCGTTGCCGCCGTCGCTGATGTCATAGGTGCCGATCAGGGCCACGAAGATGCCCAGCACACCCGAGAAGATGCCCATCAGCAGGTCCGAGCTGAGCGCGGCCATGACGGTCAGGGCGAAGACGATGATTAGGAATTTCTCGACATAGGAGAACTTGATCGCGAATTCGGCCAGGATCGGGGCGAAGAAGAACAGGATGGCCAGGCTGATGATGCCCCCGACAAAGGACGCGATGACCCCGATGCGCAGGGCCTTTTCGCCTTCGCCCTTCTGGGCCATCGGGTGGCCGTCGAAACAGGTGGTGATCGACGAGGGCGTGCCGGGAATGCCCAGCAGGATGGCCGGGACCAGCCCGCCCGAGATGCCGCCGACATACAGCCCCAGCAGCAGGGCCAGGCCGTTTTCCAGGCCAAGGGAATAGGTGATGGGCAGGCAGACGGCCACGGCCATGGTGGCGGTCAGCCCGGGGATCGAGCCGAAGACGATGCCCACGAAGGTGCCGCCGACAGCCAGGGCTAGGAACAGCGGCGAGATGAAGTTCAGGACGTCCAAGGGGAAACCTCAGGGCAGAGTTCAGGGCAGAGTGAGGAAGAAGATCTCGGTGAAGAGCCACCAGACCAGCAGCGGCGCCACGACACCGGCCAGGGCCACCGGCCAGATCGTGGCCACGGTGCGCTCGTGCAGGAACAGCACGCCGGTCAGGATGACATAGGGCACCGAGCAGACCAGGAAGCCCAGGCCGGTGTTGGGCCAGATGTCGCCCACCGGGACCATGGCCAGGAAATAGACCAGCGTCAGCACCAGCGTGCCGCCGAACCGGATCTTGTCCATGTCGCGCAGGATGCCCGACCAATAGCCGCCGGCCGTCAGGATCTGCCGTCGGCGGGTCCAGAGGATCGCCGCCCCCAGGACCGCCAGCAGGCAGCCGATGATCGTCGGAAAGATCAGGTGCGACGTGTCGAAATCAATAGTGACCTGCGTCCAGGTGCCCATGGCCTGCCTCCTGCGGAGAAAGGGCCCGGCCGGGTGGCCGGGCCTGTCGTGCTCAGTTCTCGGTGATCGCCTCGATGACCTTGGCGTAGGTATCACGCTTTTCGGTCAGATGGGCCCGGGCTTCGGCCGAGGGCAGGAAGTTCGGGATGAAGAAGCTGGCCTTCTGCCGGTCCTGGATCGCGCCTTCGGCATAGATCTCGGTCAGGGCCGCATCGATCGTGTCGATGATCGCCGGATCCATGTCCTTGTTGAACAGGAAGAAGAATTCCTTGTCGAAGGTGAAATCGGCCGACCCGTCCAGCGTGACCGAGGTCTCGGGCGAGGCAAAGGCCAGCAGGTCGTCGCGGCTGGTGTTGCCCATGCCTTCGGCCGGGGCCTGTTCCAGCGTTTCGGGCCGGGCGGTGATCCAGACAAAGCGCATGGCCTTCTGGTCGTCGGCCGCCAGCTGGGTGAACTGCTCGTTGGCCTGGATCGACCCGTTGATCACGTCGGCCAGGTCGTCCCACATGGCCTGGTTCTTGTCGGATTGCGACCCGGTGTTGACGGCGACGATGTTCTCTTCCGAGCCCGGAGCGCGGACCTGGGCGGCGTTCTTGAGCGCCGAGAAGCCGATTTCGGACACGCCGCCCGGCTGGATCGCCACGCGCACGCGCTCGCCGGCCTCGGCCGCCTTCAGGATGTCTTCCATCGAACCATAGGGGCTGTCGGCGGGCACCAGGTAGGCATTGCCCGGGTTGATCGCCACGGTCGGGCCGACGGTGTAATTGGCGAAGGGATCGTCATAGCCTTTCCGGCCATACAGATTGCCCAGGTAGGATTGGTCGTGGAAGATCATCAGCGTGGTGCCGCGCTTGTCGCGGCCAAGCGCCTTGAAGGCTTCCGACGCGCCGACGGCATCGACCTTGATGTTGATGCCCAGCTTCTCGGCCAGGGCTTCGGCCACGATGGCCGAGTTCTGGTAGGTGTCGCCGCCGGTCGAGGTCGAGCCGATCACCATGCGCACGTTGCGCGGCAGGTCCTGGGCCGTGGCCGCCAGCGGCGCGGCCATCACGGCCAGTGCGCTCGCCGCGCCAAGGATCGTTCTGCGGGTCAGTTTCATGTCTCTCCTCCAGGTCTTCGGCCCCCTCCGGGCCGGATGGATCCGCGGCCTTCGGGGCCGCCCCAGCGCCCTGCCGTGCGGCCGGGCGCCAGGCCCGGCTCGACCATGGGAGCGTTGCCCATGTAAGCGCATACATCGGGAGTCACCATATCCGACCCCGACCTGTCAAGGACTTTTAAAATATAGGCAAGATTGCGCAATATTCTGACCGACGGGTTGACGGATCGCTGATGTATACGCATACATCATCAAAAACCAGATTCGAGGACGCCATGCCACAGAAGGCCCGAAAGACGCCCGAAACCCTGCGCAGCACGCGGTGGTTCGGCCCCGATGACCTGCGCAGCTTCGGCCATCGGTCGCGGATGATGCAGCTGGGCTACAGTGCCGAGGAATACACCGGGAAGCCGATCATCGGCATCCTGGACACCTGGTCCGAGCTGAACCCCTGCCACAGCCATTTCCCCGAACGGGTCAAGGACGTGAAACGCGGGATCGAGATGGCCGGCGGCTTTGCCGTGCAGATGCCGGCCCTGTCGGTCGACGAGAGCTTTCTCAAGCCGACCTCGATGCTCTACCGCAACATGCTGGCGATGGAGACCGAGGAAATGATCCGGGCCCATCCGCTGGACGGGGTCGTGCTGATGGGCGGCTGCGATAAGACCACGCCGGGGCTGGTCATGGGCGCGCTGACCGCCGGGCTGCCGATGATCTACCTGCCCGCCGGCCCGATGCTGCGCGGCCATTTCGCCGGCAAGATCCTGGGCTCGGGCTCGGATGCCTGGAAATACTGGGACGAACGCCGGGCGGGCAACATCACCGACCAGGAATGGCTGGGCATCGAAGGCGGCATCGCCCGGTCGGCCGGCACCTGCATGACCATGGGCACGGCCTCGACCATGACGGCGATCACCGATGCGCTGGGGCTGACGCTGCCGGGCGCCTCGTCGATCCCGGCCGCGGATTCGGGCCACCAGCGGATGTCCTCGGCCTGTGGCCGGCGCATCGTCGACATGGTCTGGGAAGACGCCACGCCCGACACGATCGTCACCGATGCCTCGGTGCGCAACGCGGCCATCGTGGCCATGGCCACGGGCTGTTCGACCAATGCCGTGGTGCACCTGATCGCCATGGCTCGCCGGGCCGGGGTCAACCTGACGCTGGACGACATGGATGCCCTGGGCCGCGACACGCCGCTGATCGCCAATGTCCGGCCGTCGGGCAAGGATTACCTGATGGAAGACTTCTTCTATGCCGGTGGCCTGCGCGCGCTGATGAAACAGATGGAAGACCGGCTGGACCTGTCCTGCATGACCGTCACCGGCCGCACCCTGGGCGAGAACCTCGACGGCGCCCAGGTCTATAACGACGATGTCATCCGGCCGCTGTCCAACCCGGTCTACAACCAGGGCTCGCTGGCCGTGCTGAAGGGCAACCTGTGCCCGTCCGGCGCCATCATCAAGCCCGCGGCCTGTGACCCGAAATACCATGTCCACGAAGGCCCGGCGCTGGTCTACGACAGCTATGCCGAGATGAAAAAGGCCGTGGACGACCCCGATCTCGACGTCACGCCCGACCATGTGCTGGTGCTGCGCAATGCCGGACCGCTGGGGGGGCCGGGCTTTCCCGAATGGGGCATGCTGCCGATCCCCAAGGCCCTGATCGCCCAGGGCCACCGCGACATGCTGCGCATTTCCGATGCGCGGATGTCGGGCACGTCCTACGGCGCCTGCGTGCTGCATGCCGCGCCCGAAGCCTTTGTCGGCGGCCCTCTGGCGCTGCTGCAGATGGGTGACATCGTGCGGATGGACCTGCCCAACCGGCGGCTCGACATGCTGGTCGACGAGGCCGAGCTGGCCCGGCGCAAGGCAGCCTGGACCCCGCCCGCCCCGCGGTTCCAGCGCGGCTGGGGGCATATCTTTTCCAAACACGTCACCCAGGCCGACCAGGGCTGCGATTTCGATTTCCTCGAACGCGGCTTCGGCGAGGCCGCCGGCGAACCCGACATCTACTGACATCAAGGAGCGGCCATCACCATGGCACAGGATCTGAACACAGCGCTGACCGGGATCTCGGGCATCCTGGTCACCCCCTACGACAGCGCGGGCGAGATCGCCCCCGACAAGCTGGCCCCGATCATCGATCGGGCCCTGGGCGCGGGGATGCATATCCCCGTGGTCAACGGCAACACCGGCGAATTCTATGCCCTGACCACCGACGAGGCCTGCACCATGGCCCGGGCGGTCTGCGACATGGTCGGCGATCGCGCGCCGGTGCTGGCCGGGGTCGGCCGGGGCCTGCGCGATGCCTGCCGCCTGGCCCGGGCCTCGGCCGATGCCGGGGCCGCCGCGCTGATGATCCACCAGCCACCCGATCCCTTCGTCAGCCCGCGCGGCACGGTCGATTACGTCAAGGCCGTCTCGGATGCCTCGGGCGGGCTGCCGATGATGCTGTACCTGCGCAACGATGCCATCGGCACCGGGGCCATCGCCGATCTCTGCGCCCTGCCCGGGGTCAAGGGCGTCAAATGGGCCACGCCCAACCCGCTGAAACTGGCCGCGGCCAAGGCCGCCTGCGATCCGTCCATCGTCTGGGTCGGCGGGCTGGCCGAGGTCTGGGCCCCGCCGCTCTATGCCGTCGGCGCCCGGGGCTTCACCTCGGGGCTGATCAACATCTGGCCCGAACATTCGCTGGCCATCCACGCCGCGCTGGAGGCCGGTGACTATCCAACGGCCAATGCGCTGATCGCCCGCATGCGCCCCTTCGAGGACATCCGGGCCGAAGAGCTCAACGGCACCAATGTCACCGGTGTCAAGGCCGCGCTGATCGCCACCGGCCAGGATTGCGGCCCGACGCGCCCGCCCTCGGCCTGGCCGCTGACGCCCGCGCAAGAGGCCACGATGCAGGGCTTTCTGAAGGCCAACAACCTGGTCTGACACCGGCCGGTTTCACACCGGCCACGCCGGGGCCCGCGCCCCGGCTCTTCATGGCCTTTCTCGGCCAGCCAACGGGGCCCGGTTCTCCCTGCCGGTCCCCGCGCCTTGCGGGCCGGCGCCAACCCGGTCCGCCCTTTCCTTCCCCGCACGCGCCGCACCGGCGCCGATGCCACCCGGAGGCACCAAGACATCATGAACAGCCCCGCCCACGACTTTGCTCCCCATGGAAACCACCTGATCGCCGGCGAATGGGTCGGCTCGGATGCCCGGTTCCAATCCGCCCCGGCCCACGGCCCGGCCCATGACTTTGCCATCGGCACGCCCGAACTGGTCACCGCCGCCTGCCTCGCCGCCGAAGAGGCCTTCTGGTCCTATGGCTACACCACCGCC
The DNA here is from genome assembly GCF_050389775.1 of Marinibacterium sp. SX1. Lineage (NCBI taxonomy): Bacteria > Pseudomonadati > Pseudomonadota > Alphaproteobacteria > Rhodobacterales > Paracoccaceae > Marinibacterium > Marinibacterium sp. SX1. The sequence continues at coordinate 138,828 of NZ_CP177147.1, read as the reverse complement.
GCCGAACGCGCGGCCTTCCTGAATGCCATCGCCAACGAGATCGAGGCCCGGGCCGAGGCAATCACCCAGATCGGCAGCCAGGAAACCGGCCTGCCCGAGGGGCGCCTGCAGGGCGAACGAGGCCGAACCACCGGCCAGCTGCGGCTCTTTGCCGAACATATCCTCAAGGGCGCACATCTTGATGCCCGCCACGACCCGGCCCTGCCCGATCGTGCCCCCCTGCCCCGGCCGGACCTGCGCATGGTCCAGCGGCCCATCGGCCCGGTCGCGGTCTTCGGCGCGTCGAACTTCCCGCTGGCCTTTTCCACCGCCGGCGGTGACACCGCCGCCGCGCTGGCCGCCGGCTGCCCCGTCGTGGTCAAGGGCCATTCCGCCCATCCCGGCACCGGCGAGATCGTGGCCGAGGCCATCCACGCCGCCATCCGCACCTGCAACATCCACCCCGGGGTGTTCTCGCTGATCCAGGGCGGCAAGCGCGACGTGGGCACGGCGCTGGTCCAGCACCCGCTGATCAAGGCCGTGGGCTTTACCGGCTCGCTCGGCGGCGGCCGCGCGCTCTTTGACCTCTGCGCGCAGCGGCCCGAGCCGATCCCCTTCTTCGGCGAGCTGGGCAGCGTGAACCCGATGTTCGTCCTGCCCGAGGCCACCGCCGCCCGTGGCGCCGAGATCGGCCAGGGCTGGGCCGGGTCGCTGACCATGGGCGCGGGCCAGTTCTGCACCAACCCGGGCATTGCCGTGGTCATGGCCGGCCCCGAGGGCGATGCCCTTGTTGCAGCCGCGGCCGAAGCCCTGCGCGACGCGCCCGGCCAGGTCATGCTGACCGATGGCATCGCCGCCGCCTATCGCGACGGCAAGGACCGGATGGACGGCCGCAACACCGTGCGCCCGGTCGTCACCACCGACAGCACCGGGCGCGAGGCCCTGCCCAACCTCTACGAGACCGACGCCGCCAGCTACCTGCAGGACCATGCGCTTGGCGAAGAGGTCTTCGGCCCCCTCGGCCTGGTCGTGCGGGTGACGGATGCCGACGAGATGCAGGCCCTGGCCCTGGGCTTCGAAGGCCAGCTGACCGCCACCCTGCACATGGATGACGGCGACACCGAGGCCGCCCGCGCGCTGATGCCCATCCTCGAACGCAAGGCCGGCCGGGTGCTGGCCAACGGCTTTCCCACCGGCGTCGAGGTCTGCGACACCATGGTCCACGGCGGGCCCTACCCTGCCTCGACCAATTTCGGGGCCACCTCGGTCGGCACCCTGTCGATCCGGCGCTTCCTGCGTCCGGTCTGCTACCAGAACATCCCCGCGGGCCTGCTGCCCGAGGGCCTTGCCTGAGGAGACGCAAGCATCATGAAGACCGAAACCCGCGAGAAGCTGATGACCGTGTCGGTGGCCACCCTGGCCACCGCGCTCTACAAACGCGGCCTGCGCCGCCAGGTGATCCAGGGCGTGCACCCGGTCGGCCAGGGCACTGGCCGCAACATGGTCGGCCCGGCCTTCACCCTGCGCTACATGCCCGCCCGTGAAGACCGCAACCAGCTGAGCGAATTCCGCAAGGCCGACCACCCCCAGCGCGTCGCCATCGAGACCTGCCCCGAGGGCCATGTGCTGGTGATGGACAGCCGCAAGCAGGCCGAGGCAGCCTCGGCCGGTGACATCCTGATCACCCGGCTGATGCTGCGCGGCGCGGCCGGCGTGGTGACCGATGGCGGCTTTCGCGATGCGGCGACCATCGGCAAGCTGGATTTCCCGGCCTATCACACCCGGCCATCCAGCCCGACCAACCTGACCAACAACGAAGCCATCGCCCTGAACGAGCCGATCGGCTGCGGCGATGCGCCGGTCTTTCCGGGCGACATCATCGTCGGCGACACCGATTGTGTCATCGTGATCCCCGCCCACCTGGCGGACGAGGTCGCCGACGAGGCGGTCGAAATGTCGGCCTACGAGGATTTCGTTGTCGAACAGGTCCATGCCGGCGAGCCGATCATCGGGCTTTATCCACGGGTCAACGAAGAGAAATACGGCCCCCGCTTCGCCGAATGGCGGGAGAAGAACGGGCGCTGATGCCCCTTGCGTCCCGGCCTCGCCCGGCCGGGACGCCTTTTGGCCAGGGGCGTTCCCATACGCCGCCTGCCCCCCTCCTGCCTTGCCCGATTCGCACATGCGCCCGCGCCCGGGCGCCGGATCACCCGCCCGCCGGCCCCGCTCTGGCCCGGCGGATGATGCTTTTTGCGTTCAATTTCAGCCGATTACCCCAGGTTCCTGAGCAATCGCATGAAGAACGGCCAATTGCCCCTGTCGCAACCATGACAAAAAACTGTTGTCTGGGGATAAGTTGCGTGTCACAAGAACTCTTGTCGCAAGAACGCGAGAATGGCGCTATCTTGCGACGAAAGAACAGCGACCCACCAAGAGGTCACCCAAAGAACACCAGGGCCGGCAGGCTCCGGGGCCAGGAACGCGCCGACCGCCGGGTCGGCCAGCCACCGCCCCCGGGACAGGTCCGGTCGAGCAAGAGGCCCGGCGGTCGCAGGACCAAGGGGTCATGAGGGCAGTATGAACATCAAGGCGGAAGCGGACCAGCCTGTTTCGATCGCGGCCTCCATCGCGTCGAACGCGGCACGCCTGTCCGAGGCGCTGGACAACCACATGCGCAACAGCTTTCAGCCCGAAAGCCGCAAGACCCTGCGCAAGTTCCACCCCTCCGAGGTGTCGGAACTGACGGGCATCAGCATGTCCAACCTGCGCACCCGCCACCAGGAAGGCGATTTCCCCGAGGTCGAGACGGATTCGCGCGGCCGGCGGCTCTATTCCGCCGAAGAGATCGACCAGATCCGCCATGTCATGGCCCGCACCGGCCGCAACGGCGATGCCTACCTGCCCGGCCGCCGCGAGGGCGACGCGCTGCAGGTCATCTCGATCGTGAATTTCAAGGGCGGGTCGTCCAAGACCACGACGGCGATCCACATGGCCCAGCGGTACGCCCTGCGCGGTTATCGCGTGCTGGCCATCGACATGGACCCCCAGGCCAGCCTGACCACCATGTTCGGCTATCGCCCCGAGATCGAATTCGCCGAGAGCGGCACGATCTACGACGCGCTGAAGTACCAGGACCCGGTGCCGCTGAGCAGCGTTGTCCGCGAGACCTATTTCCACAATCTCGACCTGGCCCCGGCCGGGCTGCTGCTCTCGGAATACGAAACCGAAACGGCCTATGCCCTGCAGCACAAGATCGACCCGCCCTTCATGCAGCGCCTGGCCCTGGCGCTGGACGAGGTCGAACAGAATTACGACCTGGTGATCATCGATTGCCCGCCCCAGCTGGGCTTCACGACCATGACCGCCCTGCTGGCCTCGACCGGGCTGCTGATCACCGTGGTGCCCAGCATGCTGGACGTTGCCTCGATGGCGCAATTCCTCGAGATGGCCGGCGAAACGGTGCAGGCCCTCGAAGAAGCCACCGGCCCGATCGACTGGGCCTTCCTGAAATACCTCGTCGCCCGGTACGAACCGACCGACGTGCCGCAATCGCAGATGGCCGGGTTCCTGCGGTCGATCCTGCTCGACCAGGTGCTGAACACGCCGATGCTGAAATCCACCGCCATTTCCGACGCCGGCATGACCCAGCAGACGATCTACGAGCTGGACCCAAGCCAGGTGGTCAAGAAAACGCTCAGCCGGATCATCGAAAGCGTGAACGGCGTGGCCGACGAATTCGAACGGACGATCCAGCAGGCCTGGGGCCGGGAGGTTGACTGATGGCACGTAGAAACCTGTTTCAGCCCCCTCCCCCGCCCGATGCCAGCCCGGCCAAGGATGCCAAGACCCGGTTTCCCAGCACCGGCGCCATGAGCGGCGTGCGTTCGACGCTCAAGGACCTGTCGAGCAATGCCGTGCGCGACATTCCCGTCGACATGATCGAGGACAGCGGTCCGCGCGACCGGCTGTCCTTTGGCGATGCCGAGGTGGCCTCGCTGGCCGAAAGCATCCGCGCCCATGGCCAGCAGGTGCCGATCATGGTGCGCCCGCTGACCGACAAGCCGGGGCGGTTCCACATCGTCTATGGCCGGCGGCGGCTGCGCGCCCTGCGGCTGCTCGACCAGCCGGCCAAGGCGCTGGTGCGGTCGCTCTCCGACGAGGCGGCGATCCTGGCCCAGGGCCAGGAGAACGCGCAGCGGCTGGATCCGAGCTTTATCGAAAAGGCGTTGTTCGCGGCCGAGCTGGTCGACGGCGGCTATGAGCAGGCCGTCATCCTCGACGCGCTGGCCATCGACAAGCCGATGCTGTCGCGCATGTCCAAGATCGTGCGCTCGGTCCCGGTGACGGTGATCCAGGCCATCGGCTCGGCCCATGGCATCGGCCGGCGCCGCTGGGAAGACCTGGCCGACCGCACCCGCGGCGCCGGGCTTGACCTCGACGGCCTGCTGGACGGGCTGGACCTGACGGCCGCGGCCACGTCGGACGACCGGTTTGCCCTGCTGGCCGATGCGGTCACCGCCGCGCTGGCCCAGCCGGTGACCCGGTCCGCCCCCCCTGCCCTTTCGGTCCTGTCGGCCGATGGCACCCGGCTGGCCGAGATCAAGGAAACACCGCGCGCCCTGACACTGAAGATGTCCAAGAGCGACGCGCCCGAATTCACCCGGTGGATGCGTGAGAATGCCGAAGCCGAGCTGAAGCGCCTCTACGAGGCCTGGCAGGCGGACAACAGCGCCGACTGACCCGATAACAACGAGCAGAGCAAACAACACAGGAGCACGGCGCACAGCCCGAAAAAGAAAGAGCCCCCCAAGGTCATCCCCGGAGAGCCCAATCTGTTCTTAGCACCCTCAGATGTATCAGCTTCTCCCCAGCAGTCAACAACAACCGATTCGGTTGACGGGTAAACTGCGGCCTTTTCCCTGACATTTCAGTGAGACCGGGGCTTTTCCCGACCGGTTGTCGTGAAAAATCACATGGCTTTCATCCAGGCATCCGCCCCCGTCGGGGCGCGGACCGATGGCCTGTTGTCCGCGGACAACGGCTTTCCGGCCCGTCATATCGTGATGGACACGTTGCGGCGTGCCGCGCCCCTGATGGGGCTCAAGGCGCCGGTCCTGGCAACGCTGGACGCGATGCTGTCCTGCCTGCCCCCGCAGCGCAGCCATCACACGGTCTTTGCCTCGAACCGCACCCTGTCGTTTCGGCTGAACGGGCTGACCGACCGGACCATCCGGCGCCACGTGGCGCTGTTGCAAGAGGCCGGTCTGCTGCGGCGCAAGGACAGCCCGAACGGCAAGCGGTTCACCCGGCGCAATGCGTCGGCGGGCCTGGCCCTGCGTTTCGGCTTTGACCTGGCGCCGCTGTTCGACCGGTTGCGCGAAATCGCCGGCCTGGCCGCCGAGGCCGATGCACGGGCCGAAGAGCTGGCCCATCTGCGCGGGCTGATCCAACTGCGCCTGGCCGAACGGCTGGCCGACGATCCGACCGACCCGCTTCAGGACGACATGCGCCGCGCCCTGCGCCGGCGGCTGACCCTCTCCGACTGCCGGCAGATGCTGGCCGAGTTGGGCCCCCTGCGCGTCACCGTCGAGGACACCGCGGACAATGACGATACGCCCGCAGAAGAGAAGTCCGGCAGTGACAGCCAAAATGTCCGCCACCATCATAAGTCAAATAAAGAACCTAATGATAAGACACCGCAGGTTGTCACCACGCTCTGCCTGCCCGACCTGTTGGACGCCTGTCCGGATGCAGCACAATTTGCCATGAAACCGATCCAAAGCCTGGATGACGCCGTACACCATGCCCGGATGCTGGCGCCGATGATCGGGGTCGATGATCGGACCTATGGCCAGGCTCAGGCCAGGATCGGGCCAATCGGTGTGGCCATGACGATCTGGGCCTTGACCCAGATGCATGAGCGCATCCAGTCGACCGGCGCGTATTTCCGGGCGGTGACCATTGGCAAACGGGCAGGGGATTTCGATCCGGTGCGGCTGATCCGACGGCTGGCCCGGGGCGGTGCGTTGTCCGCCGGGTAAAGATTGTCCGCGGACAATCTCGATCCCCTTGTCCATGTGTTGCCTCCGATCGGCTCGTGGCGCGACAGGGTCAAACCAAGCTGAACGCCAACATCCCGCCACTTCGCTAGCAAGATAGTAGAACAGATCTGGGGATTATCGGACACAACTGCTCACCACAATAGGCGGCGCATTTGTCGCGAAATCGGATGGAAAAGCGCCGGGCTATCTGGCTTCCAGAAACTGCCGCGACACAAGGCCATCATACCAAAACGCAAGCCAAACGTCATCCCGCCCCGGCCCATTTCCGCGCAAAACTTGTCGCCCGGACGCCACATGCCCCCCGGCAGGCCGACGATTGAAACCATCGTCACAACTGGACAATCCCGGCCTGCGCGGTAAATGTCCGCGCGACCTGCCGGCGCGGTTGCCGGACTGACAAGGGGGAGGAATGTCATGACCTTTTTCAAGATGATCACCGCCGGCGCGCTGGCGCTCGTCGCGGCCACGGCTTCGGCCGAGACCCGGGTGACCTACAAATCCGCCAAGTCGGGTTCGTCCTATTACCAGATGGGCGTCGAACTGGCCGAGGCGCTGAAGGCCGGCACCGATGGCGAGATCTCGGTCACCGTCGAGGAAAGCCAGGGCTCGGTCCAGAACCTGATGGAAGTGCGGGCGCGCGGGGCGGATTACGTCTTTACCACGCCGCCGGCGCTGGTCGGCCTGGCCCAGGGCGGCAAGGCCATGTTCGAAGGCAAGGGCGCGCCGCAATTCGACGAGATCCGCGCGCTGTTCCCGATCCCCTCGCTGACCATGCATTTCGTCATGTCCCAGGACAGTGGCGCCGAGGGCCTGTCCGACCTGGCCGGCAAGACCATCCTGCTGGGCAAGGGCTCGTTCGGGGCCAACGAAGGTGCCAAGTACATCGAGCTGTTCGGCCTGTCAGATGACGTCAAGATCGCCGATGCCGAATTGTCCAACGCCGTGAACGCGCTGAAGAACGGGCGCATCGACGGCTTTGTCACCGCCGGCTCCTTCCCCGCGCCCAATGTCGTCGAGGCCGCGGCGTCTACCCCGGTCAAGGTCCTGTCGCTGACCGACGACCAGGTCGCCGAGACCAAGCGCACGCGCACGGTGATCCCCGCCGGCACCTATGCCGGGCAGGATGCCGACATCGTCACCACCTCGCTGCCCGTCGCGGCCTTTGCGACGACGCTGATGGATGACGACACTGCCTATGAGCTGACCCGCACCTTCTGGGAACAGAAGACCGAGATGGCCGGCGTGTCGCCCTGGTGGACCGGCGTGACACCCGAGCTGATGGCCACGATCACCACGGCCTTCCACCCCGGCGCCCTGCGCTATTACGAGGAAGCCGGAATCGCGGTGCCCGCGAACTGAGCCCACCCTGACACCCACGGGCGCGGGGCCTGACCCCGCGCCGGACATTTTCGGACCATGACGACAGATACGAGACGCCGCGCCATCCAGGGCGCATGGATAGCCCTTGCCGTGGCCCTCGTGGCCTTTCACCTTGCGCTGGTGTTCTCGGGCCTGGTCCCGAACCTGGTCAGCCGGCCGTTGCACATGGCCTTCATCCTGCCCTTTGCCCTGGTCTGGCGGGCCGAGACCCCGGCCCAGCGGATGACCGGCGCCGGCCTGGCCATCCTGGGCGTGGCCGCCGCGCTCTGGGTGGCCTGGAACAGCAACAGCCTGGGTGACCAGTACGGATTCCTCGAAGGCCGGTTCCAGGTTGTCGTGGCCGTGGTCCTGCTGGGCGTTGTGCTGGAAACCGCCCGGCGCACGATCGGCTGGCCGCTGCCGCTGGTGGCCCTTCTGGCCCTGCTCTACGGGCTTTACGGCCAGCATATCCCCGGCGAGTTCGGCCATTCCGGCACACCGCTGGCCTCGTTCCTGGGCACGCTGACCATTGCCGAGGGCGGCATCTGGGGGTCGCTGACCGGCGTGTCGGTCAATGTCGTGGCCATCTTCGTCATCTTCGGCGCCGTGCTGAACGCCGGCGAGGCGGGGCAGGGGTTCATGAACCTGGCCTCGGCCGCTGCCGGCTGGTTGAAGGGCGGGGCGGCCAAGGTCTCGGTCCTGTCCTCGGCGCTCTTCGGGTCGATCTCGGGCTCGGCCTCGGCCAATGTCGCCTCGACCGGAGCGATCACCCTGCCGGCCATGACCCGGCTGGGCTATCCGAAACGCCTGGCCGCCGCGGTCGAGGCCGTGGCCTCGTCGGGCGGGCAGATCATGCCGCCGCTGATGGGGGCAGGGGCCTTTGTCATGGTCGAGCTGACGGGCGTGCCCTATACCTCGATCGTCATGGCCGCGATCCTGCCGGCCGTGCTTTACTTCCTGGCCGTCTGGGTCGGGATCAACGCCTATGCCCGGCGCTTCGACCTGCGCGCCGTGGATGCCGCCGACCGGCCCGGCATGCGCGATGTCGTGGTGACCTCGCTGTTCTTCCTGGTGCCCTTCGCCGTCTTGCTGACGGCCATGTTCGGCCTGGGCTTCACCCCCGAATATTCCGCCGCCCTGGCCATCATCGCTGCCACGGCCCTGCTGTTCTGCAATGCCGAGATGACCTTTCGGCCGCGCCAGATCGCCGAGCGCCTGACCCAGGCCGTGCTGAACTCGGCCGCCCAGGTGTCGATGATCGCGGCGATCATCCTGTGTGCCTCGATCGTCATCGGCGTGCTGTCGATCACGGGCCTTGGCGTCAAGATCACCTCGCTGATCCTCGAAGGCTCGGGCGGGCTGCTCTGGCCCTCGCTGCTGCTGACCGCCCTGGCCTGCCTGGTGCTGGGCATGGAGGTGCCGACGACCGCGGCCTATGTCATCTGTGTCTCGGTCGCCGGGCCGGCGCTGATCCAGCTGGGGCTGGACCCGCTGCAGGCCCATCTCTTTGTCTTCTGGTTCGCCCTGCTGTCGACGATCACCCCGCCGGTCTGCGGCGCGGTCTTCATCGCCGCGGGCATGATCGGGGAAAACTGGCTGAAGGTCGCGCTGACGGCCATGGCCCTGGGCGTCGGGCTTTACATCATCCCGCTGGGCATGGTGGCCAATCCCGCCCTGCTCGACCTGGCCGACCATCCCGGCGCCGCGCTGCTCGCCGGCCTGCGGCTGGCCGTCGGGCTCAGCCTGGTGTCGCTTGGCCTGATCGGCGCCCATGCCCTGCTGCTGCGGCTTGCCGCCGGGGCCGCCGGGCTGGCGGTGATCTTCGGCCATCTCTGGATCTGACCGGCGGGGTCATTCCCCCGGGTCCTGCGGCCGGGGCAGCCAGCCCGGCCCGTTGCGCTGGCGCCAGAGCGAGGGCGCCAGCCCGGTGGCCTTCCGGAATTGCGACGAGAAATGATAGGGCGAGTTGTAACCCAGCAGCCCGGCGATTTCCTTGACCGACTGGTCGGACGAGCGCAGCAGCTCGCAGGCCCGGCGGATGCGCACCTCGTCCTGGTAGCGTTTCAGCGACATGCCGGTCTGGGCGCGGAAGAGCCGGCGCAGGGTGGAATAGCTGACGCCCAGCTCTTCGGCCACCTGGTCCAGCGCATTGGGCCGGTCGGAGGTTTCCATCAGGATGCGCCGGGCCCGTTCGACCAGCCGTGACCGGCCGCGCTCGGGCGCCTGGCGCGACTGGCAGAGCTCGGCCAGCAGCTGCAGGCCCAGCGTCGACAGGGCCGGCTGGTTGCCAAGCGCGTCCTCGCGGGCGAGCCGGTGGATGCGGGCAAAGATCTCGGCCACCCGCGACCCGCCGTGCCACAGCGGCGGCGACATCGGGAACAGGCCCATTTCCATCACCCGGTCAAAGGCCGTGCCGGTGCATTCGATCCAGTTCTCGGTCCAGCCGCTGCGCGGATCGGGGGCGAACCGGTGCCAGACACCGGGATAGAGCAGGATGACGTCTCCGGCCTCTACCGCATGCTCGGCATCCATGTCCGGCGCGGCGGCCAGCTGGCCACGGCCTTCGGTGATCATCGCGAATTGATAGGCCTGCAGCGTGCGGCCCTTCTCCCAGACGAAATGGTGGTCGTCGGGGTGGCGCATCGGCGGGTAATCGGACCCGGCGGCAATGCGGGTAAAGCCCGTCGACAGGGCGGTGCAGCCCCAGCTTTGGCACAGCCGGCTTTCGGGCAGGTAGACAAAGTAATCGCCGGCCTCGGCCGCTTGCGGGGCAATCTGGCCCGTCATGTGATCAATATTTGTATCCATTAGATCATTTCCCGGAAACGATACTGCAACGCAGCGTCGAAATCGAGTGATAGCCTGTCTGCGAGGATCAATTTTTGGATGCCCTGTACCGGGCATCCGCAAGGCCCGGGGCGGGGAGCGCCGGGAAGGGAGGAAAGATGGCGCTGGATGCAGGGCAGACCACCGCCCGGACGCTGCGCGTCGGGCTGTTCGGGATCGGGCTGGCGGCCTATTGGCCGCAGTTCGACGGGTTGCAGGCCCAGTTGCAGGGTTATGTCGCCGAGGTCGAGGCCAAGCTGGCCCGGCCGGGGGTCGAGGTGATCAACCTGGGCCTGGTCGACGGGGTGGATGCCGGGGTCGAGGCCGGGCACCGCTTTCGCGAGGCCGATGTCGACATCATCTTCCTGCATGTCACGACCTATGCGCTGTCGTCGACCGTTCTGCCGGCCGTGCGCCGGGCCCGGGTGCCGGTGATCATCCTCAACCTGCAGCCGGTCGCGGCGATCGATTACGCCGCCTTCAACGCCCTGGGCGACCGGACGCGCATGACCGGGGCCTGGCTGGCCAATTGCGGCGCCTGCCCGGTGCCCGAGATCGCCAATGTCTTTGCCCGTTCGGGCATTGCCGTGCACCAGGTGACCGGCGTGCTGACCGGCGATGCCACCGCCGGTGCCGAGATCGAGGACTGGATCGAAGCCGCCCGCGTGGCCCATGTGATGGAACATTGCCGGATGGGCGTGATGGGCCATTACTACAATGGCATGCTCGACATCTATTCCGACCTGACCGCCCAGTCGGCGGCCTTTGGCACGGTGTTCGAACATGTCGAAATGGACGAGCTGGCCGCCATCCGCGCGGCCCTGCCCGACGCCGCCGTGGCCCGGGCCCGGGCGCGGATCGAGGCCGAATTCGATATCCAGCCCGATTGCGACCCGGCCGAGCTGGACCGGGCGGCGCGCACCGCCGCCGCGCTCTTCGAACTGGTCGACAGCCGCGGGCTGGGCGCGATGGCCTATTTCTTCCACTCGGTGCCCGGCCATGCCCACGAGGACATCATTGCCTCGGTCATCCTGGGCTGTTCGATGCTGACCGGCGACGGCGTGCCGGTGGCCGGCGAATACGAGATCAAGAACGCCCAGGCCATGAAGATCATGGATGCCTTCGGGGCGGGCGGCTCGTTCACCGAGTATTACGCCATCGACTATGCCGATGATGTCGTGCTGATGGGCCATGACGGGCCGGGCCATACCGGGCTGGCCCAGGGCCGGACCAAGGTCCGCCCGCTGGAGGTCTACCACGGCAAGGTCGGGCGGGGAGTGTCCGTCGAGATGTCGGTGCGCCACGGGCCGGTGACCCTGTTGTCCGTCGTCGAACGGGCCGGGCGGGTCAGCCTGCTGGTGGCCGAAGGCGACAGCGTGCCGGGGCCGATCCTGGAAATCGGCAATACCAACAGCCGCTACCGCTTCGCGGTGGGCGCGCGGGCCTTCACCGAGGCCTGGAACGCGGCCGGCCCTGCGCATCATTGCGCCGTCGGGGTCGGCCACCTGGCGGGCCGGATCGAAAAGCTGGCCCGCATCCTGAATTTGGAGGTCACGCGCGTCTGCTGACGCGCCACGTTCGGAACCAAGGGAGGACCAACATGCCCGAACTGACGAAAACGCGCCGCGCCCTGACCGGCCTTCCAGCCCTGCTGCTGGCCGGCACGGCGCCCCTGGCCGCCATGGCCCAGGACATGCCCAAGGCCCCCGAGGCCGTGGCCGCCTTTGAACCCGTCGCGGCGGGCAGTGGCGAGGGGCTGACCATCGGCTTCACCCAGCTGGCCCTGGGCGTGCCCTTCCCCGAGGCCCTGCAGCGCGGCATGGAGGAAGCCGCCGCCGAGGCCGGGGTCGAGCTGATCACCTGCGACAGCAAGCTGAACGCGGCCGAAGCGCTGAATTGCGCCCGCCAGTTCCGCACCCGCGATGTCGACGGGCTGGTGACCTTCCAGGCCGATGCGGCGGCGGCGGCCAACATCTGCGCCGAGGGGCCGCAGGTGCCGGTCATTGCCATCGACATCGAACAACAGCCCTGCCAGACGGCCTTTGTCGGCGCGGCCAATGCCTATGCCGGGCAGATCGTCGGCCACGAGCTGGGGCGGTATTTCAAGGAAAACTTCGACTGCGAACACGATGCCTGGGTGTCGCTGGAAAGCCTGGCCGTGGGCGTGGTCAACGACCTGCGGATGGATGGCATGCGCGAAGGGTTCGAAGCGGTCTGCGGGCCGGTGAAGATGGAACGCATCATCGACACCGGGGCCGGGGGCCAGGCCGACACGGCGCAGCGCCAGATGACCGACACGCTGACCGCCCTGCCGGGGGCCGACAAGGTCATCGTCGTGGGCATCAACGAGGATGTCGTGACCGGCGCGCTGGCCGCCGCGCGCAGCCAGGGCCGCACCGATGATCTCTACCTCGGCGTGCAGAATTTCGATCCGGGCAATTGCCAGATCTGGTCGGCCCCGGGCTTCGTGGCCACGGCCGCCTATTTCCCCGAGAAATACGCCCTGCTGATCCTGCCGGCGCTCATCGAGGCCATCAAGGGGGACGGCATCGCGCCGGAAATCCTGGTGCCGCACGAGGTGCTGACCCCGGCCAACATGACCGAGTTCTACCCGGAAACCTCGTGCTGAGCGACGCCGTGACCGATCCCGCCATGCAGCCCCCCGGTCCGCCCGATGGCAGCGGTGCCACACCGCCCTTCCTGTCGGTGCGCGGCATCCGCAAGTCCTTTGGCCCGGTCAAGGTGCTGCATGGCGTGGATCTCGACCTGCCCGCCGGATCCGTGACCGCCCTGCTGGGCGAGAACGGGGCGGGCAAGTCGACCTTCGTGCGCATCCTGGCCGGCGATCATCAGCCCGACGCTGGCCGCATCGCGATCGACGGCACGGCCGGGCCGCTGCGGTCGGTGGGCCAGGCCCGGGCCGCGGGCATCCGCCTGATCGCCCAGGAAATCGCCGATGCCCCGCCGCTGAGCGTGGCCGAGAACATCACCCTGGGCGCCCTGCCCAACCGCTGGGGTTTTGTGTCGCGCGGGGCCATGCGCCGGGCCGCCCGGGCGGCGCTGGATGCGCTGGGGGCCGATATCCCGCTGGAGGCGCGGGTCGGGTCGCTGCGGCTGGGTGAACGCCAGATCATCGAGATCGCCCGGGCGACCATCGGCACCTCGCGCTGCGTGATCTTCGACGAGCCGACCGCCGCGCTGTCGGATGCAGAGACACGGCGCCTGTTCGAGCTGATCGCCCACATGAAAGGGCAGGGGATCGCGATCCTCTATATCACCCACCGGCTCGATGAGGTCTTCGAGATTGCCGACCGGGTCTGCGTGCTGCGCGACGGGCGGGTGGCGCTGGATGCCGATGTCGATACCGTCGACCAGCCGCAGGTCGTGACCGCCATGGTCGGCCGGGAATTGTCGCGCGACGGGGATGCCTATCGGTTCGGGGCCACCGGCACGCCGCCGCTGATCGCCGTGCGCGGGCTGACCGGGGCCGCCTTTGCCGATGTCGATCTCGATGTCGCCCCGGGCGAGATCGTGGGCCTTTACGGCAAGATCGGATCGGGCGTGCCGGAATGTGCCGCGGCGCTCTTCGGGGCCGAGCCGCACCGGTCCGGCAGCATCCGGCTGGACGGCGAAGAGGTGTCCTTTGCCCATCCCGCCGAGGCCATCGCCCGGGGCATCGGCTTCCTGCCGCCGGAACGCAAGACCGAGGGCATCTTTGGCCCGCGCAGCACGGCCGAGAACCTGGCCGTGCCCAGCTGGTCGCGGCTGGCCCGTCGCGGGGTGATCTCGCGCAGGGCGGAAACCACGGCCTTTGCCAATTGGCACCGGGCGCTCAAGGTCCGCTCGCGCGCCGACGGGGCCGAGCTGATCACTGCCCTGTCGGGAGGCAACCAGCAGAAGGTCATGCTGGGCCGCTGGCTGGAAAACGGGTCGCGCCTGCTGTTGCTGGTCGAACCCACACGCGGCGTCGATGTCGGCGCGCGCGAGGAAATCTATGCGATCCTGCGCAGCCTGGCCCGCGAGGGCCATGGCATCCTGATCGCCTCGTCCGATTACGAGGACATCAGCCATGCCGCGACCCGGGCGGTCGTCATGGTGCGCGGGCGCGTAGTGGCGCATCTGCCGCAGGACGAGATCACGGTGGCCAACCTGACGCGGGTGGCCGGAGGAGGAACCCCCCATGCCTGACCAGACCGAAACAGCCGAGGGCCTGCCCATGCGCGACAAACGCCGCATAACCCTGCCCGAAAGCGCGGCGCTGATCCTGTTCCTGGCGCTCGAAGTCGGCTTCTTCACCCTGCAATCGCCGTACTTCCTGACCTGGGCCAACTGGGTGAACATCTTCACGGCCATGTCGATCACCGGCATCCTGGCCGCCGGAGGGACCATCCTGCTGATCGGCGGCCAGTTCGACCTGTCGGTCGGCAGCGGCATGGCCTTTGTCGCGCTCATGTTCGCCCTGGCGGCCAATGCCTGGGGCATTCCGGCGGGCATCCTGGTGGCCCTGGCCACGGGGCTGGGCATCGGCATGCTCAACGGGTTCCTGGTCACGGTGGTCGGGGTCAACGCCCTGATCACCACGCTGGGCACGCTGGCCATCTTCCGCGGGCTGGTGCTGTCGATCGGCGGCGCGTCCAGCGTGCGGGTCACCGGGTTCGACTGGGCCATCGCCCGGCCGGTGTTCGACATCCCGCTGGCCACGCTGCTTTTCGTGCTGGTCGCCGTGGTCGTCGGCATCCTTCTGGCGCGCACGGTCTTTGGCCGGACGATCTATGCCATCGGCGCCAATGACACCGCCGCCCGGCTGGTCGGCATCCGCACCCGGCGCACGCTGTTCCTGGGCTTCATGATCTCGGGCCTGTGCATGGCCCTGACCGGCCTGGTCTCGGCCTCGCAGCTGGGCTCGACATCGGGCACCACCGGGGTCGGGCTAGAACTGGCCGTCATCACGGCCATCATCCTGGGCGGCACGACCCTGAAGGGCGGCGTGGGCTCGATGTTCGGCACCGTGCTGGGCCTGTTGATCGTCGGGGTGCTGAACAACGGCATGACCCTGATGAACGTCAATTCGACCTGGCAGCAGGTGGCCGCCGGCACGCTGCTGATCCTGGCGGTGTCCTTCGACCAGGTGCGCCAGCGGTTCATCCGGGGCTAGGCCATGACCTTTACCATCGAAGACGGCGTCGCCATTGCCATGCGCGATGGCTGCACCCTGCGCGCCGACATCTGGCTGCCCGACGGCGACGGCCCCTGGCCGGTCCTGCTGCAACGCACGCCCTACCGGCGCGAGGACGTGCACGGCGCGCAATACATCTCCGCCCTGGAATACCAGGCCGCCCTGCGCCGGGGCTATGCCATCGTCGTGCAGGACACCCGCGGGCGTTTTGCCTCCGACGGCGATTTCACGCCCTTCGTCCACGAGGCCGCCGACGGGGCCGACACCATCGCCTGGCTGCGCGGGCAGGGGTTCTGCGACGGGCGGGTCGGCATGTTCGGCGCGTCCTACGTGGGGGCCACCCAGATCCTGGCGGCCATCGCCCGGCCCGAAGGACTGATGGCCATCGCGCCCCAGCTGACCACCGCGCGCCATGGCGAGACCTGGACCTGGCGCGGCGGGGCGCTGGAACTGGGCTTTGTCCTGCTGTGGGTGATCGAGGCCCTGGCCGGCCCCGACCTGGATCGCCGGGCGGCGGTGCTGGGGCCGGACCGGGCGGGCGAACTGGCCGCCCTTCTGGCCCGCATGCAGGCCGATCCCCAGGCGGCCTTTGCCGCCCTGCCGCTGGCCGGGGACGACCTGTTCGACCTGGCGCCCTACCTGCGCGGCTGGATGGACGCCGCCCGCGCCGCCGGGGCAGGGGGGGACCGAGAGCATCTCGATGCCCTGTCGCAAAGCCCGGTGGCCATGCTGGTGACCGCGGGCATCAACGACATCTTCGTCGAAGGATCGGTCGAGCTGTTCGAAACCGCCCTGGCCCGCGGGTTGGGCCGGGACCGGCTGATCCTGGGGCCCTGGTCGCATGGCAACCCCAAGGACTGGCAGGGCGAGCAATGGCATGGCTACGCCGCCTCGACGGCCTTCCTGTCCGACGCCCAGCTGGATTTCTTCGACCATGTCTTCCGGGGCGGGCCGGACGCGCCGCTGGTGCGCTACTTCCGCACCGGCACCAACGATTGGCGCAGCGCCGGGGCCTGGCCGCTGCCCGGCACCCGGCCGATGGTGCTGCATCTCGACGGGCCGGCCCTGGCCGAACGGCCGGGCACCAGCCCGCCGCGGGCGTATGTCGCCGATCCGCTGGACCCGGTGCCCACCACCGGGGGGGCAACCTTCCTGCCCGGCCTCCTGGTCGGGCGCAATTCGGGCGTGCGTGACCAACAGGCCGTCGAGGCCCGGGCCGATGTGCTGTGCTTCACCTCGGACCCGCTGCCCGAGGCCACCGAGATCACCGGGCCGGTGCGCCTGTCCTTGCAGGCCGCCACCGACGCGCCCTCGACCGACTGGACCGCGCGGCTCTGCGAAGTGCTGCCCGATGGCCGCAGCCTGGGGCTGGTCGATGGCATCCAGCGGGTCGATGGCGCGGCGGGCTCGGTCGACGTGCGGCTGGGCCACCTGGCCCATGTCTTTGCCCGGGGATCGCGCATCCGCCTGCAGGTGGCCTCGTCGAATTTCCCGCGTTTCGACCGCAACCCGCAATCGGGTGTCGCCCCGGCGCTGGCCGGCCCCGGCGACATGCGCCCGGCGCGCCAGGTGGTGCATGGCGGGCGGCTGACCCTGCCGGTTGTTCCGTCAGGGCAGGGGGGCTGAGCGGCCCCCATTCGATCAAAGGATCAAAAAGCGCTTCTCATCCGGGCCGATATTTCATATCTAAAGCAATGTCTCGCGGGGCATGGCGCGGCCCAAAGGGGTGTCCCTGCCGTGCCCCGGGCCGGAAGCGGAGCGCGCATGTCAGGGTATTTCCTCTATCATTCAATCGGTTGCTTCGAGGGCAAAGAGGCCGCCATGGCCACGGCCCTGTCCCGTTTCGCCACCGGCTGGTCGGCGATGGATGATGGTCAATGGCCCTCGGCCCTGGCGCTTCAGGGTGATTTCCTGGCCCGCTGGGCCCGTGTTATCGGCGCGGCTCCGGGCAGCCTGGCCCAGGCCGAAAGCGTCACCGGCGCGCTCTATTCCGTGCTGCGCGGCCTGCCGCAGGGCTATCTGCGCGGCGGCAAGGTGCTGATCGCCGCCGATTGCTTCCCCTCGCTGCATTTCCTGCTGGCCGAGGCCGTGGCCCGGATGGGCGGCACGCTGGTGACCGTCGCGGCCGGACCGGGCCGGGGATACGTCTCGGACGATCGCATGTTGGACGCCTGGGACGGCGACGTGCGCCTGGCCGTGCTGACCTGGGTGACCTCGACGGCCTCGCACCGGTCCGACGTGGCCCGGCTGGTCGCCCATGGGCGCGCGATGGGCAGCCTTGTCGGCGTGGACATCACCCAGGGCGTGGGCATCCGGCCCTATGATGTCGCGGCCGTCGGCGCTGATTTCTCGGTCGGCTCTTCGCTGAAATGGCTGTGCGGGGTCAGCGGTGCGGCGGTGCTGCACGCCCGGCCCGCGCTGATCGACCTGTGCCAGCCCGAGTTCCGGGGCTGGTTCTCGCAGGAGAACCCGTTCAACTGGGATCTCGACGGGTTTGCCCTGGCGCCCGATGCCCGGCGGTTCGGCAATGGCACGCCCAGCGTGCTGCCCGCCGTGGCCAGCCTGTGCGGGCTGGACTACGTGCTGGGTCGGGGCGTCGAGGCGCTGGCCGCGGAGAATGCGGCGCTGACCGGCCGGCTGGTCGCGGCGGTGCAGGGGGCGGGGCTGGAGCTGGTGTCGCCGGCCGGGGCCGAGGCCCGGGGCGGCAGCGTCATGCTGCGCCTGCCCGAGCGGATCGCGGCCGGGGCGCTGGTGGATGAGCTGCGCGCGGCGGGGCTGTTCACCGATGCGCGGGGGCAGGTGCTGCGCCTGTCGCCGGGCAACGTGACCACGGCCGACGATTGCGACCGGCTGGGCGCCGAACTGGCCCGCCGGGTCACGGGCCGCGCGCCGGCCTGATAGCGCTTGGCAGCGCTTGATTGGGCCTGACCGGGCTCGACCATTTCCAAATGATGCACCCGGCCCGTGTGCCGGGCAGGTCCGGCCGCCGGAGCCGGTGAACGGCCCCCGATGGGGCGCCGGGCATTGCCTGCGCGCGCCTGGCCGGGTATCGGCCGGCACGGGGCAGACCCTCGCGGTCTGCCCAAAACGCGATCAAACCCCTGCAATATCCCGTAAAATCCGCCCGTAAATTGGGCAGATCCGGCAAGATACTTTAGACATGAAGAAATCATTGTATGCTTTGATCAAATGATATTAGATGTTCGAAACCCGACGTCAGAATCGGATGCAGTTGACACGCATCAACCAACGGAGAGGTTCATGACCTTCAGAAACAGCCTTGTGGGGGCCGGGCTTGGCCTGGTCGCGGCGCTGCCCGCCTTTGCCCAGCAATCCGACAATGCCGTGCGCTTTGCCTATGGCCAGGCGCTGGAAAGCCCCAACCCCTATTTCACCACCCTGCGCCTGGGCGTGATCCTGGGTCGCAACGTCTGGGACACGCTGATCGTGCGCGACCTCGACAGCGGCACGTTCCAGCCGCTGCTGGCCACCGAATGGGAATGGGTCGACGACACCACGCTGGATGTCACCCTGCGCCAAGGCGTGACCTTTCACGACGGGACGACCTTCGAAGCCGATGACGTTGTCTACACGCTGAGCTATGCGGCCGACCCGGCCAACAAGATCGTGTCGCAGCAGGTGGCCAACTGGATCGAGAGCGTCGAGAAGACCGGCGATTATGCCGTGCGCATCCACACCAAGACGCCGACGCCCTCGGCCATGGAATTCCTGTCGACGCAGCTGGCGATCTTCCCCAGCGACTACTATTCCGGCCCCGCCGGCGCGACCGAGGCCGCGCTGCCCGTGGGCACCGGCCCGTTCCGCTACAGCGCCTATTCGGCCGGCGGCGAGATCGTGCTTGAGAAATTCGCCGATTACAGCGCGACCGAGGCCAAGCCCGCGGCCAGCCTGGACCGGGTGTCGATCCGCACCATCCCCGACCAGCAGACCCAGATTGCCGAGCTTCTGTCGGGCGGGCTGGACCTGACCATGGGCCTGCCCAAGGACCAGGCCGAACAGCTGGCCGCCATGCCCGGCGTGGCCGTGCAGAGCGGTGAGACCATGCGCATCGTCTTCCTGCAGATCAATGCCAGCGACGATACGCCGAACCCGGCGCTGAAGGACCTGCGCGTGCGCCGGGCGCTGAACCATGCCATCGACAAGGCCGCGATTTCCGAGAACCTGGTGGGCGAAGGGTCGAACACGATCGACACGGTCTGTTTCATCGACCAGTTCGGCTGCACCGAAGAAGGCGCCACGGCCTATGCCTTTGACCCCGACAAGGCCCGCGCCCTGCTGGCCGAGGCCGGTTATGGCGACGGGCTGACCATCCAGCTTTATGCCTACCGCGAGCGCCACATCTCGGAAGCGATCATCAACTATCTCAAGGATGTCGGTGTCACCGTCGAGCTGAACTTCATGCAGCCCGCGGCGATGCGCGATGCCATGCGGGCGCGGACGGTCGAGCTGGCCCAGAACGCCTGGGGCTCGTATTCGGTCTATGACCTGTCTGCCTCGACCCCGGTCTATTTCGGCGGCCAGCCCGATGACAACGTGCTCGACCCCGAGCTGATCTCGACGCTGGACCAGGCCGGCAAGACCATGGATGTCGACACCCGGCTGGACCTCTACAAGACCGCGCTGAGCCGGATCGCCGACGAGGCCCTGGCCGTGCCGATGTTCACCCTGCCGGTCTATTACGCCGGGGCCGAGAACCTGGATTTCCAGTCCTACCCCGACGAGATCCTGCGGTTCTGGGAATACGCCTGGAAGTGATACACTGACCGCCGGCCGGGGTGTCCATGCCCCGGCCGGCCCACCTGCACGAAAGGTCCGTTCCCATCATGCCGGTCTACCTTGCCAAGCGCCTGGGGCTTGCCCTGCTTGTCGCTTTCTGTGTCTCGATCCTGGCCTTCCTGCTGCTGCGGCTGCAGGGCAACGCGGCCAGCGCTCTGGCCGGTGAAGGTGCCAGCGCCGAGGACCTGGCCATCATCATCGAGACCTACGGGCTCGACCGGCCGCTGGTCGTGCAATATGCCTCCTGGCTGGGCAACGTGCTGCAAGGCGATTTCGGCACGTCCTATTTCTTCAAGACCCCGGTGGCCGAGCTGATCTTCGACAAGATCGGCAACACCGTGATCCTGGCCCTGCTGTCGCTGGCCATCGCCCTGGCCATCTCGATCCCGCTGGGCGTGCTGGCCGCGGTCTATTCGGGCAGCTGGATCGACCGGCTCTGCTCGCTGGTCTCGCTGATGGGCCAGGCGCTGCCCTCGTTCTTCCTGGCGCTCTGCCTGGTCATGCTCTTTGCCATCAAGCTGCGCTGGCTGCCGGCCTCGGGCGCGGACAGCTGGCGCAACTTCGTGCTGCCCTCGCTGACCCTGGGCTATTACATCACCCCGCCCTTCATGCGCCTGGTCAGGGCCGGCATGATCGACGCGCTCGGCAATGATTACGTGCGCACCGCCCGGGCCAAGGGCCTGCCCGCGCGCCGGGTGGTCCTGAAACACGCCCTGCGCAACGCGCTGGTCCCGGTCGTCGGGCTGGTCACCGTCCAGCTCGGCCTGCTGATCGGCGGGTCGGTCGTGATCGAAAGCATCTTTGCCCTCGATGGGCTGGGCTACCTGGCCTACCAGTCGATCAGCTACCGCGACTTCCCCGTGCTGCAGGCCGTCGTCCTGCTGCTGTCGGTGGTATATGTCGTGCTGACCCTGCTGTCCGACATCGTCAATGCGTGGCTCGACCCGCGCCTGCGCGCCAGCTGAGAAGGACCGGGCCCAGACATGAGCAACATGACCGACGTGACCTCCACCGCCGATACCGGCGCCGAGGCCGATGCGGCGCCCCGCGCCCCCGGCCGCTATTCCTGGGCCAGCCTCAAGGCCCATCCCTCGCTGCTGATCGGCGGTGGCATCGTGCTGCTGATGATCCTGGTGGCGCTGTTTGCGCCGCTGCTGGCGCCGCATGATCCCTATGCCCAGGACATCACCAACCGGGCGGTCCCGCCGGTCTGGTTCGACAAGGGCAGCTGGGACCACATCCTGGGCACCGACCAGCTGGGCCGCGATTACCTGTCGCGCCTGATCTACGGCGGCCGGGTGTCGCTGCTGATCGGCTTTGCGGCGGTGTCCATCGCCGGGGTGATCGGCACCGTGCTGGGCCTGCTGGGAGGCTATTTCGGCGGGCGGGTCGACATGGTCGTGACCTTCCTGACCACCATCCGCCTGTCGCTGCCCGTGATCCTCGTGGCCCTGGCCGTGGTGGCCGTTCTGGGCGGGTCGATCACCATCGTGGTCATCGTGCTGGGCCTGCTGAAATGGGACCGCTTCGCCGTCGTCGTGCGGGCCACGGCCTCGCAGATCAGCCGGCTGGATTATGTCCGCTCGGCCCAGGCCGCCGGGGCGTCGACCTTCTACATCCTGACCCGCGAGGTCCTGCCCAACCTCACGCCCCAACTGATCGTCATCGCCACGATCGAGATCGCCTCGGCCATCCTGATGGAAGCCGCGCTGTCCTTCCTGGGGCTGGGGGTGCAGCCGCCGACGCCCAGCTGGGGGCTGATGATCTCCGAGGCCAAGGGCTACATGTTCTTCTCGTTCTGGCTGATCTCGATCCCGGGCATTGCCCTGGCCACGCTGGTCTTTGCCATCAACCTCGCCGGCGACGGGCTGCGCGATCTCGTTTCTCCGGATGGAAGGGGCTGATCATGACGGCATTGTTGACGGTCAAGGACCTGCGGGTCGACATTTCCACCCGGGCGGGCCTGCTGCATGCGGTGCGGGGCATGTCCTTCGAGGTGCACGAGGGCGAGACTCTGTGCATCGTGGGCGAATCCGGCTGCGGCAAGTCGATGACCTCGCTGGCCCTGATGGACCTGCTGCCGCGCAAGGCCCGGCGCCAGGCGGCCACCCTGCAATTTGGCCAGACCGACATGACCCGGGGCCGCGGCGCGGCGGCGGTGCGGGGCAACGAGATGGCGATGATCTTCCAGGAGCCGATGACCGCCCTGAACCCGGCCTTTCCCATCGGCGACCAGATGACCGAGGCCTATATCCACCACAAGGGCGCCAGCCGGGCCGAGGCCGAGGCCCGGGCCGTCGAGATGCTGACCGAAGTGGGCATCGCCTCGCCCGAGAAACGGCTGGGCCAGTTTCCGCACCAGCTGTCGGGCGGGCTGCGCCAGCGGGTGATGATCGCCATGGCCCTGATGACCTCGCCCCGGCTGCTGATCGCCGACGAGCCGACAACGGCGCTGGACGTGACGATCCAGGCCCAGATCCTGCGGCTGCTGCGCGACCTGCAGGACCGGCTGGGCATTGCCATCATCTTCATCACCCATGACCTGGGCCTGGTCTCGCGCATCGCCGACCGGGTGGTGGTCATGTATGCCGGGGCAATGGTCGAGGAAGGCAGCGCGGCGCAGATCTTCGACGCCCCGCGCCATCCCTATACCCGCGCCCTGATCGATTGCATCCCCCAGCCGGGCAAGACCGCCCGGGGCGCCGCGCTTGGCACCATTGCCGGGGTCGTGCCCTCGCTGATCGGCGAGGTCCGGGGCTGTGCCTTCCGCAGCCGCTGCCCGCTGGCCGGGCCGGCCTGCACCGGCGACGTGCCGGTGCGCGGCGATGCCGGCGGCCACCGCTGGGTCTGCCTGGCCGATGCGCCGGTGCCCCCCGATGACAACAGGCCCAAGGCGGAGGTGCCGGCATGAGCGAGACACCGATCCTGGAAACCGTGGGCCTGCGCCGGCGCTTCCGCGTCAGCCAGGGCATCTTCAAGCCCAAGGTCACCCTGAACGCGGTCAACGGCGTCGACCTGCAGGTCCACCGGGGCGAGACCCTGGGCATCGTCGGGGAAAGCGGTTGCGGCAAGTCGACCCTGGCCCAGATGCTGCTGAACCTGCTGCCGGCCTCGGATGGCACCGTGATGTTCGATGGCCACCCGGTGGGCGACAGCCCGCGCCAGGCCTTTGCCCGGCGGGTGCAACCGATCTTTCAGGACCCGTTCTCGTCGCTCAACCCGCGCAAGACCATCCTGGACATCGTGGCCATGCCCCTGCGCGTGCATGGCATCGGCACCGCCGCCGAGCAGGAGGCCACGGCCCGGCGCCTGATGGACCGGGTCGGCCTGCCGGCGCGGTTCGCCGACCGGTTCCCCAAGGAGCTGTCGGGCGGCCAGCGCCAGCGCGTGGCCATTGCCCGGGCGCTGGTCATGCAGCCCGAAGTGGTGATCTGCGACGAGCCGACCTCGGCCCTGGACGCCTCGGTGCAGAGCCAGATCCTGAACCTGCTGATGGAGCTGAAGGCCGATTTCAACCTGACCTACGTGTTCATCTCGCACAACCTGTCGGTGGTCGAACATATCGCCGACCGGGTGGCCGTGATGTACCTGGGCCGGGTGGTCGAGCTGAACACGACCGACAGGATCTTCGACGCTCCGGGCCATCCCTATACGCGGGCGCTGCTCGATTCGGTGCTGACCGTGGCGCCGGGGCAGGGCGTGCCCCAGCTGGACCTGGGCCCGGGTTTTCCCGATCCGCTGAACCCCGCGCCGGGTTGCCCGTTCCATCCGCGCTGCCCGCTGGCCTATGATCGCTGTCGCACCGATGTGCCGCGCCCGGTGGCCGCGCGTGGTGGCGGTGCGGCCTGTCACCTGCATGATCAAGATCATGCGCCCGTTTCGCAGAAGGAAGCCGCCCTTGCCTGAGACCGCCGCCCCCGCCACCCCAGCCGGGGCCACCCGCGACGGCGCGATCGCCGCCGCGCTCGACATGCTGGACAGCGGCCGGTTCAAGGCGGACCTGGCGCGCCGGGTGGCCATGCCGACCGTCTCCCGCGAAGAGGAACACTGGCCCGAGCTGGATCGCTACCTGCGCGAGGAGATGGTGCCGCTCTATGAACGGCTGGGTTTTACCTGCGAGATCCTGCGCCACGATCCGGCGCCCGGCCCCTTCCTGCTGGCCGAGCGCATCGAAGACCCGGCCCGGCCAACGGTCCTGATGTATGGCCATGGCGACGTGGTGACGGGCATTCCCGAGCAATGGGCCGCGGGCCTCGCGCCCTTTGAGATGACCGAGCGCGACGGCCGCTGGTATGGCCGGGGCACGGCCGACAACAAGGGCCAGCATTCGGTCAACCTGGCCGCGATCGAAGCCGTCCTGGCCCGCCGGGGCAAGCTGGGGTTCAACCTGAAATACCTCGTCGAGATGGGCGAGGAATACGGCTCGCCCGCGCTCGAAGACCTCTGCCGGGCCCATCGCGACCGCCTGCGGGCCGACCTGCTGATCGCCTCGGACGGGCCGCGCATGTCGCTGGACGATCCGACGATCTTCCTGGGCTCGCGCGGGGGCGTGAACATCCATCTCGAGGTCGTGGCCCGCGAGGGCTATCACCATTCGGGCAATTGGGGCGGGCTGCTGGCCAATCCGGGGGTAGAGCTGTCGCATGCCATTGCCGCGCTGATCGGGCCGACCGGCGAATGCCTGGTGCCCGAGCTGACCCCCGGCACGATCCCCGACAATGTCCGCGCGGCGCTGAAGGATTGCCGCATCACCACCGCCGAGGGCGATCCCGACCTGGACGCATGGTGGGGCGCGCCGGGGCTGACCCAGGCCGAGCGGGTCTATGCCTGGTCGACGCTGGAAGTCATGGAAATCGAGGTCGGCAACCTGGCCAAGCCGCTGTACGCCATTCCGCCCTGGGCCCGCGCCCGGCTGCAGCTGCGCCACCCTGTCGGCGTCGACCAGGCCCAGGTCGAGCCGGCGATCCGCCGGGCGCTGGATGCCGCCGGGTTCGAGCGGGTGCAGATCGTGCCGGCGCAGGACGCGGCCTTTCCGGCCAGCCGGTCGGACCTGGACGGGCCCTGGGTGCGCTTTGTCTGCCAGTCGATGACCCGCACCGCCGGCCGCGCGCCGGTCATCCTGCCCAACCTGGGCGGGTCGCTGCCCAATGCGATCTTCACCGACGTGCTCGACCTGCCGACGATCTGGGTGCCCCATTCCTACCCCGGCTGCCGCCAGCACGGGGCCGACGAACACCTGCCCGTGTCGATCGTCCGCGAGGGGTTGGCCCTGATGGCCGGCCTGTTCTGGGACATGGGCGAAGCGGAGGTCCCATGAGCCGGCCCGACGTTGCCTTTCGTTCCATCGACCGGCGGGTGACCATCGCCGACCAGGTCTTTGACCGGCTGCGGACCGAGCTGATGCGCTGCCGGTTCGAGGCCGGCCATGTCTTTTCGATCTCGGATCTGACGGCCCAGTTCGGCGTGTCGCGCACGCCCGTGCGCGAGGCCCTGTCGCGGCTGGTGTCCGAGGGCGCGCTGCGCGACGGCACCCGGGGCGAGGTGCGCGTGCCGCCGATCGACCTGGCCGAATACCGCACCCTGTGCGACGCCCGGGCGGTGGTCGAGGGCGGGGCCACGGCGCTGGCCGCCCAGGCCGTCGGCCCTTCCGACCTGGCCCGCCTGCGCGACCTGGCGCGGGTGCACCGCCAGGCCTTTGACGCCGGCCAGATCCAGGACATGCTGGATGCCAACGCGGCCTTTCACTTTGCGGTCTACCGGGCCGGGCGCAATGCCATGCTGATCGGCATGGCCGAAACGCTCTGGCTGCGGGCCGGGCCCTATACGCGCCTGCTGGCGCGGCTGCTCGAAGACCGGATCCAGAGCGGGGTGAGCGGGCTCTATTCCAACCACCACGACCGGCTGATCGACGCGCTGGACGCGGGTGATGCCGACAAGGCCCGGGGCGAGATGATCGCCGACATCCGCTCGACGACCGACCTGTTGCTGCCCTTCTTCGAGGCGGAGGCGTGACCGGAGCTGCCGAATAGATCGAGCGAATGGGCAGAATAACAAAAGTGAATTTGATTCATGAAGTAATCCGGGGGACACTGGGGCCAACAGGACAGGGATGACATCATCATGAACAAGGTCACGAAACCCTCGGAAAACATGGCTCTGGGCGATCTGCCCCCGGCGGCCGAAGTCGATTTCGCGCGGCTGACGGATACTGCGGACTTCAAGCATCTGCTCGAGGTCATCGCCGCCCGGCGCGACGAGTTCGAAACCCTGGGCCACGTGCCGCGCGACATCATCGCGCTGATGAAACGGGCGCGGATCTTTCGGTCGGCCACGCCCACGCGGTTCGGCGGGGATGCCACCGCGCCCCACCATTTCCTGCGCATGGTCGATGCAATCGGCACGGTCGATGGATCGGCGGCCTGGGTGGCCGCATTCGGCTCGGCCAACACCTATACCGCCGCGCTGTCGGTCGAGGCGCAGGAGGTCATGTATGCCGAGGGGCCCGACCAGGTCTTTGCCGGCGGGCTGCACCCGGTGCAGGAGGCCGTGCGCGTCGATGGCGGCTATCGGGTATCGGGCCGATGGAAATTCGCCTCGGGCTGCATGGGCGCCGACTGGATCGGCGTGGGCATCGCCGGGCGCGGGCCCGAAGACGGGCCGGACGCCGTGCCGCGGGTGATGATGGCCGTGGCCCCGGCGTCCGAGGTCGAGATCCTGCAGACCTGGAACGTCAGCGGCATGCAGGGCACGGGCAGCCACGACACCACGGTGACCGACAAGTTCTATGCCGATGCCTGGATCTGCGAGCGCGGCGCCCCGGGGATCTTTGACGATCCGCTCTACCGCTACCCGGCCATGGCCTACCAGGCCCAGGTCCACGCGGCCTGCAACCTGGGCCTGGCCCGGGCGGCGATCGAGGCGGCCAAGTCGGTGTCCGGCGCGGCGCGCATCGCGGTCGGCCATTCGCGGCTGTGCGAACGGGGCTATTACCTCAACGGGCTGGCCCGGGCCGAAGCCCGGCTGCGCAGCGCGCGGGCGTTTTTCTACGAGGCGGCCGAAGAGGCCTGGGCCAGCCTGCAGGCCGGTGACCCGGTGTCGCTCGACCAGAACAACATGCTGCGGCTCAGCGCGACCGAAGCGGCGCAATCGGGGGCCGAGGTGGTCAAGGATTGCTATCGCATCGCCGGGATGGGCGTGATCCAGAAGACCAACCCGATGCAGCGCTACATGCGCGATGCCATGGTCGTGACCCAGCATGCGGCGGTGACCGAGCTGATCTGGGAACAGGCCGGGGCGGTGCTCTGCGGCCTGGATGCGCCGCGCGGCTATCCGTGAGCCCGGGCGGCGGCGGACAGGGTGACGGGCCGGACCGGGGCGCCAGCGCCCCGGCCGGCCACAAGGCGTTGCAGCGGTTCGATCTGAACCTGGTCAAGGTCTTCCTGGCCATCTGGGATGCCCGGTCGCTGACCGGGGCGGGGGCCAGCCTGGGCCTGACCCAGCCGGCGGTCAGCCATGCGCTGCGCCGGCTGCGCGATATCTATGGCGATCCGCTCTTCGTGCGGGTCGGCCACGTGATGGAGCCGACCGAGGCCGCCGGCGCCCTGCGCGGATCCTTCGATGCGGCGTTGCAACTGCTGGGCCGGACGGTCGAACAGGTGCAGAGCTTTTCGCCCGATGACAGCACGCGCATCTTCCGCGTGGCGATGACCGACACCGGCGAATTTGTCCTGTTGCCCCGCCTGCTGGCCGCGCTGGAACGGCAGGCCCCGGGGGTCGGGCTGCAGACGGTCAATGTCGATCCCGACGAGGTCGAAAGCGCCCTGCGCACCGGCCAGGCCGACATGGCCATCGGCTACCAGCCCCAGCTGGAAAGCGCGCCCTGCGACGGAGAGCGCCTGCTGACCGACCGGCTGGTCTGCCTGTTGCGGGCCGGGCATCCGGCGCTGGCCGGGCCGTTGACGGCCGAGGCCTTTGCCGCGCTGTCCTTCCTGGATGTCAGCCGCAGTGCCACGGGCCATCACATGGCCCGCGAGTTGCTGGCCAAGCAGGGCGTGCCCTATCGGGTCAAGGCCCGGCTGGAGCATTTCACCGTCCTGCCCGAGATCGTCCGGCGCACCGATTACGCGGCGATCTTTCCGCATTCGGTGCTGGTCCTGTTGCAGGGCCGGTCCGGGCTGGCCATGCGCGATCTGCCCTTCGACATTCCGGGCTACGACATCAAGATCTGGACCCACCGCCAGTTCGCTGGCGATCCCGGCATCACCTGGCTGCGCGGTCTGGTCCGGGCGGCGATCGGCGGGGCGGGCTGAGCGCGCCCCGGCCTGTTGCGGTCAGAGCGGGGCAAGCGCCGCATCGGCGGCCCGGGTCAGCCAGAGCGCATCCGACCCTTCGATGACAAAGGCCAGTTTCTCCATCCAGCGGGCGCTGGCCGCACGGTCGGCGGTAAAGATCCCGGCCGGCACGCCGGCGGCCGCGGCCGCATCGAGCAGGCCGGCAATGGCCGCGTCAAGGTCGGCCCCGTCGCCCCGGCGCGCGGCCAGGTCGACGCCCAGGTCGCCCGGCCCGATGAAGGCCAGGTCGATGCCCGGCACGGCCAGGATGGCGGCGGCGTTGTCCACGGCCTCGGCGGTTTCCAGCTGGATCGCCACGACGGTGTCGCGCCGGGCCCGGTCGAGATGGCCGGCAATGTCACGCAGGTAGCCCGCTGCCCGGCCCGGCCCGCAGCCCCGGCTGCCCTCGGGCGGGAACCGGGCTGCGGCCACCGCCCGGGCCGCGGCCTCGGGTGTCGAGACATGGGGCACCAGGATGCCCGCGGCCCCGGCATCCAGCGCCGCGGCGATGTCGCGGGGCTGGCCGCTGCGCGTGCGCACCATGGCCGGGGTTCGGCACAGTTCGGCCGCGCGCAGCATGTCGGTCAGCAGGGCGTCGGAAATCGGGCTGTGCTCGGTGTCGATGCACAGGAAGTCCGCGCCTTCCCCGCCGCAGGTCAGCTCGACGGCCACGGGCGAGGGGATGGCGATGAACGGCCCGCGCAGGGGCCTGCGGTCGAGGATGCGCGCGCGCAGGGACGGGGTGGCGGTCATGGCTGGCGCTCCTCGGGGTCGGGGGCAAAGCTCTTGCCCGGGTTCAGGATGGCATGGGGGTCCAGCGCGGCCTTGATCCGGCGCATCAGGGCGATTTCGGCCGGGCTGCGGCTGTAGCCCAGGTAATCGCGCTTGATCAGGCCGATGCCGTGTTCGGCCGACACGGTGCCGCCGAAGTCCCGGGTGACGCCGTAGACAAAGGCCTTGACGGCATCCTCGGGTTGGTTGGCCCCGGCCTCGGGCACGTTGACCACCAGGTGCAGGTTGGAATCGCCGATATGGCCATAGCTGAGCGCCCGGGCGGTTGGCCAGCGCGCGGCGATGCCGGCCTCCAGGACGGTCACGGCCTCGGCCATGCGGGCGATCGGCAGGCCGATGTCGAAGGGGATGATCGGGCCCAGGACGGTGGCATATTCCGCCGGGCTTTCGCGCACGGCCCACAGCGCGCGTTCCTCGCGCAGCGATCCGGCCAGGATGCCGTCTTCGACCAACCCGTCCTCGAAGGCCCGTTCGAACAGCGTTTCCAGCGCGCCTTGCGCCGCGCCGGGACCAAAGCCCGTGGCCTCGACGATGACATAGGCCCCGTGGCGGCCATCCAGCGGCACGCCCAGCCCGGTGCCCTCGGCCATGGTGTGAAAGAAGCTGGGCCACATGACCTCGAAGCTCGACAGCATCGGGCCAAGCGCCTGGCGTGCGGCGCCCAGCAGGGCCACCGCCGCGTCGCCGCCGGCACAGCCCAGGAAGGCCGTGGCCCGTTCGGACGGCGCCGGATGCAGGCGCAGGACACAGCGGGTGATCACGCCCAGCAGGCCCTCGGAGCCGATGAACAGCTGTTTCAGGTCGAGCCCGGCATTGTTCTTGAGCATGGCGTTCATGCCGTCGATCACCGTGCCATCGGCCAGCACGACCTCAAGCCCCAGAACGTGATCGCGGGCCATGCCGTAACGGATGACATTGTTGCCCCCGGCATTGGTGGCCAGCACCCCGCCCAGCTGACACGAGCCGCGCGCCCCGATGTCGATGCCCAGCATCAGCCCGGCATCGGCCGCCGCCCGCTGGGCGGTTTCCAGCACCAGCCCGGCGCCGGCGGTCAGGGTGCCGGCCTCGGTGTCCAGCGCTTCGATGGCGGCCATGCGCTCCAGGCTGAGCACCAGGCAGCCGGCGTCGGGATGGGCGGCGCCGGAAATGCCTGTCAGCCCGCCCTGGGGCACGACGGGCAGGCGCGCATCGTGGCAGAAGGCCAGCAGGGCAGAGACCTCGGCCGTGGTTTCGGGCCGGGCCAGGGCCAGCGGCTGGGCCGGGGGCAGGCCGGCCCAATCGTGGTGATACCGCTCGGGGATGGCCGCGCCGGTGGTGATGATCCGGTCTCCGAACCGGTCGGCCAGGCGGGTGATCAGGTCGGCGGGTGCGGTCATGGCCGGGCCCTCAGCCGCGCGGCCGGGCGGTGAACCGGCAAAGCGCCGCGCCGCAGGCCGCGCATTCGGTCTCGGCCACGTCGGTTTCGCAGCCGAAGACCATGCCCGACACCGCGCGCAGCATGCCCAGGATCGGGAAGCAGACCGGCGTGTCCGACGGGCCGTGGCCGGCGGCAAAGGGCGAATTGGCCACGGTCAACTCGATATGGTCGTCGTGGCGGGCAAAGGTCCAGCTCCCCCAGCCCAGCTGCGGCGCGGTTTCGGCGATGACGCCCAGCAGGGCGTCGCCGGCCTCGGCCCCGGCGGCGCGGTAGGTGCGGGCCGACTTGCCGCCGTTGTCGAAGACCGTGTCGGCCATGGCCTGCAGGACCTGCGGACGGATCTCGGCGGGCAGGCGGGGCAGGATGCCCATGAAGGCCTCGGGCTTGATCATCATGTAGCGGGCCTCGCCATCGTGGAAGGCGCCGGTGTCGGGCGAATAGGTCAGCCTGTCGCGGAAGCTCATGTGGCTCTCCTGGGGGTCTGGAAGGGGCGGGAAGGGGTCACAGCAGCGAGGGCAGCCAGGTCGCCAGGCCGGGCATCAGCACGACAAGCAGGATCAGCACGAAGACACAGGCGATATAGGGCAGCGCCGCGCGGGCGACCTGGGGCAGGGTGGTGCCCGGCGGGCAGACGCCCTGCATGATGAACAGCAGCAGGCCGAAGGGCGGGGTGGTAAAGCTGACCTCGAGCATGAGCAGCATGATCAGCCCCCACCAGACCATGTCGAACTGCAGGCTCATGGCCAGGGGCACGAAGATCGGCAGGGTGATCAGCATCATCGACACCTGGTCCATGAACATGCCCAGCACGAGCAGGATCAGGGCCATGACGAACAGTGTTTCGGTCGGGCCCATCTGCAGCGAGGTGGCCCAGCCGACCAGCCCCGAAGACGCGCCGGAAAAGGCCAGCAGCTGGGCAAAGGTCGACGAGGCGGTGATCAGAAGGAAGGTCATGCCGGTCACCCGGGCGGCATCGGCCACGGCTTCGGTCACGGCCTTCATGTCCAGCGCGCGGAACCCCAGGGCCAGCAGGGCCACGGCCACGATGCCCAGGGCGCCGCTTTCGGTCGGCGTGGCCACGCCGGTCAGGATCGACCCGACAACGGCCAGGATGATGACGACCATGGGCATGACGTCGCGGGCAAAGATCCACATCCGCTCGCCCAGGGGGACGGGGACGTAATCGTAATCGGGCGCGGCCTCGGGATCGAGCTTGGCCTGGCCATAGATCAGCAGTCCGTAGAGCACGGCCAGCAGCACGCCGGGCACCAGCCCGGCGACCAGAAGGGCGCCGATGTCGATGCGGGCCAGCGAGCCGAACAGCACGGCCAGGGTCGAGGGCGGGATGATCACGGCCAGCCCGCCCGAGCCCAGGATCGGACCGATGGCCATGTGCCGCTTGTAGCCGCGTTTCATCATCTCGGGCACCATCAGCGAGCCCAGCATGCCGGTATTGGCCAGCGACGAGCCCGACAGGGCGGCAAAGACCGTGCCCGAGGTGACCGTCAGATAGGACAGCCGGGCCGGCAGGCGGCCGATCAGCACGTCGATGGCGTCCAGCACCCTCCGGGCCAGGCCGGAATGGAAGAACAGCGAGCCCATGACCAGGAACAGGGGCACCGGGGCCAGCGAATAGGTCGACACGGCCACGGTGGCATTGGCGATCATCTGGTCGACGCCCCGGCTGCCACCCATGAACAGGTAGACGCCGATGACGTTGATCACGAAGAAGCCCAGGGCAACCGGCAGGCCGATGCCCATCGACAGCAGCAGGCCGCCGACGAGAATGGCAATGGATAGGGTCCAGTCCATCATGGTGAAACCTCGCTGTCAGAGACCGGCATGCGCGTCGGGCGCGGCGCCGTAGAAACTTTCGCCACGGGCGAAGAAGGCCAGGAACTGCAGCCCGCCGACCAGGAAGCCCACGGGCATGGTCGAGTAGAGCAGCCACATCGGCATGTCGAAGGAGCGCACCTCGTAGGCGCCGCTGGCCAGGGTGTCGGCCAGGCTGAGCCCCGACCGCCAGGCCATGTAGAAACAGATCGCCGCGGCCAGGACCATCAGCATGGCTTCCCAGGCCCGGCGCAGGCCGGCGGGCATCATGGTCAGGGCGATTTCGACACAGACATGGCCGCGCGTGCGCACCAGCCAGGGGAAGCACAGGAAGGTGATGTGCAGCATGGCATATTCGACGCTGTTCACCGCCCAGACGATGGTCGTCAGGCCGAGGTTGCGCGAAACGACATCATAGGTGACGACGCAGACGATGGCGGCCACCAGCAGGCAGGCCAGCAGGAACAGCAGGCGGGACAGGGCATCCAGCAGCCGGACGGCAGAGGTCATGGCGATCCTCGTGGGAAACGGTGAGAGGGGCAGGGCAGAAGGGGAGGGGGCCGCGCGCGGTCAGGCCCCGCGCGGCTCCGGATCGGCCGGTCGTCTTGCGCGACCGGCCTCACGCGATCGGTCTTACTCGATCGGCTCGAAGAAGACGTCCTTGAGGGCGTCGTGATGGGTGGCGTCGCGTTCCTTGAGCCGGGCCCAGGCGATGTCATAGGCCGTGGTCAGGAAGGTCTCGGCCTGGGCGCCGGTCAGCTCGATCGTCTCGATGCCCTCGGCGGCCATGGCGGCCTTTTCGGATTCGTTCAGCGCCAGGTTGGCCTCGTAGGACGATTGCTCGTGCTCGATGGCCGCCTGCTGCAGGATCTCGCGGGCCTCGTCGGACAGGTCGTTCCAGGCATCCAGGTTCATGCTGATCAGCACGTCGGTCTGGAAGAAGGACGGGTCCAGCCGGTATTTCAGGAACTTGTTCCAGCCATAGTCGCGCAGGCCGGTGACCGGATAGCCCGCCCCGTCGACCACGCCGCGTTCCAGCGAGGTATAGACCTCGGCCGCGGGCTGCACGACGATGGTGGCGTTCAGCTCTTCGAGGAAGGCCCGGTAGAGCGGCGACGAGCGCAGGCGGATGCCGGTCAGGTCGACCTCGCCGCTGTCGGTGATCTCGGGCTTTTCGGTCAGCCAGAGGTGAAAGCCCGCGCCGCCGTCGACATGGGCCAGCACATGGGCATTGCCCTTCTCGTGGAAGATCTCGTTGATCATCTCGATGCCGCCGTCGGCGCGCACGTCCATCGGGTTGCGGTTCGACCCGGCAAAGGCCTCGCCCTCGGGCACGATGTTCAGGTAGAGCCCGGCAGGCAGCAGGAACATGTCGGCGATGCCGTTCTGCTGGGCTTCGCCCATGCGTGCCTGGGGAATGGTTTCCGGCCCGCCGATGGTCTGGATCTGCACGACACCGGCGCCGCGTTCATTCACCAGATCGACGTATTTCTGGAAATTCTGGGCAAAGGACACCTGGGCCGGGGTGAAGGTGATCGCGCGAACGATCTCGGTGGCCTGGGCCGAAACGGTGCCGGCGCCGATGGCCAGGGCGGCCAGGGCGGAGCGGATGAAGGTCTGGTGAAGCATGTCGTCCTCTCTGATGAAGCAGGGATGGCCGTTGTCCGGCCTTATCGTGTGGTTGGTTCGGGAAACTCGGCGGGCCGGGCGGGATAGAGAAACCCGGCCTCGTCGGCGCGTTCGAAGAACTGGTAGGCGGTATCGACAAAACGGCGCATGGTGGCCTCGGCCCGGCCGGGATCGCGGGCCAGGTAGGTATCAAGCAGGTCCTGCGCGCCTTCGCGCGCCCGGTCGCGGGCATCGGCGGTGTTCAGCGTGGCGGCCCGCACCAGCTGCACCTGCATCGCAAAGCGCGACAGGGTCTCGCGCATCCGGCCATTGGGCACGCGGCCCATCCAGAAATTGCGGAAGCCGGTGTTGGCCACCACCGCCCGGGCGGTGCTGTCGGCCCCGTCGAACCGGTCGAAGGCCGCGCGGAAGCTGCTGTCGCCGGCGTCGTCGGCCTGTTCGACCACCTGCCGAAAGGCCACCGGTTCAAGCGCGCGGCGGATCTCGAAGATCTCGCGGATGTCGCCGATCGACGGGGCCAGGACGGTATAGCCGCCCGAGCGTGTCTCGCGGATCAGCCCGTCGCTCTGCAACCGCCCCAGGGCCTCGCGGACCGGCGTGCGCGACACTTCCATCTCGCGGGCGATCTCGGCCTCGACCAGCCGTTCACCGGCCAGCCGGCGGCGCAGCATGATGTCGTCGACCAGGTGGGCATAGACCCTGGTGGCCAGCGGCGCGGATTTGCGGGACGGAGCGAGCATGATGCGGACTCGGTGGTGTACGTTGAGGTATACCTTGAAGCTTAAAATAAATATCGCAAGAAAAATCTGTGAATGTGGCAAGAATAATGTCGTAGGCAAAGAATAACTGGCTGAAATGATGAGCCTTGGTGGCCTGAAGTGCGAAAAAATACTTCAGGTCAGAATATTTCAAACCTCCGCCGCGATGGGCGGCGAAGGCGGGGTGCGGGGATCAGTTGGGCCGGATCAGGCCGCCGGGGCCTGCGGCATGGCAAAGCTGCGAACCGTGGCCAGGGCGCCGTCGAGTGCCTCGCCCTTTTCGTCGTCCAGCGCGGCGGCCCGGATGCGGCGCATCCAGTCGGCCGCATCGGCCCGGCCGTCCAGCATCTCGCGGGCGGCCATCACCCGGGCAAACTTGGACAGGCCGCGGGCATGGGTGTCGGAGTAGCCCTTGATCAGCCGGTAGTTGGCCAGCAGCTCGGCTGCCAGCGCCCGGTCGGTGGCCGCCGTGGTCATGGCCGTGTCGAACCAGTCGCGCACATGGGTCATCTCGCTGTCGTGGCGCAGCAGGCTGCGCCGGATCGGGCGCAGTGACGACACCAGCCACAGGGCCAGGAAGCCGCCCAGGCTGTCGGTGCGGATGCGCCTGCCCTTGTCGAAATGGCGCCCATAGACCCGTTCCATCCAGGCGCTCTTGCGCACCTGCCGGCCCAGGGCGCGGGGCAGGGTGGTCGAGAATTCCTCGAACCGGGGGTGGAAATACTCGGTCAGGGTCAGCACCTGGTCGTCGCGCACGGCCACCTCGTCGCGCACGCGCTGGAACCGGGTGGCCCGGGTCTTGATGTCGGCCACCCGCAGCAGATCGTCGTAACACAGCGCCCGGGCGGCATATTTGGCCGCGGCGATGGTCATGTCCCAGGGCGCCTGGTCCAGCCCGGCGGCGCGTTCGACCATGTCGAGATATTGCGCGCCGTACTCGACGTCCTGGTAATCGACAACCTTGGTCAGGCCCAGCCCGGCCATCTCGCGGGCCGCGTCGGGCAGGGCGTCCAGCCGGCTCTGCAGGGCCTGCCACCGGGATTTCAGCCGGTCGGGCACGTTCAGCACGGGCACCGGCTTGACCTCGGCCTTGGGTTGCGGCGGCTCTGCCGCGCCGGTCGCGCAATCATAGGCCGCGTTGAACGCCCGCAGCGAGGCTTCGACCCCGCGGCCCGAGGCGCGGATGACCTCTTCGTAGCTTTCCTTGGGGAAGGGCAGGGCGCCCGACCCGGCCAGCCCGCCCAGCAGCGAGGACGAGATCACCGAGCCGGCGTTCTTGGCCAGGGTTTCCATGTCGAAGGCCACGACATGGTCGGCGGCGATACCGATGGCTTCGATCACATCGGCGCCGTTGGCCCGCCCGTCGCCCGGCACGATCTTTTCGGCCACGGCGGGGATGCGGTGGGTCGAAGCGATGATCGTCGTGCGGCCCGGCGTCACGAAGCCGCGCATGATCGCCCGGCCGCCTTCCATCAGCTCGGCGGCCATCAGGATGTCGACATCTCCCTGCGCCGGCGACAGGGCAAAGACCGGGGGCCGGCCGGTGTCGCGGCACATCTCGATGTAATAGATCGTGGCGCCGGTCCGCTGGGCCACGCCGGCCACCGATGTCGACTGGGCGCGATAGCCGTTGGCCTCGGCCACGGCGGTGATCCAGTTGGTCAGCACGCCGCCGCCCTGTCCGCCGACGGCCAGCGCGGCCAGGGTGATGATGCGTTCGCCATCCGGGCCGGGCGAGCGGCGGGCAATGACGGGGGTGGTCTGCATGTTCATCGGGGCGCTCCTCAGGCGAAGGCGACGCGCTTGGCGTCACGGCGGGATTGCAGCCAGGAAATGATGCGGTTGCGGCGGGCCGAACGGCGCTTTTCGGCCTCGGTCGGGTTGGACACGACGCGGGCCTCGTAGAAGCTGGGGCAGAGCACGGCGGCATCGGCTACCTCGCCGCAATTGCCGCAGCCGACACAGGTCTGGTCGATGGCCGCGACCGGATCGTCGCGCAGCGGATCGCCGGTGTCCTTGACCGACAGCGACGGGCAGCCCGACAGGCGCATGCAGGCGTGATCGCCGGTGCAAACGTCTTCGTCGACACCGAAGCGCGGCCGTTCCACGCGCTTGCCTTCCTTCTGGGCCTTGGCCAGCTCGGGCTTCACCCGGCGCTGCTTGTTCAGCATGCATTCCGACGAGGCCACGATGACCTTGGGCCCTTCTTCTTCGGTGGTCAGCGCCTCTTTCAGCGTGTCGCGCATGCGGGTCACGTCATAGGTGCGGTCGATCTGGCGCACCCATTTCACGCCCATGCCCTTGACCGCGTCGACGATGGAATTCTGGGTCTGCTTCGACCGGTTGTCGGCTCGCGACGACAGGATGTCCTGGCCGCCGGTGGCCGCGGAATAATAATTGTCGACGATGACGATCACGTTGTCGGACTTGTTGAACACGGCATTGCCGACCGACGAGGTCAGGCCGTTGTGCCAGAACCCGCCGTCCCCCACGAAAGAGATCGACCGCCGGCCCTTCTTGTTCTCGTTGTGGAAGGCCGCGGCCGAGGCCGGGCCCAGGCCATAGCCCATGGTCGTCGCGCCCAGGTCGAACGGCGGCATGATCGAGAACAGGTGACAGCCGATATCGGACGAAATGTGGTGTTCGCCCATCTCTTCCTCGACCAGCTTGGTCGCCGCAAAGATCGGCCGTTCCGGGCAGCCGGTGCAGAACCCGGGCGGACGCGGCGGCAGGGTTTTCGACAGGTCGGGAATGGCCACCGGTTCCTCGTTGGTGGCCACCTTGGCCACGGGCAGCAGCGCCGGGGCATGGGATTCGAGGAAGGCGGCGATGCCGTCGACCATGACCTGCCCGGTATATTCACCGCCCATCGGCAGCTTGCCCTTGCCTTCCAGCTTCACCGTCCGGCCCTTTTGATAGAGCATGTGCCCGATCTGCTGTTCGATGTAGTTGGGATGGCCTTCCTCGACGATCAGCACGGCGTCCTTGCCGGCGCAGAAATCCAGGATCTGGTCCTCGACCAGCGGATAGACGCAGTTGAGGCAGAGCATGTCGATCTCGGTCTCGCCGTAGATATCGGCCAGCCCCAGCCGGTTCAGCGCACGCACGACGGTGTTGTAGGTGCCGCCCTGCAGGATGATGCCGACCTTCGACCCCGGCGTGCCGAAGCGCTCGTTGATCTCGCGCTCGACGATGAAAGCCTCGGCGGCCGGCTTGCGCTTGGTCAGCTTCTCGGCCTCGTGGAGGTAGGTCGCCGGCGGCAGCACGATGCGGTTGAGGTCTCGCCGCGGGTTCTCCAGCGCATCCGACACGGTCATCTCGGGGCGCTTGTTGTCGCGGGCCGTGAAATGGCCGTGGACATGGCAGGACCGGATGCCGACCTGCAGCATGACCGGCGTGTTGGTTGCCTCGGACAGGTCGAACCCGTCGCCCACGGCCTTGGTGATCGAGGGCAGGTTGGGCCGCGGGTCCATCATCCAGACCTGGCTCTTCATCGCGAAGGCATAGGTGCGTTCCTGCATGATCGACGAGCCTTCGCCGTAATCCTCGCCGACGATGATCAGCGCGCCGCCGGTCACCCCGCCCGAGGCCAGGTTGGACAGCGCGTCCGACGCGACATTGGTGCCCACGACCGACTTGTAGGTCACGGCCCCGCGGATCGGGTAATGCACCGAGGCCGCCAGCATCGCCGTGGCCGTGGCTTCGCTGGCCGAGGCTTCGAAATGCACGCCCAGCTCGCCCAGGATGTCCTGGGCATCGGCCAGCACGTCCATCAGGTGGGAAATCGGCGAGCCCTGGTAGCCGCCGACATAGCCCACGCCGTTTTCCAGCAGGGCCTTGGTGATGCCGAGGATGCCTTCCCCGGTAAAGGTTTCTCCGGCACCTTGCCGGAGCTTCTGGACTTCCTTGGCGAATGAACGCTCGGCCATGGGTGGTCTCCTTGGTGGGCGGGGTTGGCGGTGACGCGCGGGGCGCGGGCCCGGCGGTCAGAAATCGTGGTGGCGTATGTCGTAGAAGATGCGCATCAGCATCGTGTTCAGCGTCTCGCGGTCCTGCGGGTCCAGCGCCGACAGCATCGTGTCGCGCATGGTTGTCATCGCCGGCCAGGCCCGGTCATGGGCGGCCCGGCCCGCATCGGTCAGGTGGATGCGCCGGAACCGGCTGTCACCGGTCTCGGCCACCCGGCGGATCAGGCCCGCCGCTTCCATGCTGTCCAATGTCCGCGACAGGGTCGATTGCTTGATCACCGTCAGCACCGACAGCTCGTTCACCGTGCAGGGCCCGCCCTGGGCCAGAACCGCCAGCGCGCGCATCTGCGCCACGCTCACCCCTGCCTCGGCCAGGGCGTCTTCGACCCCCTTGTTGTAGCGGGCGATGATGCGGTTCATCAGGTAGGGCGTGAAATCCTCGAGCGCGTCGGTACGGTCGATCATGCGGCGCCTTTCATGCGGCCGGGCCGGGGTGATCCCCGGCCGGCGGCCTGTTGTGGGCTCAGCCCGCCGGCACCAGCGCCAGCGCGCGGATGGGCGAGCCGGTGCCGGCGACGATCTTCAGCGGGGCGGCGACAAAGATCGCGCCCTTGGCCGGCAGCTTGTCGAGGTTGGTCAGCGAGGCCAGCCCGTAGCGGTTGTGCTTGTGCAGCAGGTTGTGCGCCGGGAAGGGCGGTTCGAACCCGGCCGCCATGCCCGCATCGGTGCCGATGCATTGCGTGCCCCAGCCGAGCGCCTTCTTTTCCATCAGGTACTCGATGCAATCGGGGCTGGGTCCGGGCGTGTGGGGGCCGGTTTCGTCGGCGTTGAGGAAGCTGTCCTCGCTGCCGTTGAACTTGTCCCAATCGGTGCGCATCAGCACCCATTCGCCTTCCTTGATCTCGCCGTGTTCGGCTTCCCAGGCCTTCACGCCTTCGGCCGTCAGCAGGAAATCGGCGTTCTCGGCGGCTTCGGCCGAGCAGTCGATGACATTGGCCGGAGCCACAAAGAGCTGGGGGTCGATCGTGTCGACCGAACCGTCGGCGTAATCCTTGCCGGTGATCCAGTGGTGCGGCGCGTCGTAATGGGTGCCCGAATGCTCGCCCAGTTTCAGCCAGTTCCACGCCCACCAGGGCCCCCGGTCACCATAGCGCGAAATCTGGTGGATCTCGATCTTGGGCGTGTCGTCAGCCAGTTCCGGCGGCAGTTTCAGCAGCGGGGTGTCGGGGCCGAGAGGTGCGGCGCAGTCGATCACCTTGACCGAGCCGTCCAGCAGGCTGGTGGCAAGCGTGGCGAGCGTGTCCTGAGGGGTCATGAGGTGCCTTTCCCTTGTTGCGAGTCGTTCGGCAGTTCCTGAGTTATATGCAAATGCATGCAATCTAACATTTCAAGTTCAAAGCTATCCGACTGTCATGATTTTTTCATCCGCCGCCCGAATGCGCGCCCTGTCGGGGGCTGCGCCGGTTTATTGGGCAATGCTGTTGCCCTTGTTTGTTGGTTCATTGCGCCAATCGTCCGGGAATCGGGCGTTGGCGGTTGGGTCTGTGGCCGACGGGGCGTGGGTCTTTGGGGCCCTGAATCGGGACGGCGCCCGGAAATGTGCTTTAAGTATAAAATAAGCCCGCCCGGCATCTAAGGCGCGGGCGGGCTTGGGTTTTTGCGCTGACCTGGGGTCAGGCGGGCGGTCAGGCCGGGGTTGGCTGTAGCGCGCCGACCATGGCGCGGATGCGCGCGCAGGCGGTGTCGATCTCGTCCAGCGTGACCGAGCCGAAGCAGATCCGCACATGGCCTTCGCCGGCCGCGCCATAGAAGCTGCCGGCCTCGACGACCACGCCGGTTTCATCCATCAGCCGGTCGGCAAAGGCCTGGGCGGTCAGCCCGGTGCCCGAGATGTCGGGGAAGGCATAGATCGTGCCCTGCGGCCAGGGGCAGGTGATGCCCGGGATCTGGTTCAGCGCGCCGACCAGCCGCTGGCGCTTCTCGGCATCCTCGGCGATCAGCCCGGCCAGCACGGCGGGGTCGCCCGTCACCGCGGCCAGTGCGCCTTCCTGGATGAAGGTGTTCACATGGGTCACGTCATTGGCCGTGATCTTCAGCAGCGCATCCATAGCGGCCGCCGGGGCTACCATGTAGCCCAGCCGCCAGCCGTCCATCGCGTAACTCTTGGTAAAGGCAAACAGGCTGATCGTGCGCTCGCCCATCCCGGGCAGGGCGCCGATCGACAGGTGCTGCGCCCCGTCATAGAGGATGTCTTCGTAGACCTCGTCCGACATCACGATCAGGTCGTGGCGGATGGCGATCTCGGCCAGGGCCTCCAGCTCGTCGCGGTCATAGACACGGCCGGTCGGGTTGCAGGGGTTGATCAGCACGATCATCTTGGTGCGCTCGGTGATCGCGGCCTCGATCGCGGCGGGGTCGATCCGGTAGTCGTTGGCCGCGTCCAGCCGGGCCAGCACCGGCCGCGCGCCGGCCAGTTCGATCTTGCCGATATGCTGGGGGTAAAAGGGTTCGAGCAGGATCGCCTCGTCGCCCTCGTCGAGAAAGGCCATGATCGCGGCGTAAGAGCCATGGGTCAGCCCGTTGGTCACGATGATCCGCTCGGGGCCGACGTCCATGTTGTTGCGCGTCTTCAGCTTGTCGGCCAGCGCCGCGCGCAGGTGCGGCTGTCCGGCCAGGTCGGAATAATGCACCTCCCCGTCGCGCAGGGCGCGAATCGTCGCCTCCTTGATATGCGCGGGCGTGTCGGCCGAGGGGCGGCCCAGCTCCATGTGGATCAGGTCGTCGCGGCCGCTCTGGGCGGCGCGGGCATACATGCCGAAGGATTTCGGAGAGGTCTGGGTGATGCGGCGGGCGAGGTGTTTCATGGCTATTCCGTTGTCGCAAGAAGGGCGCGCGGGGTTCGCCGGCCGCCTTCGGTTGATTGCACCTTGCCCTTGCCGGCCGTGGATGTAAATAGCTTTGATCAAATGATCGTATGTGCGGCAGCGAGCCGGTGACGCCCCCGTTCTGGCTGTGATTTCGGCAAAGCGGCGGGATCGGGGCCTTGGCGCGCTTTTGCATGTGCGAAGACTGTTCC
Source organism: Marinibacterium sp. SX1 (assembly GCF_050389775.1). NCBI lineage: Bacteria > Pseudomonadati > Pseudomonadota > Alphaproteobacteria > Rhodobacterales > Paracoccaceae > Marinibacterium > Marinibacterium sp. SX1. The sequence continues at coordinate 96,826 of NZ_CP177147.1, read as the reverse complement.
CTTCGCAGCCTGTCATGGTAATCGACGGCGCAGATTGAATTTTTCCCTTCGGGGTGGCCGCCAGGGCCGAATTGCCCCGGCCAGCGGAGACAGATGATGAAAAGCCCGGCGTCCTTCAATCCCGTCCGGTCGCGGCGCACCGTGCAGGACCAGGTCTATGACCAGCTGCGCGAGGCGCTGGTGTCGGGGGCCTTCGAGGCGGGGCAGAGCTTTACCATCTCGGCGCTGTCGACCCAGTTCGAAACCTCGCACATGCCGGTGCGCGAGGCGCTGCGCCGCCTGGCCGCCGAAAACGCCCTGCGGATCTCGTCGACGGGCACGGCCGTCGTGCCTGACCTGTCGGCCGAAGAGCTGGGCCAGATCTGCCAGGCCCGGCTGATCATCGAGCCGGCCACGGCCGAGATCGCGTTTGACCGGATCGGCGCCGACGAGCGTCGCGCCCTGGCCGAGATCCTGGACACCCACCGCCACACCGGCGAGACGGGGGACATCACGGCGATGCTGGAGGCCAACCGGCATTTCCATTTCTGCATCTACCACGCCGCGGGCAACCTGGTGCTGATCAGCCAGATCGAGAACCTCTGGCTGCGCAGCGGGGCCTATGTGCGGTTCCTGTCCGACCGGATGGGCGACCTGCTCAAGACCTCGTACAAGGCCGGGTTCACCCGTTACCACGATGACATGCTGGCCGCTTTCGATGCCGGGGACCGGGCGGGCTTTCGCGCTGCCATGACCGCCGACATCGTCGCCACCCGCGATCTTCTGATGGATTTCCTGAACGAAGACAGCGCCTGAACCGACCCCCTTCTGACCTTTTGCCATCCCGGCCGCGTGCCGGGACTGGCTGCGCTATTGCCGGAGCACCGATGACACTTGCCGACATGATGGAAATCCTGGGAATCCTGCTGACGGCCGGGTTGGTGGCCGGGTTGCTGGCGGGGATGCTGGGCGTGGGTGGGGGCATCGTTCTGGTGCCGGCCTTCCTGCTGATCCTGGATGCAACGGGCTACCAGGGCGCGGATGCGATGCAGATGGCCATTGCCACGTCGCTGGCCACGATCATCGTTACCTCGTTGCGGTCGCTGCATGCCCATTGGAAGCGCGGGGCGGTGGACATGGACCTGCTCAAGCGGCTGGCCCTGCCGGTCTGCCTGGCTGCCGTCGGGGGCATGGTGCTTGCCCAGGTCGCCCGGTCGTCCCACCTGATGGCCGTCTTCGGGGTGCTGGGCAGCGCGGTCGGCGCCTGGATGCTGCTGGGTCCCGGCGTGGCCCGCCAGGATGCCCGCCTGCCCCGCCCGCCGGTGCTGAGCGCCTATGCCGCGCTATTCGGCGGGTTGTCGGCGCTGATCGGCATCGGCGGCGGGTCGTTCTTTGTGCCCTTTCTCACCTGGAATGGCCGCAGTTCGCACCAGGCCGTGGCCACCTCGGCCGGGATCGGCGTGCTGATCGCCGCGCCGGCGGTGCTGGGCTTTCTCGTCGTGCCGACGCCCAATGATGCCCCGCCCTTCACCGTGGGCCAGGTCAGCATCGTGGCGGCGGTCATTGTCGTCTGTGCCACCATGCTGACCGCGCCGTTGGGTGCGCGGCTGGCCCACCTGATCAACGCGGCGCTTCTCAAGCGCATCTTCGGCGGGTTCCTCGTGCTGACCGCCGGCAAGATGCTGGTCAGCGCCATCCTGTCCTTCTGACCCCCGATTCGCTTTGGTTGTGAAATGACCCGCCCGTGTTTTCGGGCGGGATCGCAATGCTGCACGTGCGAAGGGTGGAAAGAATTACTTGAGGTATAAAATATATTGTGCCAGCATGGCGCCATCCTGCGGCGCCGGTCCGGCGCCTGTTCCACCTCGGGAGGAAATCTCATGACAGACAAGGTCGTTCCCGTCGTCACCCGCGCAACCGGCCTGGACGGCGGCACGGGGCAATCCGGCGATTGCGTCCGCATGTCGGGCGTCAGCCCGCAGCACACCCCGGCCACCAGGATCTGGTTCGGCCGCGTCTCGAACGAGCCGGGCCACCGCTCGCCGCCGCATCACCATTGCGAGGCCGAGACGGGCGGTTACGTGCTGTCGGGCCATGGCCGGATCTATTTCGGCGACGATTACAAGGAATTCATCGACATGTACGAAGGCGATTTCGTCTTTGTTCCGCCCTTCATGCCGCATGTCGAGGTCAACATGAGCACCACTGAAGAGCTCGTCTGGCTGACCTGCCGCACCCCGGACAACCTTGTCGAAAACCTGCCCGACGTGCCCGACGAGGCGCTGGAAGGCTATCGCCGGGCCTGATGGCCGGGCGGAAGGATCACCCATGAAACTGTTGCGTTATGGTGCCCCGGGCGAGGAGCGGCCGGGGCTTCTGGACGAAGGTGGCGTGCTGCGCGACCTGTCGGGCCAGGTGGATGACATTGCCGGCGACGCCCTGTCGCCCGCGGGCCTGGCGCGGCTGGCCGCGCTGGATCCCGCCGGTCTGCCGGTTGTCGAGGGCAATCCCCGGATCGGGCCGGCCGTGGCCCGCCCGGGCAAGTTCCTCTGTGTCGGCCTCAACTACGCCGATCACGCCCGCGAAACCGGCAAGGAGCCCCCGGCCGAGCCTGTGCTGTTCTCAAAGGCGGTCACCGCGCTGTGCGGGCCCAATGACGATGTCGAGATCCCGCGCGGGTCGGATCGCACCGACTGGGAAGTCGAGCTGGGTGTGATCATCGGCACCCGGGCGAAATACATCGACGAAGCGCAGGCGCTGGACCATGTCGCGGGCTATGCGCTGGTCAACGACGTGTCGGAGCGCCGGTTCCAGTCCGAGCGCGGCGGGCAATGGGTCAAGGGCAAGAGCCATGACACCTTCGGCCCGGTCGGCCCCTGGCTGGTGACCCGCGACGAGATCGCCGATGTCCAGGCGCTGGACCTGTGGCTGGACGTCGATGGCCAGCGCCGCCAGACGGGCAACACCGCGACGATGATCTTCGGCGTGGCTCACCTGGTCAGCTATATCTCGCAGTTCATGACGCTTGAGCCGGGCGACATCATTGCCACGGGCACGCCGCCGGGTGTCGGGCTGGGCATGACCCCGCCGACCTTCCTGTCGGCCGGCCAGGTCGTGACGCTGGGCATCACCGGGCTGGGCGAACAGCGTCAGACGATGGTGCAGGCATGAGCGACGTGATCGAACGGGCCCGGGCGGCGATGAACGACCTGACGGGCAAGACAGCCATCGTGACCGGCGCGGCCCGGGGGCAGGGCGCCGTCGAGGCCGAGCTGCTGGCCGCCTGCGGCGCGCAGGTGCTGATGTGCGACGTGCTCGAAGACGATGGCGCAGCGCTGGCCGAGACCCTGCGGGGCAAGGGGCTGGACGTGCGGTTCCGCAAGCTGGACGTGACCGCCGAAGCCTCCTGGGCCGCGGCGCTGGATGAGATCGCCGACTGGACCGGGCGGCTGGACGTTCTGGTCAATAACGCGGGCATCATCAATCGCAAGCTGATCGCCGACATGAGCGTGGCGGAATGGTCGGCGGTGATGAATGTCAACGCGACGGGCGCCTTCATCGGCATCAAGCTCTGCGCGCCGGTCATGGCCGCGACGGGCGGCGGGTCGATCGTCAACATCTCGTCCAACAGCGGATTTTCCGGCCATTACGACCCGGCCTATACGTCCAGCAAATGGGCGCTGCGCGGTCTGACCCGCTCGGCCGCGATGGAATTCGCGCGCCAGGGTGTGCGGGTCAATGCTGTCTGCCCCGGGCTGATCGTGACCGACCTGAACCGCAATTCGCCGCACCTGGCGCCGATGATCGGCATGACGCCGATGAACCGCAGCGGCGAGGCCGACGAGGTCGCCCAGCTGGTACTGTTCCTGGCTTCCGACGGGTCGGGGTTCATCACCGGCGAGGATTTTGTCATCGATGGCGGCTTTACCGGCGGCGCGGCATATCGCCGGGTGGCCCAGGAAACCGGGCTGCTCTGAGCGGCGGCGCTGCTGCAAACGAAAAGGGCCGGGCCATGTCATGTGGCCCGGCCCTTTGCCGTTGTCCTGCCCCGATGGGCGATCAGTTGCGATCAGTCGCGCGGGACGACGGCCGTGGCCTCGATCTCGATCCGGGCGGCGTCTTCCATCAGGCCGGTGACCTGCACCACGGCCATGGCCGGGAAATGGCGGCCGATGATCTCGCGGTAGGCCGCGCCGAAACCGCGCAGGTTGTCGAGATATTCGGCCTTGTCGGTGATGTACCAGGTCAGGCGCACCAGGTGTTCGGGCGCGGCCCCGCCGGCTTGCAGCACCTCGACGATGTTGATCAGGGTCTGGCGGAACTGGCCGACCATGTCCTCGTGTTCAAAGACCTGGTCGGCGTTCCAGCCCACCAGGCCGCCGGTGAAGATCATCCGTCCGTCGGCGATGACACCATTGGCATAACCTTTGGCGGGAGCCCAGCCGTCGGGCTGGATGAACATGTGGGGAGAGAGCAGGCTCATGTGGGTTCTTTCACCTTCTTGGGCGTGTGGAGATACGCGCCCATCCGGTCGCGCAGGTCGTCGGGCCAGGGCAGGGACCGGCCGGTTTCGAGGTTGGCATGCACCAGGGTGGCGGTGCCACCAAAGCGGCGCATGCCGGAAGACAGGCAGCGCAGGTCGAGCGTGGCCGAGGCCCGGCCGATCCGCGTGACGCCCAGGTCGATATCGAGCACATCCCCCAGCCGGGAGGGCGCATCGAAACGGATCTGGATATCACCCATCGGCGTGCCGTTGCCCTGTGCCAGCATCCCGGCCCAGGGGTGGCCCAGCCCATCGGCCATGAACCGTTCCACCAGCGCCGAGATCATTTCGAAATACCGGGGGTAGAAGACGATCCCGGCCGGATCGCAATGGTTGAATTCCACCAGGCGCGTGATGTGGAACCGGGCGGTCATGTCTCGCCCCCCGAGATCGACAGCGCCTGGCCGGTCACCATGTCCGAGCCTTCGGCGCAGAGATAGAGCACCGCCCGGGCCACGTCGGCCGGGGGCACCAGCCGGCGCATCGGGTTGGTCGCTTCGAGCGAGGCGCGGGCCTCTTCGGCGCTGCGCCCGGTCGTCTCGACGATATTGGCGATCGAGCGCTCGGTCATCTCGGTGTCCAGGAAGCCCGGGCAGATGGCATTGACCGTGATCCCCTTGCGCGCGACTTCCAGCGCGACGGACCGGATCATGCCGATGACCCCGTGCTTGGCCGCGGCATAGGGCGCGACATAGGGATAGCCCTTGAGCCCGGCGGTCGAGGCGATGGCGATGAGCCGGCCCCATGGCTTGCCGTCCATCGCCCGCAGGCCCTCGCGCAGGGTCAGGAAGGTGCCGGTCAGGTTGACGGTCATTATCCGTTCAAAGGCCTCGCGCGTGGTCCGGGCAAAAGGCGCGCTTTCCGACGCTCCGGCGTTGGCGATGACGATGTCGGGTCGCAGGTCCTGCATCAGCGCGGCCAGCGCGGCCTCGTCGGTGATGTCGCAGGGCACGGCCGTGATCGCCGCATGGCGGGCGGCCACGGCCTGCAGCGGGTCCGGCCGCCGGCCGCAGATCGTCACGGCCACGCCGGCATCCGCCAGGGCCAGGGCAATTTCCGCCCCGACCCCGGTTCCGCCGCCGGTCACCAGCGCCGTGGCGCCGCCGGGGATCATGACATGGCCTTTGCGCGTTCCGCCAGGGTGTTGGCCTGCCGCCGCCCGCCTTCGTAGGGCGCGGGCCAGGCCTGTTCGGTATCGCCCAGGTCGACGGCCGCATGCAGCGTCCAGTAGGGATCGGCCAGGTGCGGCCGGGCCAGCAGGACCAGGTCGGCGCGGCCGGCCATCAGCGTCGAATTGACGTGGTCGGCCTCGTAGATGTTGCCGGCCACCAGCGTCGGAATGCCCAGGTCGTTGCGCACGCGGTCGGCAAAGGGCACCTGGAACATCCGGCCATAGACCGGCTGTTCGGCCTTGTCGGTCTGGCCCGAGGACACGTTGATCGCATCGGCCCCGGCATCGCGCAGCATGCGCGAGATCTCGACGGCCTCCTGCGGGGTCACGCCCTCGTCGCCCATCCAGTCATGGGCCGAGATCCGCACCGTCATCGGCTTGGCGTCGGGCCAGGCCGCGCGCATGGCGTGAAAGACCTCAAGCGGGAAGCTCATCCGGTTTTCCAGGCTGCCGCCGTATTCGTCCTCGCGCCGGTTGGTCACCGGCGAGATGAACGAGGCCAGCAGATAGCCGTGGGCCGCGTGCATCTCGATCATGTCGAACCCGGCCGCATCGGCCGCCTGCACGGCGGCGACGAACTGGTCGCGCACCATGTCCATGTCGGCCCGGTCCATCGCCTTGGGCACCACGTTGCCGTCCATCAGCGGCAGGGCCGAGGCCGACAGCAGGGGCCAGTTCTCACCCTCGGGCAGCGCCCGGTCGATGCCGTCCCAGGCCAGCCGCGTCGAGCCCTTGCGCCCGGCATGGCCGATCTGGGCGCAGACCTTGGCGTCGGTCTCGGCATGGATGAAATCGGTCAGCCGCGTCCAGGCCGGCACCTGCTCGGGCCCGATACAGGGGCAGCCCGGGGTGATCCGGCCATCCATGCTGACGCAGAGCATCTCGGTAAAGACCAGCCCGGCCCCGCCCTTGGCGCGTTCGGCGTAATGCACGAAATGCCAGTCGTTGGGCATGCCGTCGCGGGCCTTGTACTGGGCCATGGGCGACACGACGACCCGGTTGCTCAGCTCCATGTCGCGCAGCCGGAAGGGCGCGAACATCGGCCGGCGGGTGCTGTTCGATCCGGCCTGGGCCTGGAACCAGGCCTCGGCCGAGCCCAGCCATTCCGGGTCGCGCAGGCGCAGGTTCTCGTGGCTGATCCGCTGCGACCGGGTCAGCAGCGCATAGTTGAACTGCATCATGTCCAGTTCGAGATAGCGCTCGACCTCTTCGAACCATTCGGTGGAATTGCGCGCCGCCGAGGTCACCCGCAGCACCTGCAGCTTGCGCTCGTCCTGGTAATCCTGCAGCGCGGCATTCAGCGGCTTGCCCGAATTCAGCTCGTCGGCCAGGGCGATGGCGCTTTCCATGCCCAGTTTCGACCCCGAGCCGATCGAGAAATGCGCCGTGGCCGAGGCATCGCCCAGCAACACGACATTCTCGAAATACCAGTTCTCGCAGGTCACCCGGGGAAAGCGGATCCAGGCCGAACCGCGGATGTGGTTGGCATTGGTCATCAGGGCATGGCCGCCCAGGTGCGCGGCAAAGATCTTTTCGCACAGGGCGATCGAGTCCTGCTGGCTGAGATCGGCAAAGCCGTAGGCCTCGTAGACCTCGGGCCCGCATTCGACGATGAAGGTCGCGGTGTCGTCGTCGAACTGGTAGGCATGGGCCCAGATCCAGCCGTGTTCGGTCTTTTCAAAGATGAAGGTGAAGGCGTCGTCGAATTTCTGATGCGTGCCCAGCCAGATGAAATGGTTGCGGCGCATGTCGATCTCGGGCTGGAACCGGTCTTCGTAGAGGCTGCGCGTGCGCGAGTTCAGCCCGTCCGAGGCCACCACCAGGTCATGCCCGGCTTTCAGTTCGGCCAGCCGTTCGGCCGAGATCTCGGTTTCGAAGGCCAGGTCGATGCCCAGTTGGCGGGCCCGTTCCTGCAACAGCAGCAGCAATTCCCGCCGGCCGATGCCGCAGAACCCATGGCCGCCCGATGTCATGCTTTCGCCGCCGCGCACGACCTTGACGTCATCCCAATAGGCAAAGTGGTCGCGGATCATCTTTTCGCTGACCGGGTCGTTGCCCTCGAAATTGTTCATGGTCTCGTCCGACAGCACCACGCCCCAGCCGAAGGTGTCGTCGGGGCGGTTGCGTTCGTAGACCGTGATCTCATGCGTGGCATCGCGCAATTTCATGGAAATCGCAAAGTAGAGTCCGGCGGGCCCGCCGCCCAGAACGGCAATCTTCATGGCTCATATCCTCATCAATCTGCAGGAAGGATAGTCGATTCCCATTTTACTTCAAGTATAAAGCTTTTGCTTGGGCCGAGCCTGGCGCAAATGTCTTGAAAATAGGCTAATCACTGTTCAGTTTAGGGAATGATGCTCGACAGGTCGATGAAAATCACTTACTTTACACATGAAGCATAAGCAACAGGATGGACCCCGGATGCCTTTCACGATCTCGAAGCGGATGCGATTTGGAGACTGCGACCTGACCGGCATCGCCTATCATCCGGCCTACCTGTCCATGCTGGTCGACGTGAACGAGGCGATGTTCTCGTCCTTCGGGGTCGAATGGAAAGAGCTGATGTTCGAGCGTCACCTGGGTCTGCCCAGCGTGCGGATGAACATCGAGTTCAGCAAGCCGGCGGTCTATGGCGACATTCTCGATTTCAACGTGCACGTGCGGCGCATCGGCCGGTCGTCGCTGGATCTCTATACCGTGGTCAAGGTGGGCGATGACGTGATCTGGACCATCGAGCAGAAGATCGTGATGACCTCGACCGAAACGCACAAGTCGCATCCTTGGCCGGATGATTGCCGGGCCGGGCTGGAGAAATACCTCGAACCCGCCGAGGCCTGAGGGGCCATCTGCCGCGCCGATGGGCAATCGGCAGGCGGCAGGGCGGTTCCGGGCACCGGTTGGCCGGCCGGGATGTCGAATCGGCTGGTGCGGCGATAAGCTTTATACTTAAAGTAAATCGGTAGGCGTCCCCGGGTCGGTCCCCGGCCGGGCGGGGCGCCCGACGAAGCAACGGGACATCACATGACGGCAGATCACGAATTCATCGCATGCGGCAGCGTGGCCGGCTTGCTGGCGCAGCAGGCTGAAACGTTTGCCGACCAGGATCTCTTTGTCCTGCCGGCCTCGGTGCGGGCCATGTGGGACGCGCCGCAATCGGCCTGGAGCTACGGTGAGGTGCACGCCCGGGTGTCCGCCCTGGCCGCGGCCTATCGCGGCGCCGGATACGGGCCGGATCATCGCGTGGCCCTGCTGCTGGAAAACCGGCCGGCGCATTTCGAACATTGGCTGGCGCTGAACACGATTGGTGTCACGGTGGTGCCGGTCAATCCGCAGGCCAGCGCGGACGAGCTGACCTACCTGTTGTCGCACAGTGAATCCGTTCTGCTGGTCCGCCTGCCCGGCCATGCGGCGCTGGCCGATCCGGTGGCCGCGGCGCTGAACGTGGCTGTTGCCGGGCCCGACGACGCGCCGCAGGCCATCGGTGCCGAACAGCCGCTGGCGCCGGCCGATCCCGAACGCCCCTGCGCGCTGATCTATACTTCCGGCACGACGGGCCGGCCCAAGGGCTGCGTGCTGTCCAACCGCTATTTCCTGAACTGGTCCCATTGGTACCGGTCCCAAGGCGGCCATATCGCGCTGCGCGACGGGGTCGAGCGGCTGATGACCCCGCTGCCGACCTTCCATGTCAACGCCATGGGCCATTCCTTCATGGGCATGCTGTCCTGCGGCGGGGCGCAGATCATCGTCGACCGGTTCCACCCGCGCCAGTGGTGGGCCGAGGCGATCGAGACAAAAGCGACGTGTTTCCATTACCTTGGCGTGATGCCGGCGATCCTTTTGGAATTGCCCGAGACACCCGAGGAACGCAGCCATGGCATGCGCTTCGGGCTGGGCGGCGGGGTGCATCCCGATCATCATGCCCGGTTCGAAGAGCGCTATGGCGTCTGCCTGCTGGAAGGCTGGGCGATGACCGAAACCGGCGGCGCGGGCACGATGTGCGCCGCGAGCGAGCCGCGCCATGTCGGGCAGCGCTGCATCGGGCGGCCCGACCGGCCCGGCCCGGAGATCGAGATGAAGGTTGTCGATGATGCCGGCAACGAGCTGCCGCGCGGCACCCCGGGCGAGCTGATCGTGCGGGCGCGGGGCGACGATCCGCGCAAGGGGTTCTTTACCGAGTATCTCAAGAACCCGGAGGCCACGGCCGAGGCCTGGGTCGATGGCTGGCTGCATACCGGCGACGTGATGCGGATGGACGAGGACGGCGCGCTGTTCTTCGTCGAGCGCAAGAAGAACATCATCCGCCGCTCGGGCGAGAACATCGCTGCGGCCGAGGTCGAGGCGGTGATTTCCCAGGTGCCCGGCGTGTCGGCCGTGGCCGTCGTGGCCTCGCCCGATCCGCTGCGCGAGGAAGAGGTGCTGGCCGTGATCGTGCCCGCCGATCCCGGTGGCGACGGCGCGGCGCTGGCCGATGCGATCTTTGCCCGCTGCGAGGAAAAGCTGACCTATTTCAAGGTGCCGGGCCTTGTGGTGCCGGTGGCCAGCCTGCCGACGACCTCGACGCAAAAGGTCCAGAAAGCCGGGCTGCGCGACATTGCCAATGCGCCGCTCGATGCGCCCGGTTGCGTCGATCTGCGCGAGCGCAAGAACGCCCTGCGCAAGGCCAGGTAGCGGGGTCAACCGCCTTAACCCAAAACGCCCGGTCCTTCACGGCCGGGCGTTTTTGTTTCAGGTGTGAAGAGATGTGCCGCCCTATCCGGCCTCGCCGGGCACCAGCGCCAGCACCCGCAGGGGGCTGCCGGTGCCGTTGCGGATCTTGAGCGGGGCAGCCATCAGCAGCGCGCCGGTGGCCGGCAGCCGGTCGAGATGGGCCAGGCATTGCAGGCCATAGCGGCCGTTGCCATGCAGGATGTAATGGGCCGGGTAGGGCGGATTGTAATGCATGCCCTGGCCGGCATCGGTGCCCACCGTCTCGGTGCCGAACCCCCGGATGTCGCGCTGCTCGACCAGAAAGCGCACGGCTTCGGGCGTGGGGCCGGGCGAATGGGCGCCGTCCTCGCGCATGTTGAGATAGGCCGCGCCGCTGCGCCGGGACCAGTCGGTGCGCATGAAGACCCAGGCGTCGGCCGGGATGCGCCCGTGTTCGGCCTCCCAGGCCTCGATCACCGGCACGGTCAGCTCGTAATCCTCGTCTTCGGCCGCCCCGGCCGAGCAGTCGATCACGCAGACCGGGCCGACGAAGCGGTCGACCGGGATCTCGTCGACCGCGCCATTGGCCACGTCACGCCCGGAAATCCAGTGGACCGGCGCGTCGAAATGGGTGCCGGTATGTTCCGACATCGAGATGTTGTGCCATTTCCAGCCCGGGCCGCGATGGTCATAGGCCGAGACTTCCTCCATGCGGAAGCGCGCGCATTGGCCGAATTCGGGGGGCAGGATGATCACCGGGAAATCGGGATCGAGCGTGTGGGTCAGATCGACGACCTCGACGGCCCCCGATGCCAGGGCCAGGGCCATGTCCTGAAGGATTGCGGTCACTGTCCATCTCCTGCCAGTTCACGTTCCAGAACGCGCGGATTCTGCCGCCAGCGTTCCGCCAGTTCGCGTGCGACATCGCCGCACCAGACGTCTTCGAGCCCGTCGCGCAGCCCGGCGACCAGCGACCGGGCCAGCGCCGAGGGCGTGACCTTGGGCGGGGGCACGTCCTGGTGCCAGTCGTCTTCGGTCGGGCCGCAGAACAGGGTCATCACCCGCACCCCGCCGGGGCGCAGCTCGGCGCGCAGCGACTGGCACACCGACAGGGCGGCGGCCTGCGAGGCGTTGAACGAGCCATAGGCGGGATCGTTGACCAGCGCATGGGCGGCCAGGATGTTGACCCAGGCCACGGCGTTGTTGGTGCCATCGGCGCCCCGGGCGCGCATGCCCGGACCAAAGGCCTGGGCCAGGCGCATCAGGCCCAGGCAATTGACCTCCATCTCGTCGCGGGCAAAGGCGGTGTCGCCCCGGGCCAGGATGCCGCCGGGCCGGATGAACCGGGCGTTGTTGACCAGGATGTCGACCTTGCCACCGATCTCGCCGGCCAGCTCGGCCACAGACGAGGTGTCGGTCACGTCGAGCGGCACGATCTGCACGCCGGGGATGGCCTCCAGCGCGGCGCGCTGCGGATAGGGTCGCCAGGTCTCGGCCTCGCCGACCATGACCATGGTGGCGCCGGCGTCGATCAGGGCCCGGGCCAGGGCCGGGGCATTGTCCTGCCGGCCGTCGGTGATCAGGCAGCGCCGGTGTTTCGGATCGGCGCCCAGTTCGCGCAGCTCGGGGTCGTCGGCCATGTCGGGGGTCGCTTTCTCGGGAACGGCCATCAGCACGCCCTGGCCGGCGCGGTCCAGCCGGGCGATCAGCCGGACGGGCTGGCCCTTGACGCAATCGCCGTGGACATGGGCAAAGACCGATGGCCCGGCCTTCAGGCGGATCGTGCCGGTGCGCCAGGGCGCCTGGCGGCGGAAATAGAGATTGGGCGAGGTGCGCACCGTGGTTTCGGCGATCAGGTCGCCGCGCGGGTCGGTGTCCTGCCAGGTCAGCTCGGTGCACAGGCAATCGTTGCAGGCATCGCGGGGCGGGTACTGGACCGCGCCGCAGGCCGCGCAATGTTGCAGCATGAACCGGCCTTCGGCCGCGGCGGCGGTCAGGCCCATCGCCGCCCGGCTGCGGGTCGCAGGGGGCAGGACCGGGACGGGCTGGACCTTCTGGGGGTTCTTGCGGGGCGGCGGGGCAATCGGCTTGGTCATGCGGCCTCTCCTGTCAGGACGGCCGCGCCGGAGCACAGGCCGCGGTCGTAGTTGATCATGCCGAAGCCCGAGACCAGGGCATGTTTCGCCCCGGCCACCTGGGTCGGCCCGGCCTGTCCGGTGACCTGGCGCAGGGCCTCGACCAGGCCCAGGTATCCGCCCCCGGCGCCGGCCTGTCCGGCCGACAGCTGGCCGCCGGACGTGTTGTGGGGCAGGTCGCCGGTCACGGTCAGGTCCTTGTCGCGCAGGAAATCGGGGCCTTCGCCCTTGCCGCAGAAGCCGAGGTCTTCGAATTGCAGCATCGAGATCACGGGATAATCGTCATAGGTCTGGACCAGGTCCATGTCGATGGGCGCCAGCCCGGCCATCGACCACAGGTCGTCGACATCGCGGGCCCAGCCGCCGCGCAGCTGGATCGGATCGTCGGGGAAGGCATTGTGGCGTTCGATCGTGCCGGCGATGCGCACGAAGGGCAGGCCCTGCTGCACGGCGGTGTCCTCGGTCATCACCAGAAAGGCCTCGGCCCCGGCGCAGGGCATGACACAATCGAACAGGGCGATCGGGTCCGAGATCGGCCGGGCGGCCAGGTAATCGTCCATGGTCAGGGGCTTTTTCATCAGCGCGTTGGGGTTGCGCAGGGCATTGTCCCGCTGGGCGACGCAGAGCCGCCCGAAATCCTCGCGGGTGGCGCCGTAAGTGTCCATGTAGGCATCGGTCAGCAGGGCAAACATCGAGTTCGGCCCGCCGTAGCCATAGGGATAGGACGCATCCATGGCAAAGCGCGAGAAGCTCGACAGCAGCTTGCGGAAACTGTCGATCTGGTTGGTGTCGCCGGCGATGCAGGCCACGATGCTGGCGTCCCCGGCCTGCACGGCCCGGGCGGCCCGGCGCAGCCCGACGATGCCGCTGGCCCCGCCCATGGGGATCGAATCAAGGTAGCGCAGGCCCAGGCCCAGGTGCTGGGTCAGGCCCACGGCCGAATCCGGGAACAGCGTGAACGAGGCCACCGACAGCCCGTCGATCTGGTCCTTGCGCAGCCCGGCGGCATCCAGCGTGCCTTTCAGGGCGCGGGCCAGCCAGACATGGGCGGTATCGGTTGAATACCGCTGGTAGGCGGTCGAATGGGGCGCGGCCAGGACCACGCCGTCGTAGGGGCTGCGCGGGCTCATGCCATCTGCCTCTTCTTCAGGGAACGGGTGTCGGCCGTGCCCGGGGCGTCGACCAGCCCGGCCGCCAGGGTCTTGAGCGCGGCGCGCTGGATCTTGTTGGTCGGTGTCAGGGGCAGGGCGTCGACGAAGGCGATGAAGCCCGGCACCTTGTAATAGGCCATTTGGCCAAGCGCCCATTCGGCGATCTCGCGGGCCAGGTCGGGCCCGGCCGGGGCCGAGACGCGCAGGCAGGCAAAGACCTCGTCGCCACGGATGGCGTCGGGCACGGCGGCCACGCCGGCGGCGTCGATGGCCGGATGGCGCATCAGCACGGATTCCACCTCGACGGCGGCGATATTCTCGCCCGAGCGGCGGATGACGTTCTTCTTGCGGTCGACAAAGACCATGTCGCCGTTTTCCTTCTGCAGGACGACATCGCCGGTATGGAACCAGCCGTCCGCCCAGACCTTGGCCGTTTCTTCCGGGTTCTTCCAGTATTCGACGAAGAACCCGCGCCTTGGGTCCGGCCCGGCATGGCGCACCAGCAACTCTCCGGGCTGGCCCGGGGCCACGTCGGCGCCGGTGTCGTCGGTGATGCGGATCTCGATCTCGTCGGTCGGGCGGCCGAAACAGGCCTCGCCCACCGAGCGCGGCGGCAGGTTGGCCGCGATCACCGCCCCGGCGCCGGTCTCGGTCATGGCCCAGGCCTCCATGATGGGAAAGCCGAAGCGGGTTTCAAAGGCCGCGTGCAGGGCCGGGTCGACCCCGGCGCCAAAGCCGAAACGCACCTTGTGATCGCGATCCGCCGGGCTGGCGGGCGCGCCCATCAGCATCGAGGGCATGACGCCCAGGTAATGCAGGCAGGTGGCTCCGCTGTCCCGCACCGAGGCCCACCAGGACCGCGGGTGGAACCGGTCCAGCGCGATCAGGCAGCCGCCGACCGTGACCATGGCCATGAAGGAATAGGCCATGGCGTTCATGTGAAAGATCGGCAGCGGGGTCAGCATGCGCTCGCCGTCCTGGCCGAGGGCGCAGATGCCGCCGGCATTGGCATACCAGCGCCCGGCTTCGAGGAAATATTCATTGGCCAGCACGCAGCCCTTGGGCTGGCCCGTCGTGCCCGAGGTGTAGAGCATCGCGGCCTCGCGGGCGGTGCCTTCGGTGGCCGGGTCAAAGGCCAGCGTGGCCGGCGCCGCGGGGAAGGGCGCGCCCACGGGCACCACGGGCATGGCGATCCCGGTGGCCCGGGCGGCGGCGTCCAGCTCGGCGCAGCGGGCGGGGATGGCGATGGCCAGCGCCGGTTCGGCATGGGCGATCATGTATTCCAGCTCGGCCACGCGCAGGTCGGGATTGACCGGAACGACCGACAGGCCGGCGGCATTGGCGGCCAGCCAGTACAGGAAGAAATCCGGCCGGTTCTCCAGCAGCAGCATGATCCTCTGGCCGGCCCGGTAGCCGGCGGCCTGCAGCGCATCGGCCCGTTCGCGCACCGTGGCCAGGGCCGTGGCATAGGGGATCGGCCCGGCGGGGATGTCATAGATCCCGGCGGTCTCGGGCAGGACATCCAGGACCGGCCGGTCGGGCCAGCGGGCGGCGGCGTCGGAAAAGGCGCTGAAGACGGTGGATCGTGTCATGGAACTCTCGGTCGGAACGAAGGGCGGGCCGCTTGATCCGGGCGGACCACCCGGCGCCGGCGGGCCGGGGTGACCCCGTCTGCGCGCTGCGGCATCGGCAATGGTGGATCCTTTCCGGGTGGCGGGCGGCTGGGTCGTGGCGCCCCGCCTGGGCGGGCCGCGCGACCTCGCCAAGCATGGGGTGGAGATGTTTTAAGTGTCAAGCTTTATCTATGAGAACGCATATTCCCTGCGCCGCCGGGGCCGACCATGTGCAAGCCTTGGGCGCTTGTCCTGCTGACCAGTGCGTGCCCGTGCCTTGGGCGGTGCATCCGGGCGCAGGGCGGGAAAAAGCATGAAGCATGAAGAAAATGTGAAAAGCAGGGGGTGCATTGCCGCCAGCGGATAGTTGCTGCACTCGCGCGTCCCTAACCTTGCTCAATGCAGGGCGGGTGGCGTCGATTCGACCGGATCGGGGGGCTGCACCGCCGCAATAGAACAGACAGGGCGGGTTCGAAAGAGATGAATGTAGCCACGACAGACTTTCCCCAAGTTGCGATCCCGCCGGCGCGGTTGCTGATCGGCGGGGCCTGGGTCGAAGCCGCCTCGGGCGAGACCATTCCCGTGGTCAATCCCTCGACTGAACAGGTCTTTGCCCGGATCGCCGCCGGCGGTGCCGAAGACGTGGCGCGGGCGGTCGAGGCGGCCCATGCCTGTTTCGAAAGCGCCGCCTGGCAGAAGATGCGGCCGCTGGATCGCGGGCGGCTTCTGGAACGGCTGGCCCTGCTGATCGAGGCCGAGGCCGATGACCTGGCCCGGCTGGAAAGCTGGGACAATGGCAAGCCGCTGGCCGTGTCGCGCCACGTGGACCTGGCCTTTACCATGGATGCCCTGCGGTACTATGCCGGGTGGGCGTCGAAGATGGCCGGTGAATACATCACCCTGTCGCCCTTCGTCGATGATGGCGGGCTCTACCGGGCCTATACCGAACGTCGGCCGGTCGGCGTGGTCGGGGGCATCACGCCCTGGAACTTCCCGCTGGGCCAGGCCATCCAGAAGATCGCCCCGGCCATTGCCTTTGGCTGCACCATTGTCCTGAAACCCTCTGAAGAGACGTCGCTGACCACCCTGCGCCTGGGAGAGCTGATCTGCCAGGCGGGCTTTCCCGACGGTGCGGTGAACATCGTGACGGGCCATGGCGATCCGGTGGGCACCAGCCTCGTCGCCCATCCCAAGGTCCGCAAGATCGCCTTTACCGGGTCGACCCGGACGGGCCAGCACATCCTGGAAGCCTCGGCCCGCCAGATGAAACGGGTGACCCTGGAACTGGGGGGCAAATCGCCGACGATCGTTCTGGCCGATGCCGACATGGACCAGGCGATCCCCGGGGCGGCCATGGCGATATTCGGCAATTCGGGACAGGTCTGCACCGCCGGTTCGCGGCTCTTCGTGCAGGCCGAGGTCTATGACGAGGTCGTGGCCGGCATCGCCGAATTTGCCGCCGGGCTGTCCATCGGCCATGCCTTCGACCCGGCGACGGTGCTGGGCCCGCTGGTCTCGGCCCGCCAGCTGGAGCGGGTCAGCACGCTGGTCGACGGCGGGCGGGGCGACGGGGCCGAGGTGGTGACCGGCGGCGAAAGGGCCGGGGCGCAGGGGTTCTATTACCGCCCGACCGTGCTGCGCAACGTGGCGCCCGGCGCCCGGCTGAGCCGCGAGGAGATCTTTGGCCCGGTGGTCATTGCCAACCGGCTGGACGACATTTCCGCGCTGAAGGCCGCGGCCAATGACACCGAATACGGCCTGGGCGCCAGCATCTGGACCCGCGATCTGAACAAGGCCCATGTGCTGGCCGGCCAGATCGACGCCGGCACCGTCTGGATCAACACCCACAACGTGCTCGACACGGCCATGCCCTTCGGCGGGGTCAAGATGTCGGGGCTGGGCCGTGAATTCGGCACCGAGGCGATCAATGCCTTCACCGAAACGAGGGCCGTCTGCATGCGGCTCGATCCGACCGGCCTGGAATAGGGCGGCCCGGCCCGGGGCAGGCCCCGGCCCATGCAGAAGCGAATGTAGCCGCAGAGGTAAGCTGACATGAAGACTTTCGGAAAACGCGCCCTGTGCCGGGCGCTGGCGCCGCTGGCCCTGGCCGGGCTGGCCGGCGCGGCCACCGCCCAGGACACGATGGTGGGCTATGTCTCGCCCATCGCCAGCCAGCCGGGCCAGGCCATGGCCAACGAGATCATGGAAACCATGGCCGGCGAGCTGGGCTGGGATTATCGCATGCTGGATGCCAACCTGTCGCCCGACCGGCAGGTGTCGCATGTGGACACGCTGGTCACCCTGGGCGGCGACGTGATCTCGTCCTGGTCGCTTGATCCCAATGCCGTTGCCGCGGCCTATACCCGGGCCAACGAGGCCGGCGTGCCGGTGATCGGGGTCAATTCCGAGGGGCCGGGCGTGACGATGACGGTCTGGTGGGAAACCAACCTCTGTGTCGATGGCGGGGCCTATGACGTGCAGGCGGCCTGGATCAAGGAGCGCCGGCCCGAGGCCAAGGTCATCGTGATGGGCGGCCCGCCGGTGCCCTCGATCCAGCAGAACACCCGCTGTTTCGAAGCCGCGGCCAAGGCCGCCGGGTTCGAGGTGCTGGCCCAGGTCGACAACACCAAGGACAGCACGGCCAATGCGGCGACCATCGCGGCCGACCTGCTGGTGCGTCACCCCGATGCCGACGTGTTCTGGGCCTACAACGATTCCAGCGCGCTTGGCATCTCGGCGGCGGTCATGGCCTCGGGCAAGGGGGTCTATGGCGGCGACAGCACCGATGGCGTGATGATCTTCGGCATGAACGGTGACGAAGAGGCCATCGCGGCGATCCGCGAAGGCCGGATCACCGGCAGCTGGGACCCGGATGTCTATGGCATGGCCGCGGCCATCGTGCTGGGCATGAAATCCCTGCTCGACGCGCCGGGCGACGCCCAGGACGACCTGATCGTCAAGGCCAGGCTGCTGACCGCCGACAACATCGCCGATTACGTGCCGACGATGGATCGCGGCTACACGATCGACACCGTGCCGCTGCTGAAGTGACACGACCCAGGTGATCGCCCTGCGCGGCCGGACCGGTCAACCCGGGTCGCGCAGGGCCCCAAGGCCCCTCTCAACGCGAGCACCCGTTCCATGTCCAATTCCCCAACGCCCCCCGAGATCGTGGACGCCGATTACCTTGTCATCGGCGCAGGCTCTGCCGGCTGCGTGCTGGCCGCCCGCCTGTCCGAGGATCCGGGTGTCAGGGTCTGCCTGGTCGAGGCCGGGCGCAAGGACAACGATTTCTGGATCCACATCCCCGTGGGCTATGGCCGCACCATCGCCCGGCCGGACGTCAACTGGATGTTCGAAACCGAGCCCAACCCGGCGCTAGGCGGTCGGCGGATCTTTTGGCCCCGGGGCAAGGTGCTGGGCGGGTCGTCCTCGATCAACGGGCTGATCTACATCCGTGGCCAGGCCGAGGATTACGACCTGTGGCGCCAGGAGGGCAACACCGGCTGGGGCTATGACGACGTGCTGCCCTATTTCCGCAAGTCCGAGGACCAGGAGAACGGGGCCGACGACTGGCATGGGGCCGGCGGGCCCCTGTCGGTGACCAACCTGACCGAGCGCAACCCGCTGTGCGATGCCTTTGTCGGCTCGGCCGGGGCGGTGGGCATCCCGGCCAATCCCGATTTCAACGGCCGCGACCAGGAAGGCGCGGGCTATTTCCAGGCCACCGTCCGGCGCGGTCGGCGGGCCTCGACGGCGGTGTGCTACCTGCGCCCGGCGATGAAACGTCCCAACCTGACGGTCCTGACCGGGGTGACGGCCGAACGCATCCTCTTTGACGGCCGCCGGGCGACCGGCCTGCGCGCCACCCGTGACGGCCGTCCGGTCGAGATCCGCGCCGCCCGCGAGGTGATCGTGTCGGCCGGATCGGTCAAGTCGCCGCAATTGCTGATGCTGTCAGGCATCGGGCCGGCCGAGGATCTGCAGGGCCATGGCATCGACGTCGTCCACGACCTGCCCGGGGTCGGCCGGAACCTGCAGGACCATTACGGCGGCCAGATCACCTGGCGCTGCACCCGGCCGATCACGATGAACGACATCATGCTGTCCCGCCGGCGCCAGCTGGCCGCGGGCCTGCGCTGGCTGCTGACACGGGGCGGGCCGCTGTCGGTGCCGGCCGGCCAGGCCGGGCTGTTCACCCGGGTGCTGCCCGAAAGCGCGACGCCCGACCTGCAATTCCTGTTCCAGACCTTCTCGGGCGGCTATTACGAGGACGGTCTGTTCAAGTTCTCGGGCTTTGCCAATTTCATCTGCCCGGTCCGCCCGCGCAGCCGGGGCCACATGACCCTGCGCTCGGCCGATCCACATGACATGCCCCGGCTGTTCCCGAACTACTTCTCCGATCCGACCGACCGGCGGATCGCCGTCGAAGGGCTCAAGCTGGCCCGGCGCATGGCCGGGACGGGGCCGCTGGCGGATTTTGTCATCGACGAACACCTGCCCGGGTCGGACACAGCCAGCGATGCCGAGATCGAGCAATATCTCTGCGAGACCGGTGGCTGCGTGTCCCACCAGGTCGGCACCTGCAAGATGGGCCAGGATGCCAATGCCGTCGTCGACGACCGGTTGCGCGTGCGCGGGGTGACGGGCCTGCGGGTGATCGATGCCTCGATCATGCCCCGGCTGATTTCGGGCAATACCAACGCGGCCACGATCATGATCGGCGAAAAGGGCGCCGACATGGTCCGGAGCGACGCGGCATGACCGGCGCGGCAGACGTGGCACCGGCCATGGTGGCACGGGGCGACGTGATCGTCGAGGCGCGGGGCATCACCAAGTCCTTTCCCGGCGTGCGGGCGCTGGACGGGGTAGATCTCCGGATCCGCGCGGGCGAGGTCCATGCCCTGACCGGCGAGAACGGTTCGGGCAAGTCGACCCTGTCGAAGGTCATCGCCGGGATGCAACCGCCCGACGGGGGCGGGCTGTTCATCGACGGCCGGCCGGTGGCCTTCACCAGCCCGGCCGATGCCATCGCCCGGGGCATCGTGATGATCAGCCAGGAGCTCACCCTGGCCCCGACCCTGACCGTGGCCGAGAACATCTTCATGGGCCGCTTGCCGCGCACGCCGCTCGGCACGATTGCCTGGGGCCGGCTGGAACGCGATACCACGGCGGCGCTGGACCGGCTGGGGGTGCATGTCTCGCCCCGGGCGCGGGTGTCGGACCTGGGCGTCGAGCTGCGCCAGGAGATCGAGATCGCCCGGGCCCTGTCGTCGGATGCCCGGCTGCTGATCCTCGACGAGGCGACCAGTTCGCTGTCGGAAGCGGCCACCCGGCGGTTGCTGGACCTCGTCGCGCAGGAGCGTGACCGGGGCATGGCCATCCTGATGATCACCCACCGCATGCCCGAGATCTATGCGGTGTCCTCGGTGGCAACCGTGCTGCGCGACGGGCGCATGATCGACACGGTGCCGATCCCCGAGACCACCGAAAAGGGGCTGGTGCAGTTGATGGTCGGCCGCGAGATCGGCGATTATTATGCCAAGCGGGCGATCCCCCGGGGCGAGGTTGCGCTTGACGTCGACGGGCTGGCCACGGCGGATGGCAGCGTGGCACCGACCACGTTGCAGGTCCGGCGCGGCGAGATCCTGGGCATTGCCGGGCTGGCCGGATCGGGCAAGTCGGAGTTTGCCCAGGCGCTTGGCGGCGCCATCGCGGCCAGCGGGCGGATCGCCGTGGCCGGGCGGCCGATGCGCCCGGGCGATCCGGGGGCGGCCATCGCGGCGGGGGTGGGATACGTGCCCGATGACCGCAAGGGCGCGGCCATCCTTCCGGTGCGCGACATCACCGAGAATTTCGCCCTGGCCTGGATGGATCGGCTGACCCGGTTCGGCATGGTGTCCCAGCGGCGGCTGGCCGGCGAGGTGGGCGGCGCGATGGCCGATTACCACGTCGTGGCGGCCAATCCCGGTGTGCTGATTTCGACCCTGTCGGGCGGCAATCAGCAAAAGGTCGTTCTGGGCCGGACGTTCCGGCGCCAACCGGACGTGCTGGTGCTGAACGAGCCGACCCGGGGCGTCGATGTGGGCGCGAAGAGCGAGATCTACCGGTTGTTGCAGGATGCGGCCGAGGCCGGTGCGGCCGTGGTTGTCGTGTCGTCCGAGCTGCCCGAGATCCTGGGACTGGCCGATACCATCGCCGTCTTCTTCGAAGGCCGGGTGGTGGCCCGGTTCGACCGGTCCGAGGCGGATGAAGAGCGCATCGCCCATGCGGCCGTCGCCGGGGATGGCGCATATGATCGAGCCGGGGACGGCGCAGATGCTGGGTCCGGAGACGGCGCAGATATTGAGGCCGGAGACGGCGCAGATATTGAGGCCGGAGGCGGCGCGAGTGATGGCGCCCCGGACGGCACCAATGAAGGCGCAGGCACCGGCGCACATGATGGCGCGGGCAGTGCCGGTCGGGACGGCGCAAGCGGCGCCGCCGAAGATGACCCAAATACCGCCATCCGGGATGCCACAGGCCCGAATGCCGCGCCCGCCGTGTCGCACCCCGATGGCTCCGCCGGCAACGGCACCCCCACACCCAAGTCAGAGGCCGCCCCGACATGAGCAGCAGCACCGCCCCTTCCGCCCCCGTTTCCAACGGCGCCACGGCCAGCCTGGCCGCCCGGCTGCTGCAAGGCCGCTACGCCGGGGCGCTGATCAGCCTGCTGCTGATCTCGGTCTTTCTCTATCTCTACCAGCCGGTCTTTCTGACCTGGCCCAACCTGATGAACATCGTCAAATCCAACTCGGTGGCCTTCATCCTGGCCATGGGCGCCACGCTGGTCGTGATCTCGGGCTCGATGGACCTGTCCTTCGGTTCGGCCACCACCGCCGCGGCCATGGTCTTTGGCCTGCTGCTGATGGCCGGCGTGCCCCTGCCGCTGGCCATGATCGGCGCGCTGCTTGCCGGCGGCCTGCTGGGCGCGATCAACGGCTACCTCGTCAGCTATGCCGGGATCTCGTTCTTCGTCGTCACCCTGGGCACCCTGTCGGTGTTCCAGAGCTTTGCCCTGATCGTCAATGACGGCGGTTCGATCTCGGTCTTCTCGCATCCCGGGTTCAAGGCCCTGAACGGTTTCGTCAACGGCAATGTCGGTCCGGTGCCGATCATCCTGATCTTCGACCTCGTGCTGTTCCTGGCCCTGGGCTTCGTGCTGCGCTTCACCGCCTTCGGCCGGGCGCTCTATTCGATCGGTTCCAACCCTGAGGCCGCCCGGCTGAACGGCATCAACGTGCGCCGCGTGCTGTTCATGGTCTTCGTGATCTCGGGCCTGACGGCCGGGCTGGCCAGTGTCGTGCAGGTCGGCCGGCTGACCGTGGCCTCGCCCGAGGTCGACATGAACCTGCTGCTGACCGTGCTGGCCGCCGTGCTGATCGGTGGCACGGCAATGACCGGCGGCGAAGGCGGGGTGCTGGGCACGCTGATCGGCGTGCTGTTCCTGGGCGTTGTGCAGAACGGGCTGACCCTGACCGGGGTGTCGTCCTTCTGGCAAGGCGCGCTGAGCGGCGGCATCCTGATCTTCTCGGTCTGGCTGGGCGGGGTGCGCGGCATGCTGCGCGCCCGGCGCCAGGCCAGGGTGGGCTGACGCCCGCCCGGCACCTTTCCCTGGGACATTACTGCAAGAAGGACAGGCGACATGTCGCGACTGGACAATGATTTCGGATTGCTGGGCGATGCGGCCCGGGCGGCCATGGGCCGGAGCCACGGGTTGCATGTGGACGGCCGCGCGGTCGAGACGGGGCGCAGCTATGCCCTGACCGATCCGACCAGCGGGGCCGAGTTTGCCCGCGCGGCCGAAGCCGGCCCGGCCGAGGTCGACGCGGCAGTCGATGCCGCGCGGCGGGCGCTTGCCGGGGCCTGGGGGCGGCTGCGCCCGCATGAGCGGGAGCGGCGGATGCTGCGGCTGGCCGATCTGCTCGAAGCCCATGAACGCGAGATGTCCGAGATCGAGACGCTGTGTTCGGGCCGGTTGCTGGGCAATACCGCCGGGGTCGACGTGCAATATTCGGCCCATGTCCTGCGCTACATGGCCGGCTGGGCGACCAAGCTGGAAGGCCAGACCATGCGCCTGTCGGTGCCCTATATCCCCGACGGTGACCTGCGCGGCTACACCTTCCGCGAGCCGGTGGGCGTGGTCGGGGCCATCGTGCCCTGGAACGTGGCCCTGGGGATCGCGGTCTGGAAGATCGCCCCGGCCCTGGCCGCGGGCTGTACCATCGTGCTCAAGCCGGCCCCGCAGACGCCGCTGTCGGCCCTGCGGTTTGCGGAGCTGGCGCTGGAGGCGGGCATTCCCGAAGGGGTGATCAACATCGTGACGGGCAGCGGCGCCGAGGTCGGCGAATTGCTGGTGGCCCATCCCGGGGTGGCCATGGTCAGCTTTACCGGCTCGACCGAGGTGGGGCGCAAGATCGCCGGGCAGGCCGCGGCGCAGTTCAAGAAGTACAGCCTTGAGCTGGGGGGCAAGTCGCCGGTCATCGTCATGGAAGACGCCGATGTCGACCAGGTGGCCCAGGCCGCGGCCTGGGCGATCTTTGGCAACCACGGCCAGAATTGCTGCGCCGGATCGCGGCTTTACGTGCATCGTTCGATCCATGACGCGGTGATCGAAGGCGTCGCGGCCGTGGCCCGGAGCATCGAGCTGTCGGCGCCGTTGCAGGACGGCGCGGTGATGGGCCCGGTGGTCAGCCATGCCCAGCAGCGGCGCATCCTGTCCTATGTCGAAGGCGGTCTGGCCGATGGCGCGCGGCTGGTGACCGGCGGGGCGGCGCCCGATCACCCGGGGGCCTATGTGCAGCCCACGGTGCTGGACGGGGCGCGGCCGGGCATGGCCGCGGTGCGCGACGAGATCTTCGGCCCGGTGCTGATGGCCGCGGCCTTCGACACCGAACAAGAGGTGCTGGCCCTGGCCAACCAGTCGCGCTTTGGCCTGGGCGCCAGTGTCTTCACCCGCGACACCGACCGCATCCGGCGGATGACCGACGGGCTGGAAGCCGGGTCGGTCTGGATCAACGTGCACAACGCCCTGGACGTGGCCCTGCCCTTCGGCGGCTGGAAGGACTCGGGCGTGGGCAACGACCTGGGCGAAGCGGCCGTCCTGGGCCACACCCGGCTCAAGGCCTCGGTGCAGTATCACGCCTGACGGCTGCCATCGGTCCTGCCCGAAATCCGGGCAGGGCCCGCCGGCCGGGCAAGCGGCCCGGGCCGGCCGGTGCAATGCCACTCAAGGAGGGGTTGAACGATCTTGCCCTGCCTCGCTAGGATCATCGGAACGGCCCCGGGCCCGTCCATCGCGACGGGGCGGGTGTGAAGGATGACCCCGATCATGTTGCAGCAATTCGACGATATCGTCAGCCCCCCGGACAGCGGTCTGCGGGCGCGGCTGCGCGATGCCGGGCTGCGCCTGTCGGGCACCGAGCGCATCCGTGACCACATGTGCACGGCCATGGCCCCGCACAGCATTGCCATGACCGGCATGCCCGCGCGGACCGGCGGGGGCGAGCGGGTCGATTTCTGGCACGGGTCGATCGACCTGGGCGGGGTGGCCGTGCATTACGTCGATTACCAATGTGATGCCGAGGCGGTGAACGTGCGGGTGGATGCGCCCCAGGATGGCATCATGCTCAAGTTCCCGGTGTCGCGGCAGACCCGGGTCTTTGTCGACGGGGCCGACTACCTTGTGCGGCCCAACGAGTTCACGATCATCGGCCCGGGTGCGCGGTATGGCACCTCGATGGCCGGCAACAGTCAGCACCTCGCGGTAGCGATCGACAATGCCTGGCTGACCACCTACCTGACCTCGCAGGACCTGCCCCTGCGCAGCCAGAACCTCAGCTTTGCGCCCGTGGCCTACCGGGTCGACGCCGAGGGATACGTGCTGTCCAACGTGTTGCTGATGCTGGTGCGCGGTCTGTGCGAAGGCAACCAGAGCCTGAACACATTCGGCCTGGAAACCCATCTCAAGCAGCTGATCACCTCGGCCGTGCTGGGCCTGTCGCCGGAATACCGCCAGGTCGGCCGGGCCCAGAGCCAGCCCGACGCCGTACCGGCCTATGTCCTCAGCGCCGAGCGGTTCATGCAGGACAGCCTGCAGGAGCAGATCGGCATGGATGACATCGTGCGCCAGAGCGGGGTGCCGCGCCGCACGCTCTTTGCCGGGTTCCGCAAGCACCGGGGCACGACGCCCATGGCCCGGCTCAAGGCCATGCGCCTGAAGGCCGTCAAGGCCGCGCTGGAAACCGACGTGGCGCCGGGGCTGACGGTGACCGAAGTGGCGATGGACTACGGGTTCTACCACCTGGGCCGGTTCAGCAAGGATTTCCGCGATGCCTTCGGCACCCTGCCGTCCGAGATCCGCCGCCGCCGGATTTGAGCGGCGGCGGGACCGGAGCCTATTGCGCCGCGCGCTGGCCGAACGAGGGCGGCGCCTCGCCCGGGACCGAGGAAAGCAGGCGTCGGGTGTATTCGTGGCGGGGCTCGGCAAAGACCTCTTCGGTCCAGCCGGATTCGACGATCTCGCCGCGATACATCACCACGACCCGCTCGCAGATGTAACGCACCACGGCCAGGTCATGCGAGATCAGCAACAGGCCGAACCCCATCTCGTCGCGCAGCCGCGACAGCAGGTTGAGCAGCTGGGCCTGCACAGACACGTCCAGCCCCGACACGATCTCATCGGCCACCAGCAGCCGGGGCATGACACAGAGCGCCCGGGCGATGTTGACCCGCTGTTTCTGGCCGCCCGACAGCTGTGACGGATAGCGCAGGGCCATTTCCGACGACAGCCCGACCTCGCGCAGCAACTCGGTGGCCCGCACGACCCGTTCGTCATGGCCCGCGCCCCGGGCTTCCATCGCCTGGGCCACGATGCTGCCCACCCGCCGGCGCGGGTTCAGGGCGGAATGGGGGTCCTGAAAGACCATCTGGCCGTTTTCCACCCGGCGCGCCCGGACCGCCGGTTCCTGGTCGCTGACACTGTCGCCGCACAGGATCATCCGGCCCGAGGTCGGCAGGTCCATCCCCACGGCCATCCGCGCGAGGGTCGATTTGCCGGACCCGGATTCGCCGACGATGCCCACGAATTCGCCCTGGCGGATCGTCAGGTCGATGCTGCGGGCCGCGTCAAAGGTCTTGCGCCTGGCCAGCAGGCCGGGCTTGGACACGTATCGCTTGCCCACGTCCTGGGCCACCAGCAGGGGGTCGCCCGTCTCGATCCGGCGCAGGGCGGGCAGGGGCAGGCCCTCGGTCGAGATCGTGTCGACCTTGTCGGCATGGATGCAGCGGCTGGCATGCCCGCCGGGGTCCGCCGGGCCGGCCGGCACCAGCGCCGGTTCCAGCTCGTCGCAGGCCGCCGAGCGCAGCGGGCAGCGCGGGGCGAACCGGCACCCGGGCAGGCCCTTCATCTCGATCAGGCCGGGCATCCGCCCGGGCATCGAGAACAGCGCCCGGCGCGGGCCGAACAACTCGGGATTGGCCAGTTGCAGGCAGCGGGTATAGGCATGGCGCGGCGTGCGGAAGACATCGTCGGCCAGCCCGCGCTCGACGATCCGCCCGCCGTAAAGCACCATCATGTCGTCGCAGATATGCGCGGCCAACCGCAGGTCATGGGTGATGAAGATCACCGCCGTGTCGTAGCGGCTCTGCATCTCGCCGATCAGCTCGACGACCCGGCCCTGGATCGACACGTCGAGCGCGGTTGTCGGTTCGTCGGCAATGACCAGCCGGGGCCGGGAAGCAAAGGCCATGGCGATCAGGATGCGCTGCAATTGCCCGCCCGAGAACTGGTGGGGGTATTTCGCCAGCACTTCGGCGCTGGCGTCCAGCCCGACGGCATCGAACATTTCCAGCGCCCGCTCGCGGCGCTGCGCGGCGGTGCCATGGCCGATCAGGCGCAGGTGTTCGTCGAACTGGCGGCCGACGGTCTGGACCGGGTTCAGCGCGGTCAGCGGTTCCTGCGGGATAAAGGCGATCTCGCGGCCCAGCAGGCGGCGGTGTTCGGCGCCCGACAGGGTGGCCAGGTCGCGGCCGTCGTATTCCAGCGTGCCGTCCATGATGCCCACGCCATCGGGCAGCAGGCGGGCGATGGTCTTGGCGATCATCGACTTGCCCGCCCCGGATTCCCCGATCAGCCCCAGGACGCGGCCGGGTTCCAGCGTGAAGCTGACCTTGTGGTTGATCGGCAGCCCGGCCTTGACCACGCCGACCGTCAGCCCGTTTGCCTTCAGAAGTGCCGCCATGTCACACGCCCCGCGAGGTGTTCTGCCGCGCGTCCAGCCCCTTGCGGAGCCCTTCTCCCAGCAGGTTGAAGCCGGCGACCGTGACGAAGACGGCCGCGATCGGCAGGAAGAGACCCCAGGGGGAGTCGTAGATGTTCATCCGCGCGTCGGCGATCATCTGGCCCCAGGCCGGGATATTCGCGCTGACACCCATGCCGACAAAGCTGAGGATGGCCTCGACCGTCACGGCAATGCCCATTTCCAGGCTGAACAGGGTGATGATCAGGGGCACCACGGCGGGCAGCACTTCGCGGCTGAGGGTGATGAAATGGCTCTGGCCCAGCATGCGCGCGGCCGAAACATAGGCCTGCTGGCGGACCAGGATGACCTCGGCCCGCAGCACCCGGCAGAAACGGGTCCAGTCGACCAGGATGATGGCCAGGATGACCTTGTCCAGCCCGACGCCCAGCCCGACGATCAGGATCAGCGACAGCACGACCGGGGGGAACGAGATCCAGACATCGACGGTGCGGCTGATCAGCGTGTCGACCCAGCCGCCGAAATAGCCGGCCAGCAGGGCGGCAATGGTGCCCAGGATCATGGCTCCGACGGCCGAAACGATGGCCACGGTCATGGCCACCCGGGCGCTGTAGATCAGGCGGGACAGCACGTCGCGGCCCAGCGAATCCGTGCCCAGGGGGAAATTGGGATCGCCCCCGGGCTGCCAGCTGGGCGGCAGCAGCACCCAGAGCAGGTCCTGGGTGTCGGGATCATGCGGGGCCAGCAGCGGGGCGAAGACCGCGGTGAGAAAGACGGCCAGGACGATGACCAGGCCGACGATGGTGCGGGGATCGCGAAGATAGGGGGGCAATGTCATGTTACGCCGTGGCCTTGGGGTTGAGCGCGACACACAGGGCATCGACCAGCGTGTTGATCAGCAGGGTGACGGCGCAATAGGTCAGCCCGACCATCTGGATGACCGGCAGGTCGGCATTGCGCACCGAGCCGACCATCAGGTTGCCGACCCCGGGATAGGAACAGATGACCTCGATCAGCAGGGTGCCTCCGAAGAGAAAGCCGAATTGCACGCCCATCAGGGTCAGGGTCGGCAGGATGGCGTTCTTGAGGGCATGTGACACCAGGATGCGTTCCTCGCTGACCCCGCGCATGCGGGCCTGGGCGATATAGCCTTCCTGGTAGACATCCAGCAGCGACGAGCGCAGCACGCGCATGACGATCGGCGCAAAGCTGATGCCCAGGGCCGTGGCCGGGATCAGCATGTGCACCAGCGCGGACCAGAAGACCCGGACTTGTCCGGCGGCCAGGGCATCGATCAGCAGAAAGCCGGTGCCCCCGGGCTGGACCATGCCCGGATCGAGCCGGCCGATGAAGGGCAGGACGGGCCAGAACACGCCGAAGACGAAGATCAGGATCAGGCCCCACAGGAAATCCGGCAGCGACAGCATCAGCAGCGATCCGACATCGCCGGCGGCCTCGCCCACCGTTCCGCGCATGCGAAAGATCACCAGCCCGCCGCCGATGCCCACCACCGTGGCAATGATCGCCGCGACAACGGCCAGTTCGATCGTCGCCGGCAGGGTCTTGGCGATCAGCTCGCCCACCGGCTGGCGATACTGGATCGACGTGCCGAATTCGCCGGACAGCGTATCGCGCAGCCAGATGGCATATTGATGGGGGATCGGCAGGTTCAGCCCCATGGCCTCGCGCATGGCTTCGATTTCGTCGTTGGTCGCCGTGGGTGGCAGCGACATGGCCGCCGGATCGACGGGCAGCAGGCGCAGCACGAGGAACAGCAGCATCGACACCGCCAGCAGGATCGGGATGACCACCAGCATCCGCCGGCTGATCACCCTGGCCATGGTCAGAAGCATCGCGGGGTCTCCGGCTGGGCACCGGCGCCGCAGGGGCGGGCGCAGGATGGGACGCGGGGTCGGGCGGGCAGGGTCATGGCAGGTCCTCGGCTGGCGGCAGGGCGGGGCGGATCAGGCGGGCTCGGCCTGGGGCCGCTCGTGGCGCAGCTCGGCCGGCGCCAGGCTGCGGCCGCGCAGGATGTCGGCGGCCTTCTCGGCGATCATGATGGTCGGCGCATTGGTGTTGCCCGACACCAGGGTCGGCATGACCGACGCATCGACCACCCGCAGGCCTTCGATGCCCCGGACCTTCAGGGTCGGGTCGACCACGGCCATCGGATCGTTGCCCATCTTGCAGGTGCCGACCTGGTGGGCGATCGACAGGCCGGTCTCGCGGGCGAAGGCCAGCAATTCGTCATCGCTGCGGCAATCGGGCCCCGGGGAATGTTCGGCCAGGATCTCGGCCTGCATCTCGGGCTGCTCCATCACCGCGCGCGAGATCTTCATGCCCTCGACCAGGATGCGCCGGTCGTTGGCCGCCGACAGGTAATTGGCCTGCATCACCGGCGCCTCGGCCGGATCGGCGGATTTCAGGCGCAGCGTGCCCCGGCTTTCGGGCCGGGTCGGGCAGGCCACGTTGGCAAAGCCCGAGAACTTGTGCAGCCCTTCGTCGTATTCATCGTGGCTGAAGGTCTGGAACAGGAATTGCAGGTCGGGCGTGGCCACGTCGGGCGACGACTTGATGAAAGCCCCGACCTGCGCCGCCGAGATCGTCAGCGGGCCCTTGCGCGTCAGGATGTATTGCAGCCCGACCTGCAACTGGCGCAGCGGGCTGGCCATGATGTCGTTGACCGTCAGCGGGCGCCGGGCCTTGTAGGACATGATCGCCCCGTAATGGTCCTGCAGGTTCTCGCCCACGCCGGGCAGGTCATGCACCACCGGCAGGCCCATGTCCGCCAGGTGGCCGGCCGGGCCGACCCCGGACAGCAGCAGCAGCTTGGGCGAGTTGATCGAGCCGGCGGCCAGGATCACTTCGCGGCGGGCCCGGATGGTCACGGTATGGCCGTTGATCTCGGCCTCGACCCCGATGGCGCGGCGGCCCTCAAAGATCACCCGGCGCGTCAAGGCCCCGGTCTCGACCCGCAGGTTGGGCCGCTTGCGCGCAGGGTGCAGGTAGGCCACGGCGGCCGAGCAGCGCCGCGCGTGGCGGGTGGTCAGCTGGTAATAGCCGATGCCTTCCTGGCTGGCCCCGTTGAAATCCTGGGTCTCGGGAATGCCCGTGCGCACGCCCGCCTTGATGAAGGCGTCGCACAGCGGATTGCGTTCCACCAGGTTCGACACCCGCAGCGGGCCGTCCGCGCCATGGTAGGTGTCGGACCCGTTCTCCTGGTCCTCGGCCTTGCGGAAATAGGGCAGCACGCTTTCATAGCCCCAGCCGGTGTTGCCCATCTGGCGCCACAGGTCGTAATCCTCGGCCTGGCCGCGAATGTAGAGCAGGCCGTTGATCGACGACGACCCGCCCAGCACCTTGCCGCGCGCCCAGTACATCCGCCGGCCGCCGATCTCGGCGTCGGGTTCGGTTTCGAACCGCCAGTTCAGGCGCGGGTCGACGATGGTCTTGCCGTAGCCGATCGGGATGTGGATCCAGGGGCTGCGATCCGCGCCGCCGGCCTCCAGCACGGTCACCTGGGTCGCGGGATCTTCGGTCAGCCGCGCGGCCATGACACATCCGGCCGAGCCGGCGCCGACGACGATGTAATCCGTCTCAAAATCCTGGGTCACCTGGGGTCTCCTTCCGCTTCGCTCGGGCCGGGGTTCCGTGAGGGCAGGGCCGCCCGAGGCCAATCTGCGCCGGCCGGGTCAGGGAGAGAGACGGTCCGGGCATATTGTTTAAGCTTGAATGTTTCACAGCCGTACATTGACAGGCAATACACTTTTTCCAAAACTGTGATGCCAAAGGGGTATCGCATATGGAATTGAAACGGATTCGGGCTTGTATTGCCGTGGGTGATGCCGGGGGTTTTCGGCGGGCTGCGGCTGAATTGGGATTGGCCCAGCCGGCTTTAAGTCGCCAGATCAGGGGGTTGGAAGAGGAAATCGGCGCCCGGCTGTTTGATCGCGGATCAAGCGGTGTGCGCCTGACCGATGCCGGGCGGCGGTTCCTGGATCGGGCGCGTCACCTGGTCGGGGAATATGATGCGATCTGTCGCGAGGCGCGAGCGCTGGATCGCGGCGATTCGGGGGTTTTGCGTATCGGGGTCACGCCGGATGCAACCTGGGGCGACGTGGTGCCCGGGCTGCTTGGCGCCCTGGCGCGCGAGATGCCTGACCTGGATGTGGACCTGCGCGAAGGGGCGGTGGTCGAGCTGGCGCAGTCCGTTGCCAGCGGGGCGCTGGATGGTGCGTTCTTGTGGTCCGACGTGGGGCAAGCCTATGATTTAGCGTCATTTCCCGTTGCGGAATGTGGCCTGTGCCTGGCGCTTCCCGAGGGATCGCCGCTGGCCGACCGTGAGGGCATCGGGTTGGCGGATCTGGCGGGCGAGACGCTGATTGCCCTGCATCAGGCAGCGGCCCCGGCCCTGCATGGTGCCCTGACGGCCGGCATCTCGGAATCCCGTCTGCGCCCAAAGCGCGTGCATCCCGCGCAGAATGAGGCGGAAATTTTGGCAATGGTTCGAATGGGGCGCGGAATGGGCCTCGTCAGCGCCTGGAATGACCAGCGATGCCCAAACGGTATCGTATTGCGCGGGATTGCCGGGCCGGCCTTGCAAATGCGTCTGCAATTTGCCGTGCAAGAGGGGGAAACCTCCGCCCCATTGCGCCGCCTGATCGAGATGATTTCCCGAAATGCCCGGATTCAAGGCAGCGCCCCATCGAAAATATGCCAGACCTAAAATAAATTATTGACAGCTTTACGGCTGCGGCCGTTAGGTTCAGGGCAGAACTTCTCCACGTTTCCCGGCGCGGCCACCTGGCGGGCGCCCAGTCAGCGGGCCTGTGCGCCCGACCCATCGTTGCGGCCGGAGATCCGGCAGAAAGACCGGCGCCGCGCGGCCGCCGTTGCCATCCGGCACGGCCGGCGGGGGTCGTCCGAGTGGCGGCCGAACCTTCCAACAAAGGACAACCGACATGGAACTGAATCGCAGACAATTTGGGGCCCTTGGCCTGGCCGGCCTGCTGATGGCCAAGGGGGCCACCGTGCTGGCCCAGGGCGCCGACAGCCTGACCATCGCCTGGCCCAGCGACGTGCCGAACTGGGACCCGAACCTGCGTTTCGCGCCCGATGCCCAGCCGATCTACAAGCTGGTCTACGATCAGCCGCTCGACCAGGATGTCGACCTGAACCTGGTGCCCGGCGTGATCTCGGAATGGGAGATGGCCGACGACGGGCTGTCGCTGAAGCTGGTCCTGCGCGACGACGTGACCTTTCACGACGGCACCCCGATGACGGCCAAGGACGTGGCCTATACCTTCATGGGGCGTCGCCTGGCCGGCCACAATATCGACGTCAATTCGACCTGGGGCTCGGTGGAAACCGTCGACATTGCCTCGCCGACCGAACTGACGATGAACTTCTCGCGCCCGATGACCACGGCGCCGCAATGGTTGGCTTTCCTGGGCTCTTACGTGGTCTCCAAGGCCTATGTCGAAGAAGTCGGCGAAGACGGCCTGCGCGAAAAACCCATGGGCACGGGGCCTTACAAGCTGGTGCAATACGACCGCGACAGCCGGATCGTGCTGGAAGCCTATGACGGCTATTGGGGTGGCGTGGCGCCGATCAAGACGGTGACCATCCAGATCGTCAAGGATCCCTCGGCGCGGCTGGCCGCGATCCAGTCGGGCCAGGTCGACCTGACCATCGCCCTGCCGGTGCGCGACACGCAGCGGCTGGAAAAGACGCCGGGCGTGACGGCCAAGCTGTTGCCGATCACCCGGATCATCCTGCTGATGGTCAACTCCGACAAGGCGCTGACCGATGACAACCTGCGGCTGGCCCTGTCGCATGCGGTCAACAAGGACGCCCTGTCGCGCGCCTTTTACGGTGGGGCGGCGGTGCCGATCGACGTGGCGGCCTCGCCGGGTACGCCGGGCTATGTCGAGGATTACGACTTTGCCTTCGACCCCGAGCTGGCCAAGGAACTGCTGGCCAAGTCGGGCTATGGCCCCGACAACCCGGCCAAGATCAGCTTTGCCACGACCAACGGCCAGTTCCCATCGGATTACGACATCGCCCGGGCCTTGGTGCAGATGTGGGGCCAGGTGGGGATCGAGGCCGAACTGGAAGTCATTGAATATGCCAAGTATTTCGAGCTGACCCGGGCCGGTCAGCTGCCCGACCTGACGCTCTATTCCTGGGACAACGCAACCGGCGATCCCGAGATCTATGCCGGCTATCTGCTGAACCCCAACATGCCGTTTTCGCCCTGGAAGACCGGCGAGATCCCGCAGCGCGTGACCGAGCTGTTCGGCATGACGGATTACGATGCGCGGATCGAGGCCTACAAGCAGCTCGTGATGGATGCGACCGACCAGGGCGTGACCATGCCCTTGCTGCAATCGGTGCTGACGGTGGCCTATCGCGACAGCCTGGAGGTGCCGGAATACAAGAACGGCTGGATCCTGGCCAACAAGATCACGCGTAGCTGATCGACGTCGGGCGGGGCCGCCACGCGTGGCCCCGCCCCGGTGGAATGACGGGAATTGAACATGGTGCAGGCCCATTGGCTGGACATCGCCGGGATCCGGGCCGGTCTTGAGGGCGGTACGCTTGGCGCCGAGGCGCTGGCCGAACACCAGCTGACCCGGATTGCGGCGCGGCGGGACAATGCCATCGTCACGCTGACCCCCGATCTGGCCCTGGATGCCGCGCGGCAGGTCGACCGGGGCCAGCTGACCGGCCCGCTGGCCGGCGTGCCGATGGTCATCAAGGACATTGTCGATGTGAAGGGCGTTGCGACAACCGTGGCCATGCCGTCGCGCCAGGATCATCGGGCCAGTGCGGATGCGACGGTGGTGGCCCGGCTGCGGGCGGCCGGGGCGGTGATCCTGGGCAAGGCCAACATGACCGAAGGCGCCTATGCCGAACATCGCCCGCCCTTCGGCGCGCCGGTCAATCCCTGGAGCGCGGATCACTGGTGCGGTGCGTCCTCCTCGGGCAGTGGCGTGGCGGTGGCCGCGGGGCTGGCGACCGCTGCAATCGGAACGGAAACCGGCGGGTCGATCCGTCTGCCCTCGGCGATGAATGGGACAACGGGGCTGAAGCCCACATGGGGGCGGGTCAGCCGCCATGGCGTGCACGAACTGGCCGCCAGCCTGGATACGGTCGGCCCGCTGGCCCGATCGGCCGAGGACGTGGCGCGGATCTATCAGGTCATTGCCGGGCATGACCCGCTGGATGCGACATCGACGACCCGCGGGGTGGAGAGCGACACAGGCGATCTGCGCGGCTTTCGCATCGGGGTCGATCCGCGGTTTGCCGGGGTGGATGTCGATGCCCAGGTCAGCGCGGCGCAGGAGGCGGCGATTGCGGTGCTGGTGGCGCAGGGGGGCCGGATCGTGCCGGTTGCCATGCCCGACACGTCCCGCCTGATCTGGGATTTCTTCGATATCTGCGCGGTCGAGGCGGCCATCGCCCACAGGGATCATTTCGATGCCCATGCAGACAGTTACGGCCCGGTCCTGGCCGATGTGATCCGGCGTGGCCGGGCCTTGGATGCCGTCGCCTACGAAGACTTGCAGCGCCGCCGGCGCGCCTTTCGCGGGGCGCTGGATGCGGTGCTGGACCAGGTGGATGGCGTGTTGTCCCCGGTCCTGTCCTTCCCGGTGCCGACCTCGCGGCAGATGGCGACCTGGAGCGACGAGCTGATTGGCGGGCTGCATCGGTTCACCTGCCCGTTCACCATCTCGGGCCATCCTGCAGTCTGTTTCCCGGCCGGGGTCTGTTCGGCGGGGCTGCCCATCAACCTGCAACTGATCGGCCGGGCCTTTGGCGAGGCGACCCTGCTGCGCGGGGCCAGGGGCTTTCAGGCCGTGACCGATTACCATCTGCGGCATCCCGAAGAGCTTTCGAGGTGAAGGAGTTCGTTCCGAGCGGGCCCGGCCCTTGCCGCTGTCGCGCCGTGCGGAAACGCCAAAGGCCGAACGCATTTAAACCTCATGCAGCCGCCTGCCCTTGGCCCGCACCCCCTTCGGGTTCGAAATATTCAAGCTGGCCGAAAACCCTGCCTTCAGACCATGCGGAGTCTCCCCATGCCCCATCTCGTTCGCGTCATCGTGCCCATCCCCCTGCCGCAAGAGGCGCTGGACGCCTTTGCCGCCCAGTTGCCGCCCGATCTGATTGCCCCGGGTTTCGCGGTGGATTTCGTCGGTACCCGCAATGGCGGCCAGCTTGGTGGCGACCAGATGGAGGCATTGCTGTTCGATGCCTTTGTCTATGATGCCGGGGTCAGCGCCGAACGCGACGGCTGCGCGGCGGTCTGCGTGAATTCGATGAGTGACAGCGGCGTGGCCGCCCTGAGGGCGCGTCTGAACATCCCGGTTGTCGGCTCGGGCGCCACGGCGCTTTTGATGGCCTGCCAGCTGGGCGGGCGCTTTTCCATCGTCTCGATGTGGGACCGCTGGAACCACTTCTACAAGAAGATCCTTGCCGAGCAGGGCCTTGCTCCGCGCTGTGCGTCCTTGCGGGATGTCGGTGTCCGGCCCGACACGGCCGAGCTGCTGGCCGGCAAGGAAGATTTCATCTTTGACGCGCTCGAAGCCGAATGCCGCCGCGCAATCGACGAGGACGGGGCCGAGGTCATCGTTCTGGGCTCGACCACGATGCACCAGTCGCATGCCCATCTCGCCCGCGTGCTGCCCGTGCCGGTCATCAACCCCGGGGTGGTGTCCTACAAGGCGGCCGAGGCCCTGGTGCAGATGGGCCTGGCCCAGTCGCGCGCCCAGTATCACACGCCGGAACGGCCGATGGACGACATCTTTGCCCATGTTCCGGCCGTTTTCCCCTGAATTCCAAACCTGCAGGAGCATTTCGCCATGGCGCAGATCAACCCGATGCTGGTCCCCGACCGGTTCAAGCTTGGCACCTTTTCTTCCAATTGTTCCGGCGGCATGTCGATCACCAAGGCACCCGAACGCTGGTCGGCCAGCTGGGACGACAACCTCCGGCTGGCCCAGATGTGCGATGCGGCCGGGCTGGATTTCATGCTGCCCGTGGCCCGCTGGGTGGGCTTTCCGGGCGACGAGATCGAGTTCATGCGGTCGGTCCTGGAAACCACGACCTGGGCGGCCGGCCTGCTGGCCGCGACGCGGGATATTGCCGTGATCTCGACGGTGCATACCGCGGTCAACAATCCGGTTGTCGTGGCCAAGCAGATCGCCACGCTGGACGCCATCGGCAACGGCCGGGCCGGGCTGAACATTGTCGCGGGCTGGTTCGAACCGGAATACAAGGCGCTTGGCCTCGATCTGCCCAAGGATCATGACACCCGTTACGGCTATGCCCAGGAATGGTACGACATCATCCGCAAGCTCTGGACCGATGACGACCGCTTTGACTGGGCCGGCAAGTATTTCAACCTCGAACAGGTCTATACCGATCCCAAGCCCAAGCGCGGATCTGTGCCCATCCTGAATGCCGCCGGCTCGGCCGAGGGCCGCAAGTTCGCCCTCGACAACGCTGATTTCCTGTTCACCCCGGCGATCGACATCGAGCGGTCCAAGGAAGAGGTGGCCGAGATCAAGGCGCGGGCGGTCGACAATGGCCGGCCCATCGACGTGATCACCTTCTCGCATGTGGTCTGCCGGCCGACCGAACAGGAAGCCCGTGATTTCTATGATTATTACGTGGGACAGACCGATTGGAAGGCGACCGATTACGTGGTCGACGTGCAATTTGCCACGGCGCAATCCTTCCCCCATGACCTGCTGATGATGATCAAGGAGCGCATGGCCGCGGGCCACGGGGGCTATCCGCTGATCGGCACGCCCGAACAGGTGGCCGATGGCATCGAACAGCTTGTCGATGCGGGGTTCGGCGGCACCGGGCTGTCCTTCGTCAATTATGCCGAGGAATTCCCCTATTTTGCCGAAACCGTGCTGCCGATCCTGGAAAAACGCGGCATCCGCAACATCAAGCGGTGAGGCGAAGGGCGGGCCGGATCAACCGGCCCGTCCCGGTGGCCCCGTCGGCAGGGTGGCCAAGTTTTGTCTTACGCCAGCGGCAAGCCGTTGATATATGAAATAATTGAACCCGAAACATGATGAGAGGCCGGTGCATGACCGCAGAGCCCAAGCACGAGATCACGGACGAAAACCTGGCCCGCCAGCGCCTGCGTCTGTGGCTGCAGATGCTCAAGGCAACGCGGTTCGTGGAAAACCGCCTGCGTGAGCGCCTGCGCGAAGGCTATGACACGACGCTGCCCCGGTTCGACGTTCTGGCCGCGCTGCATGCCCGGCCCGAAGGCATGAAGATGACCGAGCTGTCGCAGCATCTTGTCGTGTCGAACGGCAACGTGACGGGGGTGGTCGACCGGCTGGTCTCCGAAGGGCTGACCGAGCGCTGCCCGATGGAAAACGACCGCCGGGCCTTCCTGGTGCGGATCACCGACAAGGGCCGGGCGCTGATGGATGACATGGCGGCCGAACACCTGGGCTGGATCGACGAGATGTTCGAAGAGGTGGCCGAAACCGACGCCGCGCGGGGCATTTCCATCATGCTGGACATCCGCAACCGGACCTGAGCCGCGTCGCCGGCCCAAGCCTTGATCACCTTGGCCCGCCAGATGCGCGCTGATCCATTTTGAACTTGAAGTATTTCCGCGCGGGCGCTGTCATGGCCGCAACCCCATGACATGCACGACGGGAGCTTCACCATGCCTTCGCAGACAACCATCGACGTCGCCATCATCGGCACCGGCATCAACGCGCTGACGGCCGGGGCGATGCTGGCCCGGTCCGGCAAGCGGGTGGTGCTCTTTGAGCGCGAAGAGGTGGCCGGCGGCTGCATGCGCACCGAAGAGCTGGCGCCGGGGGCGGTTCACGACCCGCTGGCCACGACCTTTGTCCTCTGGGTGACCGGCGCCGCGCATGGCGCCCTGGGGGAAGACCTGGCCCGCCATGGTGTTGAATTCCTTGCCACCGACACGCCGACCGGTGTTCTGCTGCCCGATGGGCGGGCGCTGACCTACAGCACCGACCGGGCGCGGAACGTGGCGGCCTTTGACGCGGCCCATCCCGGTGACGGGGCGCAGCTGGCAGCGGATCTGGATGCCTTTGCCGGCAATGCCGGGCTGCTCTTTGGCCTGATGGGCGGCGATCCCTGGTCGAAAGGCACGGCGCGGCTGCTGGGCAAGGAGGCCTGGGCGCGGGGGCCGCACGGGTTGGCCACGACGCTGGGCGGAGCGCTGCAATCCATGCGGGGCTGGCTGGAAACCTCCTTTGAAAGCGAAATATCCCGGGCGCTCTGGGCGCCGTGGTGCCTGCATGCCGGCCTGGGCCCCGAAGCGGCCTTTTCCGGCCAGATGGGCCAGGTCATCGGCTTTGCACTGGAGGCCGCGAGCGCGCCGGTGGTCAAGGGGGGCGCGGCCAACATGGTGCGTGGGCTGGTGGCCATCATCGAGGAAAACGGCGGCCAATTGCGCACCGGCGCCGAGGTGGCCGCGATCCGGGTGGACAACGGCCGGACGACGGGCGTCGAATTGGCCTCGGGCGAGGTTGTCGATGCCGCGACGGTGCTGGCCTCGGTCACGCCCAACCAGCTCTACGGCGATCTGCTGCCCGGCGACGATCATGCCGAGGATCTGCGCAAGTATCGCTATGGAAAGGGGAATTTCCAGATGCATTACCTGCTCGACGGGCCGGTGCGGTGGAAGACCCCGGGCCTTGAGACGGTGCAGTTGCTGCATCTGACACCGGGGCTGGACGGCGTGTCGCGGGCCGGCAACGAGGCCGAGCGCGGCCTGTTGCCCGAGGTGCCGACGATCTGTGTCGGCCAGCCCTGCGCGGCCGATCCGTCGCGCGCGCCCGAGGGCCAGAGCCTGCTCTGGCTGCAGATGCCCGAGGCTCCGCGCCATGTCAAAGGCGACGCCGCCGGGCAGATCGCACCGCCGCCCGACGGCCAGTGGACCGAAGCGCTGCGCGAGGCCTTTGCCGACCGGGTCGAGGCCATCCTTGCGCGGCATATCGAGGGCTTTCCCGACAATGTCCTGCGCCGCCAGGCCATCTCGCCCGGCGATCTGCAGGGCTACAACATGAACCTGGTGGGCGGCGATCCCTATGGCGGGGCCTGCACGCTGGACCAGTTCTTTCTGTGGCGGCCCTTTGCCGGCAGCCGGCGGCACCAGACCGGTATCAAGGGCCTCTACCACATCGGCGCCTCGACACACCCGGGACCGGGCCTGTCGGGCGGGTCGGGCTTTCTGACGGCGCGCGAACTGGGCGCCTGACCGCGCCGCGTGGGGCGACGCCACGTCGCGCCCCGTTGCGTCGCGCGCAAACTAGACGACCGGTCTATTCATTCCTAGGTAACACTCATGACACGCGCCAACCGAAGTGAATCCACCCGCCAGGCCATCCTGGACACCGGCCGCCAGCTGGTCACCCACGGCGGATTCGCCGCCATGGGCCTGTCGGCGCTGCTGAAGGAAAGCGGCGTGCCGAAGGGTTCGTTTTACCATTACTTCGCGTCCAAGGAGGCCTTTGGCCGGGCCCTGCTGCGCGATTACGTCGACGATTACCTGGCCCGGGTGGATGCCATCGGCCAGCGCGACCTGACCGGGGCCGGCAAGTTTGCCGTGTTCTGCGGGGCCTGGCTGGACGAGGACCGCGCCTCGGGCCTGGTCAGCACCTGCCTGGTCGTCAACCTGGGCGCCGAGGTGGCCGAGCTGTCCGAGGGCATGCGCCAGGTGCTGGACGACGGCATTGCCGCGCTGACCGACCGGCTGGCCGCGATGCTGCGTGAAGGCCAGGCGGATGGCTCGCTGCGGCTGGACGCCCCGGCCGAGACCCTGGCGGCCGTGTTCTACGCCCAGCTGCTGGGCGCCGCCATCCTGGCCAAGCTGGCGCGCGACAGCCGGCCGCTGGCCACCGTCATCACCGATATCGAGACGCGCCTGCAGACCGGCGCCTGAAAGGAAAACCCGATGAAAGCTGCCGTACACGACCAATTCGGTGAACCCGCCGACGTGCTCACCCTGCGCGATGTTCCGGCCCCCGAGCCGGCCGCCGGCCAGGTGCGCATCCGCACCATCCTGGCGCCCGTGCACAACCACGATCTCTGGACGATCCGGGGCAATTACGGCTACAAGCCGCCGCTGCCCGGCGCCATCGGCGGGTCCGAGGCGGTGGGCACCGTCGAGGCCTTGGGCGAGGGCGTCGATGCGGCGCTGCTGGGCCGGCGCGTGGCCGTGGCCGGGGTGCATGGCGCCTGGGCCGAGCTGTTTCTGGCCCCGGCGGGCGGGCTGCTGCCACTGCCCGACCAGGTTTCCGACGAGATGGGCGCGCAGCTGATCGCCATGCCGTTTTCGGCCATCTCGCTGCTGGATACGCTGCAGGTCGGGCCGGGCGACTGGATGATCCAGACGGCGTCGAACGGGGCGGTCGGCCGGATCATGGCCGGGCTGACCCGGGCGCGGGGCATCAACCTGGTCAGCCTGGTGCGCCGGGACGAGGCCGCCGTCGAGCTGCGCGCGGCGGGCATGGACAACGTGGTGTCGACCTCGGGCGAGGGCTGGATGGATGCCGTGCGCGCCATCGTGGGCGAAGGCCGGGTGCTGTCGGCCGTGGATTCCGTTGGTGGCGAGCTGTCGGCCCGGCTGGTCGACCTGCTGTCGCAGGATGGCGAGCTGGTGGTCTTTGGCACGGCGACCGGCGCGCCGATGCCGCTGAGCTCGGGCGCGCTGATCACCAAGCATGTGACGGTCAAGGGGTTCTGGGGCGCGCGGGTCAGCGCCGAGATGGAACCGGTCAAGCGGGCCGGGCTGATCGGCGAGCTGGTGACGCTGGCCGCCCAGGGGGAACTGCCAATGGGCACCGGGGGCATCTTCGGGCTGGACCAGCTG
Organism: Marinibacterium sp. SX1; assembly: GCF_050389775.1. Lineage (NCBI taxonomy): Bacteria > Pseudomonadati > Pseudomonadota > Alphaproteobacteria > Rhodobacterales > Paracoccaceae > Marinibacterium > Marinibacterium sp. SX1. Next base: position 55,361 of record NZ_CP177147.1, on the reverse strand, counting down.
GACGCGGCGATGGCGGCCGCGCTGACCCCGGGGCGGGCGGGCAAGATCCTGCTGCGCCCGTAAGCCGGGCTTTTGCCGGCGCGCGGGGCATCCCTGCGCCGGCGCGATGCCCCGTGCCGATCAGGCCCGCCGCATCCGGGCGATGATCCGGTCGGGGCAACAGTTTTGTGGACAAGTTCCGCCAAAGCTGGCACTGCGAAGGTGCCAGCTTTGGCAGGCGGCCGTGTGGCCGCCCCCGGCAAGCACCCTCGATGGATCCGAAAGTCAGATGGTTGTGCCGGGTGCCTCGCCCGGCCGGGTTGAGCGATGCGCGTGTCGGAAATCTCCGAACTTTATGAATCCGAACGTCACAGGCTGGAACAGCAGGTCCGATGGAAAGTCGGCTGTGCGGCCATTGCCCGCGACATCGTGCAGGATGTGTTCCTGCGCCTGATCGAGCGCAACCAGCCCGGCCCGGGCAGTGCCGCGGCCTTTCTCAGCCGGGCGGCGCGCAATGCGGCCATCGATCACCTGCGGGCTGAACGGGTGCGCCGTGATTACGTGCGGGCCAGCCTGCCCGAAGAGCCGGCGACCGGCTCGGCCTTCGAGGCGACCGCCGCCCGTGAAGAGCTGGACCGGGTGCGCCGGGCGATGTCGGCCCTGCCCGAGACGACCCGCGACATGTTCCTGCTGAACCGTGTGCATGGCCTGAGCTTTCGCGAGATCGCGCAGCGCCATGGCCTGTCGGAACGGGCGGTGGCCCGGCACATGGCCCGGGCGGTGGCCGCCTGTGCCAGCGCCGTGGATGCGCCTTGACGCCCCACCGATGATACGTGTCAAACCCGCAGCCAGACGAGCCCCGGACCAGAGATGACCCAGACCGAAGACACCCCCGTTCACGACAAGGCCCGGCAGCAGGCGGCCCGCTGGGTGGTGCGCCTGTCCGAACGGCCCGACCTGGCCGACAGCCGCCGGTTCCGGCGCTGGCATGCCGCGCCGGCCAATGCCGCGGCGTTTGGTGCCGCGCAACGGGCCTGGGGCCTGGCCGGGTCGGCGGGGGCGGGGCTTGCCGTAGCGCCGCCACGGCGCGCGGATCACCGGCGCCGGGCCAGGCGACCGGCGATGCGGGCTGCCGGGCTGATGGCGGCCGTTGCGCTGGTGCTGCTCTGTGGCCTGGCCCTGCGCGGCGATCTGCTGGTCGGCTGGCGGGCCGATTATGCCACGGCCCGGGGCGAGACGCGCGGCCTCACCCTGGCGGATGGGTCATCCGTGCTGCTGGACGCGGGCAGCGCGCTGGACGTGGTGGCCATGGGCCCCGACCGGCCCGAACGCATCGTGCGGCTGGTGCGGGGCCAGGCGTTCTTTGACGTGGCGCATTCCGGCGCGCCCTTTGTCGTCGAGGCCGGTGAGGCCCGCATCCGCGTGCTGGGCACGCGGTTCGATGTCCGGCTGATCGACGATGGCACCAGTGTCGTGCTGGAAGACGGCGCGGTGTCGGTGGCTGCCGATGACGCGCCGGGACAGACACTGAAGCCAGGGCAGGGGCTGCGGGTTGCCCCGGGCGATGTCGGCCGGCCGGTGGCCGTCGATCTGGACGAGGCCACGGCCTGGCGGGCGGGGCGCTATGTCTTTTACGACCGGCCGCTGGCCGAGGTTGTCGAGGCGCTGGAACGGCATGGGCCGGGCCGCCTGGTGCTGGCCGGTGCGGGACTGTCGGCGCAGCGGGTCAGCGGCAGCATCCTTTTGGCCGACAGCGCCGCCGCGCTGGATGCCCTGGCCCAGGGCGCCGGATTTCGGATCCTCAACCTGCCCGGCGGGATAAAATTTCTTGTTCGTTAACAACGACATGTAAATTTCTTTCAAAAAAGGTAGGAAATTCCGCGTCAGTGAATGCCCCGCTGATCCGTCAATCCCTTGAAAGCCGGTCGATGAAACCGGGCTTCGGGACAGATGAAGATGGAGACGGTCACATGGGGAAACGGCGACAGGCCAGGGCGGGGCTGCTGGGCAGCGCCTGGATCGGGACGGCACTTTGGATGGTGCCGGTCGGCATGGTGGCCATGGCGCCGCAGGTGGCGCAGGCCCAGCAGACCTACAATTTCGACGTTCCGGCCCAGCCGGTGATGCATGCGGTCAACCAGATCGGGCGGGTCGGCGGGTTCTCGGTCGTGTTCTCGGGCAATGGCGACGGGCTGGTCAGCGCGCCGGTCACCGGCAGCCTGACCCGCGAAGAGGCCCTGGGCCTGGCGCTGGTGGGCACCGGGCTGACCTATGATTTCACCGGGGCCAACACCGTGACGGTTTCGATGCTGGAGCCCTTCGATGTCGAAGGCGAAAACGGGGCCGGCGAATTGCTGGGCACCATCGTGCTGACGGCGTCGGGCTATGAACAGCAGATCGACGACGCGCCGGCCACGATCACGGTTGTCGACCCGGTGGAATTCGTCAACCGGCCCTATGAAACAGTGGCCGACGCCCTGCAGGACAAGCCCGGGGTGTTCATCGAGAATTCGGGCGAGCTGAACGGCGGGTCGGTCACCATTCGCGGCATGACCGAGGATTACGTGCTGTTCATGGTCGACGGCAAGCCGCTGGGCTCGTCGCAGGAAGCGTTCTACAACGGATGGGGCACCGGCCAGAAAAGCGGGTACCTGCCGCCGGCCTCGGCCATCGAGCGGATCGAGGTCATCCGCGGGCCGATGTCGTCGCTCTATGGCACGGATGCGGCCGGTGGGGTGGTCAACGTGATCACCAAGCCGGTGACCGACGAATGGACGGGCACCCTGTCGGTGGGCGTGACGATCCAGCAGGACAGCAAGGCCGGCGGCCAGCAGCAGGCCGATTACTACCTGGCCGGCCCGCTGGTGAAGGACCGACTGGGCCTGGCGCTTTATGGCCGGGTCTACAACCGGCAGGAAGACCAGTTCCTCGACGGGTTCCCCTCCGGCTCGCGGCTGAACCAGGGCGGGCGGCTGAGCTGGGTGATGACCGAGACGCAGACGCTGGAATTCGATGCCAGCGTGTCCAGCCAGGATTACGGCCGCACCCCCGATACCACGGGATCGGACGACGGATCGGTGCAGAACCTCCAGCACAGCTATGCGCTGACCCACCGGGTCGAATGGCAGCCGGGGCTGGAAACCACGACCTACCTGATGTCGGAAACCGTCGATATCGAGAACAACGATTACACCTCGGTCTACGAGAACCTGTCGTTCAACACCTCGACGATCATGGAAACCCGCAACAACATGCTGACCTTCGGGTTCAACCTGCGCGACGAGCGCACCAAGCATGACGAGGCGCGGTTCGACGGGTCGGTGGCCACCGATCTCAGCCGCTGGCAATATGCGCTCTTTGCCGAGGACGAGCTGACGCTGACCGACGATTTCACCGTCACCATGGGCGCGCGGTGGGACAACAACGAGAATTACGGCTCGCATTTCACGCCCCGGCTCTACGGGGTCTACCATGCCTCGCCGACCCTGACCCTGAAGGGCGGGGTCAGCGGCGGCTACAAGGTGCCCGAGCTCAAGCAGGCCGATTCCAACATCATCGAACCGGCCGGGCGCGGGGCCGGGTGGGACCAGGGCAACACCGATCTGAAACCCGAGACCAGCACCAACTACGAGCTGGGCATGGTCTGGACGGGTTATTCCGGCGTCCAGGCCGGGCTGACGGCCTATTACACCGAATTCCGCAACAAGATCGAACGCCAGGAAATCTGTTCGACCCCGGACGGCCAGGCGCCCAGCTGTTCCTACAACGGCCAGTCGCGGGAATGGATCCGGCAATATGTCAACCAGGACAGGGCCCGGTTGCACGGGCTGGAAGCCACGCTGGATTTCTGGCTGGGCGAGGTCGATGTCAGCATGAACTACACCTATTCCGACAGCGAGATCACCAGCGGCGAGGATGCCGGCCAGCCGTTCAACGAATTGCCGCTGCACATGGCCAACCTCAACATGGGCTGGCAGGCCACGGACAAGCTGGGCACCTGGGGCCGGGTCCGCTATCGCAGCGAGACCAATGCCTCGGAAACCGACCGGGTGCCCAGCTATACGATTGTCGACCTCGGGCTGACCTATGATTTCAAGGACAACGTGCAGGGCGCCTTTGGCATCTACAACGTGCTGGACAAGCAGATCGACAGTTCGACCTATGGCAAGGCCCTGGATGGGCGCCAGTTCTATGTCGGCCTGACTTCGTCCTTCTGAGCCATGCCCCAGCCAAATCGCAGCCATCCCGCGTCATCCCGTGCCATCCAACAGGAGACAGCCAGATGAACCGCCCGCCCGTCCTTCGGACATTGGCCCTTGGGCTTGCCCTTTGCCTGTGGCTTGCGGCCGGCGTCCTGCCGGCCGGGGCCCAGGCCATTGATGCCACCGATGTGCCCGCCTATCCGCCGCTCTTCGCGCCGTCGGATGCCGCCGGGGGGGCACGTGACATCGTGTTGCTGGGCGCTGACCTGGTCGAGATCGCCGTGGCGCTTGGCGCGGCCGACCGTATCCTGGCGCGTCCGGCCGATATCGACCTGCCCGGGATCGGTGACACGCCGCACCAGGTGCGCGAATGGGCCGGGGTCGAAGGCATCGTGGCCATGCGCCCGGGCCTTGTCATCGCGTCGAACGTGCGGTTCGACACCCTGCGCGCGGGGCTCGAAGAGCTGGGCATCGACACGGTGCTGATCGACCGCAGCCTGCCGGCCACGGACAAGGTCCGCCGCTTGGCCGCGCGGCTGGGGCTGGACGACCGGGGCGCCGCGCTGGTCGCGGCGATCGAGGCCGATTATGCCCGGGCGGCGGCGCTGCGGCCCGAGCGGGCCGAACCGCTGCGCATCATCCATGCGTCGAAACAGGGCGCGGGCGGCAATTTCACCGTTGGCGGGGCGGGCACCGGGGTGCACAACCTGATCGAACGGGTGGGCGCGATCAATGCCGCCGCGGTGATCGGCATGGACCGCTATCGCTCGGTCACGCCCGAGGGCATCATCACGATGGCGCCCGACGTGATCCTGGTGGCCGACAGCGAATTGCCGGCCTTCGGTGACCTTGACGGGTTCTGGCAGGATTATCCCGGCGTGGCGTTCACCCCCGCCGGGCAGGACCGGCGGATCATCGTCATGCGCCAGCTGCACCTGCGCGACGATGCGGCCTCGTCGGGGATTGCCGCGCTGGCCCTGGCCCGGGCGCTGGCCGGAATCGACGACCGGCCATGACCGCGCAGCCCCATCCGCCCCTGCGCCGGCCCGCGGATCCGGTGCCGGTGATCGCGCTGCTGCTGGTCGTGGCCTTTGTCGTCGTGCTGGTGTCGTCCATTGCGGTCGGCGCCGTGCCCCTGAGCCTGTCAGACGTGCTGCACGCCCTGGCCGCGCGCCTGGGCGATGCGCCGCTGACCCGCGACGAGGCCCTGAATGCCGCCGTGGTCTGGGACCTGCGGCTGGCCCGCAGCATCACGGCCATCCTCGTGGGCGCCAGCCTGGCCACCTGCGGCGCGGCGATGCAGGGGCTCTTTGGCAACCCGCTGGCCGATCCGGGCATCGTCGGCGTGTCGTCGGGCGCCTCGCTGGGGGCGATTGTCGTCGTGGTGCTGCAGATCTCGACCTTCGGCATCTGGACCCTGCCGGTCGGGGCTTTCCTGGCCGGGGTGGGCACGACCTTCCTGATCTATGCGCTGGCCCGGCCCGGGCGCGGAGGCACTGACAGTTCGCGCCTGCTGCTTGTCGGTATCGCGGTCAACGCCATCGGCGGGGCCTTTGCCGGATACCTGACCTATCTGGCCACGGCCGAGCAATTGCAAAGCCTCATGTTCTGGTCGATGGGCTCGCTGTCCTCGGCGCGCTGGCTGACGGTGGGCATCACCGTGATCCCGACGGTCGTGGGCATCACCCTGCTGATGGTCTGGGCCCGGCCGCTCGACCTGCTGGCGCTTGGCGAACGGCAGGCCCGGCACCTGGGCGTCGACGTGCGCGCGCTGCGGCGCAAGCTGATCTTCGTCACCGCCCTGCTGGTCGCCGCGGCGGTGTCGTTCAACGGCACCATCGGCTTTGTCGGCCTTGTCGTGCCGCATCTCTTCCGCCTGATGATCGGGCCGGGCCACCGGCGGCTGATCCCGTTTTCGGCGCTTGGCGGCGGGTTGCTGGTGATGCTGGCCGATATCGCCGGGCGCACGCTGGACCCGCCCAACGAAGTGCCCATCGGTGTCATCATGGGCTCGCTCGGCGGGCCGTTTTTCCTATGGATGATCTGGAAGGGCCGCCGGTTCGGCCTGCGCGGCGCATGATCGGGGTTGAACACGTCTCGCTCGGCATCGAGGGCAAGCTGTTGCTCGACGATGTCTCGCTGCATTGCGCGCCGGGTAGCCTGACCGCCCTTGTCGGGCCGAACGGCGCGGGCAAGTCGACCCTGCTGTCGGTCATCGCCGGCGACCTGGCCCCCGACCGGGGCCGCGTCACCCTGGGTGGCCAGCCGCTCGACCGGCTCGGCGTGCGCGCGCTGGCCCAGCTGCGCTCGGTCTTTCCCCAGGGCTCGGACATCCGCTTTGGCTACATGGTTCAGGAAGTGGTCGAGATGGGCCGGGCCTTTCGCGACCTGCCCCCGGACGACGATGCCCGGGCCGTGGACGCGGCCATGGGCCAGGCCGAGATCACCCACATGGCCTGGCGCGACGCCCAGACCCTGTCGGGCGGCGAGCAGGCCCGGACGACCTTTGCCCGCGTTCTGGTCCAGGACACGCCCGTGGTCCTGCTGGACGAACCCACCGCCGCGCTGGACCTGCGCCACCAGGAACGGGTGCTGGCCGGTGCGCGTTCCCTTGCCACCGGAGGCGCGACGGTGCTGGCCGTTCTGCATGACCTCAACCTCGCGGCGGCCTATGCCGACACCGTGGTGCTGATGGAAAACGCGGCCATCGTTGCGGCCGGGTCGCCCTGGGAGGTTCTGACCGCCGCGCGGATCGAGGCGGTCTATCGCCAGCCCGTCTGCATCCTGACCCATCCCGAACGCGGGTGCCCCGTCGTTCTCACCACTTGAAGGACCCTTGCCATGACCCATCTCGATGCCCCGGCGGTTGCCGCCGTTCTCGACCGCGAACATGCCGCCGCCCGAGCCCAGCGGGCCGAACGGGGCCGCGCCGCCAACCGCACCGCCTCAGGGACCGCGCCCGTCGATTTCCGCACGTCCGACCGCCACCGCACGGCCTACCTGGCCATCGGGCCGGACCAGGGCCGCTGGCTCTATGGCGTCGTGCTGGCCACCGGCGCGCGCGAGATCGTCGAGTTCGGCAGCTCCTTCGGGATTTCCACGATCTACCTGGCCGCGGCTGCGGCCGAGACAGGCGGGCGTGTCACCGGCACGGAATTCCACGCGCCCAAGGCCGACAAGGCCCGGGCCAACCTGGGCGACGCCGGGCTGACCGCCGAGATCCTGCAGGGCGACGCGCTGGACACGCTGGCCGGTGACGGGCCGGACATCGACCTGCTGTTCCTCGACGGGGCCAAGGACCTGTACCTGCCCGTCCTGCGCCTGCTGGAACCGCGTCTGCGCAAGGGGTCGGTGGTCATTGCCGACAACATCCCGCTGGACCGCGAGACCGATTTCATCAAGGCGGTCAGCGCGTCCGGCGGTGGCTATGTCACCACGGTGATGCAATTCGGCAAGGGCGGGATGAGCCATTCGGTGCGGCTGACCTGATCCCCGGGCCGTGTGACCCCGGGCGTGGACCCCCGCGCGGCGCGGGGCTAGGCTGCGGGCCAATCCGCCACCGGCGACCACGGAACGGGGCCCCATGCACAGCACCTCCCACATCGCGCAGCGCCTGCTGACCGCCTATGACGACATGCCCCGAGGCGAGCGCAAGCTGGCCGACCTGCTGCTTGAGGATGTCGAGGTCGTCGGCCAGTTCACCGCCGCCGACCTGGCCGACCAGGCCGGGGTGTCCAAGGCCACCGCCGCGCGGCTGTTCCGCCGGCTGGGCTATGCCGGCTACCGCGAGGCCCAGCGGGAGGTGCGCGAGGCCCGGGCTGCCGAACCCGCCGCGCCCCAGGTGCCGGCCCTGGCCGGCGGCACCCTGTCGCCCGGCGAATACCTGGATGCCGAGGTCAAGCACCTGGTCCGCTCGTTCGAGGCCCTGCCCGCCGACCAGGTCACCGAAGCCGTGCGGTTGCTGTGTTCGGCCGCCAAGCTCTGGGTCGTGGGCTTCGGCGAGGATTACCCCCTGGCGCTCTTTGCCCGGGCGATGCTGATCAAGGTCTTTCCCGACATCCGCATGATCCCGCTCAGCGGCTTTCCCGTGCCCGAGGAATTTGCCTCGATCAAGCCGGCCGACACGGTCCTCGCCTTCGGCGTCGGCCGGCGCAGCAGCGAATTGCGCAATGTCATCGGCTCGTCGCGCCGGGCGGGCGCGCGGATCATCCTGGTCACCAATTCGCTGGCCGCCGGCGACAAGCGCGGGGCCGATGTCATCCTGCGCGGCCGGCGCGAAGGCCCGACGCTGTTCGGCTCGATGACCGCTCCGGTCAGCCTGGTGACCTATCTCTGCGCCCGGGTCGCCTCGGAAACCGGTGATTCGGCAGTGGCCCGGCTGCGCCATATCGAGTCGATCCATTCGCAATGGGCTGAAGAAAGCGGCAGACCCGAGTGAGCCGATTTCACAGCTGAAAGCTTGGGGCGAATGCCGCCCTGCAGAAAGCATCATTTCTGAAATTCTAGAAATCATTTGTGAACTTTTCTCTTGTCTGGTGGCCCGTCGCCCGCCCAGCCTTTTCGTCAGTCGTGCCTCGGCCGAGGCATCGCGACCCAAGCTCATGGAGGCGTTTGGAATGGACGGAAGACACTTGGAAAGATTCTGGCGGCCGGCGATGCTGGGCGCCGCGCTGGCCGGGCCGCTGGGCCTGGCAGCCGGCGGGGCCGGGGCGCAGGAACTGGTCTGGGCGCGCTACGGCGACATTTCCAGCCTGGACCCCCACCGCGCGACCAGCACGCTGTCGATGCAGGTCTGGGACCAGATCTATGACACGCTGCTGGCCTTCGACATGGAGGGCACGCCCGGCCCGAACATGGCGAAATCATGGGAGGTCAGCGACGACGGGCTGCAATACACCTTCACCCTGAACGACGGCATCACGTGCCACGACGGGTCGGCCTTTGACGCCAACGACGTCAAGTTCACCATCGACCGGGCCTTTGGCGACACGCCCAGCCTGACACGCACCAGCTGGGGGCCGATCACCGATGTCACCGTGGTCGACCCGCTGACCGTCACCGTCACCCTGGGCAGCACCTTTGGCGCCTTCCTGCCGTTCCTGGCCGACAGTTTCTCGTCGATGATCTGCGACACCAACACGGCCGAGACCTTCGGATCGTCCACCGCCATCGGCACCGGGCCGTTCAGCCTGGTCGAATGGGTCAAGGGTGACGAGATCGTGCTGGATACCAACCCCGAATACGTCAACTGGGGCGAACCCGTGGCCAATGACGGCCCGCCGCAATTCGACAGGCTGATCATCCGCACCGTGCCCGAGCCGCAGACCCGCCTGGCCGCGCTGCGCACCGGTGAGGTGCATATCGCCGAACCGCCCTTCGACGATGTCGAGGCGATCAAGGCGGCCGGCGACCTGGACATCGTGGTGGCCGACAATACCGGCCAGAACGTGTTCTGGGAATTCACCGTGTCGCGCCCGCCCTTCGACGACATCCGCGCCCGCCAGGCCGTGGCCTATGCCACCGATGCCCAGATGGCCATCGACATCATCTACGGCGGGCTGAGCCAGCGCGAATGGTGCCCGATCGCCCGTGGCGTGTTCGGCAACGACCAGGAGTTCTGCAAGCAATACGGGTACGAGTACAACCCCGAAAAGGCCACGGCCCTGCTTGAGGAAATGGGCTATGGCCCGTCGAACCCGCTGGAAACCACGATGTTCGTCTGGACCGGGGGCAACCGTCACAAGCTGGCCGAGATCTTCCAGGCCCAGCTGGCCCAGGTCGGCATCAAGGCGGCGATCGAGATCATGGACATCGGCACGATGAATGCCCGGGTGAAGGAGCAGAACGAGATCACCGATCCGTCGACGCCCGGCACCTTCGACATGATGACCTGGTCCTGGTACGACCCCGACATTCTCTACCAGCTGTGGCATTCGCCGGGGGCCTATTCCGGGTTCCAGAACGCCGAACTGGATGCCATGCTGGAAGAAACCCGCACCACGATCGAGCCCGAAGCGCGGCTGGAAAAGGTCCAGGCGGTCATCAAGTACCTGATGGAAAACGCCGTGCACGTCGGGCTGTACACGCCCGGCTGGGAATGGGTCTTTGCCGTGCGCCCCGAGGTCGAGGGCTTTCAGGTCGGGCCGTTCCTGCATCCCAACTTCCAGAACGTGACCCTCAGCGACGGCTGACAGGTCCATCTGCCGGCGCATCCGCCCCCGGGCGCTGCGCCGGCCCCGTATTCCGCCGGAAGGGAGCCCCATGGGCAAGTTCATCGTTCAAAGGTTGCTGGCCGCATTGGTCACGATCTGGATCGCGACCATCGCCGTCACGATCCTGATCCACCTCGTGCCGGGCGACCCCGTGCGCATCATGTACGGCAGTTTCCAGACCACCCCCGAAGAGCTGGAGGCGATCCGCGTGCGGCTGGGCCTGGATCAGCCGATCTGGACCCAGTACGTCATGTATATCGGCCGTTTGCTGCAGGGGGACCTGGGCAATTCCATCGTCGGCGATCAGCCGGTGCTCGACATCCTGCTGACCCGCTTCCCGGCCACCCTGTCGCTGACCCTGGCCTCGTTGGCCATTGCCGTGGTCGTGGGCATGAGCCTGGGTTTCCTGGCGGCCTACAAGCGCGGCACCTGGGTCGATGTGGGGGCCATGGTGCTGGCCATCGTCGGCGTATCGATGCCGCATTTCTGGCTGGGCCTGCTGCTGCTCTTCCTCTTTGCCCTGCAATTGCAATGGCTTCCCGTGGCGGGCGGCGACTGGCGCTCGCTGATCCTGCCGGCGCTGACGCTGGGGCTGGCCAATGCCGCCGTGCTGGCCCGCCTGACGCGTTCGGCCATGATCGACATCTTCGACCAGGACTTCGTGCGCACCGCCCGGGCCAAGGGCCTGCCGAAATCCGTCGTGCTCTACCGCCATGCGCTGCGCTCGGGCCTTGTGCCGGTGGTGTCGATGCTGGGCCTGCAATTCGCCTATCTCATGGGCGGGGCCATCGTGGTCGAAAACGTCTTTGCCTGGAACGGGGTCGGGCGGCTGGCCATCGAGGCCGTCTTTGCCCGCGACTATCCCCTGATCCAGGGTTTCATCCTGTTCTTTGCCACAATCGTCGCGCTGGCATCGGTCGTCATCGACGTGGCCTATGCCTTCCTCGACCCCCGCATCCGGTACGCGTCATGATCCATGGTTCGACCACGGCCGAGCTGGCCGACGATCTTGCCACCACCGGCGCCGCGCGCAGCCGCGGATTCTGGCGCGCCCTGCTGGCCAGCCCCTCGGGGCTGATCGGCCTCTTCGTCGTCGGCCTGCTGGTCTTCTGCGCCGTTGCCGCCCCGGCCATCGCGCCGTTTGACCCCCTGCGCATGGCCGCCGGCCCGCGGTTGCAGGCGCCATCGGGCGCGCATCTGATGGGCACCGACGATTTCGGCCGCGACGTGCTCTCGCGCATCCTATACGGCGCGCGACTGACCCTGCAGATCGGGGTCATTGCCGTCGGCATCTCGCTGACCTGCGGGCTGCTGCTGGGCCTTGTCGCCGGCTATTCCTCGGGCTGGACGGAACGGGTGCTGATGCGGCTGGTGGACGTGCTGTTTTCGTTCACCGAGATCGTCATCGCGCTGGCCTGCCTTGCGATCTTCGGCGTCGGGCTGACCAATGCCATGATCGCCATCGGCATCGCCTCGATCCCCTTCTACGCCCGGGTCACCCATTCCGTCGTGCTGGTGGAAAAGGGCAAACCCTATTTCGAAGCCGCGGTCGCCGCCGGCGCGGGCCATGTGCGGCTGATCTTCGTGCATCTTCTGCCCAATGTCGTGCCCACGCTGATCGTCATCGGCACTTTGGGCGTATCCACCGCCGTCCTCGCCGCCGCGGGCCTGTCCTTCCTGGGCCTCGGCGCGCAGCCGCCCCAGCCCGAATGGGGCTTCATGCTGTCCTCCTCGCGCGACCTGATCAGCCGGGCGCCCTGGATGATGATCTTCCCCGGCCTGGCCATTGCCATCACCGTGCTCGGCTTCAACCTGCTGGGCGATGGCATCCGCGAGGCGCTCGACCCGAGGCAGCGCCAGAGATGAGCGCCGAGATGATCACGGAGACACCCGACATGACCACCGACACCACCGGCGCCGCGCCGCTGCTGTCCGTCCGCGACCTGACCATAGCCTTTGGCCGTGGCAGCCGCCGCCACCGGGCCGTGCGCGGCCTGTCCTATGACCTGATGCCGGGCGAGACCCTGGCCATCGTGGGCGAAAGCGGATCGGGCAAGAGCGTGTCGTCGATGGCCCTGCTGGGCCTGCTGCCGCCGCGCTCGGCGACCATCGAGGCGGGCACGGCACACTTTGCCGGCCGCGACCTGCTGGCCCTGTCGGATGGTGACATCCGCGGCATCCGGGGCGACCGGATCACGATGATCTTCCAGGAGCCGATGACCTCGCTCACGCCGGTCCTGCGGATCGGGTTGCAGCTGACCGAGGCGCTGGTCGAACACAAGGGCATGAGCCGGGCCCAGGCCGATACCCGCGCGCGGGAGATGCTGGAGCTGGTCGGTCTCGACGATCCGGCCCGGCGGCTGAAGCAATTCCCGCACGAAATGTCGGGCGGCATGCGCCAGCGGGTGATGATCGCCATGGCCATGGCCGCCGATCCGGCGATCCTGATCGCGGATGAGCCGACGACCGCGCTGGACGTGACCGTGCAGGCGCAGATCCTCGACCTGATGCGCGATCTCAAGACGCGGTTCGGCACTTCGATCATCCTGATCACCCATGACATGGGGGTCGTGGCCGAAATGGCCGACCGGGTCGTTGTCATGAACAAGGGCCGCAAGGTCGAGGAAGGGCCGGTGGGCGAGATCTTTGCCGCGCCGAAAGAGGCCTATACCCGCAAGCTGCTGGACGCCGTGCCCCGCCTGGGCGCCTATGCCACGGCCGCCGCGCCACGTCAGGTTGTGGCCAGCCCGGCCAACCCGGTCGAGACCGGCGGGCGGCTGCTGCACACCCGGGGCATGAACAAGACCTTCCGCGAAAGCGGGCTCTTTGCCTCGCGGGCCGGTACGGCGGCGATGCAGGACGTGGGATTTGACCTGGACGCGGGTGAAACGCTGGCCCTGGTGGGCGAATCCGGGTCGGGCAAGTCGACGACGGGACGCGCCGTGCTGCGCCTGCTGGATCTCGATTCCGGGGTGATCGAGGTTGATGGCGTGGACATGCGCGGGCTGTCCACGGCCGGAGTCCGCAAGGCCCGGCGACAGATGCAGATGATCTTCCAGGATCCCTTTGCCTCGCTGAACCCGCGTATCAGCGCCGGGCGGCTGGTGGCCGAACCGATGGTCATCCACGGGCTGGCCTCGGGCAAGGAGATGGAGGACCGGGTCGAACAGCTGTTCCTGCGCGTGGGCCTCGAGGCCGACCATATCCGCCGCTATCCGCATGAATTCTCGGGCGGTCAGCGGCAGCGGCTGTCGATCGCCCGGGCGCTGTCGGTCAATCCCAAGCTGATCGTGGCCGATGAACCGACCTCGGCGCTGGATGTCAGCGTGCAGGCGCAGGTGCTGGAACTGATGCTGGAGCTGCAGCAGAGCCTTGGTCTTGCCTATCTCTTCATCAGCCACGACATGGCCGTGGTCGAGGAGGTCTCGCACCGGGTGGCGGTCATGCGCCGGGGCCGGATCGTCGAGATCGGGCCGCGCCAGGCGGTGCTGAACGACCCGCGCCATCCCTATACGCAGGCCCTGCTGGGCGCCGTGCCCGTGCCCGACCCGGCGCGGCGGCGGGGGGCCTTGCCGGCGATGGACCCGGCCCTCCTGCCGATGGGGCCGCTGGTCGAGGTGGCCCCGGGCCACCGGGTGGCCGGGGAGGGCGCCGCACCGTGACCATAGGAATTGCAGTCTGCGGACCCGATGCCGCCCGCGCGGCGCTGGCCGGCCTGGAACGGGTCGAAGCGGTTGGGCGGGGGGCGATCGGCGGCTTTGTCAGCCTGTCCGTCATCCTGCCCGACGGCACCCTGGCCAACCTGGGCACCCAGCGCGGCGGGGCGCGGGCGCTGCTGGCCCTGCCGGGCTTTGCCGGTGTCCGGCCGGCCGGGCTGGCCGTGCTGATGTCGTCGGGACCCGACCGGCCCGAACCCCTGTCGCAGTTCACCCCGGGCGATCCGGCCGTCGGGCTGATGACCGGCCACAGGCTGCCCAACATGCCCGGGCCGGACGGCATCGCGCCCAATATCGCCGCGTTGCGGGCCATGGCCGGGGGTGCCGCCCCGGCCGAGGCCGTGGCCCGGGCGCTGGCCGTCGATCCCCAGCTCGACGCCGGGCTGATCGCCATGACCACCCGGGGCGAGCTGGCCGTGCTGGATTCGCCATCGATGGCGGCCCGGGGCGATACCGGATCAGCGCTTCATGTCTCGCCGGGATTGTCGGTGGCGGTCTTGCACAACACGATCTTTCCGCATCACGCGCTGGCCGACCTGGCCGTGTCGGCGGTGCGCGATCACGTGGCCCCGGCTGACCTGGCCCCGCATTCGGGGTCAGCCCTGGGCCATGTCGTGCATCCCGGCCCGCGCCGGGCGCTGCGGATCGGGCCGCAGGGCATCGCCGGGTTCGAGGCGCCGGGGCCGCAATGGCAGGGGGCGGAATGGGATGGCTGCCCGGTGCGGCGCGGCGATCCGGTGCTGTCGGGGGGGCGCAGGGTCGGCCGGGTGGTGGCCGAGGCCTATTGCATCCTGCGCGGTGGGCTGGTCACGGCGACCCGTGGCAGCGACACAATTAGCTGGTCATTGTCCGACGACGACCCGGACCCGCCGGGCTGAGCCGGTCTCCGGCGGGGCAGGGGGCCGGGGCATCTGCCCCGCCCGGCGCCACCGCCGAAGACCCGCAGGACGGGATCAGGCCGCGCCGAAGAAGGGCGCGGGCGTGAGGATCTTGTTGACCTGCGACAGCAGGTTGCCGCTCTCGGCGCTGAGCTTGAGAAACTTCTGCCAGTCGGGATCGGCGGCCAGCGCGGCGCGACGGCGGGCCCGGTCGGCGGCATCTTCGTAGACCCAGACATGGACATAGGAATTGACGTCGCCGGTCTCGACCGCGGCATAGACCACCGGATCGCCCAGGTGGCGGCGCTGCACCTCCCAGCCGTGTTCCTCGTAGAGCTTCATGTGTTTCTTGATCCGCCCGGGGTGGCAGGTGTAGGTGCGGTGATCCAGTATCATCAGGGTTCCTTTCGTCTTAGAAGTCGGACCAGGTCGGCCAGGGAATAGGCCGTCATCACCGCGCCCGAGACGGGGATCGCGGCGTAGAAGAGAGCGGTGGGCAGCGACAGGATCGGCGTGACGGCCCGGGCCTTGCGGGCCAGCGACAGGCCGTACCAGGTCATCGCCACCAGGAAACACAGGCTCAGCAGCACGACCACGATCCGCAGCAGGCGCGAGGCCCGGGGGGGCAGGCTGTCGGGCAGCCAGTCGACGCGGAAATGTTCGTGTTCGCGCCAGAGCGCCGCGGCCCCCATGAAGACCATCCAGGCAAACAGGCCCTGGACGATCTCGTCGAACCAGGCAAAGCCGGCCAGTTGCAGCGTGCGGGCCACGACATTGACAAAGAGCAGCCCGAAGAGCCCGGCGAAACAGGCGATGGGCAGGGCGCGCAGCAGCTGGCCGGCGAGATGATCCAGCCGCCTCATTGGCCCAGCACCATGTCAGGCAGCCAGGTCGACACGGCCGGGATGGCAATGACCATCAGCAGCACGATGACCAGGCCCAGCAGGTAGGGCAGCAGGGCCCGGGACAGCCGGCCGACCGACATGTCGGCCACGGCCGAGACGGCAAACAGCACCATGCCCACCGGGGGCGTCAGCAGGCCCAGCATCGAACACATGATGATGATCACGCCGAACTGCACCGGGTCGACGCCGATCTGGGCCATCACCGGGGCAAAGAGCGGCACGGTCAGGACGATCACGGCGATGCCTTCCAGGAACATGCCCAGGATCAGCAGGATCAGCACGACGATGGCCATGATCACGGCCGGGCTGTCGGAAAAGCCCAGCAGCGACGAGACAAGCGCATCGGGCACCCGCTGGTGAACCAGCAGCCAGCCAAAGAACCCGGCGGCGGCGATGACGAACATCACGGCCACGGTGCTGACCAGGGTCTCCCAGAAGATCGCCGGCAGCTGGCGCGGGGTGATCTCGCGGTAGACGACCATCGACAGGAACATGGCATAGGCGCTGGCCGCCACGCCGGCTTCGGTCGGGGTGACGATGCCGCCGAAGATGCCGGCGATGATGATGATCGGGGTCAGCAATGACAGGGCGGCGCCCTTGAAACTGTCCCAGATCTCGGCCCAGTCGATGTGATCGGCCCGGGGCATCTTGTGGCGCAGGGCGATCAGCCAGACGGCGGCCATCAGGGCCAGGGCCATCAGCACGCCGGGCACGACACCGGCCAGGAACAGCTTGGCCACCGACACCCCGGTGATCGAGGAATAGAGCACGAAGGGGATCGACGGCGGAAAGACCGGGCCGATCGTCGAGGAGGCAGCGGTGATGGCGGCCGAGAAATCGGGGTCATAGCCCTTGTCGGCCATGGCCTTGAGTTCGACCTTGCCCAGCCCGGCGGCATCGGCCACGGCCGCGCCCGACATGCCTGAGAAGAACAGCGAGGCCAGCACGTTGACCTGGCCCAGCCCGCCGCGCACATGGCCGACACAGGCATTGGCAAAGCGGAAGATCCGCTCGGTGATGCCCCCGGTGTTCATCAGCGTGCCGGCGAGGATGAAGAAGGGAATGGCCAGCAGGGTAAAGCCCGTGGTGGCCGAGAACATCCGCTGGGGCATCATCGCCAGGATGCGGAAATCCCCCTGCAGGGCATAGAACCCCACCGCGGTCAGGCCGAGCGACACGGCGATGGGCACGCCCATGATGATCAGCACCATCAGGGCGCCGAGAATGAGAAAGGTCGTCATGATAAAACCTGGCAGGCCCGCCCGCGGCCGGGATCGGCGCGGGCGGACGGGGTCAGTCGAGGAAGCTCAGGAAGGTGTCCATGTTCTCGCGGCCCGAATATTCCGCGACGCGGTCCCGCGCCGGGCCCATCAGGGCGGCAAAGGGCGCCAGGTTGGGCCGGGTGACCTGCATGCCGGCCTCTTCCAGCGCGGCGATCTCCTTTTCCTCCTGGGCGATGACCAGTTCGCGCATCATCTGCCCGGCCCGCACGCTTTCCTCGCGCAGGATGGTCTGTTGCGCCTCGGTCAGCCCGTCGAAGACGTCCTTGTTGATGACATGGACCATCGAATTGTAGACATGCCGGGTCAGCGCCAGGTTTTCCTGAAAGTCGTTCAGCTTGTAGTGATAGATCACCCCGATCGGGTTTTCCTGGCCATCGACGACGCCCTGGTTCAGCGCGTTGGGCAGCTCGGGAAAGGCGATCTGCGTGGTCGAGGCGCCCAGCCCTTCAAGTGCCGCGACGATCTGCAGCTCGGGCGGCGTGCGCAGCTTCAGCCCGGCGACGTCCTCGGGCGTGTTGATCGGATGTTTCGAATTGGTGATGTTGCGGAACCCGTATTCCCAGTTCGACAGCAGCACCAGCCCCTGGTCTTCCAGCTTGGGCCCGGCCCAGTCGCTGAACGGCCCGTCCAGCACCTGGTGCGCCTCTTCGTAGCTGGAAAAGGCAAAGGGCGTCATCACCGTGCCAAAGGCCTTTTCGTACTTGTCCAGCCCGCCCTGGGTCGGCAGGTTCATCTCGATGGCGCCCAGGATCGTCTGTTCCAGCTGTTCGGGCGGGCTGCCCAGCTGGTTGGCCGGGTAGAGCTCGACGGCAATCGCCCCGTCGGTGCGTTCCGCCACGGCCTCGGCAAAGCTCTGGGCGGCGATGTGGCCCGGGTGGGTTTCGGCGGCGAAATGGGCCAGCCGCAGGGTGACATCCTGGGCCAGCGCGCCGCCGGTCATCAGCGCCGAGACAGCGCCCGAAATCATCAGTGTTCTGAGCATCTTTTGGTTCCTCCCTGTGATGCATGGCTGCGCCGGCCCGGCCTCCGCCGGGTGCGGCGCAGGTCGTTCATTCGGCGGCCGGCAGTTTGGCCTCGACCCCGGTCAGGTCTTCGTAGGCCTTGATCACGGCCGTGCAGCCTTCGTCGCCATGGCCCATGATCGAGGCCAGCGCATAGGTCTGGTGCACCGATTGGGCCATGAAGCCGGGCAGGCCGGCCTGTTCCAGCCATTCGGCGTAGTACCGCACGTCCTTCTGGGCGTTCTTCAGCGACATGTGCGGGGTGAAATCGCGCAACAGGGTCAGCTCGCCATACAGGTCCATCATCCCCGACTTGCCCCCGGCGGCCGAGATGATCCCGATGACCTTGGTCATGTCGAGCCCTTCCTTGGCGGCCAGGGCAAAGCCTTCGCAGAACGAGGCGACATTGGCGAAAGCGATGTAATTGTGGATCAGTTTCAACCGGATGGCATGGCCGGCCGGGCCGACGTGAAAGATGTTCTCGGCATAGGTCTCGAAGACCGGGCGCAGCCGTTCGACCAGCGTTTCCTCGCCGCCGAAGAGGATGTTGACCTCGCCCCGGTCGGCATGGGCCGGGGTGCGGGTCATCGGGGCTTCGGCATAATGCACGCCGACCTCGGCGCAGGCCCGGCGCATCACGTCGACATGTTCGGCCGACACGGTCGTGTGGTCGACCAGCACGTCGCCCGGCGACATCGCGGCCAGCGCCCCGTCGGGCCCCAGGGCGATGCCCTGCACGGCCTCGGCCGTGGTCACGCAGATCATCAGCACGTCGCAGTCGCGCGCCATCTGCACCGGGTCGTCACCGGCCCGCGCGCCCTGTGCAACGGCCGCGGCCACGCGGGCGGCATCCAGGTCCTGCACGGTCAGGTCGACACCCTTGGCCGCCATGTTCTTGGCCAGCCCGCGCCCCATGCCGCCCAGCCCGATCAATCCGATTCTCATGTGGTCCTCCATTTGTGCTCAACAAAGCACCAAAACAGGTTGTCTGACAACCTGTTTTCTTATATCTCATTTGAGAACACTGCCGAAGGCCTGTACTATCGGGGCCTGTATCTGCAATCGCGTCACTGCAACCGGAGGTTGGCATCATGTCTGACGGATCCGCACTCTTTGGCCGCATCGATCGTCCGCGCCGGCTGCCGGACGAGGTGGCCGTGTCGATCATGGGCGCCATCGAAGGCGGCCAGCTGGCACCGGGCGACCGGCTGCCCACCGAAGCCGAGCTGGCCAAGCGGTTCGGCGTGGCGCGCACTGTCGTGCGCGAGGCGATCTCGCTCTTGCGCTACGATGGCATCGTCGATTCCCGGCGCGGGGTGGGGGCCTTTGTGACCGAAACCTCGCAGCGCTCGGCCTTCCGCATCAGCCCGGCCTGTTTCGAGAAACGCAAGCAGATCGTCCAGCTTCTGCAGCTGCGCACCGGGGTGCAGGCCGGGGCTTCGGCCCTTGCGGCCACGGCCCGGACGCCCGAGCAGATGGCCGAGATCGACCGGCTGTTCCACCACATGGCCGAGGCCGATACGCAGGGCCCCGCCGAGGCGCTGGAAGATCGTGTCGATACCGAGTTGCTTCTCTACCGCCATATAACCGAAGCTTCGGGCAATCCGTATTATGCCGAGGTGGTGGCGATGATCGAGGCCAACATACAGAACAACCTGCGGTCGGCCTTTCTGAAGAACGCCGCCGCGTCGGAATTCGGACCCGACATCATGGATGAACACCGCGCCGTGCTGGATGCCCTGCATGCCGGCGATGCCGAGGCCGCCCGCATCGCCACGCGGACCCGGTTCGAACGGGCCGCCGACCGGCTGGCCGCGCGCGCAGACTTTGCCTGAAAGGAACTCCCAGATGAACCAAGCAACGGCCGTCCGCCACGGCGGCGCCCTCCTGATCGACTGCCTCGTGGCGCAGGGGGTCGAACGGGTGTTTTCCATCCCCGGCGAAAGCTTCCTGGCGGCGCTTGACGGGCTTTACGACAACAACATCGACGTGGTGACCGCCCGCCAGGAAGGCGGCGCGGCGATCATGGCCGAAGCGGCGGGCAAGCTGACCGGCCGGCCGGGCGTGGCCTTTGTCACCCGCGGGCCGGGCGCGACCAATGCCAGCGCCGGGGTGCACGTGGCCTTCCAGGACAGCACGCCGATGGTGCTGTTCGTCGGCCAGGTGGCCAGCGACCAGCGCGACCGCGAG
The DNA here is from genome assembly GCF_050389775.1 of Marinibacterium sp. SX1. Taxonomy (NCBI): domain Bacteria; kingdom Pseudomonadati; phylum Pseudomonadota; class Alphaproteobacteria; order Rhodobacterales; family Paracoccaceae; genus Marinibacterium; species Marinibacterium sp. SX1. Next base: position 34,995 of record NZ_CP177147.1, on the reverse strand, counting down.
GCCTTTCAGGAGGTCGACTACCGGGCCATGTTCGGCCCCCTGGCCAAGTGGGTGGCCGAGATCGACCGGGCCGACCGCATCCCCGAATATGTCAGCCATGCCTTTCACGTGGCCCAGTCGGGCCGGCCCGGGCCGGTGGTTCTGGCCCTGCCCGAAGACATGCTGTCGGGCCCGGCCATCGGCCAGGCCGTGCCGGCGGCCACCCTGCCGTCGGGCGAGGCCGCAGAGCGCGACATCGCGGCGGTGATCGACCGGCTGGCCGCGGCGGAACGTCCGCTGGTCATCGCCGGCGGCGCCAGTTGGAGCGCCGAGGCCGCCACGGCGCTGGGGGAGTTCGCCGAGACCATGGGCCTGCCGGTCGGCGCGTCCTTCCGCTGCCAGGATTTCCTGGACAACCGCCATCCGAACTATGTCGGCGACGTGGGCATCGGCATCAACCCGGCGCTGGCCCAGCGGGTGCGCGATGCCGACGTGATCCTGGCCCTGGGCACCCGCCTGGGCGAGATGACCACCTCGGGCTACACGCTGCTGACCCCGCCGGTCACCCGCCAGGCGCTGATCCACATCCATGCCGACCCGTCCGAGATCGGCCGGGTCTATCGCCCCGAACTGGCCGTGGTCGGCCAGCCCGGCCCGGTGGTGCGCCAGCTGGCCGCCGCCGCCCGCCAACGCGATGGCGGCACCTGGGTGACCGAGGCCCGGGCCAGCTACGAGGCCTGGCAGCAGCCCGAGGAAACCCCCGGGGCGCTGAAGATGGAACAGGTCATTGCCCATCTCAACGCGGCGCTGCCCGACGATGCCATCCTGACCAACGGGGCAGGCAATTACTCGGCCTGGCTGCACCGCTACTACCGCTATCGCGGCTGGCGCACCCAGCTGGCGCCGACCTCTGGCTCAATGGGTTATGGCCTGCCGGCGGCCGTGTCGGCCAAGCTGCACCATCCCGAGCGCGAGGTCATCTGCCTGGCCGGAGATGGCTGTTTCCAGATGGTCATGCAGGAATTCGGCGTGGCCTGTGAACGCGGGGCCAACGTGATCGTGCTGGTCTGCGACAATGGCATGTATGGCACGATCCGCATGCACCAGCAGCGCAACTATCCCGGCCGGCCGTCGGGCACGGCGCTGGCCAATCCCGATTTCGCGGCGCTGGCCCGCAGCTACGGCGGGTTCGGCGCGACGGTGACGGCCACCGGCGATTTCGCCGGGGCGCTGGAAGAGGCGCGGGCCAGCAAGCTGCCGTCCATCCTGCACCTGCGGCTCGATCCGGCGGCGCTGTCGCCCAAGCTGCGGCTGGAAAACACCTGAAACGCGGCGCCGCCCGGATCAACCGGGCGGCGCCTGTCCGGCGAGCGATACCCGAACTGCGGCTTTTGTTGCCGGCAGGGCAAGTGTGGCGGGCCGCCTCCCCATAATGAGACTTATGTTAAAACCCGCCCGCGCCAACGCGGGCAATGGCGGCCTCCTGGTTCAGCGCCCGCCAACCGCCGGATTTTGCGGCAATACCCCCATGTACGGGCCGCCGATCCGGGCGGTTGGCCGGTGGGCTTCGCCCCGGGCGTTGGTGGCCCCGGCCCGGGGCCATATGGTGACCGGACCTGCCGAACCACCGAAAGACCCGCCGCCATGACAGACCGCTTCACCTTCTTCCGCCCGTTCGCCGGCACTGCGGCATGACGGACTGCCTGATCCAGGCCGGGGCCATCCTGTGCGGCACGTCGCCCGAAGGCCAGGCCGAGCTGCGCCACGACATGGCCATCCGCGTTGCCGCCGGCCAAATCGCCGAGATCGCCCCGCTGGACCGGCTGGCCGCCGCGAACCCTGACCTGCCGCGCCATGGCGGGCCGGGCCAGATCGCCATTCCCGGCCTGGTCAACGCCCACCACCATTTCGGCGTGACACCCCTGATGCAGGGCGTGCCCTTTGCGCCGCTGGAACTGTGGCTGCCCCAATTCCGTGCCATGCGCCCGATCCCGCCCCGGCTGGACACGCTCTATTCGGCCATCGAGATGCTGGAAAGCGGCACGACAACCGTGCACCACATCCATTCCGGCATGGCCGGCGGGCCCGAGGAGTGGATGACCACGTCCGATGCCGTGCTGGGCGCCTATGGCGAGATCGGCATGCGCGCTGGCTATTCCTTCATGATGCGCGACCGCAATGTCATGGGCTATGGCCCGGATGCGGCGCTGCTCGACCGGCTCGACCCGGCCCTGCGCGGGTGGCTCAGCACCCAGCTGGCCGCCAGCCGCGTGCCGACGGCCGATTACATGACCTTCTTCCGCGACCTGCGCGCCCGTTGGCAGGCGCGCGCGCCGGAGAAGGTGCGCCTGAACCTGGCCCCGGCCAACCTGCATTGGTGCAGCGACGACAGCCTGCAGATGATCTTTGAAACCGCCCGCGCGGCCGGGGCACAGCTGCACATGCACCTGGTCGAAACCGAACGCCAGGCCGCCTATGCCCGGCGCCACTATGGCTGTTCGGCCGTCGAACACCTGCACCGGCTGGGCTGCCTGGGCCCCGACCTGACCCTGGGCCACGGCAACTGGACCAGCGCGGCCGATCTCGACCTCTTGGCCGAATGCGGCTGTTCGGTCTGCCACAATGCCAGCTCGGGCCTGCGCCTGGGCAGCGGCATCGCGCCGGTCAACGCCATGGTCGAGCGGGGCATTCCCGTGGCCCTGGGCATCGACCAGTCGAACCTGCTGGACGACCGCGACATGAGCGTCGAGATGAAGCTGGTCTGGGCCCTGCACCGCGAGACCGGCCTGTTCAACCGCCGGATCGAGGCCGCCGAGGTCCTGCAGGCCGCCACCGAACATGGCGCGCGCACCGCCGGGTTCGGCGGCCAGGTCGGGCGGTTGCAGCCGGGCTACCGGGCGGATGTCGTGCTGATCGACCGGGCGGCGCTGGAACGGCCGCTGGTCGATCCGGCCACGCCGCTGGTCGACACCGTGCTGCACCGACTGGTGCGCGGGGCGATCGACAAGGTCTTTGTCGACGGCGAGATGGTCGTCGATGGCGGCCGGGTCACGCGGATCGACCGGGCGGCCGTGCTGGACGAACTGCGGGACCGGCTGGCCATGCCGCCCAGCCCGCAGGAACAGCGCAACCGCGACATGGTGGCCGCCCTGATGCCCCATCTCGAAGCGGATCTGCGGGCCGGCGGGCTGGGCGACAGCTATCGGCCCTATCGCTACTCGCGGATTGCCGAACCGGGCTGAGCCGGCTCAGGCCACCTGGGTGACCGAGTAATCCGGCGTGCCGTCCCAGCCCAGGTCCCAGGACGCGCCGGGCCGCACGTTCTGGATGGCCCCGGGGTCGAAACAGACCAGGCAGTGGCCGTCGGGCGCGCGCACCGACGGATAGATCAACCCGCGCGACCCGGCCCGGCGCAGCCCGTCGGCCAGGGCCTGGCCTGCGGGATAACCCACCGCCGGATCGGGATGCAGCGCATCATGGTCGGGCGTGTCGGTCATGTCGTCGAAGTCGCCGATGAAATCGGCATGCAGCTCGACATAACGCGCGGTGTCGTGGAAATGGCCGGCATAGCCCAGCTCGCGCGTGCGGTGAAAGGCCACCTCGGCAATCGAGACCATGACATCCCAGGCGCAATACCAGGCCCCCCGCCCGGCGCCGTTGAACCGGTTGCCTCCTGCGCGGGTATAGGTGAAGGCCGCGTTGACATGGCTGTTGCCATAGACCCGCAGGTCGGCCTTGCGCCGGTGCCAGGCCAGTTCGCGGGAATCCAGGTGCGGGCTGCGGCCGCGTTCGGCGACCAGCCGGGCGCTGGTCATGCCTTCGATTTCGGCCAGGATCTCGGCCTCGTCATCGCTGTCGACCAGCCCGCGCAGGACCGGCGGCTTGTGGTAGGTGGCGGGCAGAAGGCGGATCAGGCCCCGGACCGACAGGCTTGTCGATTTCACGCGCCACCCCGCAGGGCATCGAGATGGGTGCGGATGCCCAGGATCTGGGGCAAGCCGCCGTCGATGGCCACGTCGATCGGCCGGGCGCCGCCGAACAAGGGCCCGGCATTGGGCCGCGACAGCCAGCTGCGCGACAGCGGTTCCGAGAAGTAGAGTTCGAGCGCCTTGTAGATGCCGATGACGGCCGACAGGCGCAGCATCTGGTCCTTGGTCAGCTCGCCCTTGAAACCGGGTTTGCGCGCGCGTTTCCAGGTGCTTTCGGACATGTCGGCCAGCCCGGCGGCCTCGCGCACCGACAGGTCCCAGGCCTCGACCGCGCGGGCATAGGCCTTGAGCGCGATGGCTGTGATGTCGGCGCTGTCACGGGTGGGGGCGGTGATCTGCATGGCGTTGCTCCTTGAGGCATCATATGGGTCATATGGCCCGAAAGTAAAGGCCACCTGAATGCATCGCCCCGCATGGCGCCCCGGGGAACGCCACCTCGATGGGCCGGCTCCGGCCGCCAATGCCCGATGACGGGCGTTATACCGAAATTGAACCGCTCCCACACCTGCCCCGGCTTGATCCCGGGGGGCCGAGGGCCGAGCCTTTGCGCGAAGGTCGCGCAAGGGCTGCGGGGTCGGCAGGAGGAACCCCAGGGATGACCCCGGATCAGCATGTGTTGCGCCCAGGTGCCGCGGCCCGCCGCCTGTTGCCGGCCCGCGGGACGTCACCTGTCGCGGATCGCTGGCCATGAGCCCCGAGGACCCCGGCCAACCCGCGCCGCCCGACCGGCCGCCGCCCAGCTCCTCACGCCTGTCCGGGCCGCTGGCGCTGGTGGTCGCCACGCTGGCCATCCTGCTGCTGTCACATGCCGGCCCGTCCTGGCCGGCGATGATCCTGGCCATCCTGGCGGCCCTGCTGCCCCTAGCGCTGGTAACCCTGCGCATCCTGCGCCTGCTGGTGCGCGAGGCCGCCCCGGTGCCCCTGCGGGCTTGCCATCGGGGGGCGTGGCATGCCTTTTGGCAGGATATTCGCCCCGCCATGACCCGCCCCGCCCCGTCCAGCCAGGCCAAGACCCCGCGACGGCCCCCGCCTTTCGCAACCCAACCCGCAACCGGCCGCTGGCCCCGGATCCGTTGATCCCATGCACGACCGCACGACCGAATTGGAGACCCCATGAAACACCTGATCACCGCCATGTCCCTGGCCGCGCTCGGCGCCGGCCCGGCGCTGGCCGATTCCCTGCTGGAAGACACAGTGGCCTTCACCGCCCAGATCTTCCAGATCGACACCGGCGTGCCCGGCCTGGTCATTGCCGTCGTGCGCGGCGATGACAGCGTGGTCTACGGCTTTGGCGAAACGGCCATCGGCAGCGGCATCACCCCAGATGGCGACACCCAGGTCGGGGTCGGATCGCTGACCAAGACCTTCACCGGCCTGTCGCTGGCCCATCTCGTTGCCGACGGCGCGGCCCAGCTGACCGACGTGCCCGGCCCCATTGCCGGTGTCTACGATGCCCTGCCCGAACGCGATGGCGCCCGGATCCGGCTGGTCGACCTGGCCACCCATTCCAGCGGCCTGCCCCGCGAGCTGGACGAACTGGACGGCATCGACAAGTACAGCGACGCGTCCTTTGCCGCCAACCTGGCCGATGACCCGCTGCTGTTCACCCCGGGCCAGGGCATCCTTTATTCCAACGTCGGTTTCGACCTGCTGGGCATGGCCCTGGGCAACATCGCAGGCAAGCCCTACCCCGAGGTGCTGCAGGAACTGGTGCTGGACCCGATCGGCCTGCCCAACACCGGCTATGACCTGGCCGAGGGCGACAATGTCATGACCGGCTACGACTGGAACGGCAATCCGATCGATTTCGCCACCTTCGTGCCCAACCGGGGCGGTGCCTCGTCGCTGCGGACGACGGCCAACGACATGGTGCGCTACCTGCAATGGAACCTGGGCGCATTCGATGCCGACACCGCCGAGATGCAGGCCATCAGCCATGCGCCCTGGGCCATGCGCGACGGGCGTGACCCGGCCTATGGCATGGACGAATCCGGGCACATGGATGCCATCGGCCTGGGCTGGGTCGTCATGATGCCCGAAGGCGACCGGCCGCTGATCCTGCAAAAGGCCGGCGGGGCCGACGGGATCTTCAGCTATACGGCCTTTGCCCCGGCGCGCGGGGTCGGCGTGTTCATGGCCATCAACCAGTTCAACTTTGCCGCCAGCCCGGCCATGGCCGTTGTCGCCAACGACCTGATCGCCGAACTGGCCCCGCGCTGAACCGGCCTGTCTCCGGCCCCGGTCATCGGATCGGGGCCGGCCCAACGGCCCGGGCTTCAGTACGGCAGGCCGATGTAATTCTCGGCCAGCTCGCGCCGGGCGGTTTCGGACTGGGCCAGGTGATCCAGCGTTGCCTTGCGCATCTGGGCCGCAAAGGCATCTTCGCCATCGAACCGGTGCAGCATCGTCGTCATCTGCCAGCTGAACCGCATGGCCTTCCAGATCCGCGCCAGGGCCCGCTCTGAATAGCCATCGATCCCCGTGGTGCCCTGGCCCCGGATCGCCCGGATCAGCGCGTCATGCAGGTAATAGACATCCGAGGCCGCCAGGTTCAGCCCCTTGGCCCCGGTCGGCGGCACGATATGGGCACTGTCCCCCACCAGGAACAGGTTGCCCCAGCGCAGCGGCTCGGACACGAAGCTGCGCAGCGGCGCGATGCTCTTTTCGATCGACGGCCCGGTGACCAGCCGGGCGGCCGCATCCGACGGCAGCCGGGCCGAGAACTCGTCCCAGAACCTGTCGTCTGACCAATCCTCGACCCGGTCCGACAGCGGCACCTGCACGTAATAGCGCACCAGCATCTCGCTGCGCATCGAGGCCAGGGCAAAGCCGCGCGGCGAATTGGAATAGATCAGCTCGTCATGGACCGGCGGGGTTTCCGACAGGATGCCCAGCCAGCCAAAGGGATAGACCCGTTCGAAGGCCCGGCGCCGGTCTTCGGGGATGGTCTTGCGCGACACGCCGTGAAACCCGTCGCAACCCGCGACATAGAGACAGCTCAGCCGCTTGCGCTGACCGTCATGGGTAAAGGTCACATGCGACCGGGTACTGTCGAGGTCGTGGATCTCGACCTCTGAAACCTCGTGCAGGATGGTCGTGCCAAGCGCGTCCTGGGCCGAATACAGGTCGGCCGTGACCTCGGTCTGGCCATAGACCATGACGCTGCGCCCAGTCAGCGCGCGGAAATCGATGTGTACCATCAGGTCTTCGTCGGTCAGGTAACAGCCGTCATGGGAGATGCCCCGGGCGTCCATCCGCGCGCCGACACCGGCCTCGCGGAGCAACTCGACGGTGCCCCATTCCAGGATGCCCGCCCGGATGCGGCCCAGCACATGCGCCCGGGTCGCGCGTTCAAGCACGACGGTTTCGATCCCGGCCCGGTTCAGCAGCTGCGACAGCAACAGCCCCGAAGGCCCGCCGCCGATGATGGCCACCTGGGTCGACATGTCCTGCATCCGGGGTCCTCCTCAAGCCGGGTCGGTGTCTGGCGACAATAGGGGCGGACCGGGGCGGGGCGAATGGACGCGGGCGGCAATGACTGGTACTTTTCGGGCATGACGCAGGCGGCATCCATCCCGGTCTTCACCCTGTTCGGCGAAACCACGGCCTTTCCCGACGTGGTGCATTGCGAACGCATCCACGACCGGGCGGCCCTGCACGGCTGGGTGATCTCGGCGCATCGCCATCGCCAGATGTCGCAGGTCTTTCACATCGAGCGGGGCGAAGCACGGGTGCAGCTGGACGGTGAAACCGGGCGATTGCAGGCCGGAGCCTATCTCTACGTGCCGCCGCAAGTGGTGCATGGGTTCGATTTCGCCCGGGGCACCGAAGGGGTGGTGCTGTCCTTTCCCTCGCCGGTGGTCACGCGGATGGGCCCCAAGACGCCACCCTTCGTGGCCTGGCTGGCCGCGCCCCGGCGCGGGGCGGTGTCGCCCCGGATCGGGCGGCTGATCACCGAGATGACCGAGGCCTATGCCACCTCTGGCACATTTCGCGCACAACGCCTTGTGGCGCTGGCCCATGCCCTGCTGGCCACCCTGGCCGACGAGACCGAACGCCCCGAGCCCGGCGCGCCGGGCGGCGGCGGCCAATTGCAGCGGCTTGACGCGCTGATCGCCGCCCACCTGGCCGAAGGCTGGACGGCCCGCGATTACGCGCTGGCCCTGCATGTGACGACCGGGCACCTGAACCGCGTGGTGCGCGGGGCGACGGGGGCCAGCCTGACGGCCTACCTGGAAACCGCGACGATGACCGAGGCCTGCCGGCTGATCGCCTTTACCCGCCTGCCCCTGGCCGAGATCGCCTTTCGCCTGTCCTATGCCGACCCGTCCTATTTCTCGCGCCGGTTCCGCGCGCGGATGGGCGAGACGCCGACGGCCTATCGCCGGCGGGTTCAGGTGGCGTAGGCCGCTCGGGTCGCCACAGCGTCAGCAGGCCCAGGCCAGATGGCGTGGGCCGACCCGGGCTAGGACAAATCGACGGCCTCGGTGATGCCGCTGTCTTCCAGGTGCCAGCGGGCGGTGACCACACCGGCGCGGCGGTCGATCACCAGGAAATTCCGTTCGGCCACGTAGCGGCGGGTCTGCCCGGGCAGGGGCAGGATGCGGATCGGGCTGTCGGGCAGCGGCGCCTCGCCGAAACGGGCCAGCAGGCCAAGCGCCGTGGCATAGGCCGCAGGCGGCGCGGGATGGGCGATGCCCGAGGCCACCAGCTGGATCACCGCGCCTTCCGGGGCGTCCATCCGGGCGCGGGTGGCCAGGTGGATCTCGCCCGAGACAACCGTCACCGGCCCGGCCCGGCGAAACCGCCGCATCTGCTGCAACATCCGCCGCCATTCCTCGCGATGGGCGTGGCTCTGCCATTGGTCGCGCAGGTCGTCTTCGTATTTCTGCATGCGCGGGATCAGCGTCAGCAGTTTCTCGACCATCGACAGGCGCGGGCCCAGCAACGGCACGCTGGACACCATGATCGTGTGATCGCCGGGCCGCGGCGCGGTCTCCTCGACCAGCGCCCAGCCTTCGGGGCCCATCACCCGGTGCCGCCGCCGCTGCGAGCGCAGGTCGGGCGCCAGCAGGGTCAGCCCGGGCAGGTGATAGCGCCAGCCCAGGTTCGCCCCCGTGGCATCGGGCATCAGCGCGGGCAGATCGGCTTCGGTCATGGCCTGCTGGAACAGCAGGTACATCCGCCGGGCCACGGTGAACAGCACGCGGGCCACCGGGTTGTCGGTCACCCGGTCCTTCAGCGACCCCCAGCCGTCACAGATGTCGTGGTCGTCCCAGATCGACAGGCTGGGCACTTCGGACAGGATGCGCGCGGTGCCCGGCGCCACGGCCAGGCGCATGTAGCGGTCGACAAAGCTGCGTTCGAGATGGGTTTCGAGATCGGCCAGCGCCTCGGGCGAGGGATTGCGCGCCAGCCCCGACGGCCAGTCGTCGGTCAGCGGGTGGCCGTCGGTCACCTCGTCGGCATAGATCTGGTCACCGCCCTGCAGCAACAGGCCCATCGGCGCGCGCTCATGCTCCGCGACCAGCCGCATCCACATGGCGTTGCGTTCCTCGGGGTCGCGGTCGAGATCGCCATGTTCCTCGCCGTTGCAGGACACGAAGGCCAGCCGCAGATCACCGTCGAACCGGGTGACAACCGGAAAGAACCGGCCCTCGAATTCATAGCCGGCCACGTCGGGGGTCAGGGTCAGCGCATAGCGCCAGAAGCGCAGGCCTTCGAAACTGTGGATGCATTCGGGCGCATGGTCGGTCCCCGCCACGGTGATCGCGCCCGGCGGCGTCGCGCCCGGCCGGGCGACCAGCGCATGCAGCGACAGCTGCGCCCCGTTTTGCGCCCCCTCTTCGGCTCCGGTGATCCCGCGCCAGTACAGAACCGGCGTCCGGTTGCCCTCTGCCCAAGTTGTCATGCCCATATCGTCACGCCCGTATCGTCCCCGTTCCCCTGCCCGCCCCCTTGCAGAGATAAGGCGGATGCCGCGATTGCAAAACCGGCAGCCGGGCCAATGTGTTCCGGCCGGCCGACGGAAGCGAAGGGCGCGCGGGGCGCCCTTCGCTCTTGGCTTACAGGGTCCGGCGCAGCAGCGCGTCGAGCGACAGCCGCCCGGCGCCGCGCAGGGCGAAATAGAAGGTCGCCGCCGACCAGATCAGCGACAGTTCGGCCCCGCGATAGCCCTCGGCCTTGACCACCCAGTGGAAATAGACCGTGACCAGCAGGATGACCGTCGTGGCCGCCCCGGCCAGCCGGGTCATCAGGCCCAGCACCAGCAGCAGCCCGCCGACGAATTCCGAGATCGACAGGGCCGGCGACCAGAGCCAGCCGGGGTAAAAGCCCAGCCCCTCGACCATGCCCGAGGCGCCAAGGGGGTTCTGGATCTTGGGCCAGCCATGGACCATCAGCGCCACGCCGCAGATGACGCGCAGCCAGGTTTCGGCCAGCGGGGTCAGCGCGGCATAGACGGGGCGGAGGAAGGGAAAGATCAGCCGGTCGGAAGACGGAGTACGGCTGTCGGTGTAAGAAGTGGACATGATGTAACTTTCCTGATCGCACGTGGTTGTGCGGTGTAACGGGATGCAGGCCCCGAAGGGCCGGGTGTCGTGGGGATCAGGAGGTCAGGCGCGTGGTGGACGCCGGGGCGGCAGCGGGGTGCGGCCGCTGTGGCTGTCGGCTTCGAATTGCAGGGCCAGCCGTTGCATGCCCTGCCGATGCGGGGCCGGGCGGGTGCCGTCAAGGATCACGCAGGCCGCACAGGTCTTGCCGTCGATCTGCCGGTCGGACCGTTGCAGCGTACCGGGCGCCGGGCAGACATCCTGGCCGGCCACGGCATCGCCACAGCCACCCGCGGCATGGGCGGCTTGGCCCAGCGGCAGGACGAACAGCAGATGTGCCAGCAGTAGAACGGCCGAAAGGGTCCAGCGGGTCATGCGAAATCCAGTCTGATGACCGCGATCTAATGCCACGCGGGGCCGCTCGCAACCGCGTGATGACCGAAAATGCGCTGGACAGGCGCGGCTGTGCCGGTCCCGGCTTGCCCTGGCCGCATGCAGGGGCGGCGCCCCCGGATGCCGGGCGCGCCGCCTGTTGTCGTAATCGTCGGGCCGTCGCCCGGGCGTCAGTTGCCCGGCACGGTCTCCGGCTTGAACAGGGTCACCAGCTCGTCGCCCACCTTGTCGGCCCATTTGTCGAAGGCCGGCTGGGCAGCGGCGGCAAAGGCTGCCAGCTCGTCGGCGCTCGGCTCATAGACCTCCATGCCCTCGGCCTGCAGCAGGGCGATGCCCTCGGCCGTCTGCTCGCGGGTCAGGGCCTTCTGCCAGTCCATCGCCTCGGTCGCGGCGGCCTGGACCATCTGCTGTTCCTCGGGCGACAGGCCGTTCCATTTCTGCAGGCTCATCATCAGGAAGGCCGGGTCGTAGGAATAATGCCAGGTCGTGATGTAATCCTGCACCTCGTAGACCCGCTGGGGCACGATCACCGCGCCGATCGGGTTTTCCTGGCCGTCAACCACGCCCTGTTGCAGCGCCGAAAAGGTCTCGGTCCACTGGATCTGCTGGGGGTTGGCGCCCAGCTCGGTCATCACGTCGATGAACATCGGCCCGGCAACCCGGATCTTGAGCCCCTTCAGATCGTCGGGACCAGTCACCGGCCGGGTCGAATTGGTCAGCTCGCGAAAGCCGCTTTCGCCCCAGGCCAGCAGCTTGAGCCCGTGGTCTTCCATGATCTCGGCCATGCGCGCCCCGGCCGGGCCGGCCACGGCGGCATCGACCTCGTCGTAGCCCGAGAAGAGATACGGCAGCGAGAACACGGCCATTTCCGGCACGACATTGGAAATCGTGATCGCCGAGGTCACCGAGAAATCCAGCGCCCCCCGGCCCAGCATCTCGGCCTGCTTCAGCTGATCCCCCCCGGTCAGCACGGCATTGGGAAAGACCTTGACCTTCATCTCGCCGCCCGAGGCCTCGGCCAGCAGGTCGGCGAATTTCTGGCCACCCTGGGTGCGGCTGCTGTTCTCGTTGGTTTCCGACGACAGCCGGAACGTCTGGGCCGCGGCCAGCCCCGGCACGGCCAGCAGGGCCAGCGCCGTTGCCGCCGCGATCAGTCGTTGATGTTTCATCCTGGTTTCCTCCCTGGAAGTCTCGGTCACTTAAGCTCAGGCACAGCGGGCGGAAAGCCCTCCGTCCACGATGATGTGGGTGCCATTGACATAGCGGGCGTCGTCCGAGGCCAGGAACAGCGCGGCATGCGCGGTGTCCCAGGCATCGCCCATCTTGCCCGTCGGGCTGGTGCGGTTGCGCGTGGCGATCATGTCGTCGACGTCGCCGCCGTAAGAGGCCGTCAGCGGGGCGCGGATCATCGGCGTGTCCATCAGCCCGGGCAGCACGCAATTGGCCCGGATGCCCCGGTCGGCATATTGCAGGGCGATGTTCTGGGTCATGGCCATGACCGCCGCCTTGCTGGCCGTGTAGGCCACGTAGGGAAAGCCGATCCAGCGCAGCGAGGCCACCGAACCGATATTGACGATGGCACCCTTGCCCTGCGCGTCCATCACCGGCAGCACGTGCTTGCACGCCAGGAAGATGCCGGTCTGGTTGACCTCGACCACCCGCCGCCAGCTGTCCTCCGAAGTTTCCACCGGCCCGCCGGTCTCGGCAATGCCGACATTGTTGTGCAGGATGTCGATGCCGCCCATCTCGTCCCGGGCCTGGGTGGCCAGACGTTCGAGATCGTCCGACGAGGTGATGTCGGCCCGGGCGGCGCTGGCCTCGAAGCCCTCGGCCCGGATCGCCGCGACACAGCGTTCGGCAGCCGCGGCGTCGCGGTCGGCCACGACAACCCGGGCGCCTTCGCGGGCATAAAGCACCGCCGCCGCCTTGCCGTTCGACCAGCCCTCCTCGGGGGCGCCGCCACCGACCAGCAGCACGCGCTTGCCTTCGACCCGGCCCTGGCGCTGCAGGGCGGGCGCGATCCGTTCGACCGTGTTCACAGATTTTCCTCCCGGTTGCGTGTCCACCATGCGGTCAGTCGACCGACGGCAGAGCCGGACGGGCCTTGAAAGCCTCGCCCGGCGCACCTCAGAAGTAGCCACATTGTGGTCAGTCAAATCAAGCTGAATTATTGGGCTTGGCCGGAATTTGCAATTTTCAACGCAATTACAGCCATTTGACACATGACTTCGGCCGCGCCGGCCGACCAAATGGCGGAACATTCCATCCACTATATGGACAGCTTGCGCTCACACCGGCGGCCAGCCGACACCCTGCCCGGTGATTCCCGGCGCCGGAAAACCGGCCGCCCGACAGCAAACCGGCCCGGACCGAAGGATCGGCCGGGCCGGACAGGCATCCGCGAACAGGGGAAGCGAAGCGCGTCTTACTCGGCCGCGCGGGCGGCACGGCGGGCCATGACCTCTTCGGCGGAAGGCGAGGCATGGTCAAAGCAATCGCGGGAATAGGCATAGCCATTGCCGCCCATCCGCCCGATCGCATCCAGCGCCAGGTGGTCCGAGTAATAGGTTTCGAGGTCGATGATGTCTTCGCGCACATGGGCCATGGTGATCGTGCCCAGCACGATCTCGCGCGCCGACGACACCTGCAGCCCCAGGTAGCGGCGACATTCGAAGGACACCGGCGCCTCGGCGATGCGCGGGCAGTCGATCGTCACGCCGGGCACAGCCGTCAGCCCGGCCATCTGCAGCTCGTCCACCTCGGGCGGAAAGGCCGCGGCGGTGGCCGCCATGGCCTCGACATTGGCGTGATCGACGATGTTGACCGTGAAGACCTCGGTCTGGCGGATGTTCTCGGTGGTGTCCTTGAACGCCCGGTCGGGCTTGTTTTCGACGCCCAGGGCCAGGATCGGCGGATCGGCCGACAGGCAGTTGAAGAAGGAATAGGGCGCGGCATTGACCACGCCATCGGGCGACACGGTCGTCACCCAGGCAATGGGCCGCGGCACGATGGTGCCGATCATGACCTTGTAGGCCTCGCGCGGGGACAGCTGCGAGAAGTCGAGCGCGTGGTGGGTCATTGGGCAAGTTCCTTTCCGTAACGCGAGAGAATGGTCGACACGCTGTCTTCCTGGCGGGTCAGCTCGGCCCGGCCGGCGACCGCGCCCAGGTGATGCGACATCAGGTGGCGGGCGGTGTCGGCATCGCGGGCGCGCAGCGCGGCGATGATCTGGGAATGTTCGTCGACGGCGCAATCGGACGAATGGCTCTTGGCATACATCGCCATGATCAGCGAACAGCGCAGCACGACCTCGGAGACATAGCCGGCCAGCACGTCGTTGCCGGTCAGCCGGGCCAGCAGGATGTGGAATTCGCCGGCCAGGCGAATCGACACCGGCCCGTCCTTGCCGCGCACCGATTCCTCGGACCGCACATGGGCTTCCAGCTGGTCAAAGCCGGTTTCGGGCATGCGCTCGACGAGCAGGCGGATGACCTCGGCCTCAAGGCAATGGCGCACCTCGAAGATCTGCTTGGCCTCGTCCAGCGACGGCTCGGCCACAAAGGCCCCGCGGTTGCGCCGGGTGATGACCAGCCCTTCGTTTTCAAGGCGCACCAGGGCGTGGCGCACGATGGTCCGGCTGACGCCGAACTGGTCGCCCACCGTGTCCTCGGGCAGGCGCATGCCGGGCTTGAGGGCCTGTTCGATGATCGCCCGCCGCAGCAGGTCGTGCACCGTGTCGCTCAGCGTAGTCTTTTCTTTGTCACTCATGGGGGTCCGGCGCTCGGGTGCTCGGTGGATGCTCAGATTTCCTGCATACAGGTAGAGTATCCAAATTTTTCTGTCAATTGGATACAATCTTCTTGCCAGATTGCATTTCATACGACATGCCTATCGCATCGTATCCAATTCTTGCGATTCCGAAAGACAATCTGACAGAACGTCACCGCCGGGGAGCGACCATGACACCCAGACATCTTCTGCTAGCATCCGCCGCCGCGCTGGCCCTTGCCGGGTCCGTGCAGGCCGAGAACGTCCTGAAATGGGGGGCAAGCCGGGATATCGGCTCGCTGGATCCCTATTCCTATGGCGACAGTTTCACGATCAACGTGCTCAACCACGTCTACGAAGGCCTGGTGCGCTATAACCAGGACCTCAAGATCGAACCGGCCCTGGCGACCGGGTGGGAGATCCTGGATGACCAGGTGACCTGGCGGTTCACCCTGCGGCCCGACGTGACGTTCCACAACGGCAATGCATTCACCGCCGAAGATGTCGTGGCCTCGCTGGAGCGGGTCAGCGACGATGCCTCGCCGCTCAAGGGCAACCTGCCGGCCTATGTGTCGTCGCAGGTGGTCGATGACCTGACCGTCGACATCACGCTGAACGGCACCTATCCGCTGCTGCTCAACGACCTGACCAACATCCATATCTTCGACAAGGACTGGCTGGTCGAGAACGGCGCCGAAAAGCCGACCGACATCGGCGCGGGCGTCGAAGGCTACGCGACCTACAACGCCAACGGCACCGGGCCGTTCAGCGTGGAAAGCCGCCAGCCGGACGCCAAGACGGTCTTTGTCGTGAACCCGGCCTGGTGGGACGAGCCCCGCCACAACCTGGACCGGATCGAGCTGACGCCGGTGACCTCGGCCGCGACGCGGGTGGCCGCGCTGCTGTCGGGCGAGATCAACTTCACCGAGGCCGCCCCGGTGCAGGACCTGCCGCGCCTGGCCGCCGCGCCGGGGGTCGAAGTGCTGGAAGGCGTCGACCTGCGGACCGTGATGATCGGCTTCCCGTTCCGCGAGACGCTGGTGTCGGGCGAGGCCAATCCGTTCACCGATCTCAAGGTGCGCGAGGCGCTCTACAAGGCAATCGACCTCGACCTGATCCACCAGAAGGTCATGCGCGGCAAGTCGCGGGTGGCCGGGGCCACCGTGGCGCCGCCGATCCCGGGCTATTCCGAGGATCTCGACACCCTGCCCGGCTTTGATCCCGATGCCGCCCGGGCGCTGCTGACCGAGGCCGGTGTGCCCGAGGGGCTGGAGTTCGAGTTCAACTGCCTGAGCGACGGGCTGGTGAACGAGGAACAGTTCTGCCAGGCCATCGCGGCGATGTGGACGCGGCTGGGGCTGGCGCCCAAGCTGGATGTCGGGCCGCGGGCGGTGCAGACGCCCAAGCGGACCAATGGCAACACCGATGTCTACACGCTGGGCTGGGCAACGCTGCCGATGCTCGATGCCTATTCGCCGCTGCTGCAGATCTTCCATTCCAAGGAAGGCAATTCGGGCGTGTTCAACTGGGGCGGCTGGTCCTACCCGGAACTGGACGCGCTGGTGCAGGCGGCCGGCAAGGAGCTGGATGTCGACACCCGGCTGGACCTGGAGAACCAGGCGCTGAAGATCGTCAAGGACGAGATCATCATGATCCCGCTGCACCAGCAGCCGATGGCCTGGGCGGTGACCGACGAGGTGGCCGAGATGCCGCTCTTCCCCGACAACAAGCCGCGGCTCTGGTACGCGCGCACCGGATCGGGCAGCTGATCCGACCCGCAAGGCAGGGGATCGGATCGCCCCTGGCGATCCGACCGAGGCGGGGGGCAAGCCCCCCGCACCCCCCTTGAGGTACTTGACCCAAGAAGAAGAGGCGGCCGGCCGCCTTTTCCCAAGCGCTCCAGCCAGCAGGAACCGGACATGCTCGCCTTTCTCATCAAGCGCCTGGCCAACGCGGCCTTTGTCATGCTGTCGGTGGCCTTTCTCGCCTTTGTGATCTTCCGTTTCTTCGGGGACCCGGTCGAGATGATGGTCAACGAACAGGCCACCCAGGCCGACCGCGAGGCCCTGCGCGAACGGCTGGGGCTGAACGACGGTTTCGTCACCCAGTACACGCGGTTCGTGACCAATGCCGTGCAGGGGGATTTCGGGATTTCCTATCGCAACCAGCAGGATGTCATGGTGCTGATCGGCGAGCGGTTCCCGGCAACGCTGGAACTGGTCATCGTGGCCACGCTGATTTCGCTGGTGGTGGGCATACCCCTTGGCGTGATCACGGCCATCCACCGCGACAGCCGATTGGCCGACACCCTGCAGCTGGGGTCGATCGTGGGCGTGTCACTGCCCAGCTTTGTCGTGGGCATCCTGCTGATCCTGGGCTTTTCGGTGACCCTGGGATGGCTGCCGGCCTTTGGCCGGGGCGAGACGGTGGACATCGGATGGTGGTCGACCGGCCTGCTGACCCCCGAGGGCCGCCGGGCGCTGATCCTGCCGGCGGTGTCGCTGTCGACCTTCCAGATCACCCTGGTCATGCGCCTGGTTCGGGCCGAGATGCTGGAAACCCTGCGCGCCGATTACATCAAGTTCGCCCGGGCCCGGGGCGTGCCGGCCGGGCGGGTGCATTGGCGCCATGCCCTGCGCAACTGCCTGATGCCCGTGATCACCCTGACCGGCATGCAGATCGGCAACCTGATCGCCTTTGCCCTGGTGACCGAAACGGTTTTCCAATGGCCGGGCATGGGCCTGCTGTTCATCCAGGCCGTGACCTTTGTCGACATCCCCGTCATGGCCGCCTACCTCATGCTGGTCTCGTTCATCTTCGTCACGCTGAACACATTTGTCGACATCACCTATGCCTGGCTCGATCCGCGCCTGCGCGACGATGCCGCCCGCGCCGGGGCGACGGGCTGATCATGGCCCTGCCCGCCCGCCAGACCACGCCCCAGCCCGACCGACCGGAGGCCCAGATGACCGAGATTGCCGACCAGACCGCCGCCAGCCCGACCCTGGCCCGCACCCCGCGGGGGCCGAGGGCCCGCCTGCAGGGGCTGGTCGACAGCGACCTGTTCCATTCCTTCCGCAGCCATCCCTCGGCGGTCTTTGCCGCCGCCCTGCTGGCCCTGCTGATCCTGACCGCCGTGCTGGCCCCGGTGATCTCGCCCCAGGATCCCTATGACCTGGCCGCGCTGGAGTTGTGGAATTCCGAGATCCCGCCGATCTGGCAGGCCGGCGGCCAGTGGCCCTATCTGCTGGGCACCGACGTGCAGGGCCGCGACATCCTGTCGGCCATCCTCTACGGGTCGCGGATCTCGCTGATCATCGGCTTTGCCTCGGTGCTGCTGTCGCTGGCCATCGGGCTGAGCCTGGGCCTGGTCGCGGGCTATCTTGGCGGGTGGATCGACAATGTCATCATGCGCGTGGGCGACATCCTGCTGTCGATGCCCTTCATCCTGATCGCCATCCTGATCTCGGCCATGGCCGGGGCCGCCCTGCCCCCGGCGCTCAAGGACATCATGGCCGCGCCGATCCTGATCTTTGCCATCGCCGTGCCGTCCTGGGTGCAATATGCGCGCACCGTGCGGGCCTCGGCCATGGTCGAGCGCAAGAAGGAATATGTCCAGGCCGCCCGGCTGATCCGCGTCCGGCCCTGGCGGATCATGCTGCACCACATCCTGCCCAACACGCTGACCCCGATCATGGTCGCCGCCACGCTGAGCTTTGGCCTGGCCATCCTGGCCGAGGCCACGCTGTCGTTCCTGGGCGTGGGCATGCCGCCCGACCAGCCGTCGCTTGGCACGCTGATCCGCATCGGCAACGAATACCTCTTTTCCGGCCTCTGGTGGATCGTCGTCTTTCCGGCCGTCCAGCTGTGCCTGATCGTCCTGTCGGTCAACATGATCGGCGACTGGCTGCGCGATGCGCTGAACCCCAAACTGAGATAAGTCATGCTTTTGAAGAATGTCCGCCCGATGGGCGCCGCCCCCACCGACCTGCTGATCGCCGACGGCCGCTTTGCCGATCCGGCCACGGCCGGCACGCCCCCGGCCGAGGTCGTCGATTGCGGCGGGCGCATCCTGATCCCCGGCCTGGTCGAAGCCCATACCCATCTCGACAAGTCGCTGCTGGGCCTGCCCTGGTATCGCAACGAGGTCGGCCCGCGGCTGATCGACAAGATCACCAACGAGCGCGAGGTCAAGGTGTCGCTGGGGCTTGATCCCCAGGTCCAGTCGGAACGCCAGGCGATCCGGTCGATGGCCTATGGCACGACCCAGATCCGGTCGCATGTCGATGTCGACACCCATCACGGGCTGGCCGGGATCGAAGGCGTCATGGCCACGCGCGAAAAGCTGAAGGGGTATGTCGACATCGAGATCGTGGCCTTTCCGCAATCGTCCATGATGCCCCGCCCCGGCACGGTCGAGCTGATGGACGAGGCGCTGAGCCTGGGCGCCGATGTGGTCGGGGGCATCGATCCCTGCGGCATCGAACGCGACCCCAAGGGCCACCTGGACGCGGTGTTCGCCCTGGCCGAGAAACACGGCAAGCCGGTCGACATCCACCTGCATGAACGCGATGCGATGGGCGGGTTCTCGATGGAAGAGATCATCGCGCGGACCCGGGCGCATGGCATGCAGGGCAAGGTCACGATCAGCCATGCCTTCTGCCTGGGCGCGGCCGAACGCGATTACGTCGCCGGGCTGCAGGAACAGCTGGCCGAGACCCGCATCCACATCGCGACCACCGCCCCGGCCTCTGCCCCGGTGCCGCGCGTCAAGGAACTGGCCGAGCTGGGCATCCTGACCTGTGGCGGCAATGACGGCATCCGCGACACCTGGGGGCCCTATGGCAACGGCGACATGCTGGAACGGGCGATGTTCATCGGCCTGCGCAACAACCTGCGCCGCGACGACGAGGTCGAGCTGGCGCTTGATATCTGCACCCATGGCGGGGCACGGGTGATGGACACCGAAGATTACGGGCTGGAGATCGGCTGCCGGGCCGATGCCGTGCTTGTCGAGGGCGAGACCCTGGCCGAGGCCGTGGCCATGCATGCCCCGCGCAAGCTGGTGCTGAAGGCCGGGCGGATCGTGACCCGGGACGGCGTGGCCGTGATCGAGGCGCCATGAGCGGGGCCGGACAGCGCGACCGACGCGGGAGGATGCGGCGATGACCCGGACCTGCCTGACCGCCCGCTGGGTGATCGGCCACCAGGACGGCGCGCATGTCGTCCATGAGAACGGCTGCGTGGTGATCGAGGGCACCGACATCGTGCATGTCGGCCCGGCCGACTGGCCGGGCGAGGCCCGGCGGATCGACTATGGCCAGGCCATCCTGTCGCCGGGCTTCATCGATCTCGACGCGCTGTCCGACCTCGACACGACGATCCTGGGCCTCGACAACTGGCCGGCCTGGAAAAAGGGCCGGGTCTGGCCCGAAAGCTACGTCGCCGCCGGGCCCTACGAGATGTACACGCCCGACGAGCTGGCCTTTCAGAAGCGCTTTGCCCTGGCCCAGCTGATCCGCAACGGCATCACCACGGCCCTGCCCATCGCCTCGCTGTTCTACCGCGAATGGGGCGAGACGGTCGACGAATTCGAAGCCGCGGCTCAGGCCGCCGAAGAGCTGGGCCTGCGGGCCTACCTGGGGCCGGCCTACCGCAGCGGCGGCCAGGTGGTCGACGATGCCGGGCGCATCCGGGCGGTCTACGACGAGGACCGCGGCCTGCGCGGCCTGGACCGGGCCGCCGATTTCGCCGCACGCATCGATGGCCGGGCCGGCGGGCGCCTGCGGGCCATGTTCGCCCCCGACCGGATCGAGACCTGCACCGAAACCCTGCTGCGCCGCACCCGTGACATCGCCGCCGAGATGCAGGCCCCGGTGCGCCAGCATTGCTGCCAGTCCCCCATCGAGCTGGATCTCGTGGCCGCCCAGCATGGCACCACGCCGATCGACTGGCTGGACCGGATCGGCGCCCTGGGCCCCAACTGGCTGCTGCCCCATGGCACCCATGCCAGCGCGCGCGACCTGGAGCTGATCGCCGAACATGGCGCGGCGCTGGTGCATTGCCCGCTGGTCTCGGCGCGGCACGGCGGGCTGTTACGCAGCTTTGCCAGCTGCCGGGCGCAGGGCATCACCATCGGCATGGGCACCGACACCTGGCCCGCCGACATGATCGCCAACCTGCAGATGGGCCTGATGACCGCGCGGATCGCCGATGGCGGCCAGGCCCTGCGGTCCGAAGCCCTGTTCGATGCGGCCACGCTGGGCGGGGCCGATGCGCTCGGCCGACCCGACCTGGGTCGCCTTCAGGCCGGGGCCCGGGCCGACATCACGGTCATCGACCTGGGCCAGGCCTTGCAGACCCCCGACCCGGTGCAGACCCTGATGACCTCGTGTTCGGGCCGCGACGTGCGCGATGTCTGGATCGACGGCCGCCGGGTGATGGCCGACCGCCTGATCCCCGGCTTCGACCAGGACAGCGCCATGATCCGGGCACAGGCCCAGTTCGACGGGCTGATCGCCCGCTATCCCGACCGCACCCAGGGCCATCCGCCGGTGGCCGAGATCTTCACCCCCAGCTACCGGAGGGCCTCATGACCGATCCCATCCTCGACGTGCGCGACCTGCGGGTGGAATTCCCCACCCGCAGGGGCGTGCTGACCGCCGTGCGCGACATTTCCCTGTCGATCCATGCCGGCGAGATCCTGGGCGTCGTCGGCGAAAGCGGGGCCGGCAAGTCGATGACCGGCATGGCCATCCTGGGCCTGCTGGAACCGCCCGGCCGCATCGCCGCCGGCGAGATCCGCCTGTCGGGCGACCGCATCGACACCCTGCCCGAGGCCGGGATGCAAAAGATCCGGGGCCGGCGCATCGGGGCAATCTTCCAGGATCCGCTGACCTCGCTCAACCCGCTGTTCCGGGTCGGCGACCAGCTGGTCGAGACCATCCGCCTGCATACCAGCCTGACCCAGGCCCAGGCCCGCACCCGGGCGCTGGACCTGATGCGCGAGGTCGGCATTCCGGCCGTCGAGGAGCGCATCGACAATTACCCCCACCAGTTCTCGGGCGGGATGCGCCAGCGCATCGTCATCGCCCTGGCGCTCTGCGCCGAGCCCGAGCTGATCATCGCCGACGAGCCGACCACCGCGCTGGACGTGTCGATCCAGGCCCAGATCACCGCCCTGCTGAAACGCCTGTGCCGCGATCGGGGCACGGCCGTCATGCTGGTGACCCATGACATGGGGGTCATCGCCGAAACAGCCGACAGGGTGGCCGTGATGTATGCCGGCCGCCTGGCCGAGGTCGGGCCGGTCGACCGCGTCGTGCGCGCCCCGCGCCATCCCTATACCCAGGGCCTGATGGGCTCGATCCCCTCGCTGCGCTCCGATGTCGACGAGCTCAGCATGATCCCCGGCGCGATGCCCCGGCTGGACGCCGTGCCGCAGGGCTGTGCCTTCAACCCGCGCTGTGCCCATGCCGGGCCGAAATGCCGGGCCGAGCGGCCGCCGATGCAACAGGGCGCGGCCTGCTGGCTGGCCATGGAAGGAGAAACCGCATGACCCGCGCCGATGCCATCCTCGAAGTCGATGCCCTGGAACGGCGCTTTGACGTGTCGGCCCCCTGGCTGAACCGCGTGCTGGAAGGCAAGCCCCGCCGCACCCTGCGGGCCGTCGACGGCGTCGATTTCACCATCGCCCGGGGCCAGACCCTTGCGCTGGTCGGTGAATCCGGTTGCGGCAAGTCGACCATCGCCAAGCTGGTCACCGGCCTGCATCCGCCCTCGGCCGGGGCGATCCGCTTCCACGGCGACCGCGACCGGCTGCAGATGATCTTCCAGGACCCCTTTGCCTCGCTCAACCCGCGCTGGCGGGTCGGCCGGATCATCGCCGAACCGCTGCGCACCCTGCGCCCGGATACCCCCGACGCCGTGGTCGGGGACCGCGTGGCCGAACTGCTGCGCACGGTCGGCCTGTCGGCCGCCGATGCCGCGCGCTATCCGCATGAATTCTCGGGCGGCCAGCGCCAGCGCATCTCGATCGCACGCGCCCTGGCCGGCGAGCCGGAATTCCTGGTCTGCGACGAGCCGACATCGGCGCTGGACGTGTCGGTGCAGGCCCAGGTGCTGAACCTGATGAAGCGCCTGCAAAAGGACATGGGCCTGACTTATCTCTTCATCAGCCACGACCTGTCGGTCGTGCGCCACATGGCCGATGTCATCGCCGTGATGTACCTGGGCCGCATCGTCGAGATCCAGCCCACGGCCGACCTTTTCGCCAATCCGCTGCACCCCTATACGCGCATGCTGCTCGACACGATCCCCGATCTCGAAGCGCCCAACCGCGACCGCGCGCCGATGGGTGGCGAGGTGCCCTCGCCGGTGTCGCCGCCGTCGGGCTGCAGCTTTCACCCCCGCTGTCCGCTGGCCTTTGACCGTTGCCGCGCCGAACGCCCGGCCCGCCATGCCTCGTGCCACGACGGGCGGGTGGCCTGTTTCGCCGCCGCGGAGGACGCACCCGGGCCGGTCATTCCGACAGCAAGGGCATGACCAGCGAGAACAGCTCGGCCTGCGAGGAAATCCCGCATTTGCGGTAGAGCTGCTTGCGGAAGACCTTGACCGTCTGCGGGCTGATGCCCAGGCGCAGGCTGATCGACACCGAGCTGTGGCCGCGCAGGATCAACAGCGCGACCTCGGCCTGACGGCCGCTCAGCGCGATGCCGTGGCGCGCGACCAGCCGATCCTTGACCGCCCGCACCAGGGCGGCATCGTCGTAATCGCCGCTGGACGACAGGCCGGCCCAGTGGCGGGTGATCAGGCTGCAGGCAATGGCGCTCAATCTTTGGGCAACCTCGACCTCACGTGGCGAAAACAACCGACCAGACGAGGCATCCCGCCCAAGGCAGACATGCACCGACACGCCTTCGGCCGGATAGGCCACATAGGCCATCTCGTCGATCAGCGTCGTGCGGCGGTAATAGCTGGCGTAATACTCGTTGCGGTGGAACTGGTCAGGCGCGAAATCGCGCAGTCGGTACAGCCCCTCGGGCACCCGGCGCACATGCAGTTCGTGGAAGGGGTCGAGCAGGTAAGCCCCTGAAACATATTCGGTTTCTATGTGGTCATGCACCTCGGCCACCCGCGCCTGGGTATACAGGATCTGGGGCCGGCGGGTCTGGAAATAGGCAACAATCGTGGTGTTGTCGATTTCGAAGCTGCGCACCAGCCAGGCATAGAGCGCAGGGGCAAACCCCTCCCCCCCGAGGGCGGTGATCGCCGCGGCCAGAAGCGTCTCGGCCGAGTTTGGTAATGGCTCCATCATACCCCCTTGGGGGTATATACCCCCTGGAAACGGCTTCCATAGCGTATCCTTCATGAACAAGGGGTATGCCGCAAGGGGTATGAATGGACCGGGACAGCATCGCCGTTGACGTCGACAAGGTGGTCAAGCGCTATGGCGACGTGACCGCCCTGCACGGGGTGTCGATGGACATCCGCGAGGGCGAATTCTTCACGCTGCTGGGGCCGTCGGGCTGCGGCAAGACCACGCTCCTGCGCTGCATCGCGGGGTTCGAGGAGGTCAGCGGCGGCAACATCCGCCTGAAGGGCACCGACATCGCCCCGCTGCCCCCGCACAAGCGGCCGGTCAACACGGTGTTCCAGCAATACGCCCTGTTCCCGCACATGACCGTGCTCGACAACGTGTCCTTCGGCCTGCGCCGGCGCGGCTGGACCGACCGCGACGCCGCTGCGCGCTCGCGCGAGGTGCTGGACCAGGTGCAGCTGTCGGATTTCGCCGCGCGCAAGCCCGCCCAGCTGTCGGGAGGCCAGCAGCAGCGGGTGGCCCTGGCCCGGGCGCTGGCCCCGGGGCCCGAGGTGCTGTTGCTCGACGAGCCCCTGTCCGCGCTGGACCTCAAGCTGCGCCAGGCCGTGCGCGTCGAGCTCAAGCAGATCCAGCGCGAGACCGGCATTGCCTTCGTCTTTGTCACCCACGACCAGGAAGAGGCGCTGACCATGTCCGACCGGATTGCCGTGATGTCGGACGGCCGGGTCCAGCAGATCGGCGCCCCGCGCGAGATCTACGAAGCCCCGCAGAACCGTTTCGTGGCCGATTTCATCGGCGAGACAAACCTGCTGGATGTCACCGCCACCCGTGTCGAGGCCGGCATGGCCGAGATCGCCCTGCCCGGTGGCCTGACGCTGACCTGCCCGGCCGCTCCGGGCGCGGCGACGGGGGCGGGCCATGTGTCGGTGCGGCCCGAACGCATTGCCATCGGCGCGCCGGGGCCCGACGCCCTGGCTGCCACGGTGACCGACCATGTCTACCTGGGCACCGACATCCAGCTGCATGCCAGCCTGGCCGACGGCGCGCCGATCCTGGTGCGCGTGCAGAACGGCGGGCAGGACAGCATCCCCATGGCCGGCACCCAGCTGGGCCTGCGCATCGAGGCGGGCGCCGCGCGCCTGCTGGCCGACTGATGGCCGGCGCGGCGCCGGGCGGCGCGACACGGTCCGAGGTCTATCGCGGCAACGGCCCCCGGCTGATGCTGCCGGTCTGGGTCTTCGTCGGCATCTTCCTGGTGCTGCCGGTCCTGCTGATGGCCGTCTATTCCTTTCTGACCAAGGAATTCCGGGGCGGCGTGATCTGGGAGTTCACCTGGGCCGCCTATGACCAGTTCTTCCTCGATCGCGGGCTCTTTGGCGACGAGCCGCCCTCGATCGAATGGACCTATATCGGCATCTTCTGGCGCTCGATCTGGCAGGCCGGGCTGGCCACGCTGCTGTGCCTGGTGATCGGCTTTCCCACCGCCTGGTTCATCGCCACGCGCGAGGCCGCCGTGCGCCCGGTCTGGCTGTTCCTGGTGACCATCCCCTACTGGGTCAACCTGCTGATCCGCACGGTGTCGATGAAATTCCTGATCCGCGACACCGGGCCGCTCAACGAATTCCTGCTCTGGACCGGGCTCATCGCCGAGCCGCTGTCGCTGATCAACACCAATTTCGCCGTGCAGCTGGGCCTGTTCTATTCCTACCTGCCCTTCATGGTGCTGCCGGTCTATGCCGCCGTCGAGCGCTATGATTTCAAGCTCAGCGAAGCCGCCGCCGATCTCTATTCCGACAATTGGACCACGCTGCGCCTGGTCATCCTGCCTGTGGTCAAGCCCGGCATCGTGGCCGGCTGCATCCTGGTCTTCGTGCCCTCGCTGGGCGCATTCCTCGCGCCCGACCTGCTGGGCGGTGCCAAGACCTTCATGATCGGCTCGCTGATCGAAGAGCAGTTCAAGGGCGCGGCGGGCAACTGGCCCTTCGGGGCCGCCGCCGCCATGATCCTGCTGACCATCGTCATGTCCGTCCTGCTGCTGCATGCCCGGGCCCAGGCGCGGGGGAATTCGTGATGGCCCGACACACCGACCTGCGCCGCTTTGCCGGCTTTCGCGGGCTGACCATCCTGTGCCTCGTCGTGCTCTATGCCCCGCTGGTCATCGTGGCGGTCTACAGCTTCAACGAAAGCACCTCGATCACCCGCTGGGGCGGGTTCTCGCTGAAATGGTATGTCGATGTCTTCACCGGCCCCGATGCCCCACGGTTCCGCAGCGCGGCGATCAATTCCTTTGTCATCGCCCTGGGCGCGGCCACCTGCGCCACGATCATCGCCACATCGGCCGCCGTGGCCATGCACCGCACCCGCCGTTTCCGGGGCAAGGGCGCCAGCCTGGCCCTGATCAACCTGCCGCTCATGGTGCCGGAAATCGTGACCGCCGTGGCCTCGCTGATCTTCTTCATCACCGTGGGGTTTTCCACCGGGCTGATGACCATCTTCATCGCCCACCTGGTCTTCTGCATCCCCTTTGCCTACCTGCCGATCTCGGCGCGCATGGCCTCGGTGCCCGATGTCTATGAACAGGCCGCGATGGATCTTTATGCCACGCCCTGGGAAGCCTTTCGCCTGGTGCTGCTGCCGCTCATGGTGCCGGGCATCCTGTCGGGCTTCCTGCTGGCCTTCATCATCTCGCTCGACGACTTCCTGATCACGAATTTCGTCAAGGGCGCGGGGATCGAAACCCTGCCCACGGCGATCTTCGGATCGGTCAAGCAGGGCATCAAGCCCAACATCATGGCCATCTCGACGCTGCTGCTCGGCGTTTCGGTGGTCTTCGTCACCCTGTCCTGGCTGATCGGCCGGGCGGGGCAATCAAGAACCTGAGCCGACAACAGCGGAGACACCACATGAAGACCTTCCTGACCTCCACGGCCCTCGCCCTCGCCCTGGCCGGCGCGGCCAGCGCCGAAGGCAAGCTGACCATCTACCACTGGTTCGAATACATCCCGCAGGAACTGCTGGACAAGTTCGCCGCCGAATACGACGTCGAGGTGACGATGGACACCTTCGACAGCAACGAAGCCCTCCTGGCCGCGCTCAAGGCCGGCAAGCTGGGCAGCTACGACGTGGCCGTGCCCGGCGATTACATGGTCCAGATCATGGCCGACGAAGGCATGCTGGACACCTTCACCCCCGAGGAAATGCCCAACCTGGGCAACATCCAGGACCAGTGGATGGACGTGGCCTTTGATCCCGGCCGCAAGTCGTCGATCCCCTACCAATGGGGCTCGACCTCGTTTTCGGTCAATACCGAGATGTACGACGGCCCACTCGACAGCCTCGGCCTGATCTTCGATCCGCCCGCCGAACTGGCCGGCAAGATCAACGTGCTGGACACCGCAGGCGAAACGCTGACCCTGGCCTCGCTCTATGCCGGCATCCCGCAATGCAGCGCTGACCGCGACCAGCTCAAGGCGCTGAACGCGCTGGTGCAGGGGGCCAAGGACAGCTGGGCCTCGTTCGGGTCGGACGTGGCCAAGGACGTGCTGGTGTCGGGTGACGCGGCCGCGGGCATGATCTGGTCGGGCTTTTCGGCCAAGGCCCGGGCCGAAGGCGCGCCGGTGGAATATGTCTTCCCCAAGGAAGGCATGATCGTCTGGATGGACAATGTCGTCCTGCTCAAGGACGCGCCGAACCGGGAAAACGCCCTGAAATTCATGAACTTCCTGCTGGAGCCGGAAAACGCCGCGGCGGTGACCAACTATGCCCAGTACACGGCGGGTGTGAAGGGCGTCGAGGAATTCCTCGCCCCCGAGGTGGCCAATTCGCCGGAATCCAACCCGCCGGCGGATGTGACAGGCGTGTTCGTGCAGGCCTGCCCCGAAGAGGTTCAGGTCATGTATGACGCCATCTGGACCGAGCTGAAGAAGTGAGCCTGACCCTCGGGCTCTACCAGGGGCCGCCCGTCATGGGCGACCCCGAGGCCGGGCTGGCCCGGCTGCAGCGCCAGCTGACAGCCGCGGCCGCGGCCGGGGCGCGGATGCTTGTCGCGCCCGAGCTGTTCCTGCCCGGCTACAACCGGCCCGACCTGCATGCGGCCCTGGCCCAGCCGATGGGCGGGTCCTGGTGCCGGCGGCTGGCCGGGATGGCCCGCGAGGCCGGCTGCGGGCTGACCGTGGGCTGGGCCGAACGCGATGGCGATGCCGTCTACAACGCGGCCACGGCCTTTGACCGTGACGGCACGATCCTGGGCCATTACCGCAAGATCCAGCTGTTCGGCCCGATGGAGGCCGCCAGCTTTGCCCCCGGCGGGTCCTATTGCCTGTTCGACCTGGATGGCGTGAAGACCGGGCTGATGATCTGCTACGACGTCGAATTCGCGCCCCATGTCCGCGCACTGGCCGAGCGCGGGGCCCGCCTGCTGCTGGTGCCCACGGCCAATCCGGCGGGGTTCGAACATGTCTCGACGGCCTTCGTGCCCGCCCGCGCCGCCGAGATGGACCTGACCATCGCCTATGCCAATTTCTGCGGCGACGAGGCCGGGCTGGCCTATGGCGGCCGCTCGCTGATCGCCGGGCCCGATGCCCAGGTCATTGCCGCCGCCGGGCGCGCGGAATGCCTGCTGGTGGCCACGCTTGGCCCCGAACCCGACCGCGCCCTGCGGTCGACCCAACTTGCCGATTACCGAAAGGTTTAAGGGATGTCCCTCGATCTTGATATCACCACCGACGGCGTGCTGACCGCCGATACCCACCTGGTGCAATCCTTCGCCGACCTCGACGCGCTGAAACAGGACGGCGCGCGCACGGTCATCGTCGGCGCCCAGGGCGCCCATGTCACCGACAGCGAAGGCAACCGGCTGATCGACGGGATCGGCGGGCTGTGGTGCGTCAATGCCGGCCACCGCCGGCGCGAGATCATCGACGCGATCACCGAACAGCTCGACACGCTGGATTTCTATTCGACCTTCTACAACTTTACCCATCCGGCCGCCGCCGCCCTGGCCACCAAGCTGGCCGAGCTGGCGCCGGGCCACCTGAACAAGGTGCATTTCGGAAATTCCGGGTCGGTGGCCAATGACAGCGCGGTGCGCATCCTGCACCATTACTACAACCGCCTGGGCCAGCCGAAGAAGAAGCAGGTGCTCAGCCGACACGGGGCCTATCACGGCTCGACCCACCTGGCGATTGCCATGACCACGCCCGGCTATTCCGAAGGCTGGGACAAGGCCGAAGGGCTGGTCCACCACCTGCGCTGCCCGCATCACTGGCGCGAGGGCCAGGGCCTGACCGAGGCGGACTTCCTCGACGCGCTGATCGCCGATGCCAAGGACCGGATCGAAGCCATCGGGGCCGAGAACATCGCCTGTTTCATCGCCGAGCCGATCATGGGCGCGGGGGGCATCATCGTGCCGCCGACGGGCTATCACGCGGCGATGGGCCGTCTCTGCCGCGATTACGAGATCAAGTATATCTCGGACGAGGTCGTCACGGCCTTTGGCCGGCTGGGGCATTTCTTTGCGTCCAGGGACGTCTTTGACGTGCAGCCCGACATCATCACCACGGCCAAGGGCCTGACCTCGGGCTACCAGCCGCTGTCGGCCACGATCCTGTCCGACGAGATCCACGAGGTGATTTCCGACAAGGGCGGCACCTTCCTGCACGGCATGACCTATTCGGGCCATCCGGCCGCCGCCGCCGCCGGGCTGGCCAACATCGCCCTGATGGAACGCGAGCAGATCCCCCAGACCGTGCGCGTGACCGGCAAGCAGTTCGAAGCCAACCTGCGCGGGTTGGACGACCTGGATATCGTCGGCGAGGTGCGGGGCAGCCATTTCATGATGGGCATCGAGTTCGTGCGCGACAAGGACGCCCGCACGCCCTTTGCGGCCGAGGACATGATCGGGCTGAAGGTCGCCCGGGCGGCCCAGAAACGCGGGCTGATCGCCCGGCCGTTGGGCAATATCCTGATCCTGTCGCCGACGCTGGTGATGGATGCGGCGCTGATCGACCGCACCGCCGCCATCCTGCGCGAGGCCATCACCGAGGTTCAGACCGGCCTGTAATCGTCAGCCGCGATCGGCGGCGGGCTGGCCGGGTCCTTGCCGGTCAGCCCATGTAGACATTCGGCGTCAGCGCATTGCCCAGGAAGAACAGGTTCTCGCGCAAGGTTTCGCGCGGGACCGACCCGCCCAGGCAGATGCGCAGCCGTTCGCCCGGCGTGCCGGCCACGGTGAAGGCATCGGCGGGCATCACCCCCAGCTGCCGCCCGGCCATGCGCGCCACGATGTCGGCGCGGCCGATGCCCTCGGGCAGGGTCAGCCAGATGTTGAACGCCGTCTCGGCGGCGCGGAAATCGGCCCCCTCCAGCGCCTCGCGGGCCAGCGCCTGGCGCGCCGCGCTTTCCGCCCGGATGAACCGGCGGATGGCCTCGGCCGTGCCGTCCTCGATCCATTGCGTGGTCAGCGCCATCGACAGCGGCGAGGGCATCACCGCCAGCGCCCGGATCGCCTGGGCCAGCCGCAACGCGCAGCGCGACGACGGCGCGACGGTAAAGGCCAGCCGCAGCCCGGCCCCGAGGCATTTCGCCAGCCCGCCGATATGCCAGGTCAGCTCTGGCAAGGCCTGCGCCAGGGGCGCCGGCGCCCGGGCGGGGATGAACCCGTAGGCGTCATCCTCGATCAGGGGCAGCCCGGCCTGGCGCAGCACCGCCGCCAGGTCCAGCCGCCGGTCTTCGGGAATGGTCAGCGTGGTCGGGTTCTGCAACGTCGGGTTCAGGTACAGCGCCCGGGGATCGTGGCGGGCGATGGCCTCGGCCAGCGCGCCGGGCAGCACGCCCCGGTCATCCATCGCCACCCCGACCAGCGTCACGCCAAACCGCGCCGCGATGTTGCGCAGGCCGGGATAGGTGATCGCTTCGCACAGGATGGTGTCGCCGGGGCGGGTGAGGATCGACAGGATCGCCGCCATGGTCGCATGCGCCCCGGGGGTCACGGCGATGCGGTCGCCGGGCGGGGTCAGCCCGCGCATGGCCAGCCAGCCGGCGGCCGCCGCACGGTCGCGGTCGGTGCCCGACGGCGGCTGATAGCGCAGCAGGTCGACCAGATTGGCCCCGACATATTCCAGCCCGGCCTTCATCCGCGCGGCAAGCTCGGGGTCGGTCGGATCGGGCGGCATGTTCATCGACAGGTCTTCGGCCTGCCGCCGCGCCGGATCGCGCTCGGCCCCGGCCGGCCGCGCGGCCACAAAGGTACCCCGGCCGACATGGCTGTCGACCAGCCCGCGGGCCTGGGCCTCGGCATAGGCCCTTGAGACGGTGGTGAAATCGATGCCCAGACGGGCGGCCAGCCGGCGCTGCGGCGGCAACCGGTCACCGCCCGACAGCCGGCCCAGGTCGATGTCGTGGGCAATGGCATCGGCAATGGCGATGTAGCGCGGCTTGGTGCCGTCGATCTGCGCCGGGGCCCAGTCGGTCATGGCCGGACGGTCCCGCCGGGCCGGGGTGACGCGCGGCGCCTCACCGGGCCGTGGCCTGCGGCGCGCCAAAGCCATGCATGGCCTTGGCCCATTGGAACGCGATGATCCCGCCCTTGACCACCGGCAGCAGGCCCAGGCACAGGACGATCACCGCCGGGCAGAGGATGGCCACCATCAGCATCGGGTTGTCACCGACCCACATGTAGAGCGGATGCAGGGCCAGCCCGACCAGGTGGCCGACCAGCAGCACGACGATATAGGCCGGCCCGTCATCGGCCCGTTGCGGCGAGTAATCCAGCCCGCAGGCCGTGCAGCCCGGGGCCACCTTGAGATAGCCGCCATACAGCTTGCCCTCGCCACAGGCAGGGCACCGGCAGCGGAGCCCCCGCTTGACGGCGGTTTTCAGATCGCGTTCCGGCTCGGACATGGGTCCTCCTGAAAGACTGGCAAAGGGAACGGCCCCGCCGCGCGGCGGGGGATGGCCCGTTGTGCCACGCCCGGCAATTCCCGACAACAGGGACAGATTGTCACCCTATTGCATGCATACAATTGTTGGGATCAGTCACGCCAGGTCGCGCGCCACCCCGGTCAGCGCGGTCTCAAGCCGGGGCGCGGCGAAATCGACGAAGGCCCGCAGCTTCTGCGGCATCGGCCCGGCGCGGAACAGGATGCTGACCGGCCAGGGCGCCGGTTCGGCATCGGCCAGAACGAGGCGCAGCCGCCCGGCCGCCACACCCCCGGCGGCCTGGTAGGACAACACCCGCACCACGCCCAGCCCGGCCATCGCCGCATCGACCGCGGCCTCGGCCGTGTTGACCGTCAGCCGCGCGCGCACCGGCACCTGCTCCGCGCCGCGGCCGGTGCCAAAGGCCCAGCGGTCGGCCGGGGCCAGGCTTTCGAAGGTCACGCAATCATGGGCGGCCAGTTCGGCGGGCGTGGCGGGGTGGCCGCGACGGGCCAGGTAGGCCGGGCTGGCACAGGCCACCCGGCGCACCGCACCGACCCGCCGGGCGCGCAGGCTGCTGTCGGGCAATTCACCGATGCGGATCGCCGCGTCCAGACGTTCTTCGGGCAGGCTGACGGGCCGGTCGGTCAGCTCGACCCGGGCGTCGACCTCGGGATAGGCGGCCAGGAAATCGGCCACCACGGGCAGCACGTGCAGGCGCCCGAAGACCACCGGCGCGGTCACCGTCAAAAGACCGCGCGGCGCGCTGAATTCACCGGCCGCCGCGCGCTCGGCCTCGGCCACGTCCTCGAGGATGCGCCGGCAGGCCGCGACATAGGCCGCGCCCGGATCGGTCAGGGCCAGCCCGCGCGACGAGCGTTCCAGGATGCGCGTGCCCAGCCTGGCCTCAAGCTGGGCGACCTGGCGGCTGACCGTGGCCAGCGGCAGGCCCAGGGCCCGCGCAGCCCCCGACAGGCTGCCCGCATCCACGGCCGCCACCAACAGGGTCATCGCATGCAATCGGTCGGCCATCTTTCCACTTTCCGAGAGGACACCTTGCAAGAGTGGGATCTGTTCACACGAAATGAAAGCCTCATCTTGGCCGCAGACCCATCCCCCGACCGGAGCCCGAGATGACCAGCATGACCCGCCCGCCCCTGCCGCCCTTCACCGCCGAAACCGCCGCGCAAAAGGCCCGGCGGGCCGAAGATGCCTGGAACAGCCGCGATCCGCAGGCCGTGTCGCTGGCCTATACGCCGCAGAGCCGCTGGCGCAACCGCGACACCTTTCTGACCGGCCGTGCGGCCATCGTGGCCTTTCTGGCGGCGAAATGGGACCGCGAGCACGATTACCGCCTGATCAAGGAGGTCTGGGCCTTTTCCGGCAACAGGATCGCCGTGCGCTTTGCCTACGAATGGCATGATGACGGCGGGCAATGGATGCGCTCGCATGGCAACGAGAACTGGGAATTCGACGCCCAGGGCCTGATGGCCCACCGCCACGCCAGCATCAACGACCAGCCCATCGCCGCCCGCGACCGGCTGTTCCACTGGCCGCAGGGCCGCCGGCCGGACGACCACCCGGGGCTGAGCGCGTTGGGCCTGTGACCATGGCCACCCCCAGCGACACCGCCTTTACGCCGGCCGTCAAGGCTCAGCAAAGCGCCCGGGGCTCGCGCGAGATGTTTGCCCGGGCCGAGGACACCCGGCCCTGGTCCGACAGCATCACGCCCGACCTGGCGGCCTTTGTCGCCGCCCAGACCAGCCTGTTCTTGGGCACGTCCAGCGCGGCGGGCCAGCCCTATATCCAGCATCGCGGCGGGCCGGCCGGGTTTCTCAGGGTGCTGGGCGACCGCCAGCTGGGCCTGGCCGACCTGGCCGGCAACCGCCAGTACATCACCCTGGGCAACCTGTCGGAAAACCCCCATGCCTTCCTGTTCCTGATCGACTACGCCCGTCGCCGGCGGATCAAGATATGGGGCAAGGCCCGGGTGGTCGAAGACGATCCCGCCCTGCTGGCCGAACTGCAATGCGCCGGCGCGCGGGGCCGGCCGGAACGGGTCATCCTGTTCGACGTGGCCACATGGGACGTCAATTGCCAGCAGCACATCCCCCAGCGCTTCGATGCCGAGGATGTCGCCGCCGTGCTGCAGGCCCGCGACGCGCGCATCGCCCTGCTCGAAGCACGGCTGGCCGAACTGGAAGGCGACTCAGCCCCCCGGCTGTGAGGCCATGCGATAGGCCCCGGGCGTCTGGCCGGACCAGCGCTTGAACGCCCGGGTAAAGGCGCTCTGTTCGGAAAAGCCGGTGAGAAAGGCGATTTCGGACAGGGTGTAACGTGAGCCTGAAACCAGCTGCTGGGCCAGCTGCCGCCGGGCCTCGTCGACCAGCGCCTGGTAGGTCCGGCCCCGGTCGGACAGCCGCCGCTGCAACGTGCGCGGCCCCATCGCCAGCGACGCCGCGATATCGGACAGGTGCGGCACCCCGCCGCTCAGCAGCTTGGCGATTTCCTCCACCACCTTCTGTTCCAGCGGCGGCTCGGCGGCGTCGGGCAGGGCGCTGTCGAGATGATCGGTGAAGAACCGCCAGATCGCCGGGTCGCCCACGGCCGTCGGCCGGTCGATATCGACCCCGGAAAATTGCATGCCATCAATTTCGGCACCAAAGACCGGAACGACACCGAAATGTTGCACCAATGAATCGATCGATCCTTCGCGCTCATGGGCCAGCTGCACGCGCAGCGGGGTCAGCCCGGGGGTAGTCGTCTCGCGGCACAGCGTCAGCGTCGTGGCCAGGGCGGCCTCGTTCGACAGCATCGCGCCCAGCCGGTCGGTGCGCGGCTTGTCATGGGTCCAGCAAAAGGCCCCGTCGCGGTCGGTGAAGGCAAAGGTCGAGACCCGGTTGTGCAGCCGGGTATAGCGCCACATCCGTTCAAAGGCATGGCGCAGGGTCGGGGCGGATTTGAACGCCAGGCCAAAAGCGCCGAACTGCTCGCAGGCCATGCCCGCGCAGACCCGCATGTGAAACCGCGGATCGGGCCATTCGCTGGCCGCGATGGCTTCGAGCAGGGCATGGTAGGC
>NZ_CP177146.1:0-266389 GCF_050389775.1 Marinibacterium sp. SX1 | reverse complement strand
GGCGGCCCGGCCCGATCAATGCGCCGTGATCTCGGGCGACCGGCGGATCAGCTATGGCGGGCTCGACGCGGCCAGCGACCGGCTGGCCCGCGACCTGATCGGCCGGGGCGTGGCGACCGAAGAACTGGTGGCCATCGTCATGCCCCCCGGCTGGCGCCAGATCGTCGCCGCGCTGGCGGTGCTGAAGGCCGGGGCCGCCTATCTGCCCGTCGATCCCGCCCTGCCCGCCGCCCGCATCGCGGCACTGCTGCGCCAGGGCCGGGCGCGTTTCGCGCTGGTTGATCCGGGCCGGCTGCCCGAATTGCCCGGGGATGTCACGGCCATCGGGCTGGAAGACACCCCGCCGGATGTGCATGAGGCCCCCCTGCCCTTCACGGCCAAGTCCACCCAGCCAGACCCGCACGACACCCAACCCTTCCCGGGCAATTCCGCTCTGTCCCATCCGGGCAACTCCGCCCTGCCAGATCCGAACAACGACACCCACCCGCATCAGGACAGCCCCGCCCCCGATCGCGGACGGCCCGAGGGGCTGGCCTATGTGCTCTTCACCTCCGGTTCGACCGGCGCGCCCAAGGGCGTGATGGTCGAACACCGCGCCGCCCTGACCACCCTGACCGGGGTCAACGGGCGCAACGGTCTGGGCCCCGATGACCGTTGCCTGATGATCTCGTCGCTGAGCTTTGACCTGTCGGTCTTCGATGTCTTCGGCACCCTGGCGGCCGGGGGCACCCTGGTCATCCCCGAGGGTGACGGCGCCCCCGATCCCGCCCTGTGGCGCCGGCTGATCGCCCGCCACGGCGTGACCGTCTGGAACAGCGTGCCGGCGCTGCTGGGCCTTTACGTCGATCACCTGGACAGCCACGGCGCCGTGGCTGAGCTGGGCCGGCTGGACCATGTCTTCCTGTCCGGCGACTGGCTGCCGGTGCCGCTGTGCCGCCGGCTGCGCGCCGCTGCGCCGGATTGCAACCTGGTGTCGATGGGCGGGCCGACCGAAGGCGCGATCTGGCAGGTCGATCACCCGGTGCGTGACATCCCCGACGGCTGGCCCAGCATTCCCTATGGCCGGCCCTTGCCGGGCCATGGCGTGCATATCCTCGACCATGCGCTCAACCCGCGCCCGACCGGCGTGGCCGGCGAAATCTACGTGGGCGGCCAGGGGCTTGCCCGGGGGTATTGGCGCGATGCCGATCGCACGGCAGCCAGCTTCGTGACCCATCCGCGCAGCGGTGAACGGCTCTACCGGTCGGGCGACTGGGCGCGCTGGACGGACGAGGGCTGGATCGAATTCCTCGGCCGCGACGACAGCCAGGTCAAGCTGAACGGCTTGCGGCTGGAACTGGGCGAGATCGAAACCACGCTGGCCACCCATCCGGGCGTCGACCGCGTGGCCGTGGTGGTGATGAAGGACCCGGCCCAGGGCGATTGGCTTGCCGGCTTTGCCACCGCCCAGGGCACGCCGCCGGACGAGGGCACGCTGCGCGACTGGCTGGCCGGGCGGCTGCCCCGGGCCTTCGTGCCCGCGCGGGTGCACCTGGTCGACGCGCTGCCCCTCAGCCGCAACGGCAAGGTCGACCGCGCCGCCCTGCGCGAAACGGCCCGCACCCGGGCGAGCGGCCCGGCCCCGGCGACACGGCCCGGCAGCGAGGCCGAGCGCCGCGTGCTGACGATCTGGTCGGACCTGCTGGGCGCGGCCGTGACCGACCCCGAGGCCAGCTTCTTTGCGCTCGGCGG
Organism: Marinibacterium sp. SX1; assembly: GCF_050389775.1. NCBI lineage: Bacteria > Pseudomonadati > Pseudomonadota > Alphaproteobacteria > Rhodobacterales > Paracoccaceae > Marinibacterium > Marinibacterium sp. SX1. Next base: position 264,658 of record NZ_CP177146.1, on the reverse strand, counting down.
CAGCTCGCTGCTGGCCACCCGGCTGGCCGCCCGCCTGTCGGATGCGGCCGGGCGGCGGATCTCGGCGGTGCGCATCTTTGAATGCCCCACGGCGGCCCAACAGGCCGGCCTGCTGGGCGATGCCCCCCCGGCCGCCCCAGATGACAGGGCGCAAAGGGCCGACACCGTCGCGCAGCGGCGCCGGGCGATGCGCTCTTGGGCAGAGCGGCGCCGGACGGACAAAGTGTGACGGGCGGCATGGCCGGGATATTGCGGTGACGCAAAGTCAATGATAGCTTCTTGCAAGAGCCAGGATGTCCCAGTTTAGAGAAGAAGTTGCACTGGGGTCGTCAATGCTGCCATTCCATCCGTTCATCGGCCCGCTCTTTGGCCCCCGCCCTGCCGGTTCGGCCGGCCCCTGCCCGGTGCGCCGCTGGTGACCCGCGGCGACAGCAGCGATGACGGCCCGGAACCGGGCTATGGCGACACCGTGTCCGAGGCCGAATTCTCGGCCATATCGGACCGGTTCTGCCACAGCTACGCCTTGGCCGATGTCGGCGACCACGCGCCGGGCCTTTTCGCCGGCCGGGTTTCGGCCGGGTCGCTGCGTGACGGCATCCATGTCAGCACGGCCAATGTCATGGCCCTGGGCAGCAGCGAACATTCGGTGATCTTCCCGACCTCGGTCTGTTTCGTCGTCTCGCTCGATGGCACCTCGTCGGAATTCCACGCCGGCCAGGGCCAGGCACATGTGCTGGGCCGGGGCGAGACCGCCATGTTCTCCTTCTCGGATCATATCCAGTCGCTCGGCCGATATCACGCCGGGCAGCTGAGCAAGTCCGTCCTGATACAGCTGCGTCAGGACCAGTTATTCGACGAGGAACTCAGTGAGTACACATGGCGACAGACCCGCAACAGCCAATCGCTGCGGCTTGGCTATGATCCCAAGGTCGCGGCCCTGGCCGAAAACCTCTTTACCCCGCATCTGTGCGGCACGGTGCGCAAGCTGATGTTCGAGGGACAGGCGCTTGAACTGGTGGCGCGCACCGTGTCGGCCCACGAGGACCGGCGGCGCAACTTGTCGGGGCCGGATCGGTCGGCCATCGGGCTGGAACGGGTGCGCGAGCTGCTCGAAACCCATCCCGAGCGTGATCATTCGCTGTCGGACCTGGCCCGCGAGGCCGGGATGAGCGTGTCGGGGCTGAAGGTCAAGTTCCGCGACCGGTTCGGCGAGCCGGTCATCGTCTACCTGCGCAACGCACGGATGAAACGCGCCCGGATCGGGCTGAGCCGCGAAGGCTGGAGCGTGAAGCGCGCCGCGCTGTTCACGGGCTATCAGCACCCGGCCAATTTCTCGACCGCCTTCCGCCGCCATTTCGGCGTCTCGCCAAAGGCTTACCAGGCCAGCACCAAGGAGTGACCCCGGCCCCGCAAGGCCGGTCAACGCGCCCCGATGCCCCCCGATCCGGTGGCGTCGGGGGCCTGTGCACCCCCCGGATGGATTTTCGCTGCGCCATTTAGAAACACCGTGTTGCTAAATACGGACGGACGGCCTACCTTCGGCGTCAGTGACACCGAACGAGGAAGGAGCCGGCGATGGCTGCTGCGGCCGGACCGGACGGCATGACGCCCGGATTTCACAACGGGTCAGCCCCCCGCGACACCCCCGCCGACGATGACCCCCGGCCCGACTTCTTCGCCGGGCTCAAGCTGTTGCTGCGCCATGGCCAGGTCTCGCGGCGGATCCTGGCGCTGTCGTCGCTGCTGGCTCTGGGGTCTGTCCTGCTGGACCTCGTGCCCTATTGGGTGGCCTGGCGGCTGGTCGTCGCGCTGATCGACGGCACGGCCACGGCCGGGCTCTTTGCCGGCCAGGCGCTGGTGGCGCTGGTGTCGGTCGTGCTGAGCTATGCGCTGATGGGGCTGGCCATGAGCCTGAGCCATGTCGCGGCCTTCCGCCTGATCCATGCCCTGCGGCTGGCCCTGGCCCGGCACCTGGCCCGCCTGCCGATGGGCTGGTTCCAGGGACGCCGGTCGGGCGGGGCCAAGAAGCTGATCGTCGACGAACCGGAACGGCTGGAACTGCTGGTGGCCCATGGCCTGCCCGAGGGCGTCTCGGGCATCGCGGCCTGGCTGCTGGTGACCGGCTGGCTGTTTGTGATCGATTGGCGGATGGCCCTGGCCTCGATCCTGCTGACCCCCATTGCCTTTGCCCTGATGCTTACGGCCTTGCGCCGCAGCGCCGGTCTGGCCGGGCGTTACCAGGTGCTGTCCGAGCGGCTGAACGGGGCGATGGTCGAATACCTGGCCGGCATGGCCGTGGTGAAGGTGTTCAACCGCACCGGCCGCAGCCTGTCGGAAACCGTGCGCGCGGTCGCAGCCTATACCGCCGTCGAAACCGAGGCCGGCCGCCGGTTCATCCTGCCCGGAGCGATGTTCTACACGCTGGTCGCGGCCAATATCTGCGTCATCCTGCCGGTCGGGATGCTGCTGATGCAGGCCGGCACTCTGGACCTGCCGACGCTGGCCTTCTTTGTCATCTTCGGCGCGGGTTACAGCCAGCCCTTGCTGAAATTGTTCAACCTCTTCCACAACATGGCCCATATCTCGATGGCCTCGACCCTGATCGGCGACGTGCTGGACACGCCGGAGCAGCCCGACACCGGGCGCGACATGGCCCTGCCCCATCATGGACTGGCCTTCGAAAACGTGCGGTTCGGCTATGGCACCCATGACGTGCTGCACGGGGTCAGTTTCACCGCCCGCGACGGCGAGGTGACGGCGCTGGTCGGGCCCTCGGGATCGGGCAAGAGCACGCTGGCCGCCCTTGTGCCCCGGCTTTACGATCCGCGGTCGGGCCGGGTGACCATGGGCGGCGTCGACCTGCGCGAGATCGGGCTGACCCGGCTGATGGACGAGATCGCCGTGGTGTTCCAGGACACGTTCCTGTTCACCGGCACGATTGCCGACAACATCCGGTTTGGCCGGGAAACGGCCAGCGATGCCGAGGTGCGCGCGGCGGCCGAACAGGCCCGGGCCCATGGGTTCATCACCGCCCTGCCCCGGGGCTATGACACGCCCCTGGGCGAAAGCGGGGCCGTCTTGTCAGGGGGCGAGCGGCAGCGGCTGGCCATTGCCCGGGCGATCCTCAAGGACGCGCCGGTCATCGTGCTTGACGAGGCCACGGCCTTTGCCGATCCCGACAGCGAGGCCGCGATCCAGGAGGCGCTGAGCGCCCTGTCGCGGGGGCGCACACTGATCGTGGTGGCCCATCGCCTGCATACGATCATGTCGGCCGACCGCATCGTCGTCATGGAAGACGGCCATGTCGTCGAAACCGGCCAGCATCAGGATCTGCTGACACGCAACGGACTCTATGCCCGGCTCTGGGCCGATTACACCGCGGCCCGGGCGATCCCGCTGCGCCCGCGCCTCCAGGAGGCCGCCCAATGAGCCTGGCCGGACACGACCCCGCCGCCGCCCCGGAATGGCGGTCCGACCTGGCCAGCCTGGCCCGGGCCTGGTCCCTGGCCGGCCCGCTGCGGGGCCAGGTGGCCCGGGGTGTCGGATACCGGTTCCTGCAGAGCATGATGCTGGGCCTGGCCTTTGGCGTCGTGGTCTGCGCCATGGGCGACCTGGCCGGGGGCCGCGCGCCGGACGGGCCGTGGATCATCCAGGTGGCCGGGCTGATGGCGCTGTCGCTGGGCGCGCAGATGGTGTTTTCCTATCTCGCCCTGCGCAACACCTGGCTGGCCTCTTTCGAAGTGGCCAGCCACCTGCGCCTGCGCACGCTGGAAAAGCTGCGCCACCTGCCGCTGGGGTTCCACCAGGCCCGTCACCGGGGCGACACGGTCACCGTGCTGACCTCGGACATGCAGACGCTGGAGAGCTTCTTTTCGGACGGCTTGCCGCGCATCGCCCAGGCGCTTGGCCTGCCGCTGGCCATCTTCCTTGTCCTGCTGCTGCGCGACTGGGTCATTGCCCTGGCGGCGGCGGCGTCGATCCTGCTGGCCGTGCCGGTCTTCGTGGTGACCTCGCGGCGGCTGTCGCGGCTGGGCATCCGGCGCCAGGACATGCAGGCCGAGGCCGGGGCGCGGATGATCGAATTTGTCCAGGGGCTGGCCGTGATCCGGGCCTTCAACCGGCTGGCCCAGGGCCAGGAGAGCTTTCGCCGGGCGATCGACGATTTCCGCGACATCTCGATCCGCATGGTCGTGCAGCTGACCGTGCCGATGGTGCTGTTCGGCATGATCGTCATGCTGGGCACGCCGCTGGTGATCTGGACCACCGGCCAGCGGCTGGACGGCGGGGCGGCGGATGTGGCGACGGCGATCACCGTGCTGCTGCTGATCTTCTCGATGTACCAACCCTTCCTCGCCCTGCTGGGCGTGATGGAAGCGGTGCGCATGGCGGATGCCTCGCTGATCCGGCTCGACCGGATCCTCTCGGCGCCTGAACTGGCCGACCCAGCGGATGCCGTGCCGCAGGGCCACGCGCTGCGGTTCGAGGACGTGCGGTTCGGCTATGCGCCCGACACGCCGGTGCTGGACGGGGTGAGCTTTGCCGTGCCGGAACGGTCGATGACGGCCATCGTCGGCCCCTCGGGGGCGGGCAAGAGCACGATCCTCAGCCTGGTCGCGCGGTTCTGGGATGTCGAGGCCGGCCGGGTGACCATCGGCGGCGCCGATGTCGCGCGGATCGGCGAGCCGGGCCTGTCGGAGCTGGTCAGCGTGGTCTTCCAGGAGGTCTATCTCTTCGCCGGCAGCATCCGCGAGAACATCGCCATGGGCCGGCCCGACGCCCCGGACGAGGCTATCGAAGCGGCAGCCCGTGCAGCCCAGGCCCATGGGTTCATCACCCGGCTGCCCGACGGCTATGACACCCAGGTCGGCGAAGGCGGCGCGGCCCTGTCGGGCGGCGAGCGCCAGCGGATTTCGATCGCCCGGGCCATTCTGAAGGACGCGCCCATCGTCCTGCTCGACGAGGCCACCGCGGCCATCGATCCCAGCAACGAAAGGGCCATCCAGACCGCCCTGGCCCAGCTGGTCGAAGGCCGTACGCTGATCGTGGTGGCCCACAAGCTGTCGACAATCCGCTCGGCCGACCAGATCCTGGTGCTGGACGGCGGCCGGATCGTCGAGCGCGGCCTCCACGAGGACCTGGTCGAGGCGGGCGGGCTCTATGCCCGGCTGTGGCACCACCGCAGCCGGGCGACGGGATGGCAATTGTGACACCGGCGCGGGTCCGCGCGGTGGGGCGGCCCCGGCACTGGCCCCGGGCCGGCCGGCAGGATAGGACAGGCCGATGACAAAAGGATCAACCCGACAGCCCGCCGCCGCGCCGGTCAAGGCCCGTGGCCGTGGCCGCCCGGCCCGCATCTCGCGCGATCGCATCGCCCGGGCGGCGCTGGAAATCGGCATCGACAAGGCCACGGTCACCGCCCTGGCCGGGCATCTCGGGGTGGATCATTCGTCGCTCTACCGCCATGTCACCGGGCGCGAGGAAATCGTCGCCCTGGCCGCCGAGATCGCCATCGAAGAGCTGGACTGGCGGGGCAAGGATTGTGCCGGCTGGCGCGAGGAGCTGATCGCGCTGACCGATGCGATCTGGGATCTCTACGAACGCCATCCCGGCCTGGCCGAGGCCTTTCGCGCGCTGGAGGTCATGCCGCAATCCGGCATCCGGGCCTTTGCCGAGGCGGTGGCCCGGCTGCAATCGCAGGGTTTCAGCCTGCCGGATTCGGTGCTGGCCGTCGACATGCTGATCGACCTGGCCGGGGATTGCTTCCTGGGCTGGCGGGCGCTGCACCAGACCGACCGGCGGCGCCCGGCCGGCGAGGACATGGCCAGCATCTGGGAGGATGCGGCCACGACCATGCCCGAGAGCGAGGAACAGATCGGCGGCATGCTGGCCGTCATCCGGTCCGGCCCGCGGCCCTGGTGGGAACGCAAGCGCGACCTGGTGCTCGACGGGCTGGCCGCGAACCGCGCGCCGGCGTGATCTGCTGACATGGCGCCCGGCGGTTTCGCACCGTGCCGTGCCCGGCCGCCACGCCACGTGTCGTCGGTCAAGCAAAACTGGCTTAGCAGGACGGAAATCTTGAGTCTTTGCGGGGAGATTTTTCCAAGCGATCGTGGCCCATGCGCCTAGCATTTCCAATCCAGTGCAGACATTTCCGCTTTGATCGAAAATGTCGACGATGCGGGACTTTTCTGCCGTTTGACGAAGGCCGGCTTCCGAGAAAATTGGACAAAAATGGTCCTTTATGGCGATGACACAAACGTTTGGGTGTGGGCATACTCTGCTGTGCGCAGAAGGTCTGGCGCCAGCCATCGTGCCAGTTCGGCAGATTGCAGTGAACGCACGATCAGGTCGCAGGCGGCGTACAAAAATCACCAATTTCGCAAGCAAGCAGGTTGGTGATTTGCGCGCGCTGATACATATGTGCCTTGGTGGGTCGGAAAATTTGCACTCTTAAGCCGCCGAATCCACAATATCAAAAGGCGTTAGAAAGAAAAATGAGTTTCAATGGCGTTTCTGGCTGAGAACCTCTCGCTCGATTTCTTCACGGGCTTTTTTTACTAAGCCATCCCTATGTTCCCGCAAGAGGTGGAAACGTTTTGTGTATAATTTTCTAGCGATGAAAGACATTGCCGACCACAGCAATAAGGTCATTATTGTGATAAAAAATCCTGACACTATCTCTCCAGAGGTAACTTGATCCGGGTTGGAAATTACTTCCGCCACTACTGCCATAGCGACACCCGCAGCAACAAAAACCCCCATACGGTGAATTGAAATAAATAGAACTCCCCAGAGGCCCGATCCCCGTGGTGGCAAGAAGACTCTTCTGAAGGTACTGAGCTTTTCCCACTGCGTGAATATATTTTCTCCAATTTGCACATCCGGAAAGAGGATCTGTCTATTCACCTCAAAATGCTCCAATATTTGGCTCTCGAGAATGGATATGTGCTCCTCAACCTTGAACTTGTTACTGTCAGTGACTGTGGCGCTCTGCCGTAGCGCGTTAAGCAAGTCATACTTTCTATGGAGATCGTCTAGCTCCTTTTGACGCCCTGATATGCTAGTTCTATCTCCGAGGGCAGTCACAAATATCGTAACGACTGGAGCCACAAGCGCCGCCGCTAAAAATTCCGCAAATTTACCGCCGCCATCTCCAGACACTTTTCTTTCCTTTCGCCCCAAAGCAACCAAAGCAACCAAAATATCGGTTCAAGTAGGGATTTTGATACTAAGAAAGCACCCACTTCAACCCTCATGTCGCAGCGCGCACGACGAGATAAAACTTTGAGAGATGCTGTGCATGTGTTTCCGTTTTGCTAGCACTATCTGATCAACAGCTGGAGAAAATTCCCGTACAATCTTGACTTTTGCACGCTCTCAACCTTTGTTCTGGATGCGCCGGGCAGTGCTTGCAAAAGCAAGACTTGTGGCCTCTTTGCTCGAATCAAGGGTTTAAATGGTTTGAAGCGTGGACAAACTGCGTACCGGTCCAGTTCGCCAGAAGCCCTCTTGGCCCAATGCCAGATACGATCACGTGCCGGAAATACCCCCCTGCCTGAGCCCATAAAGCAAAAACGGTCATTTTTGTCCCTTCTCTTGGGCAGCTGCCACGTCAGAAGGTTAAACCAGACAGAACCACACTGCAAAATCTACATGGTTTTAGCATTTTATGGCTGGTCTCGAGAGCGGCCATTCGCTGCATTATGACGAACCGAAAATATGGGCTCTGTTCGGTCCTTCGCTGCCCCCCGACGAACGACCGTTTTCCTTTTACCACGCGTTTTTGGATCGGTGTTCTGACGCAAAATTCAGTCTTACTTGGCATCTGGCACCCACCACGCCACGCCACGCCACGCCACGCCACGCCACGCCACGCCACGCCGAAAGTCGCGCCCACCGGAAAATATTTCCAGCACAGGTGTCCCAATCACCCCGGCCCAATCGTGTTCCTTGCGAGCCAGCCCCATGCGAGCCCCCCAGATCCATCCCCGACGTCCGTCGACGCCACAGGAGGCCCGCATGACCCGAACCCCGCCCAGGACCCGATCCCTTGCCCCGTCGCGGCGCCGGCGCATGGCGCTGCTTGCCGGGGCCGTGGCCTCGCTCAATGGCGCCCTGCCCGCCATGACCGCGGCGCAGGCCCGCGCCGAGGATGCCGCGCAATACCTGTCCATCGCCCCCGGCCCGCTGACCGCCTCGCTGAATGCGCTGGCCCGCCAGACCGGGCTGCAGATCATCTTTGACGCCGCGCTGACCAACAACCGCACGGCCCCGCCCGTCTCTGGCCGCTATACCGCCGACCAGGCCCTGGGGATGCTGCTGGCCGATACCGGCGTGGTGGCCTATTTCTCGCAACCCGACCAGGTCACGCTGGGCGCGTCCGACGGCGGAACGCCCGAAGATGACACCTTCCTGGGCACCATCACGCTCTATGGTGCCCGGGATGCCACGACCCTGGAAGGGTCCAACGCCAGTGTCGGCGTCGTCACCAGCACCGATATCGACAACGGCCAGCTGCGCTATCTGCCCCAGGCCATGCGCCGGCTGGCCAATGTCGAAAAGGGCGCCACGAACAACACCGGCATCGTCGTGCGCGGCATGAATTTCGAAGGGTTCTCACCCGCCGGCGCGCCGATGGGCTCGGTCTATGTCGATGGCGTCCTGCAAAGCCGCTACAACTCGCGCTTCGGGGCGCGGGGCCTTTGGGATGCCGAACAGGTCGAGGTCTATCGCGGGCCGCAATCCACCCTGAGCGGCCGGGCGGCCACCGCCGGGGCGATCTATCTCAAGACCAAGGATCCGACCTTCGACGAGGAATACATGCTGTCGGGCACGCTGGGCAACAAGGACCTGGCGGGGGGCGCCTTTGTGCTGAACCAGCCGCTCAGCGAAGAGCACGGGCTGGCCCTGCGGCTGTCGGGGTCCTACGAGCGGCTGACCACCGAGATCGACTATCCCGATTACACCAGCTTTGACAATTACGACGATTTCCGCACCGAGATCAGCGGATTGCTACGGGCCAAGCTGCTCTACGAGCCGGATTTCTCGCCGGGCACCCGGGCGCTGCTGTCCTACAGCTATACCAAGGATCGGCCCAATGAGCGGCTGGTCGGGCCGGACGTGGACGACCGCGGCGATTTCTACCAGTTCACGACCTTTGCCGAGTTCCGCGAGATCGACGTGCACAATGTCGGGCTGGAGATCACCCATGATTTCTCGCCCTCGCTGCGCTTTACCTCGCTGACCGGCGGCAGCTTTGGCCTGACCCAGCGCGAGTCGGTCGACAACGGCTCGCCCGGCATCGACAACGCCTTTTACGGCGATTACCAGGACAACCTCTTTACCCAGGAATTCCGGCTGAACTACGACAGCGGCCGGTGGAGCATGGTGGCCGGGGTCTTCGGCAGCTACGAGGACCAGGATTCGCAGTTTTTCGCCCGGGTGCTGGAATACGGCATCGAGCAGACCCAAAGCTACAAGCGCAAGACTTCGAACCTGGCGCTCTTCGGTGAGGCGACCTATGAATTCCTGCCCGGCTGGCATGCCACGCTTGGCGGGCGGATCGATTACCTCGACGAGACAACCGACGAGATCGACACCAACGATTACATCGGCTACGGCGCCTCGACGACCAGCAACAGCGCCCATATCAGCGAGACGAATTTCGTGCCGAAATTCGCGCTCTACCGCCAGTTCGACGACAATCACCGGGCCGGGTTCACCTATTCGGGCGGGTTCCGCACCGGCGGGTTCTATGTCGATCCGGTCACCGGCGATCCGGCCTATTACGACCCCGAGTTCGCCGACAATTACGAGCTGTTCTACAAGGGTCTCTTCCTCGACAACCGGCTGCGGCTGAACGCCAACCTGTTCTACACCGAATACCGCAACCAGCAGGTCGAGACCTATGCCGACCCGGGCACGGCCACGGGGACCATCGTGTCCAACGCGGCGGCGTCCTTTGCCACCGGGTTCGAGCTGGAATCCAACTATGACGTGACCGACAATTTCACGGCCTTCGCGGCGCTCGGCTACCTGCATACCGAGTTCACCGATTTCGACCACACGGTCTATGGCGACCTGTCGGGCGAAAGCTTTCCCGAGGCGCCGGAATGGACCATCGCCCTGGGCGGCACCTATGAATTCGACAACGGGTTCTACCTGGGCGGCGACGTCAAGTTCCTGTCGGATTACACCGCGCGGTTCAGCACCAACGCCCCGCTCGACCGGATCGACTCGCGGTTCCTGGTCAACCTGCAGGCCGGGGTGCGGCGCGGCAACTGGGAGCTGAATGCGTTTGTCGAGAACCTGCTGAACGAAAGCTATTACACGGTGACCGAGCTGGACGGCGTGCCGCAATTCGCCCAGATCGGGCCGAGCATGCTGGTCGGGATCAATCTCAGGGCGTATTTTTGACCGCCCTGCGCCGGGTCCGCGTGACGTGCGGCGATCCCGCCTTGCGGGCGGTCCGTGCGGTGCTGGCCGGATTGGGCCGGGCCATGCTGGGCGGGGTCGGTCTGGACGGGGTCGGTCAGCCCAGGGCCGCTCGGCGCGGTGCTGGTCTGTTCGGCTCCGGTCGGATCAGGGTAAGGTTTGTCCCGACTGATCTGCTCAGCGCCTTTCAGGGCGGTGCCGATTGGGTCGGCTCCGCTCGGGTCACCACGGGTCTGACGGGCGCAATCCTCCTGGGCGCCTCACTGATCGGGCCAACACCCGCCCGGGCCGAATGCGCCGGCCGGATCATCGCCACCGGCGTGATGGAGGCGCCGGTCTGCGTGCCCTCCGATCCCGGTCGTCTGGCGGTGCTCGATCCCTGGCTGACCCTGGGCAGCCTGCTGGACCTGGGCGTTACCGTGCAGGCCGTACCGCTGGCCGGGCTTCAGGGCACCGACCTGCCCGACCGGCTGGCCAGCCAGGGGGTGACCGACCTGGGCAGCCCGATGGAACCCAGCCTGGAACGGCTGGTGGCCGTCCAGCCCGACCTGATCATCGGCAGCAGCTACATGCACGGGCGCATCCGGCCGATGTTGGCGCGCATCGCGCCGACCCTGCTGATCGACCAGATGGGCTGGCAGGACCAACTGCTGCTTCTGGCCGAGGCCACCGGCCGCCTGCCCGACGCCCGCCGGGCGCTGGACGATTACGCGGCCCGGGCCGCGACGATCCGCGCGCGCCTGCCCGAGGAGCTGACCCTGTCGGTGCTGCGCGTCGCGCCGCTGGGCTTTCAGGTCTATCTCGACGGGCCGGGGGCCTATGGGCCCTATGCCGTGCTGGCCGATGCCGGCGTGCGGCGCACGGAATACGAGACTGCGACCGACGGCACCATGCTCAAGCGCCCCGACTGGGAAGGCCTGTCGGCCCTGACCGGCGATATCCTGTTCTATACCGTGGTGGCCGGGCTGGACCCGGCGGGCGATGACCGGCTGGCGGCAGAGACGCTGGCCAACCCGCTGTGGCAGGCCCTGCCCGCCGTCCGGGCCGGGCGGGCCTATCGCGTCGACCGGGCGACCTGGATGGGGTTCGACGGGCTGGACGCGGCGCATCGCGTGCTCGACACGGTCGAACGGCACCTGCTGGGCGGGTCATGATCCGAACCCTGCCGCCTGCCCCCGGCCCGACGGTCCCGCCGGCGCCCACATGGCCGCTGGCCCTGCTGGCGGCGCTGGTCTGCCTGGCCGCGCTGTGGTCGCTGGCCATCGGCCCGGGCGGGGTGTCGCTGGACGGGCTGGCCCGGGCGATGATGGCCGACGGGGCCGGCCACGACCGGCTGATCCTGCGCGAAGTCCGCCTGCCCCGCATGCTGACCGGCCTTGTCGCTGGCGGCGCGCTGGCCACGGCCGGGGCGATCCTGCAAGCCATCACGGCCAACCCCATGGCCGCGCCCGGCCTGCTGGGCATCAATGCCGGTGCCGCGCTGGCCGTGGTCGCGGGGATGAGCCTCTTCGGCCTGGCCTCGGGCGGGGCGCTGGTCTGGCTGGCCTTTGCCGGGGGCAGCCTGGCCGCCGTGCTGGTGCTGGCCGCCAGCACGCTGGGCGGAGCGCGGGAGCAACCCGTGCTGCTGGTGCTGGCCGGGGCGGTGCTGACGGCCTTCCTGATGTCGCTGACCGCCGCGCTGCTGATCTTTGACCGGACCACGCTGGGCAACCTGCGCCTTTGGACCGCCGGTTCGCTGGTGGGCCGCGACATGGCCCAGGTGACCCAGGTGCTGCCCCATGTGCTGGCCGGGCTGGCCGCCGCCCTGGCCCTGTCGCGACAGCTGGTCCTCCTGGGTCTCGGCCCCGAGGCCGCCCGGTCGCTGGGCCAGAACCCGCTGCTGTGGCGGGCGATTGCCGTGGCCATCGTCACCCTGCTGTCGGGCGGCGCCGTGGCCCTGGCCGGGCCGGTGGGGTTCGTCGGGCTGGTCGTGCCCAATGTCATGCGCCTGTGGCTGGGCCCCGACCTGCGCCGGCTGCTGCCGTTCTGCGCCCTGGGCGGGGCGGCGCTGGTCCTGCTGGCCGATTGCGCCGGACGGATGCTGTTCCCCGACCAGAGCTTTCCCGTCGGGGTGACCATGGCCCTGATCGGCACGCCTTTCTTCATCGCCCTGGCCCGGGGCCGCGCCGGGGGCGGAAGGTGAGGACCCTCGCCGCCCTGGCCATCCTGACCGCCGCCCTGGCCCTGGCCGGGCTGGCCATCGGCGAGGTGCCCCTGCCGCCGGCCGCGCTGTTCGACATCCTGTCCGGCTCCGGGCGGGCCGATCCGGGGCTGGCCATGATCCTGCATGACCTGCGCCTGCCCCGCGTGGCCCTGGCCCTGCTGGCCGGAGCGGCGCTGGCCCTGGCCGGGGCGATCTCGCAGGCCGTCATGCGCAACCCGCTGGCCGAACCGGGGGTGCTGGGCATCAATGCCGGGGCAGCGCTGGCGGTGATGATCGGGCTGGTCGGAATGCGGGGCCTGCCCCCGGGCATCGCCCCGCTGGCCGGCTTTGCCGGGTCGCTGGCCATGGCCGGTGCCGTCTACCTGCTGGCCTGGCGGCGCGGGGTGACCGCGCTGCGGCTGATCCTGGTGGGCATCGGGCTGGGCGCGCTGGCCAGCGCCCTGACCACCGTCCTGACCGCCTTTGGCGAGTTGGCCCGGGTGCAGACGGCGCTGATCTGGCTGGCCGGCAGCCTGCACCACGCCGACTGGCCGGCCGTGCGGCTGCTGGGCCTGTGGCTGGTGCTGCCCGGGGCCTGCGCGATGATGGCCGCGCGCCAGCTCGACCTGATCCGCTTGGGCGACAGCTTTGCCCGGGCGCGGGGCCAACATGTGACACGGTTGCGGGCGCTGATGATCCTGGCCTGTGCGGCGATCTCGGGCGCGGCGGTGGCGGCCACCGGGCTGATCGGTTTCGTCGGGCTGATTGCCCCGCACCTGGCCCGCCGGCTGGTCGGGCCGTTGCACCGGCTGGCCCTGCCGGCCTCGGCGCTGGTCGGCGCGCTGATGGTCACGGCCGCCGACCTGCTGGGCCGCACGATCATCGCCCCCGTCCAACTGCCCGCCGGCATCGTCACCGCCCTGATCGGCGCCCCTGTCTTCGGCGCTCTGCTCTGGAGGCACCGCCTTGCCCCTGCCTGAGATGCCATCCGATCCACCGCCCATACCACAGCCTGCCCCCTGCCCCGCCCCACCGCTTGAGGCCCGCGGCCTCGCGCTGGATCACGGATCGCGGCGCATCATCGACGGGCTGGACCTGGCGCTGCCGCGCCATGCGGTCACCGCCCTTGTCGGGCCGAACGGCAGCGGCAAGTCCACCCTGCTGCGCGCGCTGGCCGGGCTGCATCCGGCGGCCCGGGGCAAGATCCTTCTGAACGGCCGGCCCATCGCCCGGCAGACGCCCCGGCGGATCGCCCGGCAGGTCGGCATGCTGCCCCAGGGGCCGGATGCGCCCGAAGGGCTGAGCGTCGAAGCCCTGGTGCGGATGGGCCGCAATCCTCACCGCCCGCTCTTTGGCACCCTGAGCGATGCCGATCGGGCGGCCTGTGACGCGGCATTGGACCAGACCGCCATGACGGCGCTGCGCGATACTCGTGTCGACCGGTTGTCGGGCGGCCAGCGCCAGCGGGCCTGGATCGCCCTGACCCTGGCCCAGCAGACCCCGGTGCTGCTGCTCGACGAGCCGACCAGCTTTCTCGACATCGCCCACCAGATCGAGGTCATGTCGCTGGTGCGCGGGCTGGTGCGGGACGGGCAGAAAACCGTCGTGGCCGTGCTGCACGACCTGAACCAGGCCGGGCGGTACGCCGACCACATGATCATGCTGCGCGACGGCCGGGTGCGGGCGATGGGCCCACCGGCCGAGATCATGACCCCGGCCAATATCCGCGCGGTCTTTGATTTCGACGCCCTGATCCGGCCCGACCCGGTCAGCGGCACACCCATGTGCATCCCGCTGGCCCGGTGATGCACCGACCATGTCCCATCCCGTCCGGTCCGCATCACGGCACCCGCATGGAACCCGGTACGGCACCACCGCGGACCTCGTCGCCTCCGCCCCGCACCGCGTCGCCCCCAACCCGCCCGATGCCGCACGTTGCGGCACGAAAGGCACGCCTCGGGCCGACCCCGCCCGCAACCATTGATCGGCCCATCCCGATCTGCTTTGCTTTTGCCCAACCGGCCGCCCGGCCCCTTGCCCAGCCCCCGGTTCCGTCCCCTGCCCCGCCCCAACCGGATTTCCCCGACCCATGGACCGTTCCCTCGGCGCATCAGACCCCCTCGCCCCTTGCGACGCGCATGACCTGCTGAACCGGGCGATCGAGATGTATTACACCGATATCGCCCGGGCCGCCGGCCACCGGCCCGGCTCGCGGACCGAGCGGTTCGACGTGGTGCATGACCTCTATGTCAAGCTGGCCGCCCGGCCCGAGATCCTGCGCGAACAGCGGTCGATCAAGACCTTCCTCTGCCGGGCGGTGATCAACCTGGGCATCGACCGTCACCGTCGCGAGCAATTCGAAACCACGCTCTTTGCGCCCTATACCGGCCAGGAAGACCGGCTGGCCGCCGAGACAACCGCGCCCGAGGCCGCGCTGGACGCCCGGGCCCGGCTGGCCGTGCTGCGCCAGGCCATCGGCGAGCTGCCGGCCCGCCGCCGGGCGGTGTTCGTGCTGCACCGGCTGGACGGGCTGAGCCCCGACCAGATCGCCGCGCGGCTGAACATCACGCGCAACATGGTCGACCGCCACCTGCGCAAGGCCATGGTGCATTGCCTCGACCGGCTCGCCGACCTCGACTAGAAGTCCCGGATCGCGACCGCCATTCGTCTATCTAGCGAGCCGCATCACCAGTGGGGGAAGCATGCCGGACAGGCGCCTTTCGCAAGCACGACGCAAGCGTCACGAAGAAGCCGCCGACTGGGTGCTGCTGCGCCGCGAGCGGGCACTGGCCCCCGAGGAGGACCAAGCGCTGCGCGACTGGCTGGACAGCGCGCCCGAGAACCGCAGGGCCTTTGACCGGGCCGAACAGCTGTTGACCGATGCGCGCAGCGCGATCCGTTCGGACCCGGATCTGGCAAGCCAGGATCCGGCCCCGGCCCGTCCCGGCCGGACGGCGCTTCTGGGGCTGCTGGCTGTGGGGCTGCTGGCCGGGGCGACCTGGTCGGTGGACGGGATCACCCGGCTGCGGGCCGATGTCTATGCCGGGGCGGGCGATCTGCCGGTGGTGACGCTCGACGACGGGTCGATCGTGCATCTCAACGCCGCCTCGGCCATCCGCATCGAGATGACGCCCGACCGGCGCATCGTCCACCTGATGAAGGGCGAGGCGCTGTTCGACGTGGCCGCGGACGCGGATCGGCCCTTTACCGTGACGGTCGACGGCGCCGGGGTCACCGCCCTGGGCACGGCCTTCAACATCCGCATGCATGGCGGGGCGGCGGATGTCACGGTGATCGAACATGCCGTCCGGGTGGCGCCCCGGCGCAGTGACGGCCCACCGCTCGTGCTGGACGAAGGCCAGGGCGTGGCGCTGCAGGCCGATGGTGCCCTCGGGTTGCCGGGGCCGGCGGACACCGAGGCCGTGCTGGCCTGGCAGGACGGCAAGCTGGTGCTGGACGATACACCGCTGTCCGAGGTCGTGGCCGAGATCGACAAGCGGTTTGGCGGCGAGATCGTGATCGCCAGCCCGGCGCTGGCCCGCAAGCGGATCAGCGGCACGATAGCCATTGCCGAGCCGCGCCAGGCGCTGGCCTTCCTGGGCCAGGCCTTTGGCCTGCGCATGGCCGACCTGGGGCCGGTGATCCTGGTGACCGGAACCCGCCGGAACTGACCCCCGGCAAGGCAAAAGGGGCGGCACCCGGCCGCCCCCCTGCAATCGGGTGCGGCGCGATCAGGCCGCGCGCCGGCGGCGGATGGCCTTGAAGATCGGCCAGGCGATGACCAGGATCGTGGCAATGGCCAGCGTGGCCGAGATCGGGCGGGTCAGCAGCTCGGTCGCGTCGCCCCGGCTGATCAGCAGGGCCCGCCGCACGCTCTGTTCGGCCATCGGGCCGAGGATCATGCCCAGGATGATCGGTGCCAGCGGCACGTTGACCTTTTCCAGCAGATAGCCCGCCAGGCCGGCACCCAGCATCACCCACAGGTCGACCGGCCGGCCGTTGATGACGTAGACGCCCACGCACATCAGCACCAGGATCGCGGGCACCAGCATCACGCCGGGCAGGCGTTGGAACTGGGCAAAGACCCGGGTGGCCACCGCCCCGCCAAGGGCGAAGATCAGCACCGAGGTCAGCAGCATTTCCATCATGAACCCGCCGACCAGAACCGGGTTCTGGTGAAAGAGCTGCGGGCCGGGCTGCAGGCCGTGGATGGTCAGCGCGCTGAGCACCAGCGCGGCGACGACATTGCCCGGGATGCCCAGCGACAGGGCGGGGATCATCGAGGCGGCATTGTCGGCATTGTTGCCGCATTCGGCCGCGGCCACGCCCTGGGGGTTGCCCTTGCCGAAACTGTCGGGATCGTCCGAGGCATTGCGCGCGGCATTGTAGCTGAGGAAGGCCGCGATGTTGCCCCCTGCCCCGGGCAGGATGCCCACGCCGACCCCGATGGCCGAGGCCCTGGCCCAGGTCGGCACCAGCCGGCGGATCTCGCCCTTGGCGAAGGGCGCGTTGGTCAGGCGCAGCTGGTCGGCGGTCAGCCCGTCGAGGTCGCGTTTCTCGGCCAGTTGCAGGACCGGCGGCAGGGCATAGAGCCCGACCAGCACGACGATCAGGTCCATCCCGCCCAGAAGCCATGTCTGGCCAAAGGTGAACCGGGCCTGGCCCGACAGGTTGTCGATGCCCATCGTGCCGATCAGCAGGCCGAGCACGGCGGCCATGATACCCTTGACCGGGTCCGAACCGACCATGACACCCACCGAGGCCATGCCGAAGATGGCGATCCAGAAATACTCGGCCGGGCCGAAGAACAGCGTCAGCCGGGCCAGCAGCGGGCCGACGGTCATCAGGGCCACGGCGCTGACGATGCCACCCACGGCCGAGGACCAGCAGGCGATCTTGAGCGCCTTGGACGCCTCGCCCCGGTCGGCCATGGGAAAGCCGTCGAAGGTCGTGGCGATCGAGGCCGGCGTGCCGGGGATGCGCAGCAGGATGGCCGGGATCGCCCCGCCGTACATCGAGCCGTTGTAGATGCCAGCGACCATGGCCAGGGCCACCAGCGGATCCATCGAATAGGTCAGGGGCAACAGCAGGGCGATGGCCATCACCGGGTTCAGGCCGGGCAGCGCACCGATAAAGACCCCCAGCATGGTCGCCCCGACCATGGCCACGACCGGGCCGAACGTCAGGACATTGGCAAGTGCGTCGAAATAGAAATCCATGTCAGCCTCCGGCCGAAAGGAGGGACAGGAGCGCCTCGCGCGGCAGCGGTTTTTCCAGCAGCACCGAGAAGACGAGATAGACAAGGCCCATGAACACGACCGACACCGCCAGCACCAGCCCCGGCCGGCGCAGGCCCAGGGCGGTGGGCAGGGCCAGCATCAGCAGGAACGAGGCCGTGTAGAACCCCAGCGGCACGACCAGCGCCACGTAGATCGTGGCGATGACCGCGGCGGTGATCATCTGTGCCGGCGCCTCGATCAATGTCCGGGGCGCCGTCGATCCCGCGCGCAGGGCCCGCAGGGCCACGGCCCCGCCAAGAAGCGTCAGGATCAGGCCCAGCACCAGCGGGTAGGTCCCGCTGGCCCCGGTATAGCCCCGGGCCATCCAGGCCGCGGCGATGCCGATGCCCATGAAGACCAGGCCCAGAACGATATCCTGACGCTTCTCCATGGATCAGAGGCCCAGCTGTGCCGAAACCTCGGCCAGCGCGTCGTATTCCGACTGCAGCCGGTCGGCCAGGGCCTGGCCCTTCACGACGTTGGGCACTTCGCCCTTGGTGGCCAGGAACTCGACATAGGACGGATCGTTGACCGCCTCGTCGATGACCTCGGCCAGCTTGTCGACGATCTGCGGGTCCAGCCCCTTGGGTCCCAGGATCGCCCGCCACAGCAGGGTCTCCTTGTCGGCCATGCCCAGGGCGTCCAGCCCCGAGGCCCCGGGCAGCGCCGGCACGTCGGCGGCCGAGGTCACCAGCGGGCACTTGACCTCGCCGGTCTCGACATAGGGCAGCACGGTCGAGATCGACCCGCCGTAGATGTCGACATGGTTGCCCAGGAAGTTCTGCAGGGTCTCGCCGGCACCGCCGAAGGGGATGGCGATGGCATCGATGCCCCGGGCCTGGAAGATCCGCTCGGCGGCCAGCTGCATGGTGCCGCCGATCCCGTCGTTGCCATAGGTGTACTTGCCCGGGTTGGCTTCGAGCTCGGCCAGGAACTCGGCGCCCGTGGTGGCCGGGAAATCGGTCTTGACGCAGAGCGTGTAGGCGGTTTCGGACGTGGCGGCGATAGGCGTGAAGCTGTCGAGCGAATAGGCCACGTTCTGCACCTGGGGCACGGTGGTCAGCGGGCTGTTCCAGGTGGCAAACAGTGCATAGCCGTCGGGCCGGGCCTGCATGAACTGCGACGCGCCGACCGATCCGCCGCCACCGCCGACGTTGAGGATGGCGATGGACACGCCCAGCTT
The DNA here is from genome assembly GCF_050389775.1 of Marinibacterium sp. SX1. NCBI lineage: Bacteria > Pseudomonadati > Pseudomonadota > Alphaproteobacteria > Rhodobacterales > Paracoccaceae > Marinibacterium > Marinibacterium sp. SX1. Next base: position 245,580 of record NZ_CP177146.1, on the reverse strand, counting down.
CTCTTCGAGCAGGATGGCCAGCTTGCGCGCGCTGGTGTCGGTGCCGCCGCCGGCCCCGGCCGGGATCGTCAGCTCGATCGCCCGTTCGGGATATTCGGCCAGGGCCGGTGCCGCCAGCGCCGCGGCGGCGGTCAGGCCCAGCAGGGTTGCCTTGAGTGTCATTGTCTCTCTCCCTTTGAAAGTGTCATGTCGTGTCATTTGATTTCGCTCACGTAGCGGAAGCCCTTGGCGCTGCCGCTGGCGATGCGCCATTCGACGGGCCGGTCCTCGATGTCGAAGGCCGTGCGCCGGATGATGGCCAGCGGGTCGCCTTGCGGCACCTGCAGCTGGCCGGCCACGGCGTCGGAAGCCCGGCCAAAGGACACCTCGTCGGTGGCCCGTTTCACCAGCAGGCCGAAGCGTTCGAAGTAAAGCGGGTAGAGCAGCGGGCCAAAGGCGCTTTCGGGCAGGTCCTGGAAGCCGTCGAAACGGTCGCGCGAGATGTAGATCTCTTCGAACAGGACCGGCTGGTCGGACAGGCTGCGCAGGCGGGTGATCTTGATGACCTCGATCTCGCCCAGGGCCTGGGCGGCCTCGCCGGTGGCCCGCGTCAGCGTCCGGTCCAGCATGCGGCTTTGGGGGATCGACAGGGGCGAGCCGTCGCTTTCGCGCATCGGGAAGAAGCGGAACAGGGTGGCGTTGAAGGACGGCGCGCGGACATAGGTGCCCGAGCCCTGCCGGCGTTCCAGAAGCCCCTCGCCGACCAGCCCGTCGACAGCCTTGCGCACCGTGCCGACCGAAACATCGAATTCGCCGGCCAGCCGGGCCTCGGACGGGATCGGCTGATCCGGGGTCCATTCGCCCCGGGCAATGCGCCCGCTGAGCGTGTCGCGCAACCGGGCATAGGCCGGTAGCCGGGCATCGGTCTGTGCGAATCCGTTGGTCATCTGGGGCCTCCCTTGCAACAGGGGTAATCGACGTTGACCCATGCAGTCAACTAGTCATATATATGACTTCGACAGCAGGGGGCCCCATGATCCAGTTCGATTGCCACGCGCATGTGTACGAAACCGTGACGGCCGTGAAGGGCGCGCGCTATGTGCCGGCAGCCCCGGCGCCGCTGGCCGACTGGCTGGCCCACCAGGCGGCCCACGGGCTGAAAGGCGGGGTGATCGTGCAGGTCAGCTTTCTGGGAACCGACAATTCCGAGCTCTGCGCCGCGCTGGCCGGGCTGGACCGCCAGCGCTTTGCCGGCGTCGGGGTGGTGCCCCTGGATGTCAGCGAAGCGGCGCTGGACGCGCTGGTGGCCGCGGGCGTGCGCGGTCTGCGCTGGAACCTTGTGCGCGGCGTGACCCTGCCCGACCTGGCGGCTCCGGCAACCCGGCGGTTCCTGGACCTGTTGCGCGCACGCGGGCTGCACCTGGACATCCACCTGGAAGGCCCGCGCCTGGCCGGCTGGCTGCCGGCCCTGACCGACCAGGGCGTCGACGTGGTGATCGACCATTTCGGCCTGCCCGGCGAACCCGATGCCGGGCGCGATCCGTTGATCGGCGCGGTGGCGGGCCTTGCCGACCGCTCGGCGCTGTTCTTCAAGTTCTCCGCCGGCTACCGCGTGCCCTTCGACATCCGGCCCCATGCGACCGAATTGCTGTCACTGATCGGCCTCGACCGGGTGGTCTGGGGCAGCGACTGGCCCCATACCCAGCACGAAAGCCGGACCAGCTATGCCAGCACCCGCGAGGCCGCCCATCACTGGGGCCCGCTGGCCGACCAGGTCGCCGCGCGCCATCTCTACGGCATCGGCCCGGCCTGAGGGGGCGCCGCCGCCCCCCCCCTGCCCTGTCCGGGATCAGTCCGGCGTGCCGTGCACCTTTTCGCGGAACCGCTGGGCCAGCACGTAGAGCGCGGGGATGACAAAGATGCCCACCACGGCCGCGGCGATCATGCCGCCGAACACCGGCACGCCCACGCCCCGGCGGGCCAGCATCGACGCGCCTTCGGCCACGACCAGCGGGAACAGACCGGCGATGAAGGCAAAGCTGGTCATCATCACCGCCCGGAACCGCGCCCGGGCCCCGTCGATGGCCGCATCGGTGATCGTCTCGCCGGACTTGCGGCGCTCCATGGCGAATTCGACGATCAGGATGGCGTTCTTGGCCGCCAGGGCGATCAGCACCACCAGCCCGATCTGGGCATAGATGTTGTTGGCCAGCCCCGACAGGCGCAGGGCGATCAGCGCGCCGCAGGTGGCAAAGGACACCGACAGCAGCACGGCCACCGGGATCGTCCAGCTTTCGTAGAGCGCGACGAGGAACAGGTAGGCAAAGAGCACGGCCAGCCCCAGCACGATGGGCGTCTTGCCCGCGGCCTCGATTTCCTGCTGGGCCGTGCCGGTCCATTCGTAATCATAACCCTGCGGCAGGGCCTTGGCCGAGACGTCTTCCATCGCCTCCAGCGACTGGCCCGATGACACGCCCGGCGCCGGCCCGCCGGCAATCGTCACGCTGCGGTAATTGTTGTAGCGCGTCAGCGATTGCGGCCCCGAGGTCAGCTCGACACTGGCCACGGCGCGGATGGGCACCATCTCGCCCTTGGCGTTGCGCACATGGATGCGCGAGATGTCGGTCACGCTCTGGCGATAGCGTTCCTCGGCCTGCACGTTGACCTGCCAGGTCCGGCCGAAGAGGTTCATGTCGTTGACGTAATAGCCCCCCAGCGTGGCCTGCATCGCCCGGAACAGCGTGCTGACATCGACACCCAGGGTCTGCAGCCGCTCGCGGTCGAGATCGAGGTCGAGGATCGGCGCATTGGCCGAGAAGGTCGTGTAGACCCCGGCCAGGCGCGGCTCGTCATGGGTGGCGGTGATCAGGCCCATGGCCGTGGCGCCCAGCTCGCGGGCATCGGCGCCTTCCAGCGACAGCAGCTGGTATTCAAAGCCCGACCCGGTGCCCAGCCCGATGATCGGCGGCAGGTTGAACGGCACGCCGATGGCCGACGGCAGGGTGGCCAGCTGCTGGCGGGCATGGGCGATCGAGGCATCGACGGTCTCGTCCTTGCCGGTGCGCTCGTCGAAGGGTTTCATGATGACGATGGCAAAGCCGCTGTTCGACTTGGCCAGCCCGTCGACAAAGCTGTAGCCCGTCACCGTCTCGACGCTATCGACCCCCGGCGCGTCCTTGAGCATGTCGTAGACATCGCTCATCGTCTCGCGCGTGCGGTTGATCGACGCCCCGTCGGGCAGGGCCATCTCGACGAAATAGGCGCCCTGGTCCTCGGTCGGCAGAAAGCCCGAAGGCGTCGAGGTGAACAGGTAGCCCGCCCCGACGATCGACGCGCCCAGGAAGACCAGCGCCAGCACGGCCCGGCGGGCCAGCGCGCCGGCGACCGAGGCATAGCCCATCCCCGCCCGGTCGATCTGGCGCGAGACCCAGGCCAGCGGGCCCTTGCGCTCGCCCTCGTGGCGCTTGAGCAGCATCGAACACAGGGCCGGGCTGAGCGTCAGGGCGTTGAGCGCCGAGATCAGCATCGAAAAGGACACGGCCACGGCAAATTGCTGGAAGATCGTGCCGCTGATGCCCGGGATGAAGGCCACGGGCACGAAGACCGACAGCAGCACCAGGGTGATGGCCAGGATCGGCGCGGTAATCTGTTCCATGGCCAGCTCGGTGGCCTGGGGCACGGTCAGGTCGGGATGGTCGTCCATGACCTTTTCGACATTCTCGATGACCACGATGGCATCGTCGACAACGATGCCGATGGCCAGCACCAGGGCCAGCAGCGAGATCGTGTTGAGCGAAAAGCCCAGGGCCAGCAGAAAGGCCATGGCCCCGATCAGCGAGACCGGCACGGCGATCAGCGGGATGATCGTCATGCGCAGGCTGCCCAGGAACAGGAAGACCACCAGAACCACCAGGACAAAGGCTTCGCCCAGGGTCTTGAGCACTTCCTCGATGCTGGCCTTGACGAAGCTGACCGAATTGTAGGGCACCTGCCAGTGGATGTCGTCGGGAAAGGCCTGTTCGGCCTGGTCCATCGTGGCCTGGATCTTGGCCGAGGTGTCCAGCGCATTGGCCCCGGGCGAGAGATAGACGCCGATCATGGCCGTGGGCTGGCCGTTGAACCGGCTTTCGCTATCGAGCGACCGCGCGCCCAGCTCGACCCGGGCAATGTCGGACAGGCGCACGAAGGACCCGTCCTCGTCGGCACGGATGACAATGGCCTCGAAGGCCTCGACCGAGGACAGCCGGCCCTGGGTCTGGATGTTGAGCTGGAAAATCGGGTCGGCGGTCATCGGCTGGGCGCCGACCCGGCCGATGGCGGCCTGAACGTTCTGGGCGTTGATCGCGTTGATGACATCGTCGGGGGTGATGTCCAGGTTGGTCATCGCGTCGATGTCCAGCCAGGCGCGCATCGAGTAATCCTGGGCGCCGAAGAGGATGGCATCGCCCACGCCGTTCACGCGCTTGATCCGGTCCAGCACGTTGATCGTGGCAAAGTTGGACAGGAACAGGTCGTCATGCGACGGGTCGTCGGAAACGATGTTGATGACCTGCAGCAGGGCCGAGGATTTCTTCTTGGTGCGCACGCCGATCCGGGTGACCTGGTCGGGCAGCGAGGATTCGGCCAGGCTGACCCGGTTCTGCAGGTTGACCGTGTTGATGTCGGGATCGGTGCCCGGGGCGAAGGTGACGTTCAGCGTATAGCTGCCGTCGGCCCCGCTGGTCGATTTCATGTAGAGCATGTCGGCCACGCCGACGACCTGCTCTTCGATGGGCTGGGCCACGGTGGATTCGACCACGTCGGCCCCGGCGCCGGGATAGCTGGCCGTGACCTGGACCTGCGGCGGCACGATGTCGGGGAATTGTGCGACGGGCAGTTGCAGCAACGAGATCACCCCGGCCAGGGTGATGACGATCGAGATGACCAGCGCCATGCGCGGCCGGTGGATGAAGACCTTCGAGATCATCGCCGGTTACTCCGCCGGAGCCGCGTCGGAGCCATCACCGGCGCCATCGCCCGGTGCGGATGTCGCATCCGGGGCCGCGTTGCCGCCATCGCCCGAGGCAGGAGCCGCATCCGGGGCCGGAGCATCGCCGGAGGACGCTGTCTCGCCGGACGCGGCCGGATCGCTGCCGGAGGGTGCGGCGCCATCGGCGGTCCCTGCTGGCGCGTCCGCAGCGGCCGGGGTGGCGGCGGCACCGGTCGGCGCGGCCTGGGTGGCGGGCTGTGCGGTGACCTGCGACCCGGGCCGGGCGCGCTGGATGCCCTCGGTGATGACCTGCTCGCCCTGTTTCAGCCCGCCGGCCACGATGACATCCGGCCCGGCCATGCGCCCGAAGGTGATCGCCCGTTTCTCGACCTTGCCGTCATCGCCGACGACCAGCACGAAGTACCCGCCCTGGTCGCGTTGCAGCGCCTGGGCCGGGATGGTCAGCGAATCCTCGCCCGTGTCCTGGGTCAGCGTCACCCGCACCAGCTGGCCGTCACGCAGCAGCCCCTCGGGATTGGGAAAGCTGGCCCGGATCAGGATCGTGTCGGTGCCCGGCTGCACCTGGGTGTCGACCACCGCGATGGTGCCGTCGTGGTCGTAATCCCGCCCGTTGGCCAGGGTGATCGCCACGGCGAGCGGCGCCTTGGTGTCGCGCGCCTTCTGGCGGGCGGTGAAATCCAGGAACACCGATTCCGAGACCGGGAAGGTCACGTAGATCGGATCGATGCTGCTGACCGTGACCAGCGTGCCGCTCTGGGGCGAGACATAGGCCCCTTCTGCCATGTCGGTCAGCCCGACCCGGCCGTCGAACGGCGCGGTGATCGTCGTGTAGGACAGGTTCAGCTTGGCGATCTGCAGCTCGCCCTGCAATTCCTGCAGGGTGCCGGCCGCCTGGCCCTGGCGGGCCTGGGCCTGTTGCAGCACGTTTTCCGCCGCGACCTGGTCGCCGACCAGCGTTTGTTGCCGGTCGACCTCGATATCGGCCAGTTTCTTGTCGGCCTCGGCGGCCTGGATGCGGCCCTCGATCTCGGTGATCGCGGCCTTGTAGCTGTCGGGCTCGATTTCGAACAGGGTCTGGCCGTCGCTCACCGCCTGGCCTTCCTTGAAGCCCAGCGACAGCAGGAAACCGTCGACGCGCGGCAGGATGTCGACCTTGTTGACCGCGTTGACCCGGCCGGTAAAGCGCGCGCTGTCGGCGATGTCCTTGGATTGCACGGCCACGGTGCCGACCACCGGCGCCTGCTGGGCCCGGGCGACGGGCGCGGCCAGCAGGGCGGCGAGGCACAAGAGAACCGCCAGAAGCACCGGGATCAGGCCAGCGGGACGGGCCGGGCGTCGGCGGCGCATGGCCCCGGGATCTGCATCACCCACGTGGCCGTCCGGCCCCTGTCTGAAAGCCATCGCACCGGTCGTCATGACACACCACCCTTACTGATTCTCGCGTCCCTGCCCCGGGGGATAGCATACCCGATTGTAATTACGGCAACTTCACTGGAAATTGTGCCGCGATGCGGCGCCGAAAGGCCACAGGCCGGCCCCCGATGACCGTCGGATGCGCGCACCACGCCCGCGATCCTGCCATGTGCCGGCCGCCCCGGCCCTTCGCGGAACGCATGGCCGCCCCGACTTGCATTCAGCGCTGCGGCGGGTAAGGCAGGGCATGGGACCGGATGCCGCAGGCGCCCGCCCCGATCGTTGACGGCCCTTTCCGGCTGACGGCCCCGCCCGCAGGCGGCCCCGACCGGGGGCGCGCGGCCCGGCGACCGGCCGGCGGGACCGCATTCGCAGAAAGGCCCGCCCATGACCCTGCCCGCCCCGATGCTGTCCCTCCTCTCCCGAATGGGCGGCGCGGCCTTTGTCGGCGTGCTGCTCTGCGCGATCCCCTTCGAATTCACCGGCGCCCCGACCCTGGGCTACATGGCCTCGGCCCTGACCGTCTTCGGCCTGGCGTGTTATGCGCCTTTGCTGTCCTGGGGCCGGCGGGCGTTTCTGCTGATCGGGCTGGCCCTGATCCTGCTGGCCGCCCTGCTGCTTGATCGCTGGCACGAGGACGTGCTCTTTGCCCTGTCGCGGGCGGCTTTCATCGCCGCTTTCTTCACCGCCCTGACCGCCATGCGCGGGGCGGCGATGACCGATCCGGGCATCCTGGATTGCGGCCGGTTCCTGGCCGGTCAGCCGCCCGGCCGGCGGTACCTGGCCCTGACCCTGGGCGGGCATCTCTTCGGGCTGGTGCTGATGTATGGCTCGATCTCGCTGCTTGGTGCCCTGTCGGCCGATGCCGCCGGGCGCGAGCCCAATCCCGAGATCCGCCAGCACCGGACCCGGCGCATGCTGGTGGCCATCCTGCGCGGCTTCATCTCGACCCTGCCATGGTCGCCCCTGGCCTTTGCCTCGGCCATCACCCTGTCGGTCGTGCCCGGTGCCACCTGGATCGACGCCCTGCCATTCTGCCTGTTCAGCGCGCTGATGTTCGCCGGCACCGGCTGGGCGCTGGACACGATATTCAAGCCCCGGCTCAGCGCCCCGCCCCCGCCGCGCGGGCCGGCCGAGGGCCAGTGGCTGCGCCACATGCGCCCGCTCTACCTGCTGATGGCCGTGATCCTGGGCTCGGTCAGCCTGTTGCACCTGGTCACCGGCGTGCGGGTCTTTGGCGCAGTCATGGCCGCCGTGCCGGTGATCGCCCTGGTCTGGGTCACCCTGCAGGCTGCCCCGGGCAGCCGCAGCGCGGCGATCCCCGCCCGCCGGGCCCGCCAGTTCGCCACGCAGGAGCTGCCCGCGCTGAAGGGCGAGCTGTCGCTGGTGGCCATGGCCGGGTTCATCGGTGCCCTGGGCGCGCCGCTGGCCCTGCCGGTGATGCAGGGCGCCGGGCTCGACCTGGCCGCGATCCCCGCGCCGCTCTTCCTGGTCGGGCTGTTCTGGCTGATCCCCCTGACCGGCCAGCTGGGCATGAACCCGATCCTGGCCGTGTCGCTGATCGGCCCGCTGCTGCCCGCGCCCGAGGCCCTGGGCATCCCCCCTGCCCTGCTGGTCTGCACGATCACCTCGGCCTGGGCCCTGTCGGGGGTCACCTCGCCGTTTACCGCCTCGGTGCTGCTGATCGCCAATTTCGGCAAGGTCAGCCCGGCCCGGGCGGGGCTGCGCTGGAACGGGCCCTTTGCCCTGACCTGCGGCGCGCTGACCTCGCTGTGGCTGGTCGGGCTGGCGCTGGTCCTTTAGCGGCGCGGGGAATCACCCCCCTGCCCCGCAAGGCCGGGGTTGGGGCCATGGATGCGCGGGCCGTGTCCCCGCGGCCACGGCCCTGCAAAGACAGGGAAATTCTGACTTATCCACAGAAACACGCCCCAAAGGGTTGTTTTTCCACAGCTTTCACCGCATCACCGCCCGGAATTCCCCCGCAACACCCGGATTTGCCGGTCCTGCCAGCCCGCGCCGCACAGTCGCGCCAACATCGCGCGTCACGCATTTTTTCTGGCGTAAGGCAAAAAACGTGTTACACACGAAAAAAAGAGCAGACATCAAAGGCAGGCGGGAATGGGAGTCAGCGGCTCGGCCACCCTCGACAGGCATGCAAACCTGATCGCGGATCAGCTTGTGCAGCACCGTGACAGGTTGCTGGAACCGAAGAAGCGCAAGGAGCTCCGGCCCTTCAGCTTCAAGGAGGCATGCTATTACCTGGGCGTCAAGGAGAACTCCCTGCGCCATACCCTGCGCACGAATGAATCGCTGCCGCAGGGGGTAATGCTGCGTGGCACGCGGCGCTATTTCGAAGCGGCCGACATTCACCAGATCCGCGACCACCTGATCGCCAATGACCGCATGGAACCGGTCAACATCACCCGCCGGGTGGGGGACGAACAGGCCGTGGTCATCGCCTCGATCAACCTCAAGGGCGGGGTCGGCAAATCGACCAGCGCCCAGCACCTGGCCCAGGGGCTGGCCATGCGCGGCTATCGCACGCTGGTCATCGACCTCGACGCCCAGGCCAGCCTGACCCAGCTGTTCGGCATCATCCCCGAGCGCGAACCGGACATGGCGACGCTTTATCATGCGATCCGCTACCACGATCCGGCCGATCCCGAGGACCCGGGCCAGACCGACATCCGCAATGTCGTACGGGGCACGCATATCCCCAATCTCGACCTGATCCCCTCGTCGATGCAGATCATGGAATTCGAACATGAAACGGCCGGCAGCGATCAGCGCCGCCAGCCGTTCTTCGTGCGCATCGAAGAGGCGCTGGAACCGATCCGCGACGATTACGACGTCATCCTGTTCGACTGCCCGCCGCAGATGTCCTTTGCGGTGATGTCGGCGCTGTTCACCTGCACGTCGCTGCTGGTCACGGTCACGGCGTCCTTTGTCGATGTCATGAGCCTGGGGACCTTCCTTGGCATGACCGGCGAGATGATGAGCGTGATCGAACAGCGCCAGGGCGAACGGCCCTATGATTGGATCAAGTACCTGATCACCCGCTACAATCCGACCGACCAGCCGTCGGTGCAGGTGGCCGGCTACCTGCGGTCGATCCTGGAGGAGTCGGTGATGACCAACGAATTCTACCTGTCCACGGCCATTGCCGATGCGGCGGTGTCGTCGGATTCGATCGTCGAGGTCGATCCCTCGACCTTCCACCGCCAGACCTATCAGCGGGCCTGGGATTCGGTGTCGCGGGTGACCGCCGAACTCGAAGGCCTGATCCACCAAGCCTGGGGGAGAGTGTGATGGCGCGCAAGGGATTGCTGTCGACCAGCCTGGACCGGACCCTGTCCAACGAAGGCCCCCGTGCCGAGGCCCCCGCGCCCAAGCCCCCTGCCCCGCCCGAACGCAACGTGCAGCCCCGGTCGGGCAATCCCAGCGTGCGGCGGTTCAAGGAGACATTCGACGACCTGCGCAAGGAAACCGTGCAGGAGATCGACACCGACCGCATCGGCGCCGGCCCGTTCCGCGACCGGTTCGACCCGGGGTCCGAGATCGACAGCCTTGTGGCGTCGATCCGGGAATCCGGCCAGCAGATCCCGGTCATGCTGCGTGCAGCGCCTGCGGGCGCAGAGCACGAATTCGATCCGGTCTATGGCCGGCGGCGCATCGCGGCCTGCCGGCGGATCGGCATCCCGGTGCGGGCCTATATCGGTGATTTCGACGACGAGAGCCTGATCGTTGCCCAGGGCCTGGAAAACGCCGAGCGGCTGGAGAACAGCTTTATCGAAAAGGCCAGTTTCATCGTGCAGCTGCGCGAAGCCGGGGTCGAGGCGCGGGTGATCGAACGCAGCCTGAGCATCGCCACCGACGAGATCTATCGCATGAGCGGCATCATCCGCGACCTGCCCGAAGAGCTGGTCACGGCCATCGGCCCGGCCCATGGCGTCGGACGGCGGCAATGGGTGGCACTGGCCACGGCCACGCGGTCGATCGACAAGCGCCGGGTTCAGACGGCGATCCGCGAGCTAGACGAGGTATCGTCCAGCCCCGACCGCTTTGCCCGCGCGCTGGCCCGCCTGACCAAAACCGCCACCACCACGGCGAAATCCCCGGCCGGGCGCAGCCTGGCTGACGGTAAGCTGGTGGTGACAAGACGCGGCCAGCAGGTGGCCATCAAGGTATCCGACCGCCAGGACAAGGCATTCGTCGACTGGCTGGGCGAGCAGAGCGAAGAATTGTACCACCAGTGGAAATCCGGGGTGAAAGACAGCAAGTAACTGAAATTGCTGTGAATTTCGCCCCAGACGGTGGCCAGCCTGTACCACGGTACAGGCCTTCCACGCCATAAACCCGGGGCAATGACCCCATAGATCGAGCAGGACCCAAGGAGGCAGACCGACACGCAAAAAGAAACCCCCCGAAAACGGTGTTTCCGAAGGGCTTCCACTTTTGTCGCTATCAGTTGGATACCCTACAAACGAATCAACTTCAACATCGATTTCGGTGAACGGGTGGTTTTTGCCGTCTGAAATCGAATGACCATGATCACATCCGCGGCACCCCGTGCCGGGGCACAGCAGATCTGTGCCCAAACCATGCCCGCAGGCTTCACGCCGATCCTGCGGAGGGAGTTGCTCTATGCGTTGCGCAAGGCGCGTGGCCTGTTGGGGCTGACCCCACGCGACATTTCCGTGCTGGACGCGCTTCTGAGCTTCCTGCCCTGCCGTGACCGGAAGACCGGGCGCGACCTGCCGGTAACGCCAGACATGATGCTGGTTGTCTATGCGTCCAACACGACGATTTGCGAGCGGGCCAACGGGATGAGCGACCGGAACCTGCGGCGCTATGTCGACCGGCTGGCCCAGGCCGGGCTGCTGGCGCGGCGTGACAGCGCAACGGGCAAGCGGTTCCCGCTGCGGCGCGGTGGCAAGGTGGTGGATGCCTACGGGCTGGACCTCGGCCCGCTGTTCCGCTCGGCCGAACGTATTGCCCTGCTGGCGGCCCAGGCCGAGGCAGAAGCCGAAGAAGCCAGCAGCCTGCGCGCCGAAGCGTTGACCCTACGGGCCAACCTGCTGCGGGATGCTGATGAGATGTCCGAGGAAGACCGTGGATTTGTCGATATGGCCAAGACCCTGCTGCGGCGCGTATCGCTCGGGCTCGAAGGTATCCGGGCCATCCTGGAACGCTTGCACGGCCTGTGGTCCACGCTGACCGGTGCGCCTAATGTCGTCGGGGCCCCCTGCCCTGCCACTGTTTGCCCGGAGCCGGACAGTACTTTGTCTACCGACTGCGAGGCCTCGGCAACCGAAGAAATGTCCGGCAAAAACGGTCAGACTGTCCGCCAAGTAGAAACACCAAAAACAGATACAAAAAAAAGAAAAACGGCCGAGGCATCGCTCGGAGTAATCTGGGATCAATGCCCAACGCTCACGGCGTTCCTTCCAAGGCAGCCAACATGCATGGAAGACGCCAGAGACATCATCCGGCAATTTGCGAGATTGATCGGATTGACCGAACGCAGCTTTGCAAATGGGCTCAGACGCGCCACCCTAGGTCAGGTTCTGCAGGCATTGGAGCATATCGCGTCTCGACCGGATTGCCTGAACGATCCGGATTTTCAGTTTCATCAGTTGCTTGGGAAGAAGGCCATGTTGCAGGCAGTTTGATCCTGAGAAATGATCGTCGTTGACCCAGCTCAGAGGACACAAGCCGTACCACGGTACAGCATGGACACCCTGGCAGAGGCGCTTGAGAAAGCCCTGTACCACGGTACAGTTTCGGAGCGGGGTTTCATCCTGATCAAGTCCAAGTCGAAACAGGTTTTATCGGACGTATCTAAATCGGGAAGCCTGCGGCGCTTTAAGCCTAGACACGAAGAAGAAGCGCCGCCCCAAACCATGTTAACAGTCATACCACAAATCAGTGTCACCGCAAAAAAACCAGGTCACCGAGCCAATTGACACTTTCCGAGCCCTATCGTCGCAAAGCACAACCCAAGTTGCACCGACATTCACCAAGCCCCCCAAGCAGTTCAGAAATTACATCACACCATGCCGCGCATCCGTGAAATCCCGTCGATCACTCGCTACATCTGGATCATCCCCGGCATCGGAGACACACATGGCACGCGAAAAGACAGTTCTGGTCCTGCAAGGCGGCGGCGCATTGGGGGCGTATCAATGCGGCGTCGCGCAAGCCTTGACGGCTGCCGAAACGCCGCTCGACTGGGTCGCTGGCATCTCGATCGGCGCAGTCAATGCCGCGCTTCTGGCCGGCAATGCGCCTCAGAACAGGATCGCCGCGCTGGAGACGTTCTGGGACCGTGCCACGGTACGGTCGCACGCGTTGGATGCCTTTACCACCTGGACACCGCCAAGGTTGTCGAACATCTGGAGCGCCGCCCGCACGACGATGACCGGAGCGGCCGGCTTCTTTGAACTGCGCATGCCCTCGGCGGCGATGCGCCCGCCGGGGTCGCCCGGCGCGACAAGCTATTACGATACGGCGCCGTTGAAGCAGACGCTGTTGGAACTCGTCGATTTCGACCGCATCAATTCCGGGGATACACGGTTCAGCGTCGGGGCGGTAAATGTCGAGACCGGCAACATGACCTGGTTCGACAATCGCGACACCGAAATCCGACCCGAACATGTCATGGCCTCGGGCGCCTTGCCGCCGGGGTTTCCGGCTGTCGAGATTGACGGGGCGCTCTATTGGGACGGCGGGCTGGTGTCGAACACGCCGCTGCAGTTCGTTCTGGAGAGCCAGGACGGCTCGGCCGATCTGTGTATCTTCCAGATCGACCTGTTTCCGGCACGGGGCGATTGTCCGGCAACGGTTTGGTCATCAACGGCACGGGAAAAGGAGATCCGGTTTTCCAGCCGGACGCGGCTGAACACCGATGTCCTGCTGGCTGAACACGAGATGCACCAGGCCGCGCGGCGACTGGCCCGGCGGCTGCCGGCCGAGTTTCGGGACGACCCGGACCTGAAGCGGTTGATGAACGGGGCGAGGGATCCCAGGATCTGTATCGCCCACCTGATCTATCGCCGGGCGCCTGCCGAGATGGGATCAAGCGATTTCGAATTCTCGCAGCGGTCGATGCGGCTGCATTGGCAAGCCGGGGTCGAGGATGCCGAGAAGACACTGGCACATGCGGATTGGCAAGCGCGGCGCAGGGGCAAGGAGCTGATCGCAACCTTCGACTTGGGTGAGTGAACAGTACCGCGGTACAACTGGCCCGACGGTGGTACAGGCGGTGCGACGTTCCGCGGAATGCTGAGGTTGGAGCGGCGTGAAACAATATTATGTTATAACATAATATTGATCCGACCCAGCCGGGAACCACGCTGTTCAGCAGGGCAGGGGGGCTGCCGGCGCGGACACACCGCGCCGGCAGCTCTGTCTGATCTTATTACGTGGGCGTCCGACGCAACGTGGCCACGGCGTCAACGGCTTCGTCAAAGGCCCCTTCCGGCAGATCGTTCATCGGCAGGGCGCCCATCTGCCCCTGCACATCGGCAATGCTCTCGGCCAGCCCCGCAGCCAGCCCCACCGTCTCCAGTGTCGCCGCGCATTCGCGCATCTCGGCTGCCCGTCGCGTGCCATGCCGCAGCGTGCGTTCGAACATGTGGGGCAGGGCGCGCGGCAGGTCCAGCCCTGGGTAGGACCGTTCCAACGAGGCCAGCACCTGCGGCAGCACACCGAAGGACGCCGCGGCCTGGGCACATTCGACCGAGATCGCCTCCAGCCCCTTCACGAAGAGCGACCGGGACATCTTGACCCCCGCAGCCTGGCCCGGCGTCGGCCCGATCAGCCCGCAGCGAAAGCCAAGGTCGGTCAGCACCGGCAACAGGGCCTCGGCCGTCTCGCCGGCGATCAGGGTCGGCGTGGCATGTCCGTCGGGCTGTACCGGGGCCATCACTGCCATGTCGATGTAATGCCCGTGTCGCCCGGCGATCTCGGCGGCCGTCTGTGCCTTGCGGGCGGGCGAGACGGAATTGAGATCGACATAGCTTTGTCCCTGGGACAGGTGGGGCAGGGCGGCGCGGGCTGCCACCAGGCTCTGGTCGGCGGTGACCGCCGAAATCACCAGCCCGGCATCGGCCAAGGCTGCGGCCAGCCCGCCGTCGGACACGCCTCGCGTGGCCATGGCCGCCGCCATCTCGTCGTCGCGGCGGATGTCATGGGCGGCAAAAATCAGCCCGGGGTGCAGCGGTGCGAGGCTGTCGACGAAGGACCGGGCGGCCTCGCCGAAACCGATGAAGGCGATCTTCATGCCGGGATCCTGTCCTGTTCGGCCAGCCGCGCGGCCAGGCGCGGAAAGACCCGCAAGGTGTTGCCCGCATAGATCGCCTGGCGGTCGGCGGCGTCCAGGTGCGGGCTGTTGTCGATGTAGCGCCGTGTGTGATCGAAGGGGACGCCCGTTTCGGGATCGACCGAACGCACCGCGCCGAAGGTTTCCGAGGCAAAGAGCACGTTGCGCACCGGCACCACCCCGGTCATCAGGTCGATGCCCGGCTGGTGATAGACGCAGGTGTCGAAGAACAGGTTGTCGCCCATCATCTCGGCCGGCTCCCGGCGGTTGCGGTCGATGGCCAGCCCGCGATAGCGGCCCCAGTGGAAGGGTACCGCCCCGCCGCCATGGGGGATGATCAGGCGCAGCCGGGGGAAGCGATCAAAGAGATCGCTGTCGAGGATCTGCATGAAGACCGAGGTATCGCCGTTGATGTAATGGGCGCCGGAATACTGGAAGTTGGGATTGCACGAGCCCGAGACATGGATCATCGCCGGCACGTCCAGCTCTTCGAGCACCTCGTAGACCGGGAACCACCATTCGTCGGTCATCGGCGGATCGGTCCAATACCCCCCGGCGGGATCGGGATTGAGGTTGCAGCCGACAAAGCCCATCTCTTCGACGCAGCGGCGCAACTCGGGGATGACATGGGCCGGCGGACAGCCGGGCGACTGGGGCAGCTGGCAGACCGGGGCGTAATCCTGCGGGAACAGCGTGGCCACACGGCCGATCAGGTCGTTGCAGATGCGCGACCATTGCATCGACATGGCCTCGTCGCCCACATGCTGGCCCATGGCCGCCGCGCGGGGCGAAAAGATCGTCAGGTCGATGCCGCGCTCGCGCTGAACGGGGATCTGCGCGCCCAGCAGGGTCTCGCGGATCTCGTCATCGGTGATCAGCGGCCCGTCGGGCCGGGCCATGGCGCTGCGCTGGCCCTTCGCCGCGATCTGGTCCTCGCGCCAGGCGGCAAGCTGTTTGGGTGCGGTCGTGTAATGACCGTGGCAATCGATGATCATGTGGTCCTCCCTGTCCATGCGATCAAAGGATCAACGGCCCGGCGCGCCATGGGCCGTGCCGGGGCAGGGACGCCGGGGCAGGGGCGGTCTAGGTCGCGCCGAGGAGCCGGTTGAAACCGCCGTCCACATGCTTGCGCATCGCGGCTTCGGCGGCATCGGCATCGCGCGCCAGCAGCGCGTCGATGATCTGGTGGTGTTCGGCGTTGGACGCGCCGATGTTGTGCGCCTCGACCAGCCCGCGCCGGCGGGTCAGCAGCAATTGCTTGACGATGCGCATGTAGGTCTCGACCAGCGCCGGGTTGCGGCTGGCCTCGACCAGCCGTTCGTGAAAGCCGAGGTTGAGCTGGAAATAGGTCTCGGGATCGTCTTCCGACACGGCCCGGTCCATCCGCGCGACCATCTCGGCCAGGGCGGCCAGCTCTTCGTCCGGCGCGGCCTCGACGATCAGCCGGCCCGACAGCCCGGCCAGGGCCGACCGCAGCACGTAGAGATGCCGGGCCTCTTCGGCCGACAGCGCGCGCACGTACATGCCCCGGTTGGTAAAGCTCTCCAGCAGCCCGGCCTGTTCCAGCGACCGGCAGGCCTCGCGGATCGGACCACGGCTGATGCCCAGCTGCTGGGCGAGGTGGCTTTCGTTGATCCGCTCGCCCGAGCGCAGGTGACCGTTGGCGATCAGCCCCTCGATGGCTTCGGCCGCAATCTGGCTGAGCGTCTTGACGTTTTCCGACAGGCGCGACGGCAGCGAGGCATAGGGGTCGTTGGGCTGGCTCATGCATTTTGTCTGCGCGAAGTCATGGGGCAGGTCAATCGTGTTGCGCCGCGGGGGCGTCCGTGGCGGCGGCGACAAGGCCGTCGTGCAACGGCCGGGGCAGGGACAGGCCATGGCTGCGGGCCCGGGCCAGGGCGGCCAGGGCCCGGGCGCCGGGCAGGCGGACGGGATGGGCCGGGTCGGCGGCGGGGGTGTCGGCAATCAGGGCGGCGAAATGGTCCATCCGCCCGTCCAGCCCGTCGCGGGGCATCAGCCGGGCGGTGTCGATGACCAGCAGCATCTGGCCCAGGTCCTGGGGGCGGGCCGGATCGCGCTCGGGATCGGCAATGTCGCTCAGCATGGCCGCGCCCGACAGCAGCCCGGCAAAGAGATCGACGACCAGCGCCAGCCCATAGCCCTTGGCCCCGGCCAGCGGCTGCAACAGCCCGTCCAGGGCGGCGGCGGCATCGGTGGTCGGCCGGCCCTGGCGATCGGTGGCCCAGCCTTCGGGGATCGGCTGGCCGGCACCCGCGGCGCGCCGGATGCGCGAGCGCGAGGCCACCGACAGGGCGGTGTCAAAGATCACGTGGCGGCCTGCCGGCCCGGGCATGCCGAAGGCCATGGGATTGGTGCCGAACCGGGGGGCCAGCCCGCCGGGCGGGGCGACCGAGGGCGCGGCGCTGGACAGGATGATGCTGGCGAAACCGGCCTCGGCAGCGGTCAGGCAATAGGGCGCGGCGGCGGCGAAATGGGTCGAACGGTGGCAGAAGGCGGCGGCCAGGCCGGTGGTCCGGGCCGCTTCCATCGCGGCGCGCAGGGCGGCGGTGGCCACGGCCGGGCCCAGCCCGTCCTCGCCGTTGACGCGGACCAGCCCGGGGGCGGCCACGCGGGTCGTGATCCGGGCGGCGGGGTTCATCCCGCCCGCCGCCAGGCGCTTGCGATAGCCGTCCACGCGGGCCAGCCCGTGTGTGGGGATGCCCATGGCCTCGGCCAGGGCCAGCGCCCGGCCGGCGTCATCGGCCATGGGCCCGGCCACGCCCGCCGCGCGGAAGGCGGCGGCGGCCAGCGCCCCGGCCCGGTCCAGCGACAGGGTGACCGTGTCGGCCATGGCTCAGGCACCGGCCTTGCGGGTCGTGGCGCCGCGCCCGACCAGGCGGAACAGCGGCAGCACGACCAGCAGCAGCACGGTGACGATCATGATCCAGATCGAGCCGGGCCGGTGAAAGAAGATCCCGAAGGACCCGCGCGAGATGGTCAGGGTCTGCCGCAGGGCCTCTTCGGCCAGCGGACCCAGCACCAGGGCCAGCACCAGCGCGGCGGGCGAAAAGCCGTAGAGCCGCATGAAGAAACCGACGATGCCGGCGGCGAACATGATGTAGACCTCGACCATCGAGCTGTGCACCGAAAAGGTGCCCAGCGTGCAGATCACCACGACGACCGGCGCCAGGATGCGATAGGGCACGCGCAGCAGGCGCACGAAGACCGGGATGGCGAAGATGTTGATCGCCAGCAGGGCCATGTTGCCCAGGTACATCGAGGCGATCAGCCCCCAGGCCAGGTCGGGGTTCTGCGACATGAACAACGGCCCCGGACGCAGCCCCCACAGAAGGAAGGCCGCCAGCAGCACGGCGGTCGAGGCCGAGCCGGGAATGCCCAGGGTCAGCAGCGGGATCATCGCGCCCGACGAGGCGGCGTTGTTGGCCGTTTCCGGGGCCACCAGCCCGGCCATCTCGCCCTTGCCGAAATTGTCGCGGTTGGGAGAGACGGAGCGTTCGAAACTATAGGCCATCAGCGAGGCGATCGTCGCCCCCGCGCCGGGGATCACCCCGACGACAAAGCCCAGGATCGACCCGCGCAGCATGGTGAACCGCGTCGAGATCCAGTCCTGGGCGGTGGGCCAGAAACGGGCCTCGCTGTGGTAGTCGATGATGCCCTCGGCATTGCGCCGGTGCTGGCCCTGCCAGAAGGAATAATAGAGCTCGCCCAGCCCGAAGAGCCCGATGGCCACGGGAATGAAATGCACCCCGCCGATCAGCTCGGCCGAGCCGAAGGTATAGCGGCTGAGCCCGGTTTCCAGGTCGACGCCCACGGTGCCCAGGGCAAAGCCGATCAGGGCCGAGATCACGCCGAATTTCCAGTTGGTGCCCAGCATGACCAGCAGGGTCAGCATGCCCAGGATGGCCAGCAGGAAGTACTCCGGCGGGCCGAAGTTGCGGGCGACCTGGGAAAAGGCCGGGGCCAGGGCGGTCAGCAGGATGACCCCGACGGTGCCCCCGATGCAGGAGGCCACGGCCTGCATCACCAGCGCCGGCCCGGCCCGGCCGTTGCGGGCGAGGGGATAGCCGTCGAAGGTCGAGGCGACAGTGGCGCTTTCGCCTGGTGTATTCAGCAGGATCGAGGTGATCGTGCCGCCGTACATCGCGCCGTAATAGATCGCCGCCAGCATCATGATGGCCCCGATCGGGTCCATGCCGAATGTGACGGGCAGCAGGATGGCCAGGCCGGCCGATGGGCCGAAGCCGGGGATCACGCCGACGGTCATGCCGACCACCGCGCCGACCAGAAGGTAGACGAGGTTCATCGGTGTGACCGCGACGGAAAAGCCCAGCCAGAGGTCCGCGAAGAATTCCATGTTTCAAGCTCCGGTAGCGTGCAGGGGCCCGACCCGGTACGGGTCAATCAAAGGCAGTCCCGGTACGGGTCGATCAAGGGCGGTCCCGGTTCGGGTCATTCAAAGGCGGCCCCGGTATCGGGTCGATCGGATCAGATCCCGGGACGGTACAATCGGGTTCGACCCGGTACGGGGCGATCCAGCGGGCCCCGGGACGTGTCGATCATGTCCGGCCCGGTGCGGGGCGGACACTCGTGCCCGGATCGGGCGCCGCCGGCCGGGCCTGAACCGGGCCGGTGGCGACGGACCCGGGGCGGGTCAGAACGGCAGCGGCACGAGGCCGTCGGGCATGTCGGCATTCAGCAGCACGACAAAGACGACGTAGATCAGGACGGGGATCACCAGGGCCACGGCGAGGTTGCGCAGGTGGTCGCCACGGTTGAAGACGTTCAGCGTGGCCAGCAGGAACAGCACGCTGCCCAGCACCCCGCCCAGGACGATGATCGCCAGCAGAAAGCCCAGCCCCAGCGCCATCATCGTGGCCACCGCGGGTGCCGTTCCCATGCCCGTATCGGTTTCCATGTCGGGCTCGCCCCCGGCCGTGCCGGTGCCGGCCAGCGGCCGTCGGGCCAGCTCTTCGACCAGGGCCCAGCCCAGCAGGACGACCATGCCGGCGCCGACGATGCGCGGGAAGAACCCCGGCCCGAGCCGCCCGGTCGTCGTCAGGAACGGCAGATCGAAATAGGCGATCCAGCTGTAGAAGAACGCGCCGGCGAACAAAGCCAGCAGGAATGTCAGTCGCATGAAGCCTCCCCTTGACCGCTAGGTCCGTGGCCGCCGCCGGTCCATCCTGCCCGGCGGCGGCCGCGTCATCAGTTGATGACGCCCTGTTCGCGCAGCACCTTTTCGAAACCGGCCTGGGTCTTGGTCAGGAAGGCCTCGAATTCGTCGCCGTAGATGATGTTCTGGGTGAGCAGGTTGCCCTGGATGTACTCGGCCCATTCCGGGGTCTCGGCGATCTTCTTCATCGTCTCGATCCAGTAGGTCTTGGCCGCTTCCGGCGCATCGGGCGCCAGGATCACGCCGCGGGGCATCGACACGCCGATGTCATGACCGACCTCGGCCATGGTCGGCACGCCTTCGCCCAGTTCGGGCGGCACCTTGGTGCCCGAATAGACCAGCGCGCGCATGTCACCGGATTCGACCAGGCCCACGACCTCGCCCGGGTTGGCCACCAGGCTGTCGACAGCCCGCGACAGCTGGGCCGTCTGCATGTCGGCCATCGAGTTGAACGAGATGTATTCGATGTCGAACCCGGCCGCTTCCGAGAACAGCTTGGGCACGATGAAATCGACGTTGACCGTGCCCGTCCCGGCAATGGTCGGTGGCGTGGTCTTGGCCGCCTCGATGTAATCCTCGATCGTCTTCCATTCGCTGTCGCCGCGCACCATGATCGCCAGGTCATCGGTGGCCATCAGGGCGATGGGCGTGAAATCCGAAGGTTTCCACCCGGTGTCGGCCTGCAGCGGCGTGGTGATCAGGCTGCCCGAGGTCGTCGAGATGGCATAGCCGTTGCCCTTCTGCGCGGCCAGGTATCCCCAGCCCACGGCGCCCGAGCCGCCGGCCCGGTTTTCCAGCCGGATGTTGCCCGGGTAGAGGTCGTACTTGGTGATGATGTCGACCATCGTGCGGGCCATGATGTCGTTGCCCCCGCCGGGGCCGAAGGCAATGGTCCAGTCCAGCGTTTCGCCGGCATCGGGATAGTCCTGGGCCAGGGCCGCGCCGGTCATTGCGCCGAGCCCCGCCGCCGCGACGGCCGCGATGCGCAGCCCCCGCCCGAGGGTTTCAAAAGGTGTGGTCATGTCGTCCTCCCATGTTCGGCCGGCTGTTCCGGCCCCCTTGCTGCGCGCCCGGTTCCGCCGGCGCGCGCATGTCATCTCTTGAGCGTGTCCAGCCAGCGCTGCTTGCCGCTCATGTGGTGGTCTTCGGCCGCGCGCCGGGCGGCCTCCGGGTCGCCGGATTCGACGGCTTCCAGGATGCGCACGTGTTCCTCGTGCGATTTCTGCATCGACGAGCTGCCCTTCAGCACGCGCTGGCGCAGCACCCGCACCTCCTTGCCCAGCGAGGCGTAAAGTTCGCTGGACCGGGTCGCGCCGGACAATTCGGCAATGCGGTCGTGAAAGGTCAGGTTCAGGGCGAAATAGGTCGGTGCGTCGCCCTGTTCGATGGCGTCGGCCATGCGCTCGACGATGCCGCGCAGCTCGCGTTTCATCGCCTGGGTGGCGCGGCGGGTCAGGCAGGCGCAGGCATAGCCGGCGATGGCCGCCCGCAGGTCGTAGATTTCCAGCGCGTCCTCGATCGTGTGCTGGCGGACAAAGGCCCCCTGGTTCGAGCTGATCGCCACCAGCCCGTCCTGGGCCAGCAGGCGCAGGGCCTCGCGGATCGGCCCGCGGCTGACGCCCAGGATTTCCGACAGCTGGCTTTCGTTCAGCCGCACGCCGGCCGAAAGGTCGCCGCGAAAGATCATGTCTTCGAGCTGTTCGCGCACGGTGGCCGTGACCGAGCCGTTGCGGCGCCGGGCAGGTTCGATTCGAGGCAGGGATGCGTCTGTCATGGGGCCAGTGATACTCGCAAAAAACAAACTGTCAACAGTTTGCATTCCGTTGACAAGCCGATGGCAACGCGACATGCATGGGGTCGATACGGCCGTGATCGCGGCTCCGGTCCGGGTGTGCCTGATGCCCCCGCCGGGGCGCTTCCGGCCCGGCAGGGCAGGGCGCAACCACGCGCCGGCCGCTTCGGAGGAGGACAACTTGACCACGCAAACCAATGCCGAATCGGCTCTTATCGGCGCGTCCCACGCGGGGCGGGCGGCTTTTGTCTCGGGCTCGGGGCGCAACATCGGCCGGGCCGTTGCCGTCCAGCTGGCCCGGCAGGGCTGCAACCTGGTGATCAACGGTGCCCGCGACCGGGCGGCCTGCGAGGAAACCGCTCGCCAGGTCGAGGCCTGCGGCGTGCGCGCGGTGATCGCCATGGGTGACATGAGCCGGGCCGAGGACATCGCGGCGATCCGCGACACTGCCCTGGGCGCCTTTGGCCGGATCGAGATCGTGGTGAACAATGCCGCCATCCGCCCGCACAAGCCCTTCCTGGACACCAGCGAAGAGGATTGGCACGCCGTGGTGAACACCGGCCTGACGGCCGCCTACCGCACCGCCCGGGCCTTTTTGCCGGGCATGGTCGAGGCCGGGTTCGGGCGCATCGTGTCGATGACCGGCATGAAGGCCATCAAGGGCTATTTCGAAGGTGCGCCGATCTCGGCGTCCAAGCATGGCATCGTCGGGCTGACCCGGTCGCTGGCCACCGAATTCGGCCCCCACGGCGTGACGGTCAACGCCGTCTCGCCGGGCCAGACCCTGACCGAAGGCCGCGACGGCAGCGGGCCCGACATCGCCCGCCAGATCCCGGTGGGTTTCATGGGCGCCTGCGATGACATCGCATCCGTCGTGACCTTCCTGTGTTCGCCCGAGGCGCGTTTCGTCACCGGCCAGATGGTCGGGGCAAACGGCGGCCAGGCGACCTGAGCCGGGGCAGGAGGGAACACATGGTCAGATTGTCGGAACGGGTGACGCGGATGGCCCCGGCGGCCACGCGCGTCGTGTCGGAACGGGCGGCCGAGATGCGCCGGGCGGGCCGGGACGTGCTGTCGCTGTCGACGGGCGAGCCGGATTTTGTCTCGCCGCCGTCGGTGATGCAGGCCGCGCGGCAGGCGCTGGACGAGGGCCAGACCTTCTACACCCCCGCCGCCGGCACGGTCGAGCTGCGCGACGAGGTGGCCGGCTATTACCGCAGCCGCTTCGGGCTGGATTATGCCCGCGACGAGGTGATGATCGGGGCCGGGGGCAAGCCGCTGCTCTTCGAGGCCGCCGGCGCGCTGCTCGATCCGGGCACCGAGGCGATCCTGATCGCCCCGGCCTTTGTCAGCTATGTCGAACAGGTGCGGTTCTTTGATGCGACCCCGGTGATCGTCGAGACCGATCCCGAAACGCTGGATTTCTCGCTTGATGCGCTGGCCGCGGCGATCACCCCGCGCACGCGGATGATCCTGCTGAACGCGCCGTCGAACCCTTCGGGGCGGATCTATTCCGATGCGCTGGTCGCCGGGCTGTGCCGGCTGGCCATCGACCACGACCTGACCATCGTCAACGACGAGATCTACGAACGCATCGTCTTTGACGGCCGGCGCTATCGCAACCCGCTGGAATTCGTGCCCGAGGCCCGCGATCGCATGCTGCATATCAACGGGGCCAGCAAGGCCCTGGCGATGACCGGCTGGCGGATCGGCTATGCCCTGGGCCCGGCGCCGCTGATCCGGCGGATGACCATGCTGCAGGGCCACAATACCTCTGGGCCGGCCTCGATCAGCCAGGCCGCGGCACTTGGCGGGCTGCGCGCCGGGCAGGACGAGATCGACGAGATGGCCCGTGTTTACCAGCGGCGCAAGGACCTGATCACCGGCCGGCTCGGGGCGATGCCCTATATCCGCTACATCCCGCCCGAAGGCGCGTTCTACATCTTTGCCGATATCCGCGCGACCTTCGGCCTGTCGATCGATGGCATGGCCATCCATGACGACCTGGGCTTCTGCGAGGCCCTGCTGGAAAAGGCCGGGATCGCCACGATCCCCGGGTCGGCCTTTCTGCAGCCGGGGTTCTTCCGCATGTCCTTTGCCACCAGCGACGACACGATCGCCGAGGCGATGGACCGGATGGACCGCTTTTTCAACGCGCTGGCCTGACCGGCGCGCCAGACGAGACAAGAAACGAGGAGACAGGCATGTCGGGCAAGATCGTCGACGTATCCGCCGAAATCCCCGTGCGCCGGGTGGGCGACGGGGAAAGGCACAGCTTCTTCGGCTATTACAACAAGTCGAATTTCGACGCGCGCGATGCCCGGCTCTTGGGCCAGCGCACGCCGCTGTTCACCGGCGACCTGACCGGCCGCGAAGAGGCCGAGGTCGGGTATTTCGACCTGGCCGACGGCGATCGCTGGCACGGGCTGGGCCGGACCACGGCCTGGAACTGGCAGATGGGGTCCCAGCTGCAATGGGTCGGGCTGACGGACCAGGTGATCTTCAACAGCCGGGCGACCGGGCCGGCCGGCCCCGCCAATGTCCAGCCGGATTTCCGCGCGACCGTGGTCGACACGACCTCAGGCGACCGGCGCGAGCTGCCCCTGCCGATCTATGTCATGGCCCCCGACGGGCGCTTTGCCCTGACGCTGAACTATTCGCGGTTCATCCGCACCCATCGCACCATCGGCTACCCGGCCACCACGGCCGAACCGGCGCTGTACCTGGCGCCCGAGGATGACGGCATCTGGCGGATGGACATTGCCAGCGGCGAAAGCCGGCTGATCTGTTCGCTCAAGCGGCTCTTTGATCACCGGCACGTGCCGTCGATGGACCGGGCCTTTCACTGGGTGACCCACATGGAGGTCAATCCCTCGGGTAGCCGGTTCCTGTTCCTGCACCGCTGGACGGAACGGCCCGACGACGAATTCTGCTACCTGCACCGGCTTTACACGATCAACGGCGACGGCAGCGACCTGCGCCTGCTGGAAGACGCCGACCATCCGCTGCCGATGCTCGACCCGGGGTATGACCCGTCGGCCCATGGCACGTTCGATTACGAGAAATCGGAATGGCAGATCAGCCATCCGCTGTGGAAATCCGACGACGAGGTCATCGTCTGGGGCCCGCATGGAGGCCAGATCCACTATCAGCTGTATGACGACCGCAGCGGGGCGGTTCAGCCGGTGGGGCCGGGTCTGCTGACCGAAAACGGCCACATGACCTATGGGCGCAATCCGCGCTGGATGCTGTCGGACACCTATCCCGATGCCGAGACCGATATCCGCACGCTGTTCCTCTACGATACGAAGCGGAACATCCGCTATGACCTGGGGCGTTTCCACACGCCGCCGGACCTGGGCAAGCACAACCGCTGCGATCTGCATCCGCGGTGGAGCCGGGACAACCGGACGGTCTGCATCGACAGCGTCCATGAAGGGCCGCGCCAGATGTACCTGCTGGACATCGGCGGGCTGATCGACCGGCTGGAGGCCGAGGCGCCCTGAGGCGCGTCGGTCAGAGCATGTCCTGGACGCGGGCCGGGATGTCTTCGCGGGTCATGCCCATGCGGGACAGTTCGGCATCGCTCAGGCGGTTCAGATCGCCATAGGCCTTCTGGG
Source organism: Marinibacterium sp. SX1 (assembly GCF_050389775.1). Classification (NCBI taxonomy): domain Bacteria; kingdom Pseudomonadati; phylum Pseudomonadota; class Alphaproteobacteria; order Rhodobacterales; family Paracoccaceae; genus Marinibacterium; species Marinibacterium sp. SX1. The sequence goes on along the minus strand of NZ_CP177146.1, from coordinate 220,269 downwards.
CGGCCAGCGCGGCGGTGAAGGCCGACAGCAGGTTGCGCAGGAAGCCCGGGTTGTGGGGCATGACATAGGGGGCGGCGAGGGTTTTCATCGGTGTCTCCTGTGTGGATCGCTTGCCCAAGACATAGAATGCCGCGCTGCAGCAAAAAACCGTGGTTTCTGCAATGCAGCTATGCGCCCACAAACTGTCAACAGTTGACAGATTTAGGGTGGGCAGGCATCACGGAGCCGGTATCGAGCCGGTATCGAGCCGGTATTGGCCGGCAATGACCGCGCAGGAGGACGGAACGACATGGGGCGCAGGGGAACGGAACAGGGACCGGCAGGCAGGGCAGGGGGGCCGCACAATGGCTGATCGGCCCGGCCTAGCATCCTCTTCCGCGCCCGGAGCCGCGGCGCTGCGCCTTGCGGCCATTGCCGCAGCGGCCTCGGCCGGCGGCTGGCTGTGGAACCTGACCGGCTTGCCGCTCGGCTGGTTGATGGGCGCGGCGCTGGTCACCGGGGCCTGGGTCATGCTGGCCCATCACGTTGTCCTGCCCCGGCTGCTGATCCGCGCGGCCCATGTGGCCATCGGCACGGGCGTCGGCCTGGCGATCACCCCGGATGTCGTGCTGCGCATGGTCGGCTGGCTGCCACTGATGATCCTGTCGGCTCTGGCCGGGCTGCTGATGGCGGCGGCCTTTGCGCCGGTGCTGGCACGGCTGGGCCGGGTCGGGCCGGCCACGGCCTTCTTTTCGCTGACCCCGGGCGGGGTGATCGAGATGGCCAATATCGGTGGCCGCGCCGGGGCCGACCGCATGACCATCGCCGCCCTGCACACGATCCGCGTGGGCATGGTGGTCGGGCTGCTGCCGCTGGTGCTCTTTGCCTTCTATCCCCATGACACCCGGGGCCAGGCCGCCAGCGCGATCATTGCCCCGGGGCCGCTGGCCGTGGCCCTGGCCGTGGGCACCCTGGGCGGCTGGATTGGCCACCGGGTGCGGCTGCCCGCGGCCTGGCTGCTGGGCGCGGTGCTGTCGGTCGGCGTGCTGGCCGGCGCGGGCCTGGTCGTCACCCCGGACGAGGTCCTGCCCCCGCCGCTGATCGCCGTGGCCCAGATCGTCGTGGGCATGTCGCTGGGGGCCCGGTTCGAACGCGACCGGCTGGCCGCCATCCCCCGCGCCCTGGCCGCGGGCGTGCCGATCCTGGCCGTCATCATGGGCGTCATGGCCGCGCTGGCCGTTCTGGCCAGCCGGTTCGCCGCCCTCGATCCGCCGGCCCTGGTGCTGGCCTTTTCCATCGGCGGCATGGCCGAAATGGTGCTGACCGCCAAGGCCCTGCACCAGGACGTTGCCATCGTCGCGGCCTTTCAGGCCGTGCGGGCCGTCATCGTCAATCTCTTTGCCGGGGCGATCTGGTCCCGGCTTCACCTCCTCATCTCAGACCGACCGAAAGGACCCCGATCATGAGCGTCGCCCAGAACGCCTTTGCCGAAATGCCCCAGGACACCGCCATCACCGACGCGGCGGCGTCTTTTGTCGAAACCGTGACCTTTGCCGACCTGCCCGACGAGGCGCTGCGCATCGGCACGCGCTGCCTGGTCGATGCCTTCGGGCTGTATGCCGCCGGGTCCGAGGAACATTCGGTGCATATCCTGGCCGATGAAGCGGCCGAGACCGGCGGGCGGGGGGATGCCCTGGTGCTGGGCCGGCCCGACCGCGTGCCGGCGGCCATGGCCGCCCGGGTGCTGGGCACGGCCGGCCATGCCCATGACTGGGACGACAGCCAGGTGTCGGTGGACCCGGCCCATATCTACGGCCTGCTCACCCATCCGACCATCCCGCCGCTGACCGCAGCACTGGTCATGGCCCAGAAACTGGGCCGGGTGTCGGGCCGCGATTTCATGCTGGCCTTCCTCACCGGCTTCGAGGTCGAGTGCAAGATTTCAGAATGGATGCTGCCCCGCCACTACATGCAGGGCATGCATTCCAGCGGCACCGTCGGCACCTTTGGCGCCTATGCGGCGGCCGCGAAGATGCTGGGGCTGAAAGGCGACAAGCTGCGCTGGGGCTTCGGCATCGCCGCCAGCCTGGCCGCCGGCATCCGCTGCAACTTCGGCACGATGACCAAGCCCCTGCATGTGGGCCGGGCCTCGGAAAACGGGGTCACCGCCGCGCTGCTCGCCGCCCGGGGCTTTACCGCCGATCCGACGGCGCTGGACGGGCCCTGGGGCTTCATGGCCGTGCAGGGCGGCGGGGCCAGCCCCGACAAGATCGCCCAGGGGTTCGGCCGGACCTGGACCATCGTCGAGCCCGGCGTGTCGATCAAGCCCTACCCCTGTGGTGTGCTGACCCATCCGACCATCGACCTGATGCTGCGGCTGGTCACCGAAGGCGATATCGCGCCCGACGCCATCGACCGGGTGACCGTGCATGCCGGGACCAACATCCTCAAGCCGATCCGCTACCCGATCGCGGCCAACCACCTGCAGGCCAAGTTCTCGCTGCCCGCGGCGCTGTCGATGATCGCCCTGGCCCGCAAGGCCGGCAAACGCGAATTTGCCGATGCCTTTGTCGCCAGCCCCGAGATGCAGGCCATGCAGCGGCGCATCGAGACCCGGCTGGACCCCGATATCGAGGCTCAGGGCTTTGACAAGATGCGCTCGCGCATCACGATCACCCTGACCGATGGCAGCGAGATCGCCGGCTGGGCCGACGAGCGGTATCGCGGCGGGCCGGAAAACCCGCTGACAGATGGCGAGGTCGAGGACAAGTTCCGCTCGTGCTGCGATGGCGTGCTGGATGCCGGCGAACAGCAGGCCCTGCTGGCCCGGCTGTGGTCCGTGCTGGACAGCGACGACGCCGGCGCGCTGGCCGGCCTGCTGTACGGCAAGGCCGGGGCCTGATACGTGTGCCTGACATCGGGGGCCTGATACGGGCGCCCCACACCGCGGCGGCCCGAACACGGGAAGCCGCCAGTGTTTTGGGCCTGACATCGGGCCGGCCGCGGCCTGACCCCGATGCGGGCGAGGCCCGATCCCAAGGCGCGGGGCCACACCGGCCCCGCATCCCTGCCTAAAGCTTGCGCGTGATCTCGCGGCCCAGGGTCTCATAGGCCCGGGCTGCGTCATGGCTGGGCGCAAAGGTGCCCACGGGCGCCCGGTGAATGCCCATCTTCTCGACATCGGTCGAGGCCGGCACCGTCACGTCGAGGAACCGTTTCGCATGGTCCCGGCGCATCCGGCGCATCGTCTCGCCATGCAGCTTCTTGGTGCCCTGGGCCATCGAGAAGAACGCCATGATCTTCTTGCGGTCCAGCCCCTCGTCGCGGAAGAAATCGATCAGCTGTTCAAAGGTGCGTTCCGAAAGGGTCGTCGGGATCACCGGCACGACGATGGCATCCGAACTGCGAAAGATGTTCTCGGACAGGGTCGAGATGTTGGGCGGGCAATCCAGCACGACGTAATCGTAATCCGCGCGCACCCCGCGCAGGGCCTTTTCCAGCCGCGACTGGCTGCGTTTCATGCGCGACAGGTAGACATCGAAATCGCGGAAATTCATGTTGGCCGGCAGGATATCGAGATTGTCGAAATCGCTGCCCCGGATGGCATCGGTGAATTTCGTCGCATGGGTGAAGAACCGCGTGCCCTTCAGCTTCTTCGACGGTTTCACCCGGAAATAGAACCCCGAGGCGCCCTGTGGATCGAGATCGCACAACAGCACCCGCCGGCCCGACTGGGCCAGCGCATAGGACAGGTTCACCGCGCAGGCCGTCTTGCCCACGCCGCCCTTGTTGGAATAGCTCGATATGATCTTCATGTGTCGGTCTTCCCCGGCTTGAAGAGCGCGCGCACCCTGTCGCGGGTTTCGGGCGCGTCGAATTCGGCGAAACGGGCGACCACGCGGCCGCGGGCCTCCAGCTGTTTCTGGTGCAACAGGGTGACCAGCGCGCCGACGCTGGCCGCGCAGTCCACTACGTCGGGCGTGCGGCGCGGATCGAGCCGGGCCAGCATCTCGACCATCTCGGCCTGCTGCACGGAATAATCGTTGAACGCGCCTAGGGTGTTCTGCAGCTTCTTCAGCGATTTCATGACCTTTGCCGTTTCCTGGGCATCGAACAGCGGCGTGAAGAACTCGATCAGATAGCGCAGTTTCTTGCCCTGGATGCGCAGCTCGTGGACCTGTTCGTCGGGCGTGGCATCGTCGATGGTTGCCGCGATCCGGCAGACCTTGCGATAGCGTTTCCAGATCAGCGCCCGGGCATAGTCGCGGGCGGGTTCGCCGGCGGCCGGCCCCCGGTCCAGCCGCTTGGGCGCAGCCAGAAGCGCGGCCAGATCGGTCATGTCGCGGTCATAGGCCGCGCTGCGGAACTGGCGGCGCAGCGCGTCATGGGCGCCCTTGCGGTCGCTGGCCAGCGCGTCGAACAGCTTGTGGATGCCCGGCCGGAAGGGCGCGGGCACCAAAGCGGCATAGCGGTCGCGTTCCAGCATGTAGACATCGAGATCGCGCAGCCGCCCCGTCCGGGCCATCAGCGCGCCGAACCGGGCCTTGAGCGCGTCGGTCTGCGCCGGGCTGTAGACGCCCTTGAACAGCGACAGGACCGAGCGCACCCGGCGCAGGGCCACGCGGTAATCATGCAGGAATTCGCTGTCGAGATCGTCGATCACGCCTGGTTCGTTCTGGCGGGCGACGGCCAGGTTGGTCGACAGAAAGGCCGTGGCCACGTCGAAGGCGGCCGCGTCCGTGGTCATCGGGATGACCGGTTTGTTGCGATAATCGGCCCTTGGGCCGAGCAGCGCCGCCTGGGCGGCGCCGGCATCGGCCAATGGGCGGCCCAGCGAGGTGATCAGCGCCTCCAGCGCGGCCATCTCGTCGTCATAGCCACGCAGGGGCAGGAATTCGGCAATGGTGATCGCCGGGCCGGGCTTGGCATCCGGTTCGCCGTCCTGCCGGGGCGTGATCTGCCACAGGCGGCAGCGAGCCACGGTCTTGTCCAGCTCGTCGACCATGCGCAGGGTCACGCCATCGGCCCGGGCGGGCACCTGCTCCAGCAACCGGCGCAGCGGATCGACGATGCCGGCCAATTGGTCGGTCACCGGGCCGGGCGCCATGTCGCCGACAAAGCCGGGCAGGGGGGCCGTCTGTTCCGCCGGTTCCGGCCCGAAAAGCACGATCTCGCCGCCCGCCCCGATCAGGCAGCGCCCGGCCTGGCGGACCTGGGTGTCGAACGTGTCGAGCACGCAGGCCTCCAGCCCGGTCACCTCGTCCTCGGCCAGCAGCCGGGCCTCGCCCAGCCGGGTTCCGGCCCCGGGCAGCGCGGTGGCCCCCTGAAGGAACAGCCGTTTCGCCGCACCCGATTGCATGCGCATGTTGTCAGGTCCTCCGTCCGTGTCCCGCAGATCTTGGCGCCGTCGGGTCGCTTTGCTTCCTGTCCCCGGCCGGGCGGGCCGTCTGCGGCCGGTACCTGGCGGGGTCTTCGAACCGGCAGCCTGTCATGGCGGCACCTTGAAATCCACCTTTGCGCGCAGGGGCTTCCGCCCGGTCAGGTGCCTGTGGCCGCCGGGGCGCGCCGGCGGGATGTCAGTCCAGCGAAACCAGCACCTCGCAGACCCGCCGGGGATCGTAGCGGTCGGGCCGGTCGCCGGCCAGCGGCAGGCGCAGGCAGGGGATGCCGTGGCGCGCGGTCACGGCCGCGCAGAGCGCCGGATCGGTCGAGCTGTCGCAAAGCACGTGGCTGACCAGCCGGTGGGCGGGCAGGGGGGTGTCGCCGCCCAGGTCGGCCTGCAACGGGGCCAGCAGCGCCGCGACCTGGTCGGCCAGGTCATGGCCGCGCGCTTCGGGATCGGGGCCGAGGCTGGGCAGGTAGACCTTGGGCACCGGCCGGTCGGCCACCGCCCGTCCGACCCCGGCGGGCAGCAGGTTGGCCACGACCGACGAATAGAGCGAGCCGGGCGAATAGCAGATCACGTCGGACTGGCCGATCAGCCGCCGGCTGCGCTTGGGCAGGGGAATGTCGCCCGGGGCCAGCTCGCGCTGTCCGTCGCTGAGAAAGGCCCGGCGGATGGGGGTGGCCAGCGGGGCGACCTCCTTGCCGGTGATCTGGCGCTGGCCGATGACCCGCCGGCCGTCGGCCAGCTCGACCCCCAGCTGCAGGTTGGCATCCACGACCGAGCGCACGGTGCCGCGCACGTCGACCATCTTGGACATCAGGAACAGCACCGGTTCCAGCGCCCGGTCGTTGCCCAGGTAGCCTCCGGCGATGATCAGGTTGCCGACGCTGGCATTGCGATAGTCGAAATCCGCCGGGGCATGGTCGGTGAACTGTTGCAGGAACGACTGGATCAGGCTGCGCATCGGCCGGCCGATGGCCTTGACCAGCGGATGCTTGCCATCGGTCATCGCCCGGACCTGGCCGGCCAGCGCCTTCTGGCCGCCGTCGCGGGGCAGGCGGTGCGAGAACAGGGCATAGATGTCGGGCTGGCCCAGCACGGTTTCATCGGCCAGCGCCATCAGCCGGCTGCGCAGGTCGCCCACGGCCGGCATGTCAAAGGTCGCCCGCAGGATCTGCGAGGACCCGCCACTGTCGAAGGGCGTGATCAGGTGGGTGGAATTGAACGTGTAGCGCTTGAGCTCCCGCGAGATGCCGTTCAGCGCGCTGCCGCCCGAAAAGAACAGCAGGCGCGGGCCGAGATGCGGCGCGCTCAGCGCCCGGGCCACGCGCAGCGAGTCCGGCAGGGTGATCTCTCGTTCGATGCGTATTCTGGCCATGGCCTGCCCGTCTGTGTCCCGCCCCAGTGTTTCGCCCCGGTTTACCGTCCCTGTGTCGGGTCCGCTTCTCGTCCAGTTGGTCAGCCCGGTGCATCGCGTCGGTCCCGCGCCCGTCATCGCGCCGAAGTGGTCCGCCGTTGCCCTGCGGTGCCGCTTTGCCCGGCGTGATCTATTGCCCTGCCGCCTTGCACCGTAGCGCCATCTCGCGCCTTGTCGCCTTGTCGCCTTGTCGCCTTGTCGCCTTGTCGCCTTGTCGCCTTGTCGCCGTGCCGTGATGCCCGGCTTCGTCATGTCCCTGACCGTCTCGCCCCGGCCACCTTGCCCTTTGCCGACCTGTCCCCTGCGCCGGTCCGCCCGTTTCTGCACCGTCCGCATGACAGGCACGTGTCACGGCCCAACCCGATCCCCGCCCGGCGTGGGGCCGTCTTGGAATCGTTGCGCTTCTCGGAGATAAGGCCTCATGCGCGCAGAGTCACCCATACCGCCCGCGGCCCCCGTGGCCAGCCGCCCCGCCGCGCCGGCGGAAGGCGGGCGCACCGGCCCGGGTGCGGCCCCCATCCCGACCGAGGCCCCATGAAACTTCCCCAAGCGGCCGAAGAGAACATGGCCTTCCTGCTGGCCGAGATCGACGGCCAGCTGGTCCGCCTGACCGAGTATTTCCGCGATCCCCGCCCCGAGACCGCGCAGCGGCTGATCCAGCGGGCGGGCTATTCGCACAACCTGGCCGGCCGGGTGCGCCGGGCCTGCATCTCGGGCATGATGCGCAGCAAGAAAAGCGCCGCCCACAACCTGCAACTCCAGGGCGTCGACAAGGTCGCGCGCAACCTCGACCTGGTGTCGCGGCTGGGCCGGCGGGCGGTGCAGCATGCCGAGGATGTCCAGCGGCTCAAGCTGCTGCGCCCGGATGCCTATGTCAAACCGCTGCAGCGCGTGACCGGCCGGGTTGCCCGCGTGCAGGATGCCCTGCGCGACCGCGACAGCCGGCTGGCCGTCGAGATCGGCCGGACCAGCGAGGAGCTCGACACCTTCTACGATCAGGTCTTTCGCACCTATACCCGCGACATGCAGGGCTCGCGCCATACCGCCGACCTGGCCCATGCCCTGCTGACCGCCCACGAGATCCACCGCATGGGCGAGGCGCTGCAGGGCATCAGCGAGGCGATCCTGTCGATCAGCATCGGCCAGTCGGTGCAGTTCGACCGCTATTTCACCCTGCGCAGCGTGCTGTCTGGGGTCAGCCGCGACGACGAGGACATCACCCTGCAACCGCTGGCCGAAACCCGGTCGGGCAGCGCGATTTCCAGCGTCAGCTGGCAGAACGGCAAGGGCAAGAACGTCGATGCGGTGTTCAAGGACGGCGACCTGAAGAAGGTCAAGGAAGAGCGGGTCGGCGTGAAGAGCTGGAATTCGGTCTACCCCGGCCTGGCCCCGCGCATCCTGTCCTATCACAAGCGCGGCGACAGTGCCGCGCTGCTGATCGAACATCTCAACGGCCAGACCTTCGAGGATATCGTGCTGGGCGCGACCCCGGCCCGGCTGGCCGAGGCCCAGAAGGCCCTGCACCGCACCGTCCGCGACATCTGGCGGCGCACGCGGATCGACGAACGCGCCGAGATGAAGGCAATGGACCAGATGGCCGCGCGGATGGATGACGTCTGCCGGCTCCATCCGCAGTTCACGCCCCGCCCGCAGAAGATCCAGGGCCTCGATATTGCCGGGCTCGACCGGCTGATCGACGCGGCCGCCCGGCGCGAGGCCCGGGTGCCGGCGCCGTTCTCGGTTTGGATCCACGGCGATTTCAACCTCGACAACGTGATCTACGACGCCGACGAGCAGAAGATCCGGTTCATCGACCTGCACCGCTCGCGCTACATGGATTACGTCCAGGACGTGTCGGTCTTCATGGTGTCGAACTACCGCCTCCAGGTGCTGGACGCGGGCACCCGGGCGCGGATCTGCGACGTGGCCTGCGGCATGCAGGCGATGGCCTCCAAGTTCGCCGCGCGCGAGGGGGACAGGACCTTCGAATACCGGCTGGCCCTGGGCCTGGCCCGGTCCTTTGCCAGCTCGACCCGGTTCATCGTCGACACCGGCCAGGCCCGGCGCATGATGCTGCGGGCCCGCTATATTCTGGAAACCGCGCTGGCCGTGCCCGAGGGGCGCGAGACGCGGTTCAAACTGCCCACGAGGATGCTGTTCAGTGACTGAGAGAATTGGGGTCATCGGAACCCCCGGCAAATGGTCGACAGAGGCCCTGGCCGATGCCTTCGAGGCGCGGACCGGCTTTCGCATGGTGATCGACATGGCCCGGGTCACGCTCGACCTGGGCAGCGGCCGGCTGATGTGCGACGGGGTGGACCTGGCCTCGCTGGACGGGCTGGTGGTCAAGAAGATCTCCGAGGTCTACAGCCCCCATGCGCTGGACCGGCTTGAGATGCTGCGCGTGGCCGAGGCCCGGGGCGTCAGGATCTTCAGCCCGGCCGAGGCGATCCTGCGGCTGATGGACCGGCTGGCCTGCACGGTGACGCTGGCCAATGCGGGCATCCCGATGCCGCCGACGGTCATCACCGAGGACCCGGCCGCCGCGGCCGAGACGCTGGAGCGGTTCGGCTCGGCGGTGTTCAAGCCGCTGTTCTCGACCAAGGCCCGGGGCATGGTGCTGCTGGACCACGGCGCGCCCGATGCCACCGCGCAGATCGCGGCCTTCCGGGCCGACAACCCGGTGATGTACATCCAGAAAAAGGCCGACCTGTCGGGCCAGGACCTGGGCATGGTCTTTCTGGGCGGCGACTATGTCTGCACCTACAGCCGGGTCGGCCAGTCGGGCAGCTGGAACACGACGATCCATGCGGGGGGCAAATATGCCCCCTACGAGCCGGACGCCGCGCTGATCGAGCTGGGCCGGCGGGCCCAGGCGCCCTTCGGGCTGACCTTTACCACCGTCGACATTGCCCTGACCCCGGACGGGCCCATCGTCTTCGAGGTCTCGGCCTTCGGCGGCTATCGCGGGGCGCTGGACGGCTGCGGGATCGACGCCGCGGCGCTGGTCGTCGATCACGTTCTGGCCGAGGTGGCGGCATGAGCCCGCGCGCCGAGCTGGACCGCCTGGGCCTGGCGCTGGACCTGTCGCCGGCCGAGGCCGCGCGGCCGTTTCACCTGCGGGTCGGGCCGGTGTCGCTCAGCGTGTTCTGCCCCGATCCGTTGCGCGCCGCGCTGGTGGCCTATTTCGCCGAAGCCCTGGCCGATGCGCCGGGCGCCGATCCGGTGACGGTGCACCTGCTGCCGGGCCAGGCCCTGGCCCCCGAGCCGGCCTGGATCGACTGGGCGCGCGAACCGGGCAAGGCCGGGCGCAAGGATGCGGTGGTCGATCTCGACGATGCCCGCCTGGTGCGCAAGGTGCGCAGCGGCGTGACCTTCGTGCAGTCGCCCCGGGTCCGGCTGGCCTGCGGCCCGCTGGTGGATCATGTCTCGACGGTGATCAATTTCATCAACACCCAGGTGCTCAGCCACTGCCAGCAGGACGGCTGGCAGCTGTGCCACGCGGCGGCGGTGACCGGGGCCGGGCGTACGCTGGCGATTTCCGGTCTGTCGGGCGGCGGCAAGTCGACCTCGATCCTGCGGATGATGGATATCGACGGCACGGCCTTCGTGTCCAACGACCGGCTGCTGGTGCAGCCGGGCGCGCCGGCCCGGGCCCTGGGCATTCCCAAGCATCCGCGCATCAACCCGGGCACGATCCTGGGCAATCCGCGGCTGCAGGCCATGCTTGATCCCGCCCGGCGGGCCGAGCTGGCGGCGATGAATCCCGATGCGCTCTGGGCGCTCGAAGACAAGCACGACCTGATGGTGTCCGAGGTCTACGGCCCGGGCCGGGTGCAATATGCCGCGCCGCTGACCGATTTCTGGGTGCTGAACTGGGCGCGCGACAGCAAAGCGCCGACGCGGGTCGATCCGGTGGACCTGGCCGCGCGGCCCGACCTGCTGGGCGCGATCATGAAATCGCCCGGCCCGTTCTACCAGCATCCGGATGGCCGGTTCGAACCCAACGGCGCCGCGCCGGTGCCCGGGCCCTACCTGGACGCCCTTCGGGGCGTGCAGGTCTGCGAGGTTTCGGGCCGGGTCGATTTCGATGCGCTGGCCGATGCCGGCCGGGCGCTTTTCGATGGGTGAGGGGGCGGCGCCCGACAGGGTGGGGGCCTATGCCGCCTTCCTGCGCCACGGGGCCTATCACCAGCGGCCCGGCGCGCCGTCGGCCCGCCAGCCCTTTGCCCTGACCGACGAGGGCCAGGCCCAGGCCCGGGCCGGCGGCGATGCGCTGGCCGCGATGATCGCCGAACGGGGGCTGACACTGGACCCGGTGATCCGCTGTTCGCGCCAGCTGCGCGCCTGGCAGACCGCCGATGCCGTGGCCGGGCGGCTGCGCGCCCATGGCCATGCGGTGGACCGGATCGACGAGACCTCGGCCCTGGCCGAACGCGGGCTGGGCAGCGCGGCCAACCTGACCGTGGCCGAGATCGAACAGGTCCTGGCCGACGATCCCCGCCATGGCCCCCCGCCGCCGGGCTGGAAGTCGGACAGCAGCTACCGCCTGCCGCTGGACGGGGCCGAGAGCCTGGACGAGGCCGGCGCCCGGGTCGCCGCCTGCCTGGGCGACACCCTGGGCCGCGATCCGGTGCCCGGCCGGGTGACGGTCTTTGTCGGCCATGGCGCGTCCTTCCGCCACGGATGCCGGTACCTGGGCCTGCTCACCGCCGCCGATGTGCCCCGGCTGTCGATGTTCCACGCCCGGCCGTTGCTATTCTGTTACAATGCGCATGGTAGCTGGCAGCACTGTGCCGGCGCATGGAAGGTCAGGGCCCGGTCCGAGGACCCGATCGACTGACCGCGCCGGATGGCAGGCAGGAAGGTCGACCCGATGAACGTTCTCCCCCGTCCCCCGCTGTCCCCGACGCCGCCCGCCGGCCTGTTGCCCCCCGTCTTCGACGTGGCCGGCGAAGTGGCCGACCTGCCGCGCGATCTCGAACCCTGGCCCTGTGCCGCCGATCCGGCCAAGCGGCCGCTGATCGGGGCCTGCCTGGCCCGTGCCCGGCGCCATGGCGGCTGGCGCTGGCCCGACCGGCCGGTGGTCTTTGTGTCCGACACCCACGCCGATGCCGACGGGTTCCTGCGCTCGCTGGTCGGCGCCGGGGTGATCCGCCGCCATGCGCACGGCCCGCGTTTCGACCTGACCGGCTTTGGACGCCAGGCCACGATCGTGATCGGCGGCGATTGCCTGGACAAGGGTCCCAGCAACCTGGCCATGCTCGATGCGCTGGACGACCTGCGCCGCTCGGGCGCGCGGCTGCACATCCTGGCCGGCAACCACGACCTGCGCATGCGCCTGGCGGTCGAGGCGCTGTGCGGGCCGCGTTCGGTGCTGCGCGATCACATCTTCCTGCGCATGGGCCGCAAGATCCTGCCCGCCCTGCGCGAGGTCTTTGACCGATTTGTCACCCCGGCCGACCTGGATGCGCTGCCCGACGAGGTGACCTGTCGCGCCCGGTTGCTGCCGCCGCCGGGCTGGGCCGAAGGCTTTGCCGCCGCCGCCCGGGGCCAGCTGCGCCCCGAGGTCATCACCCGCGAGATCCGCAAGCTGGAGGCCAAGCGCGGCCAGTTCGACCGCGAGGTCGCGCGCACCGGGCTGAGCGCGCGCGAGCTGATGGCCGCCGTGCACGGCTGCCGCCGGGTGTTCTTTGAACCGGGCGGGCCCTATGCCTGGTTCTACGACAACATGGATGTTGTCGCTCGCAGCGGATCGCTGCTGTTTGTCCATGCCGGGATCTGCGACCGCATGTGCGCCCTGCTGGACGAGGTCGGCCCCGAGGGCGTCAACGCCCGCTACCGCGCCGGGGCCCGGCACAGTTCGCTGGCCTTCTATTTCGGCCCGCTGGCCAACCTGGTGCGCACCAAGTACCGGCCAAGCGATTTCGACCTCACCGACCGGGGGGTCGACCTGCTGCACCGCAATGGCATCCACATGGTCGTGCAGGGCCATGTCAACAACCACGCCGGCCAGCGGCTGCTGGCCAAGCGCGGCCTGCTGCACCTGGAGGCCGATGTCACGCTCGACCGGGCGTCGCGCAGCCTCGAAGGGCTGGATGGCATCGGTGCGGGGGCAACCTTGATCCTGCCGTCGGGCGATGTCATCGGGCTGAGCCGGGATTACCCCCGGGCCAAGCATTTCGCGCCCGAGCGCATCGGGTAGACGCCAGTCAAGGAACAAAGGAGCACGCGACGATGGCCAGCTCGGACACGCGGTTCACCCATGAATCGCTGCAGGATGCCAAGACGATCAAGACCCTGCTGACCGCCCTGTCCAAGGGGTTTTCCAAGGGCGAGATGACGCTGAGCGACGGCGACCGGGATTTTGTCCTGCCGACGGGCGAGCTGATGACCGTGCGCATCCGGGCCGAACGCCAGGACGGGCAATGCGAATTCCGCCTGAACGTGTCGTGGAAGGACACCGTCGCCCCGGCCGGCAAGAAAACCCCGACGATTTCGTCCTGACGGGCAGGGCGTCGCAAAAGCTTCACTTGTGACGGGATCATTTATTCAATAATCCATGAAATATGGAAATGATGAGTCCCGACCAGCTGACCACCCTCGGCCACCCCCAGCGTCTTGCGCTGTTCCGCCTGCTCATGCGCCGGTATCCCGATCGCGTGCCGGCGGGCGAGCTGGCCCTGGCCATGGGTGTCAAGGCCAGCACCATGTCGACCTATCTTGCCGCGCTGCTGCGCTGCGGCCTGGTGCGGCAGGACCGGTCGGGGACATCGCTGCTCTATTCGATCCAGATGGCGTCCGTGCGACAGATGTTCGATTTCCTGTTCATCGATTGTTGCCGCGGCCGCCCCGAACTTTGCCTGTCCACCAGCCCGGGAGCTGACCCGATGTCCGACCGCATCTACAACGTGCTTTTCATCTGCGTGGGCAATTCCGCGCGTTCGATCTTTGCCGAATCGATCCTGCGATCGCTCGGCGGGGGCCGGTTCAATGCCTATTCCGCCGGAACGCGGCCCTATTCCGAGCTGAACCCCTTTGCCATGCAGGTGCTGGACGACAAGCGCCACGACACCAGCATGCTGCGTTCCAAGAACGTGTCGGAATTTGCCGGGCCGGATGCGCCGCGGATGGATTTCGTCTTTACCGTCTGCGACCAGGCGGCGAACGAGGAATGCCCGGCCTGGGAAGGCCAGCCGATCAGCGGCCATTGGGGCATGCCCGACCCGGTCAAGGCCGAGGGCACCGACGCCCAGAAGGCCCTGGCCTTTCAGCAGGCCTACGGGGCGCTGAGCCGGCGCATCCAGGCGTTCACGGCCCTGTCCATCGACAACCTCGACCGCGTCGCCCTGCAGGGGGCCGTCGACGAGATCGGGCGCAGCGAGACCGGGGCCCCGGCATGACGACCTATGCGCTGAACGGGCTGGGCCGGATGGGCAAGCTGGCGCTTCGGCCGATGCTGGAGCGCGGGCTGGACATTGCCTGGATCAACGATGCGGTGGGCGATGCCGAGATGCATGCCCACCTGCTGGAATTCGACACGGTACATGGTCGCTGGCCGGCGACATTCGGCCACGAGGCCGGGGCGGTCACGATCGATGGCACGCGGCTGCCCTTCATCGGCACGGGCGACCTGTCGGCCCTGCCGCTCGACGGGGTCGACGTGGTGATCGATTGCACCGGGGTCTTCAAGACCGCAGCCAGGGTGCAGCCCTATTTCGATGCCGGGGTGAAGAAGGTCGTGGTGTCGGCCCCGGTCAAGGACGGGCCGACGGCCAATATCGTCTACGGGGTCAACAACGACCTCTATGATCCGGCCGCCCATCACATTGTCACGGCGGCGTCCTGCACGACCAATTGCCTGGCCCCGGTGGTCAAGGTCATCCACGAGTCCCTGGGCATCCGCCACGGGTCCATGACCACGATCCACGATGTGACCAACACCCAGACCATCGTGGACCGGCCGGCCAAGGACCTGCGCCGGGCGCGGTCGGCGCTGAATTCGCTGATCCCCACGACGACCGGATCGGCCACGGCCATCACCTTGATCTATCCCGAGCTGACCGGCCGGCTGAACGGCCATGCCGTGCGCGTGCCGCTGCTGAATGCCTCGCTGACCGATTGCGTTTTCGAAGTGTCGCGGGAAACCAGTGTCGACGAGGTCAACGCGCTGTTCCGGGCCGCTGCCGAAGGGCCGCTGAGCGGCATCCTGGGCTACGAAACCCGGCCGCTGGTCTCGGCCGATTACACCAACGACACGCGGTCCTCGATCATCGACGCGCCGTCGACGATGGTGATCAACGGCACCCAGGTCAAGATCTATGCCTGGTACGACAACGAGATGGGCTATGCCCACCGGCTGGTCGACGTGGCCGCCATGGTCGGGGCCGCGCTGTGACCGATCCGCGCCCCGATCACCCGGCCGGCGCCGCCCGGCCCGAAGGCCTGTCGGCCTACGTGGCCGTCACGGCGGCCTACTGGGCCTTCATGCTGACCGACGGGGCGCTGCGGATGCTGGTGCTTCTGCATTTCCACGCGCTGGGGTTCTCGCCGGTCCAGCTGGCCTATCTTTTCGTGCTCTACGAGATCGCCGGCATGGTCACCAACCTGGCCGCCGGCTGGATCGCCGCGCGGTTCGGGCTGACGGCCACGCTGTATGCCGGGCTGGGCATCCAGGTCGTGGCCCTGCTGGCCCTGACGCAACTGGATCCGGGTTGGGCGGTGGGCGCCTCGGTGGCCTTTGTCATGTGTGTCCAGGGCGCCAGCGGAGTGGCCAAGGACCTGGCCAAGATGTCGTCCAAGTCGGCGGTCAAGCTGCTGGCCCCGACCACCGGCGGCGGGCTGTTCCGCTGGGTCGCCGTGCTGACCGGGTCCAAGAACGCCGTCAAGGGCCTGGGCTTCCTGCTGGGCGCGGCCCTGCTGGCCGGGCTGGGCTTTACCTGGGCGGTGCTGATCATGGCCCTCGTGCTGGCCATCATCCTGGTCGCCGTGGCCCTGCTGATGCCCCCGGGCCTGCCGCAGGGCCGCAAGGGCGCGAAGTTCTCCGAGGTCTTTTCGAAATCGGCCAATGTCAACTGGCTGTCGGCCGCCCGGGTCTTCCTGTTCGGCGCGCGCGATGTCTGGTTCGTGGTGGGCATCCCGATCTATTTCTACGCCGTGCTGTCCGACGGCAGCCCCGAGGGCAACCGCGCGGCCTTTTTCATGATCGGCACCTTCATGGCCGTCTGGATCATCCTTTACGGCGCGGTCCAGGCCAGCGCCCCGCGCCTGCTGGGCGCGGCCTCGCGGCCCGAGAGCGCGTTGATCCGCGCGGCGCGCAGCTGGGCGGCGGCGCTTTTCGTCGTGCCCGCGGTGCTGACCCTGGCCGTGCTGCTGGCCGGCGGGCCGCAGCCCTGGCTGACGGTCACGCTGGTGGCCGGGCTGCTGGTCTTCGGCGCGATCTTCGCGGTCAATTCCGCGCTGCATTCCTACCTGATCCTGGCCTTCACCCGGTCCGAGCGGGTGACGATGGACGTCGGGTTCTACTACATGGCCAATGCCGGCGGGCGGCTGCTGGGCACCCTGCTGTCGGGGTTGACCTACCAGGTCGGCGGGCTGCCCCTGGTGCTGGGCACGGCCGCTGTCATGGTCGCCCTGGCCGCGTTGACCTCGGGCCGGCTGGATGCCCGGGCCGGGGTGCCGGGGGATGCCCCGGCCTGATCGCCGGTACCGGTTGACGTTGCGTTCGCCTCATGGGCGAAACTTCGCTGCGAACGGCGCATGATCTGTCACTTTCCGGCCAAGGCCCGCGACATTCTCGCGGGTTGTCCGGCATGCGCCCTTGAAATGTCCCGCCATCGCATCATCCTGTCCCCCCGCAGGTCCTCCGTTTCGGGACATGCCAGGCAGGGTAAGGGGTAAAGTCGTGAACATGTTGGGTTTTTAGGCCGGTCATCGCACCAGTCACCGCGATATGCGACCGGATCCGGGCGCCGTTCTTCCAGTCAGCGCCGAAAGAATGTCCCGGTCATACTATGGCCTTTTTCGGAAGGATATTAAGACCTCATGACGTCCTATTCTGAGAAGCTATTACAGATTCGAAAGAAATTCCTGGCCGGTCTCGATGATCGCATCGAGACCATCGAAACCCTGTTGCAACAGGCCACTGCCGGTGCGGCCGCAACGGGCAAGGAACTGCACCTGGCCTTTCACGACACCGTGGGCAACGCGGCCATGCTGGGGTTCGACGATATCGCCGAAGAGGCCCGCGCGGCGGTGAACCTTGTCGAAGGCCCTGCCAATTCGGGCGAACCGGTCCCGCTGGACCGCCTCGCCGCCCTGGAAACCCATGCTGCCAGCATCCGGCAGCTCAAGACCATTCACGAGTCCGCATCATGAAGCGCATCCTGGCCGTCGCTGCCGCCTCCCTGATTCCACTGCCGGCCATGCTGCCGGCCCAGACCGCCGCAACGGGCGGTGCCACGGGCACGGCCAATGCCCCGGCGCCGGCCGCGGGGATCGTTACGCGCGACATCTCGCTGCCCGAGATCGGCTTTGCCGACGGGTTCGAATTCCAGCAGCTGTCGGGCCAGGCCGTGGCCTATGTGCCGGTGGGCGAGGCCGAGGCCATTTCGGCGATGCGCCTGCGGCTCGACCTGCAATTCGACCGCACCATCGACGTGCGCAGCCACCTGACCGTCCGGCTGGCCGATCGCATCGCCCATGTCGAACCGCTGGAGGATGCCGGCGGGCGGGCCACGATCGAGATCGACGTGCCGCGCTCGGCGGTGTCGAGCGGGTTCGTCAAGGTCGGGCTGGACTATTCCGGCGCCAATTCCGAGAACATCTGCATCGACGAACGGGCCTCGGGCGATTTCCTGCGCGTGCTGCCCAGCTCGGCCCTGCGGGTGGATTTCCTGTCCGACCGGCTGGACACGCTGGGCCGGGTGGCCGGGGCGATGCCCCGGGCCAAGCGCCTGGCCTATGATCCCGCCCTGTCGCCGGCCCAGGTGCTGCCCTTTGTCATGAGCAGCGCCGCGCTGTTCGACGGCGAATACGGGCTGGTCGGGCTGGGAGCGGACGGGGCCGGCGATGGCGACGGCTGGCAGGCCCTGCCGATGCAGCTGAACCAGGCCCAGGGCGGCGATGGCGGTGCGGTCAGCGTGATCGACGATGCCGGCCTGCCCGGGCTGGGCTTTTCCGGCGATGCGCCCGAGCTGGGCGTCGCCCTGCTGGGCTCGCTCTGGCGCGACCTGGCCCAGGGCCGCAGCACCGTCGCCCGGGTGATCGCCCCGCGCAGCCGCAGCGCCGAGGCCACGTCCTTTGCCCAGCTGGGCGCGCCCGACACCACGCTGATGGTCACCAACAGCTCGACCTACGAATTCACCTTCACGGCCGATGGCTTCCCGACCGGCCAGCTGCCGGCGGCCGTCGAGCTGCTGGTCGGCGCCGCGCGCAGCCCGCAGAACCGGGGCGTGACCGTTTCGGCCTATCTCAACGGCAGCCTGATCGGCTCGCGCCCGCTGAACGAGGCCCAGCCGGTCTGGATGAACTTTGCCATTCCGCGCGGGCTGGTCGGCCGCGAGAACCAGTTTGCCGTGCAGGTCCAGCGCCAGACCGAGGCCGGCAATTGCCTCTTTGCGCCCCAGGGCTACCCGGCCCAGATCCTGCCGCAAAGCCGCTTTGTCCTGCGCAGCGCCCCGGCGCCCGATACCGATTTCTTCCTGATGCGCCAGTCCTTTGCCTCGGGCGCCGAGATCCGCCTGGGCGATGGCCTGGACCTCGACGGCGCGCTGCCCTGGGTGCTGCCCATCGCCGGGGCAATCCTGCCCGACGATGTGGCCCTGACCGTGCAGGGCATCGAGGATGGCGGCGACCGGCCGTTCATCCATGTCGGCCCCGACGCGCCGGCCGGCTCGGAACCGCCGGTGCGCTTCGACCGCGGTCGGGTCGAGGTGTCGGACAGCGCCGGCACGCTGCTCTATGACGGCGACGGGCTGGACGACGTGGGGATCGTGCAGATCGTTTCGGTCGACGGGCGCAACGGCATCTGGATCCGGCCCGGTGCCGGCACCCCGCCACAGCCCGGCCTGACCACCCCGCTGCTGCTGGATCGCGGCAACGTGGCCTTTGTCGATGCCCAGGGCGTGGCCCTGGCCGTGTCGACCGAGCGCACCAACCTGCTCAGCGTCACCTATCCCGACACCACGACCGTGCTGCAGATCCTGGCCCGCTACCGGCCCTGGATCATTGGCGCCGGCTGGCTGGTGCTGACCCTGCTGATCATCCGCTTCCTGCTTGGCGTCTACCGCAGCCGCCGTCCGTCCAGCGAGGGCTGACCGCCATGGCGCTCGATGGCGAGAGCGAGGATATCGGCAACCTGCTGTTCGACCTCGGCCTGCTCACGCCCGAGCAGCTGGACGAGGCCGAAGACCTGGCCGATGCCTGGCAGGTCAGCCTGGTGCAGGTCCTGCAGAGCCGCCGCTGGCTGAAGCCCGGCACGCTCTACAAGGCCCTGGCGGATTACTACGATCTCAACCAGGTCAACCTGGTCGACAATCCGCCCGACACCCAGCTGATGCGCAAGTACGACCCCAAGGTCATGACCGACCGCATGACCATCCCCATCGGCATCCTGCCCGACGGGGTCATGGTCGTGGCCACCTCGCGCCCGGGCTCGTCGACCCTCCTGCACATCATCGAGACCTATCCGCCGGGCACCGAGATCGTCGTCGCCCCGCAGCTGGACATCTCGTGGTGCCTGCAGACGGCGTTCCGCGACGAGCAATCCCACGAGGCGGTCTTCGGCCTGGCCGAGACCGACCCGGTGATGTCGGCCAAGAGCGTGATCACCCCGCCGCAGGTCGTGGCGCTCTACCTGCTGGCCTCGGTCTTCCTGCTGGGCCTGGCCATCGATCCGATCGTCACGCTGATCGCGCTCAACCTGATGATGACGGTGTTCTACACCGGCAACTTCCTGTTCAAGGCCGTGCTGGTCTGGGTCGGCGGCGATGCCCAGGAGAATTCCTCGCGCGCGATTGCCGCCGAGGCCGCGGCGATGAACGATGATGACCTGCCGGTCTATACCGTGCTGGTGCCGATGTTCCGCGAGCCCGAGGTGCTGCCAATCCTGACCAACGCCCTGCGGAACCTGAATTACCCGCTGGCCAAGCTGGACATCAAGATCGTGCTCGAAGAGACCGACCACGAAACGATCGATGCCGCCCGGTCGCTGGAACTGGAAGGCGTGTTCGAAATCGTCCAGGTCCCGGCCTCGCATCCCCAGACCAAGCCAAAGGCCTGCAATTACGCCGTGCAATATGCCCGGGGCGATTACCTCGTGATCTTTGATGCCGAGGACAAGCCCGAGCCCGACCAGCTCAAGAAGGTGCTGGCCGCCTTCCGCCTGGGCCCGTCCAACACCGCCTGCATCCAGTGCCGCCTGAATTACTACAATTCGCAGGAAAACTGGCTGACGCGGATGTTCACGCTGGATTACTCGCTGTGGTTCGACCTGATGCTGCCGGGGCTGGAACGGCTGAGGGTGCCGATCCCGCTGGGCGGCACGTCGAACCATTTCCGCATGGACGTGCTGCGCGATCTCAAGGCCTGGGATCCGTTCAACGTGACCGAAGATGCCGACCTGGGCATCCGCCTGACCCAGAAGGGCTATCGCGTCGGTGTCATCGACAGCACGACCTACGAAGAGGCCAATGTCTCGATCCCCAACTGGATCCGCCAGCGCAGCCGCTGGATCAAGGGCTACATGCAGACCTTCCTGGTCCATACCCGCCGGCCGATCCACCTGGCCCGGACCGTGGGCGTGTCGGGCGTGCTGGGCTTTGCCTTCTTCATCGGCGGGACGTTCCTGTCGGGCCTGCTGAACCCGCTGTTCTGGGCCATCTTCGCCATCTGGATCGTCTTTGGGGCCGGCGCGATCGAGCCCTATTTCCCACCGGTCATCCTGTACATGTCGCTGGTCAACCTGCTGATCGGCAACAGCCTGCTGATCTACCTGACCATGGTCGCCCCGTTCCGCCGGCGCTGGACCTACCTGGCGCCCTGGGGGATTTCGGTGATCGGTTACTGGGTGCTGATGACCATCGCATCCTACAAGGCCCTGTTCCAGCTGGTCAGCAACCCGTTCTACTGGGAGAAAACCCAGCACGGCCTGTCCAAGCAGACGGCCAGCGAACTGGCCGCGGCCAAGGCCGAGAGCGAGGCCCCGGCATGACCTGGTTCCTGCGCACGGGCATCTGGTGCGGGGCGTTCTTCGCCGCGCTGATGGCCGTCCTGTTCTGGACCGAAGCTCATGGCTTCATGTCGTCGGACGTGGTTGAAACCTGGTCCAAGGCCATCGTCCAGATCGAGGGCCCGCCGGTCTTTCGCTCGACCGAAACCTTCTACCCGCCGCTGACCTACACCATGGCCCTGCTGGTCCAGGTGGCCCTGCCCGACAGCGGCGTGCCCCTGCCCAACCTGCTGACCGCGGCCTTCGGGGCGGTGCTGCTCTATGCCTGGTGCCGCAACTTCCGCGAACGCGGTGCCTACGAGCCGGTCTCGGCCCTGCTGCTGACGGCCCTGCTGGGCCTGAACCCGCTGTTCCTGCGGGCGGTGGCCGACGGGCCCAGCACCGTGCTGCTGCTGCTGGGCACCTGGATCTATGCCCGGGGCCTGCTGAACCTGCGCCTGACGGGCAATGCGCCCGACATGATGAAGGTCGCCGTGGGCATGCTGATCCTGTTGCTGTCGCATTCCTACGGCCTGCTGATTGCCGTGGGCACCTTGCCCTTCATCGTCATCGCGGCCCGGCCCAGCCTGCTGGTCGCCTCGTCGACGGGCTACCTGGTGTCGATGTTCTTTCCGGTCGCCGCGGCCATCGGCTCGTTGCTCTTCGTCAGCGCCATCCTCAAGACGACCTTCCTGTCCGACCGGCTGATCTCGGCCCCGGCCGGCGGCGGGTGGGAGATGCTCGTGCCGCTGCTGGCCGCGATGCCCGTGGTGGTGGCCGGCCTGCTGCGCATGGCGCGCCTGCCGCGCTATATCATGCCCCTGCTGTCGGTCGCCGGCAGCCTGCTGGGCGCGGTGGCCCTGAACACGGCCTATGCGCTGGAACCCGATCCGGTCATCGCCGCGGTGCCGGCGCTGGGGCTGGTGGCCGTGACGATCAAGATCTGGCCGCCGAGCGCCCTGCGCGCGCCGATCCTGGCCGCCCTGCTGATCCTGACGGCCATCCTGGGCCATTGGTCGGTCCGCGCGGCCGGCGGGCCGGAAAGCCTGCTATGGCGCGAGGCCGTGCAGGGCCGGGCCGTGCCCGACATCCTGGCCGATGACCGCGCCGCCGCGGCCTTCCTGCGCGACAAGCGCAACGTGCTGGCCGATGTCGAACGCCACCCCGGGCTGATCGCCGCGATGGGCAACCTTGAGCCCTTCATCGTGCCGGGCATGCCGGCCTATGACATGACGGTTCTGGGTGGCCGGCCGCGCGGCGACTACATCGCGGTTTACAACGACCCCACGGAAGTGCAGCCCAGGGACCGATTGCTGCGTGCCTTCCCCCGACTTCTGGATCACAATGCCCCCGGCGTCCGGTTGATCTATGACCGGGGCGGTTGGCGCATCTTCAGCATCGAAGACGGGGATTGAGGGATGACGAAACAGATCGTTGCGATCGATGATTCCGAGGTGGTGCGCGAGCTGGTGCTCGCGACCCTGGCCGATTTCGGCTATGACGAGGTGACCCCCTACGGCGATCCGCAGGAAGCATTGGCCCAGATGTCGGCCCAGGACGACGGGGCCGACCTGATCCTGATGGACATCATGATGCCCGGGATGGACGGGGTCGAGCTTTGCGCGCGGCTGCGCCAGTTGCAGGCCTGGCGCGACGTGCCGATCATCATGCTGACCAGCCTGACCGACAAGCAATCGCTGGCCCGGGCCTTCATGGCCGGGGCGAACGACTATATCACCAAGCCCTTCGAGCGGATCGAGTTCCAGGCCCGGATCAAGGCCCAGCTGCGGCTGAAATCCGAACTGGACCGCCGCCGCCGCGACCGGCGCCGCGTGACCCCCGGCGGCCCCCGGCGCAGCGCGGCCGAAGGCCGTGGCCTGGGCCTGGTGGCCGACAAGGACAGCCTGCTGGCCGCGCTGGCGACCCTGGCCGATCCCCAGGGGCTGGCGGTCTTTGCCATCGCCGCCGACGCGGTGACCCGTGACCGGGCCGATTTCACCACCGACCAGACCGACACGATCCAGTCGGCCCTGGCCCTGGCCCTGTCGCGCATCCCGATGCCGGCGGGCGACGTGGTGGTGCGCTGGGACCGCAAGAGCCTGCTGGGCGCGGCCTTCGTGGCCGGGGATACCGATCTGCAGGACCGCCTGGACGACGTGCGCCGCCAGCTGGAAACCTCGCTGGCCGGGCTCGGCCAGGATCTGCGCCGGTCGGAAACCAGCGTCAGCATCGGCGCGGCGCTGGCCGGGGCGGGCCAGTCGGTGTCGGACATCATCGGCGAGGCCTTCCGGGCCATGGACGAGGCCGAGCGTGCGGGCGGTGGCCGGGTGCGGGTGCACGGAACAGGGACAACGTCGGGCGACGGCCCGGCCAGCGGCTGACAGGAGGTGCCGGTGACGCGGAGACTGACGATGCAGATGACCGTACCGAGGGTGGTCGCGCTGGCCCTCGCGGCGGCGCTGTTCGTCATCGGTTTCGTGCTGATCGACTACACCCGCACCGTGCGCGATGCCCGCGACCGGCTGACCCACGTGGGCCGGCTGTTCAACCAGACCTTCCAGAGCTCGCTGGCCCTGGCCGGCGAACAGAACCGCGAGCTGATCCTGGCGCTGGCCCAGCAGGAACTGACCGACGGCGATATGGTCGAGGCGCAATTCGGCGACCGCCTGCGCGACCTGGGCGAGCTGTCGCGCCAGGTCGATGCGCTGGTGCTGATCGCGCCCGACGGCACCGTGCTGTGGAGCACCTCGGGGGCGCTGGTCGGCCAGGACCTGAGCGACCGCGATTACTTCCAGCGTGCGCGCATCCTGACGGCCGAACGCTATCACGTCGGCGAGCCGATCAACTCGCGGGCCTCGGGGCGCAAGCTGACGCCGATCGCCTGGCCGGTCACCGGGCCGGGCCAGCCCATGCGCGGGGTGCTGGCCTCGTCGCTGTATGACGCCTATTTCGAACACCTGCTGGAACGCACGCGCTTTGCCGCCGACATGGAAATCGACCTGCACACGGCCGATGGGACCGTGGCCTTTTCGACCCGCGTGCGCCCCGATCAGCCGGCCGACCAGGCCGAGTTCGGCAGCGAGGTGGCGATCCCGGGCTCCGACCTGGTCACAAGGGTGTCGATGAACCGGTCCAGCGTTCTCAGCGGGTTCTACATCCGCGCGACCTTCTTCGCGCTGGTCTCGGGCGGGCTGTTCACCCTGGCCCTGGCCGCCGCGGCCCTGGCTCAGCGCCGGTCGGCCGCGCTGGTGCGCAGCCTGGTCAACACCCGGCAGGAAGCCGAGAACGCCCGCCAGGCCCGCGAGCAGTTCCTGACGATCTTCCGCAATGTCGAAGACGGCATCGTGGTCTATGACGAGCTGGGCGCGGTGGCCATGGCCAACCAGCGCGCGCGCAACCTGCTGAACGCGGCCAGCGATGCCCAGGCCATCGGCATCATGCGCCACCAGGCCGAAACCCTGGGCGACCGGGCCGAGGCCAGCGCAACCAGCCGGCTGACGCTGGGCTCCGATGACCAGCCCGAAGGCGAAAGCCGCGAGATCCGCTGCCGCATCAGCCGGGTCACCGGCCTGCAGGGCATGGTGCATTACTGCGTGCTGACCGATGTCAGCGCCGAGGAACGGCTGGCCTCTGCCCGGGTGCGCTTTGTCGAGACGATCAACCACGAATTGCGCACGCCGCTGACCTCGCTGGCCGGGTCGCTCAACCTGCTGGCCCATCGCTACGGCGAGGATTTCACGCCCAAGGCCCGCAAGCTGCTGGACATCGCCAGCCGCAATGCCGACCGGCTGAAGATGCTGGTCAATGACATCCTGACCCTGCAATCGGTCGACCAGGGCCGGATCGACCTCGACCAGGAGGTGCTGTCGGCCCGCGAGGTCGTCGAAGAGGCCGTGGCCTCGTTGCAGGGTTATGCCGAGAGCTTCCAGGTCACGCTGCTGCAGGCCGATCAGGTCGCCGACGCCCGGTTCCGGGGCGACCGCCAGCGCATCCAGCAGGTGCTGTCCAACCTGATTTCCAATGCCATCAAGTATTCGCCCCGCACCGAGCCGGTGATCGTCGGCGCCGATGCGACCGAAAGCGCGGTGAAACTGTGGTGCACCGATCGCGGTCCCGGCATCCCGTCCGGCGCGCGCAAGTCGATCTTTGAACGGTTCGCCAAGCCCGCCCATGATCCCAATGTCCAGGTTTCGGGCACCGGGCTGGGGCTGGCCATTACCCAGGAGCTGGTCCAGCGCCAGAACGGCCGGATGGTCCTGGAGACCGTCCATGTCGACGAGCCGGGCGGCATCACCGACCATGGCTCGACCTTCGGCGCCGTCTTTCCGCTGGTGTCGCCGGCGCCCTCCTCCTCCTCAGCCAGACAGACAGAGTTCACATGAAGGTTCTTTTCGTAGACAACGAGGACGACATCCTGTCGCTCGTCGAGATCGCGCTCGACGGCGAGGGGATCGACCTGACCGCCGCCGGGTCGGGCAGCGAAGGCTTTGCGCGGATCGAGGCCGAGACCTTCGATTGCTTTCTCTTCGACCTGATGATGCCCAAGCCCGACGGGCGCGACCTGGTGCGCAAGGTGCGCGAAACCCCGCATAACGCGACCAAGCCGGTGGTCGTCTGCACGGCCAAGGTCACCGCGTCGGTCGAACGCGACCTGGTCGAGGCCGGGGCGACCTGCGTTCTGGCCAAGCCCTTCGATCCGCTGAGCCTTGGCGATTACCTGCGCGACGTGGTCACGGCGGCCGGCCATGTCTGAGCCGCGCGCCCTGTCATCCGCCCTGCCACCCGCCCGCCGCCGGGCCGCCCGCACGGCGCTGGCCGCGCTGCTGTCGGGGCCGCTGCTGGCCGCCGGTGCCGATACGGCCAGCGCCGGGGCCTGGCCGCGCGCGCAGGGCACCAGCTTTCTGTCGATGTCCTACCAGCTGCAGCTGAACGACACGACCGACCTGGATTACACGTCGATCTTCTATGAATACGGGCTGACCGACACCTGGACGATCGGGTTCGACGGCGGCCACAACCCGGTGACGGACGATTCCAGCCCGGTGATCTTCCTGCGTCACCCGATCTTTCCCAACAGCGGGCCGAACCTCTTTGCGGCCGAGATCGGCCTGGGTGCCGTCGAGATCGGCGGCGAGCTGGAGGCCGTGATCCGGCCGGGCTTTTCCTGGGGCCGGGGCTATCAGGCCGGGTTCGGCAGCGGCTGGATGGGGGTCGAAAGCTCTTATGCCTTTCGCGGCGACGGCTCGCAGGTGGCCAAGCTGGATGCCACGCTGGGCTACAACCACGCCGGCGGGTCGCTGAGTTTCGTGCAGGTCCAGACCTATTACCCGGTGGGCGACGAGCTGTCGGTGGCCGTGCAGCCGACCTATGTGCAGAAGGTCAGCGAGCGGCTGTTCGTCGAGATGGGCGCCAATTACAAGCTCACCAACGGGGCGATGTCGGTCAAGCTGGGCATCTGGACGACGTTCTGAACCGGGCCAGGCCCGGCGCGACGGGCGGGGCGGACTTGAAATTCGGTCATTTTAACGCCATATACCGGTATAATCACCGTATGGAGGCGTTCATGCAGATCACGACCTTTGCCGAGGGCGGCCAGTTCGAACCGCGCCGCATTGCCGCTGCCCTGCGGACTTCGGCCGAAGAGGTGGCGCAGACCGTGGGGCTGGGCAAGGATGCCCTGCAACGCCGCGCACGGATCAATTCCGACAAGACCCAGCGCCGCCTGCGCGAGCTGGTCGAGGTGCTCAACAAGGTCGAACCGCGCTTTGGGTCGGAACTGATGGCCTATGCCTGGTACCGGTCCGAGCCGCTGCCGGGCTTTGACGGGCGCACGGCCATGCAGCTGGTGCAGGAAGGCAAGGCCCAGCAAGTACTGGAATACATCGATGCGGTGGATGCCGGCGTCTTTGCCTGATGACGCTGGTTGACGGGCGATACAGCGGGCCGCTCTACCGGGCGCTGAACCCGGTCTATGCGCGCGAGCCGTTGTCGGGCCGCGGGGCCGAGACCCATGGCGGCCGGTTCAATGCCCGGGGCACGCCGGCGCTTTACACCGCGCTGGACCCGGCCACGGCCCTGCGCGAGGCCAACCAGGTGGGCAGCCTGCAACCGACGGTTCTGGTGTCCTATCGCGCGGCGCTGGGGCCGGTCTTTGACAGCGGCGATGCCGGCGCGCTGGCGCGCTACGGCATGGACGCGGCGGGGCTGGCCGATGGAGGCTGGCGGGCGGCGATGCTGGATCGGCGGCCGGTGCCCACGCAGGATTTCGCCCGGGCGCTGATGGGTGATGGCTATGTCGGGCTGGTGGTGCGCAGCTTTGCCAAGGGCGGCGAGACGGGCCGGAACCTGGTGCTGTGGCACTGGTCCGGGGCGGCGGGCACGCTGGAGGTCGTCGACGACGAGAACCGGTTGGGACGGATGTGACACCCCACCGGCGGGGCGCCCGTGGTGCGCGGAGAGCCGGGTATTTCAGCCAAAGAGAAGACAGGGGACGGCGCCCGGCACGGATGGCGGGGCGCGTGGCGGTCATGGCAGCCATGCGGGGTGCGCAGATTGAAATCGGGGTTCGGGCGATTTAGGTAGGTGGCTAACCAATAGCTGCCTAACCATTGCGCCCAACGGAGGGCGCCTGCCATGCCCGATACCGATCCGACCCGAAATTTCGTCCGCCGCGTCAGCCTACTGGGCCGGCGCATCCGGCGGCAATTCGACAAGCGGGCGGGGGAGCACGGGCTGACCCAGGCCCGGGCGCTGGTGCTGCTGAACCTCGATCAGCACGGGTCGATGAGCCAGGCCGAGCTGGCCGAGGCGATGGAGGTTGAACGGCCGACCATGGCCCGGCTGATCGATGCGATGGAAAGCTGCGGCCATGTGCGGCGCGAAATGTCCAGCCGCGACCGGCGGGTGCGGACGATCGTGGTGACCGAGGAGGCCCAGGGCGAGCTGCGGGCGCTGCGGGCGCTGTCGGCGGCGCTGCGCGACCGGGTGTTGGCGGGCATTCCCGAGGCGGACATCGAGGTGGCCGACCGGGTGATCCGGCAAATGATCGACAATATCGACGGGGCCGGTGAAGGCGAGGATGGCGGGGCCGGTGCTGGCGAGGATGGCGAGGACGGGGGGCGGGCATGAGCGACGCGCGGGCCAATTCCGAGGTCGGCCGTTTGGCGACGGCCAACGCTCAGGCCACGGAAACGGCCAACCCCACGGGTGGATCGTCAGCTACATCCCAAGCCGCGCTGTCGACGGGCACCCGGGCTGGGCCGTCGGCTGACACCCAGAACGCACCGTTGGTCGACACCCGGGCTGACCCGTCGACCGACACCCAGGCCGGCCCGTCGGCCAATCCCCCGGCTGACCCGTCCGCCGACGCTCCGGCTGCGCCGAGATACGCCCTGGGTCTGACCATGCCTCCGGCCCGGGCGGCGGCCTGTTTCCTGACCGCCGCCGTCCTGGCGCTGGCCCAGGGGTTCAGCCAGAGCCTGGTGTCGTCCAACGCTCAGCAATTGCAGGGCTATTTCGGCACCACCCAGGCCGAGACCCTGTGGTTCACCGCTGCCTTCATGGCGCCCAATGTCTCGCTGACCCTGGCGCTGATCAAGCTGCGCGGCCAGTTCGGGCTGCGGCGCTTTGCCGAGATTTCGATCGTCGTCTTCCTGCTGTCGGGCCTGCTCAGCTTCCTGGCCGAGGATTTCTGGTCGCACATGGCCGTGCGCTTCCTGGCCGGCTGTGCCGCCGCGCCGATGAGTTCGCTGGCCTTTCTCTACATGCTCGATCCGCTGCCCCAGCAGCGCAAGATGAACGTCGGCCTGGCCGGGGCGCTGACCCTGATCTTCATGGGCAGCACCCTGACCCGGCTGGTCTCGCCGCCGCTGATCGACCTGGGCTCCTGGCCCGCGCTGACCATGCTGGAAGCCGCCATGGCGGCCATCGGCCTGTGCCTGATCTATCGCTTCCCCCTGCTCAACCCGGCGATGCCGATGAAGATCGAGCCGGCCGACGTGGTGTCGTTCCTGCTGATCGCCGTGGGGTTCGGCTGCCTGGCCGTGGCGGCGATCACCGGGGCGCAATATTGGTGGACCGAACAGGCCTGGCTGGGCTGGCTGCTGGTCACCGGCGTGGCCACCCTGGCGCTGGCCGCGGCGATCGAGCTGAACCGCGACAGCCGGCTGCTGGACATCCGCTGGCTGGCCAGCCCGGTCGTCCTGCATTTCGCGGCCACCCTGCTGCTGTTCCGCCTGATCCTGAGCGAACAGAGCGCCGGGGCCGCCGGGCTGATCCGCTCGCTGGGCCTGTTGAACGCCCAGGCCAGCGGGCTGTGGCTGGTGGTGCTGGGCGCGACTGTGGCCGGCGGGGTGATCTGCGCGCTGTGGATGAAACCGGGCCGGGAAAAGGCCTTTCACGCCGTGGCGCTGGTGCTGCTGATTGCCGGGTCGCTGATGGATTCCCGGTCGACGGCCCAGACCCTGCCCAGCGATCTTTACCTGTCGCAGGCCATGATCGGGCTGGCCGCGGCCCTGTTCCTGCCGCCGGCCATGCTGTCGGGGCTGTTGCTGGCCTTCCGCAAGGGGCCCGATTACATCCTGACCTTCATCGTGGTCTTCCTGACCACCCAGAAGATCGGCGGCTTCCTGGGCGGGGCGCTGTTTTCGACCCTGGTGCAGGTCCGCACGGCCCTGCATGGCCAGCGCCTGTCAGAGGCCCTGGCGGCGACCGACCCGCTGGTGACCGAACGGATCGCCACCTATGCCGCCGGCCTGGCCCCGGTGGTTACCGACCCGACCCTGCGCCAGGCCAATGCCGCCGCGCAGCTGGCCAGCGCGGTGCAGACCCAGGCCGCCGTCATGGCCTATAACGACGCCTTTCTCGTGGTGGCCGGCGCTTCGGCCGTGGCCCTGGTGCTGCTGGCCGGCCATGCCGGGCTGGATGCCCTGCAGGCCCGCCGGGCCCGGCAGGAGGCCGCCGCCGCCCACACCCCCCACGTTGCAGACCCGCCGAGGGTCCGGCCCCAGGCCGCCTGAAGAAGGACCGAACCGATGCTCAACCGTTTCACCCGCCATATTGCCACCGCCCTTGCCCTGATCGTGGGCGTGCTGGGCGTGGCCGGCATCCTCTATGCCTGGCAGCTGCCGCCCTTTGAAAGCCGGGCCCAAATCACCGATGACGCCTATGTGCGCGGCCAGGTCACGGCGCTTGCACCGCAGGTCTCGGGCAATGTCGAACAGGTGGCCGTGCAGGATTTCCAGCGCGTGTCCAAGGGCGACCTGCTGATCCAGCTGGACGACGCGTCTTATGTCCAGGAACTGGCCCAGGCCCGGGCCCAGCTGGCCTCGGCCCAGGCGGCGCTGGACGGCACCGCCCAGGACCGCGAGATTGCCCGGTCGAGCGTGACCTCGGCCGATGCGGCGGTGACCTCGGCCGAGGCGGCCGTGGCGGTGGCCAAGTCGGACATGGACCGGTCGATCCAGCTGCGCAAGCGCGGGGTGGTCACCGAAAGCGATGCCGACAACCTGCAGCTGGTCTATCGCCAATCCGTCGCCGCGCTCAGCCAGGCCCGGGCCCAGGCCGACACCGCCCGCCAGGAACTGGCGGCCATCGACACCGAAGAGCAATCCCGCACGGCGGCCGTGGCCCAGGCCCAGGCAGCGGTCTCGCTGGCCCAGATCGCGCTGGACAACACCCGGATCCTGGCTCCGGTCGATGGCCGGCTGGGTGAATTGTCGGCCCATGCCGGCCAATATGTCACCGCCGGCACGCGGCTGGTCAGCCTGGTGCCCGACACGATCTGGGTGGTGGCCAATTTCAAGGAAACCCAGCTGGCCGGGCTGAAGGAAGGCCAGGCCGCCAGTTTCACCGTCGATGCGCTCGGCAAGGTCCGGCTGGCCGGCCATATCGAGAGCTTTTCGCCGGCGACGGGATCGCAGTTCAGCGTGCTGGGCAGTTCGAATGCCACGGGCAATTTCATCAAGATCGCCCAGCGGATCCCGGTGCGCATCTCGGTCGATGCCGGCCAGGCCGATGCCGCCGCCCTGGCCCCGGGCATGTCGGTTGTCGTGCGCGTCGACCCCGCCGCGCGGACCTGACCGGCCCTAACCCCGGCGGGGCGGCACGGGCAGGTTGTCGATCAGCCGCACGCCGTCCAGCGCAGCGGCCACGAACAGCCGGGCCGGGCGGTCATAGCAGGTCAGCGGCGCCAGGTCGGGATCGCCGCGCAGGTCCAGGTAATCGACCGCGTCGAAGCCGGCCCGGGCCAGGTCATCGCGGGCCACGTCCAGCACCTGCGCCGGATCGGCGCCCTGGGCGATGGCCCCGGCGGCGCTTTCCAGCACGCGCAGGATCTCGGGCGCCATGGTCCGGCCGCGATCGTCCAGCCGCTGGTTGCGCGAGGACATGGCCAGCCCGTCGGTCTCGCGGATGGTCGGGCAGGGCACGATGTCGGTCTTGAGGTCGAGATCGGCCACCAGCCGGCGCACGACCTGCAATTGCTGGTAGTCCTTCTCGCCGAAATAGGCCCGGTCGGCATCGGTCTGCAGCAGCAGCTTGGTCACCACCGTGGCCACCCCGTCGAAATGCCCCGGCCGGGCCGCGCCGCACAGGCCTTCGGACACGCCGGTCACCGACACGGTCGTGGCAAAACCCTCGGGATAGACCTGGTCGGGATCGGGCACGTAAAGCACCTCGACCCCGTAGGGCGCGAGCTTCTCGGCGTCGCTGTCCTCGGTGCGGGGATAGCGGGCCAGGTCGGCGGGGCTGTTGAACTGGCGCGGGTTGACGAAGAGCGTGACGATCACCCGGTCGGTGCCCGCGCGGGCGGCCTCGACCAGGCTGAGATGGCCGGCATGCAGGGCGCCCATGGTCGGCACCACGCCGATGGTCTCGCCGGCCCGGTGCCAGGCCCGGGTCAGCGCGCGCAGCTCGTCCTTGCGGCGGATGATCTTCATGCGCCGGTCTCCCCGGTGGTCCCGGGCGCCTGCGCGGCGGGGGCCTCGCCGAAGACATGTTCGGGCGCGGGAAAGGTCCGGGCGCGGACCTCGTCGGCATAGGCCGCGATGGCCCGGGCGGCATCATCGGCCAGGTGGGCATAGCGCTTGACGAACTTGGGCTTGAAAGCGTCGAACAGGCCCAGCATGTCGTCGATCACCAGGATCTGGCCGTCACAGCCGGCCGAAGCCCCGATGCCGATGGTCGGAATGTCGATCTCGTCGGTAATCCGGTCGGCCAGCGCGCCGGGCACCTTTTCCAGCACGACCGAAAACGCCCCGGCCTCGGCCACGGCCCGGGCATCGTCGAGGATGCGCGCGCCATCGGCGCCCCGGCCCTGGACGCGGTAGCCGCCGATGGCATTGACCGCCTGCGGGGTCAGCCCGACATGGGCCATGACCGGAATCCCCCGGTCGACGAGAAAGCGGATCGTCTCGGCCATGTGCCGCCCGCCTTCCAGCTTGACCGCTCCGCAGCCCGTTTCGGCCATCAGCCGGGCGGCATTGGCAAAGGCCCGGGCCGGGCTGTCCTCGTAGCTGGCAAAGGGCATGTCGACGACCATCAGCGCCCGGTTCACCCCGCGGGCCACGGCCTGGCCATGCAGGATCATCATCTCCATCGTGACCGACAGGGTCGAGGGCAGGCCGTGCAGCACCATGCCCACGCTGTCACCGACCAGCACGACGTCGCACTGGGCGTCGGCCAGCTGGGCCACGGGCGTGGTATAGGCCGTCAGGCAGACAAGCGGGTCGGCGCCCTTGCGGGCACGGATATCCGAGGCGGAGAGGGTCTTTTGCGGTGCTGGGCGGCTCATGGTCTGGCTTCCGGGTTGCGCGGGGGCCATCTGGTAGAGCCATGCGGCCGGTTTTGCAAGTGCGGCGCAACAATATTGCGTGAAGGTCGTGCAATCCGGCCGGATCGTATCCGACGCCGGCGGGGCAGGCCGGTGTCGTCGGGGTGGCCGGGACGCGGTTGCGTCCCGGCCGGGGGCCTTGGGGCCGTTTCGTGCCATGGGCCTTGGGCACTGATCTGCCCGGGGCCGTCAGGCCGTGAACGGCCGGTGGAGGTCAGGCCGTGATGTGATCATACTTGCCCGCCGCCCGGCGGTCCTCGACGGGCCGGCGGTCGACGCCCAGGAACAGCACGATGTTCTTGGCCACGTAGATCGACGAATAGGTGCCGACGACCACGCCGAAGGTGATGGCCAGGGCAAAGCCCCGGATGACATCGCCGCCCAGGATCAGCAGGGCCAGCAGGGCGACCAGCGTCGTGGCCGAGGTCAGCAGGGTGCGGCTGAGGGTCTCGCAGGCCGACAGGTTCATCAGATCGCGCAGGGGCATCGTGACATGGCGGCGCAGGTTCTCGCGCACGCGGTCGAAGACGACCACCGTGTCGTTGATCGAATAGCCCAGGATCGTCAGCAGCGCGGCGACAAAGGCCAGGTCGATCTTGAGCCCGAGCAGGGCAAAAAGGCCCAGCGTCAGGATCACGTCATGGGCCAGGGCCAGCACCGCGCCCAGGGCGAATTGCCATTCGAACCGCAGCCAGACATAGGCCAGGATCGACAGCACCCCGCCGCCGATGGCCATCAGCGCCGCGCGGACCAGCTCGGGCGAGACCTTGCCGCCGATGGTTTCCGTCGCGGTGAAGGCCAGGTCGGGATCGACCCCGTGCAGCGCGTCGCGCACGGCCTGCATCTGGTCGGTTGCCAGGGCCGCGCCGTCGCTGGCCCCGTCGGCGGCGATGCGCAGGGTGGCCACGTGCTCGCCCCCCGTCGTGCCGATGGTGCCGCTGCCCAGGACTTCGGACAGCGACACGTCGGTCAGGCCCAGCCCGTCGAGCGCCGTGCGATAGGCGTCGAATTGCAGCGCATGGGGCGTTTCGATGCGCATGCTGGTGCCACCGGTGAAATCGATGCCCAGGTTCAGCCCCAGCGTGGCGATCAGCAGGACCGAGGCCAGGACGGCCACGCCCGAGGCGCCGAGCGTCACCCATTGCAGGCGGAAGAAGTCGATGACCGGCCGGGCGTTGAGGAACTTCAGCACGCCGTTCAGGGGCAGCTTGCGGGGCCGGCGCCATTCCAGCCAACGTTGCAGGATCAGCCGGGTGATGACCAGGGCGGTGAACATCGAGGTCAGGATGCCCAGGCCCAGGGTCACGGCAAAGCCGCGCACCGGCCCGGCGCCCAGCCAGAACATCAGCCCGGCGGTCAGCAGCCCGGTGATGTTGGCATCAAGGATCGACGAAAAGGCATTGTCGAACCCCGCGCCCACGGCCTTCCACAGGTTGCCCTCGCGCCGGGCCTCCTCGCGGATGCGCTCGAAGATCAGCACGTTGGCATCGACGGCCATGCCCAGAGTCAGCACCAGCCCGGCAATGCCCGGCAGGGTCAGCGTGGCTCCGGCGACAGTCAGCACGGCCATCAGGATGACCATGTTCAGGGCCAGCGCGCCGACGGCCATCAGGCCCATCGCGCCGTAACAGCCGACCATCAGCACGCAGACCGCGACCAGCCCGACCAGCGCGGCATGCAGCCCGGCGGCGATGCTGTCGCTGCCCAGTTCCGGCCCGACGGTCTTTTCCTCGAGGATCTGCAAATCGGCCGGCAACGAGCCGGCGCGCAGCAGGGTGGCCAGCCGGGTGCTGTCGTCGACGGTGAACTGGCCGGTGATGATGCCCGCACCGCCGGGAATGTGGCTCTGGATCACCGGGGCCGACAGGACCTCGTCATCCAGCACGATGGCAAAGGGGCTGCCAATATGGGTGGCCGTGAAATCGCCAAAGGCCCGGGCGCCGGTGGAATCAAAGCGGAAGGACACGGCCGGCCGACCGTTCTGGTCGAAACTGGCCTGGGCATCGGTCAGCTGGGCGCCCGAGACCACCGGCCGGGGATCGACGCGATAGGTCACGCCCGGCTGGTCGGCCGCGGGCAGGACCAGCGCATCGGCCGACCCGGCGTCGAGCACGGGGTGAAAGGACAGCTGGGCCGTGGTGCCGATCAGCTGTTTCAGCCCGTCGGCATCGGAAAAGCCGGGCACTTCGATCAGGATGCGGTCGCTGCCCTGGCGCACGATGGTCGGCTCGCGGGTGCCGGCCTCGTCGATCCGCCGGCGCACGACTTCGAGGCTCTGCGACACCAGCTGGTCGGTCAGCGCGCTGCGCCCGGCCTCGGAATAGGTGATGACCAGCGTGCCACCGTCGGCCGTCACGGCCAGGTCCGGCGCGCTGGCGCCGGTCGGGCCGGTGACCTGGGTGGCAAAGCCTGCTGCAACATTGCGTGCGGCATCCATGGCCCCGGCCGGGCTGACGGCCACGCGCAGCTCGCCCGCGGGGGCGTCCAGCCGGCGCAGGCGGATCTCGCCGCCGCCATCGGCGCGCAGGGCATCGCGCAGGTCGGGCCAGAGCGCGTCGAGCCGCTTGGCAATCACCCCGTCGGTATCGACTTCGGCCAGCAGGTGGGCGCCGCCGCGCAGGTCGAGCCCGAGGTTGATCAGCGAGGAGGACATCCAGGCGGGCCAGCCGCGGGCGGTGTCGGTTTCGGCCTCGGCCGTGACGGCGGCAGGGGGGGCATCACCGGTGGACAGGTCCACGCGGGAGTAAAAGGCGTTGGGCAGGGCCAGCCACAGGCACAGCAGGCAGATGGCCCAGACGCCCAGGCGTTTCAGAAGGGTAGGTCTTTGCATGATCTCTCCACGACAGGGCGGGGCGCGCGGCCCGGGCTCGGCTGTCGGTTGACGGGTCTTGGAAACGACGGATCACGCGCCGGGCCATCGGCCGGGCGCGGGTCGGATCATGCGTGGGGAGGGGCGCGGACGGGGTGGACGCGCAGGCGCGCCGACAGGGCCGGGGGCGGAGCGCGTGGGGCGGCCGCGCGGCGCAGGCGGTTGTCGGGCAGGGCCCGGGCCACCGTGACGGGCAGCAGCCCTTCGTCCAGACCGCCGCCCATGGGCGCCGAGGTCGGATCGGCCCGGCGGGCCTCGCTGGTCTGCTTGGTCACCGTGCCGGTGGCATGCACCAGGCCGTCGTGCTGCTGGGCCAGGGCCATGATGCGCCCGGCCTGGGCCTGGGGCGGCACCCCGCCCAGGGCCACGGCAGCCAGAAGCAGCAGGGCCAGCGTGGTCCTGATCCAGGTCATGCTGCTGGCACGGCGATCATCCATGCCTGCGCATCTGGCCCTTCGCGGGGCGCCTGTCAATCTCTGCCACGCGCCCGGCCACCGCGATCCGCGCAGAAAACCGCGTGGTTCTACGGATGGGCGGACGGCGGCAGGCCGGCCATGATGGGCCGAACCACGTCAAGGGAGGACAGGAACATGACCGAAGCGACAATCGTCGGATGGGGCCACACGCCCTTTGGCCGCCGCGAGGAAGACCTGGAAGGGCTGATCGCCCTGGCCGCGCGCGAGGCGATGGATAGCGCGGGCATCACGGCTGGGCAGGTCGACGGCATCTGGCTGGGCCATTTCAACGCCGGCATGGTGCGCGACGGTTTTGCCGCCTCGCTGGTCCTGCAGGCCGACGACGCCCTGCGGTTCACCCCCGCGACACGCTGCGAAAACGCCTGTGCCAGCGGCTCGGCGGCCATCCATGCCGCGCGCAATGCCATCCGCGCGGGCGAGGCCCGGGTGGCGCTGGTCGTCGGGGCCGAGAAGATGACGGCCATGGACACCGCCGGGGTGACCGACGCGCTGATGCAGGCCGGCTACGCCGCCGAGGAAGACGGCCAGAGCTTTCCGATGATCTTTGCCCGCTTCGCCGATGCCTATTTCCAGCGCAACGGCGATCAATCGGCCGCGCTGGCCCGGATCGCGGCCAAGAACCACCGCAACGCCATGGACAACCCGCTGGCCCACCTGCGCAAGGACCTGGGGTTCGATTTCTGCAACACGGTGTCCGACAAGAACCCGCTGATCGCCCCGCCGCTGCGGATGAGCGATTGCTCTCTGATCTCGGACGGCGCTGCCGCGCTGGTCTTGGTGGCCGACGACATGGCCGGCGAGTTCGACCATGCCATCGGGTTCCGCGCCGCCGTGCAGGTCAACGACTACCTGCCCATGTCGCGCCGCGAGCTGCTGGATTTCGCCGGCCCGACCGAAGCCTTCCGCCGGGCCTATGCGGCCGCCGGTGTGGGCGTGGGTGACCTGGATTTCGCCGAGGTCCACGATTGCTTCACCATTGCTGAGCTGCTGGTCTACGAGGCCATGGGCCTGGCGCCCCGGGGCCAGGGCGCGCGCTGCATCGAAGAGGGCGTGGTGATGGCCGATGGCGCGCTGCCGGTCAACCGGTCGGGCGGGCTGAAGGCCAAGGGCCATCCCGTGGGCGCCACCGGCGTGTCGATGCATGCGCTGGCCGCCCGCCAGCTGGCCGGCCAGGCCGGCGACATGCAGATCCCGGGGGCCGAGCTGGGCGCCGTGATGAACATGGGCGGATCGGGCGTGGCCAATTACGTCTCGATCCTCGAACGCACCGGGGGCCGGGCATGAACCCGGCCGGATGGCTGGCCCGCAGCGCCGCCGCCGGGCCGGACCGCCCGGCGCTGCTGCGCGGCACCGAGGTGGTCGCCGATTACGCCGGTTTTGCGCGCGGGGCCGGGGCCGTGGCGGCCGCCTTGCACGGTCACGGGCTGGGGCCGGGCGACCGGGTGGCGCTGTTTGCGGGCAATTCCACCGATTACCTTGTCGCGCTCTACGGCATCTGGTGGCTGGGGGCCGTGGCCGTGCCGATCAATGCCAAGCTGCACGACCGCGAGGCGGCCTATATCCTGGATCATTCCGGCGCCCGGGCGGTGCTGAGCCAGGGCGCCCATGTCGCGGCGCTGGCCGGGCTCTGCCCCGATCCGCTGGTCCTGGACCTGGCCGCGCTGGTGGCCGGGGCGTCGGGCGCCCGCCCGGTCCATCCGATGGAGGCCGATGACCTGGCCTGGCTCTTCTATACCTCGGGCACGACGGGCCAGCCAAAGGGCGTGATGCTGAGCACGGGCAACCTTCAGGCCATGACCCTGGCCTATTTCGCCGATGTCGATCCGGTCGGTGCCGAGGATGCCGCGCTTTATGCCGCGCCGATGTCCCATGGCGCGGGGCTGTACAATTTCATGCACGTGATCAAGGGCGCGCGCCATGTCGTGCCCGCCTCGGGCGGGTTCGACGGGGCCGAGGTGCTGGCCCTGGGCCGGGCGCTGGACAACGTGTCGATGTTTGCCGCGCCGACCATGGTGCGCCGGCTGGTCGACGCCGCCCGGGCCGCCGGCAGCCGGGGCGAGGGGCTGCGCACCATCGTCTATGGCGGCGGGCCGATGTACACCGCCGACATCGTCGAGGCCCTGCGCGTCATGGGCCCGCGCTTTGTCCAGATCTATGGCCAGGGCGAATGCCCGATGGCCATCACCGCCCTGTCGCGCGACGAGATCGCCACCGGCACGCCCGCGATGCTGGGCTCGGTCGGGCGGGCGCAAAGCCCGGTGCGGCTGCGCATCACCGGGTCCGACGGGGCCGCCCTGCCGCCCGGCGAGTTGGGCGAGATCGAGGTGCGCGGCACGCCGGTCATGGCCGGCTATTGGCAGGATGCGGCGGCCACGGCCCGCACGCTGCGCGACGGCTGGCTGTGCACCGGCGACATGGGCAGCCTGGACGACGCCGGCTACCTGACCCTGCGCGACCGGTCCAAGGACGTGATCATCTCGGGCGGCACCAACATCTATCCGCGCGAAGTCGAAGAAGCCCTGCTGACCCATCCGGCGGTCAGCGAGGTGTCGGTCATCGGCCGGGCCGACCCGGAGTGGGGCGAGGTGGTCGTGGCCTGTGTCGTGGCCCGTGGCCCGGCGCCCGATCCGGCCGTGCTGGACGCCCATTGCCTGGCCAGCATCGCCCGGTTCAAGCGGCCCAAGGCCTATGTCTTCCTGCCCGAACTGCCCAAGAACAACTACGGCAAGGTGCTCAAGACCGAGCTGCGCGCCCGCGACCTGGCCGAGGCCTAGGCGAATCACCCTGCGTCAAGCGGACCGCCGGCAGCGCCTGCCGGCGGTCTTTTTTCTGCCCGTCCGGCTGTCCGGTCCCGGGGCGTTCGGAGAGCGAAACAGGATACACGTCATACGTGTATTTTGCTGCGGCAATGGGGGTTTCGGATCGGGCGATCCGGCCTGGAAATTTGTGATCACAAGGGTATTTGATGTGATATTTCATAGGTCTACGCGGCGATCTGAGTTTTCCGCGCCCCCCGCCTCGCAAGGCTCATTGACACTTCCCTCACCGGTGTTTCAATATCGTATCACGTGTTTTGAGGAGTGAAACGCGCCATATCTGACCCGGGGGTGGGAGGCCCTTAGGATGAAACATTTGTTCCTGACGACAGCCTTGGTCTGTGCGGTGCCCATGGGGCTTTCCGCCCAGGAGGTGACCATCAAGATGGGCCATGCGGCCTCGTCCAAGCACATCTTCCAGCAGGGGCTGGAGATCTTTGCCGACAAGGTGGCCGAGAAGACCGGCGGCAACGTGGCCGTCGAGGTCTATGGCGACCGCCAGCTGGGCGATGACAAGCAATTGCTCGAAGGGCTGCAGATCGGGCTGATCGACGGCGCGCTGGTTTCGGCCCCGACCCTGCCGCTGGTTCTGGGCGCGGGCGGCTTCGACGCGCTGCAGCTGCCCTTTGTCGTGCAGA
Organism: Marinibacterium sp. SX1; assembly: GCF_050389775.1. Lineage (NCBI taxonomy): Bacteria > Pseudomonadati > Pseudomonadota > Alphaproteobacteria > Rhodobacterales > Paracoccaceae > Marinibacterium > Marinibacterium sp. SX1. The sequence goes on along the minus strand of NZ_CP177146.1, from coordinate 180,649 downwards.
GCTATGACCAGCTGGCCGGGGTGCTGACCTCTGATCTGGGCGACGAGTTGCTGGCCTCGCTGGATGACAGCGGCATCAAGGGCCTGGGTTATGTCGAGGCCGGTCAGCGCCATTTCCTGTCGGCCGAGGTGCCGGTCAGCGAAACCGCGCAATTCGCCGGGCTGAAGACGCGTATCGTGCCGATCCCGCTGCACAAGGCGATCTGGGAGGCCATCGGCGTCAACCCGATCGGCATGGCCTATGGCGAGGTCTACTCGGCGCTGGAAACCGGCACGATCGACGCGGTCGAGATCAACCTGTCGTCGATCCAGTCCGAAAGCCTTTATGACGCGGCCACCCAGGTGACGCTGACGGGCCAGTATTTCTGGCCGGGCGTGATCATGCTGTCGGGCATGACCTGGGACAAGCTGAGCGACGATGACAAGGCGGCGCTGATCGAGGCCGGGCACGAGACGACGGCCGAGGCCTATGCCCTGGCCGCGGCCCAGGAGGCCGACACGATCACCTTCCTCGAAGGCCATGGCGTGACAATCAACCGGCTGGCCGACCTGGACGCGATGCAGGCCCTGACCGCGCCGGTGGTCGAGGAATGGCAGGGCAAGGACCCGCTGGTCGCCCGCTTTGTCGATGCCTTCGGGGCCGGGGACTGAGCGATGGCAACCAATGTCTACCGCTGGGACAGCCTGCCCAGGGAACAGGTGCGCGCGGGTGTCTCGCGCACGGCCTTCCGGGGCGATGGCGCGCTGATGGTGATGAACTGGCTGGAACCGGGGATGGAGAAGAAACCCCATTCCCACCCGTTCGAACAGCTGGCCTATATCCTGGCCGGCCGGGTCCGGTTCGAGATCGGCGACGATGTCGTCGAGGTCGGCGCGGGCGAAGTCGTGCGCATCCCGCCCGACGTGGTGCATTGCGGCGAGGCGCTTGGGACCGAGACGGCCGTGAACCTCGATGTCTTTGCCCCGCCGCGCGACGATTACCTGCACCTGACGGCCTACCAGGAGCCCGATTTCCAGGACGCCTGATGCCCCCGCCCGGCGGTGCCGCCGCCGGGCCGGACGTGACCAGCCAACCGGGCCCCCGGGCGGACGGCCGACAGGACCGCCGCAGGGGCCGCCAAGACGACCCATGACCGGATCACCCCGCCCCGCCCGCGATGCCTTCGCCGGGCGATCGGGCAGGGTGTGACCGGCGGACAGGAGACCATCAATGACAGCCATGACCACCCGGTCGATCCAGCGCCCGTTCCGCATCGCGTTGCGCGGCCTGCTGGTGACGCTGGTCGGGGCGCTTCTGACCATCATGATCATCCAGATCGTGCTGCGATACGGGTTCAACGCTTCGCTGCTCTGGGCCGAGGAGGTCTGTCGCTACATGCTGATCTGGCTGGCCTTCCTGGCCGTGCCCCTGGCCTTTGAACGCGGCGAGGTGGCCTCGCTGACCTTTCTGTCGGCCCGTCTGCCCCGGGTGCCCGCGCTGGTGCTGGCCTGCGTGACCACGGGGCTGTCGCTGCTGCTGTGCCTGCTGCTGGTCTGGTATGGCTGGCGCTTTGCCGAGATGGCCGGGCGCGCGGCGATCCCCGCGCTGCGCTTCATCCTCGAAGACCTCTTCGGCGACAACGCCCCGCCGACGCCCGGCACCTTCTGGGTCTATGTCGCCCTGCCCATCGGCATGGGCCTGCTGGCCCTGCGCTTTGCCGGCGACCTGGTGCTCTGTGCCCGGGCCATTCCCGGCGGCCAGACGCTGGAAGAGGTGCTGGACCGCGCCCGGTTGGAGATGGCCGAATGACGCTCTATCTCGCCGCCTTCGTCCTGTTCATGATCCTCGGCGTGCCCATCGCCTTTTCGCTGGGCCTGGCCTCGGTGGCCTATCTCTTCGTCAACGATCAATGGCAGCTGATGATCGGCTTCCCGCAGAAGATGATCGCCGGGATCGACAGCTTTGTGCTGCTGACCATTCCCTTCTTCATCCTGGCCGGCAACCTGATGAACTCGGCCGACCTGACCCGCCAGATCGTACGCTTTGCCCAGATGCTGGTCGGCCGGGTCAAGGGCGGGCTGGCCGTGGTCAACGTCCTGTCGTCGATGATGTTTTCGGGGGTGTCGGGTGCGGCCACGGCCGAGGCCTCGGCCATCGGTTCGGTCATGATCCCGGCCGTGGAAAAGGACGGCTACAAGGCCGAATATGCCGCCGCCCTGGTGGCCACCGGCTCGATCCTGGGACCGCTGGTGCCGCCGTCGCTGTCGTTGATCCTCTATGGCGTGCTGACCGGCACCTCGATCTCGGACCTGTTCCTGGCCGGCATCGTCCCCGCCTTCCTGCTGTGCGGCCTGCTGATCCTCTACGCGCTCTGGCGCGCCCGGGTCGAAGACCACCCGCTGCCCGCGCCGGTGCCCGCATCGGAACGCGCGGGCCTGGCGGTCAAGGCGCTGCCGGCGCTGTTCCTGCCCGTGATCATCGTGGGCGGCATCCGCACCGGGGTCTTCACCCCGACCGAAGCCGCCGCCGTGGCCGCGCTTTACGCGCTGATCATCGGCGGGCTGCTCTATCGCACGCTGGGCGGGTCCAAGATCGCCCGGGCCTTCTATGACACGGCGACCATGACGGCCGGGGTCATGCTGATCGTGGCCATGGCCTCGATGACGGCCTTCATCCTGGGAATCGAGAACATCCCGCGGGCCATTGCCGCGGCCATGCAGGCGATCAGCGAACGGCCCTGGGTGCTGATCCTGATGCTCAACCTCGTGCTGCTGCTGCTGGGCCTGTTCCTGGAACCGCTGGCCGCGCTGGTGCTGGCCATGCCGATCCTCAACCAGGTCTTTCCGCTCCTGGACATCAGCTCGGTCCAGTTCGGGGTGATGGTCGTGCTGAACCTGATGATCGGCATGATCACCCCGCCGGTCGGCCTGTGCCTGTTCATCGTCGCGGCCATCGGCAAGCAGCCGCTGGAAAAGGTCGCCCGGGCGATCCTGCCGATGATCGGCATCTGCCTGCTGGTCCTGCTGGCCGTGGCCTTCGTGCCGTTCCTCACCCTGTCGCTGCCCGCGCTGCTCGGAGGCTGATCCATGTCGGACATCACCAATTCCAACACCACCAACCAATCGACCGTCGCGGCCTTTGCCATTCTCGAAGAGATGGCCGCCCGGGGCGAGCCCAGCCGGGTGACCGACCTGGCCAAGGCCCTGGGCATGCCCCGGGCCCGGGTCTATCGCTACCTGCACACGCTGGTCTCGCTGGGCTACGTGCGCCAGGACCCGGCGACCGAGCGCTACCGGCTGACGCTCAAGCTGTTCCACCTGGGCCAGGCCATTGCCGACGGCACCCAGCTGACCTCGGCCGCCCGGCCGGTCATGGCCGCCCTGCGCGACCGGATCGGCCAGACCGTGACGCTGTCGATCCCCGAGGAAACCGGCATGCGCGTGATCGACATCGTGCGGGTGGAAACGCCGGTGCAGATCGTCACCCGGCCGGGGGCCATCCTGCCGCTGCATACCTCGGCCCAGGGCAAGGTGGCCCTGGCCTGGGGCGGCCCCGGCTACCGGGCGGCGCTGGAGACCGCGCTGGCGGCCCTGGCGCCCGGTGACCGGCCGGACCCGGACTGGCTGGAAGACCAGATCGCCCATGCCCGGCAGGCCGGCTGGGCGGTCGCCCCCGAAGAGACCCTGCGCGGCGTCAATGCCGTCGCCGCGCCGATCTTCGACATCGAGGGCCGTTTCACCGCGACGATCACCATCGTCGGGTCGGTCCAGGACATCAAACCGGAACCGGCGGAGGTCTTTGTCGACGCCGCCACTGGCGCGGCGCGGGAAATCTCGGCCGAGCTTGGATGCATGGAGTACCCCCTATGACCAGATATTCGCTTGCCATCGACATCGGCGGCACCTTTACCGATGCCGTGCTGCTGGCCTCTGACGGGCAGAGCTATGTCGACAAGACCCTGACCACGCACAACAACCTGCTCGAAGGCTTCTTTCGCGGCGTCGACCTGGTGACCGGCCGGGCCGGCATCCGGCCGCAGGACGTGGACGACGTGGTGGTCCATGCGACCACCGTGGTGACCAATGCGCTGATCGAACGCAAGGGGCCGCCGGTCGCGCTCTTGCTGACCGAAGGCTTCCGCGACGTGCTCTATATCCGCGAGGAGCACCGCTATGACATGTACGATCCGCAGATCGAATTCGCCGAGCCGCTGATCCCCTCCGAGCGGACCTTTACGCTCAAGGAACGGGTCTTTGCCGATGGCAGCGTGGGCACGCCCGTCGAGGCCGACGAGGTGCGCGCGGTCATCGCGCAATGCCGCGAGAAGGGCATCGTGTCGGTCGCCGTCTGCTTCCTGAATTCCTACCGCAACGGGGTGAACGAGGAAGCCGTGCGCAAGATCTTCGAGGAGGAAGCGCCTGATATCTACGTTTCGCTCTCCAGCGTGATCGCGCCCCAGATGCGCGAATACCTGCGGGCCTCCACCGTGGCGATCAACGCCTATACCGTGCCGATCACCCGGCCCTACCTGACCGCGCTGATCGCCGAGCTGAAGGACCGCGGCTTCCGGCAGCAGCCGCTGATCATGCTGTCGAACGGCGGGGTGATCGGGGCCGAACGGGCATCGACGATCCCGGTGCGGATGATCGAAAGCGGCCCGGCGGCGGGCGCGCTGGTGGCCTGCTATTTCAGCCGGATCTTCGACATTCCCGACCTGATTTCCTTTGACATGGGTGGCACCACGGCCAAGGCCTGCATGGTGCAGAACCACGAGCCGCTGGTCACCGGCACCTTCGAAGTCGACCGCCGTTACCGGTTCAAGCCGGGCTCGGGCATGCCGATCACCGTGCCGTCGATCGACATGATCGAGATCGGGGCAGGGGGTGGGTCCATCGCCTCGGTCAACGACCTGGGCCTGCTCAAGATCGGCCCGGAAAGCGCCGGGTCCATGCCTGGCCCCGTCTGTTACGGGCGCGGCGGCACCGACCCCTGCGTGACCGATGCCGACCTCGTTCTTGGCATCCTCAATGCCGACCGCTTCCTCGGCGGCGACATGGAGCTGAACCTGGCGGGGGCCGAGCAGGCATTCGACGAGCTGGGCCGGGCGCTGAACCTGCCCCGCAACCAGGCCGCTTGGGGGGTCTTTGAAGTGGTCTGCGAACAGATGGCCGCCGCCACCCGGACCCATGCCACCGAACGCGGCATCGATTACCGGGGCCTGCCGCTGCTGGCCTTTGGCGGGGCCGGGCCGGTGCATGCCTGCATGGTCGCCGAGCTGACCGAAAGCCCCAAGGTGATCTATCCGCCGCTGGCTTCGGTGCTCTCGGCCTTCGGCACGCTGGTCACGCCCGTGCAGATCGACCTGGTGCGCAGCCATGTCACCACGCTGGACGCGCTGGATTGGGATGCCGTCGACGGTGTGCTGGGCGCGATGATCGCCGAAGGCGCCACGGCCCTGGGTGAGGCCGGTATCCGCGAGGAGGAATTCACCTTCAGCTTCGCCGCCGAGATGCGCTATCTCGGCCAGCAATCCGAAGTGCGCATCGACCTGGCCGCCGACCCGCGCGAGGGCCGCAGCACCGACGAGATCATGCAGCTCTTCGAGGTGGAATATCACCGCCAGTACGGGCTGAAACTCGATGGCATGAAGGTCGAGGTCGTCAACTGGCTGGTCACCGCTTCTGGCAGCCAGCCCAACCGCGCCGCCGTGCGCCCTGCCGACCTGTCGGCCCGGGTGCAGGAAAGCCGGCCCGTCCACATCAAGGGCGAGGCCCGCGACGTTGCCGTCTGGCAGCGCGCGGCAATCACCGAAGACGATTGCATCGCCGGCCCGGTGATCATCGAGGAACGCGAAACCACGATCTTTGTCCTGGAGGGCTGGGAGGTCACCCGCCACGAAAGCGGCAGCCTCGTGGCCGCAAAACGCGTCAGCCCCCAAACCCCCGCGCGCGCATCCGCCGCCGCCGAAGCCGAAAAGGAAACCAATTGATGGATGGCGTCGAACTTCAGATCCTCTGGTCCAACCTCATCGGGATCGTCAGCGAACAGGCCCGCGCGCTCCAGCGCATCGCCTTCAGCCCCATCGTCCGCGAGGCGGGCGACCTGGCCAACGGCCTCTTCGACGAAAACGCCCGCATGGTGGCCCAGGCCGTGACCGGCACGCCCGGCCATATCAACTCGCTGGCCGCGGCCGCCCGCAACCTGCTGGACGGCACCGATATCGACAAGCTGCAGCCGGGCGACGTGCTGATCACCAATGACCCCTGGATGTCGGCCGGGCATTTCTTTGACATCACGGTGCTCTCGCCGATCTTCCGGGGCCAGCGCATCATCGGCTATGCCGGCTCGACCATCCACCATTCGGATATCGGCGGCTATGGCATCGGCTCGGGCGCGCGGGACATCCACGAGGAAGGCCTCTGGATCCCGACGATGAAGCTCTACGAGGCCGGCCGGCCCAACGAGACGCTCTTCCAGATCATCCGCCGGAACGTCCGCACGCCCGACGCGCTGATGGGTGATCTGGGCGCGCAGGTGTCGTCGGGCATCATTGCCTCGGACCGGCTGAATGCGCTTTGCGACCGCTACGGGCTGGATGACATCTCGGCGCTGTCCGAAGAGATCATCGCGCGGTCGGAAAAGGCCACCCGCGATGCGATCCGCAAGCTGCCGGGCGGCACCTATCACGGTGCCTCGCAATTCGATGTGCCGGGTGGCGAGACGATCACGCTGCAGACCGCCGTGACCGTGGACAGCGACAAGGGCGAGATCACCATCGATTTCGAAGGCTCCTCCGGGCCGTCCTCGATGGGGATCAACGTGGTGCCGGCCTATACCCATGCCTATGCCACTTTCGCCGTGCGCTCCTCGCTGAACCCGGACCTGCCCAACAACGCCGGCAGCCTCGCGCCGATCAAGCTGAAGCTGCCCGAGGACTGCGTGGTGAATGCCAAGTATCCCTCGCCGGTCAATGCCCGCCATGTCGTGGGCATGTACGTGCCCTTCCCGATCCTCAAGGCGCTGGCCCAGGTGGTGCCCGACAGCGTGGTGGCCGAAGGCTCGGGCGCGGTCTGGACGATCCAGATCCAGGGCAAGGACAAGGCGGGCAAGCCCTTCACCTCGTCGATGTTCAACTATTCCGGGGGCATGGGCGCACGGGCGACCAAGCCGGGGATCTCGGCGGTGTGTTATCCCACGGGTGTGTCGGCCGTGCCGGTCGAAGTGCTGGAGGCCACCTATCCCATCGCCTTCACCTGCAAGGAGCTGGAGCACGGCACCGGCGGGGCGGGCAAGTATCCCGGCGGCGATGGCCAGCGGATCGGCTATCGCATGCGCACCGGGCGCAGCTGGCTCTTGAACACCATTCCGTCACGCCTGACGGCCGGTCCCGAGGGCCTGCTGGGCGGGGGCGATGGCGCGGCGGGGGTCTTTCGCATCAATGGCGAGGATGTCACCGATACGCGCAAGCGCGAGATGCAGCCCGAAGACGAGGTCTTCATGATCACGCCCGGCGGCGGCGGATACGGGGCGGCGGTGTGAGCTATCGCGCGGCCTTTGCCCGGCGCCTTCGGGCGCGCGAGGGGATGGCCGGCACCTTCATCAAGTCCGCCGATCCGGCGGTGGTGGAGGTGCTGGGCCTGGCGGGGCTGGATTTTGCCATTCTCGATGCCGAGCATGTCGGCATCGACCGGGCCGGGATCGCGGCGATGATGGTCGCCTCGCGGGCCGCGGGCCTGCCCGTGCTGGTGCGCATCCCGCAGCTGGACGGCCATTGGATCGCCACGGCGCTGGATGCGGGGGCGGCCGGCATCATGGCTCCGCAGGTGCCTGATGCCGCGACGGCCACGCGGCTGGCCGCGCGGATGCGCTATGGCCCCGGGGGGCGGGGCTTTTCGCCGTCGACCCCCGGGGCCGGATACGGCAGCCGGGGGATCGCCGCGCATCTTGCGGCCGGGGCCGGCGAAAGCGTCCTAGTCTGCCAGATCGAGGATCCGGGCGCGGTGGCCCATGCGGAGGAGATCGCTGAGGTGGAGGGGGTCGACGGGCTGCTTGTCGGGCCGGTCGACCTGGCCGTGTCGGCGGGCTTCACCTCGGCCGCCGAGCCGGAGGTCGCGCGGATGACCCGCGCGGTGCTTGGGGCGGCGGGCCGGGCGGGCAAGGCGGGCGGGCTGTTCCTAGGTCAGCCGGGGCAGGCCCCGGGCTGGCAGGCGGATGGGGCCAACCTGTTCGTGCTGGGCACCGACCAGGGCTATGTCCTGAACGGTGCGCGCCAGGCGCTGGCCGAGATGCGGGGCGGTTAAGCCCCGCTGACCCCGGGGGCGCGTGTTCGGCGCAAGGCGCTCAGCGCGCGCCGGGCACGGGCAGGCCGCTCAGCCGGGCCACGCATTCCGCCGTGTTGCGCACGCCCAGCTTGTCGAAGAGCCGGCCCCGGTGTGCCTCGACCGTGCGGGGCGAGATGCCCAGGGCTTCGGCGATCTGCTTGCTGGTCCGGCCTTCGGTCATCAGCATGGCCACCTGCCGTTCGCGGCGGGTGAGGTCGACGATGGGCCGGGCGTCGGAGATGTCGATCATCGTCCAGACCGCCCGGGCGAAGGGGCTTGTCCGGTCTTGCGACCGGCCGCGCACGGAACACCAGAAGCGGCTGCCGTCGCGGCGTTTCATGATGCGTTCGTCATGGTAGCTGCCGCTGCGCTGCATCTCGGCCAGGCCGATCTCGCCGATGCGGCGGTATTCCTCGTCGGAGGGATAGAGCAGCGACAGGGACCGGCCTTCCAGCACGCCGGGGCGATAGCCGAAGATCGCGGCGAATTGCGGGTTGCAGGCCAGGATCGTGCGGTCACGGGTCACCGCCAGCCCGACCGGGGCCAGGTCGAAGGCCAGCGAGATGTGCTCGGACGGATCTGTCATGGCGTGGCGTGTCCCCTGGTGGCCCCTGCGCGGGGCCGGGACCAGCATTGAAGACCGCGCGTTGCGGGGTCAATGGGTGGGGATCAATGGGGGGCGCTCGGGTCGCAAGGGACCGCCCGGCCCGTCAAGTCAATTCCCGTCAGATCGTCAGACCAGACCCATCAGCAGCGGGATCAGCACCAGGATGGCCAGGCCGATGGTCTGGACGGCCATCATCAGGATGGCCGGGCCGCCCACATCGGTCAGCCGGGCCAGCGAGGTCTTCATGCCCACGGCCGCCACGGCGGTGACCAGCAGGGCGCGCGACAGGGTCGAGGCCGGTTCCAGCACGAAGCCCGGCACGACATGGAAGGAATTGAGCGCGGCGAGCACCAGGAAGATGGCCACGAAGCCGGGCAGCAGCGGCGGGCGCTTGCCTCCGACGTCGGCATTGCGCCGCAGGACCAGCGCGCCGATCAGCACGACAGGCGCCAGCAGGGTGACCCGGATCAGCTTGACCACGGTGGCGATGTCGCCGGTCTCGTCCGACACCGAATAGCCCGCGCCGACAACCTGGGCCACGTCGTGGATCGTGCCGCCCAGGAACAGGCCGGTCAGGTGCTGGTCCAGGCCCAGCGACTGGGCGATGATCGGGTAGACGATCATCGCCACGGTCGAGAAGGCAGTGACCGAGATGACGGTGAAGGACAGGTCGCGCTCGGAGGTCTCGCGCTGGGGCAGGACCGAGGAAATGGCCATGGCCGCCGAGGCGCCGCAGATGGCCACGGAGCCGCCGGTCAGGAAGCCAAAGGCCTTGTCGCGGCCCATCAGCCGGGCCAGCAGGATCGAGGCCAGGATGGTCACGGCGATGCAACCGGCGATGATCAGCACGAAGCCCCAGCCGATCTGGCGGACCATGTCCAGCGAGACCCGCAGGCCCAGGAGCGCCACGCCGATGCGCAGCAGGCCCTTTGCCGCAAAGGCGATGCCGGGACCGGTGGTTTCGTGTTCGGACAGGAAATGGAAGGGGATGCCCAGCAGGATGGCCATCAGCATGACCGGCGCGCCGTAATGGTTGGACAGGAACTGGGCGGCCATGGCCACGATCACCGCCAGTGCCGCTCCCGGGCCCAGCAGCCGGGCCCTGTCGATCAGGCGGCGGGGGTCGGAAAGGGCTGTGGTCAGGTCGCTCAATGCTCTGTCCTCGTCTGGCAAACGTCTTGGGGCGCGGCTCGGGATGCGTCGGTTCGGTGGCGGATGCCGCAGGGGCCGGCGCGGGGCGGGCCTTGGCGCCGTCATCGGGGCCGGTTCTTGGAAGAGGCCGGGGCGGGGCGGGCCCGCCCGGGCCTTGCGGTGTGTGGCGGACCCGTCCTGGTCCGCCGGTCAGCCTGCGGCCCCGCGTCAGGCCCGGTCGCCCGGGCCGGGGGTGACCGCCAGGCCGATCACTGGATGTCGGCGGCGTGCTCGGCGTCCAGCTCTTCGGTGGCATCGGCCACGGCGCTCTGCATGGCGTCAAAGATCTGCTGGCCGCCGTCGACATTGGCCGTGAACCATTCATAGACCGGCTGGGCGGCCTCGGCGAAGGCCTGCTTTTCCTCGGGCGTGGGCACGTAGAGATCCCCGCCGCCCTCGACGAATTCCTGGTAGGCCGGGATCGACTTGCGCTTGGGCGAGGCAAAGGTGGCCTGCTGCAGCTGGTAGAACCCGTCGACAACCACCCGGCGCATGTCCTCGGGCAGGGCCAGGAAGGTGTCGTTCGACATCCACCACAGCGCGCCCATGTAGGCATGGCCGTCCAGGGTGACATATTGCAGGCCGGCCTCGGGGAATTTCATCGACATGATGTCGGTGATGCCGTTCTTGGTGCCTTCGACCACGCCGGTCTGCAGCGAGGTGAACAGTTCCGGCCACGGGATCGGCGTCGGCGCGGCGCCCAGGGCGCGGACCAGTTCCTGGGGCAGGTCGGCCACGACGGTGCGGATCTTCATGCCCTTGAGGTCGTCGGGGGTCTGGACCCGCTGCTTGGTGTTGGCAAAGTTGCGCCAGCCGCCGGTGTTGCCGATGGTCATCAGCCGGATCATGCCGCCGGAATCCTCAAGCGCCATGGCCCGCATCGTGCGGGTGAAATCGCCGGCCAGCACCTTTTCGGCGATGCGGTCGTCCTGCATCAGGTAGGGCAGGTCCAGCACCTGGACATAGGGGAACAGCCCGGCCGCGCCGCCCGAGGTCGAGATGTAGACATCGATCGATCCGTCGGCCACGCCCTGCAGGCATTCGGCGCCGTTGGAACACAGCTGCGTGCCCATGTAGATCTCGACGCCGATGGCGCCGTTCGACGCGCTTTCGACATAGGACTTGAAGACCTGCAGGCCGTCGTAATCCTCGTCGTTCTCGTTGGAATTGGCGACGGCGCGGATGGTGTAATCCTGGGCCATGGCCGGCAGGGCAAAGCCGGCGATGGTGGCCAGCGTCGCGGCGGCCGTGAGTGTCTTCCTGAGCATCATAGTGGTCCTCCCGTTGAGCTTGGAATTCATCAGTTCGCGAACCCGGTCAGGCGCGGGATCGTCATGGAAATGGCGGGGAAATAGGTGATCAGGAAGATCACCGCGATTTCGACCGCCAGGAAAGGCAGGATGGCCCGGGCGATGGTCGTCACCCGTTCGCCCGACACGGCCGAGGCGACGAACAGCACCAGCCCCATGGGTGGCGTGGCCAGGCCGACGGTCAGGTTGACGCACATGATGATGGCGAAATGCACGCTGTCGACGCCCATGCCGGTGAACACCGGGCCCAGGATCGGGCCGAGGATGATGATCGCCGGGCCGGCATCCAGGAACATGCCCACGGCAAACAGCAGCAGGTTGATCAGGAACAGCAGCAGCAGCGGGTTCTCGGTCAGCGACAGGATGGAATCGGCCATGGTCTGCGGCGCATGCGACAGCGACACGACGGTCTTGAACGACATCGCCGCCCCGACCAGCAGCAGCACGACGGCCGAGGTCAGCCCGGCCCGGCCCAGCACGTCGGGCAGGTCGGACAGGCGCATGGTGCGCAGGACGAAGAGGCTGATGAACAGGGCATAGAACACGGCCACGGCCGCGGCTTCGGTCGGGGTGAAGACCCCGGCCAGGATACCGCCCAGGATGATCACCGGGGTCATCAGCGGGAAGAAGGCCTTGAGGCTGGCCTCGCCCCGTTCGCCCCAGCTGTAGCGGCGCGAGGCCACGGGGAAATCGTAGCGGTTGGCCATGACCTTGATCAGCAGCATCAGCCCGACACCGACCAGGATGCCCGGGACCAGCCCGGCCAGGAACAGCGCGGCGACGCTTTCGCCCATGACATAGGCATAGATGATCATGATGCCCGACGGCGGGATGATCGGCCCGATGACCGAGCTGGCCGCGGTGATGGCGGCGGCGAACCGGCGGGTATAGCCCTGTTTCTCCATCGCCGGGATCAGCATCGACCCAAGCGCCGAGGTATCGGCCACGGCCGAACCCGACAGGCCGGCAAACAGCATCGACGACATCACGTTCACATGGGCCAGGCCTCCGCGCAGGTGGCCCATGAAGGCCTGGCTGAATTCGACCAGCCGATGGGTGATGCCCCCGCGGTTCATGATCTCGCCGGCCAGCATGAAGAACGGGATGGCCATCAGCGGAAAGCTGTCCATGCCGTTGTAGAGATTGCGGTAGAGCAGGGTGATGTCGCGTTCCTGGCCGTTGAGGAACAGCAGGATGCCCGGCGCGGCCAGCAGGCCGAAAAAGACCGGCAGGCCGATCATCAGGAATACCAGGAAGAGCGGAAGGAACCAGATCAGCATGTCATTCGGGCCCCTGCATCTTGGTCTGCGGCCCGGCCTGGGGCACCAGGTCGAGCGCGCGGTCGGACATCAGCTCGGCGATGTTGCGCAGGATCAGCTCGATGTTGACGAGGATCAGCAGGCCCATGCCGACAACCAGCGAGGCCATCATCCAGCTGCGCGGCACGCGGTACCAGCTGCTGAAATCCCAGGACGTGGGCACGTAGAGCGAGGCCGAGGCAAAGCGTCCGCCCAGCCCGGTGACTTCCTTCCAGCCGATCTGGACGGCAATGACCAGCACGACCAGGCTGACCATCAGCAGCACCAGGTTCAACGCGCTGGCCGCCCGGCGGGGCAGGGCCTTGGGCAGCACGTCGATGGCCACGAAACCGCCGCGGCGAAAGGCCATGGGGGCCATCAGCCCGGTCATCCACAGCATGCAGAACCGGGCGGCCTCGTCGGGCCAGGGCAGGGCGTTGCCCAGCACGTAGCGGCAGAACACCTGAACCAGCGTCACGGCGACCATGACGGCAATGGCCAGGATGCCGATCGCCCGGCCGATGGCCAGCAGGTGATCGTTGACCCAGGACAGGGGCCGGATCAGCCCGTCGAATAGCATCATGTTCTCCCCCCTTTCGTGCACGGGCCGGCGTCTTCCCCCGGGATGACGGCCCGCGTCAGGTCTTGTGGTCCCGGTGGCCCGGGTGGTCCGTGTCGGCTGTCGCCTCCGGGTGGCCGATATGCGCGACCTTGCCCCGGAAGAAGGCCAGCGGCTCGCCCTGGTGGACGGTGGCATGGCGCACGTGCCCCACGACGATGGCATGGTCGCCGGCATCATGCACCGCGTGGCGGTGACAGTCGAACCGGGCGAGGCAATGATCGAGCACGGGCACGCCATCGGCGTTCAGGCCCAGGTCCATCCCGGCCAGCGCCGCGCCGTTGCCGGCCACGGCCCAGGCCAGGTCGCGCTGATCGGCGGCCAGCACGTGGATGGCGAAATGCTCGGCCCCGGCAAAGACCGCAAAGCGGCTGGAGGCCCGGGCCGGCGACCACAGCACCAGCGGCGGGTCCATCGACACCGAGGAAAAGCTGTTGGCCGTGATGGCCAGGCAGCCTTGCGGGCCGGCGGCCGTGACGATGGTCACGCCGGTGGCAAAATGGCCGAACGCATCGCGCAGCGCCCGCCCGTCGGCCGGGTCGGGCACAAAGCGGTGCGGCTGGGCCATCTGCATCAGGCGACCTCGCGGCCGAGCGCGGCCTCGTAGAGCTGGAACCATTGCACCCGGCTGAGCGAGACCTTGGCCGCGTCCGAGATCCGGGCGATGCGGTCCAGAGAATTGGTGCCCAGCACCGGCAGGATGCAGGCCGGGTGGCGCAGCAGGAAGGCCACGGCAACGGCGGACCGGTCGACGCCGAACTCGGCGGCCAGGGCATCCATCCGCGCGGTCAGCGCGGTGTCGGCCGTCATCAGGCTGCCGCCGCCCAGGGGCGACCAGGCCATGACCGGATCGTCCTTGCGCTGGTGATAGGACAGGTCGCCGTCGGTGAAGGGCTCGACCCGGGCCAGCGAGATCTCGATCTGGTTGGTGGCGAGCCTGGTCGACATGGCGCTTTGCAGCAGCTTGACGTCCCAGGGCCGGAAGTTCGACACGCCGGCCGCGCGGATCTTGCCGGCCTTGACCAGGTCATCCAGCGCGGCGCCGGTCTCGGCATGGTCCATCAGCGGATCGGGGCGGTGGATCAGCAGCAGGTCGATGTAATCGGTGCCCAGGTCGCGCAGGGAATTGTCGACCGAAGCCTCGATATGCGCCCGCGAAGTGTCGTAATGCTTGACCGCAACGTCGGCATATTTGCCGCAGGGCGCGACGATGTCGCACTTGGTCACGATCTCGACCTTCTGGCGCAGGGCCGGATCGGCCTTGAACGCCTGGCCCAGGATCGCTTCGGCCGTGTAATCGCCGTAGATGTCGGCCTGGTCCAGCGTGGTGATGCCCTGGTCCAGGCAGGCGTCGATCTTGGCCCGCACATGGGCGGCCGACGTGTCGGCATCGTCACCGACCCGCCACATGCCGTAGACCAGCCGCGAAAAGCTCAGCCCGTCGGCCATGGTCACGCGGTCGAGGGGGGAAGCGGTCGTCTTGTCCATCACCTGGTCCATCAGCGGCGGTCTCCTGCGCCCAGGGGCGTCTGCGGAAGGGTTTCGGGTACGCGGCCCCAGGCCTGGTTCAGCTGGCAGGTCTTCAGCTGGGGCAGCACGCGGGTGCCGAAATGATCGGCCTCGTCGATATGCGGATAGCCCGACAGGACAAAGGCCCGGATGCCCATGTTGCGCAGCTCTTCGAGCTTGGTCAGCACCTGGTCGGTCGATCCCACGATCGCCGCGCCACAGCCCGACCGGGCCCGGCCGATGCCGGTCCAGAGGTTGGGCTCGATATAGCCTTCCAGGTCGGCCAGCTCGCGGTTGCGCGCCTGGTGGCTGACGCCCAGGCTGGTAGCGTCCAGCGCCCGTTCGCGGATCGCCTGGCCCAGCTCGTCATCCAGCTTGGACGCGATGTAGCGGGCATAATCCTTGGCTTCGGCCTCGGTGTCGCGCACGATGACATGGGAACGGAACCCGTAATCCAGCGTCCGGCCATAGCGTTCGGCCGCGGCATTGGCCGCCTTCATGCGCCCGGCGATGTCCTCGGTCTTTTCCGGCCACATCAGGTAGACGTCGCAATGCTGGCCGCACAGGTCCAGCGCGGCGGGCGAATAGCCGCCGAAATACAGCATCGGCCCGCCGGTCTGGTAGGGCCGGGCCGGATCGGTGGTCAGGCCGGCAAAGTTGTAGACCTCGCCTTCGTAATTGATCTCGTCGCGGTTCCAGGCCTGCTTGAGGATCTCGACCACCTCGCGCGAGCGCTGGTAGCGGAATTCGCTCTCGGCCTTCTCGCCGGGGAAATCCGACGAGATGATGTTCACCGTCAGCCGGCCCTGCAGCATGTGATCCAGCGTCGCGATGGTGCGGGCCAGCATGATCGGCTGCATCTCGCCGCAGCGCACGGCGGCCAGCAGGTTGATCGTGTCGGTGATCGGCGCGCAGCCGGCGACGAAGCTCAGGGTGTCCTGGCCGACCTGGTAGGACGACGGGCACAGGATGTTGCCGAAACCCCGGGCCTCGGCCGTTTTCACGATGTCCGAGCAATGCGCCCAGGACGAGCGCAGATCGCCGTCGGGCACGCCCAGGAACTGGTAGTCATCCGAGCAGAGCGCCGCGAACCAGGCCACCTCGACCGCGTCGAGATCGGCGGATGTAACGGGTACGATCGTCATGTCTTCCTCCCACGAGCCTTCCGAACTTTCCCTTTCACTACCCCTGTCCTTGATGTAGATCAATGGTGTATCAATTTTTTCGCGACGCAGCATCCGCAGGAGGAGGCGGAGACATGCAGGACAGCAAGAGGACGGCCGCCAACCGGCCCGACGCGCTGCCGATCTACATGCAGATCAGCGAATTGGTGATCCGTGACATTGCCGCCGGCCGGCTGGTCGACGGCCAGAAACTGCCGCCCGAACGCGACTTTGCCAGGGCCCATGGCACGACCGTGCGCACCCTGCGCAAGGCCTTGCTGGAGCTTGAGAAAAAGGGCCTGCTGGAACGCCGGCAGGGCTCGGGCAACTACATCCGCGCGCAAGGCGCCGTCGATTCGGTCTATTCGATGTTCCGGCTGGAACATGCCCAGGGCGGCGGCGGTCTGCCCACGGCCGACATCCTGTCGCATGACTACCTCGACAAGGATGCGCGCCAGCCCGCCTATGGCCTGTCGGCCCAGGGCACGCGGTTCCGCCGGCTGCGCTATCTCGACGATGCGGTCATCGCGGTCGAAGAGATCTGGCTGGACGGCGGGGCCGGCCAGGTGCCGCGCGACCTGGTGCAGGATTCGCTTTACCTGACCTATCGCCGGGCGCTGCAATTGTGGATCACCCGGGCCGAGGACCGCGTGGGCATCGGCCCGGTGCCCGACTGGGCGCCGGCGGCTTTTGCGCTGCGGCCGGGCACGACCACGGCCTATATCGAACGGCTGTCCTGGGCGCAGGGCGCCGAGGCGGTCGAGTTTTCCCGTACCTGGTACGACACCGAAAAGGCGCTGTACGTGCAGCGCCTCATCTGAAGGGGGAGCCTTCCCAATGACCACCGAAACGCTGGCGCACAGCGACACCCGGACCATCACCTATGGCATCATCGGCTGCGGCATGATGGGCCAGGAGCACTTGCGCAACATCGCCCTGCTGGACAACACGGCGGTCGGCGCGATCTTTGAGCCCGATGCCGAGATGCGTGCCCACGCCCGCCAGTTCGCCCCCGACGCGCAATTCGTAGACTCGGTCGAAGCCCTGCTGGATCTGGACGAGATCGACTGCCTGCTGATCGCCAGCCCCAACTTCCGCCATGTCGAACAGCTGCAGGCCGTGGCCGCGAAACGCCCGCTGCCGGTGCTGGTCGAAAAGCCGCTGTTCACCGACCCGGCCCATGCCGCGGCCATTGATGCCTTTGCCGCCGATTACCCGGCCCAGGTCTGGGTGGCGATGGAGTATCGCTACATGCCGCCGGTGGCCAAGCTGCTGGAAGAGGCAGAGGCGGCGACCGGCGGGGTCAAGATGCTGACCATCCGCGAACACCGGTTCCCCTTCCTGGAAAAGGTCGGCGACTGGAACCGGTTCAACCGCTACACCGGGGGCACCTTTGTCGAGAAATGCTGCCATTTCTTCGACCTGATGCGCCTGACGCTGGGCTCGGACCCGGTGCGCGTCATGGCCATGGGCGGCCAGGCGGCCAACCACCTGGACGAACGCTATGAAGGCGAGATGCCCGACATCTTCGACCATGGCTACGTGATCGTCGAATTTGCCAGCGGCGTGCGCGCGATGCTGGAGCTGTGCATGTTCGCCGAGGGCGCGCGGTACCAGGAAGAGATCTCGGCCGTGGGGCCGAAGGGCAAGATCGAGGCGCTGGTGCCCGGGCCCGGCCGGTTCTGGCCGACCCACCTGGGCGCCGCGCCGGTGCCGCAGGTCATCGTGTCGCCGCGCGATCCCAAGGGGCCCGAGATCCGCGAGATCCCGGTCGATCCGACGATCCTGGAAGCGGGCGATCACAACGGGTCGACCTTCTACCAGCACCGGGGCTTTCTCGAAATGGTGCGCGGCGAGCGCGCGGCGCCGGATGTGTCGCTGCAGGACGGCAAATGGGCCGTGCTGATGGGCATCGCCGCGCAGCGGTCGATGACCGAAGGCCGCGCGATCGACATCAGCGAACTGGCCTGATCGGCCTTGGACTGCCCCCGGGGGTGGCTGCGCCTCGGGGCCGGGACGAGGTGCCCGAGGCCGGCGTCATCGCCGGCCTCGGCGCTGACCGGAACGCCGGCCACGCCCTGAACGCCGGCCCGGTCCCGAACATCAGGCCCCGAGCACCGGCGCCCTTCTGGAGGACCTGCCGGTCTCCCGGCCCCGCGCGTGTTCAGCGCGCCAGAACGGCGCGCATGACCCGGTCGAGGTCTCCCGCCGGGTCGGCCGACATGCCGGTGGCCCGCCAGCAGACATGGTGGTCGGGCCGGACCAGCAGGCAGCCGCTGTCGGGGATCTCGGACACCCGGGCCCAATCGCCGCTGTGGTCGGCATGGGCACGGCGCGGGCCGATGACATGGGCCGCAATCTCGACCCCCAGCGCCCCGGCCACTTCGGCCGCGGCCTCGGCCCAGGCCTCGCCGCCCAGCCCGGTCAGCAGGGTGAACCGGCCATGGCCGCACAGATCCAGCGTCGAGACCTCGGCGCCGGTGTCCTGGCGATAGAGCCAGGCATGGGGCAGCCGCGCGCCGGGCCAGGTGGTGGGCTGGTAATGCAGGTCGGCATCCAGCTGGAAGGCCGGTTCGATCTGGCCGTCGGTGACGATGGCCTCCGAGCGATATCGCTGGTTCATCTCGACGCCATGGGCGTCGAACTCGTATTTCTTGAAGGCAATGGCCTTGCGGATCGCCTCGCGCTGCGCCTCGGCCTCGGGCGTGCCTCCGGCGCGGGCTTCGAGGTTGGTCTGCATGTCCTCGGGGCTGACCCCTTCGGCCATGCCCAGGGCGGCAAAGATCGGGCCGGTCTCGGCGATCGACTGGTTGGCCCGGGTCACGATCTGGCGGGCGACCGGCGCGCGTTCGGCATCATAGCTGTCCAGCAACCCGGCCCCGGCCTTGCCCTGCAGCACCATGGCCAGTTTCCAGGCCAGGTTGAACGCATCCTGGATCGAGGTGTTGGACCCCAGCCCGTTCGACGGCGGGTGGCGGTGGATCGCGTCGCCCATGCAGAACACCCGGCCATTGGCCGTGCGCGTGGCGAAATAGTTGTTCACCGTCCAGGTGTTGGCCGACAGCAGCTCGATCTCCAGCTCGGGATCGCCGATCAGCTGGCGGGCCACGTTGGTGGCCATCTCGGGCGTGACCTCGGGCTCGGGCGCGTCGATGTCATAGCCCCAGACGATCAGCCATTCGTTCCACGGCCGCACCATGCGCACCAGCCCCATGCCGATGCCCCCGACATCGGCGCCGGGCTGCATCACCCAGTAAAGCACCGAGGGCCGGTGGGCGACATAGCGCGACAGGTCGGCCCGGAACAGGATATTCATCGACCCGCCGACGCCCATCTTGCCCTCGAAGGGCAGGCCGGCATGTTCGGCCACAAGCGACTTGCCGCCATCCGCGCCCACCAGGTAGCGCGAGCGCACGGTGAATTCCCGGCCCGTCAGCCGGTCGAGGCAGGTTGTCGTCACGCCGTCGGCATCCTGTTCGTGGCGCAGGTATTCCGTCGACATGCGCGCCTGGGTGCCCCGCGAACAGGCGGTCTTGAACAGCAGCGGTTCCATGTAGGTCTGGGGCAGGTCGTTCATCTGCGTGGGCGAGGACATCAGGTGCTCGGCCTTCGACAGCGGATGGTTGCCCCAGGCCTTCATCCGCCCGATCTCTTCGCCGGCCAGGCTTTCGCAGAAGATGTTCTCGCCCATCAGGTCCTGGTGGGTGGCGAACATGTAGGCCTCGTCCTCGACGTCGCGGCCGAGGTCGCGCAGCACCTCCATCGCGCGCTGGTTGGTGATATGGGCGCGCGGCGTGTTGGCCAGCCAGCGGTAGCGGTTCACCACCATGTTGTCGATGCCATAGGTCGACAGTAGCGCCGCCGTGGCCGAACCGGCGGGGCCGGTCCCGATGATCAGAACCTCGGTCGTGATGTCAGCCATTGTGATCCTCCCTTGAAATCGTCGATCCGCGGCACGGCGCGCTTGGCCGGCCCGGGCAAGTGTCTGTGGGGCTTTGGGGCCGGTGGCCCCGGCCGGTCATCAGCCGGCGGGCGGCGCGCCGTCCCAGGCGTTCTGCAACAGCGCGCGGATGGCCTCGCGGGTGACCGGACGCGGGTTCCAGTAGGGGTTGGCCACGGCCAGATCGGCCGCCCGGTCCAGGTCGGCCTCGGCCAGGCCGAGATCGCGCAGGGCCAGCGGCGCGCCCATCCGCCCGGCAAAGTCCCACAGGCCCGTGCCCGGATCGGCCCCGTCGAACAGCGCGCCCAGCGGGGCCAGCAGCTCGGGCACGGCCCGGGCGTTGAAGGCGATGGCATGGGGCAGCATGATGGCATGGGTCTGGGCATGGGGCAGGTCGAACGACCCGCCCAGGGTGTGGCAGAGCTTGTGATGCAGGGCCATGCCCACCTGGCCCAGGACGGTGCCGCAGAGCCACGCGCCGTAAAGCGTTTCGCCACGGGCGGCCAGGTCGCCGGGGGCCTGCAGCACCCCGGGCAGGGCATCGCGGAAAGCCCGCAGCCCCTCGACGGCCATCAGCGACGAGATCGGCGAGCGGTCGCGGGCATAGAGCCCTTCGGCCGCGTGGGCCATGGCGTTCAGCGCCGAGGTCACCGTCATGTCGACGGGCAGCGTGGCGACCAGCTCGGCATCGTAGAGGATGACCTCGGGCTGAACGGCGGGATCGGTCAGCGTGGTCTTGGCGCCGTCCTCGGTCTGGCCCAGGATGGCCGTGGCCTCGGACCCGGCATAGGTCGTGGGCACGACGATCTGCGGCAGGTCGGTGCGCAGGGCGATGGCCTTGCCCAGCCCGATGGTCGATCCGCCGCCCACGGCGATCACCACGTCGGCCTCCAGCTTGCGGGCCAGTGCCGTCGCCTCTTCGGAAATGGCCACCGGCGTGTGCATCGCCGCCCCGGTGAACCGGCCGACGGCCCGGGCGCCGCAATAACCGGCGATCTCGTCGGCCAGCCCGGCCTGTTGCGGCGTGGTCAGGATCAGCGCCCGGCTGGCGCCCAGCCCGTCCAGCTCCTCGGCCACGGCCCGGCGCAGGCCGGCCCCGAAACGCACCCGCACGGCCGCGCTGCGCGCCGTGAACTCCTGGCGGAAAAATGACATCGCTCTCCTCCCTCGATGCGGTCGGGGCGACGCTACACCGGATAAAGAGGGATATTGATCGGATGAGATCGGTATAATATCGCATTGTGTTATGAAGATTGACAGCGAACATCTCGAGATCCTGGCCGTCATCGTCGAGCGCGGCGGGCTGACCGAAGGGGCCGAGGCCCTGGGCAAGTCGCAGCCCTCGGTCTCGCGCAGCATGTCGCTGCTGGAGGAACGCATCGGCTTTCCGCTGTTCGAACCGGGCCGCCGACCGCTGCGCCCGACCGAGCTGGGGATGAACCTGGCCCGGCTGGGCAGCCGCATCCGGGCGGCCAACCAGGAGGCCAGCCAGCTGGTGCGGCTCTATCGCCAGGGCCTGGCCGGGCGGCTGCGCGTGGGCGGCACGCCGATCTTCATGGACGGGGTGGTCTCGACCTTCGTGGCCGAGTTCCAGTCGCGCTATGGCGATGTGCAGATCGACCAGTCCTACGGCTATCGCGACACGCTGGAAACCGGGCTGCGCAACGGCGGGCTGGACCTGGCGATCCTGCCGATGCACCCGGGCCAGGTGCCGCAGGACATGACCTTTGAACCGCTGCTGGCCGGCAACAATGTCATTGCCTGCCGGGCCGGCCATCCGCTCAGCCGCACCCGGGGGATCACCCTGTCGGACATTGCCGAATATGCCTGGATCGCGCCGCCGGCCAATTCGCCGCTCTACCGCGACCTGGAACGGGCGGTGCGGTCGATCGGCCAAGAGGATTTCAGGGTCAATTTCTCGGGCGGCACGCTGGCCTCGATCCAGTCGGTCCTGGTCGGTTCGGATGCGCTGACGATCCTGCCCTATTCGGTGGTCTTCCTGTCGCGGCGCACCGTGCCGCTCGAGGCGCTGCCGCTCAAGATCGACCATCCCGACCGCCAGCTGGGCGTGTTGCGCATGGCCGACCGGCGGGGGCCGCCGGCGGTGGGCCAGTTCGCCGAATTCCTGGGCACCGAATTCAGCCGGTTGCAGGCGCGGATGGATCATGAGCAGCAGGTCACCCGGCGGCGAGGCTGATGGCGGGTCTGACGGCGAGTCGGACGGCGGGGCGCAGGGTCATTTCAGCGTGACATACCCGGCGGGATCGAAGCTGGCGATGCGCACGGCCACGCTCAGGCCGGTGGCCTGGGCCAGGGCCTCGCGCAGCTCGGTTGCCAGCGCGCGCAGCGCCTCGCGGTCGCGGGTGGGCGCGGCCAGCAGGTGCAGCTCGACATTCAGGGCCGGCTGGTCGGGCAGGCCGATGACCGGCAGGATGGCCATCTGGCTGATCGCCGGATCGACCGCCAGCGCCCGGCACAGCCGGTCCCGCAGGCCCGGCAGGGCGGCCACCAGCGGGGCGCGGATGTCACCCAGCCGGGCATCGTCGACAAAGATCTTGAGGTTGGGCATGGCCGCTCATTCCCGCACGAGCACGAAATCGAAGGGCGAGCGCCAGGCCGTATCGCCCGAGGTCACCGGCTCGAACGGTGCGACCAGCGTGGTCTTGACGCCAAAGACCGCATCCGAGGCCAGGTAATCGTCGCCGCCGACAAAGGTATGGGTGACCAGTTTCTGAAAGCCCGGGGCGGTGACGAGGTAATGCATGTGGGCCGGGCGATAGGGATGGCGGCCCAGCTGGCCCAGCATCTGGCCCACCGGCCCGTCATCGGGGATCGGGTAGCTGACCGGCTTGATCCCGCGAAAGGCATAGGCCCCGTCCGGCCCGGTGAAGAACCGGCCGCGGTTGTTCCACCGGGGCTGGATGCCCGGCTGCTGCACGTCGTAATAACCGTCGGCATTGTCGGACCAGACATCGACACAGGCGCCTTCGACGGGCTGACCATCGAGGTCCAGCACCCGGCCTTCGAAGAGGCAGCTCTCGCCCTTGCCGTCCAGGCTGATGTTGGCACCCATCTCGCGGATCGGGGCGTCGGGCACATGGAAGGGCCCGAAGACGGTGTTTTCGGTGGCGCCTTCGGGCCGGCGGTTGTTGATCGCATCGACCAGCATCGACAGGCCCAGCACGTCGGACAGCAGGATGAATTCCTGGCGTTCGCCCGAACACATCTGGCCGGTGCGCGTCAGGAAGGCGATGGCGGTCTCCCATTCCTCCTGCGTCAGGGTCACGTCCTTGGCAAAGGCATGCAGGTGGCGCACCAGGCTGGCCATGATCACGGCCAGGCGGGGGTTGGTCGCCGGGTCCATGCGGGCATTGACCGTTTCGGCGGAATTGGCTTCGGTGAAATAGCTCATGATCGTTCCTCCTCGGACGGATCGGATGGCGGATGACGGTTGGCTCAGGCGGCGGGCCGTGGCCCGGGCGCGGCATGGCCCAGGGGCACCGGGTCGATGCCCGTGCGCTGGATGAACAGGCCCCACAGCCCGCGCCGGGCAAAGAGCATGATGGCAATGCCGATCAGGCCCAGCACGATGAGATAGACGGTGCCGTAATCGGCCAGGAAGCGTTCCAGCAGGTAGAAGACCAGCACGCCGACGACGGGCCCGGGCAGGGTGCCGATGCCGCCGATGACCACGATAAAGATGACAAAGGCCGTCCAGTCGAGCAGCGAGAAGGCCGCATCGGGCGAAATCCGCCCGATCTGGGTGAAGAGCAGCGCGCCGCAGATCCCGGTGACAAAGGCCGTCAGCACAAAGACCAGGGCCTTGAGCCGGGTCGGATCGACGCCGATGGACCGGGCGGCCATGGGGTTGTCGCGCACGGCCTGCAGGCCCAGCCCCATGCGCGAGCGCAGGAAGGCACGGCTGGCCACCAGCATGGTCGCGGCCAGGGCCAGGGCCAGCCAATAGGTGATGGCATCGACCGCCCCGGCCTTGGACGTGTCGAGCAGGGCGCGCACGGCGGGGATGATGGCCATGTCCTGGGTGGCCTCGCGCGGCAGCGAGGTGCCGGTGCCGCCGCCAAGCGCGCGCCACTGGCCCAGCGACAGGCGGGCGATCTCGGCCACGACCCAGGTGCCGATGGCGAAATAGGCCCCGTTCAGGCGAAAGACAAAGAATGCCACGGGCACCGACAGGGCGGCGGCGGCCAGGCCGCCGGCCAGGATGCCGGTCAGCGGGCCGGTCTGCCACAGGATGACGGCGGCGAACATGGCATAGGCCCCGATGCCGACAAAGGCCTGCTGGCCGACCGAGACCAGCCCGGCAAAGCCGGCCAGCAGGTTCCAGTTCAGCGCCAGGACCAGCAGGCAGAGCACCATGAACAGGTCCTGGACCATGGCCCGCGAGCCCATCATGGGCACCAGGGCCAGGCCCAGGACCAAGGCCGGAAAGATCAGGGAGAGAAAGGGTTTGCGCATGATCGGCCCTCAATCGTTGGCGCGCGGGAACAGCCCGCGCGGGCGCACCAGCAGCACGGCGACAAAGGCCACGTGCCCGGCCAGGATCTGCCATTCGGGGTTCAGCGCCGCGCCCAGGGCCTGGGCCAGGCCGATGACCAGCCCGCCGGCCAGGGTGCCCCACAGGCTGCCCAGCCCGCCGATGATCACTGCTTCGAAGGCATAGAGCAGCCGGGCCGGGCCGATGGCCGGGTCGAAATTCGACCGGGCGCCGAGGTAGAGCGCGGCAATGGTGGCCACGACCAGGGCGATGCCCGTGGCCATGGCAAAGACGTTCTGCGGGCGGATGCCCATCAGCTGGGCGGTGACCGGATCGTCGGACGTGGCGCGAAAGGCCCGGCCCAGGGCGGTGCGGTAGAACAGCCAGTTCAGCGCCACGATCACGGCAATGGCCGACCCGAAGGTGATCAGCGGCATGACGCCCAGGTTGACCGGGCCTATGGCCACCGATTGGGCTTCGATCGGGCCGACGGGCAGCTTGCGGCTGTCGGCGGTAAAGCCCATCAGCAGGGCGTTCTGGATGACGACCGACAGGCCGAAGGTGACCAGCAGGGGCGGCAGGATGTCATCGCCCAGCACCCGGTTCAGCAGGGCGGTCTGCAACAGCCAGCCCAGGGCGAACATCAGCGGCAGGGCCAGCAACGCGGCAGCAAAGGGCGACAGCCCGGTGGCCCCGCCGATCAGCAGGATCAGGTAGGCGCCCAGCACGATCAGGTCGCCATGGGCCAGGTTGACCAGCCGCATGATCCCGAAGACCAGGCTGAGCCCGGCGGCAAAGAGGGCATAGAGCCCGCCCAGCAGAAGGCCCTGCACCAGCGTATCGACCCAGATCATGCGTGTTTCACTCCGAAATAGGCATCATGGATCGCCTCGCGTGACAGCTCGGCCGGCCGGCCCGACAGGGTGATCCGGCCTTCCATCATGCAATGCACCCGGTCGGCCACGCGCAGGGCCTGGCCGATGTCCTGTTCGACGACGATCAGCGAGGTGCCGCTGTCGCGGATCGCCGGGAAGGCCGCGTAGATCTCCTTGATGACCACCGGCGCCAGGCCCAGGCTGAGCTCGTCGCACAGCAGCACGCGCGGGTTCGACATCAGCGCCCGGCCGATGGCCACCATCTGTTGCTGGCCGCCCGACAGGGCGGTGCCCGGATGGGCCCGGCGTTCGCGCAGGACGGGGAACAGGGCAAAGATCCGCTCCAGCGTCCAGGCCCCGTTGCCCCGCCGGGCATGGGCGCCGATGCGCAGGTTCTCCTCGACACTCAGGCTGGGAAACAACCGGCGGCCCTCGGGCACCATGGCGATGCCCGCGCGCAGGATGTCGGGCGCGGCCAGCCGGTCGATCCGCGCGGCATCCAGCGCGATCTGGCCGCCGCTGACCCGGGCAATGCCCGTGATCGCCCGCATCAGGGTGGTCTTGCCCGCACCGTTGGCCCCGATGATGACCAGGGTCTCGCCGGCCTCAAGCGCCAGGTCGATGCCGAAAAGCGCCTGGAAATCGCCGTAATGGGCCGTCAGCCCGCGGATATCGAGCAGGGCCGTCATGCCTCGATCCCCAGGTAGATTTCCTGCACGTCCCTTGCGGCCATGACCTCCTGCGGATCGCCGATGCGCAGCAGGCGGCCGAAGTTCAGCACCATCAGCCGGCCGACCACCGAGGTCAGCGCATGCAGAACGTGTTCGATCCAGATGATCGCCGTGCCCTCGCCGTGGATCTCGCGGATGGTGGCCACCAGGTCCTGGCATTCGCCTTCGGTCAGCCCGCCGGCGATCTCGTCCAGCAGGATCACCCGCGGGCGGGTGGCCATGGCGCGGGCCAGTTCCAGCCGCTTGCGGTCGAGCAGGGGCAGCGCGCCGGCGGGGCGGTCGGCGTGGCGGGCCAGGCCGGTGCGGCGCAGCAGGTCCATGCAGGCATCCGGCGCCTCCTGGGCCGAAAGGCCGCCGCCGAACCGCGCCGCGACCAGCAGGTTTTCATAGACCGACAGGTGGTCGAAGGGCTGGGGGATCTGGAACGACCGGCCGATGCCGCTGGCACAGCGCTGCATGGCGCTTTCGCCGGTGATGTCGCGCCCGTCCAGCAGAACCCGGCCGGCATCGGGCATCAGGACGCCGGTGATCAGGTTGAACAGCGTCGACTTGCCGGCCCCGTTCGGCCCGATGATGCCAAGCGCCTCGCCGCCGGCCAGGGTGAAACTCACGTCGTCGGTGACTTTCAGCGCGCCAAAGCTCTTTGAGACGCTGTCGAAGGACAGTATCGTCATTCCCCTCCCTTTCGGGTCTCCCGGCCCCGCGATGTGGCGCCGGGCTCCTCCTCGGGTGATCCTAGGCGGGCAGAAAGCGGAAAAAGATCGCAATGGCCCGCAACAATATCACATCGTGTTATGAAATCCGACCGTCCTGGCGCGCAGGATCGATGGCTACCGGAACGTGTCGGTCGGATCGTTGTCCAGCGGCATCAGGCTGGCCGCGCCGCCGGCGGTGTCGTGCAGCCGGTGCCAGCGCCGGTCGAGATAGATCAGCGGGTCCTGGTCGGGCGGCGGATGCGGATCGGACGGCCCGCCGTGGCCTTCGATCAGCTCGGCGGCGACCAGCGTGGCGCCTTCGGTCGGCAGGGTGCCGGTGATCCGCGCGCGGAACCAGGTGGTGACCTGGGTATAGCGCGGGGTGCCGTCGGCCAGCCGTTCCCAGGCCACGCCCGGCCCGAAACGGTCGGCCCCCGGCGTCGCGCCCAGCTGGCCCAGGGCCCGGTCGGCATAGCGCAGGAAATGGATGACCAGGCTGTCGGCGGCCAGCACGGCCGCCGTCGAGCCCGAGCGCGACGACAGCGAAAAGGCCACCGTCGGGGGCGCGGCGCTGACCGAGATCAGCGACGAGACGGTCATGGCCACCGGCCGCCCGCCGGGATCGGCGGTGACGATGGCCACGCCGGCCGGATGGCGGCGGAAGGCGTCGCGGAAGGCCGCGGCCAGCCTGTCGGTCTGGGGCATGGTGTCTCCGTTCCGGGCCCGGAGGACGATGCCCCCGGACCCTGTCGTGGTGGGCATTGGCGCCGGTCAGGGCTTTTCGATCAGGTCGTAGAACTGCCAGACCCGGTCGGACCAGATGCCGCCCAGCTCGCGGCCGGCCGAGGTCACGATCGACGGCGCGATGGTGAAGTGGTTGGCCGCCACCATCATGTCGCGATAGGTCCGCTGGATGACCCCGGCGCGCAGGCCCGCCCCGCCGGCGGCGCGATAGGCAAAGTTGCACAGGTCGACCCCGGCCTCGTGGATCTGGGCCTTGGCCAGGTGCACTAGGCTGACATGGCGGGTGGTCATCTGCTGGCCGTTCTCGGCGGCGGCTTCGATCTCGGACCAGACCTCCATCACAAAGGCCCGGGCGGCGCGATAGCTGGCCTCGGCCCGGCCATAATCGTACCAGAACTTCTCGCTTTCGCCCAGCATCCCGGCCCGGCCGGTCTTGCCCCGGGCCAGCTTTGCGATCTCGTCCAGCATGCGCCGGCCGGCGCCCATGGCCCAGCCGGTATGGCCGACCGAGGCCAGCCCGACGATGCCCAGGCTGAACAGCTCTTCCAGGCGCTGCGGCGGGGCGGTCAGGATCGGGAAGACCAGGTCGTCGGCGATAAAGACATCCTCGGCCGCATAGTCGATCGAGCCGGTGGCCTTCAGGCCCAGCACGTCCCAGTTGCCCAGCTGGGTGTGTTCGGGGATCGGCGCATGGGCGCACATGATGATCGGGTTGCCGGCCTCGTCCTTGGCCGGCTTGCCGGTGCCGTCATCGACGAAACAGGCCGAATGCGACCAGGTCGCATGGGAAAAGCCCGAGCCATAGCTCCACTTGCCGGTCAGGGTGTAACCCCCGTCGACCTTCTTGAGCATGCCGAGCGGCGCGCCCTGGCCCGAGAACCGGTTGTCGGTGCCCGGGGCGAACAGCCGGTCGACGGCGCTGTCGGGCAGGAAGGCCGCCGACATGGCGCCGATGCAGCAATGCACCATCGACACCCAGCCGGCCGAGCCGGAATGCCAGGTGACGGCCTCGATCAGCTGCAGCACCTCGGTCGGGCGCATCTGGGCGCCGCCCAGCTGTTCGGTGGCCATCAGGTGCGAAAAGCGCAGGGGCTTGAGCAGTTCGAAGCTTTCGGGGGTCAGCTCGCCGGCCTCTTCATCGGCGGCGGCGTTGGCCTCAAGCTGGGGGCCGATCTTGGCGATCTTGTCCAGCAGGTCGGTGAAATCGACGCTCTGGCCCCAGTATTCGTGACGCATGGGCTTGTTCATGGTGTTCCTCCTCGGGGTAAAGTTCGGGTCAGCCGGCCAGGAAATCGCCGATGGCGGTCATGGCCTCGGGCCGTTCCTGCAGGACCAGGTGGCCGGTGCCCGGCAGGCTCAGGAAACGGGCATCGGGCAGGGCATCCAGCCACAGCGGGGCCTGGGATGCCGGCAGCAGCCGGTCCTCGTCGCCCCAGACCAGCAGGGTCGGGTTGGTGATGCGGTTGAGCAGGCGGGTCATGTTGGGATGGCCCATGCCGAAGGGCGCGCAGATGCGGCCGACGGTGTCGCCCTCGCGGGCGCGGTCGGCCCCGAATTGCTCGGCAAAGGCCGGGTCGCTGCCATCGGGGAAGAAGGGCAGGGCGACCGACACGTCATGGGTCATGTAGCCCGGGAAATCCTGCGGGGCGATCGTGTCCAGCGGCGTGGCGGGATGGGCCGGATCGTTCAGCCCGGCCGGCGCGACCAGCACCACCTTGTCGAATTTTTCGCGCGCCACGGCGGCCAGTTCGGCAGCCATCCAGCCGCCCATGGAAAAGCCCAGCAGGTGGGGTTTTTCATCCAGGTCGAGCGCGTCGAGCAGGTTGAGGTAATGGATGACCATGTCGCTGATCCCCGCGACATGGGGCGCATCGCCGGACAGGCCCATGCCCGGATGGCTGGGGCAGAGCACGCGGAAGCGGTCGGCAAAGCCTTCGGCGAAATCAAAGCCTTCCAGCGTGGCGGCCCCGTGCAGGCAGAGCAGGGGCTTGCCGGTGCCGATGGCCTTGACGGCGGTTTTCACCCCGCCGATGTCATAATCGTGCAGTTCCATGTCCAGGGGCATGATGCCGTCTCCTCCTCGGGTGTGTCGGGCTCGGTTGTGCCGGGCTCGGATCCTGTCGGGCCCGGGTGACTTCGGGCCCGGCTGGTGTCGCGTTCAGGTGATGTCGGGCTGGATCAGCACCTTGCATTGCGCGGTGCGCCGGCGCAGGCCTTCAAAGACCTGCGGCACCGGCGACAGGGTGATCCGGTCGGTGATGATCTGTTGCGGGGCAAAGGGCCCCGGGGCGAGCGCATCCAGCGCCACGCCGAATTCGTTGCGCTGGTGGAAGAAGACCGAAAAGACCAGGTCGATTTCCTTCGACAGGGCGATGAACGGATCCCATGTGTCGCCACCGATGCACAGGCCCACGCCGATCACCTTGCCCTGCAGGCGCACGGCCTCGCTGGCGGCCTGCAACAGCCCGGGCTTGCCCACGCATTCAAAGACGAAGTCGGGCGGCCCGTCGCAGAGATCGGCCAGGTTCTCGGCCAGCCGGTCGCCCGACAGCGCAAAATCGGTGGCCCCCAGCGCCAGCGCGCGGTCGCGCTGGTGGGTGTGGATATCGGCCATGACCACCCGTGCCGCGCCCAGCCGGCGCGCCCAGAAGGCCACCAGCAGGCCGATCGGCCCGGCACCGACAATGGCCACGCGGTCGCCCGCTGTCATGCCAGAGCGCAGGACGCAATGCAGGGCGACGGCCAGCGGTTCGGCCAGGGCGCCATCGGCCGTGGCCACGTCGTCGGGCAGGCGGTGGCACTGGCGCGCGGCGACGCCGACGTAATCGGCATAACCGCCGCCGATCAGTACCATGTCGGGGCAGCGCGCCGGATCGCCGGCCCGGCAGGACGGGCAGGTCCCGCAGCCGCGCATGGGCACCACGGCCACGCGGTCTCCGGGTTCGAAATCGCTGACCGCCGATCCGGTGGCCACGACTTCGCCGGCGATCTCGTGGCCCAGCACGTAGCCGCCGCCGATGCCAAAGGGCGCGGGGTCTTCGGTGATGTGCAGGTCGCTGCCGCAGATGCCGCAGGCGGCGGTCTTCAGCACGACCTCGTCGGCCTCGGGCGTGGGGTCGGGCTGGTCGGCGATCCGCAGCGGGCGGCCCACGGCGTCGAAGATGGCGGCCTTCATGACTTGTCCTCCGGTGACTGGATCAGGTGGCGCCGGATCGGGAACCAGGGCGCGTCCCAGCGTTTCGATATCGCGCCCCAGATGCCGGTGCGGGCATAAAGCGCGACGATCACGGTCATCAGGCCCAGCACGACAAAGTAGCTGGCCCCGTATTCCCCGAACCAGCGGTCGGCGAGGAAGTAGATGAGCGCGCCGATCAGCACGCCTTCGATCGAGGCGATGCCGCCGACCATGACGATGAAGATCGCCACGTTGGACCACATCGGATCAAAGGCCGAGGGCGGGTTGATGCGCAGTTGCGCCATGGAATAGACGGCGCCGGCCAACCCGCAGCCCACCGCCGCCGCGACATAGATCGCGAACCGCAGGCGGCGCACGTTGATGCCCTGGCTGGCCGCTGCGACGGGGTTGTCGCGCATGGCAATCAGGGCCAGCCCGTAGCGCGAGCGCAGGAACAGGTAGCTGCCGCCGATCGTCGTCAGGATCAGCGTGGCACACAGCAGCGACATGGCCACGTTGCGTTCAAAGAGCGAATAGTCCTTCATCACGCTCAGCGACATGCCCGACCCGGCGTTGAGAAACCCCATGTTGGACGCCGTCAGCCGGAAGACTTCGGCCACGACCCAGGTGCCGATGGCGAAATAGGGGCCATCCAGCCGGTGCAGCAGCAGGTAGCAGGGCACGGCCAGAACGGCGGGCACCAGCAGCGACAGGAAGATCGCCAGGAACGGGTTGATGCCGAAGGTCTGGGCCAGCACGAAGAGCGCATAGCCGGCAGCGCCCATGAAGGCCTGCTGACCGACCGAGACCAGCCCGGCATACCCCGCCAGCATGTTCCACATCTGCGCCACGGCGATGTAGCAGCACAGCTCCAGCACCATGCGGATGGTTCCGGTCTTGGCCCACCAGGGCATGGCCACCAGCGCGATGACGGCGATGGCAAAGAGCACCAGCGCGACCTGGCCCGACAGGGTCTGCCGCCGCACGGTGACATTGGGCAGGGCGGGATCTGAAAGTGTCGTCATGGATCAGTCCTTTCCGAACAGGCCCTGCGGGCGCGTGGCCAGCACGATGAGAAAGACAAGGTGACCGGCCAGGATGCCGAAGCCCGGATCGATGCGGAAACCGATGGCCTGCGTGATGCCCAGCACCATCGAGCCGATGAACGCGCCCCAGACCGAACCCATGCCGCCGATGATCACCGCCTCGAAGGCATAGATCAGCTGGGCGGCCCCGTCGGCCGGGGCGACCGTCGAGCGCAGCGACTGGAACACCGCGGCAAAGCCCAGGATGCCGACGGCAATGGCCGTGGCCGCGGCATAGACCGACCGCGGATTGATGCCCGTCATCGCCGCCGCCTCGACATCGGCCGAAGCCGCGCGCAGGGCGCGCCCGAAGCGCGAGCGTTTCAGCACCAGGTCGACGCCCAGGGTCAGCCCGGTGGCCGCCAGCAGCACGATGACCGGCAACAGGCCGATGTAGATGCTGCCGATCTCGACCGAGCGGCTTTCGATGCCGCCGCCGGGCAGGGACCGGCTGTTGGCCGACCAGATCTGCAGCATCAGGTTCTGCAGCGCCAGCGACAGGCCGAAGGTGGCGATGAGCGAGGGCAGCGGGTCGTCGCCCACCACCCGGTTCAGCACCGCCTTCTGCAACAGCCACCCCAGCGCCAGCGCCAGCGGCACAAGTGCCACCATCACCGTGAAGGGTCCGAGGCCGAAGGCCGTGGCCAGCGAGATCCCGATCAGCGACAGCAGGATCACCAGGTCCCCGTGGCTGACGTTCACGATCCGCATCACCCCGAACATCAGGGCCATTCCAAGCGCATATTGCGCATACATTCCGCCCAGGAGTACGCCCTGGACCAGCGCGTCAAACCACTGCATGTCCCGCTCCGAAATAGGCTTCCCCGATCTGGTCCCGCGTCACCGCATCCGACCGGCCCGACAGCGTGACCCGACCTTCGAGCATGCAGTAGAGGCGGTCCGACGCCGATTGCGCGAGGCCCACGTCCTGTTCGACGACGATCACCGCCGTGCCCTGGGCCCGGATCTCGGGCAGGGCGGCGTAGATCTCGCGGATGACCTTGGGCGCCAGGCCCAGGCTGATCTCGTCGCACAGCAGGATGCGCGGCTGGCAGAGCAGCGCCCGGCCGATCGACACCATCTGCTGTTGCCCGCCGGACAGGCTTTGCACCGGGGTGCGGGCCTTGTCCCTGAGGATGGGAAACAGCTTGTGCAGGCGTTCCAGCGACCAGCCGCCGGAACGGCCGAGATGCTCGGCCCGGTCGATGGCCACGCGCAGGTTGTCCTCGACCGTCATGCCGCGGAACAGCCGGCGGCCTTCGGGCACGATGGCCACGCCCTTCTGCACCATCCGGTCGGTCGGCGTGCCGCCCATCGGCTGGCCGTCGATGCGAACCATGTCGGGATCGACGGGCAACAGCCCCATGATCGCCCGCAGAAAGGTCGACTTGCCCGCGCCATTGGCCCCGATCAGGGCCACGGCCTCGCCCTCGCCGACCTCGGTGTCGATTCCGTAGAGCGCCTGGAAATCGCCATACCGGGCCACCAGCCCGTGGGTGGACAGCAATGCGCTCATGCCTCGATCCCCATGTAGACCCGTTTGACTTCGGGGTCGTTGATGACCTGCTGCGGCGCGCCCTCGGCGATCTTTTCACCGAAGTTCAGCACCATCAGCCGGTCGGCCACGGCCAGCAGCGCGTGCAGCACGTGTTCGATCCACACGATGGTCACGCCCCGGTCGCGGATGCGCCGGACCAGCGCCACCAGCTCCTTGGATTCCTCGTCGGTCAGCCCGCCGGCGATCTCGTCCAGCAGCAACAGCTTGGGGTCCGAGGCCAGCGCCCGTGCCAGTTCCAGCCGCTTGCGGTCCAGCAGCGTCAGCGACCCGGCCTGGGTGTTGGCCTTGTCGGCCAGTTCGCAGTCGCGCAGGATCTGGGCGCAGAAGCCATAGGCCTCCTGTTCCGACCTGCCCCCGCCAAAGGCCGCGGCCACCAGCAGGTTTTCAAAGGTTGTCATGCCCGAATAGGGCAGGGGGATCTGGTAGGTCCGCCCGATCCCCATGTGGCACCGCCGGAAGGGCGGTTCGCCCTTCAGCGTGATGTCCCCCAGGCGGATTTCTCCGCCCGAGGCCGTCAGGTCGCCGCTGATCATGTTGAACAGCGTGGTCTTGCCGGCGCCGTTCGGGCCGAGAATGCCCAGCACCTCGCCCCGATAGACATCGAAGCTGACCTCGTGCAGCACCCGCACCGCGCCAAAGCTCTTCGACACGTCGCGGGCGGCAAGAAGAATGTCCCGGGTTGTCCCGGCGCTACCGTCCAGCATGGGTTACCAGGCGATCGGCACGATCTTCTGTTCGGGTTCGAACAGCTGGTTGACCGAATTGTCCACGATCTTGAGGTCATAGGGCCATTTTTCGCCCGTCACCCACTGGCCGCCGAAGATCGGCATGGTGCAGATGTTCTTGTGCACGCCGCCGAACTTGACCGGCCCGCAGACCGTCATGCGGTCGGTTGCGGCCATGGCCTGGCGGTTGGCCTCGCGGTCCAGCGGATCGGCCGAGCGTTGCAGGATGTCGATGGCGACCTCCAGCAGGGCGTGGGAATAGCCCAGCGGCTGGGTCCATTGCCGGCCCTGGTCGGCTTCCCACTGGTCGGCCAGCGCGCGGCTGTCCTGCCCTGTGATCGAGCTTTCAAAGGGGAAGGCCGGGGTCCACCAGACCTCGGAGGACATGCCGTTGCCCAGCGGGCCCATCGCCTCGACCCCGCCGGGGAACAGCAGGGCCGCCGCCACCGTGACCGCCTTGGGCTTATAGCCCTTCTGGTTGCACTGGGTGACAAAGGTCTTGAGGTCGTCGGGATAGGTGATGCCCCCGATGATGTCGCAGCCGGCGTCCTTGAAGGCAGCGATCTGGGCCGAGAAATCGTTGGTGCGCGGCTGGAAATAGCCGGGGATCGTCACCTCGTAGCCGGCATCGCGCGTCGGGCGCGGCAGGCCGTAATCCTCGTTGCCCCAGGTGTCGCCGTCGATGTTCTGGGGGAACAGCATGCCGACCTTCTTGTTGGTCTCCAGCCCGTCCCAGAGGCCGACAAAGGTGTTCAGCGCCTCGTCCAGACCCCAGAAGAAATGATAGGTCCAGTCATATTCGCCACCCCCGCGCGGCATGATCACCGCCTGCCAGGGCGCGCCGGACGAGATGCAGGGCGCCTCGTAAAGCTCCGCCTGTTCCATCACCGGCAGGATCGTGTCGGTCGTCGAGGCCGGCACGACAAGGTGCACCTCGTCGTTCAGGATCAGGTCGCCGGCCAGCTCGGCGGCCTTGTTCGGGTTGGACTGGCTGTCGCGTTCGAGGATCTCCAGCTCGTAGACATCGCCATTGGCCGAGGTCAGCTGGCCGCCGAGCGCCTCGCGGATCTTCTGGACCGTGTAGCCGTCGGTCTCGCCGAACAGGCCGAGCGGGCCGGTGGCCGGGGTGATGTAGGCCATCTTGATCGTGCCGGCCGTCTGGGCCCGCAGGTAGCCCGGCGCGCCGAGCGCCGAGGCGGCCACGCCGGCCCCCACGCCCCGCAGGACATTGCGCCGGCTGATGCCGGCCTTGAGCAGCTTGTTGTAATGGGTCACTTGCAGTTCCTCCCTTGCAGTGAACAGCCGTCCCCCGTCTTCCTCCGCCGGGGTCGGGCCGATATGGTTGGGCCGGTCGGATCGGCCGGTTGGCATGTGCGGGACAGGGCCTGTCGGGGTGCCCGGATCGCGGGCCGGTCAGGCCAGGTTGCCCGGATGGGCCCCGATCAGCCCAGATCAGCCCCCGATCCGCCCGGATCAGGCCAAGTCAGGTCAGCCGGTTCAGCGCGCCGCCGTCGATGACGATCAGCGAGCCGGTGAAATAGGCGCCGGCCGGCGAGGACAGCAGCAGGGCCAGGCCCTTGATGTCCTCGACATCCCCGATCCGCCCGATCAGCGATTGTGCCTCGAAGGCCGCGCGGTCGGCCTTGTTGCGCAGCCGGCCGCCGGCGATGTTGGTGATGAACGGCCCGGGCAGGATGGCGTTGACCCGGATGCCGTAGGCGCCCAGCTCCATCGCCATGTGGCGCACGAAATGGTTCACCGCCGCCTTGGCCGGCATGTAGGACGTGCCCACGATGCTTTCGTTGATCAGCCCGGCGATGGACGAGGTCACGATGATCTCGCCGCCCTTGCCCGGTTTCATGTGGCGCACGGCGTTCTTCACCGTCGTGTAGACCGAGGTCAGGTTGATCTCGATGCCCCGGTCCCACTGGTCGTCGGGGATGTTCTCGATCTCGCCGTCGGCAAAGCGTTCGCCCTCGACCGTCATGAAGCCCGGCCCCGGGTCGATGCCCGCATTGGCAAAGACCGTGTCGATGCCCCCGTGCCGCTCGGCCACGGCATCAAAGGCCGCGGCCATCGCCGGGCGGTCGCCCACGTCCACGGCCTGGCCCCAGGTGTCGCCGCCGATCTCGGCCACGGTCCGGTCCAGCCCCTCGGGGTCGATGTCGAAGATGCAGACCTTCGCCCCGTGTTCGGCCAGGATCTCGGCATAGGCCCGGCCGATCCCGCTGGCGCCGCCGGTGACGATCACGGATTTTCCGCGCACGTCGAACATCGTCTCAAGTTTGGCCATGGGGCCTCCTCCTCCGTCACGTTCCGATCCGCAAACCGATCCCGGCACATCCGGCGCAGCCGGATGCGGGCCCGGAAAACCGGGGCCAGGTGCTCTCACTTGCGGAAGGTTCTCGCGTTCCTCCAAGAGGCGAAAACCGTTGGGACACATAACGCGACCTGCGCAGAATTTAGTCAAATCCAGAATGACGGAACTAATATAACGATCCGGTATAAACGCAATGCTCTGAAAGTTAACGGTATTTCGGCCTGCCCGAAAAAGGCCGGCAAAATTGCCCCAGGGTGACTTGCCGAAATGATCATTCAGCATGATGATATCGTCAAACAACCAGGAGGCTTGCATGAAAACCCCGGCCTCGCGCATTCGCGGCTCGATCGAGTCCGCCGCCCTGATGGATCGGGGCGGCCGGCCGACGCTGCGCGAATTGCTCTCCGATCTCGAATTCGACGCCTCCTCGGGCACGCTCCGGCTGAACGGCGACCGCGTGGTGCTCTACCATTCCGAGGCCGACCGCATCCTGCGCCGCGAGCTGATCCAGCGGCTGGGCGAGGCCGAGGCGCGGATCTTCCTGTTGCGCCGGGGGTTCCTGATGGGCCGGTCCGATGCGGGGTTTGTCGCGGCGTCCTGGCCGACGCTGGACCGGGGCGATGCCTTTACCGCCGGCACCCGGCTGCACATGCTCAGCGGCATCGTGCGGGTCGAGACGGTGTTCAACGATTTCGATTTTGCCCGGGGCCGGTTCTCGGCCGATTTCCTGTGGCACAATTCGGTCGAGGCGGAACAGGGCCGCGACCGGACCCGGCTGTCGCAGGCGCCGGTCTGCTGGCAGCAGCTGGGCTATGCCTCGGGCTATGCCAGCCATTTTTTCGGCTCCCTGGTGGTCTACAAGGAAACCCAATGCGCGGCCCAGGGGCATGAGTGCTGCCGGGTGGTCGGGCGGCTGGCCGAAGGCTGGGGCGAGGACGATCCCGAGGTGATCCTGTTCCGCAGCCGGATCGAGCCGGCCCGGGCGCCGGCGGAGCCGGGCGGCGAGGGTCCGGCCGTGGTGGCGGTGCCGCCGTCAGAGCCCGAGGCCGAGCTGTTGCGCCCGGTGCTGCCGGCGCTGGAACGCGCCGCGCGGCTGCCGCTGCCCTGCCTGATCGCCGGGGCGGGAAGCAGCGGCCAGGCGCTGGCCGCGCGCCACCTGCTGGCGATGCTGGGGGTGCGGCCCGACGATGCCACACGTGTCACGGTCTTTTCCGGCCACCGTCCCGAAACCGCCGCCCTGCTGACGGCGCTGGCCCCGGCGCGGCGGGGCAAGCGGCGCGACGTGCTGCCGGTCGTGCGTCTTGAGGCGGTGGATGCGCTGCCCGCGGGCGACCAGGCCGAGCTGGCCCGCCTGCTCGCCGAGCCGGCGCCCCATGGCCGGGCGCGGCTGGTGGCCACGGCCACGCGGCCGTTGTCGGCGCTGGCCTCGGGCGGGCTGGACCCGGCGCTGTGGCTGCGGCTGGCGCCGCTGTCGGTCGACATGCCGGCCCTGCGGGGCCGGGGGGCCGAGTTGCCGGCGCTGGCCGCCGACCGCCTGCCCGACCTGGCCGGGCAGCTTGGGCTGGACCTGCCGGCGCTGGAAGACGGTGCGCTGTCGGGGCTGGCGGGCGATCCGCCGGGGGGCGGGCTGGATGGGTTGGATGCCGTGCTGACGGCCCTGCTGATCGAAACCGCCGGCGGTGGGGTGATCACCGCCGACCTGGTCACGCGCGAAGCCCGGCGGCTGGCGCCGCGGGGCGGGGAGCTGGACGATTTCGGGGTCTGGATCGAGGCTCAGCTGGCCTCGGGGGGCTTTTCACTGGATGCGCATGAGGCGCGGATAAGGGCGGCGGCGCTGGCGCGATGCGGAGGCAACATGGCCGCTGCGGCGCGGATGCTCGGGCTCAGCCGGGCCCAGCTGGCCTATCGCGAAAAGGCCCGGGGGCAGGTGCAGGACGAAGGAGAGTAGATGGGCCGGTAAGGGGGGCAGTCCGGGGGCCAGGGGCGGGGCCAAGGATGGGACCCTTGTGAG
Source organism: Marinibacterium sp. SX1 (assembly GCF_050389775.1). Classification (NCBI taxonomy): domain Bacteria; kingdom Pseudomonadati; phylum Pseudomonadota; class Alphaproteobacteria; order Rhodobacterales; family Paracoccaceae; genus Marinibacterium; species Marinibacterium sp. SX1. The sequence goes on along the minus strand of NZ_CP177146.1, from coordinate 142,298 downwards.
GACCAGAGCAGGGATTGAAACGGGGGGGCCAGGGATGGGGGTTAGGCACCGTAGCCAGTCACTGGGGCCAATCACGGTCGCCAGGCACCTTGGCCACCCACCGGGGCCAGGTACAGGCCCAGGCACGGGGCGGTTGACCGGCGGCGGGGCGGGGAGGGTGCCCCGCCACCGGAGGGCGGTGTGAGGTGCGGGCCGGCCCGGCGAGGGGCCAGCCGTCTGGCCTCAGCTCAGCGCTTCCATCGTCCCGCCGGTCGGGATGTCAGGAGCGGCGCCGTTTTCCACGATCACCAGATCGTAGCCGCCATCGTCGCGCATGCGCCACTGGCCGCCGGTCAGCTGCGTCTTGCAGACATTGCGGGCGGCAAAGTCGGGCACGCCCTGGCCGTTCCAGGCCACCTTGCCCACGACGGTGTCGAGATCGGTGGCCGCCACCGCCTCGGCCACGGCGTCGCCGTCGCCCGGGTCGTCCACCCGGCCCATCACGTCGGCGGCCACTTCGAACAGCGAATGCACGAAGCCGATCGGCTGGGTCCAGGGCCGGCCCGACGCGGCGGTGAACCCTTCGGCCAGCGCGGCCGAGCTCTGGCCGGTCAGGCTGGAGGCAAAGGGATGCGACGGGGTCCACCAGACCTCGGACGACAGGTTGTGCCCGGCGGCGCCCAGGGTTTCCACCGATTGCGGGAAGAGCAGGGCCTTGGCCACGGTCACGGCCTTGGGATGCACGCCCTGCTGGCGCATCTGGTTCCAGAAGGTGGTGAAATCGGGCGGGATCAGCACGCCGGTGACGATATCGGCGCTGGCGCCCTTGAAGGCGTTGATCTGGGCGGTGAAATCGTCGGACAGGTTCTGGAAGCTGCCGGGGTTGGTCAGATCATAGCCCGCGGCCTTCAGCCCCGGGCGCAGGCCGGTGTCGTCATCGGCCCAGGCATTGCCATCGGCATCATTGGGAAACAGCCCGCCGACCGACTTGTTGGTGTCCAGCTGGTTCCACATGGCGGTGAAGACGTCGATCACGTCTTCCATGCCCCAGAAATAGTGGAAGGCATAATCGAACGGCCGCCAGGACCCCGGATCGCGCGGGTTGCCCTGCTGGCCGATGAACCAGGGCTGCCAGGGTGCCACGGTCGAGATGCAGGGAATGCCCTCGCCCTCGCAGACCCCGGCGACGGGGTTGGTCGTCTCGGGGGTCGAGGCGACGAGCATCAGGTTGACTTCGTCTTCCAGGATCAGGTCCTTGGCCACTTCGGCGGCGCGGTTGGGGTTCGACTGGCTGTCCTTGACGATGACCTCGAACGTGTCGCCGGTCTGTTCGATGAAGGCCGCGATGTTGTAGGCATCGCTCTCGGCGAACCCGGCCAGCGGGCCGGTCTGGGGCGAGACATAGCCCAGCTTGATGCGGCGACCCTGTGACAGGGCCGGCATGGCCAGGCCGGATGCGGCCACGCCAAGGCCGGTGGCGGCGCTGGCCCGCAGGAACTTGCGTCGGTTGAACATGGTTCTTTCCTCCCTTTTTGCGATGCGCCCCGACGGCCCCGGATCCTCCTCCGGCCGCCGGGGCGCGGGGGCCGTCCCTATGCCGGGGCGGCCATCTGTCCCTGGGGGCTGCGGGCGCCGGTCAGCCCGGCCAGCACGTCGCCCATCAGCGTGATCTCGGCATCCGAGACCTCGTGGCCGCGGCCGGGAAACAGCTCGGCCCGCAGCCGCGCCTTCTGGCGGCCCAGCTCGTGGGCGGCATCGGCAAAGGCCGCGACGGGTATCCAGGGGTCGTCATCGGAGCCGGTCAGCAGTACGGCCATCCCCTCGGGCAGGGCCCGGGGGCGGTTGTCCTGCGGCGCGCCCACCCGGCAGCCGGTCAGGGCCACCAGGGCATCGGGCGCAGGCCGGCCCGAACAGGCATATTCCAGCGCCAGGCAGGCGCCCTGGCTGAACCCGGCCAGCAGCAGGGGCAGGCCCGGATGGGCCGCCCGGGCCGCCGCGATGTCGCCGCCCAGCTGGTCCAGCGCCGCGCCCAGGGCCGCCCGGGTGTCGGCGGTCAGCGGATCGACGGCCTTGGCCGCGTACCACGATCCGCCCTCGGCCCGGGGCAGCACATGGGCCACGCCCGGCGCGTCGAGCCGCGCCAGGACATGGGCCTGCATCTCCTCTGGCGACTGGCCCCGGCCATGGACCAGGACACAGACCGCCCGGGGATCGCCGGCCGGCAGGTGCAGGGCCTGTGCCGCCATCAGGCGAACTCGGCCTGTTCCAGCCCTTCGCGCAGCTCGCCTTCGCGGTCCTTGAACCAGGGCGGGAAGACCAGCGTCTTGCCGATCTCGCCCGGGGCCTCGTCCTTGGCCCAGCCTTCCGGCGTGGTCCAGGCCAGCTCGAACAGGGCGCCGCCCGGCGACCGGACATAACAGGACTTGAAGTAGTTGCGGTCCTTCTGTTCCGAGATGTCGGTAAAGCCCAGGCCCTCGATATGGGCGCGCAGGGCCAGCTGGCTGTCCTCGTCGCCGGTGTTCAGCGCCAGGTGGTGGATGGTGCCGCCCGACAGGGTCCAGGTGCCCTGGGGCGAGACCTTGTCGTCGATGACCTCGACCCGCTGGATCACGCCATTGGCATCGGGCACGCGGTAGACGGTGCCTTCGTCGCTGTCGGCTTCCTTGGTCAGGGGCAGGGCGATGGTCATGAAATCATCCATCGCCGTGCGGTCGAAACAGGCCACCAGCGCGCCGTAGATGCCCTTGATCCCGTGATCCTTGCTGATGCCCTGGGCTTCGTTGGTGATCGGCTCGCGCGGGTCGTTGTCGCTTTCGACCAGCTCGTGGGGGATGCCGCAGGGATGTTCAAAGGCCACACGGTCGATGCCGAAGCGGGTGAATTTTTCGGCCTTCAGGCCCCGGCCGTTCAGCCGGTCGACCCAGAAATCCACCGCGCCCTTGGGGATCGACTGCATGATCGTGCGCGACTGGTTGGTGCCCCGCCGGCCATAGACGCCGGGCTTGCGGAACGGAAAGGTCGTGATGATCGTCGAGGCATCGCCATTGGGCGAGCCGTAATACAGGTGGTAGACCGGGAGCACCCCGTCGAACAGCACGGTGCGCTTGACCGAATGCAGGCCGAGGTCCTTGGTGTAGAAATCGAAATCCTCCTGCGCGCCGTCCGTGGACATGGTCAGGTGGTGAAAGCCGCTGATCTGGCTCATTCTGTCTCCTCCGTTTGAGATGATGATGGGGTGTCGGGGGCCGGTGCCTCCGCGGTTCGCGGGCACAGCACCAAGTCGAGGTCCAGCGCCCGGCCGGGCGCCGGGTCGCCGGGGGTCTCCGGGGCATCGGGCGCGGCCGGCAGCTGGCGGAACTCGGCCAGCAGCTCGGGGCGCACGCCAAAGATCGCGTCGCGGCCGATGGCCGGGTCGTCGCGGTCGAAGACATGGGTGGTCAGCCGTTCATAGCCCGGCGCCGTGACCCGCAGGTGGATATGGGCGGGCCGTTCCAGACACAGGCCCAGATCGCCCATCAGCCGGCCGACCGGCCCGTCGGAGGGCAGGGCATAGCCCCCCGGCATGACCGAGCGAAAGGCAAAGCGCCCGCGCCCGTCGCTGCGGAACCGGCCGCGCAGGTTGTGTTCGGGTTGGTGATCGGGTTCCTGGTTTTCATAGGCCCCGCAGGCATTGGCCTGCCAGACCTCGACCAGCGCATCGGCCACGGGCCGGCCATCCAGCCCGCGCAGCCGGCCGGTCACGGCCAGGGGCTGACCCTTGCCATCGCGCGAGATCGTTGCGCCATTGTCGAGATCGGGCGCGTCGGGCCGATAGAACGGCCCGGCCCCGGTGTTGGGCGTGGCCCCGGCCGGGCGGGGATGGTTCAGCGCCTCGATCCGTGCCGACAGGCCCAGGGCATCGGCCAGCAGCACCCATTCCTGGCGCCGCGGGTCGGCATGGTGGCCGACCTCGGTCAGAAAGGCCAGGGTGGCGCGGAACTCGGCATCGGTCAGCCGGACATCGGCGGCCAGCTCCTGCAGCACGCCGACCAGCGCGCCGACGGTTTCGGTCAGCCGGCTGGGCGCCACGCCGGCCAGCCGGTCGGGCAGATCCCGCGGGATGGCCGGGCGCGCGGGCCCGTCGGCGCCGGGCACAGGCCGGCCTGGTATGTCCGTGATGTCGTGCATTCCTCCGGGGACCTCCCAATCCCGAAGAAATGGTTAACGCGGGGGCGTCGCATTTAGGTTGAGATGTTCGACCAGCAGTATAACACAATGATATGAAGCTGAATGAACGTCACCTGATGCAGCTGGCCGCCGTCCTCGACGCCGGCGGCGTGTCCGAGGGAGCGGCCCTGCTGGGCCTGACCCAGCCGGCGGTCAGCCGGTCGCTGTCGATGCTCGAGGCCCGGGTCGGCGAGCCGCTGTTCATCAAGGGGCGCCGGCCGCTGCGCCCGACCCCCCTGGGCGCGCAGCTGGCCGTGCAGGGCCGGGCGATCATCGCTGCCTCGCGCCGGGCCTCGGAGGCCGTGCAGGGCTTTTCGCGGGGCACCAGCGGGTTGGTCCGGGTGGCCGGGGTGCCGTTCTTCATGGATGCCATGATCAGCCGCATGATCGGCGAATTCCAGCGGCTCGAACCGGATGTGACAGTCGAGCAATCCTACATGAACCTGCCCGAGATGGCCGCCGCGCTGGAGGCCGGCCAGGTCGACCTGGGCATCGTGCCGATCGGCGAGCCGGACCTGGGCCCGGCCTATGAATTCCTGGAAATCCTGCCCGGGCGCAACATCGTGGCCTGCCGGGCCGGCCATCCGCTGCTGCGCAAGCGCCCGCTCGAAGCCCAGGACCTGACGCGCTACCCCTGGGTCGGCCCGCTGCCCGGCTCGCCGCTGATGTCGGACCTGCAGATGATCCTGATGTCGATCGGCATGACCGACCTGCACATCCGTTATTCCGGCGGCTCGCTGATGAGCGTGGTCAACGTGCTGGTCGAAACCGATGCCCTGGCCGTGCTGCCCTTTTCGGTGGTCTTTGCCCAGCGGGGCGAGAACCGCATCACCGTGCTGCCCTACAACATTCCCCAGCCGAACCGTTCCCTGGGCATCCTGATGCACCGCGCGGCGGCCCGGGCGCCGGTGGTCGAACGGTTCTCGGGCCATATCACCACGGCCTTCGAGAACCTCAAGCATGTCATCCAGCGCCATGAACGGGCCGTGGTCTGGGGCAATTCGCCGGCCAGCGAAGACGGTCTCTGACCGGCCAGCCCCGCCGATATCCGGGTGGTCGGCTGTCGTGGCCCGCCACAGGTCGAGCGGTCAGCCGTCTTGGCCGTCCATCCGTCGATCAACCTGCCGTCATATCGGGCCACTTGCCCGGGGGGCGGCGATCCAGCCCCACCAGCAAGCGGCCGGTCAGCCATCTCACTACGCCTCAGGCAGAACCATGCACCCCGGCCACATGGCAGCCTGTCAGCCGTCCTGCAATGTCAGCTGTTCGGGGGGCAGCCATGCCGCTCCACCACTCACCGGCCGATTGGCCGTCCACCCCCGCCACAGGCTGAACGGTCAGCCGTCCAGCCCCGCCGCCTCCAGCGCGCGCCGGGCGAAGCAACCGGCCAGCGGGCCGAGACCTTCGGCCTCGTCCGAGGCCGCGTTGCCGGCCCGCGCCCGGTCGGCGATGCCCACGAAGATCACCGCGAAGCGAAACAGGGCAAAGGCCACGTGGAAGGGCTGCAGCGGCGCGGTGGGCCGGGCATGTGCCATGTATTCGGCCACGAATTCCGCTTCGGTCGGGATGCCGCCCTCGGACCAGCCGGTGCCAAGCAAACCGCCGTATTCCTCCGGCGCGGTGCGCCAGGGCATGACGCAATAGCCCAGGTCGGCCAGCGGATGGCCCAGCGTCGACAATTCCCAGTCGAGCACGGCGATCACACGGGGCTCGGTCGGGTGGAACATCAGGTTGCCCAGCCGGAAATCGCCATGGGCGATGGCCACTGCCCCGTCCTCGGCGGGCACCTGGCCGGGCAGCCAGTCGACCAGCCGGTCAAGGGCGGCGATGCGCGGCCCGGGCGAGGCCGCGTATTGCCGGCTCCACCGGGTGATCTGGCGGTCGAAGTAATTGCCCGGCCGGCCGAAATCGCCCAGGCCGATGTCATCGGGCCGGACCGCATGCAGCCGGGCCAGGGCGCGGGCCATGTCGAGGTAGATCTCGCGCCGGTCGGCCGGGGCGATCCCGGGCAGGGCGGCATCTCCAAAGACCCGGCCGTCGAGCCGGTCCATGACGTAGAAGGGCGTGCCCAGGATCGTGGCATCTTCCTCCAGCCAGCGCATGTGCGGCACCGGCACGTCGGTGCCGGCCAGGGCCTGTTGCACCCGGTATTCCCGTTCGACGGCATGGGCGCCCCGGAGGATCTCTCCGTCCGGCTTGCGGCGCAGCACCAGCCGGTCGCCGCCCCGGTCGACGAACCAGGTCGGGTTCGACTGGCCGCCACCGATCCGCTGCGTTTGCAGCGCCTCCGGCCCGACCGTCCCGGGCAGCCGGGCATCCAGCCAGCGAGCCAGCGCGGCGGTGTCCAGCGCGCTCATGAGGCGGCCACGTCCCAGGACCAGAAATCGCGGCCTTCGCCGTCGAACAGCCGGTTCAGCACCATCTGGTGCACCTCGTCGGCGCCATCGACCAGCCGGGCCTGGCGGGCATAGCGATAGATCCATTCCAGCACGGTATCGCGCGAATAGCCCCGGGCGCCGTTGACCTGGATCGCCACGTCGGCGGCCTTGTGCAGCAGGTTGGCCACGTGGATCTTGGCCATCGACACTTCCTTGCGCGCAAACCCGCCGCGCTCGATCTCCCAGGCGGCCTTCATGACCAGCAGGCGGCCGGTCTCGATGCCCATGGCCAGGTCGCCCATCTTGATCTGGATGCTCTCGCGGTCGGCCAGGCGCACGCCAAAGCCGTGGCGACGCCCGGCATATTCGGCGGCGATCTCCATGCAGCGCTTGGACAGGCCCAGCCAGCGCATGCAATGGGTCAGCCGCGCCGGGCCGAGGCGCATCTGGGTGACCTTCAGGCCCAGCCCCTCGCCCAGCAGCACGCTGTCGGCGGGCAGTTCCATGCCGTCGTAGACCACTTCGCAATGGCCGCCGTGTTCCTCGGGGCCCATGATCGGGATGCGCCGTTCGATGCGGAACCCGGGCGTGTCGCGGTGATGCAGGAAAGCCGTCAGCCCGCGGCGCGGATCGTCGGAGGTGCGGGCGACCAGGATGAAATGCTCGGCCTCCTCGGCCCCGGTGATGAACCACTTGCGCCCGGTGATGACATAGCTGTCGCCGCGTTTCTCGGCCCGGGTCAGCATCATGCCCGGATCGGACCCGCCGCCCGGATGCGGCTCGGTCATCGCAAAGGACGACCGGACCTGCCCGGCCACGATGGGCGCCAGCCAGCGTGTCTTCTGGGCTTCGGTGCCGGCCTTTTCCAGGATCATCATGTTGCCGTCGTCGGGCGCGGCCGAATTGAACACCACGGGGCCAAAGATCGACCGGTTCATCTCTTCGTAGCAGGCCGCCATGCCCATCAGCCCCAGGCCCTGGCCGCCGGTCTCGGGGCGCAGCTGCAGGCACCACAGGCCCTCGGCCCGGGCCTTGGCCCGCAGGGCCTGCAGGGGGGCCGGGGCGATGTTGTCATGGGCGTCGCGATTGGCCATGTCGGCTTCCAGCGGCAGGATCTCGTCGTCGACGAAACGGGCGATGCGCGCGCGGAAGTCCTCGATGCGGGGGGAAATGGTGAAATCCATGGATCTGCCTCAGATGCTGGTCACGAGATGGCCGCCGTCGGCCACCACTTCGGTGCCGGTCATGAAGCCGCCCAGGTCGGAGACCAGCAGCAGCAGGGGCCCGTCGAGGTCCGACGGCTGGCCCAGCCGGCGTTGCGGCACCCGGCGGATCAGGGCCTGGCCGGCCTCGGTGGCAAAGAAATCGCGGTTGATGTCGGTTTCGATATAGCCCGGGCACAGACTGTTCACGCGGATGCCGTGGCGGGCCCATTCCTGGGCCATGACCCGCGTGGCCTGGACCAGCCCGGCCTTGGACGCGGCATAGGCCGCCAGCATGCCGGCCACGCGCAGGCCCAGGATCGAGGCGACGTTGACGATGGTGCCGCCCCGGCCGGCATCGGCCATGGCCCGTGCGCAATGGCGGGCCACGTCGAAGGCCCCGTTGAGATTGGTGTCGATCACCCGGGCAAAGGTCGCCGCGTCGTGGTCCAGCGCCCGGGCCGTGGCCGTCACCCCGGCATTGTTGACCACGATGTCATGGCACCGCCCCTCCAGCCCGGCCGCCACGCTGGCCGGGTCGGCCACGTCCAGCGCCAGGCAATCGACCTGGCCGCCCGCTGCCGCGATCTCGTCGGCCAGCGCCTGCAGCCGGTCGGTGCGCCGTGCGGCCAGCGTCACCGCCGCGCCCTGCGCCGCCAGCAGCCGCGCGAAATGCGCACCCAGCCCCGATGACGCCCCGGTCACCAGCGCCTGCCGCCCGGCGATCCCCGGCCAGCGCATCGCCGGCCCGGCCTGATCCTGTGCCATTCCGTCCCTCCTCCCATTTTTCGAGCGTTCGCTCGATTTCGTGGATAGACGCAACCGAGTTGACTTGCAAGCGTCCTGGCGGATGGATGGCGGGTGCCCGTCGCGACAGGCGGTGATAAGGACGGGACATGCTGAACCCAGACGATTACACGACCGAGGCGCTGTGCCGCTCGATGCTGGCCCGCCACGGCGACACGATCACCGTGCGCAAACCCGAATTTGCCGTGCGCAAGCTGAAGGTCATCGTCGAGGCCGCGCTCGACCTGTCGAACCGGGGCGGGTTCCAGGCCATGTCCCTGCGCGACCTGTCGGCGGCTTCGGGCGTGTCGATGGGCGGGCTGTATGCCTATTTCGACAGCAAGACGACGCTGCTGCGCATGATCCTGATCGAGGTGACCGAACAGGTCCAGCGCGCGCTGTCGGACCCGCCCGACGGGCTGCCGGCGGATCCGGGGGCGCATCTGGACTGGCTGATCGACACCCATCTGCGCCTGACCGAGGCGATGCTGCCCTGGTTTGCCTTTGCCTTCATGGAGGCAAAGAACTTTCCGGCCGAGGAACGCCGCCGGGCGATCGACAGCGAGACCCGGACCGAGGAGATCTTTGCCAGGGTCATCGCCGGCGGCATCGCGGCCGGGGCCTTCCCGCGCGAGACCTCGCCGCTGCTGGCCTCGCTGATCAAGCCGCTGTTGCAGGATTGGTATGTCAAGCGGGCCAAGTACCACCGCCGGGGCGTTCCGATCGAGAGCTACATCGCCGCGGTGCAGGACCTGGTGCATCGCGGCTGCCGGCCGCTGGCCTGAGCACGCGGTTCGGCGGGTTGGGCGTGTCGGGCGCCCGTCACTCGCGGGCGACGAAATCCCAGCGGGCGGGCAGGGCGAGGCCTTCGGCCAGGTGGTCGCGCAGGGCCAGTTCGGACATGCCGTCGCGCAGCAGCCAGGGATCTTCGGTGCGCCGCTGCCAGGCCTCGAGCCGGGCGCGCAGATCGGTCAGCACCCCGGCCATGTCCGGATCACCGGCCAGGTCGCGGGTTTCCATCGGGTCGGCCTGCAGGTCGTAGAGCTCTTCGGCCGGACGGTGGATGCGCTGCTCGATGGTCTCGGGCGCGGCACGGCGCATGGCTTCGAAGGACAGCGAGCCATAGATGTCGGTCGAGATCGGGAAGGGCAATTGCCAGGCCACGTTGCGGTGATACTTGAACCGCTCGGTGCGCAGGACCCGCGTGGGCCAGTAATTGGTGACTTCGTGGAAGGTATGCGAGCCAAAGACATGATCCCAGCCCGGGTCCGGCCCGTCGCGGCCCAGCAGGGGCAGCAGGCTGCGCCCATCGCGCGGGCGGGTGTCGTCGGGGGGTGCCGCGATGCCGGCCCAGTCGAGCAGGGTGGGCAGGATGTCGACAAAGCTGGCCATGGCCTGGCTGGTGGCCGGGGCGGCGCCGGGCCGGCGGATGATCAGGGGCAGGTGGATGCCGGCATCGAAGAGCGTGGTCTTGGAATGGATGAAGGGCGCACCGTTGTCCGACAGGAAGATCACCAGCGTGTCCTCGGCCAGCCCGCGCGCCGCGAGCAGGTCCAGCACCAGGCCCGCGCCCCGGTCCATCCGGGCGATGGCATGGTGATAGGCGGCCAGCTCGGCCCGCACCTCGGGCAGGTCGTTCAGATACTCCGGCACCGCCACGTTTTCCGGCCGGAAAACGGGGTCCGGCCCGTCCGGCGCGCCGAACCCGGCCCGGCTGGCGTCGCGGTGGGGGTCGATGAAGCCCAGCGTCAGGAAGAAGGGCCGCGTCCCGGCGTCATCGAGAAAGGCCGCCGCCCGCTGAGCCATCCAGCCCACGTCGCGGCCCCAGCTTTCGTCGCGCCAGGTCCAGGGATAGGCCGCATCCGGGCCGACATGGACCTTGCCGATGATGCCCGTGGCATAGCCCGCGGCGTTCAGCAGGGCCGGGGCGGTGGCCACGCCGGGGAAGGTCTGGAAATGGTGGCGGTCGTGGTTCAGCCCGTATTGGCCGGATTGATGGGTGTGCAACCCGGTGTAGATCGTGCTGCGGCTGCCCGAACAGGAAGCCGTCGAGGCAAAGGCCCGGGCAAACCGGGTGCCCTGTTCGGCCAGCCGGTCGACATGGGGGGTGTGGGCCGTCGGGTCGCCGTAGCAACCCGTCATCAGCCCCAGGTCATCGGCGATCAGCAGAAGGATGTTGCGTGGCATCTTGGCTCCAGCCCGGCAGCGGGCCGGTGTCGCGGGGAAAGGCGGAAATCACGGTGCCGGCGGTGCGGGTGCCTTCCTGCAGCGCGGCCTGCAGCCCGGCGCCCCGGGCCAGGGCGGCCAGGTATCCGGCGTTGAAGGCATCGCCCGCGCCCACCGTTTCGAAAGGGGCCAGGGGCGCGGCGGTGGCCCGGGCCCGGCCTGCGGCGGTGACGGCCAGCGCACCCTCGGGCCCGCATTTGACCACGACCACCGTGTCGCCGCCCAGCCGGTCGCACAGTGCCTGCGCCGCCGCGGCCGGATCGGCCTGGCCGGTGATGCCGCAGACCTCCTTGTCGTTCAGCAACAGGTGGCGCGCGGCCCCGGCCCAGGTCAGGACCTCGGCTCGGGTGGCCTTGGTCCAGCCTTCGCCGGGCCAGCCCGGGTCGATCGCGGTCTCGGCGCCTTGGGTCCTCAGCAGGTCGAGCAGCGCGCGCATGCCGGGCCGCAGCCCGGGCATGGCAAACCCGCCCGAGACCAGCGCCAGCGCGCCGTCGAGCGGCCAGCCGGCCAGCTGGCCGCGCATCAGGGCCAGGTCGGTGCGGTCGAGATGGCCGGCGAAGGACAGGAAGCTGCGGTCGCTGTCGGGATGGGTCACGCCGACCGATATGCCGGTGCGCCCGGTCAGCCGGGCGATGCGGTCGAGCGGGCCGTGGAAGGGCTCGGCCAGCATGACGGCCAGGTCGTCGTCGCCGGTCGACGACACCAGCCCGGCCCGGATGCCCAGCCGGTGCAGCACCAGCGCGGTATTGCCGGCCGAGCCGCCGGCCCGGAAATCGCAGCGGTCGAGGAAACATTCGGTGCCATGCGCGGGCCAGCTGGCCAGCGGGCCCATGACCAGGTCGGCATTCAGGTTGCCCAGCACGCAGATCGGCCGGTCGGTCATGCCGCTTCGCCCGAGGTGATCTTGGTGCTGCGCAGGGGGGTGCCCATGTCGGGCACGATCCGCGCGGCGGCATCGACGGCCATGCGCTGGCCCAGCGGCAGGAGGCGCAGCGCCCCGGCCAGCCCGGTGGCCGGCGGCACGGCCAGGCCAAGCGCGCCGGGCAGCGGCGGCTGGCCCGAGACATCCAGCACGATGGGCCGGAACCCGGCATCGACCAGGTCGCGCACCAGCGCATCCAGGTTGTCACCCTCGGGGCCCTGGCCGCGCAGGAAGATCGTGGCCGTGCGGGCATCGACCATCTCGAAGGGTCCGTGGCGGAACATCCCGGCCTCCAGCCCCATGGCCGGCACCCGGGCGAGCTCCATGAAGGTCAGCGCCAGGCTGTCGGCCAGCCCCTGCAACGCGCCGCGCGCGCAGAACACCGCCCGCCCGGCTCCGGCCAGCAGGTCGGTCGCGGCGGCGGTGTCGGGCAGGGGCGCGGGCCGGGCCAGGGCGTCGGCCAGCCCGGGCAGGGCCAGGCCGAGCGCCTGCAGGATGGCGGCATGCTGGGCGATGGTGATGGCCACCGACCGGGTGGCGGCATAGCTGCGTTCGGCCGGGCCATGGCCGGCCAGGCAGGGCACCCGCCGGGCCAGCGGGCTGTCGCCGTCCAGGGTCAGCCCGACAAAGGGCCCGTGGGTGAACAGGTCGAGATAACGCAGGATCTCGCCCGAGGCGCCCGATTGCGAGGTCAGCAGGCGCACTGCCGGGCCGGGCAGCGGCGCGCGCATGTATTCCGATATGACATGGGCCGTGGCATCGATGCCGGCCTGGCGATAGAACGGCTCGGTCAGCCGGTTGACCCAATGCGACCCGCCGATGCCCAGCAGGTGCAGCCGGCCGGCCCGGCGGATCTGCGCCGCGGCCTCGGCCGCCGCCCCGGCCTGGTCGGCAAAGGTGCGCGCGGCGTCGGGGAATTGCCGCGCCATCTCGGCGTCGATGATCTGAAGACCGGTCTCGGTCATGCCTGTGCCCTTTCTGTCGTCACGACCGGCCGTCCGGCCGGATCGAAGAGATGGATGCGCCCGGCATCCGGGGTCAGCCCCACGGGTTGGCCGGCGCGGAACGTGCTGCGCCCGGGCGCCCGGGCCACCAGGGGCGCCGGGGCCAGGTCGGTCTCGACATGCACGAAGGTATCGGCGCCCAGGGCCTCGGTCAGCAGGACGCGGCCGGGCCAGTCACCGGTGTCGCCGATGGCCAGGTCCTCGGGCCGGATGCCATAGGTCGCGGCGCCGTGACGGGCGGCGATCTCGCCGGTCAGGAAGTTCATCCGCGGGCTGCCGATGAACCCGGCCACAAATTGCGAGGCCGGCCGTTCATAGAGATCGAGCGGCGCGCCGACCTGTTCGACCACCCCGCCGTTCAGCACGACGATCCGGTCGGCCAGGGTCATTGCCTCGACCTGGTCATGGGTGACGTAGATCATCGTCGTGTCATGCAGCCGGGCGTGCAGGCGCGCGATTTCCACCCGGGTTTCCCCGCGCAGCGCGGCATCGAGGTTCGACAACGGCTCGTCGAAGAGAAACACCCGCGGATCGCGGGTGATCGCCCGCCCGATGGCCACGCGCTGGCGCTGGCCGCCCGACAGGGCCTTGGGTTTGCGATCAAGCAGCCCGTCGATCTGTAGCATCCGCGCGGCGTCCATCACCCTTTCGCGGATGGCGTCCTTCTTGAGCTTGGCCTGTTCCAGCCCGAAGGCCATGTTTTCAAAGACCGACATATGCGGGTAAAGCGCGTAGCTCTGGAACACCATCGCCACGCCGCGATCGGCCGGCAGCGTGTCGGTCACGTCCTGCCCGCCGATGCGCAGCTCGCCCGAAGAGATCTCTTCGAGCCCCGCGATCATGCGCAGAAGGGTGGATTTGCCACAGCCCGAAGGCCCGACAAACACGACGAATTCGCCCTGTTCCAGCGCCAGCGACACGTCCGAAATGACCTGGTGCGTGCCGAATTTCTTGCAGACATTGCGCAGCTCGACGGTTGCCATGATTTATCCTTTCACCGCCCCGGCGGTCAGGCCGGAGATGATCTTGCGCTGGAAGACGAGGACCAGCGCCACGAGGGGCAGAGTGACGATGACCGATGCGGCCATGATGCTGCCCCAGGGAATTTCGAACTCGCTCGCCCCCGAGATCAGCGCGATGGCCACGGGCACGGTGCGCTGGGTGTCGGTCGACAGGAAGGTCAGCGCAAAGAGGAACTCGTTCCAGGCATGGATGAAGGCCAGAAGGCCGGTGGTCACCATGGCCGGCCACAGCAGCGGCAGGAACACCCGGCGGATGATCGTCATCGGTTTCGCGCCGTCCATGATGGCGGCTTCCTCGATCTCGGTCGGCAGCTTGCGCATGAAAGTGGTCAGCACCCAGACCGTGAAGGGCAGGGTGAAGATCATGTAGGAAAAGACCAGGCTCCAGAGCGAATTGAACAGCCCCATGGCCCGGACCATGGCGAACAGGCCCGACAGGACGGCGATCTGCGGGAACATCGACACCGACAGGATCAGGAGCAGGATCTTGCCCCGCCCGCGGAACGGGATGCGGGCCAGCGCAAAGGACGCCGTGACGGCCAGGAACAGCGACAGGGCCACGACCACGGCGGCGACAAGGACCGAATTGAGGATCTGGCGGCCAAAGACGCCACTGTCGAAGGCCTTGCGGTAATTCACGAAGTCGATGACCTTGGGCAGGTAATTGACGTCAAAGATCGCCTGGCCGCTCTCGAAGGAGGTCAGGATGGCGTAGTAGAACGGGAACACGGCCTGGGCCACGATCACGGTGACCAGCGCCCAGAAGCCGATGCGTTTCAGGATGGCCATGTCAGCTGTCCTCCTTGCCTTCGAGATCCATGCGGGTGGCATAGATGAAGGTGATGGTGATCAGGGCGACGATCAGGAACAGCAGCGTGGACGCGGCCGAGCCATAGGCGAACTTGTCGTAATCAAAGAGGTTTTCCCGGGCATAAAGCGACATGGTGCGGGTGGTGTCGGTATTGGGCGTCAGCACGTAGACAATGTCGAAGACGCGCAGCGCATCGAGCGCGCGGAACACGACGCCGACCAGCAGGGCGGGCATGACCAGCGGCAGGGTCACCCGGCGGAAGACGCGGACCGGGCCGATGCCGTCCAGCTTGGCCGCCTCGTAGATGTCATTGGGGATCATCTGCAGGCCGGCCAGGATCAGCAGGGCCATGAAGGGCGTGGTCTTCCAGATGTCGACCATCATGACGGCGGCCATGGCGGTATCGGGCGAAGCGGTCCAGGCGATCGGCGCCGAGATGAGGCCGATGGTCATCAGCATGTCGTTGATGATGCCGAACTGGTCATGCAGCATCCAGCCCCACAGCTTGGCCGAAACGACCGTTGGGATCGCCCAGGGCACCAGCACGGCGGTGCGCACGATGGCCCGGCCGGGGAACTGGGCGTTCAGCACCAGGGCGATGATCAGCCCGAAGAGGGTTTCGAAGAAGACCGAGACAAAGGCGAATTTCAGCGTGTTCCAGACCGCCCGCCACCAGCGGTCATCGGCCAGCAGGCCCAGCCATTCGCCCTGGCCGTTGCCGTAATCCAGCCATTCCAGGTAGTTGCGGATGCCGATCCAGCGGGCGCCGTCGAGATCGTTGAGCGAGGCATCGGTAAAGCCGAACCAGACCGTGCGGGCCAGGGGGTAAAGGGCCACGGCGGCCAGCACCAGCAGCATGGGCGCGACAAAGGCCCATGCCGCGCGGGTGCGTTGTGCTGTCAGGCCGGTCTTGTGGGTCATGGTCGGGTCCGGGTCCAGGGCTGAGGATGGTGCTTGGCGGGGGCGCGGCAGAGCGGGGTGGTTGCGGTGCGCAAGGCGTATGCGGGCGGCGGTACGGATGAACGTCTTGCCAGTGGTGGCGGTCCGTGCGGGTGCGTCAAGGAGCGCGGGCGTAGAATGGCGGGTGCCTTGAGTGGCAGGCGTGTTGACGGGCGGGTGGGTCAGTTTGAGGTTATGCTCCGCCCGGGCATGACACGGGCGGCGAGGTTTCGGGCGGGTGTGTCACGGGGCGCGCGCGCGGGCGCCCCGCAGCCTGCCGCGCCCCGGGGCCGGGGCGTGGCGCGATGCGTGGCCGGGGCCTTACCAGCCGCCGCCCTTCAGGCGGGTCAGCATGGCGTTCAGCCGGGCCACGGCGGCCTCGGGCTCCATCTCGCCGGCCATCACCGAATGGGCGGCGGTCCAGACTTCCGACGAGACCTCGTTGTAATCGGTCTTGGTCGGCGCGGCCGGGCGCACGATGGCATTGTCGATCACCGGTTTCCACAGCGGGATGAAAGGCTGTTTCTCACCGATCTCGGCATCTTCATAGAGCGCCGTCAACGTCGGCGGGCGCGAGCTTTCGATGGCCCGGGCGCGCTGGCTTTCGGCATTGTTGAGGAAGCGGATCAGCTCGATCGCCTCGTCCTGGTGTTCGGAATACTTTGCCACGCCCAGGTGCGAGCCGCCCAGGATCGACGCGCCCGCGCCGCTGTCGCCGGCGGGCAGGGTGGTGACCTCGACCACGTCCTTGATCGGGCTGTCGTCGCCGTTGACCAGCGCATAGGCATAGTTCCAGTTGCGCATGAACACCGCGTCGCCCGACTGGAACACGCCCCGGGCGTCTTCCTCGGCATAGTTCAGCACGCCCGGGGGCGAGATCGTGTCGGGCCAGCTGCCGGCCAGGGCCAGGGCCTCGACGGCCTTGTCGTTCATCACCGAGATCGACCCGTCGGGCTCGACGACATGGCCGCCGCCGTTCGAGGCGATCCATTCCATGGCATTGCAGGTCAGCCCTTCATAGGCCGCGCCCTGAAAGACATAGCCCCACATCTCGTCATTGCCGGCCGCGCGCTCGGCATCCATGATTTCCTGCGCGGTGGTCGTTAGGTCGGCCCAGGTGGTCGGAACCTCCTTGCCGTATTTCTCCAGCAGGTCGGCCCGGTAATACAGAGCCGGGGCGCCCAGGAACATCGGCAGGCCGACCAGCTTGCCGTCGACGGTCTGGCTTTCCACGGCGGCGGGGACATATTGGTCGATGATGTCGGCCGTGGCCTCGGTCAGGTCGATGAAATGGTCGGCCAGCTGGGGCGCCCAGATGACATCCAGCCGGTAGACATCGATATCGGTCGACCCGGCGCTCAGCCACAGCTTGAACTGGGCGAACTGGTCGGTGGTCCGTTCGGGCATCGACACGATGTTGACGGTATGGCCCGTCTCGGCCTCGAACCGGTCGAGCGCCGCACGCAGCACCTCCTGGTCCTTGCCGACGGCGCCATGCACGATGTTCAGCTCGGTGGCGCCAAGGGCACTTGCCGAGAGCGCGAGGGCTGCGGCACCCGCAGCCAGGGCTTTCTTGGTGGTCATCTGGGGACTCCCTGTCCTTGTTTCATTATTCTGCGCCACTGCGGCAGTAGATGGGCGAGGCCCAGGCCATCTGCCCGTCCGCCTGGCGCAGGCGGACGTAAACGGAATCGCCATGGGCCAGCGGGCCCAGCGGCACCTGGCCCTGCCATTGCCAGCGCGCGGGGGCGGGCAGCGGGTGGAACAGGTAGGCCGGGCTGTCGATCGGCCCGAGGTTGCCGGCCAGCGCGCCGTCGCGCAGGCGGGCGGCGGGGATGGCCAGGTCGCGGCCGTCCAGCCGGGCGCGGATCGTGGCCCCCGGATCCAGCCGCAGGTGCAGGGCGATGCCCTGGGTGGCGGTGGTGGAATTGTTGGGATTGGCCTCGGCCGTCACGGCGAACCGGGCCGTGCCGTCCTGCAACGCCGCGCGGGGCAGGGCAAAGCCGGTGTCATGGCCTTCCAGCGGCGAGACGACCTCGCTGCCCCGGAACCGCGGTTCGATGGCCGTGATCTCGCCGCCGTCGATCGCGATCTCGCCGGTCCAGTCATGCGACGACCCGCGCGCGCCCCAGCCCATTTCCAGGAACAGGATCGTCTCGCCGGCATCGCTCAGCGGCGCGGGGGTCAGCTCGGGCGAGATCCGCGCGGCCAGCCGGCCGTTGCGGATGACGTCGATCATCTCGATGGCCCCGCCGGCGATGGCCTCGATGTCCAGCCGGGCCTCGGGCGCGGGGGCCGCGATGCCGCCCTGGATGACATCGCCCAGGGCGCAGAGCAGGTGGATATTGGCCCCGGTCAGCGCGTTGGTGTGGCGGGCCATCATCGCGTCCCAGATCGCCGCCCGGCTGGCCGACGGCGTATAGACGCACATCCGGCCGTGGCCGTATGATCCGGGAAAGGCCGAATGGTGGTCGGTATTGCCCACGATGCCAAAGACATGGCCCCGGGCCAGCCCGTGATCCATCGCCGAATGGCCATCGACCGGGCCCATCGAATGCAGGTAGCCCCGGGCGCTTTCCGAGGTCTCGGCGCAGCCATGCATCGAGTTCATCTCGATGAAGGGCGACAGCCCGGCATCGAACGTGTCCCAGTTGATGCCCCGCGCGCCCTGCCGGTAGCCGATGTGATGCGGGAAGGCCAGCGCCCGGCCGGGCATCTGCGCGTCCAGCACGGCTTTCAGCTCGGCCGGGCTGTCGGCCAGGTGCAGCGGCGCGCCGTCGATGTCGCGGTAGACGATGGTGTAATCGCCATGTTCGCAGGAATGGATTTCATAGCCCGGGAACACCGTGAACCCCGGGCCCTCGGCCGCGGCCAGCGCGTCGTAATGGCCGGCCCAGCCATCGCGCAGCCGGGCAAAGCCCTTGACGTGGAAATCGACGATATGGGCGACCTCGGGCAGGTCCACGGGCATGTCGGGCCAATGGGCATGGCCGGTGATCGACACGAAATCCAGCTGCAGCGCGGCCCGGGCCAGCGCATCGGCAAACCGGCCGTGGCCATAGGACAGGTCGCAATGGTTGTGGATGTCGCCGTAGAACGGCTGAACACCCAGCCTGCGGGCCAGCGGGGTCATCCGGGAAGGCAATCTGGCGGTCATAGGAACTCCTGGTTGCGCGGATCGACCGCGCGGCCGTTGGCGGCCATGGATCGGCGCGCGGCCTCGACCAGTTCGAGAGAGGCCAGCCCGTCGCGCACCCCGGCGGGCGGGGCCTCGCCCGCGATGAACCGGCGCATGGTGCGTACCAGTTCGAGGTCGGCGCCGAAATGCGACGAGTCGCGGTTGTCGGCCCCGGCCGGGATCACCCGGCGCTCGGCCCCGTGGCCGCTGACCAGGTCGATCTCGCCGGAATGGCGTTCCATCCGCAGCCGGCCGGACTCGCCTATGATTTCAAGCGTTTCCTGGTCTTCGGCATAGGGGCCGAAGATGGTGAAGAACAGGCAGGCCACCAACCCGCTGTCATATTGCACGGTGACCACGGCATGGTCGTCGATGTCCGAGCCGGGCAGGTAGACGCAATTGTCGTTGCGGTCGGCCGGGTCGGTGGCGTCGAGCCAGCTGTCGTTGGGCACCCGGCCGACCCCTTCGGCCACGTCGATCAGGGTCTCGTGGCGGCGATAGGGGCAGGCCCGGTCGCATTCGCTGCACCGCGCCGGAGCGTCGGGATCGGGCGCGAAGATCGACGATCGCCCGCCCATGGCCGTGACCGACACCGCCCGCGCGCCGGGCCCGGCGACCCAGTTCAGCACGTCGAAATGATGTGATCCCTTGTCGTTGATCGCCCCGCCCGAAGCGGCATTGGTCCGGTGCCACAGCTGCAGGTAGCGGGTATAGGGTATGACCGAGCGCAAGAGCACCATGCGCGGCGTGCCCGTGGCCCCTGTGCGGGACAGGGCGATGGCGTCGATCCAGGGCCGTTCATAGCGCCGGGTAAAGCCCATCATGATCGGCGCGCCGCCCTCGGCCTCGGCGGCGACGATGGCCCGGGCATCCGCCAGGCTGACCGAGATCGGCTTGTCCAGGTAGACCCGCTTGCCGGCCCGCACCGCGGCGCGGACCGGTTCGAGATGGGCGTTGGTATGTGTGGTGACCAGCACCATCTGCACCGCCGGATCGGTGACGGCCGCCGTCAGGTCGGGAGCCACACCGACGGTGTGGCCGACCCCGGCCCCGGCATAAAGCGCATCCAGGTGGGCCGCGGCCAGCCGGGCCCGTTCGGGCAGCCGGTCATGGACCGACACGATGCGAAAGCCGGTTTCGGCGGCCAGCTCGGCCATGCGGCTGCCGACGTAATAGACCCCGCGTTCGCCCGCCCCGATGATCGCCACGCCGATCGGAGCCTGGTCCGTTTCCGTGCCCTGCCCGGTCGTCGTGCCCGTGCCGGTGTCCCGTCCCGTGCGCGGCCCGTTGTCGGGGCCGGTGGTTGCCCCGGTCGTTGTGGGAGTGTTCGACGCGGTATTTGTCCCGATGGCCGCCCCGGTCGTCGCACCGATGCCCAGCTCGCTGCCTGGCCCTGTGGTCGTCCTGGCCGACGTGCCAGCGCCCGGCTGGGTGTTCAGCCCGGTGGTCGTCGCGGCTGTCGTGCCAGCGCCCGGTTCAGTGTCCGCCCCCGCAACTGTCCCAGTCGCCGTTCCAATTCCCTGCCGGGTGTTCGGCCCTGTAGTCGCTCCGGCCGTCGTCCCAGCATCCAGCCCGGTGTTGGGTCCCGTACCCGTGCCGGCCCCGTGGGTCGGGGCGCGGGCGTGGTCCTGGTCCGGGGTGATGGTGGCTCCGGGCGTCGGTGCTGGCGTGGTTGCGGGCATGAATGCTCCTGCTCAGGCGATTCGGGAGCACGGTATGTGAGTATAATTAACCTGAGAATGGGAGTTATACTCACTCCTCGCAGGGCCGCACGCTGCCCTGGGCCAGGTGGCGGATGGGCAGGTAATGGGTGGCCGGGGCCGGGCCTTCGGGGTCCAGCCGCGACAGCAGCACCTGTTCGAACGTGTCGATCTTTTCGGCGTTGGAATTGCCCACCACGTCGAACCGGTCGAGATGTTCCGAGGGGAAATCGACGCTGCCCAGGATCATCACCGACAGGTCCGCCCCGGGGGCCAGCCGCAGCGCGCTGAGCGCCCGGTCGACCAGGTGGCCATCGACCACGCCCCAGGTGATCAGCGCGGTGAAGGGCAGGGCGCCGGTGCCATCGCTCAGCCCGTCCAGCGCCCCGGCCATGTCGCGCGAGGTATAATCGCCGGGCAGGGCATCCAGCGCGATGAGCCAGCCGCCGCCGGGCATCTGTTCGGCCTGGCGCAGGTATTCCTGGCGGGCCATGGCAATCGGCCGGGCCGGGTGGTTCGAGGTCAGGAACCCGATCCGCCGGTGCCCGGCCTGTCGCAGGTGGCGCATGGCCACCGACAGGGCCTCGCGCCAGTTGGTGCCGATGGCATCGACCCCGACCCCGGTGGTCGAGATGCCGTCAACCACGACCTGGTCGGCATGGTCGGACAGGCCGGCGAGGAAGGGCAGGGTGATCGGCTCGAAATGGACCTGCACCATGCAGACCCGGAACCGGCCCAGTCGCGACAGGATCGACAGGGCCTGGCCCTCGTCGGAAAAGCCCAGGATGAGGATGCGGTGGCCCCGGGCCTTGATCCGCTGTTCCAGTTCCATCAGCAGGTTGCGCGCCAGGCGGCTGGCCGACAGGCGATACAGTACCAGGACATCGGCCTCCCAGATCCGGGCCGGGTCGGGCGGTTCGGTCACGACGATGCCCAGCCCCCGGCGCGAGACCAGCCGGCCGGCCTTGACATGCGGGGCCAGGGCGGCCTCGATCACCCGCTGGGCAGTGCCGAACCGGCGCATCATCTCGCGCATCGTCGGCAGCCGGTCGCCCGGAGACAGGCGGGCCAGTTCGGCGGCAATCCAGGTGCTGACATCCTCGCGACGGTCGGGCATGGCCGTGTTAGAATTCGCGCGCGGCGCCCCGTCAATCCTGTCCGTCAATCCTGCCAATCAGCCCTGCCCGTCGATCCCGCAGGCAAGTCCGCCCGTCGCTTCCGCCCGGGCCGCCGCATGTTCCCGCCCTGGCCGCCCCATCTGCGCGCCGCGGCGCCCTG
Organism: Marinibacterium sp. SX1; assembly: GCF_050389775.1. NCBI lineage: Bacteria > Pseudomonadati > Pseudomonadota > Alphaproteobacteria > Rhodobacterales > Paracoccaceae > Marinibacterium > Marinibacterium sp. SX1. Next base: position 120,667 of record NZ_CP177146.1, on the reverse strand, counting down.
TTGTCGGCCCGCCATCGCCCCGGATGATCCCAGCATCCCCTGGCTCTGCCCCCGTGCCGCTCCCGTGTTGCCCCCATCACACCGCCCAGGCGCTGCCCCAACAGGCGGCAAGCCGCCGTGTCCCGCCCATTTCCCGCCCATCCCATGGCCGAAAACGGCCCTTCGGCCGGGACATGCCGCCGCATTTCGCACAACCTTGGTTAGACAAGGCCCCGCCACATATTCTATCGGGAAACCGGCATGTTGCGCTGCGGCCCGCAGCGCGCCGCGTCCCACCATTGTTCAACCCTTCTTTCAGCCGAAAGTTGCTATCACTGCATTATGGAAACCTGGTTCTTCATCTCCTTCATCGCAGCGCTGTTCTTCCTGATCGGCCTGGCCGAGCCCCTGGCCGCCAAGCTGCGCCTGCCCTACAGCGCCATCATCGCGCTGATCGGCATCCTCGTCGGGCTGGGTGCCAGCTTTTTCCTGCGCACCGACCTGACCGATGCCCTGAACCCGGTGGCCGAAGCCATTCTCGGCCTGCCCATCGAGGCCGATGTCTTCATCTATGTCTTCCTGCCGACCCTGCTGTTCCAGGCCACGATCGGCATGGACCTGCGCCAGATGATCGGCGATGGCGTGCCCATCATCGTCCTGGCCGTCATCGCCGTGGTTGCGGCCACCGGGCTGGTCGGCCTGGCGCTCAGCTGGACCAGCGCGCTGCCCCTCACGGCCTGCCTGCTGATCGGCTCGATCGTCTCGACGACCGATCCCTCGGCCGTGGTCAGCATCTTCCGGTCCATCGCCGCGCCCCAGCGCCTGACCCGCATCATCGAAGGTGAAAGCCTGCTGAACGATGCCGCGGCCATCGCCCTGTTCAGCCTGTTCCTGGGCTTTGTCATGGTCGGCATTCCCGACCCGTCGATGGGCGAGGCCATGGCCGAATTCCCCGTGCTGATCTTTGGCGGGGTGCTGACCGGCTGGCTGGCCAGCCAGATCGCCGTGCGCGTCATGAGCCTGCTGGGGGATTTCATGCTGGCCCAGCTGTCGGTCTCGGTCGCGCTGCCCTACCTGGCCTACATCACCGCCGAACAGCTGCTGGGCGCCTCGGGCGTGATCGCCGTGGTCGTGTCGGGGCTGACCCTGCACCTGACCGCCCCTCTGCGCCTGTCCCCGCAGGCCTGGACCAAGCTGCGCGAGGTCTGGGACCTGCTGGCCCATTGGGCCGGGGCGATGATCTTCGTGCTGGCCGCGCTGTTCATCCCGCGCCTCTTGCAGGAAGTGCGGCTGAGCGATTTCGGCCTGATCCTGGTGGTCGTGGCGGCGGCTGTCGTGGCCCGGGCGCTGATCGTCTTCGTGCTGATGCCCGCGCTCACCGCCCTGCGCCTGTCGCCGGCGGTCGAGTTGTCGTACCGGGCGGCGATCCTCTGGGGCGGGCTGCGCGGGGCGCTGACCCTCGCGCTGGCCCTGGCGGTCACCGAGAACCCGATGATCCCCCATGAAATCAAGCGCCTGGTCGGCATTCTTGCCACCGGTTTCACGCTGTTCACCCTGGTTGTCCAGGGCACGACCCTGCGCTGGGTCATCACCCGGCTGGGGCTGGACCGGCTGTCGCCCTTCGATGCCGCGTTGTTGCAGCAGGCCGTGGCCGTGGCCCTGCAGACCGTGCGCGAAGAGGTTGCCGAGGTCACCCAGAACTATCGCCTCAACCGCGACACCGTCCGGTCCGAGGCCAAGCAATTCGGCGCCCGGCTGGAAGACGCCGTGCGCGATGCCGAGGAAACCACCGGCATTCTCGACAAGGACCGGGTCAAGCTGGGCCTGATCTCGCTGGCCGCGGCCGAGCGCGAAGCCGCGCTGGACCAGATGCGCGAACGTCTGATCTCGGCCCGGGTGGCCGAACGGTTGAACACCAGCGCCGACACGCTGATCGAGGCGGTGCGCCTGAAGGGCCGGGCCGGGTACCTGCATGCGGCGCGCGACATGCTGGCCTATGGCCGGGCCTTCCGCATGGCCCTGACCCTGCACAACCGGTTGCGCCTGTCGGCCCCGCTGGGCCGGCTGACGGCGGATCGGTTCGAATTCATGCTGGCCCAGCGGGTGATCCTGGAAGAGCTCGACGCCTTCATCGACAACCGCATCCGGCGCATTCACGGCAAGCGCGTGGCCCAGCTGCTGCACGAGATGATGGCCCGGCGGAACGAGGCGCTGGAAGCCGCGCTGGAAGGTATGCGCCTGCAATATCCGGGCTATGCCGAAGAGCTCGAACGCCTGTTCATCCGCCGCGCGGCCCTGCGGCTCGAAGAACGCGAATATCGCGGGCTGCACGAGGACGGGCTGATCGGGGCCGAGGTGCTGACCGCCCTGTTGCAGGAACTGACCGACCGGCGGGGCAGCCAGGAAAGCCGCCCGGCGCTGGACGTGGCGATCCAGCGGGCCGACCTGATCACCCAGCTGCCGTTCTATGACGCGCTCGACAAGCGCAGCCGGCGGCGGCTGCAGCGCGGCCTGAAATCGGTCTATGTCAATGCCGGCGATCTGGTCCCGGCGGCGACAAGCACCGGGCGCAGCGTGCATTTCATTGCCTCCGGCGCGCTGGAGGTCAAGCGCGCGGGACGGGTCAACCGGCTGGGCCGGGGGGACATGTTCGGGCATGTGGTGCTGCTGAACGCCGGGGCGCGGCCGGCGCAGGCCCGGGCTATTGCGCCGTCGGTCCTGCTGGAGCTGAAAGAGGCCCAGTTCCGCAAGCTGCTGGACCGCAGCGAGGCCCTGCGCGAGGCCGTGCGGATCAGCCTGGACGACCAGCAGGTCGACATGCCCCGCCTGCCCGCGGCGCTGTCGCTGGGGCGGAAATCGGCGGCCCGCAAAGCCGAGGAAGCGGCCGCAAAGGCCGGGGCCGACAAGAGCGCTGCGGACAAGGGCGATAGCCCGGCGAAGGCGACGACCGGCCAGGTGGACGAGGCGCGTGACGGCAAGAAGGGTGATGGCACGTCGGGCGTCACATGCAAGGCTGCTGACCCCGGCAAGGTCGTTGATCCCGGCAAGGCAATCGCCCCGGACAAGTCGGCCGAAGTGCCCGCCCCGGACAAGACAACCAAGGTGGCCAAGTCGGCCGAAGCGGAGAAAGCGGCCGGCTTGGCCAAGGCCGCTGATCCGGACAAGCCAGCCGACCCGGACAAGGCGACCGGCCCCAAGACGTCAGCCAACACGGCGAAAGATGGCCCCGACACGTCCGCGCCCAAGCGCGATGCGGACCAGATCCCCGTTGCCCCGGCCGGCAAGAACCGTATCACCCCCGCCGATGCGGTCAGCGATGCCCCGGCCGACACCGGCGCCGACGCACCCGCCGAGACGGCTCCGTCGGACACACCCGCCGACGACCCGGCGACCAAGCCGTGATCACAGGCCCTGCGGCAGGTCAGGCGGCCTGCCGCAGCCGCCCGATCTCTTCGGCCAGGTCGGCACAAAGCGCGCGCATCCGCTCGGGGTCGGTCTCGCGCTGCGCCTGGACCTTGAGCCCGAAGATATAGGTCTGGATGCGCCGGGCCAGCCGGTCGGCATCACAATCGCCGGGCAATTCGCCCGCCGCGATGGCCGCTCGGATGACCCCGGCCAGCCGCGCCTGGATGCTGTCCAGGTGGCCCAGAACCAGCGCCCGCAGGTCGGTGTCCTGGGGCACCTCCAGCAATGATTTCACCAGCATGCAGGCCGTCGACGGCCGGTCGCAGGGGGTCAGGTCGGCAATGTTGGCCAGGTGCCGTTGCAGGGCCGACAGCGGCGAGGGCGCCTCGGCGACCAGCGTGTCGAGGTCCTCGGCCATGCGCCCGGCATACCGATCCAGCGTCGCGCGGAACAGGGCCTCCTTGCTCTGGAACGCCGCATAGATCGAGCCGGGCCGCATCTTCAGCGCCTCTTCGAGATCCTTCAGCGATGTCGCGTGATAGCCCTTGACCCAGAAGAGCGCCATCGCGGCGTCCAGCGCCGCGTCCCGGTCGTATGAAGCCGTTCGTGCCATGCCTGACCATAGACCGCCGGACAGGGCTGCGAAAGGCCCCGGAAGAGAAAATGGAGCGATCACTCAAATATCACTTGAGCAATCGTTCAACATGACTAGATGGGGCTTGAGCGATCACTCAAGAAAGGAAGCTCCCATGTCCAAGTTCGAGACCTTCGACGAAACCACCGCGCCCGAAGCCGCCGTTCCGCTGATCGAGAAATCCAAGAAGGCCTTTGGCCGCCTGCCCGGCCTGCATGCGGTGATGGCCGGCTCGCCGGCGTTGCTGGAAGGCTACCAGGTGCTGCACCGGCTCTTTGCCGAGGACACCGCCTTTGACGCCGATGAAAAGACCGTCGTCTGGCAGACGATCAACGTCTACCACGAATGCCATTACTGCGTGCCCGCCCATACCGGCATCGCCAAGATGATGGGGGTCAGCGACGAGATCTCGGACGCCCTGCGCGACGAAACCCCGCTGCCGTCGGACAAGCTGGAGGCGCTGCGCACCTTCACCCTGGCCATGCTCGACACCCGGGGCAACCCGTCGGATGCGGCGTTCGAGGCCTTTTATGCCGCCGGCTACGGCGAGCGTCAGGTGCTCGACATCATCCTGGGCCTGGCCCAGAAGGTCATGAGCAACTACACCAACCACGTGGCCCAGACGCCCGTCGACGCGGTGATGCAGAAATTCGCCTGGACGCCGAAGGCCAAGCGCTGATCGCGGCCTGACATGCGGAAAGAGGAACGGGCGCCCGGGGACATCGGGCGCCCGTCCCGCCGGGGTCGGGCCGCTCACACGGGGCGCAGCGATCGGGACAGGATCAACCCGCGTGCCCGACCCGCCCCGACCTAGCCGGCGGCCCTGACCTTGACCGCCCGGGGTGTCGGCCGGCCCGCCATCCTGGGCTTGCGCCGAAAGACCAGCCCGAAAGGCCCGACCTGCGCCCCGCTTGGGCCCAGCCCGCAGGGCGCCCAGGGGTCCAGCCGCCCACGCCCGAAGATCGCCAGCCCGGGGAAGGGATGGCCGAAGGGCGCCGGGACATCGGGCCCGGGCAGGGCCATCGGCCCGAGGGCCTCGCCGCCATAGCGCACCGAGATCACGCTGGCCTGCCACAGGTAGCGCCCGGTGCCGGTGAAGCCCCGCGGCGCCGGGGCAGGCGGCCGCGCCGTCGTGTCCGGCGCCGTCCCGGGGCCTTGCGCCCGGGCTGATCCGGTCACGCGGGCCGGTCCGTCGATGTCGTCGTGTTGCAAACCCATGAGGATCTCCATGTTTCGCAGTCTGGCCGGCATGTCCGTGTTCCGGGGCAGATGTCCGGCCGTTGGGTCCACTCTGCGGCCGGCCGGGTCCCCGGCCCGAGGGCCAGGGCGCCCGGCGGCAGCAGCACCATCTGCAGCGCCAGGGTCAGGGGCAGCAGTTTCATCCGCATGTCGCGCGTCCCTTGCCTAGCCCTTCGGCGCTCCGCCCTTGGGCATGCAGGCCGCCGGGGCCTGCGCGTCGGGCGATTGGCAGGTGCCGCTCATGGCCCCGTCGCGGGTGTCAAAGCTGCAGGCCGCGCCCGTGCTCTTGCCCTCGCAGGCGTCCAGCGCCTCGCGCGGGGGGCGCTGGCCGCCCGGCCCGCCCTTGCCGCCGGCCTGGGCCAGGTCATAGGGCGCGGGGGTCGACGGGGCGCCGAACAGCAGGTCGGGGGCCATGGCCAGGCCCAGCGACACCATGCTGCATCCGATCAGCGTTGCCCCGATGGCCAGCCGTTTCCGCAGGTTTCTCATCTTGGATCACTCCTGTATCGCGCCGCTTCGCTGCGGCGTCTGGCCCCGGTCTAGGGGCCAAGAGGGGACGGGAGTTGCAGGAATTGTGAAGCCAGTGTGCAGGGCAAAATTTTTCCCGCCGCGTGGCTATTTCGCGGCATCGGGGTCAAAGGCATAGCCGACGCCATAGACCGAGCGGATCGGGTCCGACGGGCTGATCGCCGCGATCTTGCGCCGGATGTTGCGCACGTGGCTGTCGATCGTCCGGTCAAAGACCTCGGCATCGTCGGGAAAGGCCAGGTCCAGCAGCTGGTCGCGGGAAAACACCCGGCCGGGCCGGGCGGCCATGGCATCCAGCAGCTGGTATTCACGGCGCGTCAGGTCCAGCCGCATGCCGTCATAGCTCGCCCGCCAGGCTTCGCGGTCGAGTTGCAGCCGGGCGGCAGATGGCGCCGGCGCCGGGCGCGCGCCGGGGTCCAGCACCGGCCGGCGGCGCAGCACGGCCTTGATCCGGGCGACCAGTTCACGCGGCGAATAGGGTTTGCAGAGGTAATCGTCGGCGCCCATTTCCAGGCCCAGCAGGCGGTCGATCTCTTCGACCCGGGCGGTGGTCATGACGATGGGCACATCCGACACCGCGCGGATCTCGCGGCACAGGCTCAGCCCGTCGACCCCGGGCAGCATCAGGTCGAGCACGACGAGGTCGACATCCCCGGCCAGCGCCCGTTCGGCCGCCCCGGTGCCCCGGTCGAGATGAGTGGCCTGCATCCCGGCGGCGGTGACGTAATCCTGCAGGACGGCGGCCAGGGCGGTTTCGTCCTCGACGATCAGGATGTGGGGGTCTTTGGCGGCCATGTGGGCTCCTCGGGTCTTGGGGCGGGCATCTCGGCGGGGATGAGCGGGATCTGTATCGTGACGGCCAGCCCGCCGCTGTCCGACGGGGCGGCGGTGATCGTGCCGCCCTGGGCGGTCAGCAGGGCGCGGCAGATCGACAGGCCCAGCCCCGATCCGCCATGGCTGCGCGCCCGCGAGGTCTCGCCGCGCCGGAACCGGTCAAAGAGCCCGGGCAGGGCGGCGGGCGCGGGACAGGGCGCGGTGTCGCTGACGGTGAGTTCGGCCATTGTCCCGGCGTGGCGGCAGCGGATGTCGATCCGCCCGGGCCGGTCGGTATAACGGCAGGCATTGTCGAGCAGGTTGTCGATGACCTGGCGCAGGCGCACCGGATCGGCGCGCACCACCAGGGCCGGCCCGCGATGGGCCAGCAGGCGCAGCCCGGCCGACCGGCAGCGCGGGCGCAGGTCGTCGGCCGCCTCGCGGGCCAGGGCGCAGAGGTCGAGCGGGATCAGCGACAGGGGCAGCCGGCCTTCGTCGCTGCGGCTGAGCAGCGAAAGGTCATCGGTCAGCCGCGACAGGCGCATCACGGCATGGTGCATCCGGTCCAGCGCCTCGCCCGAGGCCGGGCGGATGCCATCCTGCAGGGCTTCGATCTGGGCGCGCAGCACCGACAGCGGGGTCTTCAGCTCGTGGGACGTGTCCGAGATCCATTGCTTCTCGCGCCGGCGCACGGCGTCCAACCGTTCGGCCAGGGTGTCGTGGTCCTGCATCATCCGGCCCAGCTCGTCGCCCCGGGTGGCGTGCAGGCGGCTGGACAGGTCGCCTTCGGTCAGCCGGGCGACATGCAGGCCGATGCGGCGGATCGGGGCAAGGAACTGGCGGGCCATGAACCAGGCGACGGCCGAGGCGCAGAGCAGGGCAATGGCGGCGGTCAGGCCGATGGCGCGGAACTGGGCGGCGAGAAAGGCGCTGTCAGCCGGCTCGGGGCGGATGCCCGGCTGCGACAGGCGCAGCCGGCCCAGCACCCGGCCATGGGCATCGCGCAGGATCCGTTCGGCATGGGTATCACCCATGGCCCCGCCGGCCACGACCCGGCCATCCCCGGTGATCAGGGCCAGCCGGTCGGGCAGGGGGCCGGGCCGGGGCAGGCCGGGCTGGCCGGGCCCGGCGGGGCGGAGATCGGGCGGTTGGCGGGGCGGCTGGCTGTCGGGGTGGTGCGTATTGGATGGTTGGTGGGGTGGCTGGCTATCGGGACGGCGCGCATCGGGTGTTTGGCGGCGTGGCTGGCCATCAGGAAGGTCCGGGGCCTGGTCGGTTGCCTGATCCACCGCCTGACCTGTTGCCTGTTCAGGGGGCTGCACCGGGGGCTGGCTCGCCCTCTGCGGTGGTGCCTGATCGTGTGTGGGCCCGGGGCCGATCAGCGGCGGCGGGCCGGGCAGGTGGCCCATGACCATGGCATGCCAGGCCGCCGGATCGTCCAGCCCGGGCCAGCCCTGCGCGGCGGTCGGGTGCTGTTCCAGCGTCTCGGCCAGGGCCGACAGCTGGGCCAGCTCGGCATCCAGCAGGTAATTCGAAAAGCCCGCGCGCATCGAATAGCCCACCGCGCCGGCCATCAGCAGGATCGCGAACAGCACCGGCAAGACGATGGCAACAAAAAGCTTGCCCGAGAGCGGCAGGCGGGACCAGGACATCGGGCCGGCCTCAGCTTGCCGGCCGACCGGCGGCAGCGGGAAGGCCGGACGGGCGAAGCACAGGGTCGGCAGCGTTCGGGCAGGGGTGTCTCACGCGCGCAGCGCCTCCTGGGCGGTGCCGGCAGGGGCCGTGGCGGTGGGCGCGGCGCCAAAGGCAGAGGGTTTGTCATCGGCGGTCATGGCGGGCTGGGCACCGGCCGTAGCGGTCGCCGGATGCCGGCTCGGGCAGGTGCCGCGCGCCGGGCGGATGGCGTTGAATTGGTGGATCAAGATGAACGGGCCCGTCTGCCTTACCCCGGCGGGATGCCCGGGGTTTCCCGTTCTTCCACGGCGGGGCCGCCGCTTTCCGTCGCGCAGGGGCGAGGCCAATGGCAGGGTCAACGCCCGGTGGCAAGAAAAAGGCCCGCTGCGAGAGGCGCGGGCCCAGTTGGGGAGGGAAGATTTACAAGGGGGGCGTGAGGCCCCGGGGCGACGGCCCGGGTGACGGGCCGCCGGTGTTGCATCGCCGGCGTGGCCACCGGCATTTGATCGGCGGCGTGGTCGCAGGCGCATGATCGGCGGCGTGGCCGCTGGCACATGATCGGCGGCGTGACCGCCGGCACATGGTCTGCGGCGTGACCTATTGGGCCGCCTGGGCCGGTCAGGCGGCCCGGGCCTGCCGGGTGTCCTGCCAGCAATCGATCAGCTGGCCAAAGCGCGCCTGCATCCGGGTCCGGGCCTCGGCATCGTCGATCTCGCCGGCCAGCCAGGCCCGCGCGGCCTCGCCAAAGATCGTCCGGCCGACCGCGAAACCGCGCACATGTGCACAGGTCCCCGCCCGCGCGATGCTTTCGGCCAGCGCGTCGGCCGGCGCGTCGAGGCCCAGCAGCAGCACGCCCCGGCACCAGCGGTCATTGGCGTCGATCACCGCGCTGACGGCTGCCCAGCCGGCGTCGGTCTGGTCGCCCAGCTTCCACCAGTCGGGGCGGATGCCCTCGTCGTAGATCTGCTGCATCGCCTCGGCCGTGGCCAGCTCGCCGCGCTTGCCCTCGGCCGTGCCGATCACCTCGATCAGGTATTCGTGGCGGCTGAGCCGCGCGGCCGAGGCCAGGCGGTGCAGCTGGTCGAGCTGGGTGCGGCGCATGTCCTCGGGATCGTCGGGGTTGTAGAACACCAGGCACTTGATGACATGGTCGTCGGGCCAGGCCGCCACCTCGGCCCCGAGCGAGGCCGCCCCTTCGAAGCGCAACGGGCGCGAACCGGGCAGTTCGACCGGCCGGCCGATCCACATGCCTTCCTTCTCGGCCCGGAACAGGGCCTGGCGGCCATGGGTGCTGTCGAGCAGCGTGCCCAGCATCATGCCGGGCCGGCGCGACGCCAGCATGGCTTCGAGCGCCAGGTCCTTGAAGGCCGCGATCCGGGCGGGGTCGGCCCCGCATTGGGCGGCCATGTCCTCGAGCTGCGAGCGGTGGTCGATGGCAAAGGCGCAGATGTTGTCCCATGTGCCCCGCCGGGTGGTGGCCCAATGCACGTGTTCCAGGTCGGCATCCTCGCGCAGCCGGGGGTTGACCACCCCGCGCTCGAGGAAGAACTGCAGCTCGTCCCAGCTGGGATAGGCCGGGGCGCAGCCATGGCGCGACACGGCAAAGGCGCCACAGGCATTGGCGATGCGGCAGCATTCCTCGAGCGGCAGGCCGCGCACGTAGCCGCGCAGGAAGCCGGCCATGAACCCGTCGCCCGCGCCGAGCACGTTGAACACCTCGACCGGGAAGCCCTGCGAGGAAATGCCGTCTTCCAGGTCGTCGGGGATCTGCCCGGGGAAGACCAGGCAGCCCTTGGGCCCGGTCTTGAGCACGATCATCGCGTCCGAGACCTTGCGGATATTGACCAGCGCCTCGCGGGTGTCGGTCGAACCGCCGGCGATATGGACCTCTTCGTCGGTGCCCACGACCACGTCGCAGCCGGGCAGGATGCGCTGGACCCGGGCCGTCACGGCATCATCGGCCACAAAGCGCACATCGCCTTCGCCGGCGCCCAGCAGGCCCCAGAGATTGGGCCGGTAATCGATGTCGAAGACCACCTTGCGGCCGGCCTCGCGGGCGATGCGCATGGCCTTGAACGACGCCGCTTCGAGATGGGGCTTGGAGAAATGGGTGCCGGTGACAACCACCGCCGCGGCCGAGCGGATGAAGGCCGGGTCGATGTCGTCTTCGCTGAGCGCGGCATCGGCGCAATCGGTGCGCACGAAGAGCAGGGGAAAGTTGCGGTCGTCCTCGATGCCCAGGAAGGCCATGGCGGTCAGCCGCTCGGGATCGACGGCCAGGCCGCTGGTCTCGACGCCCTCGGCCTCCAGTGTCTCGCGCACGAAACGGCCGATCTGGTCGTTGCCGACCCGGCTGAGCAGGGCTGTCTTCAGGCCGAGCCGCGCGCCGCCGACGGCGATGTTGGTCGGGCATCCGCCGACATACTTGGAAAAGCTCCGGGCGTCTTCCATGCGGCAGCCGATCTGGTCCGCGTAGAGGTCCGCGCAGGTCCGACCGATGGTGATGATGTCATATTGCGGGGTGGGCTGACTGGACATTGGGGTTCCTCAGTCTTCGTTGTCGGATCGCAGTTCGGCACAGAGCGTCCCGGCCCGAATGGCCAGGATCAGCGCCAGTGAAATCGTCGCATTGAGCGAGCGGAAGCCGTCGACGCTGGCTTCCGAGATCTGGAACCAGCTGTCGGCGTGGATGAAGGGCGCGCGGGCCAGGTCGGTGATGGCCACGGTCCGGGCGCCGATCTCGCGCGCCCGGTCAAAGGCCTGCACGGTTTCCTCGGCGCTGGGATTGAACGAAAAGGCCACGACGGTATCCTCCGGCGCGACCATGGCCATCTGCTGATCCAGCGTGCCGCCGATGCCGTCGAGCAGGTGGGCCGGCACTTCGAGCCGCGCCAGGTTGTAGGCCAGGTAGGTCGCGGCAGTGAACGTGCGCTTGTGGGCCAGGACATGCACGATACGTGCCTCGGCCATCAGCCGCGCCGCGCTTTCGATGCGGTCGGCGGGCGCTGCATGCTGCAATTCGCGCAGCGAGGCGATTCCCGCCTCGACGAAGCGGTCGGTCATTTCGGCCGTGTCGCGGGCCGCGCCGCTCTTCTCCAGGTCGCGGATGCGGTCCTGGTAGGGGATCGAACTGGCCTGGAGCTGGGCGCGGAACACGGCCTGCATCTCGGAGAAACCGGAATAGCCGAAATGCTGGGCGAACCGGATGATCGCCGAGGGCGCCACGCCGATGTCCTCGGCCAGGGTCGCGGCCGTGCGCAGGGCCACGGATGACGGATCGCGAAGGGCGAAATCGGCGATCAGTTTCAATCGCTTGCTCAGCCCGTCATGGGCGCCGGCTATGTCTTCGCGCAGCCGGTCGAAATCGCGTGTCGGCTCGTGTCCTTCGGCGTCTGTGTTCAAGGTGCCGGCTCCCATCCATCCCCGTCGATCTTCCTGGTACGCGTCGGCTCTCCCTGCCGGATCGCGTCCATTTTTGGAATTCTTATTCTATCTTGACTGTCATATGAACCTTATGTTCTAAAAAGCCTCGCATCAAGCGCAAACTTCTGGCGCTGGAGGGAGGGGGACCCGTGAAAGCATGTGTGATTCATCGCGCCGAAGAGGTGCGAATCGAGGATGCCCCGAGGCCCGAGCCGGGCGCCGGACAGGTACGGCTGCGCTTTGCCTTCGGCGGCGTCTGCGGCTCGGATATCCATTACTTCCAGCACGGGCGGGTTGGCGATTCCGTGCTGCGCGGTCCGATGATCCTGGGCCATGAATTCTCGGCCGTGGTGGACCTGCCCGGCGCGGGCGTCGACGGGCTGGCGCCCGGTGACAAGGTCGCGGTGACGCCGGCGCTGCCCTGCGGGCGTTGCGAATACTGCAACCGCGGGCTGGCCAACCTGTGCACCGACATGTCCTTCATGGGCAGCGCCGCGCGGTTCCCGCATTGCGACGGCGGATTTGCCAGCGAGCTGGTCGTCGAGGCGGGGCAATGCATCCGCCTGCCCGAGACGGCCGACCTGCGCCACGTGGCCATGGCCGAACCCTATGCCGTGGCCCTGCACGCGGTGTCGATGGCCGGCGACCTGGCCGGGGCCACGGTGCTGGTGACCGGGGCCGGTGTCATCGGCCAGATGTGCGCCACCGCCGCGCGTGCGGCCGGGGCGGCGCGCATCCTGATGAGCGACATTGCCCCCGGTGCGCTGGCCCGGGCCCGGGCGCTTGGTGTCGACGCCGTGTTCGACGCGGGCGATGCCGGGGCCATGGCCGCCCTGACCGATACCCCCGCATGTGATGCCGTCTTCGAGGCCTCCGGCGCGGCGCCGGCGCTGAACACGGCCATCGCGGCCTGTCGGCCCCGGGGCACGGTCGTGCAGGTCGGGTTCCTGCCGCCCCGCGCACCTGTCGACCTGGCCAAGCTGCTGACCCGCGAGATCAGCCTGGTCGGCACCTACCGCTTCATCGACGAATTCGCCGAGGCCGTGCGCCAGATCGTGGCCGAAGAGGTCGACCTGCGCCCGATGATCTCGGCCGACATGGCGTTGGACGACCCGGCAGCGGTCTTTGCCCGGGCGCTCGACAAGACCGAGACGCTGAAGGTCATGGTGCATTTCTGATGGGCCGTGCGCTGACCTATGACCGCGCGAGGCTGCGCCCGCATGCGGCGCATCTGGGCGTCGGGGCGTTTCACCGCGCCCACCAGCAGGGCTATTACGACGATCTCGCCCGGGCGGGCGGGGATTGGGGCGTGGTCGGCATCAACCTGACGCCGCCCGACCTGTCGGCGGCCCATGCGGCGCAGGGTGGTGTCTATTCCGTCCTGACCGAAGACGGCACGACCAGCACCTGCCGTGACATCGGCACGCTGGTACAGCTGCATGATGCCGGGGCGGCGGCCCTTGTGGACTGGACCGACATCACCTTTGCCACGCTGACGATCACCGAGAAGGGCTATTGCCACCGGTCGGGCAGCCGCGCGCTGGACCCGGCGAGGGTGGCCGCCGACCTGGCCGCGCCGGAAACGCCGGCCACGGCCATCGGCTACCTGGCCTGGATGCTGGAACGGCGCCGGCGCGACGGCGGCGGGCCGATCACCCTGGCGAGTTGCGACAATGTCGCCGACAACGGCCGGCTGCTGGCGGCGGTGCTGGGCGATTACGCCGACCGGGCCTTTGCCGGATTGCTGCCCTGGATCGAGGCCAACGTGGCCTTCCCGACCTCGATGGTCGACCGCATCGTGCCGGCCATGGCGCCGGCCGGCCGGGCGCGGCTGGAAGCCGCCCGCGGCGCGGCGGATGCGCTTGGCGTCGTGGCCGAACCGTTCCGCCAATGGGTCATCGAGGACCGCTTTGCCGCTGCGCGCCCGGCGCTGGAAACGGCCGGGGTGCAGGTCGTCGATGACCTGGCCCCCCACGAGCACATGAAACACCGCCTGCTGAACGGCTTGCAATCGGCCTATGCCGAACTTGGCCGCCTGTGCGGGCACGCGGGATCGCACGGGGCGTCGACCGACCCGGTGCTGGCGGCCTGGGCAAAGGTGTTCCTTGCAGCCCAGGCCGAGACGCTGGATTGCCCCGAGGGCGAGGACCTGCAGGCCTACGGACGCACCAGCCTGCGCCGCCTGCAGAACCCGACGATCCACCACCCGCTCAACCAGATCGCCAGCGATGCCAGTTTCAAGCTGCCCCAGCGCATCGCCGCTCCGGCGGCCGAGCGGCTGGAGCGCGGCCAATCGGCCGAGGTTCAGGCCATGGTGCTGGCCGGTTGGGCGCTGCAGGCCGGGGATGACACGCCCGACGCCGGCGGGGTGGTCACCACCGATCCGATGGGCGCCGAAATGGCCCGGCTGCGCGCCGCGGCCACCGGCGCCGAGGACCTGGCCGGGGCGGTGCTGGGGCTGCCGATCTGGCCCGACCGCCTGCGCCGGGACAGCGGCTTTGCCGCCGACACGACCCGATGGCTGCGCGCCTTCGCCGAGCCGGATGCCGACCGGCGGCGCGCGCGGATCGACGACTTCGCAAGGGAGAGGATGAATGCGTAAGTACCTGGGAGGGCGCACGCCGGAAGAATGGCTGGGCGCGATCCTGATGACGATGGTCGTTGGCCTGCTGGGCTTTCAGGTCATCGCCCGCTTCGGCATGGGCCGGTCGTACAGCTGGCTCGAGGAAGTCAGCCGCTTTGCCTTTGTCTGGGCCGTGTATTTCGGCTTTGTCATCGCGGCCGAAGGCGATCGCCACATCCGCGTCTCGCTGCATCTCGAATTCCTGCCGCAGACCGCGCGGCTGGTCATGCTGACCCTGGCCGACCTGCTGTGGCTGGTCTTCAACGCCGTCGTCATCTGGCACGGCTACTGGTTTACCGTCTCGATGTTCGAATTCCCCTACATCTCGCAGACCACGGGCATCAACCTGGTCTGGGTGCAGATGATCGTGCCGCTCGGCTTTGCCTTCATGTCCGTCCGCATCGTCCAGGTCATGGTCCGCCGCTGGCAGACCGGCGAAGGCCCGGCCGACGCCCGGATCGGGGAGTAACGTCATGGATCCGACCCTTCTGATGGCCCTGTCCTTCGTCGTGTTGCTGTTGATCGGCGTGCCGGTGGGCATTTCGATCGGCCTGGCCGCCGTGCTGGCCATGACCTCGGCCAACATGCCCATGTCCTACCTCGTCCAGACCGCCTATTCCGCGGTCGACGAATTCACCATCATCGCCGTGCCCATGTTCATCCTGGCCGGCACGCTGATGGAGAAAGGCGGGCTGACCCAGCGGCTGATCGGCTTTTCGCGGGCCATCGTCGGGCCCTCGCCCGGCGGGCTGGCCACCGTGACCATCGTGGCCTGCACCTTCTTTGCCGCGATCTCGGGTTCGGGCCCGGCCACCACCGCGGCCATCGGCTCGATCATGATCCCGGCGATGATCAAGGACGGCTACGACAAGGGCTTTGGCGCGGCGATCACCTCGTCGGCCGGTGGCATCGGCGTTGTCATCCCGCCGTCGATCCCGATGATCATCTACGGCATCACCTCGGAAACCTCGATCAGCGCGCTCTTTGTCGCGGGGGTCATTCCCGGCCTGCTGCTGGCCGTCGCGCTCTGGGCGACCAGCCGGTTCATCTCGGTCAAGCGCGGCTACAGCTCCGGCGATGTCGAGGCCCGCAGCCTGGGCAACATCGGCCGCGCGGCCTGGGAAGCCAAATGGGCGCTGGCCGCCCCGATCATCATCCTGGGCGGCATCTATACCGGCATCTTCACGGTGACCGAAGCCTCGGTCGTGGCCGTGCTCTACGCGCTGCTCGTCGGCATCTTCGTCTACCGCGAGATCCGCGTGCCGCTCTTCGTCGATGCCGTGGTCTATGCCGTGCGCATCACCGGCACGGTCATGCTGGTGCTGGTCACCGGGCGGATCATCGGGCGCATGCTGTCGATGTTCCAGGTGCCCCAGCTGGTGTCGGGCTTCCTGATCGACACGGTGTCCGACCCGACGGTGCTGATCCTGCTGGTCCTGCTGATGCTGGTGTTCATCGGCATGTGGATGGAAACCCTGACCCAGATCATCATCCTGACGCCGCTGCTGCTGCCGGTGGTGGCCAATGTCGGGATCGACCCGATCCAGTTCGGCATCATCTTCGTCATCGCCTGCGAGATCGGCTATTCGACGCCGCCGCTGGGGGTGAACCTCTTTGTCGCATCCGAGATCGGCGAGACCACGGTGGAAAAGGTGTCCAAAGCCTCGATCCCGTTCCTGTGCGCCGAGATCGCCGTGATGGTCCTGGTGGCCTTCGTGCCCCAGCTGACCCTTTGGCTGCCCAGTCTTCTGGGCTTCATAAACTAGGTTTCATTAGGAGGAGACTACATTGAAACTGTTCGTCAAGACACTCGCCACGGCCGCGCTGGCCCTTTCGGTTGCCCTGCCGGCGGCCGCGGCCGAGTATACCATGCGGCTCAGCCACGGGGACAACGAGAACAACCCGACCCACAAGGGCGCGCTGAAATTCGAGGAGCTGGTCGAGAAATACTCGGACGGCCGGATCGACGTGCAGATCTTCCCGTCCAACCAACTGGGGTCGGAACAGGAAGTGGCCCAGGCCCTGCGCATGGGCTCGATCGAATCCGAGATCCTCTACACCGGCAACCTCGTGCCCCTGGCACCGTCGGTCGGCGTCATGATGCTGCCCTATGCCTTCACCTCGAACGAGGAGGCACATGCGGCGATGGACGCGCTGAAAGGCCCGCTGAACGAACGTCTGCCCCGCGAGGCCGGCGTGCGCGTGCTGGGGTATTTCGAAAAGGGCTTCCGCGTGCTGACCAACGGCGAGCGCGAGGTCAAGACGCTGGACGACCTGCAGGGGCTGAAGATCCGCGTGTCGAAGAACAACATCGCGATCGAAACCTTCAAGTCCTGGGGCCTGGACCCGATCCCGATGGCCTGGGCCGAGGTCTTTCCGGCGTTGCAGCAGGGTGTGATCGACGGGCAGGAAAACCCCTATACCACGGCCATCTCGTCGAAATTCTACGAGGTGCAGAAGTACATCACCGAAATCCACTACCTGATCTGGTCGGGGCCGATCATCGTGTCGGAACGGTTCTACCAGGGCCTGCCCGAGGATCTTCAGGCCGCGCTTGACCGGGCCGGCGAAGAGGCGGCGCAATACGAGCGCGAGGTGTCGGCCGAGGAAACCGCGGCGGCCAAGGAAAAGCTGGTCGAGCTGGGCATGACACTGACCGGTGCGCCCGAGGACGAGGCCAAGTGGCAGGAAGCGGCCAAGGCGCTGTGGCCCGAGTTCGCCGATGACATCGGCGGTGCCGAATGGGTCGAACAAGCCACCGGGATCATGAACGACGCGATCGCCGCACAGTGATCCGCGCCCGCGGCGTCGCCGCGGGGCCATGACCATCCGGGCAGGCCGACCAGCATGTGTCGGCCTGCCCGTTGTCTTTTCGGGCGCAGGCCATTTTGGGGGCTTCTTTGCAATTGCAGCGCGTCGGGCGGCATACGGCCGATTTTCGCGTGAAACCGGGGGAAACGCCGGGTCACGGCGGACCCGATATTTACATAATTCGCGTTACCGGTGGATTTGCCGGAGGCCGTGCCAACCGCCCGCGTGGTCAGGCCGCGCGGTCGTAGAGCGGCTTGCGGTTCTTGACGTGGCGCGTGGCCAACAGCCGGGCGCGCTTGCCATTGACCAGCGGTCGGGCCGACGTGGCCCCGATGTCGCGATCCTCGGCCCGTTCCAGCTCGGGGAAGAGATGCAGCAGTTCGGCCCGGGCCTCGGCCGGGATCATCCGGAACGTCTGTGTCCCGGCATAAAGGCTTTCGGTGGCCGCCCCGTCCGACAGCACCACCTCATGCTGGCTGAGCAGGAAGTGGAAGTATTCAACCCCCTCGTCGGTGCCCAGCTGCTCGATCCCGTCCAGGTCCAGCAATTGCCGGGCCGTGACCAGGATCTCGTCGGTGCCGAACATGCGCCGGGCGATCTTGGAACGCACCAGCACCCGGTGCTGGGGCGACACCCGCAGGTCGCGCATCGGCTGGTTCGGCCCCAGCGCCCCGGCCCGGATCAGGATCGGCGCCAGCTTGGGGTTCTGGACGAGGTGCCGCGCGCTCAGCCGGCGCGAGCCGATCCAGCGGATGTGCTGGAATCCGTTGTCGCGGGTGAACACCTTGTCACCCTCGCGCAGCTCCTCGACCGGCCGCTCGCCATCGAGCGTCAGGATGCGCGTGCCCCGGCAGAAACAGGGGATCGGATCCGAGAAAAACGCCCCCTCGCCGATCATCAGCGCGGAATCGTAGCTGGCATCGCCGAAATCGGCGACCACGATCTTCAGCGTGTAGGTCTGGCCCTCGACCACCGAGATCGACACCGTGCCGGTCTTGGCCGCGTTGAAATCGGTGCCGTACTGGTTGGTGTTGCCGGTGTTGCCGTTGTTCAGGAACGGCCCGTCTTCCATCGAGTTGATGTTGAAATAGCCGCCCTGCTGGCCGCTGACGGGCACCTGTTGCTGGCCTGACCC
Source organism: Marinibacterium sp. SX1 (assembly GCF_050389775.1). Classification (NCBI taxonomy): domain Bacteria; kingdom Pseudomonadati; phylum Pseudomonadota; class Alphaproteobacteria; order Rhodobacterales; family Paracoccaceae; genus Marinibacterium; species Marinibacterium sp. SX1. The sequence continues at coordinate 102,403 of NZ_CP177146.1, read as the reverse complement.
GTCATCGATGTAGACGGCGGCCGAATCCGAGAAGTTGGAATTGTAATACTCGGGGTATTCTTCGGTCAGGAAGGTCAGCGGGATTTCATAGGTGCCCGAGACATTGGCGGTAAAGGTCACCTCGATGCCGGCCGCGTCATAGGACAGCGTGCTGCCCGGCACGGTGGCCTCGATGTCGCTGTCGCCGGCCTGGCCCTGGTTCATGTCCGAATTCAGCAGGTTGTTGACGTTGTCGCCCGAGCCGGCGTTGAAATTGGTGGCCTGGCCGGTCGAAAAGATCACGCCGCTGTCGGCCGGGGTGACCTCGGGGGCGATGGCGTCGCCGTTGTCATAGATGCGGGTCTGGCCCGAGTTGCCGATCAAGGTGGCGCCGGTGATCGTGACATCGGGCCCGAAGATGGTCTGGGCATAGGTCAGGGCCGTTGCGCTGGTATAGGTCAGATCCGCCATTCCGGCCTTCCTTTCACGTGTCCAATCAAACGGGTGCCACCAGGGGCGGCAGGGTAATGCGGGCCGGCAGGGGCCCGGTGATGCGGCGGGATGCAGGGCCTATCGGCACCGGCCCCGGCAATCCCGGCGAGGCGGCGCAAGTCTCTTGCCCCGGCGACGTCAGGCCGCCGGAAACATGTCCGGTCGCGCCGCGGCGCGCCGGTGTCGTCGATTCACGGCTGGGCGGTTCGAATAGTTCCGCAGCCGAGAAGATTTTCTCTTGGATGGGACAGCGGGTGAGGTCCGCCGCCAGTGTTCCGTTGTGTTAACGGTCTACGCGTTAACCGGAATCCGCTCAATTCCCCAAGACGGATGACCCCTGTCCGGGCCGCCCTATCCTTAGGGATATATGGGTAGGGCCAACGGGATTTCGTGCCGCTGCGTCACTTGGGACAAGGCCTGTTGACGCCCGGCTCAATCGTCCTGGGGTGCCGTGGCCTGGGCGGTGATCCAGCGAGCAAAGGCGGTCATGGCCGGACCTTGCGGCCGGTCCGACGGCCAGGCCAGGAAATACCGCCCGGCCGTCACGCTGGCCCCGAAGGGGCGGACCAGCCGGCCCTCGGCAATCTGCGCGTCGAACATCGCCACCGGCAACAGCGCCACCCCGGCCCCGCCCGCCGCCAGCTCGGCCAGGGCGACCGAGCTGTCGAAGACCGGGCCGGTCAGGGGCGGACAGGGCAGGCCCAGGCTGGCGAACCAGCCGGGCCATTCACCGCTGCGATAGCTGCGCAGCAGGTCCATCCCCGCCAGGTCGGCCGGCCCGGTCAACCGTGCGGCAAGGTCGGGCGCGCAAAGCGGTGACAGCGGGGCATCCAGCAGCGGGATGGCGTCATGGCCGGTCCAGCCGCCGGTGCCGAAGCGGATCGCCATGTCGAGCCCTTCGCGCAGGATCTCGACCCGGTTGTTGTTGGTCGAGATGCGCAGGTCGATCTCGGGATGGGCCAGGCGAAAGGCCGGCAGCCGGGGCACCAGCCAGCCGAGCGCAAAGGTCGTGTTGACCCCGACCTTCAGCACCTCGACATCGCGTCGCCCGTTCAGCCGGTCGAGCGTCCGGGCCATGGCATCGAACCCGTGTTCCAGCACCGGGAACAGCAGCCGGCCCTCGTCGGTCGGCACCAGCCCCTGCGAGGTGCGCAGGAACAGCGCGGCGCCCAGCAGGTCTTCGAGCCGGGCGATCTGGTGGCTGACGGCGGCCTGGGTCACGCGCAGCTCGATCGCGGCCTTGGTGAAGGATCCCTGGCGCATGGCCACTTCGAAGACGCGCAGGGCGTTGAGGGGAATGTCGGGACGGTCCATGTCATAAGCTCACCTAATGCCCGGCCACAGGATTTGTCGTTTGAGCGGCAGATGCAAGTCGATCTAGGACAGGCCCATGACACCAGCTGATGTCCACAGGGCAAACCGGGAGGGGCCGTTCAAGGCCCCGAACCGACCCTGTGGGCCGTTGGTCGCCCCGTATAGACAAGGACACCCGAATGCATCTGACGACCTTTCTGCCCCGGCCGCTTGCGGCCGGGCTCTGCCTTGGCCTGGCCCTGGCCGGCGCCGCACCGGCCGACACTCCGATCCCGGCCGAGGGGCCCGAACGCACCCTGGCCCGCACCATTGCCGCGGTCGAAGGCGAGCTGGGCGCGCGGGTCGGCCTTGTGCTGCACGACACCGGCAGCGGGCGCCGGCTGACCCACCGCGCCGACGAGCGCATGCCGATGAACAGCACCGTCAAGACGGCGATCTGCGGCGCGGTGCTGTCGGGCGCGGAAAACGGCAGCCTGCAGCTGGACGAAGCCCTGCCGGTCACGGCGGCGGATATCCTGGCCTATGCGCCGGTCACGTCGGCCCATGTGGGCGGGACGATGACGCTGGCCGCGCTGTGCCTGGCCACGCTGGACCAAAGCGACAACACGGCGGCCAACCTGCTGATCACCCGGCTGGGCGGGCCACAGGCGGTCACCGGGTTCCTGCGGCGGATCGGCGATCCGGTCAGCCGCGTCGACCGGATGGAACCGGCGCTGAACGACACCGCGCCGGGCGACCCGCGCGACACGACAACGCCCCGGGCCATGGCCGACACCTGGCAGGCCCTGTTGCTGGGCCCCGCGCTGGGGGCGACCGGGCGGGCCCGACTGGCCGACTGGATGAGCCACGGCGGGGTGACGGCCGCGCTGCTGCGCCGGGACGCGCCCGAAGGCTGGCAGATCGTCGACAAGTCCGGGGCCGGAGCACGGTCGCGCAACCTGGTGGCCATGATCACCCCGCCGGGCCGGGCGCCCTGGATCGCGGCGATCTACATCGCCGAGGCCGAGGGCGATTTTGCCACCCGCAACGCCGCGCTTCAGCGCATCGGCCGGGCCGTGGTCGGGGTGATCGCCGCGCCCTGATCCGGGCCTAGCCGGCCAGCGTTCCGGCCTGGGCCACCTGGCGCGACAGGCCGGGAACCAGCGGAAAGAGATCGGCCTGGAGCGCGTGGTAGATGTCGGGCTTGCCGTCGAACTGCCGGGCCACCGGCCGGCCGGCGGCATCCAGCTCGGGGAACCAGCCGCCGCGCGCATGGTCGATGTGATGGCTGTCGGCAAAGGCCCAGAGCCGCCGGTACCAGGCCTCGTCCCCGGCGCGGCCCTCGCCCAGCTTGATCAGGCTGGCCATGGCGCCGATGCCCTCGGTCACCGGCCACCAGTAGCGGTCGGCAATGTCCACCGCCCCGCCGGGCCGCAGCGTGTAGGCCAGGCCGCCATCGGGCAGCCAGGCATCGGCCAGCGCCCGTTCGATCATCCGGCGGGCCCGGTCCGGCGCGTCACCCGCCGGCCGTCCGGCCAGGTCCCAATGCTGCAACAGCAGCCGGCCCAGTTCGAGCGAATGTCCCGGCGTCGTGCCGGCCGGGCGGAACATCGGGTTGCCGGCATAATCGGGATCGACCTGCCAGTCTTCGGTGTAATGTTCGGGCAGCCGCCAGTCATGGGCGGGCGCCATGCGGGCGGTGAAGAAATCCAGCACCCGCCCGGCCTTGTCCAGCCAGGATGCCTCGCCCGTGACCTCGAAGGCGGCGAGCATGGCCTCGACCGAATGCATGTTGGCATTCATGCCGCGATAGGTCGAAAAGCTCTGCCAGTCGCGGGTAAACTCGTCGCGGTAGAGCCCGGCTGCGTCGTCCCAGAACCTCTGGTCCAGCACCTCGGCCACATCGTCCATCAGCGCCCGGGCCTCGGGGTGGCCGGCCTGCAGGGCGCTGGCCGCTGCGAGCAGGACGAAGACATGGCCATAGGCCAGTTTCAGCGGATCGGTCACGCCGGTTTCGTCCACCGCCCAGAGATAGCCGCCATGGGTCGTGTCGCGGTGATGGTCGCGCAGAAAGCGCATGCCGGCGTCGATCAAATCCTCGGCCCCGGGATGGCCGATGGCCCGGCCCAGCACGTAGGAATGGACCATCCGCGTGGTCGTGTGCAGCTCCTGCCCCGCGCGGGGCAGCGGCGCGCCGGCGAGGTCGAGCACGTCGAAACCGCCATCGGGGCGCAGGCTGGCGTCGAAGAAGGCCAGCTGGCGGCGGGCATCCGCCAGCGCCCATGCCCGGTGGGCGGGATCGTCCAGCCAGGGCGTGGCCTGGTCGAGGGGGGGAAGCGAAAGGGTCATGGCGCGGGCTCCTCGGACGCGGCGGCAATGCCCAGCGGTATGGCAGCCCGGCGGGCGCACGGCAACCGCGCGGGTTCCGGGCGTGCGGTCGGTTTGGTCGGGCGGTCGTTCTGGTCGTTCGGTGGGACCGGTCGTTCGCTTTGGCTGGGCCCGTCGGTTGGTTCTGTCAGGCGGCCGGTTTGGTGAGAGACCGGTGGTCGGCCCGGTCGGGCATTTGTGTTGGGCGGCCGGTATGGTGGGACACCGGCGGTGGGCCCGATCCGTCGTTTGCACGGGTCGGGCGTCCGGTTTGGCGGTACCCGGACGGTTGGTTCGGGCGATCGTTTGGCGGGACCGCGTGGCCGGTTTGACGGGTTCTGGGCGGTCCGTCCGTTCGGTCATTCGATTGGGGCGACCGATCGCCCTGCCCTGTGCGCCCGGCCAGTGCGACCCGCCCTGCCCTGCCGGTCAGTTCACCCCGACCCGCGCGGAATAGAGCGCGGCCAGCTCGGAGCGATTGGCACAATCCTCCTTGGCCATGGCCCGACCGAGATGGGTGCGCACGGTGCCGTGGCTGATGCCCAGGATGCGCGAGATGTCGCGGTCGGTGCAGCCCCGGGCCACCAGCCTCACGACCTCCAGCTCGCGCGGGCTGAGCGGCGTGTCGCCGCCCTGCTGGCGCATCAGAGCGGCCTTCAGAAAGGGCTCGAGCGCGCGCAGCAAGGCCAGTTCGCGCTGCGAGAAATCCGGCGCGCGATGGCCGCGCCACAGGCGGAAATCGCCCAGGTCGCGGGCGCCGTCCTTGAGGAACATGTTGATCCCGTGGCTCAACCCGTCGCGGGCCAGGAAATCGGTGTAGAACTCGGTGCGGTGCAGGTCGCGCCGGGGCATGATCTCGTCGACCAGGGCCGGCCGGGCCAGGGCGCGCATGCGGTGGGTGATCGGGTCGCGGTACTGGAACCAGGTGTCGTAGCGGGCGATGTTGTCGGGATCCATGTTCAGGATCGTGGCATTGCCGAACCGGCCCGAGCGTTCCGACCAGACATAGGACGCCCCGTAATCGGCCCGCAGCAGCCGGGCGAGGTCTGCCAGAACAGGCGCGCGCACATCGTCCCAGGGCGCGGCCCGGGTCAGCCGGGCGACGATGGCCCCGAACAGCTGCATGTCGGGCAGCGACAGCCCGGTGATGTCCGGCCCGCCGGCCGCCGATGTCGTGATCCTGTCCAAGTTGCCCCCCTGCCGGCATGTCGCGATCGGGGCAGTCTACGCCACTTGGTCGCGGGCCAAAGCCCTTCCGGTGGTCAGGCCCCCCGCGCCCCCGCCCGGCCCCGGGCCTTGCGCGAAATTTGCGCTCCCGACCGGGGGTTTGGTCGGGGTCTTGGTCCGGGGGTTTCGTGGTCACAACGTGATGGTCGTGCCCGCGCGCAGCGTCCCGCCGGCGATGACCTCGCCATAGATGCCCATGTCGGCGTGATCGTAATGGTCTTGCAGCAGCCGGGGCACCGGTAGGTCGCGCTCGGCCGTGGCCGGGTTGACCTCGGTCGCCGGGCAGCGCCGGGTGCGCAGGCACAGCCGCAGGCGCACGTCGCCCAGGGTGATTTCGCGGTCGACCAGCTCCAGCTCGGACAGGGGCGGCCAGCCGTCGAAATAGATGTTGGCCCGGAACCGCAGCGGATCGGCGGCCCGCCCGGTCCGGGCTTCGAAATCGCGGACCGAGGCCAGGTTGACCAGCGACACGGCGTTCATCATCTGCGGCGAGACGACGGAAATGTCGGTGAACCGGTTGTCGCCGCCCCGGGCCAGCACCGGCCGTTCCTCCGGGCCCAGGTCGAGATAGCTGGCCATGAAATCCTCGGCCCGGGCGGCCCCTTCGGCGGTGTTCAGATCGGTTTCGAGGCGCAGCGCGTCACCCTGGTGCACGGTCAGCACATCGGCCTGCGGATCATAATGCGTGCGCAGCCCGGCCAGGGCGGCATCGGTCATCAGCACGAGGAAGCGGTTCTTGGGCAGCGGGCGGTAATTCTCGGGGTCCAGCCCGCTGTTGTGGCGGGCAAAGCCCCAGCTGCGGTCGGCGGGAAAGCCCTGGCCCGGCTGCAGCGCGACCTGTTGCAGGGGCTGGGGCGACAGGCCCTTGATCGGGTAGTGGTAGAGCGCGGTGATCTGGCCATTCATGGGCGGGTGTCCTTGTGCGGGGCGTTCAGCGGGGCCAGCGCGCTTTCAATGGCCAGGGCCACGGCCAGCAGGCGGCGGTCGTCGCCGGCGCCGGTTTCGGCCATCAGCCCGAAGGGCAGCCCGCCGGCATCGCGCCCGGCGGGTAGCGAGATCGACGGCGTGCCCAGCATCGAGGCCCGGGTGGTGTTGCGGATGATCGTCGGAAAGGTCGGCAGGTCGGCACCATCGCCGGCCAGCGTATCATCCTCGCCGTAGAGCGGCGGCGGCACGGGCACGGTGGCCGAGAGCACGGCATCGACCCGGGCCGAATCCAGCAGCCGGGCATAGGCCGCGCGCAGCTCCGGCAGGGTGGTGGACAGGATCTCCTGCCAGGCGTCATGGGTATCGCGGGCCAGCCCGGGCAGGGCGGCGAAGATCCCGGCGACATCCGGGCTGGCGATGGCCGCGGCGAAGCGGGCGAAATCCTGGCCGGCCCGGGTGCGGGCGATCTCGGTGAAGGATCGGTGCCCCTCGCAGAAGGCCACGGGATCGCCGGCGATGATCGTGCCGGCGTCGATGGCGGCGGTGTCCAGGGGCACCAGCTCGATCCCGGCGGCGGCCAGGCTGTTCAGCGCCCGGTCCATGGCCGCATCGGTGGCGGCGTTCAGCCCCGAACGGGCATCGCTGGAAACGCCCAGGCGCAGTGGCCGGGCCGGCAGATCGGGCAGGTCATGCTGGCCGGTGATCACGGCGTCGAGCAGGGCGCAATCGGCGACAGTGGCGGCCATCGGGCCGATCGTGTCGCGGGTGGTCGAGATGGTCAGCACGCCGCCGTCGGGGTAGCGGCCGGTCGAGGGGCGGAAGCCGCAGATGCCGCAGAAGGCCGCCGGGATGCGCACCGAGCCGCCGGTATCCGTGCCCAGAGCGGCGGGCACCAGGCCCATGGCCACGGCCGCCGCACTGCCGCCCGAGGACCCGCCGGCCATGCGGGCCGGGTCGACGGGGTTTCGGACCGGGCCATAAGCGGCGTTGTTCGAGGTCACGCCAAAGGCGAACTCGTGGAGGTTGAGCTTGAGGATCGGCAGGGCCCCGGCTGCACGCAGCCGGGCTACGGGCGGCGCGTCGGCGTCGGGATGATGGCCCTGCAGGGCGGGGCTGCCGCCGGTGGTGGCAAAGGGCGTGGCGTCGATGTTGTCCTTGATCCCGACGGGCAGGCCCGACAGCGGGCCGGGCGCGGCGCCGGCCAGCATCGTTTCGAACCCGGCCGGGTCGGCCTGGGTTGTGGCGTTGTAGCCGGCCACCTGGCCCAGCCGGTCGGTCATGTGGCGGGCCACGGCGGCGGGACCGCCGTCTTCGGCCAGGGCGCGGAAGGCGGCGATGGGCATGGGCGCGTAACGGGGGGTGTCGGGCATTGTCATGGGGTCTTCGTGGTTGGCCTTGGGGCGGGTGTCAGGGTTGGCAGGGTGCCGTCGGGGCGGTCGGGCGCCAGGGGTTTTCCGGTTCAGGGTGAGGCGTTAGGCGTCGGGGAGCAACGGGGGACGTGGGCGGTGGTGGCGACGACCCCGTGTCGCGGGTGGCACTGGGTGACAGCGGGTATCGAGATGCGTCGGGGTGGGTGGCGTCGGGCGCCATGGCGCATCGAGGTGGTTGGTCACCGGCGGGCGTGAGGGCGGGTCGATGTGGGCGTCGGGCGCCGGCGGACATCAGGGCGGGTCGAAATGAGGTCCGGGCGGCGGTGGGCGTGATGGCGCGTTGGGATGGACACCGAGCGACGGCGGGCTTGCAGTCGCGTCGAGATGGATACCAAAGAGCGGTGGGCTTTGAGGCGCGTCGGGTTGGGCGTCGAACGGCGCCGGGCACCAGGGCGGGTCGTGGCGCGCAGCGCACGGCGGCGGACATCATGACACGGCGGGACGGCCCAGAAGGGCCCGGGCCCCGGCCGTCATCTCGGCGATGATCTGCGCTGCGGGCTCGACCCGGGTGACCAGGCCGATGCCCTGGCCGCCCAGCAGGGGCAGCTCGTCGAAATCTCCGGTGGCATCCGTCATCGGCACGAGATTGCCGAACCGGCGCAGCTCGGTGTCCATCCCGCCCAGGCTCATGCGGCCGACGACCGGCTCGCCGCTGTTGTCGGCCGGAACGTCGTCCTCGCGGCCTTCGAATTCGGCCACCACCCGGTTGCGCAGCACGCGCATCGGGTTGAATGCCGGGTCCTGGCGCCCGAAGAGCGGGCTGAGCACGGTGTCGCTGCCCTCGGCGGCGCAGATCCGCGCCTTGTACTCGGCATGAGCGCTGGATTCGGCGCTGGCCACCAAGCGCGAACCGACCCAGGCGCCGGCCGCACCGAGGCAGAGCGCGGCCGCCAGCCCGCGCCCGTCGGCCACCCCGCCCGAGGCCAGGACCGGCACGTCGCCCACGGCATCGACCACCCGGGGCAGCAGGGCAAAGGTCGGCAGGGTCGCGAAATTGTGGCCCCCGGCCTCGGTGCCCTGGGCGACGATCACGTCGACCCCGTCGCGGGCGGCCAGCCGGGCGGCTTCAACCGAGCCGAGCTGTTCGATCACCCGGATGCCGGCGGCCTGCAGCCGGTCGATCCAGGCGCGGGGCGGATGGCCCCAGTGAAAGCTGGCCGCGGCGACGGGCGCGGGATCGACGCAGAGCGCGTCGATATGGGCCTCGTCGGTGTAGATCGTGATGAAATTGACATGGAAGGGCCGGTCTGTGCCGGCCCGCACCCCGTCGATCAAGGCCTGCATGACCGGCACGGGCATCGGCCCGATGGCCACCGAGCCCAGGGCCCCGGCATTGGACACGGCAATGGCCAGGTCGGGGGTCATGCCGGCAAAGGCCATGCCGGCCTGCACGATCGGCGTGTCGAGGCCGAACATCTGGGTCAGCGGGGTGTCGATCATGGGCGCGGCCTCCGGCGGGGAAAGATCCCGCCAGTCTAGGCCGGGCGTGACACGGGGGTAATCGGCAGAAATGCCGACAGGGTTTGTCCGGCGGCTTTGGGTGGTTCGCATGGGTCGGTTTCGGCGTGGGCGCCGTGTCGGGCGCGGCGGTTGCGGCGGGGTCCGTCTGGGGTTGAGGCCGTGGGCGCCATTTGGGGTGGGCCGGTTGCGGGGGGCTGGAATCGGACTTGGCGAGTGTATCACGCTGCGCGGCTGTCTCGGTCCGGTCCGGCCGGGATTGGTCATGGCGTGGGTGCTATTTGGGGCGTGCCGGTTGCGGGGGACTTGCCCGGGACTGGCACTGGCCCACGCACCATGTCGTTGTGGCTGTTTCGGTGGGGGCCGGCTGCGCCGGCAGAGCGTGGGCGTCACGCCGGGCGCGGGAGACGGCCTTGGCGACGGTCGCATTCATAGAGACATGTGATCCAAGAAATCGCCTTTCGACCGCCGTATGGCGCCGGGGGGGGAGGCTTCATGATGGGCGGCGGGATACCCCATGCCCCGCCTTATGCCCCGGCTAGCCGCCGTGAACTGCATCGCGGACGGGGCTGCGCCAGACGTCGGTTGGCGCAGATCACACCACTCGGGAATTAGTTTGGTCGCACCATGTGCACTGCATCACGCAATTTATGCAAAGCACGCGCACAATATACACAGCACCTTCATACACCGCACCTACAGTCAGATACTGTCCCGCACCCGGTCCCAGGTCTTGGCCAGGTGGCTGGCCATGGCCTCGCCCAGGCGCGTGCCGTCGCGGTCGGCCAGGGCGCGTACCATTTCCTCGTGATCAGCCACGGCCCCGGCCCAGTATTCGGGCTTTTCATTGCCGATGTAGCGGATGCGCTTGAGCCGGGCCTGGATGTTGGCCTGCATCTCCTGCAGCGTCTCGTTCTTCGACAGCGCGGCCAGGCGCGAATGGAATTCCTGGTTCAGCTTGTAATAGGGCATCCGGTCGCGATCGCGGTAATGGCCCATCATCTGCTCATGCAGGGCGATCAGCGCCGCGATCTCGTCGTCGCTGGCCTGCTCGCAGGCCAGTTCCCCGCCCAGCTTTTCAAGATGGCCCAGCACCTGCAAGGCCGAGAACACGTCCTTGGGCGTCAGCTTGCGCACGATGCTGCCCTTGGACGGCCGCACGATGACCAGCCCTTCGGCCGCCAGGGTGCGCAGCGCCTCGCGGAACGGCGTGCGCGACACCCCCAGTTCCTCGATCAGGGCTGCCTCGTCGATTCGACTGCCAGGTTCCAGCCGGCCCTCGATGATCAGGTCCCGCACACGGCTGGCCACCTGGTCGTGGAGAGAGCGGTTGGTTATGGCAATGGACGATCCCATAGCTAAGCCTCTGTTTTTCCGAAAGTTTGCCTGACGCGAAAGCGCGGCACCACAATATCCACATTCTTCTTGCCCGTCCATACTTTCCACATGTATACAAAATACATTCAGCAGATATGCGGGATTCATTCACACCTGGGAGAGGAGACCAGCCAATGAAAACCCTTCGTACCGGCCTGACCGCCGGCCTGATGACCTGCGCCCTGTCGCTTGCGGCGGCGCCGGTCCTTGCAGAGACCTACATCGTGGCCGTGGGGGCGGCATCGAACAGCCTGCAAGGGCGCAGCGCGGCGAAATTCGCCGAGGACCTGCAGACCGAGCTGGGCGACGCCCACACCGTCGAGTTCTATGCCGACGGCCAGCTGGGCGACGAAAAGGAGCTGATGCAGAAACTGCGGCTCGGCACCGTCCAGTTCACGCTGATCTCGTCGATCATGACCAACGTGGCCCCGGAATTCGCCCTGTTCGACATGCCCTTCCTGGTCCAGGACCGCGACCACCTGAAGGCCATCGACACCGAGATCGTCCAGGCCGAGCTGGCGCCCAAGGCAGAGAAGGCCGGGCTGAAGGTCCTGTCGACCTGGGAAAACGGCTTTCGCCAGATCACCAACAACGCGCGGCCGATCAACACGCCCGAGGATCTCAAGGGCCTGAAGATCCGCACGCCTTCGTCGGAATGGCGCATTGCCATGTTCAAGGAATGGGGCGCCAACCCGACGCCCATGGCCTTTTCCGAGGTCTTCGTCGCCCTTCAGACGGGCACGATGGACGGCCAGGAAAACCCGCTGACCAACATCACCGGGGCGAATTTCCAGGAAGTCCAGGGCTACCTGAGCATGACCGGCCATGTCTATTCGCCGACCTACCTGACCTCGGGCATGGGCACCTGGCAGAAGCTGCCCGACGACGTGAAAGAAGCCGTGACCACCGTGGCCGCCGGCGTCCAGGACTGGTCGCTGGCCCAGGGCGAAGCCGCCGACACCGAGCTGGTGGCCAAGGTCGAAGCCGCGGGTATGGAAGTCAACGAAGCCGACAAGGCGGCCTTCATCGCCGCCTCGGCCCCGGTCTATGCCGCCTTTGCCGCCCAGGTCGATGGCGGTGACGCGCTGGTCAGCCGCGCCCAGGCGCTGGCCGCAGACTGACACCCGGACGGGATGCCGGGCGGAGCCTCCCCCGCCCGGTATCCCCCTGTCCCCAGTCACACGGGAATTCCCTGATGATCGCGAAGATCGAAAAAACGCTCCTCTGGGCGATCGAGACCATTTGCCTTGCGCTGCTCGTGACCCTGGCCCTGGCCGTGGTCTATTCGACGACCATGCGCTATCTCGGCGCCTCGCCGTCCTGGTATGACGAGATTGCCAGCGTCCTGCTGGCCTGGCTGACCTATTTCGGCGCGACCTACGCGGTCTTCCTGCGCCAGCACATGAGCTTTGGCGGCATCGTCACCGCCCTGCCCCGCAACGCCGCCGTGGCCCTGGCCATCTTTTCCGAGATCCTGGTCATCGGTTTCTTTGCCGTCGTCGCCTGGTACGGCAATGCCGTGCTGGCCGTGGCCAAGTGGGACTCGCTGCTCAGCATCCGCTGGATGACCCTGGACATCGTCCAGTCGATCATCCCCGTTTCGGCCGTGCTGATGATCATCGGCACCGTTCTGACCATGCCCCGGGCCATCGCCATGGCCGCACAGGGCATCGACACCGACCATGCCGAGATCGAACAGGCCATCGCCGAAGCCGAACGTGAAAACGCCGCCCAGAAGGAGGACGGCAAATGATCCTGCTGTGCACCACCGTGGCCCTGATCGGGCTGATCCTGATCAACGTGCCCATCGCCGTGGCCATCGGCATCGTCTCGCTGGGCGGCCTGCTGCTGACCCCGGGCGGGGCCACGCTTTATGACATGGCCATCGCGCTCTATTCCGGGGCCACGTCCTTTCCGCTGATCGCCATCCCGCTGTTCATCCTGGCCGGCAACCTGATGAATACCTCGGGCATCTCGGTCCGGCTGATCAACTTCGTCACCGCCCTGATCGGGTTCGTCCGCGGCGGGCTGGGCATGGTCAATATCGGCGTGTCCATGGTCTTTGCCGAGATTTCCGGCTCGGCCGTGGCCGACGTGGCCGCCACCGGCACCGTGCTGATCCCCGAGATGAAGAAACGCGGCTATTCGCGCACGCTGGCCGCGGCGATCACCTCGTCCTCGGCGTCGCTGGCCATCATCATTCCGCCGTCGATCCCGATGATCCTCTATGGCGCCATTGCCGAGGTCTCGGTGCTCAAGCTTTTCGTCGCGGGCATCGTGCCCGGCGTGATGGGCGGGGCGCTGCTGATGGCCGTGACCTATGGCCTGGCCGTGCGCTATGACCTGCCGCGCGCCGAAGGCTTTGACCTGTGCCATGTCTGGCGGTCGTTCAAGGAGGCCATCTGGGCGCTGCTGATGCCCGTGATCATCCTGGGCGGCATCTTTTCGGGCGTGGTCACGGCCACCGAAGGCGCCGGGCTGGCGGTGCTGGCCGCGCTGGTCATCGGCATCTTCGTCTATCGCGATCTCGACGTGTCGCGGCTGCGCAAGGTCATGCTGGAAGGCGTCAGCCAGACCGGTGTGGTCATGCTGCTGGTCGCCACCTCGGCCGCCCTCGGCCTGTTCCTGACCCAGGCCCAGGTGCCCCAGACCCTGGCCCAGCAGATCACCGACCTGACAACCAACCCGCTGATCGTGCTGGCCCTTCTCAACCTGCTGCTGCTGGTGCTGGGCATGTTCCTGCACGGCGCCGCGGCGATCATCCTGGTGGTCCCCGTCGTCATGCCGCTGGTCAATGCCGTGGGCATCGACCCGGTGCATTTCGGCATCATGGTCACCCTCAACCTGGCCATCGGCCAGCAGACCCCCCCGGTCGCCTCGGTGCTGATCACCTCCTGCTCGATCGCCAAGGCCGGGATCTGGGAAACCTCCCGCACCAACCTGCCGTTCATCGGCGTTCTCGCATTCATCCTCTTGCTGGTCACTTACGTGCCGCAGGTGTCTCTCGCTCTTACGGGGTACATCCAATGACAGATACGAAACCACGCATCGCGATCATTCCCGGCGACCCGTCGGGGATCGGCCCGGAACTGATCGCCCGGCTGCTCAACGAAGACGGCGTGACCGACGCCGCCGACATCGTCCTGGTCGGAGACGGCCACGTCTGGGAACAGGGGGCGGCCCAGTCGGGCCTGCCCGTCGCCCTGGCCGAGATCGGCGAAGACGCGGCCGGCACGGCCGAAGGCGTCAACTGGCTGCCGATGGAGACCATCGCGCCCGACGACGTCAAGGTCGCCGAGGTCACCGTCGAAGGCGGCACCTGCAGCCTGCGCTGCCTCGACAAGGCCCTGGACCTGGCCCAGGCCGGCAAGGTCGACGGTGTGCTCTTCGGGCCCTTCAACAAGGCCGCGCTGACCAGCGCCGGGCTGAATGCCGAGGACGAGCACCGCTACATGGCGCGCTACCTGGGCTTCACCGGCTATCACAGCGAAATCAACGTGCTCGACGACCTGATGACCACCCGCGTGACCAGCCATATCGGCCTGCGCGAAGTGGCCGAACGGATCTCGGCCGAGGCCGTCGAAAAGGCCATCGGCCTGGCCGAGGACACGCTGAAACGCGCCGGCAAGGACCGCCCCCACATCGCCGTGGCCGCGCTGAACCCCCATGCCGGCGACAACGGCAAGTTCGGCCGCGAGGAAATCGACATCCTGCAGCCGGTGGTCGAGGCCGCCCAGGCCAAGCAAAAGAACGTCACCGGCCCCTGGCCTTCGGACACTGTGTTCCTGAAAGCCAAGCGCGGCGAGGTCGATGCCGTGGTCACGATGTACCACGACCAGGGCCAGATCGCGATCAAGCTGATGGGCTTTGAACGCGGCGTGACCGTGGCCGGCGGCCTGCCGATCCCGGTGGCCACCCCGGCCCATGGCACGGCCTTCGACATCGCCGGCCAGCAACAGGCCAATGTCGGCGCCACGCTGCAGGCCTTCAACCTGCTGGTCCGCATGGCCCGCAACCACCGCGCCGCCCGCGCGGCGGCCTGACCCGCAAGATCACGTTCGGCCCCGCCTGCGCCCGCGCAGGCCCCGGCCGCCCCGCCTGACAAGGAAGAGTGAGATGACCAAGATCAAATCCGTTCGCACCCGCGTCTGGAACTGGACCGGCCCGACCGTTCCGCCGACCGGCAATTTCTGCACCAATGCCTCGGACGCGCTGTGGATGAAGGGCGATGCCATGGCCTCGTTCCGGTTCCACCAGTGGCTGACCTGCGAGATCGAGACCGAAGACGGCACCATCGGCATCGGCAACGCCGCCCTGGCGCCCGGCGTCGTCAAGAAGGCCATCGACGATTGGTATGCCCCGCTGGTCATCGGCGAGGATCCGTTCGACTATGCCTATATCTGGGAAAAGATGTACCGCCGCACCCATGCCTGGGGCCGCAAGGGCATCGGCATGACGGCCATTTCGGCCATCGACATCGCCATCTGGGACCTGATGGGCAAGCTGGTCGGCAAGCCGGTCTTCAAGCTGCTCGGCGGGCGGACCAAGGAAAAGATCCCGGTCTATTACTCCAAGCTTTACGCCGGGCCGGTCGAATCCATGCAGGCCGAGGCCGAAGAGGCCATGAAGAACGGCTACACGGCCTACAAGTCGCGTTTCGGCTATGGCCCCAAGGACGGCATGCCGGGCATGCGCGAGAACCTCAAGCGGGTCGAGGCCCTGCGCGAGGTCATCGGCTACGACAACGACCTGATGCTCGAATGTTACATGGGCTGGAACCTGGATTACGCCAAGCGCATGCTGCCCAAGCTGGCCAAGTACGAACCGCGCTGGCTGGAAGAACCGGTCATTGCCGATGACGTCGAAGGCTATGCCGAGCTGAACGCCATGAACATCGTGCCGATCTCGGGCGGCGAGCATGAATTCTCGATCATGGGCTGCAACGACCTGATCCAGAAAAAGGCCGTCAGCGTCCTGCAATACGACACCAACCGCGTGGGCGGCATCACCGCGGCGCAAAAGATCAACGCCATCGCCGAGGCGGCGCAGATCCCGGTCATCCCGCATGCCGGCCAGGTGCACAATTACCACCTGACCATGGCCAATGCGAATTGCCCGATCAGCGAATACTTCCCGGTCTTCGACGTCGAGGTCGGCAACGAGCTGTTCTACTACATCTTCGAAGGCGATCCCGAGGCGGTCGACGGCTTCCTGCAGCTGGATGACGACAAGCCCGGCCTGGGCATCACCATTTCCGACAAGCACCTGCACAACTTCGAGATCGTGGAATGAGCTGGTCCGGTATCTGGCCCGTCGCGCCGACGCCCTTCAACCCCGATGGCACCGTCGATTACGAGGGCATGAAACGTGTCGTCGACTGCATGGTCGACCAGGGCAACGACGGCATCTGCATCCTGGCCAATTTCTCCGAGCAGTTCCTGATCTCGGATGAAGAGCGCCGCAAGCTGACCGAAGTGTCGCTGGCCCACATGGCCGGCCGCCTGCCGGTGATCGTGACGATCAGCCATTATGCCACCGACATTGCCGTCGAGCGGGCACGTCATGCCAAGGCCCACGGGGCCGACAGCGTGATGATGATGCCGCCCTACCACGGGGCCCTGATGAAGGGCACGCCCGACCAGACGTTCGAGCAATTCGCCCGGGTCGGCGAGGTCGGCATCCCGATCATGGTGCAGGACGCGCCGCTGTCGGGGGTCGAGCTTCCGGTGCCGCTGCTGGTGCGGATGGCGCAGGAGATCGAGATGGTGAAGCTCTTCAAGATCGAATGCCCCCAGGCCGCCGGCAAGCTGCGGGCGCTGATCGCCGAGGGCGGCCCGGCCATCGAGGCGCCGTTCGACGGCGAAGAGGCCATCACCCTGCCCGCCGATCTCGAAGCCGGGGCGACGGGCACGATGACCTCGGCCATGATCCCCGACCAGATCCGCCCGGTGCTCGATGCCCATGCAAGGGGCGACCGCGACGGGATGCTGGCGGCCTATGAACGGGTGGCCATGGCGATCAACCACGAGAACCGGCAATGCGGGTTCCGCTCGGCCAAGGCGGCCATGGTCGAAGGCGGGGTCATCGCCTCGGACTTCTGCCGCCACCCGATCCCGCCCCTGCACCCGCAGATCCGCGACCTGCTGATGCGCCTGATCCGGCCGCTGGATCCGGTCGTGCTCCGCTGGGGCAAGTGAACGAACAGAAGGACCGATGTGATGACATACGAGACACATGGCAAACACCTGATCGCCGGCGAATGGGTCGGCGGCAGCCAGACCTTCGCCTCGCAGCCCGCCCACGGGCCGGCGCGTGACTTTTCCGTGGGTACGGTCGACCTGGTCGACCGGGCCTGCCAGGCGGCCGAAGAGGCCTTCTGGTCCTATGGCTATACCACGGCGGCCGAACGGGCGGCCTTTCTGAACGCCATCGCCGACGAGATCGAGGCCCGCGCCGAGGCGATCACCGAGATCGGCAGCCAGGAAAGCGGCCTGCCCGAGGGCCGCCTGCAGGGCGAACGAGGCCGGACCACCGGCCAGCTGCGGCTCTTTGCCGAGCATATCCTCAAGGGCGATTACCTCGACAAGCGCCACGACCCGGCCCTGCCCGATCGTGCGCCCCTGCCCCGGCCCGACCTCAAGATGGTGCAGCGGCCCATCGGCCCGGTCGCGGTCTTCGGCGCGTCGAACTTCCCGCTGGCCTTTTCCACCGCCGGCGGTGACACCGCCGCCGCGCTGGCCGCCGGCTGCCCCGTCGTGGTCAAGGGCCATTCGGCCCATCCCGGCACCGGCGAGATCATCAGCGAGGCCATCCATGCGGCCATCGCCAAGACCGGCATGCATCCGGGCGTGTTCTCGAACATCCAGGGCGGGCGCCGCGACGTGGGCACGGCGCTGGTCCAGCACCCGCTGATCAAGGCCGTGGGCTTCACCGGCTCGCTCGGCGGCGGGCGCGCGCTCTTTGACCTCTGCGCGCAGCGGCCCGAGCCGATCCCCTTCTTCGGCGAGCTGGGCAGCGTCAACCCGATGTTCGTCCTGCCCGAGGCCACCGCCGCCCGTGGCGCGGCCATCGGCGAAGGCTGGGCCGGATCGCTGACCATGGGCGCGGGCCAGTTCTGCACCAACCCCGGCATCGCCGTGGTCATGGCCGGACCCGAGGGCGATGCCCTTGTGGCAGCGGCGGCCGAGGCACTGAAGGCCGTCGGCCCGCAGGTCATGCTGACCGACGGCATCGCCGCAGCCTACAAGGACGGCAAGTCCCGGTTCGACGGCCGCAACGCCGTGCAACCGCTGCTGACCAATGCCGACGAAGGCCGCAATGCCTCGCCCAACCTCTACGAGACCGATGCGGCCAGCTACCTGCAGGACCATGCGCTTGGCGAAGAGGTCTTCGGGCCCCTCGGCCTGGTCGTGCGGGTTTCGGACCCCGACGAGATGGAAACGCTGGCAAAAGGCTTTGAAGGCCAGCTGACCTGCACCCTGCAGATGGACGAGGGCGACACCGCCCTGGCCGCGCGGCTGATGCCCGTTCTGGAACGCAAGGCCGGCCGCGTGCTGGCCAACGGGTTCCCGACCGGGGTTGAGGTCTGTGATGCCATGGTCCATGGCGGGCCCTATCCGGCCTCGACCAATTTCGGCGCGACGTCGGTCGGCACGCTGTCGATCCGGCGCTTCCTGCGCCCGGTGAGCTACCAGAACATCCCCGATGCGCTGATGCCCGCCGATCACTGACGACCCGTGCCCGCGCCGGGAGGGCGCGGGCGCACCCAACACCCTGACGGGAGGATACCACCCATGACATTCGCCAAGACCTTCGGCCGGACCATCGGCGCCGCTGCCCTGGCCGCGCTGGCCGCCGCGCCCGCGCTGGCCGATTACCCCGAACGCCCGGTCACGATCATCGTGCCCTGGGGTGCCGGCGGTGGCACCGACACCATCATCCGCATCTTTGCCGTGGGCTTCGAAGAGGCGCTCGGCCAGCCCATCAACGTCGTCAACCGCACCGGCGGGTCGGGCGTCGTGGGTCATGCGACCATCGCCAATTCCCGGGCCGACGGCTACACGCTGGGCGCCTGCACCTCGGAAATCACCTATTTCGACACCGTGGGCCTGGCCCCGCTGACGCCCGAGACCTTTACCCTGATCTCGCGCCTGGCCGAGATCCCGGGCGGCGTGACCGTTGCGGCCAACAGCCCCTATGACAGCGTCGAAGACGTGCTGACGGCGGCCAAGGAGGGCGATCTCAGCGCATCCGGCTCGGGCATCGGCGGCCCCTGGCACATGGCCGCCGCCGGCATGATGCAGGCCGCGGGCGGCGAGGTCGACAGCCTGCGCTTCATCCCCTCGCAGGGCGGCGCCCCGGCGCTGCAGGACCTGCTGGCCGGCGGCATCTCGGTCTTTACCGGCTCGCCGATCGAGGCCCGCGCCCTGGCCGATGCCGGCGAGGTCAAGATCCTGGCGGTCATGGCCGACGACCGTTCGCCGGCCTTCCCCGACGTGCCGACGCTGAAGGAAAGCGGCACCGACTGGTCGATGAGCAACTGGTTCTCGCTCTGCGCGCCGGCCGGCCTGCCCGATGACGTCAAGGCCAAGATCGAAGAGGCCGCCCGCACCGCCCATGGTTCGGCCGCCGTGCAAGAGGCCCTGGCCCAACGCGGCATCACGCCGACCTTCGACGGGTCCGAGGCATTCTCGGCCTATGCCACCGGCTTCTCCCAGGAGGCCAAGGCCCTGCTGACCGAGCTGGGTCTCGCAAAGTAACGAAAGGGCGGCAGACCGGCGTCCGTATCAGCGGGCGCCGGCAACCCGCTGGTACGCCATGCAAATCAACGATCGCATCATCGGCCTGCTGGCCATTCTTGGCGGCATTGCCGTCATCATCGGCACGCTGGGCTTCCGCGAGATCCCGGGCCAGCAATTCGGCTCGGCCTTCTTTCCGCGCCTCTTGGGCGGCGCGCTCATCCTGTGCGGCATCGCTTTTGCCGTGACCGGCGCCCGGGGCCAGCTGGTCCGCGTGGGCGACATGCTGCGCGGCAGCTCGGGGATGAAAGTCGCCGCGATCCTGGCCGCCGTGATCGGCTGGGTGCTGATCTCGCCGCTGCTGGGCTTCATCCTGACCACCGCCCTGCTGATCGCCGGCCTGGCCGTGATGGCCGGCGGCCGGCTGTGGCCCTCGGCCGCGACGGGGCTGGGCATGGCTGTCGTGCTCTACCTGATCTTCGGCGAATTGCTGCGCGTGCCCCTGCCCCTGGGCCTGATCGAAAGGATCCTGCCATGAGCGTGCTTCTCTCGGCCGTCGAACTTGTCGCCCAGCCCGATGTGCTGGGCACCATCGTCGTGGCCAGCCTGCTGGGCATCGTCCTGGGCGCCATTCCCGGGCTGACCGCCGTGATGGGCGTGGCCCTGCTGATCCCGATCACCTATTTCATGGACCCGGTGCCGGCCATTTCCGCCATCGCCGCGCTGGCCGCCATGGCCATCTTTGCCGGCGACATTCCCGGCACCCTGCTGCGCATCCCCGGCACCCCGGCCTCGGCCGCCTATGTCGAGGACGGCTATGCCATGTCCAAGGCCGGCCGGCCCGAACGCGCGCTTGGCCTGTCGATGGTCTCGGCCTGTTTCGGGGGCGTCGTGGGGGTCATCCTGCTGATGACCGTCGCGCCAATGCTGGCGCGCTTTGCCACCAATTTCTCGTCTGTCGAATATTTCTGGCTGGCCCTGCTGGGCCTGACCTGCGCCGCGATCATCTCGGCCGGCTCGGCGCTCAAGGGCATCCTGTCGCTGATGTTCGGCCTGTGGGTCGCCACCATCGGCATCGATGCCGTGGCCGGCCAGCCTCGTTTTACCTTCGGGTCGATCGAACTGATGGGCGGGGTCAGCTTCATCCCCGCGATGATCGGCATGTTCGCCCTGCCCGAGGTTCTCAAGAACATCACCGCCCGCTCGACCCGCCAGGAACCGCCGGCCATGGGTCCGATCTTTCCGGGCCTGGGCGGGGTCATGCGCCGCCGCTGGCGCAACCTGGTCCGGGGCAGCGTCACCGGCTCGGTCATCGGCGCCCTGCCCGGCGCTGGGGCCGACATTGCCGCCTGGGTCGCCTATGCCATGGCCAAGCGCCAGTCGAAGACGCCCGAAGCCTTTGGCAAGGGCCATGACGAAGGCCTGATCGAGGCCGGCGCGGCCAACAACGGCGGGCTGTCGGGCGCCTGGGTGCCCACGCTGGTCTTCGGCATTCCCGGCGACAGCATCACGGCCATCGTCATCGGCGTGCTCTACCTCAAGGGCCTGGAGCCCGGGCCGATCATCTTCGTCAAGACGCCCGAGCTGGTCTATGCCATCTTCATCGCCTTCCTGCTGGCCAACTTGCTGCTGATCCCCTTCGGCTGGGCGATCATCAAGTTGTCGCGCAACCTGCTGCGCCTGCAGCCCTGCTATTTCGCCCCGGTCGTGCTGGCCTGCTGCATCGTCGGCAGCTTTGCCATCAACAATTCGGCCTTCGGCGTGCTGACCATGCTGGCCTTCGGCGTGATCGGCTGGCTCTTCGAGGAAAACGGCATCCCCTTGGCCCCGGCGATCCTGGGCATCGTGCTGGGCGGCATGCTGGAATTCAACTTCGTGACCTCCATGCTCAAGTCCGAAGGCGATCTGTCGATCTTCTTCTCGCGGCCGGTGGCTGCCGTGCTGGGCCTGATCGTGCTGGCCATCTGGGTGGTGCCCCTGTTGCGGCACCTGCGCAAACCGACGGAGACCCGGGCATGAAGATCATCGACGCGCATCACCATTACTGGGATCCGGCGGCCAATTATCACCCCTGGCTGCGGGACGAGCCGATGATCCCCTTCCGCTACGGCGATTACACGTCGATCCGCGTCCGCTTCATGGCCCCGGAATACGATGCCGCCACGGCAGGCTGGGACGTGGTGGCCACGGTGACCATGGAAGGCGAATGGGATCCGGCCGATCCCACCGGCGAGGCCGAATGGATGCAGCGCCTGCGCGACGAGACCGGCCGCCCGGCGGCCCATGTCGCCCAGGCCTGGCTGGATCGCGACGACCTGCCCGAGGTGCTGGCGGCCTATGCCGCGCTGCCCATCGTGCGCTCGGTCCGCCACAAGCCCCGGGCCAATGCCGCGCCCGGCGGTCCGGCGGGCGGCATGATGGACCCGGCCTATCGCGACGGCTTTCGCCGGCTGGCCGATGCCGGGCTGATCTTTGACCTGCAGACGCCCTGGTGGCACCTGCACGAGGCCGCCGACATGGCCGCCCTGGCCCCCGAGATGCCCATCGTGCTGAACCATGCCGGGCTGCCGTCCGACCGGTCGGCCGAAGGGCTGGCCGGCTGGCGCCAGGCCATGCGCGATTTCGCCGCCCTGCCGCAGGTGCGGGTCAAGATCTCGGGCATCGGCCTGCCGGGCCGGCCGTGGTCGCTGGAGGACAACCGCGAGATCATCCGGTTCTGTGTCGACACCTTCGGCCCCGAGCGGGCGATGTTTGCGTCGAACTTCCCCGTCGACGGGCTGTGCGGGTCGTTCGACACGATCTTTTCGGGCTTTGACGCGGCCACCGCCGATCTGCCCGAGGCCGCGCGCCAGGCGCTGTTCCGGGGCACTGCCGAAACCGTCTACGGCCTGGCCCCCGCGTCCTGATCGCCGCCGCCTGTTCCCGAACCGATCGCCGCGCCCATGCCCCGGGCGCGGCGTTTTTTGCAAACATCCGTCGCCCCCTGAGGCAAGATGCCGCCCGCCGCCGTCCTGTCGGCGCCGGGGTCTGCATGGCGGCGTCGACGGCCCCACCCAGCGCACCGCAGTGTCAGGGCCTTGTCCTGTTCATCTTGGGCCGCCACGCGTCCCGGGCCCTGCCCTTCCCCGTCATGCGCAATCCGACGCCAATGGCCCTGCCGCCTGTTGCCCGGCGCGGCGCAACCCGGCATTAACGGCCGTGCCCTATCCTGCCCGGCGCTGTGCGACTGGCCGCAAAGGGCAAAAACGAATGAAATTTCGCCGTATCCCCCGAAACGACGCCGCTTTCGGCCAAGACATGATGCGCGATCGGCCTTAGGTACTGCTAGACTTTGTTGCACTTGCAGTATTGTGAAAGCCACGGGGCCATGATAGTGGACCGCCAATTGTATACGCTTGCATACAACGTGCCGCACGCCGCCCGAATCTGCTCGGCCGGCCCGGCGCGTCAGCCAGGTCCAATCTGCCCACACCAACCGTAGGGAACGTCATGAGCTTGTACACAGACTACCTAACCGAGATCGAGACGCGCAAAGGCGAAGGTCTGCATCCCAAGCCCATCGACGATGGCGCGCTGGTGGCAGAGCTGATCGCCCAGATCGAGGACACCGGGAACGCGCACCGCAAGGACTCGCTGAACTTCTTCATCTACAACACCCTGCCCGGCACCACGAGCGCCGCAGGCGTCAAGGCGGCCTTCCTCAAGAAGATCATCCTGGGCGAATCCGTTGTTGCCGAAATCACCCCCGATTTCGCCTTTGAACTGCTGTCGCACATGAAGGGCGGCCCCTCGGTCGAGGTCCTGCTCGACCTGGCGCTTGGGGATGATGCCGATATCGCCGCCAAGGCCGGTGACGTCCTGAAAACCCAGGTCTTCCTCTACGAGGCCGACATGGCCCGGCTGAAATCGGCGCTGGACGCGGACAATGCCGTGGCCCGGGACGTGCTGGAAAGCTATGCCAAGGCCGAGTTCTTCACCAAGCTTCCCGACGTCGACGAAGAGATCAAGGTTGTCACCTACATCGCCGCCGAAGGCGATATTTCGACCGACCTCCTGTCGCCGGGCAACCAGGCCCATTCGCGGTCGGACCGGGAACTGCACGGCAAGTGCATGATCTCGGAAAAGGCCCAGAAGGAAATCGAGGCGCTGAAGCTGCAGCACCCCGACAAGCGCGTCATGCTGATCGCCGAAAAAGGCACCATGGGCGTGGGCTCGTCGCGGATGTCGGGCGTCAACAACGTGGCGCTGTGGACCGGCAAGCAGGCCTCGCCCTACGTGCCCTTCGTCAACATCGCCCCCGTCGTGGCCGGCACCAACGGCATCTCGCCGATCTTCCTGACCACCGTCGGCGTGACCGGCGGCATCGGGCTGGACCTGAAGAACTGGGTCAAGAAGCTGGGTGAAGACGGCAAGCCGCTGCTGAACAACGAAGGCAACCCGATCCTCGACCAGAAATATTCGGTCGAGACAGGCACCGTGCTGACCATCGACACCAAGTCCAAGACCCTCAAGAACGAGGCCGGCGACGAAGAGCTGGTCGACGTGTCCTCGGCCTTCACGCCGCAGAAGGTCGAATTCATGAAGGCCGGCAGCTCCTACGCCGTGGTCTTCGGCAAGAAGCTGCAGACATTTGCCGCCGAAACCCTGGGCGTCGAGCCCACGCCGGTCTTTGCACCGTCCAAGGAAGTGTCGAACGAAGGCCAGGGCATGACGGCCGTCGAGAAGATCTTCAACGCCAACGCGCTTGGCGTGACCAAGGGCAAGCCGCTGCATGCCGGGTCGGACGTGCGGGTCAAGGTCAACATCGTGGGCTCGCAGGACACCACCGGCCTGATGACCAGCCAGGAGCTGGAAGCCATGGCCGCGACCGTGATCTCGCCGACCGTCGACGGCGCCTACCAGTCGGGCTGTCACACCGCGTCGGTCTGGGACAAGAAGGCCCAGGCCAACATCCCGAAACTCATGAGCTTCATGAACAATTTCGGCCTGATCACCGCGCGCGATCCCAAGGGCTCGTACCACGCGATGACCGACGTGATCCACAAGGTGCTCAACGACATCACCGTCGATGACTGGGATGTCATCATCGGCGGCGACAGCCACACGCGCATGTCCAAGGGCGTGGCCTTTGGCGCCGATTCCGGCACCGTGGCCCTGGCCCTGGCCACCGGCGAGGCAACCATGCCGATCCCGGAATCGGTCAAGGTGACCTTCAAGGGCAAGATGGCCGATCACATGGACTTCCGCGATGTCGTCCATGCCACCCAGGCCCAGATGCTCAAGCAGCATGGTGACAATGTCTTCCAGGGTCGCATCATCGAAGTGCATATCGGCACGCTGCTGGCCGACCAGGCCTTCACCTTCACCGACTGGACGGCCGAGATGAAGGCCAAGGCCTCGATCTGCATCTCGGATGACGAGACCCTGATCGGCTCGCTCGAGCTGGCCAAGCACCGCATCCAGGTCATGATCGACAAGGGCATGGAAAATGCGGCCGGCACCCTGCAGGGGCTGATCGACAAGGCTGACACGCGCATCGCCCAGATCCGGTCGGGCGAAAAGCCCGCCCTGGCCCCCGATGCCAATGCCAAGTACTTTGCCGAGGTTGTCGTCGACCTGGACCTGATCGACGAACCGATGATTGCCGACCCGGATGTCAACAACGCCGATCCATCGCGCCGCTATACTCACGACACCATCCGTCCCGTGTCCTATTACGGTGGCGAGAAGAAGGTCGACCTGGGCTTCGTGGGCTCGTGCATGGTGCACAAGGGCGACATGAAGATCGTCGCGCAAATGCTCAAGAACCTTGAGAAAACCAACGGCAAGGTCGAGTTCAAGGCACCGCTGGTCGTGGCTGCGCCGACCTACAACATCATCGACGAGCTCAAGGAAGAAGGCGACTGGGAGATCCTGCAGCGCTATTCGGGTTTTGAATTCGACGACATGTTCCCCAAGACCCAGAACCGGACCGAGTACGAGAACATCCTCTATCTCGAACGCCCCGGCTGCAACCTGTGCATGGGCAACCAGGAAAAGGCCGCCAAGGGCGACACCGTCCTGGCCACTTCGACCCGCCTGTTCCAGGGCCGCGTGGTCGAGGATGCCGCCGACAAGAAGGGTGAATCGCTGCTGGCGTCGACCCCGGTTGTCGTGCTGTCGGCCATCCTGGGCCGCACGCCCAGCTCGGACGAATACAAGTCGGCCGTCGAAGGCATCGACCTGACCAAGTTCGCCCCGCCGCTGGACAAGCCGGCGAACACCCGTTCGGCCCATTTCTGACGGGGTCCGGCCGGGCCATCGCCCGGTCCCGCAACATCAACAGCCGCGCCTCTTTCCGGGGGCGCGGCTTTTTCGTGGCCGGTGGTCCGACATCGTAGGATGGGTGCAAGCACCCATCCTACCCGTCGCGCGGGACGGCAATGACGGCGCACAAATGAAATCATCCGACATTCGGCAACACTTTCGGCATTCGACGAGAATATAGGATAGCTTACGACCATGACCTGCCGGAGCCGCCCATGACGCCCAAGACCTTCTTTGCCGATCTCGACGGAGAATCCGTCGGTGACACCGCCCTGCGCCGCATCCGGTCGGACATCATACGGGGCCAGCTTCGACCGAATGAACGGCTCAAACTCGACGGCCTGCGCACGGCCTACGGCGTCAGCGTCACCACCCTGCGCGAAATCCTCAACCGTCTGGTTGTCGAAGGCTTTGTCGTGGCCGAGGGCCAGCGCGGGTTCGAGGTCGCCCCGGTCAGCGAAGCCGACCTGCGCGACATCTGCGAATTGCGCCTGCTGCTCGAATGCCACGCGCTGCGGCGGGCCGTGCAACTTGGCACGCTGGACTGGGAAGCCCACGTGGTATCGGCCCATCACAAGCTGCAATCGGTCGAAGCCAAGCTGATCGGCGGCGCGCCGTCATCGGTCGAGCAATGGGTGCAGTTCGACTGGGATTTTCACCATGCCACCGTCTCGGCCTGCGACATGCCCGCGTTGATGGCCACCCATTCCAACGTCTTCGACCGATACTTGCGGTATCACCTGCAAGCCCTTGATTTTCGGGGAAAACCCGCAGCCGACGAACACCGCAAGCTGCGCGACCTGGTCATCGCTCGCGACGCTGACCAGGCCGTTGCCCTGCTGACCTCGCATGTGCGCGCCGGGATGGAACACATCCTGGCCACGGGCCGCTTCACCTGATCCGCGCGGGGTGGCTCAGCCGGTCCCGGACAACCGCTCGGCCGAGGCCTGGCCGGAAATCATCTCGCGCAGCAGGCGCAGCGCATGGGGGTATCCGGCCGCGCCACCGCCGGCCATGACCATCGTGGCATGGGCCGACACCAGCGAGTTGTGATACATTGGCTCGCGCCGGTGAATGTTCGAAATGTGATACTCGATCAGCGGGTGCGGGTACATTTTAAGAGCGTCCATCACCGCCATGGAATAGAATGTGAAAGCCGCCGGATTGATCACCAGGCCGCAGGACTGGTCGGTCGCCTCGTGGATCCAGTCGATCAGGCAGCTTTCCGAATTGGTCTGGCGAAACACCAGCCCCTCGGGCCCGGCGGCCTGGCGACACAGGGCCTCGATCTCGTCCAGCGTCGTGGTGCCATAGATCGCGGGCTCCCGCTGGCCCAGCCTGTTGAGGTTCGGGCCGTTCAGCACGTAGACCGGCTTCAGCATATTCCGTCCTTCCTGGCCGTCATGCGGCCGATGCGGGCCGGCGATCCTGTCGCCGACCCGGCCAGCCCCGTTCAGAGGCCGTTGATCCGATCCAGCATGCCCTCGGGCCAGTCCTTGGACAGGTCCGACCCGAGATACATCTCCTGCGCATGGGCGCGGAAGGCATCGACATCGGGGGTGGAAATGGTCAGCCCCTCGGATTCAAAGAACGCGCCCAGCTCGGCTTCCTGCGCCAGGTGCTGCTCTGTGCTCCAGGCGATGGCCGCATCGGCGGCGGCCTGAAGCGCGGTCTGCTGGTCGGGCGACAGGGCCGTCCAGGCATCCCGCGAGATCACCAGCAGGTCATAGGCCACCAGGTGCGACGTGCGCACGATCTGATCCATCACCTCGTAGAACTTCATGTTTTCCACGTTGGGATAGGGGTTGTCCTGGCCGTCGATCGCGCCGGATTGCAGGCCGGTATAGACCTCGGCATAGGCCATCGGCGTGGGGTTGGCGCCCAGGGCCTGGCCCAGGAATTGCCAGGCATCGCCCCCGGGCATGCGCAGCTTGACGCCGGCCATGTCGGCGGGCGTGGTCACGCTGCGATCGCCTTTCAGCCCGACCTGCCGGGTGCCGAAATAGGTTGGCCCCAGGATGTGGATGCCCAGTTGCTCCTCGGCCATGGCCTTCATCTCGGCCCCGGCCTCGCTGTCGAAAAAGGCCGCCAGGTGCGCGGCGTCGCGGAACAGGTAGGCCGAGGTCAGGATCGAAAAGGCCGGGATCTGCTTGGCGATATCCTGCGGCGCGACATTGCCCATGGTCAGGTTGCCGCGCTGGATCGCCGTGATCTCAGTGCCCTGCTTGAACAGGTTGCCGCCGAAATAGAGCTGCAGGTCGGCGATATCGGCGATGTCGGCCTTGAACTGGTCCATCATGCCGGCGCGGATGTCCTGCTGCGAGAACACGGCCGAGAAGGTGTATTCGGGCACGTCCTGCCCCAGCGCAGGCAGCGCCGCGCCAAGCGCCAGGGCCGCGCCGGCAAGGCTGGCCATCAGGGTTCTGCGTGTGGTCATTCTGGTCCTCCCATTTATGCCATACGTTTTACGAATCGTATGATGATATGGGATTCGTATTTCAATAACCGCAGCCTGGCAATTCCGGGGCGCATGGTGGACCGGCCGGTGGGTGATCCATGAGCGAGGGGTATCAGGGCAATGCCCGGCCCCGGGCTGGTGCGGTGGTCGGCCGGGGGTTACCTGTGGGACAGGACCGAAGCACAGGAGAGTTCCCATGAAGATCACGCGCGCGGGCAGCGCCCCGTCGAACAAGGGCCCCGAGGATTGGTTCACCGGCACCGTGCGGGTCGACCCGCTGTTTGCCGCCGAGGCGCCGGGCCGGGTGGCCGGGGCACATGTGACCTTTGAGCCGGGCGCCCGCACGGCCTGGCATACCCACCCCGCCGGACAGACGCTGGTCGTGACCTTCGGGCGCGGGCGGGTCCAGCGCGAGGGCGGGCCGGTGGAAGAGATCCGCCAGGGCGATATCGTCTGGTTCCCGGCCGGCGAAAAGCACTGGCACGGCGCGGCGCCCGACACCGCGATGAGCCACATGGCGATCCAGGAAGCGATCGACGGCACGACTGTGACCTGGATGGAAAAGGTGACCGACGCCGATTACGACAGCTAGGCGCCCGTCCCGGGCGGTGTGGTCCGGCGCAGGCATTCTGGCCCGCCTGTCCGATTGCCTGCCAGAGTGACTGTGCGACCTGCCAGGCCGCCTGCCTGTTCGATTGTCCGTGTGTTCACCCGCGAAATGTAGCATCGATCGGGACGCGGCGGATTCGGCGCTCCGGTGGCCCCCGCCCGACCTGTTGCCGCACGCACGGAGGCCCCGGCCATGATGCCCGACGAGAACACCAGCCTGTGGACCCGGACCTGTGACGCCCGGATCGCAACAACCCCGCTGGACCGGGATATCGAGGTCGACTTGGCCGTGGTGGGCGGTGGCTTTACCGGCTGTTCAGCGGCCCGGGCGGCGGCGGCCGATGGCGCGCGGGTGGCCCTGGTCGAGGCGCGGACCATCGCCCATGGCGGATCGGGGCGCAACGTGGGCCTGGCCAATGCCGGGCTGTGGCTGCCGCCCGAAACGATCATGGCCCAGATGGGCGAGGCCTCGGGCCGGCGCCTGCTAGACGCGCTGGCCGCCGGGCCGGCCCGGGTGTTCGACCTGATCGAGGCCGAGGGCATCCCCTGCGAAGCCACGCGCAACGGCACGCTGCACCTGGCCCATGCCCCCGCCGGGCTGGCCGATCTGCGCGAACGGTTTCGCCAGGGCAACGCGCTTGGCGCGCCGCTGGCGCTGCTGGACGAGGCGGAGACCGCCCGGCGCACGGGCTCGCCGGCCTTTCACGGCGCGCTTCTCGACCCCCGGGCCGGCACGGTCCAGCCGCTGGCCTATTGCATGGGCCTGGCCCTGGCCGCCCAACGGGCCGGGGCCATGGTGCACGAATCCACGCCCGTCGACACGATCACCCATGCCAACGGGGCCTGGACTCTGACGGCCAATGGCCACCGGCTGCGGGCCGGGGCGGTTCTGGTGGCGACCAACGGTTATCACGCCGGGCTGCGCGGCGTACCCGCGCCGCGTCATGCGACGGTGCATTACAGCCAGTTCGCCACGGCCCCCTTGCCCGAGACCGCCCGCGCCCGGGTGCTGCCCGGTGGCGAGGGCTGCTGGGATACCGCGCTGGTCATGACCTCGGTGCGCGTCGACCGGGCCGGGCGGCTGATCGTCGGCAGCATGGGCAACATCGACGGGCCCGGCCGGGCGATCCATGCCAGCTGGGCCCGGCGCAAGCTGGCGCGGCTCTATCCCGACCTGGCCGGCACCGCGATCGAGACCAGCTGGCAGGGCCGCATTGCCATGACGGCCGATCACGTGCCCAAGGTCGTGTCCATCGGTCCGCGCGGCTATTCGATCTTTGGCTATTCCGGCCGGGGCATCGCGCCCGGCACGGTCTTTGGCGAGGCCGCGGCCCGGGCCCTGCTGGCCGATGCGCCCGACGCCCTGCCGATCCCGGTGCAGGACCGCCACGACGAGGCCCTGACCGGCGCCAAGACGGCCTATTACGAGTTCGGCGCGACGGTGGAACATGCCATCCGCCCGGCGCCCTTCGGCTAGGTCGCGCCGGGTGGGCCGGCCAGCGGGCGAAAGCTGACCTGGTCGATCAGCCAGTCGCGAAACCCGGCCACGGGCGCGGCGCGGCCTTCGGGGATGACGATGTAATAGCCCATGTCGGTGGAATGCGGCCGGTCGAGCACCTGGCGCAGCTCGCCGCGCTGCAATTCGGTTTCGATCAGGTAGAGCGGCAGCAGGGCATAACCCATGCCCGCGCGCACCGCCTCGACGGCGAGGGCAAATTCGTCGACCCAATGGCCGCGCCCGGCATCCTCGGGAGCCAGGTCCTGGCGGGCGAACCAATCGGCCCAGAGCGCCGGCCGTTCCGACAGGTGGACCCGGGGCGCGTCGACCAGGTCACCGGGCGCGTCGACCGGCCGGTCGATCAGGGCGCCACCGGCGACAGGCACCAGGATTTCGCTGCAGAGATAGGTGCAGGTGGCCTCGGGCCAGGCCGGGTGGCCGTAATGGATGGCCAGGTCGCAATTCTGGGCCTCGAGGTCAAAGATCCCCCGGCGGGTGGTGACATCGACATGCAGGCCGGGATGGCGGGCGACATAGCGGGCCAGCCGGGGCATCAGCCAGCGTTCGGCAAAGGTGGGCAGGGCGTTGATCGACAGGATGCTGTCCTGGGCGGCAATGGCCGTGGCCCGGCGCATGGTGCTGTCTGCCAGGCCCAGCAGGCGCTGGACCTCGGGCAGGAACCGGGCCCCGGCGCGGGTCATGGCCACCCGCCCGCCCAGCCGTTCGAACAGGGCATGGCCCAGCTGGTCTTCCAGCTCGCGGATCTGGCGGCTGACGGCGCTTTGGGTCAGGGCCAGCTCCTGAGCGGCGCGGGTGAAATTCCCGTGCCGGGCCGCGGATTCGAAGGTCTGAAGGACCTTCATGTCGGGCAGGTATCGGCGTTGCAGGGTCACGGGCGGCGGGTGCTTTCGGCCAGGGGCGTGGGGCGGCGACAGGGCGGGCCATGCGGGGCCGGCCCGGATCGCCGCAATCTGGCAGCGCGAGGCCGGGGCGGCAAGGGGCAGGATGCGCATCGGGCATGGGGGTATCCGCAATGGGCATTTTGCAAGCCCGGCGCCGGGGCGTAGCCTTGGGCCGAACGCGGCCCGGCCCGTCGGCCGGCCCATCCGGGAAAGGACATGACATGACCCAGAGCACCGACCTGCGCCAGATCACCCGCGACACGATGACGGCCTGCGGCGCGCCGCAGGACCTGGACGTGGCCGGCGGCCTGGCCGTTGTCTCGCCCGTGACGGGCACGCCGGTGGCCAGCCTGGCCGAACACGGCCCCGCCGATGCCGCGGCGGCGATCGAGCGCGCGTCCCGGGCCTTTCGCGCCTGGCGCATGGTGCCCGCCCCGCGCCGGGGCGAGCTGGTGCGGCTTTATGCCGAGGAATTGCGCAAGGCCAAGGACGACTTGGGCCGGATGGTGTCGATCGAGGCCGGCAAGAGCCCGTCCGAAGGGCTGGGCGAAGTGCAGGAGATGATCGACATCTGCGACTTTGCCGTCGGCCTGTCGCGCCAGCTCTACGGGCTGACCATTGCCACCGAGCGGCCCGGCCACCGGATGATGGAAACCTGGCATCCGCTGGGGGTCGTGGGCATCATCACGGCGTTCAACTTCCCCTGCGCGCCCTGGTGCTGGAACGCCGCGCTGGCCTTGGTCTGCGGCGATCCGGTGATCTGGAAACCGTCTGAGAAAACCCCGCTGACCGCGCTGGCCTGCCAGGCCGTGCTGGACCGGGCGCTGGCCCGGTTCGGCGATGACGCGCCCGAGGGGCTGAGCCAGGTGCTGGTCGGCGGCCCGGCCCTGGGCGAGGCGCTGGTCGACAGCCCATCCGTGGCGCTGATCTCGGCCACCGGCTCGACCCGGATGGGGCGCATCGTCGGTCCCCGGGTGGCGGCGCGCTTCGGCAAGTGCATCCTGGAGCTGGGTGGCAACAACGCGGGCATCGTCTGCCCGTCGGCCGACCTGGACATGGCGCTGCGGGCCATTGCCTTTGGTGCCATGGGCACGGCCGGCCAGCGCTGCACCACGATGCGCCGGCTCTTTGTCCATGACAGCATCTTCGACCAGATCGTGCCGGCGCTGAAAAAGGCCTATGGGTCGGTCACCGTGGGCAACCCGCTGGACAGCCAGGCCCTGGTCGGGCCGCTGATCGACGGGGCGGCCTACGAGGCCATGCAATCCGCCCTGGCCGAGGCGGCCGGGCTGGGCGGGGCCGTGACCGGGGGTGAACGCCAGGACGTGGCCGGCGAGGCGGCCTATTACGTCAAGCCCGCCCTGGTCGAGATGCCCGTTCACGACGGCCCGGTCCTGCGCGAGACCTTCGCGCCGATCCTCTACGTGATGCGCTACAGCGATTTCGACACCGTGCTCGACCAGCACAATGCCGTGGGTGGCGGGCTGTCCTCGTCGATCTTCACGACCGACCTGCGCGAGATGGAAACCTTCCTGTCGGCCCGGGGGTCGGATTGCGGCATTGCCAATGTCAACATCGGCACCTCGGGCGCCGAGATCGGCGGGGCCTTCGGCGGCGAGAAGGAAACCGGCGGCGGGCGCGAAAGCGGTTCGGATGCCTGGCGGGCCTACATGCGCCGGGCGACCAACACGATCAACTATTCCCGCGAACTGCCCCTGGCCCAGGGCGTGGTCTTTGACATCGACTGACCGGCCGGCCGATCGCGCGGGCCGGATGACGGCCCGCGCAGGCGGTGGCCTCAGAACGGCACGGCCACCTGAAAGAACACCCGCGTGCCGGGATCGTCCATCCCCGCCTCGACATCCCAGGGCGTGGCGGCGACCAGCTGGACATGCGCGCGCTCTGCCAGCATGAAGCTGACCCCCAGCCCGACCGAGCCCAGCGTGCCGCGTTCCTGGTCGGGCGTGACATCGTTGTTCCAGACCACGCCGTAATCGGCAAAGCCGGTCAGGGTGAGCATCGGCAGGGCGTCCAGACCGGTCTCGAAATCGCGGCTGAGCTCGATTGCCGTGGCCGCCCCGCTGTCGCCGGCCAGCGCGCCGCCGTCAAAGGCCCAGCCATAGGGATCGCCGCCCAGCGAGACCTGGGTCGCGGCCGGCAGGGGCCCGGGGGCATATTGGCCCACCGCCCGAATGCGCAGGCCGAAATCCGCGCCCAGCGGACGGCCGTAATCCAGGTCGACCCGGCCAAAGCGGAAATCCGACGGCACTCCGGGGCGCGAGACATCGACGCCCAGGCCCTGGTTCAGGCTGCCGCTGACCTCGATCGCGCCCTTGTCCAGCTGGCGGTCATAGCTCAGCTCGGCCGTGGCCCAGCGGGCCCGGCTGCGGTCGACCCGGGTGCCCATGGCATCGATGTCGTCGTTGCGCAGGTTGACCTCGAACGAGGCGAAAAGGCTCTGTTCCTGGCTGCGCAGCAGGGGATAGCGCAGGTAGGCCGTGCCGATCACCGTCTCGATCTTGATGTCGTCATGGCGGTATTCGCCGCTGGGCCGGGTGGTGACATGGGTAAAGGTATACCCCGCGCTCAGCCCGTCATGGCCGATGGGAAAATCCTGGCCGATCTGCAAGAGCGCCAGCTCGTCCGGCGAATTGGGCACCGTGACGGCCACCAGCGAGGTTGTTTCGTAAAGCCCCAGCAGGTCGTTGACGGCATAGCTGGCCGACAGTTCCAGCGGCCCGACATCGCTGGTGCCCAGGTTGTCAAAGACCACGGCCCCGGTCTGGCGGGTGAACCCCACCTCAAGCCGCAGCTTGCCGCCGCCGCTGGGCCGGTCGGGCGGGATGAACAGCCCGTCGATGGCCAGCCCGCCCAGGTCGGCCATCAACAGCAGCACCCGTTCGGCCTCGGCGATGCGG
Source organism: Marinibacterium sp. SX1 (assembly GCF_050389775.1). Classification (NCBI taxonomy): domain Bacteria; kingdom Pseudomonadati; phylum Pseudomonadota; class Alphaproteobacteria; order Rhodobacterales; family Paracoccaceae; genus Marinibacterium; species Marinibacterium sp. SX1. The sequence goes on along the minus strand of NZ_CP177146.1, from coordinate 68,424 downwards.
ATCGGGCGCATGGCGGTGATCCGGCGGATATAGGGCTCCAGGCGCTGTTCGATGCCGGGAATGTCGCTGACGATCTCGACCGTCTCGACATAGCCTTCATAGACCCGCAGCGAGACATGGCCGGTGGCATAATCCTGTACCGGCACGACGGTCAGCGAGAAATACCCGGCCCGGACATAAGCCGCGTCGACGGCCTCGGCCATGCGGTAGAGATCGGCCAGGCTGATCTGCTGGCCGATGCGGTCCTGCCAGATCGGCTCGATATTGGCCAGGGGCACGGTGCCACCGCCATCCAGCCGCACCGAGCGCAGGGTGAAGCGGATCTGTTCGGCGCGGTCCTCGGGCACGCGCTTGCGCTGGTCCTGGACAGCCAGGTCGACGGTGCCGACCTTGGGCGGCGGGGTGAAGCGCTGCAGGATGGTGGTCTGGCCGGCGACGGCCTGTTCGACACCTCCGGCGCTTTGCGCCCGGGCGGTGCCGCCCAGACCGGCACTCAGACCGGCCGCCAAGGGAAGGGCGGCGACCAGCAGGCCGGCCCGCCGGACAGGATGGCGCGGGCGCGATGCCCTGCCCGTTGCGCGTGTCGTCATGCCCCTTGCCCTTTTCTTTGTCCGGCCCATCGCCCCTGATGCGGCTTAGGCGGTTGCGGCCTTGTTGTCACGCATTGCCACGCGATGCGCCCTTGCCGATGTGCAGGACACCGACAGACTTGAAACAAAACACAAATCACAGTCTAAAAATGGTTCAACCTGGGTATAATCTCGGCCATGAACGACACGACGGGACGCGCGGCCCCCCTGCGGGCAGATGGCAACGACATGGGCGATGCCCCGACTGGTGCCCCGACTCCTGGCCCCACTGTCGGCCCATCTGGTGTCTGGCAGTCCGGCGCGCCTGAAGCCCCGTCGGTTGTCACATCGGCTGCGTCTTCCGGTACCCCCTCTGGTGTGCCGTCCGTGGAGACGTCTGAAGCCCCGTCGGTTGTCCCGTCCGCCGCGTCGTCCGACACCTCGACAGCTGTCCCGACCATCGCATTGCCCGATGCCCCGCCTACGATCCCATCCGTGGCAACCGCCCCTCCCCGGGCGCCGGATGACCCACCCGCCCGACACCCCGCGCAGGCGCCTGCAACAGGCCTGGCGCTGGATGTGACCAGCGGCCAGCTCTGGCGCGACGGCCGGGCGCTTGATCTGCGGCCCAAGACGCTGGCCGTCCTGCAGGCCCTGATGGACCAGCCCGGCCGGGTGGTCAGCCAGGAAGAGCTGCGCCAGCGGGTCTGGGGCCGGCGCCATGGCAACGAGGCCGGGCCCAAGCAATGCATCCGCGAATTGCGCCAGCTGCTGGGCGACAGCGCCGCCGATCCCGTCCATGTCGAAACCGTCGGGCGGCGGGGCTATCGGCTGCGCCGCCCGATCCCCCTGCTGGGCGCGGCCGCCACCGCCCCGCTCCGGGCCGAGATCTGCGTCGGCCGCGCCGCCGAGATCACAGCCCTGGCCCGCGCCGCCGCCGAGGCCCGGCAGGGCCGGCGGTCCGTGGCGCTGGTGTCCGGCGAGCCGGGCGCGGGCAAGACCCGGCTGTGTGACACCTTCCTGGCCGGGCTGGACGACGACGCCCCGGTCTGGGTCGCCCGGGGCCAGTGCATCCCCCATGAAGGCGCGCGCGAGCCCTACGGTCCGCTGATCGAAGCCCTGCAACGCCTGCTGACCGGCGAGATGGCCGCAACCGCCCGGCGCGCCCTGGCCGAGGCCGGGCCCAGCTGGCGCCCGCACCTGCCCGGGGCCGACAGGCACGGAGCCACGGCACCCCGGTCCGACGGCCCGGACCCGATGCTGCGCGAATTTCATGCCCTGATGGAGGCGCTGACGGCCCAACGGCCGGGTATCCTGGTGATCGAGGACCTGCATTGGGCCGATCCCTCGACCCTGGCCTGGCTGGCGGCCTGGTCGCTGCATCGCGGGCCGGCGCGGCTGATGGTTCTGGGCACGTACCGGCCCGACGAGGCCGGGCTGGGCGCGCTGACCGGGACGATCGGCCATCTCGACCGGCTGGACGGGTTCCGTGCGCTGCAACTGGCCGGGCTCGACCGGGCGGCGGTGGGCGATTACCTGGCCCAGCGGTTCCCCGGCCATGCCTTCCCCGACGACCTGGCCGGGGCGCTGGCCGCGCGGACCGAGGGCCATGCCATCCTTGTCGATGCGCTGGCCGATCACTGGGTCCGGACCGGGGGGATCACGGCGGATCACGGCGGCAATCCCGGCCAATGGCGGCTGGATCAGCCGGTGGCCGAGCTGATCGCCCGGGCCGAACCCGGTGCACGGGGGTTCATCGCCAATCAGATCGCCCGCCTGGACCCGGCCGAACGCGCCCTGCTCGACCGGGCCAGCGTGGCCGGACCGCGCTTTTCCGCCGCCGCCCTGGCCGATATCGAAGAGGATGGCCGTACCAGCAACGGAACCGGCATCGAAGAGGTCGAACGCCAGCTGGAACACCTGGCCCGCCAGCGCCGGTTCATTGCGCCCGACGGGCCGATCGGCTGGCCCGACGGCACGCTGGCCTCGGGCTATGCATTTCGCCATGCGCTCTACCGCGAGGCGCTCTATGCGGCCCTGCCGGTGGCCGGCCGGCGCGGGCTGCACCAGCGCATCGGCGCCCGGCTGGAACGCGGCCATGCCGGTCGGACCGATGAGATCGCCCCGCAACTGGCCGACCATTTCCAGCGCGCCGGCGACTGGCCCCGGGCCGCGCGCTATCGCGGGATGGCCGCGCAGGAAGCGCTTGGCCGGGGCGCCGGGGCCGATGCCGCGGCCCAGTTCCGCGCCGCGCTCGATTGCCAGGCGCGCGATCCCCGCGCGGTCGATACCCCGCGCGACGCCCTGCCCCTGCTGGTCGGGCTAGGCGCGGCGGTGATCCTCAGCGACGGGTTCACCGCGCCCGAACTCCCCGACGTCTATGCCCGGGCCCATGACCTGCTGCGCCCCGAGGACGATCCGGGCCAGGCCGTGCCGGTGCTGGCCGGGCTGTGGAATTATCACGTGTCGCGGGCCGAGATGGGGCGGGCCCGCGCCCTGGCCGCCGAGCTCTCGGCCCGGGCCGGCAATGCGCCGGTGGCCATGGCTATGGCCGCGCGCAATGCCGTGGCGATGACCCGGTTCTTCACCGGCGAGCCCCGGGCCTGTCCGCCGCTGGTCGATGCCGTGCTGGCCGTCGAGGACCCGGCCGCCCATGCCGATGCCACGGCGCTGTTTGGCGAGAACCCGGCGATCGTCTGCCACCAGGTCGCGGCCTGCGTCTATCAGGTGCTGGGCGACAGCGCCCGGGCCGAGGACCATATCGCCACCGGCCTGCACCTGGCCGGCACGCTGGATCAGCCCTTTGGGCTGGCCCAGGTGCTTTGGGCCGGGGCGCTGGTGGCCCGCGAAAACGGACAGGTCGAGCTGATGCGTGAGCGGGCCGGCGCGTTGATCGCCACCTGCGAGGCGGCCGACATCGCCTTTTGGCATCCCGCCGGGCAGATGCTGTCAGGCTGGGCCCGCGCCGCCCTGGGCGATGCCGGCGGGCTGGACGAGCTGCACCGGGGCATCGCCAGTTTCGACCGGATGGAGGTGCGGTCGACCCTGCCGCACGGGCTGGGCCTGCTGGCGGAAACCCAATGGCGGCAAGGGGATGCACGGGCGGGCCTGGCCACGCTGCGCCGCGCCCTGCGGCTGTCGCGCACCACCGGCGAGACCTGGTACGATGCCGAGCTGCACCGGCTCTGGGCCCAGATGGCCGAGACCCTGGACCGGCGCGACAGCGCCCGCCGCGCCCTGATGCGCGCCCGGGCCATCGCCCGGCGCCAGGGCGCAACCGCCTTTGAGGCACGGGCGGCCCGGGCGCTGGCCGCGCGGGGGGTCAGAGCGTGAAGGCCGCCACGAAGGCGTCGACCGCCGCGTCGCTGTCGCCCTGGGCAAAGGCCTCCATCCCGACCGGCCCGCGATAGCCCATACGGGCCAGCGCCTGCGCCACGCCGGGATAGTTGATCTCGCCCGTGCCCGGTTCGAACCGGCCGGGATTGTCGGCCACCTGGATCTCGCCGATCCAGGGCAGGCACCGTTCGCACCAGCGCAGCAGGTCACCTTCGCCGATCTGGGTATGATAGAGATCGAGATTGATGCGCAGCCCGGGCCGGTCGACCGACGAGACCAGCGCCAGCACATCGGCCGTCGATCCGAAGGGGCAGCCCGGGTGATCCATAAGGTTGAGGTTTTCCAACGTGAAAACAACACCTTCCTCCTCGGCCAGGTCGCAGATCCGGTGCAGCGTGTCGCGGGCTTTCAGCCACATCTCGCCCGTCACCACCTCGCATTGCCGGATCGGGATGCCGCCCTCGCCCAGACCGGTGCCATGCAGGTTCAGCCGCCGCACCCCCAGCCGCTTGCCGACCTGCGCGGTCTCGCGGGCTGAGGCCAGCAGCATCGCCGCGCCCTCGTCATCGGCCAGCCGGCCTTCGAGATAGCCGTTCATGATCGTGTAATCGGCGCGCACGGCTTCGAGCCGGTCCAGATCGTGGTCGGGCCAGTTCCACAGCCCCACGCCAAGCCCGCGTTCGGTCAGCCGCGCGGCGCGCCAGTCGATCGGCCGGTCGGGCCAGAGCATCTCGGCGCAGGCTGCCAGTTGGAAAGGTTGGGTCACGGCCTGGTCCCCTACATCAGGTGTTCGACGGGCGGCGCGGCGACAAAGCGCCATTTGCGCAGCGGGCCGGCCATCACGTTGAGGTAATACATCTCGAACCCATGCGGCGCGCCGCAGGGGTGATGGCCGCGCGGCACGCAGACCACGTCGTGGTCATGCACGGCCATGGTTTCGTTCAGCTGAAGATCGTCGGTATAGACCCGCTGGATGCCAAAACCATCAGCGGGATTCAGGCGATGGTAATAGGTTTCCTCCAGATAGGTGATGCGGGGGTAATCATCCTCGTCGTGACGATGAGACGGATAGGAGGACCAGTTTCCCGCCGGGGTGAAGACCTCGGTCACCAGCAGGCTGTCGGCGTAATCCTCGTTTTCCATGGCGATGTTGTTGATGAACCGCGTGTTGCTGCCTTCGCCGCGCTGGGTCAGCGTGATGCCGTCGGGCCCGATCAGGCGCGGCGCGTGGCCGGATCTGCCCGGTGCCTTGCAAACCGCGATGGTGCAATCGGTCGTGGCCTCCGCCGTCCATTCGCTGCCGTTCGGCAGGTAGAGGCAATGGGGCGGGGTCTTGTCGAAGACGCACATGCGCTCGCCCAGGTCGCCCCAATCCCGGCCCGCGCCGGTCAGGCGGGCCTTGCCCTCGACCATGACGAGGATGACCTCGGTGTCGCCCGTGGCCTCGCCCACGCTGTCGCCCGCGCGCAACCGGTGCAGGTCAAAGCCCACATAGCGCCAGCCGGCACTTTCGGGGGTGATCTGATGCACCTTGCCATGGGTGCCGAAGGGACGTTTGAGAAGATCGGGCATGGGGTATCCTCAGCCTGTCAGGCCGCAATCGCGGGCAATGCGCTTGAGCGTGTGCAGCCCCAGCGTCTGGTAAAGCAGCGGGTTGCGCTGGTCGGGGTCCTGTTCGGCCTCGATCACGATCCAGCCGTCATAGCCGTGATCGGCCAGCACCCGCAGCAGCGGTTCGAAATCGACGGCGCCATCCTGGTCGCCCGGCACGGTGAAGACCCCGGCGCGCACGCCGTCCATGAAGGACATGCCCTCGGCCGCGACCCTGTCGCGAACGGCCGGGCGGACATTCTTGGCATGGAAATGCCGGACCCGTCTGATGTGCCTGCGCAGCACCGCCTCGGGATCGCCGCCGCCGAAGTAACAATGGCCGGCATCAAAGAGCAGCATGGTTTCAGGCCCCGTCGCCGCCATGAAGGCATCAATATCCCCGGGGCTTTCGACCACGGTGCCCATGTGGTGGTGATAGACCAGCGTGATGCCCTGGCCCGCGCAATAGGCCGCGATCTCTTCGACCCTGGCACCGAAATCGGCCATGCCGGCGGCGTCCAGCACCGGACGTTCGGCCAGGGGCCGGTCCAGCCCCTGCACCGAATTCGACGTCTCGCAGGCGATGCAGACGGTGCAGCCGTTGTGTTTCAGCCGGTCCAGATGCGGCTGGATCGCGCGCTTTTCGTCCTCGACCGACTGGGCCAGCAGGTTCAGCGAATGCCAGCCCGAGATGAAGCTTAGCCCGTATTCCTCCATCAACAAGCGCAGGTCCTCGGGATCGGCAGGCCAGCGGTGGCCGTTTTCGATGCCGTCGAAGCCGATCAGCCGGCTGGCCTCTTCGAGGATGCGGGCGGTGGGGATGTCGGCGCCCAGGCTGTGGTCGTCGTCATTGGCCCAGGCAATCGGGTTGGTGCCGAATTGGATCATGTCGGGTCCTTCCGCGCTCAGTTCACGAGCCGCTGGCGTGTCTTGTTGTCGAGATAGGCGGCATAGGCCTCGGCCAGTTTCGCCGTGGCGCCGGTTTCGGGCACGGCCACGTCCCACCAATGCCCGGCCTCGCCAAAGCCCGGCCCTTCGGAAGGGTCGGTGTCGATGACGATCACCGTGGGAATGTCGCGGCCCCGGGCCTGCGCGATCTGTGCCTCCAGGTCCGCGATGCCGACGGCCTTGACGGCATGCGCGCCCATCGAGGCCGCATGGGCCACGTAGTCGATCTGTGGCTGCGCCTCGACGTTGCAATCGGCGTAAAGGTTGTTGAACGGCACCCCGCCGGTGCCCTGTTGCAGCCGGTTGATGCAGCCATAGCCCCGGTTGTCGGTCAGAACGATCGTAAAGGGCACCCGGCGCATGACGGCGGTGGCCAGTTCCGAATTGGCCATCATGTAGGACCCGTCACCGACGAAACAGATGACCTCGCGCGCCGGTTCAGCCAGTTTCAGCCCCATGGCCCCGGCGATTTCATACCCCATGCAGGAAAAGCCGTATTCCATGTGATATCCGCCCTGGCTCGGCTGCCACAGCAGTTTCAGCGCGCCCGGCATGGTCCCGGCGGCACACATGGCAATCGCCTCGGGCGCGGCGCGTTGCACGGCGCCGATCACCTCGGCATCCAGCACGCGCTCGCCCGGCGCACGACCCCGGTCGCGGCAATGGTCGGTCACCGCCGCCAGCCAGGCCTCGCGCGCCTGCGGGTCGAAGGCATCGGCGCGGTGCTCGTCGAGGTACTGCGTCAGCACGTTGAGCACGACCAGGGCATCGCCCGTCACCGGGATCGCGCCGTGTTTCACGGCGTCATAGGTGGCGACGTTGATCGACACCAGCCGCCGCGAGGGGTGCGCGAAGAGCGCCCAAGAGCCGGTCGTGAAATCCTGGAACCGGGTGCCGATGCCGATGACCAGGTCGGCCTCCTGCGCCAGCGCATTGGCCGCCGCCGACCCGTCGACGCCCGCGGCGCCGAAATTCATCGGATGGTCCTGCGCCAGCGCCGACTTGCCCGCCTGCGTCTCGATCACGGGGATGCCGTGGCGGCTGGCGAACTCGGCCAGCTCTTCCTCGGCCTGCGCATAGATCACCCCGCCGCCGGCCACGATCACCGGGCGTTCGGCCTTGCGGATCAGTTCGACCACTTCCTCGACATCGCGCATGTCCGGCGCCGGGCGACGGATGCGCCAGGTGCGCGCCTTGAAAAATTCCACCGGCCAGTCATAGGCCTCGGCCTGCACATCCTGGCAGAAGGACAGGGTCACCGGCCCGCAGGTCGCCGGATCGGTCATCGTCGCCAGCGCGCGCGGCAAGGCGGTCAGCAGCTGTTCGGGCCGGGTGATCCGATCGAAATACCGCGAGACGGGCCGGAAGCAATCGTTGGCCGACACGGTCCCATCCCCGAAATCCTCGACCTGCTGCAGCACCGGATCGGGCCGCCGGTTGGCAAAGACATCCCCCGGGATCAGCAGGATCGGCAGCCTGTTCACATGGGCCAGCGCCGCGGCGGTCACCATGTTGGTCGCCCCCGGCCCGATCGACGAGGTCACGGCCATCGCCCGCGTCCGCTTTTTCGCCTTGGCATAGGCGATGGCGGCATGGGCCATGGTCTGTTCGTTCTGGCCGCGCCAGGTCGGGAAATCCTGGCGCGCCTTTTCCAGCGCCTCGCCCAGGCCCGCCACGTTGCCATGGCCGAAGATGCCCCAGATGCCCTCGATGTACCGCTCGCCCTCTTCGGTCATCTGGGCGGCCAGCCATTTCACCATGGCCTGCGCAGCGGTCAGCCGGATCGTGTCACTCATGCCTCTTCTCCCATCACCGGCCGGTTCACCCCGGCCCGCGCCGCGTCCCAGACCCGGCAGAGCCGGTCATAGCGTTCGGCCATCCGCGCCACGGCGGTCGCGTCGTCGATCTCGTCCTTCATCCAGGCCCGGGCGGCATCGCCGAAGATCGTCCGCCCGACGGCAAAGCCCCGCACAAGGTCGAACCGCGCGGCGACGGCAAAGCTTTCGGCCAGCTGCGCCTCGGGCGCGTCCAGGCCCAGCACGACAATGCCCCGGGTATGGCGGTCGTTGTCCTCGATGGCGGCCACGGCCTTGGCCCAGGCGTCATGGGTCTTCAGCGGTTCCAGCTTCCACCAGTCGGGATGGATGCCGGCGGCATAGAACTGGCGGATCAGCGTCGCGGTGGTGTCATCGTCGGTCGGCCCGACCTTGGAGGGGATGACCTCGAGCAGCATTTCGAGGTTGTTGCGCCGCCCCGCCTCGAAGAGCCGTTTGACCGTGGCCTCCTGCGCCGCGCGCAGATCGGGCGCGTCATCGGGATGGCAGAAGCAGAGCACCTTGATCACGTCCTCGCGCGCCCATTGCACCAGCCCGCCGCAATCGCTGCCCAGCTCGGGTTCCAGCGTCAGCGGGCGCGAGCCGGGCCATTCCGTCGGCCGGCCGATCCACAGGCCGGTGCCGCTGGCCCGGTGGAGCGCGCTGCGCCCGATCCGGTTGTCGCACAGGATGCCATAACCCGCCCCGTCGCCTTTCACCCGCAGGGCCGCGTCGAGGCAAAGTTCCTTGAACGCGCCGCCCTTGGCGGGGGTATAGCCGGGCATCTCTTCGAGCTGCATCCGGTGATCAAAGGCAAAGACGCGCATCGCCGCCCAATCGCCCGTTGTCCGCGTATGCCGGGTGGTCGACCAATGGATCTGTTCCAGCTCGGCATCGTTGCGCAGATCGGGGCGGGTGACCCCGCGCCGCAGGAAGAAGTCCAGCTCGGCCAGCGAGGGATAGGCCGGCGTGCAGCCATGGCGCGACACGGCAAAGGCTCCGCAGGCATTGGCGTATTTCAGGGCGGTGGGCCAGTCGGCATCTTCCATCCAGCCTTTCAGCAGGCCCGAGAAAAACCCGTCACCCGCGCCCAGCACGTTGAAGACCTCGATCGGGAAACCCTGGCCGGTCTGGCCCTGGTCCAGGTCTCCGGGCACCTCGCCGGTAAAGGCCACGGCCCCCAATGCGCCGCGCTTGCAGACCAGCGTGGCGGCGGAATGATCGCGCACGCGGGCCAGGGCGGTGATGGTGTCGGTCGCGCCTCCGGCGATGTGGAATTCTTCTTCGGTGCCCACGATCAGGTCGAAAAGGTGCAGCGTCGACAACAGCTTGTCCGTCACCGCCGCGCTTTCGACAAACCGGCTTTCGCCGTCGCCATGCCCGGCCACGCCCCACAGGTTGGGGCGATAGTCGATATCCAGCGCCGTGCGTATCCCGTGCTTGCGCGCAATGGTCAGCGCCTTGAGCACGGCGGCTTCGGTGCGGGGATGGCTCAGATGCGTGCCGGTGACCACAACGGCCCGGGCGCGCGTGATGAAACCCTCGTCGATATCGTCTTCGCACAGCGCCATGTCGGCGCAGTTTTCGCGGTAGAAGATCAGCGGGAATTGCTCGCTGTCGCGGATGCCCAGGATGACCAGCGCGGTCAGCCGGTCGGGGTCGGTCTTGACGCCTTCGGTGCAGACCCCTTCGCGGGCCAGCTGTTCAAGGATGAAGCGGCCCATGTGTTCGTCGCCCACGCGGCTGATCAGCGCGGTCTTCAGGCCCAGCCGGGCGGTGCCGCAGGCGATATTGGTGGGCGAGCCGCCGATATACTTGTCAAAAGACCCCATGTCTTCGAGCCGGCCGCCGACCTGGGCGCCGTAGAGGTCCACGCCCGCGCGGCCGATGGTGATGACGTCGAGATCCTTCATGTCTGTGCTCCCCGGGATGGCGATCCCAATGTCACGGGGCGGCCGTCCGAGGCCGCCATGGCGTGGATGATGCGTTCGATGGCCAGCCCGGCGGCGAAATCCGGGCCGGGGTTGGGGCCGCCGGCGATGGCCGCGCAAAGATCGCGGGCCTCGATGACCTTCTGTTCGTTGAAGCCGAAATTGTGGCCCGGCGCCGGGCAGAAGGCCGCGAAATCGGGCTGGTCGGGGCCGGTCAGGTGGCGCGTAAAGCCCGGCTCGCCGGTGCAATGCACCCAAAGCTCGTTCATGTTTTCCTGGTCGAATACGATGGTGCCGTCCGAGCCATGCACTTCCCATTGCAGCCGGCACTTGCGCCCGCGTGCCACGCGCGACGTGGCAAAGGACCCCTGCGCGCCGCTCTCGAAGCGGATCAGCGCCATGGCGCTGTCTTCGTTTTCCACCGCTTTCGGCCCGTCAGCCGAGGGCCTTTGCGCCACGGCGATCTGGGTCATGGCGGTCAACTCGGCCACCGGGCCCATCAGCGCGACCATCTGGCTGACCAGGTGGCAGCCCAGGTCGCCCAAGGCGCCCAGCCCGCCGCCCGCATGGGTCATCCGCCAGGACCAGGGCAGCGTCGGATCAGCGGAATAATCCTCGTCATAGACGCCGCGGAAGGCCAGCGGCCTGCCGATCCCGCCCGCCGCGATCATTGCCCGGGCGGCGGCAAAGGCCGGGTTGCGCAGGTAATTGTAGCCCAGCATCGTCACCTGCCCGGGCCGCGCGGCGGCCAGGCCGGCCATCGCCTCGGCATCCGCCAGCGTCAGGGCCATGGGCTTTTCCAGCCAGACATGCTTGCCGGCGGCCAGCGCCGCCTCGGCCATGGGCCGGTGCAGGCCGTTGGGCGTGGTGATCGACACCACGTCGACCGCCGGATCGGCAATCGCTGCCTGCCAGTCGGTCGTGGCCCGGGCAAAGCCGAATTGCGCGGCGTGGGTCTCGGCCGACGCCGGATCGGCATCGCAGAGCCAGTCCAGCCGGGGCCGCGCGCCGCCGAAGACGGTGGCAACATTGTTCCAGGCCATGGCATGGCACTTGCCCATGAACCCCGTTCCGATCAGGGCCACGCCAAGCGGTGTTTGTGGCATCTCGGGCATGTTCCCGGCTCCGTCCGTTGAATTGGGTCCAGGTGGCGGGCGACATCCGAAGACACCGCCCGCCGGGGAGGAGCTCAGATGGTGCCGCCGAGCGAGCCTTCCAGCTCGGCCAGCTCCTGGCCGCCGGCCATGAGATCCTGCAGTTCGGACGAGGTGATCTGGCCCTTCACCGCCGTGCCCAGGGTCTGGCCCCGGTTCAGCACGGTAAAGCGGTCACCCACGGCCATGGCATGGCGCACGTTGTGGCTGATGAAGACCACGCCGACGCCCTGCTGGCGCACCCGGTCGATGGTCGACAGCACGTTCGAGGTCTGGCGCACGCCAAGCGCCGAGGTGGGTTCATCGAGGATCAGCACCTTGGCCCCGAAATGGACCGCCCGCGCGATGGCCACGGTCTGGCGTTCGCCGCCCGACAGGGTGCCCACGGCCTGGTCGGGCGCGCGCAGGTTGATGCCCATCTGGCGCATCTCTTCCATGCAGATCTCGTTCGCGGTGTCGATGTCGAAGCGTTTCATCAGGCCCCTGCCCTTCGTGGGCTCGCGCCCCATGAAGAAGTTGCGCGTGACCGACATCAGCGGGATCATCGCCAGGTCCTGGAACACGGTGGCAATCCCGGCCTCCATCGCGTCGCGCGGGCTGTCGAAGGACAGCGGCTTGCCTTCGAACCAGATCTCCCCGGCGGTGGGCTTGTGCACGCCCGACATGGTCTTGATGAAGGTCGATTTGCCCGCGCCGTTGTCGCCCAGCAGGCAGTGGCATTCCCCCGGCCGCACGTCGAAGGTCACCCCGTTCAGGGCAATGACATTGCCGAAATGCTTCTTGATGTCCTGCATGTGGATGATCGGGTCGGCGCTGCCGTCGGGATCGCCGTGGTGGAATGTGCTGTCTTCGGTCATCTCAGCGTTCCCCCGTCACGCGCTTGCGGATCACGTTGTTGAAGACGACGGCCAGCAGAAGCATGCCGCCCAGGAAGATCTGGAACCAGTCCTGGTCGAAATCGGTATAGGTCAGCCCGATGGTCACCATGCCGAAGATGATCGCCCCGAAGAACGCCCCGATCGCCGAGCCATAGCCCCCGGTCAGCAGGCAGCCCCCGATGACGGCGGTGATGATCGCCTCGAATTCCTTCATGAAGCCCCGGCGGGCGTCGGTGGACCCGGCGTCGATCACGGTGATCACGGCAACAAGGGCGGCGGCGCAGGCGGTCAGCATGAAGAGCGAGATCTTGACCTTGCGCACCGGCACGCCGGAATTCTGCGCGGCATTGGTGTCGCCCCCGGTGGCAAAGATCCAGTTGCCGGCCGGCGTGCGCAGCAGCACGTAGGTCGCCACCAGCGCCAGGGCGATGAACCACAGGATCTCGACCGGGATGCCGGGCACCTTGGGCGTGCCGGACTTGAAGGTCTCGATCAGCCCGGCCGAGGCCAGCCAGGTGAAGAGCGGGCCGAAGGCCTCGCCCGAAAAGACCGGGGCCAGCCAGTCGCCTTCGACCGCGTCGCGCACGCCGCGCAGCTGGGTCGAGCCGCCGGTGAAGATCTTGAGCCCCACCAGCGAGGCCCCGCGCAGGATGAAGAGCCCGGCCAGGGTCACGATGAAGGACGGCAGCCCGGTGCGCAGCACGATGGTGCCGTTGATCGCGCCGATACCGGCGGCAAAAGCCAGGGTCAGCGGGATGGCCAGGATCAGCGGCAGGCCCAGGTTGACCGTGAAGGCGCCAAAGATCATGCCGGCGAAGGCCACCATCGAGCCGATCGACAGGTCGAATTCGCCGCCGATCATCAGCATCGCCGCGGCGATGCCCAAGATGCCCAGCTGGGCGGCAGGGGTCATGAAATTCATGATGCCCGACAGGGTGAACATGGCGCTGTCGGCGGTGAACAGGAAGAACAGGGTCACGAGCACGACGCCCCCGATGGCCCCCAGTTCCGGTCGTTTCATCAATCTGGTCGCAAGGGATTCCGCGCGGATGCGCTCGTCCTGTTGCCCGGTCACGTCGGCTGGCATCTTCCCCTCCCCGTGGTGTGGAGGGCCGCGCGCATCCGGCGCGGCCCGGTCTGTCGTGGATCGGCCGGCATCGGCCGGGTCATGCCGCGATCAGCGGATACCCTGGGCCGACAGGTCGATGACCTGGCCGGCCGCGTCCTGGGTCACCAGGTTGGGGCCCGAGGGCACATCGCCGCCCGGGATCAGGCCGAACTGGGCATTGAGCGCCAGGAAGGCCACGGGCAGGTAGCCCTGCAGGAACTGCTGCTGGTCGATCGCAAAGGCGGCCTTGCCCTCGGCCACGGCTTCGAGAAAGCCCGCCGACAGGTCGAAGGACGCGATCAGCACGTCGTCACGCCCCAGCGCCTCGACGGCGGCCACGGCCGGTTCGCCCACCAGCGAGGCGCCCAGGCCCAGCACGGTGTCGACATCGGGATCGGAATCGAGCGCGGCGCGGACCTTGGATTCCACCTCGGTCGGGTCGTTCATCGTGGGGATGACGGTGACCTCCTGGCCGAACCCGTCGGCAAAGCCTTCGCACCGCAGGTCGAGCGCCACGTTGCCCACTTCCTGGTTCACGCAGATGCCCTTGGTGCCGCCCATCTCGGCCAGCTTGGCCCCGGCGGCCTTGCCGGCATCGTATTCCGACTGGCCGACGTGCAGCAGCGCGCCCAGCTCATGGGCCACGTCCGACCCCGAGTTCATCGAGATCACCGGAATGCCGGCCTCGACCGCGCGCTGGATCGACGGCCCGAGCGCATCGGCGTCGGGGATCGACACGACCAGCCCGTCGGGCTCCTGGTTCACGGCGGCGTCGATCATCTGGCTCATCTGGACCATGTCAAAGGTCTCGGGCGAGCGGAATTCGACATTGGCCCCGGTGTCCTCGCCGGCCTTCTGCACGCCGTTCTTGACGACCGACCAGAAGGGGTCATTGGCCTGACCATGGGCGACAACGATGATGTCGGCCGCCAGCGCCGGACCGGCGATGGCCAGGGCGGCAGCGGTGGCCGCGGATGCAAGAAGCTTGTTCATATGTGGTTTTCCTCCCTGGAAATCGGGCGACGCGGCACGCCGCCCCCATGCCCCGCGCTCCCACGCCGGACCTCTGCATCGCCCCCCGCCGGGCGGGGCGGCGAAATTCCTCCTCCTCAGAGCGCGACGCTCTCGCCGCTGCGGGCCGAGCGGGTCGCGGCCTCGGCCAGTGCCAGCGCGGCAATCCCGTCTTCCAGCGTTACCGGCATGGCCTGGCCGTCGAGCATGGCCGCGACAAAGGCCTCCCATTCGGCGGCATAGGCCGGCATGTAACGTTCGAGGAAGAAATAGGTGGGCTTGGCCGACACGACCCCGGCGGTGGTCGATTTGACAACCGTGTTTTCCAGCATGTTGTTGGCCTGCAGCAGCCCTTCGGCGCCCAGCAGTTCGATCCGCTGGTCATAGCCATAGACCGCCCGGCGGCTGTTCTTGATCACCGCGATGCGCCCGTCGGCATAGGTCAGGGTGACCACGGCCGTGTCGACATCGCCGGCCGCGCCTATCTCGGGATCGACCAGGCTGCTGCCCACGGCGCGCAGGCTGACGGGCCGGTCGTCCATCAGGAAATTGGCCATGTCGAAATCGTGGATCATCATGTCGCGGAACAGCCCGCCCGAGACCTTGATATAGCTGACCGGCGGCGGGGCCGGGTCGAAGGACGTCAGCGACAGCAGCTCGGCCTTGCCGATCTCGCCGGCAAGGCTCGCCGTCTTGAGCGCCGCGAAATTGGGATCGAAACGGCGGTTGAACCCGATCATCACCGGGCGGCCGGTGGCCGACACGCGGTCCAGGCAGGCCTGTGCCCGGTCCAGCGACAGGTCGACGGGCTTTTCGCAGAGCACGGCCTTGCCCGCGGCGGTGGCCGCCTCGATCAGGTCGGAATGGGTGTCGGTCGAGGTGGCGACCAGCACCGCATCGATGGCCGGATCGGCCAGGATCTCGTCCGACGTCCGGGCCTGGGCCCCGTGGCGCGCGGCCAGCTCGGCGGCGGCCTCAGCCTGCACATCCGACACGGCCACCAGCGTCGAGCGCCGGTTGCCGGCAATGTTGACGGCATGCACCTGGCCGATCCGGCCAGCGCCCAGCAAACCTACCTTGAGCATTGTCTTCTCCCTGTTGCAGCGCCTCCAACGCCGCGTGTTGGCATAGGCATAGCAGCCTTGCACGCGCGTGCAAGATGTTTTTGCACGCGCGTGCAAAGATTCTGCTCGCGCGTGCATTGCACGTGCAATCCCCACCGATTGAGGGTACGGGTAGACAAGGCAAGACAGGCCCCGCACCGCGCGGGCCCACCACCCAGGGAGCGGGAAAGACGTGAAGGAAAACGACCTGCCGGCCAATGTCACGGCCGACGATGTCGCAGCGGCGGCCGGGGTATCACGCTGGACGGTCAACCGGGCCTTCCGCAAGGAGGCCTCGATCTCGCCGGCCACGCGGGAAAAGGTCATGACGGCCGCGCAATCGCTGGGCTACGTGCCCGACCTGCGCGCTGCGGCCCTGGCCTCGACCCGGTCCAACCTCGTGGCCCTGCTGGTCGACGATTTCGCCAATCCCCACAAGCTGGTCATGCTCGAACGGCTGACCCGCGCCCTGCGCTCGCGCGGCTGGGACACGCTGCTGGTCAACACGCTCGATCCCGACGACACCGCCCCGGCCCTGCTGAATGCCAGCCAGCGCCGGGTGGATGCGACGATCCTGATCGGCATCCAGTTCAACGATTCCGTGCTGAGCGCGGCCCATGGCGCGCGGCGGTTCAAGAAGCTGATCATCTTTGCCCGCACGTCGCAGAACCCCGACACGATCTCGATCGCCGTCGACGACGTGCTGGCCACGCGCAAGATCGCGGCCTATGTCCAGGAACGCGGCTATCGCCGGCCGCTCTACCTGGCCGGCCCGCGCACCTTCTCGGCCCACCTGATGCGCAAGGAAACCTTCATCGAGTTCTGGCGCGAGCGCTTCGGGACCGAACCCGAATCGGTGGCCGTGGCGTCCTATGACCCGATATTGGCCGCCGATGTCTTCCTGCAGACCATGCAGGGCCGCGATCGGGCCGATCACCCCGACATCATCGTCTGCGAAAACGATGCCCTGGCGCTTGGCGTGATCGACACGATCCGCCACCGGCTCAAGCTGCGCATCCCCGAGGATATTGCCGTCATCGGCTTCGACGACGTGCCGCAATGCGAAAGCCCCAATTACCGGCTGACGACCTACCGCCAGCCGATGACCGAAATGGCCAATTACCTGGTCGACGTGCTGGAAAGCCCCGAGACGACCAACCTCGACCGCACCTTCGAAGGCCAGCTGGTCATCCGCGACAGCGCCTGAGCCGCCCGAGGCCCCCTGCAAGGGGGGATGAGGGGGCGCCCCGGCGCGCCCTCGATCACCCCCGCAATCACCCCATCCCGTGCGGCGCCAGGGAACCGGCGATGTCCTGCACGATGGCCCCCAGCTCGCGCTGCACGTCCTCGCCCGCCTCGGCGCTGGTCATCGAAATGGCAATCCCCGCCACCGGCGCCCCGGCCGGATCCAGGATCGCCGCGCCCAGGCAGACCATGCCGTCGCGGATCTCGCCATTGTCCACCGCATAGCCCCGGTCGCGCCACAGCCGGGCGTCGGCCTCGAACCGCTCGGGCCCGGCCACGCTGTTGCGCGTGAAGGGCGCCCGCCAGGGCCCGGCCAGGATGTCCTGCCGCGCGGCATCGGGCAGGTGCGACAGCATCGCCTTGCCCGTGGCCGAATAGACCGCCGGCAGCCGCATGCCGATCTGAAAGGTAAAGCCCAGCGGCCGGTCCGAGTTGCGGCAGGCCAGGTAGACCACCTCGTCCCCTTCCAGCGCCGAGAGCGTCACGGTGTAATTGGCCAGCCGCCCGTCCTTGGCCAGCAGGCGCTGGAATTCCGACACCAGCGACGACCGGTTCAGGTAGGCCCCGCTCCAGCGCAGGCAATGGGCCGTGAAACTGTAGCCACCCGTATCGGCATAAAGCACCCCGGCCGCCACCAGCGTTTCGCAGATCCCGTAGACCGAGCTTTTGGGCGCGCCGATGTCGCGGGCCAACTCCGACACGCCCAGCGGGTCGGGCGCGGCGGCCAGCCGGTCGAGGATCTGCACGGCGCGCTCTGCCGCGGGGGCGCGGCGCTTGGGGGCTTCGGTCATCCGGTCTCCTTTCATCGACGCGCCTTCTTCGCCCGGCGGTTGACCCGGGCACAAACGCTTTCCTCCGTTCGACGTCGGGAAAACGGTTGCCGTCACCCGTCAGCGCTGTATACACGGGCACACGTTCCATACTGCAAACGACGTTCCACATGTGGAACATGCAGTCAAGCCAGATCCAACCACATGAGGTTCCGATGCCCACGTTCAAAGATCCCTCGCTGATGAAAGACGCCTGCCTGGTCAACGGCCAATGGGTCCAGGCGGTCTCGGGCCAGGTGATCGAGGTGACCAACCCGGCCGATGGTTCGGTCGTGGGCCGGGTGCCGTCGATGGCACCCGAGGAAATCCCCGCAGTCATCGAAGCTTCGCGCCTGGCCCAGGCGGAATGGGCGGGCTGGGCGGCCAAGGACCGGGCCGCCGTGCTGCGCCGCTGGTTCGAGCTGATGGTCGAGCACACCGAGGATCTCGGCCTGATCATGACCCTGGAACAGGGCAAGCCGCTGGCCGAGGCCAAGGGCGAGATCGCCTATGCGGCCTCCTTCGTGGAATGGTTCGCCGAAGAGGCCAAGCGGGTCTATGGCGACACGATCCCGGCGCCCAAGACCGGCCAGCGCATCACCGTTCTGCGCCAGCCGATCGGCGTGACCGCGGCGATCACGCCCTGGAACTTCCCCGCGGCAATGATCACGCGCAAGGCCGCGCCGGCCCTGGCCGCCGGCTGTTCGATGATCGTGCGCCCGGCCGACCTGACCCCGCTGACCGCCCTGGCCCTGGGCGAGCTGGCCGAACGGGCCGGCATTCCCGCCGGCGTGTTCCAGGTCGTCACCGGCCCGGCCAGCAAGATCGGCAAGGTCATCACCGACAGCGACGTGGTGCGCAAGCTGTCCTTCACCGGCTCGACCGAAGTCGGCCGGCTGCTGATGGCCCAATGCGCCGACACGATCAAGAAGGTCAGCCTGGAACTGGGCGGCAACGCGCCCTTCATCGTCTTCGACGACGCCGATCTCGATGCCGCGGTCGATGGTGCCATGGCCTCGAAATACCGCAATGCCGGCCAGACCTGCGTCTGCGCCAACCGTATCCTGGTGCAGCGCGGCGTCTACGAGGCCTTTGCCGAGAAACTGGCCGCGAAGGTCAGCGCGCTGAAGGTCGGCAACGGCACCGAGCCGGGCACCGACATCGGCCCGATGATCGAGCCCAAGGCGCTGGACAAGGTCGAGGACCACATCAACGACGCCGTGTCCAAGGGCGCAACGCTGGTGCAGGGCGGCAAGCGCCTGGGCGGGCTGTTCCTGGAACCGGCGATCCTGACCGGCGTGACCCCCGACATGAAGGTGGCCACCGAAGAGACCTTCGGCCCGCTCGCCCCGCTCTTTGCCTTCGACACCGAAGACGAGGCCGTGGCCATGGCCAATGACACGATCTTCGGCCTGGCGGCCTATTTCTACACCCGCGATCATTCCCGCATGGTGCGCGTGTCCGAGGCGCTGGAATACGGCATGGTCGGGCACAACACCGGCCTGATCTCGAACGAGGTCGCGCCCTTCGGCGGGGTCAAGCAATCGGGCCTGGGTCGCGAAGGGTCGAAATACGGCATCGAGGATTACCTCGAGCTGAAATACGTCTGCAGCGCGATCTGACCGGCGCGGGCCGCGCGCGTCCCGGTCCGGCGGACCGGGGCGGCAAGCCGGCCCCGCCCCTGCTTTCCCCCCCCTTTCCGTTCACCGAGGACAAGTTCAATGACCGATGGTATCAAACCGTTTTCCTTCGACACGCCCGGCGCCATGCTGGTGGAATGGGGCGGCGCCCAACGGCTGGGCGAGCTGCTGCAAGGCTGGTTCACCGAACGCAACCTGCTGATCGTCACCGACAAGTTCCTGCATGAAAACGGCCTGCTCGACCCGGCCAAGGCCTCGCTCGCCGCGCACGGGTTTTCCGTCACGGTCTTCGACGACGTGGTGGCCGACCCGCCCGAGGCCATCGTCACCGCCTGCGTCGACCAGGCCCGCGCGGCCGGGGCCGATATCGTGCTGGGCCTGGGCGGCGGCTCGTCGATGGACATCGCCAAGCTGGTGGCCGTCATGCTGGTGTCGGAACAGCCGCTGGCCGAACTCTATGGCATCGGCAATGTCCAGGGCGGGCGCACGCCGCTGGTCCAGGTGCCGACCACGGCCGGCACCGGCTCGGAAGTGACCAACATCACCATCCTGACCACCGGCGAGACCACCAAGATGGGCATCGTCTCGCACCAGCTCTACGCCGACCGCGTGCTGCTGGATGCCGAGCTGACCACCGGCCTGCCGGCGGTACAGACCGCGGCCACGGGCATCGACGCCATGGTCCATGCCATCGAGGCCTTCACCGGCCAGCACAAGAAGAACCTGCTGTCGGATGTCTTTGCCCGCGAGGCCCTGCGCCTGATGAGCGCCAACCTGATCACCGCCTGCCAGGACGGTGGCAACCGGGCCGCGCGCGAGGCCATGCTGCTGGGCGCGACCCTGGCCGGCCAGGCCTTTTCCAACAGCCCCGTCGGCGCGGTCCATGCCCTGGCCTATCCTCTGGGCGGCCATTACCACCTGCCCCACGGGCTGACCAATGCCCTGATGCTGGGCCCGGTCCTGCGCTACAACATGACCGCCGCGGCCGATCTCTATGCCCAGCTGGCCGACGTGGTCATCGGCCCGTCGGACGAAGGCACCCAGGCCCGTTCGGCCAGCTTCGTCAATTTCATGCAGGACCTGATGGACCGCTCCGGCGCGCCGCTGCGCCTGCGCGATGTCGACGTGCCCGAAGCCGACCTGCCGATGCTGGCCCGTGACGCCATGCTGCAGACCCGGCTGCTGATCAACAACCCCGTCGAAGTGACCGAGGCCGACGCGCTCGCGCTCTACCGCGAAGCTTTCTGACGGGCCAGACCCGGGGCGCTCCCACGTATCGCAGGTGCAGCGCCCCGCCCCCCAACCGGCCCCAGGAGAGAGAGGGCCCCGACCTGCGTTCCAAGCGAGGAGACTTCAGTGAGAATTCAACGTATCGACGGGCAGGAAACGCCCTATTGGCCGGCGGGGCCATTCAAGATCCGCCTGCCCTTCCTGCATTACCGCTTCGAATGGCCCGATTATTTCCAGGGCCTGCTGATGTGCGCGGTCGACCTGGCGGCGATCCCGCTGATGGTCGAGCTGCTGAACATGCCCTTCGAGGTGGCCCTGGCCGTCGTCATGATGAACGGGGTCCTCTACCTGGCCCACCACCTGCTGGGCGACCCGGTCGTGCCGGGCTGGATCACCCCGGCCATCCCGCTGCTGATGGCCTATTGCGCGGCCTTCCCCGAAGGCCCTGAACGGGTGCACGCGCTGATATCCTTCCAGTTGCTGCTGGGGCTCTTCTCGATCTTCATCGGGGCGTCGGGCCTGGCCCACAAGGTTGTCGCGGCCATTCCACAGGCCATCAAGTCGGGCGTCATCATCGGCGCGGGCATCGCCGCCGTAATCTCGGTCTTCAAGGTCGGCGGGCGCTTCGACAGCTTCCCCTTCACCATCACCATTGCCGTGGGCATCGCGTTCTACGTCATCTTCTCGCGCCATTTCGCCAAGCTGAAACGCGATGTCGCCCTGTTCGGCCTGATCGGCAAGCTGGGCATCTTCCCCATCGTCGCCCTGGCCATCATCGTGGCGCCGATCTTCGGCGAGGCCCCCTGGCCGGACCTGGAATGGGGCATCTCGAAACCCGATTTCGCCACGCTCTTCGCTGAATACACCGTCTTCGGCCTGGGCCTGCCGCCGCTGCACATGTTCATCAGCGCCATTCCCACGGTTCTGGCGGCCTATATCGTGCTCTTCGGTGACGTGCTGCAATCCAAGGCCATCCTCGAAGAGGCCGATGCCGAACGCCCCGACGAAAAGATCGACTACAGCCCCGACCGGGCCCACATGATCTTTGGCGCGCGGAACTCGGTCATGTCGATCGTCGGCCCCGACGTGGCGATGTGCGGCCCGCTGTGGTCGGCCATGCACGTGGTCATCGTCGAGCGCTTCACCCAGGGCAAGAAGACCATGGATTCGATCTTTGGCGGTGCCGGCTCGTTCCGCTGGGGCACCAACACCGGCCTGCTGCTGATGCCCATCGTCACCCTGGTACAGCCCATTCTGGGCATCGCCCTGGCCCTGACCCTGCTGATCCAGGGCTATGTCTCGGTGCGGATCGGCGTCATGGAAGCCCGGTCGCAGCGCGACCTCGGCATCGCCGGCATCGTCGCCGCCGTGCTCGCCACCCGTGGCGCGGCCTGGGCCTTTGGCGTGGGCGTCGTGCTCTGCATCCTGGTCTACGGGCGCGATTTCTTCCGCGGCGAGACCGACAAGACCTTTGTCAAGGATCAGCCGTCGGCCTGACCCGGCGCGTCCTGACAGATCCGCAAACGCAAACGGGGGCCTTCGGGCCCCCGTTTTTCATGGCTGAAGCCGCCGGTTCAGCGGATCGAACGGATCGAGCTTTCCAGCAGGTGGCGGGTGTAATCGTCCTGCACGTCCAGCCGGCGCATGGCCTCGATGCCCAGCACCTCGACAAACCGGCCGTCCTTCATCACCGCCGCGCGTTCGCACAGGTGGCCGACCACGCCCAGGTCATGCGAGACCATGACATAGGTCAGCCCCAGCTCGGCCCGCAGGTCGGCCAGCAGGTTCAGGATCTCGGCCTGCACCGACACGTCCAGCGCCGAGGTCGGCTCGTCCAGCAGCAGGATTTCCGGTTCGGGCGCCAGCGCCCGGGCGATGGCCACGCGCTGGCGCTGGCCGCCCGACAATTGGTGCGGATAGCGGAACCGAAAGCCCGAGCCCAGGCCGACATCCGACAACAGCTTGCCGATCCGCCGGTCGACATCGGTGATGCCCTGCAGCTCCATCGCCTCGGACAGCACCCGATCGACGGTCTGGCGCGGGTGCAATGACGCATAGGGGTCCTGAAAGACCATCTGCACCTTCTTGTGAAAGGCCCGGCTGCGCCTTTCGCCCGTCAGCGGCTCGCCCCCGACGCTGATCGCGCCGGTCCAGTCGGGCACCAGCCCGGCGATGATGCGCAAGATGGTCGATTTGCCCGAGCCGCTCTCGCCGACAAGGCCAAAGCTTTCGCCCCGGGCGACGTCAAAGGTGACATCCTGCACGGCGTGGGTGACCTCGGTGCCGGTGCCGAACCAGACATCGAGGTTGCGGGTTTCGATGGCGTTCATGTGCGCGCACTCACCGACGGGGCCTCGCGCCAGGCCGGGTCGCGCACGAGCACGTCCAGCCGGTCACGGGGGTGTTCCAGGTCGGGCACCGCGTTCAGCAGGCCCAGCGTATAGGGATGGCGCGCATTGCGCAGCTCGCTGGCCTTGCAGGTTTCCACGATGCGCCCGGCATACATCACCGCGATGCGGTCGCAGAACTTGGCCACCAGGTTCAGATCGTGGCTGATGAAGATCAGCCCCATGCCCCGGTCCTTGACCAGCTTGTCCATGATATCCAGCACCTGCAGCTGCACCGAGACATCGAGCGCCGAGGTCGGTTCATCGGCGATCAGGATCTCGGGCTTCGGCAGCAGCATCATGGCGATCATGATCCGTTGGCCCATCCCGCCCGAGACCTCGTGCGGGTAGAGGTTCAGCACCCGTTCGGGATTGCGGATGGCCACCTCGTCCAGCATTTCCAGCGCCCGTTCGCGGGCCCGGGATTTCGAGACCTTTTCATGGGTGCGCAGGGCTTCGATCATCTGCTGGCCGACGGTCATCACCGGGTTCAGCGAGAACTTGGGGTCCTGCATGATCATCGACATCTGCCGGCCACGGACCTTGCGCATGCGCGCATCGGAAGCGGTCAGGAGGCTCTCGCCGTTCATGTCCATGCGGTCGGCGGTGATCTGGCCGGGCGGCCGGATCAGGCGCAGAAGCGCCCGGCCGGTCATCGACTTGCCCGAGCCGGATTCGCCGACGATGCCCAGCCGTTCGCGGCCGAGGGTAAAGGAAATGCCCCGCACGGCCTCGAACGTGCCAGAGCGGGTCGGAAAGGTGACGCGCAGGTTTTCCACGTCGATCAGGTGGGTCATCGGTCGGACCTCGTGCGGAGGGACGCGCCCGAGCCTGGGTGGGCGCCTCCTGCGGTTGCGGTCATCGCCAAGATCGTCGCGCCCATGCCGCGGGTTCGGTGCGGGACGGAAACGATGCGCCCTCCCGGGGGGAGGGTCGGGCGCGGCCCGGCGTTGCCGCCGGGCAAAGTGGCTCGGATGCTGCACTCGGCCATGCGGCGCGGCCCGGGGGTCCCCCGGGCGATACGGTCATGGATGGTCACGATCCGCTCTCCTTCGGGTCCAGCACGTCGCGCAGACCGTCGCCCAGCAGGTTGAACGCCAGCGAGATGGCAAAGATCGCCAGCCCGGGCATCGTCGCGACCCACCAGTAATCCAGGATGTACTTGCGCCCCTCGGAAATCATCGCCCCCCATTCCGGCGAGGGCGGCTGCGCGCCCAGGCCCAGGAAGCCCAGACCGGCAGCCGTCAGGATGATGCCGGCCATGTCCAGCGTCACCCGGATCATCAGCGAAGAGATACACAGCGGCCAGATATGCCGCGTGATGATGCGGATCGGGCCGGCGCCCTGAAGGCGGATGGCATGGATGAAATCGGCCGAACGGATGGTCAGCGTCTCGGCCCGGGCGATCCGCGCATAGGGCGGCCAGGCGGTCAGCGAAATGGCCAGCACGGCGTTCTCGATCCCCGCGCCCAGGGCGGCAACAAAGGCCAGGGCCAGGATCAGCCGGGGAAAGGCCAGGAAGATGTCGGTCAGGCGCATCAGCACCTCGTCGACCCAGCCGCCCATGTAGCCGGCGATGGTGCCGATCACCAGGCCCAGCAGCGGCGCGACCATGGCCACGAGCAACACGATATAGATCGAGATCCGCGCCCCGTAGAGCAGGCGGGAATAGATGTCGCGGCCCAGGCTGTCGGTGCCCAGCAGGTGCCCGGCCTCGCCCGGGGCCAGCAGGCGCTGGCCCAGGTCCTGGGCAAAGGGATCGTGGCTGGCCAGCAGCGGCGCAAAGATCGCCGCCAGGATGATCAGGGCCAGGATGATCAGCCCGACCATGGCCAGGGTGTTCGACCGGAAGGTCAGCCAGCCCTGGTACCAGGCGCTCATGCGGGCCTGGCGGCGCGATTGCGGCTCTTCGGCGAGCAGCCAGTCCTTGAGGCTTTCGCTGCTCATTTCGACCTCGGATCAAGGAAGCGGTAGAGAAGGTCCGAAAAGATGTTCAGACCGACGAAGATGGTGCCGATCACGATGGTGCCGCCCAGGACCGAATTCATGTCATTGGCCAGCAGCGAGGTCGTGATGTAGCTGCCGATACCCGGCCAGGCAAAGATGATCTCGGTCAGGACCGAGCCTTCCAGCAGGTTGGCATAGGCCAGGGCGATGACGGTGATCAGCTGCACGCGGATGTTGCGGAACGCATGGTGCCAGACGACCTTCCATTCCGACAGGCCCTTGACGCGGGCGGTGGTCACGTATTCGGAACTCAGCTGTTCCAGCATGAAGGACCGTGTCATGCGGCTGATATAGGCCATCGAGTAATAGGCCAGGATCGATGCCGGCAGGATGATGTGGGAAAACGCGTCCTTGAAGACGGTGATGTTGCCGCGCAGCAGGCTGTCGACCAGCAGGAGCCCGGTGATCGGCTCGACCAGCCCCTGGTAGAAGATGCCCAGCCGGCCCGGCCCGGCAACCCAACCGAGGATGCCGTAAAAGATCAGCAGACCCACGAGGCCCAGCCAGAAGACCGGGATGGAATAGCCGATCAGCCCGACAAGGCGGGCCAGCTGGTCGATCCAGGTGCCCTTGCGCACGGCGGCCAGAACCCCCAGCGGAACGCCCAGGACAACGCCGATCAGCGTGCCCAGCGTGGCCAGTTCCAGCGTGGCGGGGAACACCCGCGCGATATCGTCGGCCACGTTCTGGCCGGTGCGGATGGATGTCCCGAAATCGCCCTGCAGCACGTCGCGCACGTAGATGCCGAATTGCACGACCAGCGGCTTGTCGAGGCCCAGGGCAAGGAATGTCTCGTCATATTGTGCTTGCGTCGCCCGTTCGCCGATCACGGCGAGCACCGGGTCGATCGGCATGACGCGGCCGATCATGAATGTCACGAACAGCAGGCCCAGCAGGGTGATCGCCACGGTGACGACCAGCCGCAGGGCCTTGCCCAGGAATGTTGCCTGGAGGGGCGCGCGCAGCGCCCCTCCGTTTCCGGTCACGTTGGCCACGGTCTTACTTCGTGATGACCCAATAGGACACGGCCGTTGTCGCCGCCCCTGCCACGAAATTCTCGACATTCTCCGCCATCGCGTTCTGTTCGATACGCTGGAACATGATGCCGAAGGGTGCGACCTGCTGGAACTCGGCTTGGATCTCTTCGTACATGGCCTTGCGGGCGGCCGTGTCGTTTTCCTGCACGGCGGCGAGGGTCGCATCGTTCATGTCGGCCGGATCCCAGGCATTCCGCCAGGCGAGATACCCGGTGTTGCCAGCCTCGTCGGCATTGTCGGGGTTCAGCGCGAAGGTGCCGGCATTGGTGTTCGGGTCCGGGTAATCCGGGCCCCAGGCACCAAGGTAGATGTCATGCTCGCGGGCGCGGTAGCGGTCCAGCGTCTGGGCACCGGTGCCGACGATCAGCTCGACGTCACAGCCCAGCTGACCCCAGGTGTTCTGCAGGCTCTGGGCGATGTCCATCCGCTCCTGCGCCTCGCGAACCGAGATCTTGATCGGCCCGCAATCGGCAAAGCCGCTTTCGGCCAGGGCCGCCTTGGCCGCGTCCATGTCGTAGGAGAACGGCTTGTCTTCAAGCGCGCCCAGGAAGGACAGCGGCAGGAAGGCCTGGTGGGTGATCCACTGGCCGTCGAGGAACGACCCTTCCATCCCGGCATAATCCGTGGCGTATTTCAGCGCCTCGGTGACCTTGGGATCGGCCAGCATCTCGTTCTTCTGGTTGGCCGACCAGTACATGATCTGGCCGCGCTGCTCGTCGACGATCTTGACGCCATCGGCATCACCCAGCCCGGCCACGTCCTCGGGCGACAGGTTGCGCGCAACGTCGATGTCGCCGCGTTCCAGCATCAGCCGCTGGGTCGCGCTTTCCTGGATGTGCTGGACGATCACCCGTTCCATCGCCGGCTTGTCGCCGCCGTATTCCGGGTTGAGATCCATCAGCACGCTCTCGTTCGGCTTCCAGTCGACGACCTTGTAGGGGCCCGAGCCGGCGGTGTTGGTGCGCAGCCATTCGTTGCCCATGTCGCCGTCGACCTCGTTGGCCATGACGGTCTGGCTGTCGACGATGCCACCGATCGTGGCGGTCAGGCAGTTCAGCACGAAGGATTGGGCGTAGGGCTTGTCGAGCGTGATGACCAGGGTCTTGTCATCGGTGGCGACGATCGTCTCTTCGACATTGTCGGCGGTAAAGCCGAACTGGGTCAGGATGAAGGACGGCGTCTTGTTCAGCAGCACCGCGCGGCGCAGCGAATACTCGGCATCCTTGGCCGTCACCGGGTTGCCCGAGGCAAAGACATGGCCCTCGGCCATGGTGAAGGTGATCGTGGTGCCGTCCTCGCTGATCTCCCAGCTTTCGGCCAGCTGCGGGCCGAACCCGGCTTCGAGGTCGAGCGGATCGAAATTGACCAGCTTTTCATAGACATTGCGCGACACGTCGGCGCCGGCGAACTCAAAGCTCTCGGCCGGATCGAACGTCTTGATGTCGTCGATGCGGTTGGCAATGACCAGCATGTTCGGCGGCGTCTCTGCCAGCACCGGCGCGGCCACCGCCCCGGACAGCATCGCGGCCACGGCGGCGGCGATGAAACGGTTGCGTTGTTTCATGGTTACTAAACTCCCAGTTGGTGTTTCTTGTCTTGGTGTCTCTTGCGATCCGGCGGGCCATGCCGCCGGGCCGATCCGGCTGCCGGTCACTCTCGCCACGTCTTCCGCAGCACGCGCAACCAGTTACCATGCGTGACCTTGGTCATCAGCGCATCGTCCACCCCATGCGCGCGCAGCGCCGCCGCAAGATTGGGCAGACCCGCGCAGTCACCGATCGGGCGCGGCACCAGCGAGCCGTCGAAATCCGATCCCAGGCCGACACGGTCCTCGCCCAGTCGTTCGACCAAATGGTCAAAATGACGGAGCAATATGTCAAGCTCGAAATCCGCATCCTTGCGCCCGTCGGGCCGCAGGAAGGCGCTGGCCAGGTTGATGCCGACCATGCCGTCGCTGTCGCGGATCATGTCGAGCTGGCGGTCGGCCAGGTTGCGGGCATGCGGGCAGACCGCCCAGGCATTGGAATGGGTGGCCACCAGCGGCGCATCCGAGATCGCCGCCACGTCGGCCATCCCGGCGGCATTCAGGTGCGACAGGTCGATCATGATACCCAGCCGGTTGCATTCGCGCACCAGCGCCTTGCCGGCATCGGTCAGGCCCGGGCCGATGTCGGGATCGGCCGGATAGCGAAAGGGCACGCCCTGGCCAAAGATCGTGTCACGGCTCCAGACCGGGCCCAGCGAGCGCAGCCCGCGGGCGTGGAACTCGTGCAGGGCGGCGAAGTCGGGGTCGATGCATTCGGCGCCCTCGATATGGATCGTCGCGGCCAGCCGCGGCCCCGGCAGGGCGGCGGCGATCTCGTCGACGCTGCGGCACAAGGTGATCGCCCCGGCCCGGTCCATGGCCTCCAGCGCATCGAACCCCCGGCGGGTCCAGTCCAGGGCGACATCGCGGTCCAGCGGCCGGGGCTTGGGCAGGTCGTACCGCGCCTGGCGCATCTGGTCATCGCGGTCCGAAGCGCCATCGGGATTGGGCGTGAAGATCGCAAAGATCCCCCCGCCCAGGCCGCCCTTCCGGGCCCGGGGCGCGTCGATATGCCCATCGTCCACGCCGGCGGCCAGCTGCTCGGCCGTGACCTGCCCGCGCAGGATGCGCAGGACGGTGTCATTGTGGCCATCGAAGAAAAGCGGCGTCTCGGGCATCAATCGTCCAGTCTCAGTTTGAACCCCAGGTGGCTGGGCACGAACCCGGCCTGTTCATAGAACCGATGGGCCTCGGGCCGGCGCTGGTCCGAGGTCAGCTGCACCAACGCGCAGCCCCGGGCGCGGGCCTGTCCCACCGCCCAGTCGATCATCTGCCGGCCCAGCCCCTGCCCGCGCAGGTCGCGGGCCACGCGCATGGCCTCGACCTGGGCCCGCCAGGCACCATGGCGCGACAGGCCCGGCAGGAAGGACAGCAGCAGGGTGGCCACGACGCGGCCGTCGCATTCGCCCACGGCCAGCACGTGGTTGGGATCGGTGTCGATGGCCGCAAAGGCCTCCATGTAGCCCTGGTCGGGCGCCGCCCCGGTCTCTTCGCGCAGCTTGCCCAGGTCGTCGTCGGCATAAAGCGCAACGAGCACCGGGATATCGGCGGCCCGGGCCGGGCGGATGGTCAGGTCGGCGGTCTTCATCCTGCGGACTGTCGACAAAAAACGAATGGCTGCGCAAGCCGAAAATGCGCGCCGGCCGCCCCCCGATCCGGGTGCCGTGGCGCAAGGCATCGCCCCGGCGCGGCCCGCCGCCCTGCCCTTTCGCAAAGCAGAATTGTCTGAACGCAAAGGTCTTGTGCCTACAGCTCCCGGGCCGGCTGACCTAGGCTTGCCGTCAGCTAACCGAGGGGCCTGCAACGCGCCCTGGTCGCGAAAAATCAGAAAAAACGAAAATTGGATGGCGAAGATGTTCAAGCTGGCCGCGTGTGCGGATCTGCGCGCAGGGACTGCGATTGTTGGTGTTCTGCTCTCTTTCGTGCCGGACATGGTGCTGGCGCAAAGCGTGACCTACGAGGATGAACCGGTCTACCTGGGCGAGGTCACGATCGGCGCCCGGCGGCGCGAGGAAGAGATGGTCGACGTGCCGGTCAGCGTCGTGGTGACCGACCGCGAGATGCTGGAGGTTGACCGGATCGACGACACCGAGGACCTGTCGCGGGCCATCGCGGGCTATGAACAACCCAATTTCGGCGATGACCCCCGCACGTCGCAGCCGATCATCCGCGGCGTCGGCACCCTGTCGACCCTGCTGTCACCCGACAATTCGACCACCACGACCATCGTTGACGGCGTGCCCTTCCCGGTCTTCGGGGTCAGCGGCCAGCTGCTGGATGTCGACCAGGTCGAGGTGCTGCGCGGCCCGCAGGGCACGCTGTTCGGGCGCAATTCGACCGCCGGCGCCATCGTCGTGCGCAGCCGCCAGCCCGATGGCATCAACGAGGGCAGCGTCAACCTGGAACTGGGCACCGACGGTTATGCCCGGGCGCAATTCGAAGGCGGCGCCCAGCTGAGCGAGGATGTCGCCGGCCGGGTCGCCCTGCGGTTCGTGCGCCAGGACGGCTATCTTCAGAACGACGAGCCCGGCCAGGACGACATCGGCGGCTACGAGGTCGGCGCCTTCCGCGGCGCGCTGAGCTGGTCGCCCAGCATCGACACCGAAGCCACGCTGAGCCTGGGCTACGAGAACGACAACCGCGATTCCGGCTATCCCTTCCTGCTGCGGGATTCGAATGCCTGGCAGGAAACCCCGTCGTTCGAGCGCAAGATGGGCTATGCCACGCTGAACTTCCGCCATGATTTCGGGGCGGTCGAGCTGTACTCGGTGTCGAGCTATCTCAAGTACGACATCCACAATTTCACCGACAACAGCGACGGCTACCTGTTCGGTGCCCTGCTGGGCGGCCTGCCGCCGGACATGTTCACCGACGACGGCCAGAGCAACATCTCGGACCAGGTCGAAACCCAGCTCTACCAGGAATTCCGCCTGCAATCCTCCGAGGGCGCGCCCGTGCCCTGGGTCGTCGGCGTGGCCTTTTCCAAGAACGACTATACCGAAGACGCCGTGGGCGTGGCCGATTTCTTCCCCACCAACAACGGCACCCGCCATGTCGAGCTGGGCACCCGCTCGCAGGCGATCTTCGGTGATATCATCGTGCCCTTTGCCGGGGCCTTCGAGGCCGGCGCCGGGCTGCGCTATACCCACGAGGAAAAGACCATCGACCATACCTTTGTCGGCAACGGCACGCCCGGCACGGTCGACAGTTTCGCGCAATCCGACAGCCGCAGCTTTGACATGCTGACCGGCCGCGCCTCGCTGAGCTATCGGCTGGCCCCGGGCAAGCTGCTTTATGCCAGCGTGGCCAAGGGCGCCAAGGCCGGCGGCTATCCGCGCTTTACCAACAATGCGAGCTACGGCGTGCCCGAGACCGGCTATGATGAGACCGGCATCTGGTCCTACGAGCTGGGCACCAAGATGGCCTTTGCCGAAAACCGCGGGTTCCTGTCGGCCGTGGCGTTCTACAACGACGTGACCGACGAGGCCGTGTTTACCTATGACGCGGTCAGCAACACCTTCCCGATCGAGAACATGGATGTCGAGAACTACGGGCTGGAACTGGAAGGCAGCTATCAGTTCGACAGCGGCTTTGCCCTGCGTGCGGGGCTGGTCTGGACCCATTCGACCATCACCGGCGTCGAGAGCGGGTCGTCCTTTGCCGGCACCGTGGGCAACGACACGCCCAACGTCCCGCGCCTGTCGACGGTGCTCAGCGCCAGCTACACCCGGCCGGCCGATTTCCTGAACCTGCCGCAGGCCACCGTGTCGGGCACCGTGCTGTGGCGCTATGTGTCCGAACGCGCGGTCGATCCGGCCAACAGCTTCGACCTCGAGGCGGCCAATATCATCAACGCCCGGCTCAGCCTGACCAACGGCAACACCGAATATTACGTCTTCGGCGAGAACCTTCTCGACGAGCCGCTCGAACAGCAGGGCTCGCTGCTGGCCCCGGGCGTGGCGTCGGTCGTCGTCGGGCGCGGGCGCACGCTGGGCGTCGGCGTGACGATGCGGTTCTGAGCGCCATGCCCGGACGGAGACCCGCATGAAAACGTCCAACTGGATCCTGCTGACCGCGCTCTACGTGTCCCAGTTCCTGCCCGTGGCCTTCTTCTTCATGGGCCTGCCCGTGATCCTTCGGGATCAGGGCATGGGCCTGGAACAGATCGGCGCGCTCTACGGGCTGGGCATGGTCTGGGTGCTCAAGTTCCTCTGGGCACCGCTGCTCGACCGGGTCCGGTTCGGCCGGTTCGGCCATTACCGGGCCTGGCTGCTGCTGGCCCAGGCCGGGATTGCCATCGTGCTGGTCCTGGTCAGCCAGCTCGACCCGCTGACCCAGTTCCCCCGGATGCTGATCCTGGCGCTGGTCATGACCGGGCTGGCCGCAACCCAGGACATCGCCGCCGATGCCACCGCCTGCCGCCTGCTGCCGCCATCGCTGCGCGGAGCGGGCAACGCGATCCAGGTCGCCGGCGGCGTGCTCGGCCTGATCCTGGGCGGGGGCGGCATGATCTATGTCTACGGCGCGCTCGGCTGGCAGGTCGGCCTGCTGTTCATGGCCGGCATCATGCTGGCCGTGATGATCCCCATCCTGCGCTTCCGCGAACCGGGCGAGGCGCCCGACCGGCTGGCCCGTTCCGCGCGAAATGCCGGCATGTCGCGGCTGTGGCGGGTCTGGTTGCAGGACGGCATGGGCAGCTGGGCCATCACCCTGATCGTCGTCAATATAGGCGTCAGCATGGTCTTTCCCATGTTGCAGACCGGGCTGGTCGATGCCGGCTGGAGTGTCACGGCCGTGGGCAGCCTGCTCAATGTCACGGCCCCGCTGGTCTCGCTGATCGCCGTGGCCCTGACCGGGCTGGTGCTGGTGCGAGTGTCGCCGGTGGTCGTCATCCTGGCCGTCCTGCCGATCGAGGCCCTGGCCGCGCTGGCCCTGATGCCGATCGGCACGGCCGAAGCCGGGAGGCTGATCGTGCCGGCGATCATCGTGCTCTACTGCGCCCATCACAGCATCTCGACGGCCGTGGTCACGCTGATCATGGCGCGCACCGGGCCGGGCACCGAAGGCAGCGATTTCACCGTGCAGCATTCGCTGTTCCTGCTGACCGGCTTTGTCGCCGGCGGCGGCGCGATGCAGCTGGCCGCCGCCCTGGGCTATGGCCCGTCCATCGCCATCGCGGCCGGTGTCATGGGCCTGGCCTTTGTCTTCTGCCTGGCCCTGCGCCGGCGCCTGGCCGCCCCCGGTGTCCCGGCAGCGGACGGGGCCGAGGGCTCCGACGGGCCGGACAAGGCAGACGGAGCAGGCGAGGCGGAAACATCCAATCGCGGCTGGGCCGAAACGATCGGGGCGGCCGGGCCGAACTGATCCCTGCCTGACCAGCGCCAGACCGGCGCCCGATCTGCGCCCCTCACCGGCGGCGGCCACGCCGCCGGACAGACGACCTGTCCCTGTCAGACCCAGTGTTCATCAATTGTTCATCAGTTGGAGGCCCCATGTTCATCGAAACGCCCCGGGACATCTATCGCGCGGCCAGCCATGCCGCGCCCTCTCCCCTGTCCTGCCCCTTTGACCCGTCCGATCCCGCCGGCCGCCCGGCCCACCGGCTGGCCCGTCACCGCATCGACGACCGGCTGACGCTGGTCACCTTCCACGGTGACACCCTGCCCGACGACATCGGCGCCACGCTCTGCCCGGCCGAGGATGCCGCCCTGCTCTGTGTCCATGCCGGCACCCTGGCCCTGAGCGACGGCCACGGCCAGCGCCACCTGCTGACCGCCGGCACCGCCAGCGTCGGCCGGGCCCGGGCCGCCGACCGGCCGCTGCGCATCGCCGCGTCCGACGGGCCCTGCGCCTTTGCCCTGCTCACCGTTCAGCCGGCCTGCCTGGCCGATCTGCTGCGCGAGCATTGCCCCGGCTGCCTGGCCCCGCGCCAGGGCTGCCCCACCGGCCCCGTTCTGCCCCCGATCCAGCTGTTGCCCGACCTGCGCGCCGTGCTGCACCAGTTGATGGCCTCGGACCTGCGGTCGGAACTGCTGCCCATGTTCCGCACGGCCAAGGCCTATGAGCTGCTCAGCCTGACCCTGGACCAGCTTTGCAGCCATGCCCAGGATGCCTGGCTTGGCCCGCGCGACATCCGCCAGCTGCGCCGGGCGAGGGCGATCCTCGATGACCGCGTGGCCGAGCCGCCCTCGCTGCTGGAACTGGCCCGGGAAGTGGGGATCAACGATTTCAAGCTCAAGAAGGGCTTCAAGGCGCTCTTCGGCACCACGCCCTACAGCTACCTGACATCGCGCCGGATGAGCCTGGCCCGCGAGGCACTGGTCGGCGGCGAGGCGTCGGTCACCGAAGTGGCCAATGCCGTGGGCTACACCAACCTCGGCCATTTCGCCGCGGCCTTCCGCAAGAAATACGGCGCCGCCCCGCGCGATTTCCGCAAGCAGGCCCGGCTGGCCATCGCGGCAAACTCCGCCGCGGGATGAAACCGCTCCGTGTCGGGGCGGCAGCGATCGCCCCGGCCGGTTTTCATGGCCCCCTGCGCCCCGGCCGCCCGGGCCCTGCGAAAGCGAGAAGAGATGCCCTCAGAGAAGATTGCCGTCATCGGCCTGACCTGCCGTTTCCCCGATGCGCCGGACGTGGCCGCCTTCTGGCGCAACCTGCTGGAGGGGCGCGAAAGCATCCGCCCCTTCACCCCGGCCGAGCTGGCCGCCAATGGCGCCGACCCGGCGCTGCCGGACGCCCCGGGCTTTGTCAACGCGGGCACCGAGGTCGCCGGGGCCGATACGTTCGACGCGGCCTTCTTCGGCATTTCCCCCCGCGAGGCGCTGTTGATGGACCCGCAGCACCGGCTGTTCCTGCAGGAATGCCGACGGCTGATGGACCTGGCCAACCTGACCGGCACAACCCGCCATGTCGGGGTCTTCGCCGCCTGCCGCCAGAGCACCTACCAGGCGCTGTTGCCCGAGCTGCATCCCGAAGAGATCACCCGCCCCGAGCGCTTTCAGCAATTGCTGGGCAACGACAAGGATTACCTGGCCACGCGCGTGGCCTACCGGCTGGACCTGGACGGGCCGGCGATGACGGTGCAGACGGCCTGTTCCAGCTCGCTTGTCGCCGTGCACCAGGCCTGCGAGAGCCTGCGCCGCGGCGAATGCCGGGCGGCGCTGGCCGGGGGCGTGGGGATCAGCTTTCCGCAGGGCGTGGGCTATTTCCACCAGCCCGGCATGATCTTTGCCGAAGACGGCCATTGCCGGCCCTTCGGCGCCGGGGGCAGCGGCATCGTGGCGGGCAACGGGCTGGGCATCGTCGCGCTCAAGCCGCTGGACGCGGCCGAGCGCGACGGTGACGTGATCCATGCGGTGATCCTGGGCTCGGCCGTGCGCAACGACGGGGCGCGCAAGCTGGGCTTTACCGCGCCCGGCGCCGAGGGCCAGGCCGCCACCCTGCGCGCCGCCTTGCAAAACAGCGGCGTGGCGCCCGGCGAAATCGGCCTGATCGAGGCCCATGCCACCGGCACGCCCCTGGGCGATCCGATCGAGATCGCCGCGCTGGAACAGGTCTATGGCGCGCCCGGCCGGGCCTGTGCCATCGGGTCGGTCAAGGGCAATGTCGGCCATCTCGACACGGCCGCCGGCGTGGCCAGCCTGATCAAGACCGTGCTGGCCCTGCGCGAGGCAAAGATGCCGGCCAGCCTGCATTGCACCCCGCCCAACCCGCATATCGACACGACGTCGGGCAGTTTCCGCCCCCTTGAGGCCACCGCCGACTGGCCCGACGGCCGACAGCGCCTGGCCGGGGTCAGCTCGTTCGGGATCGGCGGCACCAATTGCCACATGATCCTGGCCGAGCCGCCGGCCCCCGCCGGTGATGCAGCGGGCGCGCTGCCCGCCCGCGCCGCTGACACGGCCGAACCCGGGCCGTCCACCCCAATCGACAACATGGCAGACCCGCAGCTGTCCGCCCGGGCCGTCAACGCACCAGAGCCGGGGCCGCTTGTCCTGGCCCTGAGCGCCGGTTCGGCCGAGCAAATGGCCGCCCAGGTCGCCGCGATGAGCGACCGCCTGGCAGAACCCGATGCGCCGCTGGCCGCGATCTGCCGCACCGCCGCCACCCGCCGTGCCCGGCGCGGCCTGCGCTTGGCGGTCTGCGCCGAGGATGCCCCCGGGCTGGCCGACG
This sequence comes from Marinibacterium sp. SX1, assembly GCF_050389775.1. Lineage (NCBI taxonomy): Bacteria > Pseudomonadati > Pseudomonadota > Alphaproteobacteria > Rhodobacterales > Paracoccaceae > Marinibacterium > Marinibacterium sp. SX1. The sequence continues at coordinate 32,870 of NZ_CP177146.1, read as the reverse complement.
CACTGGCCCGCACCGCGCCGCAACCGGCGGCAGGCCCCGGCCGGACAGCGTTTCTCTTCAGCGGGCAGGGCAGCCAGATCAGCGGCATGGGCCGCGCCCTGGCCGCCGCCGATCCGGTCTTTGCCCGGGCCTTCGACGCGGCGCTCGGCTGGTTCGCCGCCGCCGGCCTGCCCGATCTGGGCGCGGTCATGCACGATCCCGCCCGGCGGAAAGATCTCGACCGCACGCTTTACACCCAGCCCGCGCTTTTTGCCTATCACCACGCCATGACGCGCATGCTGGCCGACAGGGGGCTGATCCCCGACCTGGTGCTGGGCCATTCCATCGGCGAATTCGCCGCCGCCGTCGCCGCCGGCGCACTGGCCCCGGACCGGGCCGCGGCCCTGGTGGCAGAACGCGCCCGCCTGATGGAAACCGCCACCCCGCCGGGCGCCATGCTGGCCCTGCAGATGTCGGCCGAAGCCGCCCGGGCCTGCATCGCCGGCCATCCGCAACTGGCCATCGCGGCGGTGAACGGCACGCAGCGCGTGGCCGTGTCGGGGCCCGAGGCGGACGTCGCCGCCCTGGCCGACGACCTGGACGGCCAGGGGGTGGCCTTCCGCCGCCTGCCGGTCAACCGCGCCTTCCATTCGCCCTGCATGGCGCCGATCCTCGACCGGTTCCAAGAGGCCGCCGGCCGGGCCGGGCGGGGCATGTTGACCATCGACATGGTCTCGGGGCTGACCGGCGACCTGCTGGAGCCGGAGGCGCTCGACCCGCGCTATTGGCGCGACCAGCTGCGCGCGCCGGTGCAGTTCCACGATGCGCTGGCCGCACTGGCCGCGCAGGACGTGACCCGGGTGATCGAGATCGGGCCAGACGGCAGTTTCGGCCGGCTGGCCATGGACAGCGGCGCGCTGGCGGAGGGCATCACCGTGGTGCCCGGCGGGCATGACAGCCCCGCCGCCCTGGCCGCCGCGCTCTTCATGGCCGGCGAAGACCGGCCGATGGACGCCCATTGGGCCGCCCGCCCCGGCCCGCTGGCCGAGGCCCCGGCCCTCTCGCTGACCCCCCGCCGGTTCTGGCCCGACCCGGCACCGCGCCGGGCCGACGGCGGGCCGCTTGATGCCTGCCTTGCACCATTCTGGCGCGGGCGTCCGCTGGAGTTCACGCTGGATGTCCCGCTGCCGCTGGACCGGCCGGCCGAGGTGCTGCACCGCCGCGACGGGCTGCTGGGCCGGGCCGAACTGGACCTCAGCGGATCGCACCGGGCCGAGATCACTCCGCAGGCCGGCACCCCCGACATGCCCGATGGCACGCCGGTTCCGCTGGCCGATCTGCTGCCCGACCTGATCGCCGGCGAGACCGCGCAGGGGCTGGCCGGCGGTTGGCTCGGCGCCGGCTGGCAACAGGCCCGCCAGGCGATCCGGCACGGCCAGGCCCTGTGGCTGGTCCATCGCGACAGGCCCGTCGCCCGGCTGGATCTGAGCCCGGCCGCGCCGGCCGGCGACATCCGCAACTGGCACTGGCGCTGGCAGGACCGGCCCTGGCCAGAGGCCCCGGCCGCCACGCTCTGCATCCTGGGCGACGACCATTTTGCCGCCGAGATGCGCCATGCCGCTGCCAGCCTCGGCCGGGCGCTGACAGACCGGCCCGAGGCGGCCCAAGCGGTGCTCGATTGCCGGCTGGCGCCGCTGGCCCGCGACACCGCCGAGGCCATGGCCTGCCTGACCGAGGCCTGCCGGCTGGCGCAGGGCTGGATGGATTTTGCCGAGACGCATCCCGACATCCCCGTCATCACCCTTTTGCCCGAGGCCCCGGCCGGCGCGGCCGTGCAATCGCTGTGGCGCTGCGCGCGCAACGAGGCGCCGACCCTGCGGGCCTGTGCCGTCACGGTAGACGGCCCCGATCTGGCCCCGCTGGTCGAACATGCCGCCGCCCTGCCCGGGATCGGCACGGCGTTGCGGACCGTTGCGGGCCGGCTTGAGGCACCGCAACTGGAAGAAACCGCCGCGCCGTCCGACCCGGTCGCGCTGGACTGGCAGGGGCTGGCCCTGATCGCCGGGTTCGGCGTGGTGGGCCAGGCGCTGGCCGGCTGGCTGGCCGCGCAGGGCCTGCGCGACCTGGCGCTGGTCATCCGCCGCGAGATGGACGCGACCCAGCGCGCCGTGGCCGACAGGTTGACCGCCGATGGCCTGCGCCTGCACATCGTCCGGGCCGACCTGACCGATGCCGAAGGGCTGCGCGCCGCGCTGGCCGACCTGCCCCAGCCGGTGCGCCATGCCTTCCACACCGCCCATGCCGGCCATGGCGCTCTGCTGCGCGATGCCCCGCCCGATGATTTCGCCGAGACACTGCGCGTCAAGATCGCCGGCAGCCAGGCCCTCTGGGCCGCCCTGCAGGACCATGCGCCGGCGCTCTTCTGCCTCTTCAGCTCGGCCGCCCCCGCCCTGGCGATGCCCGTGGCCCGGCCTGGCGCGGGATATTGCGTGGCCAATGCCTGGCAGGATGCCTTTGCCGCCGGGTTGGCCGCCGAGGGCGCACCGGCCCTGTCGATCGCCTGGGGCCAGTGGGAAATGGAAGGCACCGCCAGCCGGGACGCGCGCAGCGCCGGCGGCTTCGTGCACCCGATCCCGGCACCCGAAGGCTTTGCCGTACTCAACGGCCTGCTGAAATCCGGGGCCAGCGGCACGATCCCGATCCGCTATGATCGCGCCCGGCTGGGCGACGTGGTCGCCGCCCTGCCCGCCACCGGCCCGGTGCTGGCCGGCCTGCTGGGCACGCCGACGGCCGCCGCCGACGGTGATGCAGGGCCGGAGAGCACAGCGGACACCGGGCCTGCCGCCGTCGGCCGCATGTTGCGCCAGCTGGTGGCCGACCGGCTGAAATGCCCGCCCGAGGCGCTGGACAGCGCCGCCTCGCTGACCGCACAGGGCGTGGATTCGCTGATCTTCCTGGAGATCGTCCAGGTCATCAACCGGCGCTTCGGCCTGTCGCTGCCGCCCACCGCCGGCTATGACTTTGGCACGATCGACGCGCTGGCCGATCACGTTGCCGCCGGGATTCCCACCTCGGACATCGATTTCACCCACCTGCTGGACACCGGCGGCACCACGATCCGCCCCGATCCCGATGCCGCCCATGCGCCCTTCCCCCTGACCGACCTGCAACAGGCCTTCTGGCTGGGTCGGGGCGACGGGCTGGATATGGGCGGGGTGTCGTGCCACGAATATGTCGAGCTGGACCTCACCCGGGCCGAGGCCGCCCGGCTGGAAGCGGCCTGGAACCGGCTGATCGCCCGCCATCCGATGATGCGCTGCATCATCCAGCCCGACGGCCGCCAGCGCATCCTGCCCGAGGTGCCCCGTTACCACATCGCGGCCGCCGACCTGACCGACCTGCCCGCCGCGGCACGCGACGCCGAGCTTGAGGCGCAGCGTCATCGGATGACCTACCAGGTCTTTGACCCGGCGCGCTGGCCGCTCTTTGAACTGCGGGTCAGCCACCTGCCCGACGGGGTGTCGCGTCTGCATCTGGACATGGACCTGATCGTCTTCGACATCCAGAGCTTCCGGGTGATCTATGGCGAACTGGCCGCCCTGCTCGACGATCCCGAGGCCCGCTTCCCCGACCTGGACCTGACCTTCCGCGATTACGTCCTGGCCGAACAGGCGCAGCGCGAGACGCCCGGCTGGCAGGCCGCGCGGGAGTACTGGCAGGCCCGCCTGCCCGACATGCCCCCGGCCCCCGACCTGCCGCTGGTGCGTGATCCGGCCAGCCTGGGCCAACCCCGGTTCCGCTGCCTGACCCACCGCCTGCCGCCCGAGACCTGGCGCGCCTTCCAGGACCGGGCGCAGGGGCTGGGCCTGACCCCCAGCGCGGCCATGCTGACGGCCTATACCCATGCCCTGGCGGCCTATGCCAAGGCGCCCGATTTCACGCTGAACGTGACCTATTTCAACCGCAAGAACGTGCATCCCCAGGTCATGGAGATCTGCGGCGATTTCACTTCGCTGATGCTGCTGCCCGTCGGCGCCCGGGCGGCCGAGCCGTATCTCGACGCCGCCCGGCGCACCCAGGACGCGCTGTGGCAGGCGCTGGAACACCGCGATTACAGCGGCATCCAGCTGATGCGCGACCTTGGCCGCCATGCCGGGGCCGGCGCCGAGGGCGTGCGGATGCCCGTGGTCTTCACCTCGATGATCGGCATGGATTTCGACGATCCCGACCAGCCCGGCTGGGCCCTGCGCCACAAGCAGGTCTACGAGGTCAACCAGACGCCGCAGGTCTGGCTGGATTACCAGGCCACCGAATATGGCGGGGCGCTGATGACCCGCTGGTTCGTGGCCGACGAGCTGTTCGATCCCGGCCTGATCGAGGGCATGTTCGCCTGTTACACCCGCCTGCTCGACCGGCTGGCCCGCGCGCCCGAGACCTGGGCCGCGCCCCTGCCCGACCTGCGCAGCCCCGACGAGATCGCGGCGGCCTCCGGGCTGGTCCCGGCACTGGACGGCCCGGCGCCCTCGGCGCGCAGCCTGGGCGATCTGGCCGAGACCGGGGCGGCCGGGGCTCCGGCGATCCTGACGGATGACGGCGTGCTGAGCCACGACGCCCTGCGCGGCCGGGCCAACCGGCTGGCGCATCACCTGGTCGGCGCGGGGCTGGCCCCCGGCCAGCCGGTGGCCATGGTGCTGCCCAAGTCCCGCCAGGCCGTTGTCGCGGCCCTGGCGATCCAGCGGGCCGGCGGCTGTTACGTGCCAGTCAATCCCGACTACCCGGCCGAGCGCCTTGCCGCCGTGCTGGCCGACCTGGCCCCCTTTGCCGTGATCTGCCCGCCGGACCTGGACCTGCCCGCAGGCCAGCGCCGGATCGCCCCGGAAGCCGCCGAGCTGGACACCCTGCCGACCACCGCGCCCATGCCCCGCCAGGGCGCCGGCGATCCGGCCTACATCATCTATACCTCCGGCACGACCGGCACGCCCAAGGGCGTGGTGCTGGACAACGAGGCTCCGCTCAACACCCTGGCACAGCTCAACATCCTGCTGGACGCCGGGCCGCAAGACCGCACCCTGTCGATGTGCGCCTTCCACCACGACATGTCGGTCTATGACCTCTACGGCATGTTCGCCGTGGGCGGGGCCGTTGTGCTGCCCGAAGGCGACCGGGCGATGGACCCCGACCATTGGCTCGACCTGATGGAGACCCATGCCCCGACGATCCTGAACGCCGTGCCGGCCTTTGTCGCGCTGCTGCTCGATGCCCAGGCCCGGCGGGGCACGGTGCCCCCGGCGCCCCGGCACATCATGATGGGCGGCGACTGGATCCCGGCCGAACTGGTGCGCCGGCTGCGGGCGCTCTGGCCCGATACCGTGCTGCATTCGATCGGCGGGCCGACCGAAACCGCCGTGGTCTCGATGCACCATACCATCACCGATGCCGATGCGGACCGGGCCCGCATACCCTATGGCCGGCCGCTGCCCGGCCAGGTCTGCCACCTGCTGAACCCGGCGGGGCAGGATTGCCCGCCCGGCGTGGCCGGCGAGATCTGCATGGGCGGGCTGGCCCGGTCGCTGGGCTATCACGGCGATGCCGCACGCACGGCGGCCAGCTACCGGGCGCATCCGGTGACCGGCGACCGGCTGTTCCACACAGGCGACCTGGGCGTGCTGCGCCCCGATGGCACGCTGGATATCCTGGGCCGGATCGACAACCAGCTGAAGATCAACGGTCAGCGGGTCGAGGCCGGCGACATCGAGGCCGCCATCGAGGCCCGGCCCGGCGTGCGCCAGGCGGTGGTGCTCTATCATGGTGCGCCGGTCCGACAGCTGCATGGCTATGTCGCCGCCGCCCCGGTGCCGGGCGATGGCGCGTCGACACCGGGCTGGGCCCGGGCGCAGCAGGACGGCCAGGCCGCGGTGCTGGCCCTGCCCGGCCGGTTCGACCTGGCGGCCTATGCCGCGCAATACGACCAGCTGGAGCTCTTTGCGACCTGGACCATGCTGCACACGCTGCAACGGGCCGGCCACCTGCGCGCGCCGGGTGACCGGGCCACGGCCGAGACCCTGTTCCGGTCGCTCGACGTGGCCGAGGCCGGGGCCAAGCTGTTCGAAAGCTGGCTGCGGGCGCTGGTCGATGACGGTTACCTGCGCCGCGACGGGGATGACCTGGTGGCCACCGACCGGGTCGGCCAGACCGCCGGCCTGCCCGACCTGCGCGCCGCGATCGACGCCCGCACCCGCGACGGGGCCGGCCATGAACGCCGGATCTGGTCGCTGATCTCGCGCTGTGCCGACCGAGCGGGCGAGCTGCTCAGCGCCCGGTTCAACCCGCTCGAACTGATGTTCGAAGGCGGCGGCACCGAGTTCGTCGAAAGCTGGTACCGCGAGAACCCGGTGTCGGCCCATTTCAACCGTGTCGCCGCGCAGGTGGCCGGCGGGTTCCTGGCCGACAGGCCCGGCCCGCTGCGCATCCTGGAATTCGGAGCCGGCATCGGCAGCGCCACCCACGATCTGCTGGCACAGCTGGCCGGACGGGAATTCACCTATGATTTCACCGACCTGTCCGATTACTTCCTGGACAATGCCGCGCAGACCTTCGCCGACTGGCCGCAGCTGCGCTACGGCATCTTCGACATCAACGACGATCCCGGCCTGCAGGGCTATGCCCCGGGCAGCTATGACCTGGTGCTGGGCGCCAACGTGCTGCACGACGCCCGCGATGCCAATGCGGCCAGCCGGATGCTGCGCGGGCTGCTGCGGCCCGACGGGGCGATGATGCTGATCGAAGGCACGACCAACCCGCGGTTCCAGATGATCAGCCTGGGCTTTGTCGAAGGGCTGACCCATTACGCCGACGAACGGCTCGACACCTGCCTGCCGATGCTGTCGGCCCCGCGCTGGCAGGCGGTGATGGACCGCGCGGGCTTTGCCCGCAGCGCGGCCTTCCCGCCGCCGGGCCATGCCGTGGAGGCAATGAACTACCATGTCATCCTGGGCCAGAACGACGGCAGCTCCACGGCGCTGGACACCGCCGCGCTCGGCCGGTCGCTGGCCGAAACGCTGCCGGCCCACATGGTGCCCGTGCGCTGGCACCAGCTGCTCAGCCTGCCGCTGACGCGCAACGGCAAGGTCGACCGCGCCCGGCTGCGCCGGGATGTGGCCGGTGGCACGGCCCCGGCCGCCGAGACCGCCGACCGCCAGCCGTTGCAGGGCGCCACCCAGCAGGCGCTGGCCGCGCTCTGGGCCGGCATCCTGGGCCGCGAGACGGTGGCGGCCAACGACAATTTCTTTGTCCTGGGCGGGGATTCCCTGCTGCTCACACGGCTGTCGGGGCAGGTGCGCGAAGGCCATGGCGTGCATCTCGACCTGGCCGCCCTGCTGCGCAACCCGCTGCTGGCCGATCAGGCCCGGCTGCTGGATGCCGCGCTGACCACCGCAGGGGCGCCGGGCAACCGTCCCGGGGATGACGCCGGCCCGACGGACGGGGCGGCGATGGAAACGGGGGTGATCTGATGACACAGGCCGTGATCATGCCGCTGTGGCAATTGCAGGAACAGCTGCGCGAACGCCGGGTGCGGCTGTGGGCCGAGGCCGGAGCGCTGCGGTTCGAAGCCCCCGCCGGCGCCGTCGACGCGGCCTTGCGCCAGGCCTTGGCCGCGCACAAGCCCGCCCTGCTGGCCGACCTCGCCGCCGCGCCCGATGCGGCGGCCTTGGCCCCGCCGATCCGCCCGGCTCCGCAGGACCGCCACGCGCCCTTCCCGCTGACCGACCTGCAACAGGCCTATTGGGTCGGGGAACGCGGCGGGGCGCCGCAATCGGCCGTGCCCTGTTATGTCCATCATGTCGCGCTGGAGGATGTCACACCCGAGCGCATGCAGGCCACGCTGGACCTGCTGCAAGAGCGCCACGAGGTGCTGCGCATGCGCTTCAGCCCGGACGGCACCCAACGGATCGCCCCGCCGGGCGATGCCCGCTGCATCCTTGAGGTGCTGGACCTGTCCACGCTGGAGCCCGAAGCCGCCGATGCCCGGGCCGCCGCCCTGGCCGCCGCCCACGCCGACACGGCCCTGCCCGCGCTGGAAGACGGCCCGCCGCTGGCCGCGACGCTGATCCGCATGCCCGAGGGCTGCCGCCTGGTGCTGACCCTGCGGCTGATCGTGCTGGACGGCCCGTCGCTGGCACGGCTGTTCCACGACCTGCTCGCCGGGCTTTACGACGCGCCGATGGCCCCGGCCGACCATGCCCTGTCCTATCGCGATTACGTGCTGGCCCTGCAGGATCTCCCGCGCGACGCGGCCCGGGCCTATTGGGACCGCGCCCTGCCCGACCTGCCCCCGCCACCGGCCCTGCCCCGGGCCGGCCGGGCGCCCGACCGCTCGCGCTTTGCGCGGCAGGCCGGGCGGTTGCGGCCCGAGGATTGGGTCACCCTGCGGCGCCGGGCGCAGGAACGCGGGCTGACGCCCAACGCGGTGTTGCTGGCGCTTTATGCTGCCGTGCTGCGGCCCTGGGCCGGGCGGGCGGATTTCACCCTGAACGTGCTGGGCAATTTCCGGCCCTTCGATCATCCCGACATGGCGGCCATCGTGGGCAACCACACCAACACCCTGCTGACCCCCTGCCTGTCCGGCGGGGCCTTTGCCGACCAGGCCCGCGCCCTGCAACAGGCCCTGGCCGAGCGGATGACCCATGCGGCGGTCTCCGGCGTGTCGCTCTGCCGCCGGCTGCACCGCGAGGGCGACACCACCACCCCGCCCGCGCCCTTTGTCTTTACCAGCGGGATCGGCCCCGGCACGGCCGTGCTGCCACCGGCGCTACAGGGCCGGTTCCGCACCCTGTCCAGCGAGCTGCGCACGCCGCAGGTCTGGCTGGATCACCAGGTGATCGAGACCCATGAAGGGCTGCTTTACTACTGGGATCACGTCGAGGAGATCTTTGAGCCCGGCCTGCCCGAGGCCCTGTTCGACCGCTACGAGACGGCGCTTATGGCGCTGATCCGCGACGCCGGCGCCTGGGACCGGGCCGATCCGGCCCAGCCGGCCATTCCCGCCCTGCCGCCCCTGGCCGAGGGCCCGGCGCCCGATCCGGGCGAGACCCTGGGCCGGGCGTTCCTGGAGCGCGCGGCCACCCAGCCCGAGGCAGTGGCCCTGGTCGATGCCCGGGGACGGGCGACATTCTATGGCACGCTGGCCGAGAAGGCCCGGCGCATCGCCTCGGGGCTGCGGGCGTCCGGCGCCCTGCCCGGCGACCTGGTGGCCGTGTCGCTGCCCCGTGGCCCCGACCAGGTGGCCTGCGTGCTGGGCGTGTCGCTGGCCTGCATGGCCTGGCTGCCCCTTGACCCGCGCCTGCCCGCCGCCCGCCAGCAGGCGATCCTGGCCCAGAGCGGCGCCCGCACGATCATCGCCGAGGACCGCCCCGGCGCGCTGCGGCCCGACGGTCTGGCCACCCATCCGCCCCTGCCCGACATGCCCCCGCCCGACGGCGCGGCGCTGGCCTATGTCATCTATACCTCCGGCTCGACCGGCACGCCCAAGGGCGTGGCCATCACCCATGCCGCCGTGCTGAACACCCTGCACGACATCAACCGGCGCTTTGCCGTCGGGCCGGGCGACCGCGTGCTTGGCCTGTCGGCGCTCAGCTTCGATCTCAGCGTCTACGACATCTGGGGCAGCCTGATCGCCGGGGCGGCGCTGGTCCTGCCGCCCGATGCCCCGGTGCCCGATCCGGCCGCCCTGCTGCGCCAATGCGCCCGCGACGGGGTCACCCTGTGGAATTCGGTGCCGGCCTTCCTGGACCTGGCCTTTGCCGAGGATCCCGCCGCCCTGCGCGCCGGGCTGTCCGCGCTGCGGGTCATCATGCTCAGCGGCGATTGGGTGCCCCTGCCGCTGGCCCGGGCCGTGCTGAACACCCTGCCCGAGGCCCGGCTGCACGCGCTTGGCGGCGCGACCGAAGCCTCGATCTGGTCCAACACCTTTGCCGTGACCGACGTGCCCGACGACTGGCGGTCGGTGCCCTATGGCCATGCCCTGGCCGGCCAGCAGCTGCATGTTCTGGACGGTGCCGGCCATCCCTGCCCACCGCTGGCCACCGGCGAGATCCATATCGAAGGCCACGGCCTGGCCCAGGGCTATTACCGCGATCCGGCCCGCAGCGCGGCCAGCTTCCGGGTCCATCCCTCGGGGCGCCGGCTTTATGCCACCGGCGATCTTGGCCGGGTGCGTCCGGACGGGGCGATCGAATTCCTCGGCCGCACCGATTTCCAGCTGAAGCTGCGGGGGTTCCGCATCGAGGCCGGCGAGATCGAGACCCACCTCCTGCGCGCGCCCGGGCTGAGCGCGGCGGCGGTGACGATCCTGCGCGACGGAGCCGGCCAGGACGTGCTGGTGGCCTGTTGCGTGGGGGCGCTGGACGACCCCGAGGCGCTGTTGGACCGGCTGCGCGGGCAATTGCCCGATTACATGGTCCCGCGCCACCTGCTGCCCATCGACGAGATCCCGCTGGGCCGCAACGGCAAGCGCGACCGCCAAGCGCTGCAGGCCGTTGCCTGGGCCGCCCTAGCCGGTCGTCCCCCGGCCCCGGCCGACCCGGAGGGACCGGACGATCCGGCGATCCCGCCCGCCCTGGCCCGGCTCTGGGCCGCGCATACCGGCACCACCCCGCGCTCCGGCGCGGCGCATTTCTTCCGCGACGGGGGCACATCCGTCCAGGCGGTGCGGCTGGTCCAGGCCCTGCGGCGCGAGATGGGGGCCGAGATCGACCTGGCCCGCCTGTTCCACAGCCCCACCCTGGCCGCGCTGGCGGCCCTTGTGGCCGGGCAGGACGCCGCCCCCGAAACCGCCACGGACGGGCCCGCCGAGGAGACCGACGCATGATCATCGCCCCCTTCTCCGACCGCAAGCCCCGCGCCGAGATCGACCTGTTCTGCCTGGCCTATGCCGGCGGCAGCACGGCGGTCTATCGCGACTGGGACCGGCTGTTTCCCGACTGGATCGCCGTGCGCCCGGTCGAATACCCCGGGCGCGGCATGCGCATGGGCGAGGCGCTGGCCACCGATCCCGACGCCCTGGCCACGCGGCTGGCCGACGAATTGCGCCCGGCCCTGACGCGGCCCTGGGCGATCTTTGGCCACAGCCTGGGCGCGGCGCTGGGATACCGGCTGGCGCTGGCGACCGGCGCGTCGCGGCCGCCGCTGGCGCTCTTTGCCTCGGGCCGTCACAGCCCGTCGCACCCCGATCCGTCGCGCCGCCGGTCGCATCTGGCCGATGCCGCGCTGGTCGAGGAGGTCCGTGCGCTGAACGGCTCGCCGGCCGAGGTGCTGGACAATGCCGAACTGCTGCCGCTGGTCCTGCCCGTCATCCGCGCCGATTTCCGCCTGAGCGAGATCATCAGCCGCCAGCCCTGTCACCGCATCCTGCCCTGTGCCCTGCATGTCTTTGGCGGCGCCGACGACCCCGAGGTGCCCGCCGCCGCGCTGGAGCATTGGCGCGACGTGGCCGGCCCGGGCTTTGGCCGCACCCTGCTGCCCGGCGACCATTTCTTCCTGCACCACGATGCCCAGCTGGACCGCATCCGCCGACAGATCTGCACCGACCTGGCCGATCTGCTGGCCCGCCCCGCCCGGCAGGGCGCGCAGGCCTGAGCCCGAATTCAAGGAGAGCACCATGCCCGACCCCGCCCGCCAGCCCGTCCCGCCCTGCCAGATCATCGGCTTCGGCCCCGCGGCGATCAGCTTCCTGATCGCGGCCGACCGCACCGGGCTCTTGCCCGACCTGCTGCGCGCCGGGCTGATCATCCACGAGGCCGAGCCCGATGTCGACGCCCTGCTGCAGCGGGGCATCAACTATGACATCGTGTCGAATTCCGCGGCGTCCGATTTCCTCGAAGGCATCCGGCCCGACGGCGCCTTTGCCGAGGCGCTCGACCGGCCGCTGGCCGCCCTGCTGCGCCAGACCGGCGACCGGCCGGTGCCCCTGCAACTGGTCGCCGCTTTCGAGGCCGAGCTGCGCCAGGACGTGCTGCGCCTGGTTCGGCGGTTTCCCCAGAGCCGCATTCGCTTTGGCCGGCGCATTCTGTGCCTGCGCAGCGGGCCGAATGATGGCCCCGTTGAGGGGCCGGGCATCACGGCGATCGACGAGGACGGCACCGAAACAGTATCGCGCCGCGCCCTGCTGGCCTGCGGCAGCATCCCGGTGATCCCCGATGCGCTGGCCGGAGCGGCGGCCCGCCACGGGGTGCGGCTGATCCATTCCGAACGGTTCCTGCGCCCGGCCGGGGCCGCGACCCTGCCCGGCGATGCCGGGCGCATCGTCGTTGTCGGCGGCTCGCACAGCGCCTTTTCGATCCTGCACAAGCTGTTGGAAGAGACCGGCGGCGACCGGCCGGCCATCGACATCCTGCACCGCGCGCCGATCCGGCGCATGCATCTGTCGGCCGCCGCCGCCCGGGCCGCCGGCGAGGCCTTCGACCCGGTGGCCGATGTCTGCCCGGCCTCGGGCCGGGTGTTCCGGTTCCAGGGGCTCTATACCCGCTCGCGCGCGCTTTACGAACAGGTCCGGGCCGGGCTGCACGCCCGGGTGCGCCTGGTCGAGATCGCCTCGGACAAGGCCCTGGATCAGGCCATCGCCGGGGCCGGGCTGGTGATCGCCGGCACCGGCTACCGCCCCCGCCTGCCCCGGCTGGAAGACGCCGGGGGCCGCCCGCTGGACCCGGGCACCCTCACCGCCAATTGCGCCATCGATGCCCGGGGCCGGCTGTGTGACGGCCAGGGCGCGCCGTTCGACGGGCTGATGGGCCTGGGGCTGGGCTTTGGCCGGCGCAACACGGGCATCGGCGAGCCGTCCCATGCCGGGGCGCCGGTGGGCATCAACATATTCCAGGGCGCGGATGGCGAGGCGCTGTGCCGCCACCTGGCAGACCAGACCACCAAGGACCAGAGGAAGGCCGGATGAGCAGAAACATATTGAAGGACTGGGCAGGCCGGTTCCGAAGCGAGACCCCCGGGGTTTCGGCCAAGACCGAATGGGCCGACCAGCTGACCCGCAGCCGCCATGCCGGACCGAGGATGTCGGTGCAGACCGCGATGGACCCGGCCACCCATGGCACCGGCACGCTGTCGGTCCATGCCGGGACCTACAACGACCCGGTCACCGGTGCCGTCGGCACGCCGGTCTTCAACGCCACGACCTTCCTGTTCCAGAAGGAAAGCTACAAGGCCTTCGACCAGGGGATGATCCGCGACTACCCGATCTACACCCGCTACGGGAACCCGACGCAATGGGCCGTGCAGGACAAGATCGCCGCGCTGGAACATGCCGAAAGCGCCATCGTCTTTTCGTCGGGCATGGCCGCGATCAGCACGACGCTGCTGGCCCTGACCACCCGGGGCGGCCATATCGTCACCGCCCGCGATCTTTATGGTGGCAGTTTCAACCTGCTGCGCGACGACATGCACCAGTTCGGCCGCGAGGTCAGCTTTGTCGATCCGACCGATGCCGATGCGATCGAGGCCGCGATCCGCGACAACACCCAGCTGCTTTATTTCGAGACCCTGACCAACCCGCTGCTGAAATGCGCCCCGGTCGCCCGGCTGGGCGAGCTGGCCCGCCAGCGCGACCTGTTCCTGGCGCTCGACAACACCTTCCTGACCCCGGTCTGCATGACGCCCATCGACCTGGGCGCCCATGTCGTGCTGCATTCGGGCACCAAGTATCTCAACGGCCACAGCGACCTTGTGGCCGGCAGCGCGGCGGGCAGCCGCAAGTATCTCGACATGATCTGGTCGCAGATGCTCAAGCTGGGCGGTTCGCTGAACCCGCAGGATTGCGCCGTGCTGGAACGCGGGCTGAAGACCCTGGACCTGCGCATGCGCGCCCATGTCGCCGGCGCGCGCCAGATCGCCACCTATCTCGACGGCCATCCCGGGGTGGCCCGGGTCTATCACCCCGACCTGCCGGACTATCCCTATGACTGGGCCGCCGGGCTGTTGCCCCGGGGCGCGGGGGGCATGGTGTCCTTCGAGGTCAAAGGCGGCGACGAGGCCGGGCTGAAGCTGATGAGCGAGCTCAGGATCATCCAGGCCGCAACGTCGCTGGGCGGGGTGGAATCGCTGATCTCGATGCCATTCAACACCAGCCATTCCAGCATGGTCGAACGCCAGCGCCGCGAGGTCGGGATCAACCCCGGGCTGATGCGCCTGTCGGTCGGCATCGAGGACCTGGCCGACCTGCGCCGCGATCTGTCCGACGCGCTGGCCGCCGCAACGGGAGAACGGGCATGAAGAACGGCATGAATGTCGCGGCGATCAGCGAACTGGTCCACGAGATCCGCAAGGTGCCACGCGAGAACGAGATCGACTATTCCGCCGGGCTGACCTGGGCCGGCGGGCTGACCCTGCGCGGGCGCACCCTGCCGCTGCGCTTCGGCAGCAAGCGGCTGGGCCGGGATTTTCGTTTCGACGTCGGGCACCTGTCCGATCCCGACGGCGCCGCCGCGCCGACGCCGGCCGATTACCTGATGGTCGGGCTGGGCAGCTGCGTGGCCAACATCCTGGTCCAGGGCGCGTCCTACAAGGGCATCACCCTCGACACGCTGCGGGTCTCGGCCGCCGCCAGCCAGGCCGGCGCGGCGCTGGAGGGGCTGGCACTCGACGTGCATATCGCCTCGGATGGCGGGCGCTGGCAATACAAGCAGATGATGATGAACGTGGCGCGGTTCTCGCCCAATTACGTGACCGTCACGCTGCCCAACAGCCTGGCCGTCGACTGCATCGTCACCGAAACCGCCGCGCCCGGCGACGGGCTGTCCCGCCCGGCCCGGATCATGCCCGCGCCGATGGATCAGCCGGCCGGCCCGGTGGCGCTGGGGGTGGATATCGACTGGCGCAACGGCACCCAGATGGACATCGCCCTGAAGGACATCGGCACGCCCGGCCACACCCGCCCGCGCAGCGCGCGGCTGGTCTCGGACCAGCCCGGCCCCGCCGCCGGTCTGAACGAGGCGCCCAACCCGCAGGAATACCTGCTGACCGGGGTGGCGGCCGACCTGATGCAACAGGTCGTGCTTTGCGCCGCCGAAGAGGGGCTGGTGCTGCACGCGCTGGAAGGCGACATTGCCTGCCACCTCGACATGAAGGGCTGTTTCAACCTCTTCGACAAATCGGCCATCCAGCTGCAGGACAACCGGCTGGTCCTGCGCGCCACCGGCCCGCTGACCACGGCCGACCTGGAACGGCTGGTGGCCAAGGCCAGGACACGCTCGGCCTGTCACCAGGCCTTTGCCGGCGCGACCAAGGCGGCGCTGGAACGGATCGGCGATTGATCCTTGGTCCCGGGGCGGCGCTCAACCGCCCTGGGGCAGCTCCGCCAGCATCCCGGCCAGGGCCTCCGGGCGGCGGATGATGCGCCAGCTCACGCCCCGGACCGGGGCCGCAACCGCCAGGCAATGCAGGTCATCGGCCATGCGCCATTGGCCAAACAGCGGCCCATCGGCCTGGCTGGCCCCAACGTCGCGGTTTTCCTTGGTGGGGTGATCGGCCCCACGGTCCTTGCAGACCCGATTGCCCCGGCTTTCCCGATCACCCCGGCAGGCCCCGCCGTCCCCGGAAACCCGCACGTCGCTGTAGACCCTATCGTCCCGACCCGCCCCGCCCTCATGGCCAGCCCAATCGACCGGACAAGCCACAAACCCCGCCCCGTCCGGGACAATGGCCATCCCGCGCGGGTCCATGAGGAACCCGGTCCCCCGGCATTTCAGCGCCGCTTCCTTGGCCGTCCACAGCCGCAGCGGGTCAAAGGCCCCGTCGCCCGGGCCGGTGACCACCGGGCGGACATCCTGCCAGAACCCCTCATCGCGGCCGATCTCGACATCCACGCCCACCGGCCCCGTCAGCCCAATCGCCAGGGCCACCCAATCGCCGCCATGGCTGATGTTGAACGCCGGGCCGTCGGACAGGACGGGCTTGCCATTGGCCCCGCGCCCAAAGGCCAGCCCCGCCGGATCTCGCCCGGTGATCTGGCCCAGGACCTGCCGTTTCAGCCAATGCGCTGCGACAAAGCGCCGGCGGTCGGCCCCTGTCACAAAGGCACCCGCCCGGTCGCGTTCACCGGCATCAAGGATGGCCTCTGGCGCCCCGGTACCCTCAACCCAAGCCCCCGCACAGGCCCAAACACAGGCCACCGGGGCGGCCATCACGATCACGTCGTTGTCGTCAGTCATGGCCCATCCTTGCCGCCCGCCGGCCCCGGGGAAAGCCTCGCTCCGGCTGGGGCTGTGAATACTCCGGCCTCGGACAGACGCCGGGACGCTGCCTTGCGTAGCATCGGCCGACATGCAGGCACCGCCCTCCGCAGTGCCGGAAACTCCGGATAGACCCGCCCGTGACCGCACCGACCGACGCCGCCTCCCCCGAAACCATCCCCGCCGTTGCCATCATCGGCATCGCCTGCCGGTTCCCCGGCGCCACCGGGCCGGAGGCCTTCTGGCAGATGCTGGAGCGCGGCGACGACGGGTTGCGCAGGGTTGCGCCCGGGCCGGGGGCCGACGCCGATCTGCGCCCGGTCTGTTTCTCGCTCGACGACCGGTATTGCTTTGATGCCGCCTTCTTCGGCATCCCCCCGGCCCAGGCCGCGCTGATGGATCCCCAGCACCGGGTGTTCCTGGAATGCGCCTGGCACGCGCTCGAAGACGCCGGCCACGGCGAGCGCGGCCAGGATGCGCGCACCGGGCTCTACGCGGCCTGCGGCTACAACGATTACGTCCTGCGCCATGTCGGCCCGCGCGAATTCGGCGCCGGCGCGACCGAGGCCTTTGCCGCGATGATCGGCAACGACAAGGATTACCTGGCCAGCCGCGCGGCGCATCTGCTGAACCTGACCGGCCCGGCCGTGATGTGCCAGAGCTCCTGTTCCAGCGGCCTGCTCTGCGTGCACCAGGCCGTGCAGGCGCTGTTGTCGCACGAGGTCGATACCGCCCTGGCCGGGGCCGCCTCGGTGTCGGTCGCGCTGGAGGACGGCTATCTGCCCGAGCCCGGCGGGGTGATGTCGCCCGCCGCCCGGATCGCGCCGCTGAGCGCCGATGCCGATGGCATCGTCGGGGGCAACGGCGCGGCGGTGGTCGTGCTGAAACGGCTGGCCGATGCCCGGGCCGACGGCGATCATGTCCATGCCACGATCCTGGGCAGCGCGGCCAACAACGACGGCGCCGCCCGCGCCGGGTTCACCGCGCCGGGGGTCGACGGCCAGCGCCGGGTGCTGCGCGAGGCGCTGGATCTCAGCGGGCTGGCGCCGGACGACATCGGCTATATCGAGGCCCATGGCACCGGCACGCCGCTTGGCGATCCGATCGAGATGCAGGCCATCCACGACATCTATGGCCCCGGCCGGACGCCGGCGGTGGTCGGGTCGGTCAAGGGCAACACCGGCCATCTGAACGCGGCCGCCGGGCTGGCCGGGCTGATCAAGGTCGTGGGCGCGTTGCGCCGCCAGACCGTGCCGCCCACGCGCAACCTGAGCGCGCCGAACCCGGCGCTGGGGCTGGACGGCAGCCGGTTCTCGCTGGATCCGGCGGCGCTGGACGGCCGGCCGTTGCAGGCCGCGGCGGTCAGTTCCTTCGGCTTTGGCGGCACCAACGTGCACATGGTCCTGGCCCCGGCACCGGCTGCCGATCCGCGCGCGGGCGATGCGGACGGGCTGGCCATCCTGCCCCTGTCGGCGCATAGCCCCGCCGCCTTGCCGGCACAGCGCGAGGCGCTGGCCGGGCGGATCGACAGCACCGACGCCGCGCTGGCCGACATCGCCGGCACCCTGCGCGACGGCCGCGCCCGGTTGCCCCTGCGCTGTGCCGTGCTGGCAAGCGATCCGCGCCAGGCCGCCGACAGGCTGCGCCGCGGCGAGGTCATCGAGGGCACCGGCCGCGATGGCGGTGTCGTGCTGGTCTTTCCCGGGCAGGGCACGCAATTCGCCGGCATGGGCCGGCATCTTCACGCCAGCCAGCCGGCCTTTCGCGCGGCGCTGGACGAGGTCGCCGGGATCCTGACCGACCAGGGCCGCGAGGATATCCGCCCGCTGATCCTGGGCGAAGACGATGCCGCCCTGCGGCCGACCCGGGTGACCCAGCTGGCGCTTTTTGCCGTCGGATATGCCACCGCCCGCTGGCTGGCCGACGGCGGGATCACGCCCCGGGCCCTGCTGGGCCACAGCATCGGTGAATACGTGGCCGCGACCATCGCCGGGGTCTTTGCCCTGCCCGATGCGCTGCGGCTGGTGGGCGCGCGGGGCGACCTGATCGCCGCCCTGCCCGAGGCCGGCATGCTGGCCGTGTCTGCCCCCGAAACCGCCGTACGGCCATACCTGGATGACACGCTGTCGCTGGCCGTGGTCAATGGCCCCGACCGGGTGGTCGTGGCCGGGACCGATGACGCGCTGGACCGGCTGGGCGCCGTGGCCCGGCAGCAGGGCTGGGAGAGCCGCCGCCTGCCGGTGTCGCACGGGTTCCATTCGCATCTGCTCGACCCGGTGCTGGGTGATTTCACCGCCCTGCTGGCCGAGGTGCCGATGCAACCCGCCGGCCTGCCGGTCTTCAGCAACGAAACCGGAGAGCTGGCCGATGCCCGGGCCATGGCCACGCCCGGCTATTGGCTGGGCCACCTGCGCCGCACCGTGCGTTTCGGCGACAACCTGAAGGCCGCGCGGGCACAGTTCGACCGCGCGCAGATGGTGCTGGCCGGGCCGGGCACGCTGCGCGGCTGCCTGCCGCTGATGGGCACGCGCGACAGCCAGGAGGCCGACTGCGCCGCCGCCCTGGCCACGTTGTGGTGCGACGGCCAGCCGGTCCTGCCCCTGTTCCCCGGCGCAAAGGCGCCGTTCCGCCGGGTGCCCCTGCCCGGCTATCCCTTTGCGCGCGATGTCCACCTGCTGGCCCCTGTCAGCGCCGCAAGCCCTGTACCGAACCAGGATTGCCGGACCTACGTGCCCCGCTGGACCCGCCTGCCCGACATTGCACCCGCCATTGCGGCGGAAGACACCTGCGACGATCTGCTGTGGCTGGGCTGTGAGCCACCCGCGCCCCGACCGGGTCAAAGGGTGATCCATGTGCGCCCCGGCCCGGCATTTGCTCAAGACGCCCGGGGCTTCACGATGGCCTCCGGCTCGGCCGAAGACGCCGGCCGGCTGCGCGCCGCCCTGGGCGCCGCAGCGCCCCGGCGGATCGTCGTGCAATGCGGGCCGGATCAGCATTGTTTCGGGGGTGACACGCTGACCGCCCTGGCCCGGGCGTTTCTTGCCGGCCGGGCGGGATACACCCTTGTCCTGATCACCCGGTCGATGGCCCCGATCATTGCCGACGAGGCCCGCGACCCCGACCAGGCCCTGGCCCTTGGCCTGCTGCGCGCCCTGCCCTTCGAAACGCCCGACCTGGCCGCCCTGTGGCTCGATACCGATCACCCGCCGGATAGCACCACCCTGGCCCGGGCGATTGCCCTGCGCGATGGTGACCCGGGGCTGCAGCCCCTGGCGCTTGGCCTGCGCAACGGCCACCTCTGGCAGCGCAACCTGGCCCCGGCCGATCTGCCCGCCGCCGGGCGCGAGCAGGTGCTGCGCCCGGGACGTGCCTATGTGGTGGCCGGCGGGCTGGGCGCCCTTGGCCTGCGGCTGGCCCGCCAGATCGCCGCCGCCGGGGCGCTGCCCGTGCTGATCGGGCGCGGCATCGACGACGACCTGATCGCCACGCCCGGACGCGACCCCGACTTGGCCCGCTGCCTGGCCGATGGCCCGGGCCTGCGGCTGGTCCGCGCCGCGGTCGAGGACCGGGCCGCGATGGACGACCTCGCCGCCGCGCTGGACCGCGAAGGCTGGCGCGTCGGCGGGGTGTTCAACCTGGCCGGGCGCTATGCCAGCCAGCTGATCGCCGATCTTGCCCCCGGCACGCGGGGCCCGAACCACACCGCCAAGGTGCGCGGCACCGATGTGCTGGCCCGGGCCTTTGCGGCCCATGAGCCTGCCTTTGTCGCGGTGTTCTCGTCCATGGCCGCCGAAGTCTCGGGCTATGCCTATTCCGACTACATCGCGGCCAACCTGCATGCCGGCGCCCGGGCCGAGGCCGAAGGCCCGGCCGGGACGCTCCGCGCCATTGCCTGGGATCACTGGGACCTGGACGATGGCGCCACCCTGCCCGACGGGCTGACGCCGATTGCCGTGGATCGCGGGATGGCCCTGCTGTGGCAGGTGCTGGCCTCGGGCCTGCCCTATGTGGCCGTCACACCGATGGATCCGGCCCGCCGCCTGCAACAGGCCTCGGACGCGGGCCGCGCCCGGCTGGCCGCCCCCCAGGCCGCCACCAACGCCCCCGCCGCCGATGCATCCGAAGACCCGGCGCAACCGCCGCTGATGCGGCTGGCCCGGCTGCTCTTTGCCGATGTGCTGGGTATCGCGACCATTGCCGGGACCGATGATTTCCTGCGGCTCGGCGGCGATTCCATCACCGCCGTGCGGTTGGTGTCGCGACTGTCGAAGGTCACCGGCCAGGACATCGCCCTGGCCGATTTCATGCAGGCCCGCACGCCTGCGGCCCTGGCCGACATCCTTGCCACCCGGGACGGGGCCGTGGCCCGCGCCCGCGCCTATCTCGACCTGCGGGCCCTGCCCCGCGACCAACGCGCCGCCCTGCGCGCGGCCCCCCGCACACCGGGAGAGACCGAAGATGCATGACGACCTGAGCGACCTTCTCGACGATTGGCCCGACGACGCGGCCCCGGCCCTGCCCGCGCTAGACCCCGACGCGCCCTTTGCCATGACCGACATGCAACGCGCCTACCTGGCCGGGCGCAGTCCCGAGCGCGCGCTTGGCGGGATTGCCTGCCAGTTCTACTATGAACTGCGCTGCGACGGGCTGGACATCGCCGGCTATACCGCGGCCTGGAACCGGGTGGCCGCGCGGCATGGCATGCTGCGCGCCGAGCCGGTCGATGCCACCCACCTGTGCCTGCGGCCCGGGCCGCTGCAGCTGGACCCGCCCTGGCACGACCTGCGCGGCGACGATCCGGCCACGGCCGAGGCGGCGCTGGAGGCGATCCGCCACCGGCTGTCGCGCGCGCCGGCCGCGCCGGGGACCTGGCCGCTCTTTGACCTGGAATACAGCCTGCATCCCGGCGGGCGGGTTCATGTGCACCTGCGCTTCGACCTGCTGATCGCCGACCAGCAGAGCATCCTGATCCTGTTGCGCGAAAGCGCGGCCCTGCTGGCCGATCCCACCCTCGACCTGCCTCCGCCGGAGCTGAGCTTTGCCCAGTACCTGGCCCTGGCCCGCAGCGCCCGGCCGCCGTCGGAGGCCGCCCGCGCCTATTGGGCCGACAAGGCCCGGACCCTGGCCGATGCGCCGGCCCTGCCCTATGCCCAGACGCCGCAGGACGCGGGCCTGCCCCGGTTCGAACGGTTGCGCGCGCATCTATCGCCCGACCGCTGGGCCCGGCTGCGCGGGCTGGCCGCCGACCTGGGGGTCACGCCGACGGGGCTGTTGCTGGAAAGCTTCGGCCAGGTGCTGCGGCGCTGGAGCGGGGCGCGGCAATTCACCGTCAACATGACGCTCTTCGACCGGGCGCCCCTGCATCCGGGCATCGGCGGGGTGGTCGGCGATTTCACGACCAACATGCTGTTCCAGGCCGATATTCCGCCCGACCTTCCCCGCGCCGAGACCGCCGCCCGGCTGCAGGCCGCGCTGTGGCGCGACCTCGGCCACGGAGGCATCAGCGGCATCGAGGTGGCGGCCATGGCCGGCCGGGCGCGGGGCGTGATCGAGCCGATGATGATGCCCGTGGTCTTTACCTCGACGCTGACCCGGGGCGATGCCGAGCTGATCGCGGCGGCCGCCGGTCAGCCCGGCCGGCAGGAGCTGGCCCTGTCGCAGACGCCGCAGGTGGTGCTGGACAACCAGGTGATGGAATGGGACGGCGCGTTGCGGGTGAACTGGGACGTGGCGGTCAACGTGCTGCCCGCGCCGGTGGCCCGGGCAATGTTCGACGCCTATCTCGACGACCTGGTGGCGCTGGCCGATGATCCCGCGCGGATGGACCGCCCGGCCCCGCGCCACGACCCCGGGCCGCAGGACATCCGGCCGATCCTGCATCCGCCCGGCCCCGACGGGCTGGCCAGCCTGTGGCTGGCGGCGCTGCACGAAAACGGCACGCGGCCGGCGATCCTGGCCGGCGGGCAAAAGATCAGCCATGCCGCGCTGGCCGAACAGGCCGCCTGGATCGCCCAAGGCCTGGCCGAACGGGGCGTCCAGCCGGGCGACCGGGTGGCCCTGTTGCTGCCGAAATCGCCGGTTCAGATCGCAGCAGCGCTGGCGGCGGCGGCGACGGGCGTGGTCTTTGTGCCCGTCGACACGGCCCAGCCCCCGGCCCGGCAGGCCGCGATCCTGGACGACCTGGCCCCAAGGCTGGTGCTGGCGCTCGACGGCGCGACCCTGCCCGAGGGCCATGCGGCCTGGGTCATCGCCCGGCCCGGCCGCGCCGATCCCGCGCTGCTGCACGCCGCCCCGCCGCCCGCGCCGGATGCGCTGGCCTATGTGATCTATACCTCCGGTTCGACCGGGCGGCCCAAGGGCGTGATGATCAGCCACCGGGCCGCGATGACAACGATCCGCGACATCAACCACCGGTTCGGGATCGGGCCGGCCGACCGCGTGCTGGCCCTGTCCGAGCTGCATTTCGACCTGTCGATCCACGATATCTTCGGCGTGCTGGGCGCCGGCGGGGCGCTGGTTCTGCCCGACCCCGGGCAGGCGCGCGATCCCGGCCAATGGGCCGCGCTCTGCGCCGAGCATGGCGTGACGCTGTGGAACAGCGTGCCGGGGCTGTTCGATCTGCTCTGCGACTGGCTCGACGCCAATGACCGGCCGGGGCCGGATGCGCTGCGCTGCATCCTGCTCAGCGGGGATTGGATCGCGCTGTCGCTGCCCGGGCGGGCCGCCCGGATCTGGCCGGGGGCCGCCCTGCATTCGCTGGGCGGCGCGACCGAAGCGGCGATCTGGTCGATCACCCATCCCGTGGGCATACCCGATCCCGAATGGGCCTCGGTGCCCTATGGCCGGGCGCTTGGCGGCCAGCAGGTCTTTGTCCTGGACGAGGCGCTGGAAATCGCGCCGCCGGGCCGGCCGGGCGAGATCTTCATCGCCGGAGCGGGGCTGGCCGAGGGCTATGCCAACGATCCCGAAAAGACCGCCGCGGCCTTCTTTGACCATCCGCGCAGCGGGTTGCGGCTCTACCGCACGGGCGACCTGGGGGTCGGTGACGCGCAGGGGGTCATCACGTTTCTCGGCCGGGCCGACGACCAGGTCAAGATCAACGGCTACCGGCTGGAGCTTGGCGAGGTGACCCAGGCGCTTGGCACGCTGGACGGCGTGGCCGAGGCGCTGGTGCTGGCCCAGGACAGCGGCCGGGGCAACAAGGCGCTGGCCGCCTTCGTGCGGGGCGATCCGCCGCCCGAAGGCCCCGAGGGCTGGCGGCGGGCGCTGGCCGGGCGGCTGCCGGGCTACATGGTGCCCGACCGCTGGCACGTGATCGACCGGTTCCCGCTGACCCCCAACGGCAAGGTCGACCGCAAGGCGCTGCGCGCCCGGGCCGTGCCGCCCCGCGAACCGGCGGAACACAAGGACATGCCCGGCCATGCCGCGCGGGTCTGCGCCATGGTGGCCGAGGTGCTGAAATGCGACCGGGTCACTCCCGAGGACAACCTCGTCGCGCTTGGCGCCGGCTCGCTTGAGCTGATCGCCCTGGCCACCCGGATCGAGGCGCTGACCGGCCGGCGCCCGCAGCTGACCGAACTGGCGCGCAGCGTCGACCTGTCCGACCTGATCGCGCTGGTCGCGGGGCTGATGCCCGGCGAGGCCGCTCCGACCGCCGCCCCGCTGCTGCCCGGCGAGGCCCGGCTGCGCGACTGGCTGGCCCGCAACCGGGCCATTGCCGATCCGGTGGAGCGCCGCCTCTTCAAGTCACGCCGGCGGGGACAGCCGCAACAGGACGGCGTGGCCCTGGGCGGCCCGGCGGGCGCGGCGCTGGCCGCCCCACCCCGGGCCAGCCAGCGCCGCTTTGCCCCCGAGCCGACGCCGCTGGACACCATCGGCGGGCTGCTGGCCCCGTTGCGCGACGGGGCCGGGGGCACCGGTTCGGCCGGGGGGCTTTACCCGGTGGCCATCCACCTGCACCCCCTGGCCGACCGCGTCGCCGGGCTGGACCCCGGCGCCTATTGCCACGACCGGGCCGGACACCGGCTGATCCCCGGCCCCGGCCAGGCGCTGCATGAGCTGGCCCCGCTCAGCGCGGGCAATGCCGGCTGGATCGGCGAGGCCCATTTCCTGCTCAGCTTCGTGCTGGATCTCGATGCCATCGCGCCGCTCTACGAAGGCGCCAGCCTGGCCTTCGGGCTGATCGAGACCGGGGCGATCTGCCAGCGGCTCGAAGAGACCGCCCCGACGCTTGGCCTTGGCCTGTGCCAGATCGGCGACATGCCCGCGCCGCGCCTCAACGACCTGCTGGGCCTGACCGGCGCGCAGGTCTGTCTTCACAACATGGTCGGCGGGCTTTCAGCTGTCACCGCGCCGGCCGATACCGAGGAGGGCACGTTATGAGCCTGGCCCGTCTTCTCGACGATCTCGACGCGGCATCGGTCCAGCTGTGGGCCGAGGGTGGCGAATTGCGGTTCCGCGCCCCGCGCGGGGCGCTGGACAAGGCCATGCGCGACAGGGTCGCGGCGCTGAAACCCGCGCTGCTGGCGCAATTGCCCGACCGCGATCCCGAAGCCGCCCGCCATGCGCCCTTTGCCCAGACACCGATCCAGCAGGCCTACATGGTCGGCCGGACCGAGGCGCTGGCCCATGGCGGGCTGGCGGCCAACAGTTATATCGAGTTCGACAGCGACGACATCGACATCCCCCGGGCCGAGGCCGCGCTGAACCGCATGATCGCGGGCCATGACATGCTGCGCACGGTCCTGTGCGAGGACGGCATGCAGCAGGTGCTGCGCGAGGTGCCGGGCTATCGGCTGGGCCATGACGACCTGCGCGGCCTGCCCGCGGCCGAACAGGACGCCCGGCGGGCGCAGCTGCGCCACGAGATGGCCGGCCGGCGCCGCGATCCGATGCAATGGCCGCTCTTCGACCTGCATGTCACCCGCACCGACACCGGCGTGCGCCTGCACAGCTGCATCGACCTGATCGTGCTGGATGCCTGGAGCTGCAAGCTGTTCTTCGAGGAATGGTTCGCCCGCCTGCGCGGCGAGGACCTGCCGCCGCCGCCCGACCTGCGGTTCCGCGATTGCCTGCGCGGGGCCGGGCCCGGCCCGGCCGACCGGGCCTATTGGGCCGAGGCACTGGACAATCTGCCCCCCGCGCCCGATCTGCCCCGGCCCTGGCGCGCCGGACCCGATGCGCCCACCGCGCCGCGGTTCGTCCGGCTGAAGGGCCACCTGGAGGCCCCGGCCTGGGAGCGTTTCGTCGCGACCTGCCGGGCCCAGCGGGTGACCCCGACCAGCGCCCTGGCCACGGCCTTTGCCAATGTCCTGTCCTGCTGGAGCACGACCGAGGATCTCTGCCTGAACCTGACCCTGTTCAACCGCCCGCCCGGGCAGGCCGATATCGAGCGGGTGCTGGGCGAATTCACCAACACGACCCTGCTGGGCTTTGACGACATGGCCCGAGGGTTCGCCGACCAGTGCCGCGCCGCCCAGGCCCAGCTGATGGACCGCATCGAACACAGCGCCGTGCCCGGGGTCGAGATCCTGCGCGACCTGGCCCGGCGGCGGGGCAGCTTTGCCGGATCGCTGATGCCCGTGGTCTTTACCAGCCTGTTGCGCAGCGACGGGCGGGAAAGCCGCGACACCGGGGCCTGGCGCTATGTCGACGGGATCAGCCAGACCCCGCAGGTCACGCTGGACCACCAGGCCTTTCACGATCGCGGCGGGCTGAGCTTCAACTGGGACGTGTCGGAAACGGCGATCGATGCGGACGCGGCCCGGGCGGCCTTTGCAGCCTATGCCGCGCTGCTCGACCGGCTGGCCGACGATCCCGCGGCCTGGCAGGCCCCGCCGCCCCGCGCCCTGCCCGCGGACCAGGCCCGCAAGCGGGCCGCCTGCCATGGCCCCGACGGGCGCCGGCCCCGGGCCGGGGGTATCGACGGGGCGTTCTGGGACGGGCTGGTCCGGCATGCCGACCGGCCGGCGGTCATTGCCCCCGATGTCACCCTGAGCCATGCGGCGCTGGCCCGGGCGGCGGCGGCCTGTGCCGCGCGGCTGGGCCGGGCCGGGGTCGGCCCGGGCGACCGGGTTGTCGTGGCGCTGGACAAGGGGCCGCTGCAGATCGTGGCCGTGCTTGGCGCGCTCTATCTCGGCGCGGCCTACGTGCCGGTCGACCCGGCCCAGCCGCGCGCGCGGTTGCAGACGATCCTGACGCGAACCGAGCCCGCCGCGCTGCTCTGCGCCGGGCCGCTGAACCTGGGCCAATGCCCCGAGCTGGTGCTGGCCGCCGACGATCCGCCCGATCGCGCCCCGCTCGACCGGCTGGCTGCCGGCCGCCACCGCCCCAGGGCCTTTGATCCGGCCTATGTCATCTTTACCTCCGGGTCGACCGGCACGCCCAAGGGCGTCTGCCTGGCCCATGGCGCGGTGCTGAACACGCTCGACGACATGGCCGACCGTTTCGGCATGGCGCCCGACGACCGGGTGCTGGGCCTGTCGGCCCTTGGCTTCGACCTGTCGGTCTATGACATCTTTGCGCCGCTGGCCGCCGGGGCAGCGCTGGTGCTGCCCGCGCCGGGACAGGGCCGCAATCCCGAACATTGGGCCGAGCGGATCACATCCGCCGGGGTGACGGTCTGGAACTCGGTGCCCGCGCTGCTGCAGATGCTGGTGACCTGGGCCGAAGGCGCCGGCCGGCCCTTGCCGGCCAGCCTGCGGCTGGCGCTGGTCAGCGGCGACTGGGTGCCGCTGACGCTGGCCCGCGACCTGGCCGCGCTGACACCCGCCCGGCTGATCGCGCTTGGCGGGGCGACCGAAGCGGCGATCTGGTCGAACTGGCAGGACCTGGCCGAGGCGCGGGACGACTGGCCGTCAGTGCCCTATGGCGCGCCGCTGGCCGGGCAATATTACCGCGTGCTGGACCGCTATGGCGCCGACCGGCCCGACCTTGTGCCCGGCCGGCTGCATATCGGCGGGCTGGGCCTGGCCCGGGCCTATTGGCGCGACCCCGACAAGACCGATGCGGCCTTTCGCGAGCATGACGGTGAACGGCTCTATGACACCGGCGATCACGGCCGGTTCTGGCCCGACACGGTGCTGGAATTCCTCGGCCGCCGGGATGGACAGGTCAAGATCGGCGGCCACCGGGTCGAGCTGGGCGAGGTGGTGCATGCGCTGGAACGGCACCCCCAGGTCAGCCGGGCCGCCGCCCGGATGCGCGGTGGCCGGCTGCTGGCCTGGGCCGTGGCGCCCGAGGCGCAGGAACCCGCCCTGCGCGCCCATTGTGCCGGGCTGTTGCCCGATTACATGTGCCCCGCCCGGATCGTGGCCCTCGACCAGCTGCCGCTGACGGCCAATGGCAAGCTGGATGCCGATGCGCTGCCCGATCCCGCCCCCGACCGGCCGCAACCGCGCAACACGTCCGGCGGGCCGCTGCGGCGCATCCTGTCGGCCCGGCTGGGCGGCGGGCCGGTCGATCCCGGGCGCAATTTCTTCGAACTGGGGCTGACCTCGGTCGACCTGGTGGCCGCCCATCGCGACCTGGTTCCGCACCTGGCCGTCGCGCTGCCGGTGGCCGACCTCTTCATCCACACGACGATCGAGGCGCTGGAACGGCGGATTGCCGACCTGGCGGCCACAGGGGAGATGACGTCTTGAACCGCATTCTGCCGCCGCAGGACCGCCCCGCGCCGTCCTTCCGCACCCTGGGCGTGACGCCCGGCGATTGCCTGTTCCTGTCGCCGCGCGGCGCGCTGGTCGGCCAGGGCCGGGCGCTGAGCTCGGCCGACCTGCCCGGGCTGGACCCGCGCGACCAGCTGGAGCGCATGCGCGCCGAGGCCCGCCGCCGCGGGATCGAGCCGCTGGTCATGGGCGCGCTGCCCTTCGAACCCGACGGCGCCCCGGCGCTGGTGCTGCCCGAGCGGGTGCTGCGGCTGAGCCCGGCCCAGGTCCGCGCGCTGCGCCGGGTGCCGCTGCCGGCCGAGCCCCCCCGGGCCCGGGCACTGGACGTGGTGCGCGCCCGCCAGGTCTACCTGGAATCGGTGGCACGGGCGCTCGACCTGATTGCCAGCGGCGCGGTGGAAAAACTGGTGCTCAGCCGCGAGGCCCAATTCGTGCTGGGCAGCGAGATCGACACCGGGCAGGTGCTGCAACGCCTGCTGGCCCGCCATCCGCTGTCCTACCTCTTTGCCGTGCCCCGCGCGATCCAGCAGGCCGGGGCGCGGGGTGTCTTTCTCGGGGCCAGCCCCGAGCTGCTGATCAGCCGCGAGGGCGACATGCTGCGGTCGAACCCGCTGGCCGGCAGCGCCCCGGCGCGGTCCGATCCGGCCGAGGATGCCGCGGCGGTGGCCGGGCTGCTGCGCTCGGCCAAGGACCTGGCCGAACACCGGCTGACCGCCCGGGCCGTGGCCCGGGGCCTGCGCCGGTTCTGCACCGATGTGCGCTGTCCCGACCGGCCCGAGGTCCTGCGGGCCGGGGCCGTGCATCACCTGTCGACGCCCGTGTCGGGCCGGATGGACGGGCCCGCCCGCGATGCCCTGGACATTGCCCTGGCCCTGCATCCCACGCCCGCCGTGGGCGGCGTGCCGGGCGACGCCGCGCCGGGCCATATCCGCGAGACCGAAGGCCGCGAGCGCGGGCTTTATGCCGGCATGGTCGGCTGGTGCGATGCCTCCGGCGACGGCGAATGGGCCGTGTCGATCCGCTCGGCCGAGATCGACGGCGACCGGGTGCGGCTGTTTGCCGGGGCCGGGATCGTCGCCGGGTCGGATCCCGAGATGGAGCTGGCCGAAACCGAGACCAAGCTGCGGACCATGCTCGACGCCCTCGGCCTGGCGCCCGACCGGCCCGCAACCGCCCCCGCCGCGCCCGACACAGGCAGCGCAATCGAGGTAACACGATGAACGATCAGCCCATTCTGCACCGCTGCCTGCACGATGCCCTGCAGGCCGAATGCCCCGATGTGCCGGCCGACCTGGCCGAGACCTATCGCCGGGCCGGGTATTGGCAGGGCGAGACCTTTGGCGATGCCCTTCAGGCGCTGGCCCGCGCCCATGGCGACCGCCCGGCCCTGACCGACGATCACGGAACCTGCAGCTTTGCCGGCCTGGCCGAGCGGGTCAACGGGCTGGCCCGGGGCCTGTCCATGCTGGGGCTGACCGCCGGCGACATCGCCGTGGTGCAGATGCCCAACCGCATCAGCTTTGTCGAAACGATCCTGGCCATGTCCGCGCTTGGCGTGGTGCCCGTGCTGGCCCTGCCGGCCCATCGCAAGCTGGAGATCGGCCAGTTCTGCCGGTTCACCCGGGCCAAGGCCTATGTCGCGGCCGACGTGATCGACGGGTTCGACTACCGCGACCTGGGCCAGGAACTGCGCTGGGACATGCCGCACCTGGCCCATGTGATCATCGACGGCCAGCCGCGCCCGGGCCAGATGAGCCTCGGGTCCCTGCGCACCGATCCCGGCCCGCTGCCCCACCGGGCCGCGCCGGGCGACGTGGCGGTGTTCCAGATCTCGGGCGGCACGACGGGCGTGCCCAAGCTGATCCCGCGCCGCCACCAGGAATACCTTTACAACATGCGCCAATGCGCGGCGCAAAGCGGGCTGGGACCGGACAGCGTCTTTCTCTGCGTCCTGCCCATCGCCCACAACTTCCCCCTGGCATGCCCGGGCATCATGGGCACGTTGCTGTCGGGCGGCCATGCCGTGCTGTCGCAGACCGTCGATGCCGCCGAGAACCGCGCCCTGATCCGCCGCCACGGGGTGACCTTTACCGCGCTGGTCCCGCCCCTGGCCATGAGCTGGCTGGATGCCGCGGACGAAGGGCCGACCGGGCTGCAGCTGTTGCAGGTCGGCGGGGCACGCATGGCCGAGCAAGCCGCCCTGCGCGTGCCCGAGGTGCTGGGCTGCCGGCTGCAGCAGGTCTATGGCATGGCCGAAGGGCTGATCTGTTTCACCCCGCTGGACGCCGATCATGCCCGCGTGAGCCGGGGCGAATGTTACCCGATGAGCCCGGGCGACGAGATCCGCATCGTCGATCCCGCCGGCCGGCCGGTGGACCCGGGCACCCCGGGGCTGTTGCAGGTGCGCGGGCCCTACACGATGCGCGGCTATTTCCGGGCCGATGACAAGAACGCCGAGGCCTTTACCGACGACGGGTTCTACGTGCCCGGCGACCTTGTGGTCGGCGGGGCCGACGGCAGCGTCACCGTGGTCGGCCGGCTGAAGGACCAGATCAACCGGGGCGGCGAGAAACTGTCGGGAGAAGAGCTGGAAAACGCGCTGATCGCCCATGACGCGGTGATCGACGCGGCCGTCGTCGGCCTGCCCGACCCGATGCTGGGCGAACGGATCTGTGCCTTCGTGCTGACCCGCGCAGCCGACCTGCGGCCGCTGGCGCTGAAACGGTTCCTGCGCGCGGCGGGCGTGGCGGCGTTCAAGCTGCCCGACGAGATCCGCTTTCCCCAGGCCTTCCCGGAGACGGGGGTGGGCAAGGTCAACAAGGTCATGCTGCGCCAGCTGCTGCGCGATCAGGCCCTGCGCCAGGCCGATCCCGGCGGCGACGGCGATCAGCCGGCAAGCGCCGCGGAGATCGGCGCATGAGCCGGCGCGAGCGGGCGGCCGGGCTGGGCATCCGGGCCACGACACCGGGCGATTGCCGCGAACTGGGCGACGTGCGCCAGGCGCTGGACAGCATCGACCGCGACATCCTGGCCTTGCTGGGCCTGCGGCTGGGCTATGTGCTGGAGGCCGCCCGGTTCAAGCCCGACGTGGCCGCCATCCCCGCGCCGGACCGGGTGGCCGCGATGCTGGCCGACCGCCGCGACTGGAGCGAGGCCGAAGGGCTGTCGCCCGATTTCACCGTGCCGCTCTTTGCCCAGACCATCCAGTGGTTCATCCAGCAGCAGACCGCCCATTGGCAGGCCACCCGCGCCGCGCCCACCCCGACCCCGACCGACGACAAGACAGGACCCGCCACATGACCGACCCGGCGCCCCTCGCCGCGACCCCCTGCTGGGACCGGCCGCGTTTCATGGCCTTTGCCGCCCAGGAGCTCCAGGCCGAGCCCGACGAATTCACCGCCTCGGAAAACCTGATCGAACTGGGCCTCGGGTCGGTGTCCCTGATGCGCCTGCGCAGCCAGCTGCAGCGCGACGGCTATGACCTGGCCTTCAGCGCGCTGGCCCGGGCCGGATCGGTCGAGGGCTGGCTGAACCTGCTGGAAAGCGCCGCCCGCCAGGATGCCCCGGCCGAGACCGGCCCCGACGCGGCCGCCGGGCCCTTCCCCCTGACCCATGTCCAGCGCGCCTATTGGCTGGGCCGCAGCGACCGGTTCGAACTGGGTGGCGTGGCGGCCCATGGCTATCTGGAAATCGCGGCCGACGCGTTGGACCCGGACCGGCTGGAAACCGCGCTGAACGACGTGATCGCCGCCCATCCCATGCTGCGCGCGGTGATCACCGAGGCCGGCGAGCAGGTGGTGCTGGACGACGTGCCGCCCTATCGCATCGCCCGGGCCGACCTGTCGGACCGGCCGGCGGATGCAGCGCAGGCCGCCCTGCAAGCCACCCGCGACGCCCTGCACCAGCAGATCCTGCCCTTCGACCGCTGGCCGATGTTCGACATCCGGCTCAGCCGCCTGGCCGAGGCCGGCTGGCGCATCCATGTCAGCTTTGACATCCTGCTCTTCGACATCAAGTCGCTGGAAACCTGGGTGACGCAATGGTGGCAGGCCTATCGCGATCCCGCCGCCCGGCCCGTCCCGCCGGCCGCCACCTTCCGCGATCACGTCGCCCGGATCGAACGGCGCAGCCTGTCCCCGGCCGCCGACCGCGCCCGCGACTACTGGGACCGCCGCCTGCCCGACCTGCCGCTGGGCCCCGACCTGCCGCTGGCCCGCGTGCCCTCCGACATCCGCAACGCCCGGTTCGACCGGGTGCAGACCCGGCTGGATGCCGCAAGCCGCGCCCGGGTGAGCGCCATCGCCCGGGCGCAGGGGCTGACCGAATCCGCCTTCCTGATGGCGCTTTATGCCCGGACCCTGGCGGTCTGGTCGGCCAATCCCGATTTCTGCCTGACCGTGACGCTGTTTTCCCGTGACAGCGCCGGGCCGGACATGGCCGGGGTGATCGGCGATTTCACCTCGATCCTGCCGCTGGAAATCCGCTGTGGCGATGCGCCCGACATGGCCACGCTGGCCCGGCGCACCCAGGACCGGCTGTGGCAGGATCTTGACCACAACGCGCTGAGCGGCATCGAGGTCCTGGCCCGGCTGAACGCCCGCGAAGGCACCCACGGCCGGGCGCTGGCGCCCTATGTCTTCACCAGCGGGCTGGGCACCGGGGGCAGCTATCTCGATGCCTTCAGCCGGTTTGGCCGGATCGTCGACGCCGCGGTGCAGACGCCGCAATTGCTGATCGACCACCAGGCGCTGGATTTCGAAGGCGGCTGGCTGTTTAACTGGGATCACGTGGCCGAAGCCTTTGCCCCCGGGCAGGTCGCCGCCATCGCCGCGCTGCACCTGCGCTGGCTGACGGCCCTGACCCGCGACGACAGCTGGCACGACCCGGCGCTCTTTGCCGATCTGCCGGACGCCGACGACACCCGGGCCTTTTGCCCGCCGGCCTGGCCGGCAGACACCACCCGGCGCACGCTTTATGCGCCCTTCCGCGACCAGGC
>NZ_CP177145.1:0-310365 GCF_050389775.1 Marinibacterium sp. SX1 | reverse complement strand
CCCGGTTGAATCAAGACCTCGACGGAATGCTGGCGCGCTTCGGACAGCACCAGGCGGCGGGCCTGTTCAAGCAATTCGCGGATGCCGAAAGAGGTGGCGATGTTGCCTTCCTTGCGGATGAAGCCGCGCAGGGCGCGGACGATGTCGCCGGCCTGGTGGGCCTGCTGGTCGATTTCGGTCAACAGGCCGTGCACGTCCTCGATGCGGTCGGGGCGGTTGTCCATCAGGTACATCGCGGCATCGGCGGTCTGGGTGATGGCTGTCAGCGGCTGGTTCAGCTCGTGGGCCAGGCCGGTGGCCAGCTCGCCCATGACCTGCTGGCGCGAGAAATGGGCGACCTCGCGGTTCAGGGCTTCGATCTTTTCCTCCGAGGCGCGGGCCTGGGTGATGTCGTCGATCGTGGCGACGATGTAGCTGGTGCCGGCGGTATCCGAGCGGAAATGCACGCCGTTGAAGCTGATCCAGACCGGAGAGCCGTCCTTGCGGATGGCCCGGGTTTCAAAGCCGAAGGCCGCGTGTTCGTTGATGCGGGCGGCAAATTCCTGCAGCAGGTGGGCTTCGTCGGGATGCAGCAGGGCGGGGAAGGCCCGGCCGTCGAGCTGGCCGGGCTCGTAGCCCAGGATCTGGGCAAAGCGGGCATTGACGCGCAGCAGCCGGCCGGTGGCGCTGTCGATATAGACCATGCCCCGCGTGGCCATGTCGAAGGTCAGCCGGTATTCGGTTTCGGTCTTCTTGCGCTGGGAAATCTCGTTGACCAGGGCGGTGTTGGCGTTTTCCAGCTCGCGGTAGGTGCCGGGCATGGGCTCGTCGGCATCGACCTCGCCCTGCGAGATCAGGGCCGAGCGCACGGCAAAGGCGCGGACCGGGGCATGGATGCGGTTGGCCAGGGCCAGGCCGAGAAGGCCGGTGGCAATGGCCACGCCGATGGCGATCAGGGTGTTCTGGGTGCGGTTCTCGCGGATGGTGCCGATGAAATCGTCTTCGGGGGCATAGACGACGATGGTCCAGGGAATGTCGCCCAGGCCGAAGGGCATGATCAGCGAGACATAAACCGTGCCGCCGTACTGGAATTCGGCCTGGACGGCATCGTCGAGGGTGATGCCCTCGGGGGTCAGCCGGTCGCCAAAGGCGGCGCGGGCGATGGGATCGTCGATCTGGGTGATCGAGGGAAATTCCAGCGCGCCGCCGGCGCCGGTCTGGGTCAGCAGCTCGGGGTCGGGATGGGCGATGACATCGCCGTTGCGGTTCAGGATGAAGGCCGCGCCGTTGCGGCCGATGCGCAGCTGGGCCAGGAAGTTCGACAGCTCGTTGATCTCGATGTCGACACCGATCACGCCCTGGATCTCGCCGCCGAAACTGACCACCGGGGTGGCCGCGGTAATGCCCGGCGAGCGCGAGGTGAAGAAGATGTAGGGATCGGTCCAGATGCTGCCCATCTCGGCCCGGGCCGAGATGTACCACGGCCGGCTGCGCGGATCGTAGGTGTCTGTCGGATCGAGACGGCGGCCCTTGTCGGCGAAGGTTTCGTCGCGCTTGATCAGCGTTGTCTTGGGGTCCTGGGAAACGTCGATGATCTTGGTCAGATAGGCGCCGACGCCATCGCGTTTCACGTATACGAAATTGCCCGTTTCATCGCCGTAATAGGCCCCGGCGAATTGCGGGGCGGCGCGCAATTGCTGGAACAGCAGCCCTTCGAGCAATTCGCGTTCCTCGCGGCGGACGATCTGGTTCTCGGCCAGCGCGGTGGACAGTTCGGCCGCGCTGCGGGCCGGGGTCAGAAAGCCCTTGGTATGCTGGATGACATTGGTGCCGACGTCGAACAATTGGCTGCGGGCATGTTCGAGAAGGGTACGCTCGGACGTGAAATATGACGTGAATACGACAAGGGTGACAGCCAGAAGCTGCAATCCGGCCAGGGCAAGCGCAAGGATGACACCAAGGGATCTGATCATGAAAGGCGGAGTCCGGGTCTTCGTGTCGGGGCCGCGCATGCGGGTGGCAACAGCCGGGCCTGACGGAGGCTGCGGGCGCCGCAACGGGGCGTGGTCATGGGTGTTCCCGCTCATAGCGCCATTTTCCCGCCCGCGCATAGGGGCTTGGCACTTTGCCGGTGCGGCATTTGTGGCGAAAATCTGGGGCGAGCGCGGCTGAACATGCGGATCTCGGACCGTTTCGACAAAAAAATTCGCGCTCTGTCTGGGACGACAGAGCGCGAATGGGACTAGCTACTCATTGCAGCACTGGTTGCTCGTTTAAAAAGGTCTTTCTAAAATATGTACCAATTAGGGATGTTTATCGGCACATCTCGGACCTTACGCGGCGGATGCGTTGTTAACTATTCGCATGATTGCCTAGGCAGAATTACCTATGCGATAGGCGGGCGGGGAAACGGCCGGGCAGGGGGCGGAATGGAACGGGGTGAATTGGCAGGCGGCGGGGCGCGATGAAAGCGCTGCGCAGGATCGTTCTGCATGTCGGGCCGGAGAAATGCGGATCGACGACGATACAGGGCGCACTGGGGATGGACCCGGCAGCGCCCGGCCCGATGGCGGACCGGGTGCGGGGCGTGCTGCTTGATCCCTATGCGCTGGTCTTTCTCGAGTCCGATTCGCCGGCGGAAAACGTGGTGGCCGATCTGCACGGGCTGATCGCGGCCCATGGGCGCGACGATTCGAACCGGCTGCTGGTGCTGAGTCACGAGATGATCTTCAAGTCGCCCCGGCTGCTGGGGGTGCTGGCCGCCATCGCGGGTGAACATGCCGACGAGGTCGTGGCCCTGGCCTGCCTGCGGCGGCAATCCGACCTGGTGATCTCGGGTTTTGGCCAGTGGCATTTTCGCAGCGCCGAGCGGCTGCGGGCAGCGGGCGCGGTGATCGAGGCGCAGGGGATCGAGCCGGGGCTGTTCCTGGCCGTCGAACGCCACCTGGCCGCGGCACTGCTGGACGGCTGGCAGGTGGCGCGCCAGCCCAGCGGTCATTTCTATGCCGATTGGGCCGCGGGCCTGGCCGAACGGGCCGGGGTGATGCGCGCCGTGGGTGGACGGCTGGCGGTGGCGGCGCTGCCGCCGCGCGGGCAGGAGGCGCGGTTTCTGCCCGAGGTGCTGGGCCGGATCGGCCTGGCGATGCCGCCGGCCGGGGTGGGGTCAGAGGTTGGGACAGAGGCTGCGCCAGGGACCGAGCAGGACACGGGCCTAAAGACGGGGCCAAGAATTGGGCCCAAGATACGCCGCAACCGGTCCTTCCATCCGGCGGTGATCGAGGCCACGGCAACGGCGGTTCTGGCCGGCCTGCCCATGCCCGGCCCGCACGAGGCCAACCATTTCTTTCGCGATGCCAGCCGCAGATGGGCCGCGGCCAACCGCCCGTCGCCCGACCTGTCCTTCCTGGCCCGCCTGGCCGCGCGGGTGGATGCCCATTTCGCCGAAGGCAATGCGGCCGTCACGGCGGAATGGGGGCTTGATCCGGCCTGCCTGGCCCCGGCCGGACCGGTGGGGGCGGGGACATTGGCCGGGCTGCTGGCCGAAGAGGCCGATCGCCGGCGTGCGGCCGGTCGCCGGCCCGACCTGGACGCGGCCCGGGCGATTGCCGCCGACTGGGCGGCGTTACGTGACAGGAACCCGGCGTGACGGTTGCAAGATTTCGGCGACAGTGCTTGAATGATTGAAGATTTCGCGGAGCAGCCGGGGGCTTGTTGTCCGGTGCGCCAGGGCTCTGCCGGCCTCGGACAGGGGGCGGGCAGGGATGTTGCCCGGCGCCGATGGGCCCCGGCCGGATGTCGGGACGCTGACGGCTTGTCCGGCCAGCGTCTTTGCCATGTGTTGCCTTTGCGAACGGGGGAAGGTTTCCGTCCGGGCCGGCCATGATCGGCGGTCCGGTCGCGCAGGAAGACGCGTGGGAGGGTAGGATATGATCGAACGGCCATTGCCGTCGCGGATCGTGCTGGTTCCGGGGATGCACCGGAGCGGCAGTTCGGCCGTAGCCCGGGTGCTGGGCCTTCTGGGCCATGAATTGCCCCGGACGCTGATCAAGGACAATGCATCGAACCGGCGCGGCCATTGGGAAAGCGAACCGGTGGTGCGCCTGAACGAGGCCTACCTGCGCCGGGCCGGGCTGGCCTGGTCGGACTGGATCGCCGGAGCATTGCCCCGGATGGGCGCGCAGGACCGGCGCGATTTCGAGGCCGACCTGCGGGCGGTCATTGCCGATGAATTCCCCGCCGGCCGGCCGGCCGTGCTGAAGGACCCGCGGCTGTGCCGCCTGCTGCCGCGCTATCGGGCGGGGCTGGAAGGCCAGTGCACCGTCGAGGCGGTGATCCCCCTGCGCAACCCGCTGGCGGTCATCGGATCGCTGGCCCGGCGCAACGACATGTCGCGCGGGCAGGCCGGGCTGCTGTGGCTGCGCCACATGCTGGAGGCCGAGACCGGCAGCCGGGGCATGGCCCGGGCGTTCATCGATTACGACCGGCTGCTGGCCGATCCGCTGCCCGTGCTCGACGCGGCGCAGGCGGCGCTTGGCCGGGCGATGCCGCTGGCCCCGGGGGACGTGGCCGATGAGGTGACGGCCTTCCTGGATGCCGGGCTGCGCGGCCATGCCCACACGGCCGAGGACGTGCTGCACGACGACCTGGCCCGGGGCTGGATCTCGGACGCCCATGAGGCGCTGGCGCGGCTGGTGCGCGACCCGGCGGACGGCCGGGCGCAGGCGGTGATCGACCGGGTGACGGCCGAATTCGACGCGGCGGCGCCGATGCTGGGCCACCTGACGGGCGAGGCCGACCGGACCGGGGCCGAGCTGCGCCGGGGCAATGCCGCGCTGACGGCCAGCCTGGAGCTGCGGCGCGAACAGATCGAGGTGCTGCGGGCCCAGGGAGAGGAACTGGCAGCGCAGGTCGAGACCGAGCGCAGGGCGGGCCAGACGGCCCTGGCCGATCTGCGGGCGGAACTGGACGCGGCCGAGGCCAAGGCGCGGGCCGGGCAGGAGGCCGAGCGGGCCAAGGCGGAAACGGTGCTTCAAGAGCACCGCGACGCGGCGCGCGAGGACCGCCGGCTGGCCCGGCGGGCGCAGGAAGCGGCGCAGGCGCAGGCCGAGGAACTGGCCCGCGAGACGGCGATGCAGACGGCGCTGGCCGAGCGGCTGCGGATCGAGGTGCGGACCCAGAAGGAAGTCTTTGCCGACCAGAAGGCCCGGATTGCCGGGCTGACGGCCGAGCTGGACGAGGCGCAGAAGACCGGGGCCAAGGCCGAGCGCCGGGCCGGGCGCAAGGCGGCCGAGGTCAATGACCTGGCCCGCCGGGTCGAACAGCTGGAGGCCGAGGTGGCGCTGTACCGCCGGGCCCATGCCGAGGTGCTGGCCTCGACCTCGTGGCGGCTGACCTGGCCCTTGCGGGCCGTGCTGAACGGTCTGCGGGGCAAGGGGCTGGCCGCGCCGGGGGCTCCCGAGGTGCCGGATGCGGCGGCTGCGCAGCCGGCCGGGGGCAAGGGGGATGCGCCACAGGTCGCGGAGAATGCGGCTGCGCCGCTGAAGGACGACGGGACGGCTGCCCAGCTGAGCGATGACAAGGCGTCTGCGTCGCGGGCAGATGACAAGACCGCCACGCCGCAACAGGCGGCCCCGGAAAAGACCGCGCCGGCGCTGGTGCGGGCCGAGGATGTCGCGCGGATCGAGAAAAGCGGCCAGTTCGACGCGGCCTATTACGCCGATCGCTATCCCGATGCCCGGGAGTTCGCCGAAGGTCCGGCCGCCCATTACCTGCAGGTCGGCTGGCGCAAGGGGTTCGACCCCTCGGCCGGTTTCGTGGCCCGGGCCTATGAACATTCGCATGCGGATATCCTCAAGGACGGCGATTGCCCGCTCCTGCATTTTCTCGAACTCTACCCCGATGGTACGCGCCCCGACCGCGCGCCCTACGCCGATCATGCAAAAGGTGGGCCGAAGGTGGCCGTCTATACCGCGATCTCGGGCGGCTATGACCGGCTGAACGAGCCGCAGGGCCCGGTGGGTGACACCGATTTCTTCGTCTTCACCGATGGCGAGGTGCCGGCGGGCTCGGCCTGGACACGGCGGGCGCTGGAATATGTCGATGCCGACCCGGTGCGCACGGCCCGGTTCGTCAAGACCCATCCGCATCTCTATTTCGGCGATTACGATTTCGCCATCTGGGTCGATGCCAACCTGGCCCTGCGCTCGGACCCGCGCGAATTGCTGCCCGCGCCCGGGGACAAGGCGCCGGTTTATACCTGGCATCACCCGCTGCGCGATTGCGTCTATGACGAAGGCCGGATCTGCATCGAGCTGAACAAGGACGAGGAAAGCGTGATCCGGGCGGCGATGGCCCGGCTGGAACGCGAGAACTTCCCGCGCAACGCCGGGATGATGGAAACCAGCGTCTTCGTGAACCGCATGGGCGATCCGCGCACGGCCGAATTCCACAACCGCTGGTGGGCCCGGATCGAACAGGGCAGCCGGCGCGACCAGCTGAGCCTGCCGCCGGTGCTGCACGAGATGGGGCTGGACATCGGCCATATCGCGCACAAGCGCATCTGCATGCGCAGCGATCCGCGCTTCGGGTTCAACAGCCACGTGCGGCCCAACGAGCCCCGCAAGGACGCCGGCGCGGCGCCTGACAAGCGGGGGGCGGCAGCATGAGCGGGCCGAGTGTCGATATCGTCGTGTGCATCCACAATGCCCTGGACGACGTGACCAATTGCCTGGACGCGCTGGACCGCACGCGGTTCACCGGCCCGCAGCCGGGGGTCATCCTGGTCGATGATGGCTCGGACCGGCCGACGGCTTCGGCCCTGCGCGACTGGGCCGGCCCGCGCGATCACGTGCGGCTGGAACGGCGCGACAGCCCGGGGGGCTATACCGTGGCGGCCAATACCGGGGTGGCGGCCTCGCGGGCGGACCTGGTCGTTTTGCTCAACAGCGACACGATCGTGCCGGCGCGCTGGCTGGACAAGATCGCCCGGGTCTTCGACCACAGCCCCGACATCGGCATCGTCGGCCCTTTGTCCAACGCGGCCAGCTGGCAATCGGTGCCCGAGCTGGCCGCCCCGGCCGGGGGCTGGGCGATCAACGACCTGCCCGAAGGCGCAACGGTCGACGACATGGATGCGTTGGTCGAACTGGCCGCGCGCAGCGTGCCGGTCATCCCTCGCGTGCCCTTTGTCAACGGGTTCTGCTATGCCATCCGCCGGGCGGTGATCGACCGGATCGGGGCCTTTGACGAAACCGGCTTCCCCCGGGGCTTTGGCGAGGAAGACGATTTCACCCTGCGGGCCGTCGATGCCGGCTTTGGCGTGGCGCTGGCGCTGGACACCTATGTCTTTCATGCCAAGTCCAAGAGCTATGGCTCGGCCACCCGGTCGACCCTGACCGCCGCCGGGCAGGAAAAGCT
The DNA here is from genome assembly GCF_050389775.1 of Marinibacterium sp. SX1. Taxonomy (NCBI): domain Bacteria; kingdom Pseudomonadati; phylum Pseudomonadota; class Alphaproteobacteria; order Rhodobacterales; family Paracoccaceae; genus Marinibacterium; species Marinibacterium sp. SX1. The sequence continues at coordinate 302,970 of NZ_CP177145.1, read as the reverse complement.
GCGCCTGAAACACGGGGCGGGGCGGTTGGAACGGGGCAGCCTGACGATGCGGCGCAATCCCTACCTGGAGCGGATGCGCCGCGAGGTCGGGCTGTTGATCGAGGCCCGGACAGGCACGACCACCCCGGCCATGGCCTGAACGCGCCCCGCCATGGCGGCGGGGCAGGGGGCTACCACAGGACGGGGATCTGGTTCACCGCGCAGCGGGACTTGGGGAAGAACCAGGTTTCGATGGCATAGCGTGCGCGGGTGAATTCCGGGGCCGAAGACGTGGCATGCAGGTTGAAATGGTCGAAGAACAGGGCGTCTCCGGCTTCGAACCGGGGGCGGGCCAGGGGGCCGGCGAAATCCTCGGCGACGGTCGCACCCGAGACCGACCATTTGAACAGCGCGCCGTTGGTGCCCGGCTGGACGATGTGGCGCAGGCGTTGCGGCACCAGGTCCATGCCCGGGCTGTCGGTGCCCGCGCCGCAGGTCGACAGGGCGACCCAGAGATTGAGGCTGTCGATCCCGGCATCCATGAAGGCGCCGTCCTGGTGCCATTCGGCCGGGTGCTGCAACGGCTCGGCCCGGCGCAGGACGCTCTTGTAGAACGACAGGCAGGGTTCATCGCGGAAATAGCCCTGCAACAGCCCGCGCAGGCCCAGGGTTTCGAACCGGTCCAGCAGGCGCTGCGAGACCAGCGGCGACAGCATCGTGCCCACCGCGCCGCTCATGCCCAGAAAGGCCGTGGCCGCACCCTTGTGCAGCCCGCCCGATTTCGGCACCGGCTGGAACAGGGTCTTCTGGCTGGTCGGCCGGTCGTCCTCGCGGCCCTCGGCCCGGGCGTCCAGGTAGCCCTGCAGGGCGGCCTGGACGGCATCGATGTCGGTGCGGAAATCCAGCGCCGCGCGGGGCGTGAAGAACCCGCGCACGATCAGCGCGCCGTGGTGGTGCATGGCGCTGGCCAGGGTGTCCGGCGTCAGCGCCGACAGGGCGATGTCGGGCAGTTCGCCCGGTGCGGGGCGAAAGAGATCGGGCGGGGCGGGCTCGGCATGGCGGTCGCCCCAGGCGGTGTCGAGGGCGGCGTCGACAACGGCCCCCGCGCGGATGCGTTCGTCGCGCAGGCGCAGCAGGTCGCCGGCCGCCCCGGTCTGGCGCCAGGTCCCGGCCAGGGCGGCGACCTTGTCGGCGGCGGCCTCGGCGGCGCGGATCGCGGCCATGTCTCCCATCCTGTCCTCCCTCGGGCGGTTTACCTTATGAAAACGCTCTGGAAACAGCCTGCCAAATCCCGCCCGGCTTGTGAAGCCATGACCGCCCGGCTAGATGTCGGGACAGGGCAACGGAGCGGCGGACATGGCGGGCGAGACCAAGGCGGAACGCGAAATCAGGCGCCTGCGGGCGCATATCGACGCGCTCGAAGCCGAGCGCGACCGGCTGAAGCAGCGCGATTGGAATTACCAGGCGATCTTTGACCGGGTGACCGGCACGCTTGAAGCCGACCGGCCGCGCCTGCCCGCAGGCCCCGGCCGGTTCGAGGGGATCAGTTTCGTCGTGGTCCACTACGACATCCCGCGCCAGATCGAACGCACGTTGCACAGCCTGTCGCCGGCCTACCAGGGCGTCGAGGCCGGCGACATCGAGGTCGTGCTGGTCGACAACGGCTCTCCCGCGCCGCTGCCGGAGGATCTGCAGGCGCGGTTTCCCCAGGTCTCGCGCATCCTGACGGTGACGGGCCATCCCTCGCCGGTCGAAGCGCTGAACCGGGGCATTGCCGCGGCGCGGTTCGACATGCTGGGGCTGATGATCGACGGGGCGCATATCCTGTCGCCCGGCGTGGTCGGCAATGCCCGGGCGCTGTGGCACCTGTTCGACAACCCCGTGATCAGCGTGCCGCAATACATGCTGGGCCGCGAATCCCAGGGGCTGACCCGCCAGACCGATGCCTTTGCCGCCGAAGAGGCCGCGCTGGCCGAGCTGGGCTGGCCCGAGGACGGCTATCGCCTGTTCGACCACGCCGTCTTTCCCGGCGAGGATTACCACCGCACCTATACCGAGGCGATCGAGACCAACTGCCTGATCACCACCCGGGCCGTGCTGGACCGCTGCGGGGCCTTCGACCCGCGCTATGACGAGCCGGGCGGGGGGTTTGCCAATCTCGAGATCTTCTCGCGGCTGATCCACGATCCGCTGAACAGCTATGTCGTGCTGCCGGGCGAGGGCAGTTTCCACCAGGATCACCGGGGCACGACGACCCAGCGCGCGCCCGAGGACCGCTCCCGGCTGGTGGCCGAGTATCGCAAGCGCCATGCCGAGGTGACCGGTTCCGAGGCGATCCTGAACGCCCGCAGCCCGATCCTCTATGGCAAGACCCGGCGGCTGACCCAGCGTATCCCGACCATCTCCCGGGACTACGGCCGGGCCAGCCACCGGCTGCAACGCGAGCTGGCCGACATCTATGTCGCGCGGGTGCGCAGCGGACGGACCCAGGATGCCCCGCCCCGGCTGACCACCGGAAAGATCTCGCAGGAAGACATCGCCCGGCCCCGGCTGGCGCCGCTGGGCCTGTTGCCCGAAGCGGCGCGGCGCCACGGGGTGGACAAGGACGTGCTGAGCTATCTGAATTGCCTGAAACAGGTGCATGCCACGACCCGGCCCCGGCTGTACTTCGAGATCGGCGTGAACACGGGCACCAGCCTGGCCCTGGCCCGTTGCCCGGCCGTCGGGGTCGATCCCGAGTTCACCATCGATTCCGCCCTGCGCGCGCCGACGCGGCTGTTCCGCCAGACCAGCGATGATTTCTTCGCCGACACGGCGCGCTGCGACAAGGTGCTGGGGCAGGGGGTCGACCTGGCTTTCATCGACGGCATGCACCTGTCGGATTTCGTGCTGCGCGATTTCGTCGAGACCGAGAAATGGATGCGCCCGGGCGGGGTGATCCTGTTCGACGACGTGCTGCCCGAACAGATGGAAATGCTGGACCGCGACCGGCGGTTCAACGCCTGGACGGGGGATGTCTACAAGATCGTGCCCGTGCTGCGGCGCTATCGGCCCGACCTGCAGGTCACGGTGTTCGAAACCTTCATCGGGCCCTATCGCAAGGGGCTGGCCGTGGTCAGCGGGGCCGACCCGGAAAACCGCGTGCTGGAAGACCGGGCTGACGAGATCGCGGCGGCGATGGCGCGCGGCGATTTCGACGTGGCCGATATTGCCGGGCTGGATGCCATGATGCGTCCGGCGCCGATCGGCCAGCTGGTCGCGGCGGCCGAGGGCCGGCCGGGCAATGACCTGGGCGCGGCGCTGGCCGCGCCGGTGGCCGACACCCGGACGGGGCCCAATGTGCCGGCCGATCCGATCCTGTCGGTGGTCGTGGTGGCCTATAACATGGCCCGCGAATTGCCCCGCACGCTGCAAAGCCTGTCGCCGGCCCACCAGGAAGGCATCGCCGCCGGGGATTACGAGATCATCGTGGTCGACAACGGGTCGTCCGCCCCGGCGGATGTGGCGGCCTGCCTGGCCGCCGCGCCGAACATGCGCCTGATCACCCTGCCGCCGGGCCGGGTGTCGCCCTGCCATGCGGTCAATGTCGGGCTGGCCGCGGCCCGGGGCACCTACCTGGCCGCCTGCATCGACGGCGCGCGGATGGCCTCGCCGGGGCTGCTGGCCGGGGCGCTGGCCGCGATCGACGGCGACACGCGCACCGTGGCCGGCAGCTTTGGCCTGCATCTCGGCCCCAAGCCGCAACAGGACTCGGTGGCCGAGGGCTATGACACCGCCACCGAGGACGCCATGCTGGCGCAGAGCGGCTGGGAAGAGGACGGTTATCGGTTGTTTGATGTTTCGGTCATGGGCAAATCCTCGGCCGGTGGCTGGGACGCCCTGCCGGCGGAATCCAACGCGATCTTCCTGCATCGCGATTTCTGGCAGGTCCTGAACGGGTTCGACGAGGGCTTTGCCAGCCCGGGCGGCGGGTTTTCCAACCTGGACCTGTGGAAACGGGCCTGCGAATTCCCCGGCGCGCGGGTGCGCATGCTGAAGGGTGAAGGCACCTTTCACCAGATCCACGGCGGCACGACAACGCGGCCGGACCACCAGCTGCGCAAGGTCTTCCAGCAGGAATACGCGGTGCTGCGCGGGGAACGGTTCAAGCGCCCCGAGGTCGAGGCCGAATTCCTGCCGCGCCGGGACATGGCCGCCGAATAGGCTGGGCCGCGCAGGCAAGTCAGAGAGAGCTTTCCGAATCCGAGAGGGTGGCGCCGGGCCGGTTTGGTCCGGCGGGATTGTGCCGGACAGGTGATTCGCGCCCGGTTTCCCGTTCCGCGTGTCCAAATCACGTCACATGGTTGCCGGCGTTTCGCGGTTTTTCCTGTGCCTGCCTCGCAACAGCGCAAAAATGTCCTGTGACCATTTCGGCCAGGCCGCCGTCGGGCGCTCGGCGAGCCGGGGGTGCCGTGGGGAAAACGGCGCGGCCTCAGGGGCTTGCCCGAAATGACGCGGCGTGACGAAGGGCCGGGGGCCGGCGCAGGCCATGTGTCCTGCGACAAGACGGCCGGGCAAAAATCGGCCGGGTGAATCGATTCAACGCGCGGCGCGGTGACTTTGTTCCGTCGCGAAAGTGACTCGAATGCCGCGCAGGCGGTTTACCGCCGATCCCCAAATCGGCTAGGCTCTTCGCCACGGGCCAAGGTCGAGCTGCCGGAACAAGGCAAAAACACGCCCGTCAGGACTTCAAAGATAATGCGGCTGTGCCGCCTTCGACAACGACATGTTGTGGAAGGCGCGGGTGCGGCTGCGCATATGGGCGAGGCTTGGACTTTGGGCAAGATCACCGGATTCTGGGGGCTTCTGTCGGCATATTGGGTGTCGGAGCGCTGGCGCGAGGCCTGGTTGCTGAGCGTGGTCGTCATGGGGTTGACGACCCTTCTGAGCAAGGCCTCGGTCTGGACGGCCATGGCCAGCGCCGATTTCCTGGCCTCGCTGACCAATTTCCATTCCGGCGAGCTGGGCCCCGATCCGGTGCGCGTGGTGCTGCTGGCGGCGGCGACCTTCTTTGCCATCTTCTTTGCCCGCATGGCCGGGGTGGCCCTGCGCCACCTGGTCTCGGCCACGTTGCACCGGCGGGCGCGGGGCTGGCTGGTCGCGCGCTTCGACAGCGCCCTGCTGGCCAATGAACGTATTGCCTTCGACCTGATGAGCGACCGCAGCGAAAGCGGCGGCGCCTCGCGCCTGCCCGATGCCATAGACCAGCGGATCGACGAATGTTCGATCGGGCTGTACGGCGGGCTGATCGGCCTGACCATGGGCCTGTGGGGCGCGGTGACCTCGATCTGGTTCATTTCGCGGGCGATCCTGGAACGGTCGCAGCCGGTGGCCTTCCTGGACCGCTGGGGCGCGATGGCCAACGAGGCCATTGCCACCTGGGCGCCGGCGCTGGCCGGGCGGGTCGACCTGGTGCCCGGCGCGTATGGCACGGCGATCCTCGTGGCCGCGCTGATCATCGTCTACGTGCCGACGATCACCTGGGTGGCCTGGCAGCTGGGCCGCATCATCGAACGGCTGAACCTGGAGCGCCAGCGGCGCAACGGCGCCTGGCGGGGCGAATGGGGCGGGCTGCTGAACCGCGTGGCGCAGATGGCCGCCTCGCGGGGGGAACGGGCGCAGCGCCGGATCAACGGCCGGCTTTATGCCGATGTCGACCAGACCTGGGGCCGCCAGAACCGGCTGGACGCGGGGATGATGCTGTTTTCCAACACCTACAGCTTTCTGTCCTCGCGGTTGCTGGCCTACCTGCCGGCCCTGCCGGCCTACATGGCCGGGCATCTCAGCTTTCGCAATTTCGCCGCGTCCAGCGAGCTGACCGCCGAGCTGATCGGCGACGTGTCGTGGTTCATCAATGTCATGCCCGCGATTGCCACGCTGAAGGCCAATGCCACCCGCCTGACCGAAATCGCCCGGGCCGTCGAACGGGTCGAGGCGCGGCAGGCCTTCTATGCCGAGACCGGGGTCAGCCGGTTCGAACGCCACCGCGTGGCCGAGGGCCCGCTGCTGGCGCTGGACGGGCTGGGCCTGTGCCACCGCGGGCATGATGCCGAGCCGTTCCTCGTCGTGCCCCGGCTGCAGCTGAACCCCGGCGACCGGGTCTTCCTGCGCGGCCAGAACGGCTGTGGCAAGAGCAGCCTGCTCAAGGCCGTGGCCGGGCTGTGGCCCTATGGCGAAGGCCGGGTGAGCATGCGCGAGGGTGCCGGGCTGTTCTTTGCCGGGCAGGAGCCGGACATTCCCGACCGGCTGACCCTGAAGGCCCTGGTGACCTATCCCGACCATCCCGAACAGCATTCGGACATCGCCGTGGCCCATGTGCTGGCCCGGGTGGGCCTGGGCGATGTCATCAATTGCCTCGATGCCGATCTTCACCACGGCAAGAACTGGCGCAATGTCTTCTCGGGCGGGCAGAAGCAACGGCTGGTTCTTGCCAGGATCCTGCTGGCCAAACCCCGGATCCTGCTGCTGGACGAGGCCACCTCGGCCCTGGACGTGGATGCCGTGGTGGACTTCCACATTGCCCTGTGCGAAGCCTTGCCCGACACCGCCATCCTTGCGGTGCTGCACGGGGAATCCGTGCCGACCGACCCGGACGGGGAACCGTTCTATTCCACGGTCCTCGACATCCGCAACGGTGTCGGCCGGCCAGTCCCGGTGCAGGCGCAACCCATGGTCGCGCGCCACGCGGCCGAATGACGGCTTTGAACACGGGACACTGACATGCAGCGCCAAGTCGATCGGCTGATGGCCGAGATGACGCTTGCCGAGAAAATCGGCCAGCTCAACCTTCTGGCGGCCGGCGAAGGTCTGACCACCGGGGCGAAACAGGATACACCGCTGGCCCAGAGGCTGGATGCCGGGGCGGTCGGGGCGATTTTCGGCACCAAGTCGCTGGCCTCGGCCCGGGCCATGCAGGACCGCGCGCTGGCCGGCTCGCGCCTGGGCATTCCGCTGTTCTTCGCCGAGGATGTCATCCATGGCCACCGCACGGTGTTCCCGCTGCCCGTGGCCCTGGCCTGCAGCTGGGACCTGGACCTGGTCGAGGAGACCTCGGCCTTTGCCGCGGCCGAAGCCGCGTCGGAAGGGCTGCACCAGGTCTATGCGCCGATGATCGACATTTCCCGCGATGCCCGCTGGGGCCGGGTGGCCGAAAGCCCGGGCGAAGACCCGCTGCTGGCGTCGCGCATCGCGGTGGCGGCAACCCGCGGGTTCCAGGGGCGGGATATTGCCGGTGCCGGCCGGGTGGCCGCCTGCCTCAAGCATTTTGTCGCCTACGGCGCGCCCGACAGCGGCCGGGATTACGACAATGCCAGCCTGTCCTGGGAAGACCTGCTGTCGATCTACCTGCCGCCCTTTGCCGCCGGCGTGGCCGAAGGCGCGGCCAGCGTCATGGCCTCGTTCAACGCGGTCAACAAGCTGGCCATGCATGCCCACGCGCCGCTGATCGAAGGCTGGCTGCGCGGCCGGACGGGCTTTGGCGGGCTGGTCGTGTCCGATTACACCGGGGTCAAGGAACTGACGGCCCACGGGTTGGGCCCGGCGCCGGTCGTCGTGGCCCGGGCGCTGCATGCGGGCATCGACATGGACATGGTCGGCGAGGATTACCTGGCCGAACTGCCGGCCCTGGCCCGCGACGGCCTGTCGGCTCCCGATGCCGGGGTGGCCTTTTCCGCCGACGAGATCCGCGGGCTGATCGACCGGGCCTGCCACCGGGTGCTCAGCTTCAAGGCTGCGCTCGGCCTGCTCGACGATCCGTTCCGGGGCATCGGCGACACCGAGGCGCCATCGCGGCTGAGCGGGCGCAAGCTGGCCCGCCGGGCCGCGGCGCGGTCGGCCGTGCTGCTGAAGAACGACGGCGTGCTGCCGCTGGACGATGCCACGGGCGTGGCGCTGATCGGGCCCTTTGCCCGCGACCGGCGCAACATGTTGGGCACCTGGGCGGTGTCGGGCAATTCCGACGACGTGGTCAGCCTGTCCGATGCCGTGGCCGCCCTGACCGGGCGCATGCCGGACACGGCATGGGGGGCCAATATCGTGGCCGACAGCTGGCTGGAACGGCGGCTGAACGTGCATGGCACCACGGTCGAGGCCGACCCGCGTACCGAGGCAGACCTGCTGCTCGAAGCGCTGGAGGTCGCGCGGCGGTCCGAGGTCATCGTGGTGACCGTGGGCGAGGCCAAGGAACATGCCGGCGAGAGTTCGTCGTCTCTGTCGCCGGCCCTGCCAGAGGCGCATCACCGGCTGGTCGCCGCGCTGAAGGAAACCGGCAAGCCCGTGGTGGTCATTGTCTTTGCCGGCCGGCCGCTGGCGCTGGGGTCGGTGGCCGAGAATGCCGATGCCCTGCTCTATGCCTGGCACGGCGGGATTTCCGGGCCCGAAGGCGTGGCCGACCTGCTGTTCGGCGCGGCCAGCCCCTCGGCCCGGCTGTGTGTCACGCTGCCCCTGCACCCGGGCGAAGTGCCGGTCAGCCATGCCGAGGAACCCACCGGCCGGCCGTTCCCGGGTGTCTTCCAGAAGTTCCGTACCGGCTGGCTGGACCTGCCCGACGGGCTGACCCGGTTCCCCTTTGGCTTCGGGCTGGGTTATGGCGACATGCGGTATGGCCCGCCGCGCCTGTCGGCCGCCCGGGCCCATGCCGGCGACAAGGTCCTGCTCAGCCTGACGGTCGAGAATGCCGGCCCGCGCGAGGCGGTCGAAACCGTCCAGCTCTATGCCTCGGACCCGGTGGCCCGGATCACCCGGCCGGCCCGGTTCATGATCGATTTCAAGCAGATCACCCTCAGCCCCGGCGAAAGCCGCGAGGTGGTCTTTGAACTGGATGCCGGCCAGTTCGCCTATCCGCTGGCGCCCTCGCTGGACGCGGCCGAATGGCTGCGCGACCCGGGCCAGATCATCCTGCACGTCGGCCCCAACAGCCGCGATACCCAGCCGGTCGAGCTGACATGGCTGAGCTGATCCGCGGGCTGGACGACGCCGCCCTGCGCGACCGGGTGGCCCAGGCCACGGCGCTGTATTTCCTCGACTGGAGCCATCCGGTTTCGGGCATGGCCCGCGAGCGCAGCGCCGGGGCCTTTGGCTATGACATCGGCGAAACGGTCTGCACCGGGGGCACGGGCTTTGGCCTGCTGGCCCAGGTCGTGGCGGCGGAGCGGGGCTGGCGCCCCCGGCGCGAGATCCTCGACCGGCTGGAACGCATCGTGACCTTCCTGGAACAGGCCGACCGGTTCGACGGGGTCTATCCGCATTTCCTGCAGGGCACGACCGGGCGGGTGCTGCCCTTCATGCCCGGCGACGATGGCGGCGACCTGGTCGAGACGGCCTTCCTGATGCTGGGCCTGCTGGGGGCGGCGGCCTGTTTCACCGAAGCGCCCGAGATCGGCGCGCGGATCACCGCGCTTTACGAAGGGGTGAACTGGGCCGCGCATCTGCGCGACGGCACCGAGCTGATGTGGCACGGCCATCCCGACCGTGATTTCGCCCCGCATGCCCTGCCGATCCGGGGCTGGAACGAATGCCTGCCGGTCTTTGTGCTGGGCGCCGGATCGCCGACCTTTCCGCTGCCGGCGCAGGTCTATCACGACAGCTGGGCCAGCGCGCCGGCGTTTCGCAACGGGCGCGATTACGGGGGAACAATGCTGCCTCTGGGGCCGGATTGGGGCGGGCCGCTGTTCCTGTCGCAATACCCCTTCCTGGGCATCGACCCGCGCGGGCTGCACGACGATTACGCCGATTACGCCGCCCAGGCCCGGGCCCATGCGCTGGTCAACCGCCACCATTGCCTGCAAAATCCCCATGGCTGGGCGGGGTATGGCCCGGAGTGTTGGGGGCTGACGGCCAGCGACGATCCCTCGGGCTATGTCGCCCATGCGCCGACCGAGGACACGGGCACGATCACGCCCACCGCCGCGCTGGGGTCGCTGCCGTTCGTGCCCGGGCCGTCGATGGCCGTGCTGCGCCATTTGCATGACGATCTGGGCGACCGGCTGTGGGGCGAGGCGGGCTTTGTCGATGCCTTCTGCCCGGCCCGGGACTGGGTGGCCGACAGCCGGCTGGCCATCGACCAGGCGCCGATTGTCATCGGCCTGGAAAACCACCGGTCCGGCCTGATCTGGGACCTCGTCTCGTCGCGCCGTGAAATCCGCCGGGGCCTGCTGCGGCTGGGCTTCCGCGCGCCTTACCTCGACCCGGCCAGCGCCTGAACGGCCGTTTCCCGGGCGCCGGTGGCTTCGAGAAAGGCCGCCGCAGACCAGGTCAGCATCAGGCAGGATGTCGGCGCGCCCGTGCTGCGGTCGAACTGCTCGGCCAGCGGCTGGTCGGGGTCGGGCGCGACCTCGTGTACCAACGCCATCCAGCCCTCGGCCCGGTCAAAGGCCGCCCGGTCGCGGTCAAGCGCGGCCAGGCGGTAATGCAGCTCGGCCATGCCCAGGGTGTTGGGAAACCACGGGTTTCCGCCGAAATACACGTCTGTGTCCCAGCGCCCGATGGCCGGTTCGGCCCGGCCCCGGTTGATCGGGTAGAGCGCGCCAAAGACCCGTTCCAGCGCCCGGGCCGTGGCAAGGGTGCTCGGCGCATCCAGGGCCAGCGGGCCATCGTGGCGCCCGGCATGCAGGATGGCCAGCAGGGTGGCGCTGTCCAGCCGGCCACGGTCCTCGATGCTTTCGCCCAGGTAGCCCTGGCCGGGATGCATCGTGTCGGCGATCAGCGCGGCCAGGCGGTCGGCCGCGGCCTGCCAGGGCCCGGCGGGATCGTCCCCGGCGGCCAGGTCCAGCGCATCCCACTGGGCGATCAGGGTAAAGCTGGTGCGCCGCGGCGGCTCTTCCTCCCAGGGGCCGATGGCCGGGCGCCCGGCCACGCGAAGCACATGGGCCAGGTCGCGGGCGATCAGCCGGCGGGCTGCAGGCGTGGCGGCCTCGGGCAGGACCCGGCCCAGGCGCATCAGCCCGGCGGCGCGCAGGGCCGGCCCGTCGTCCTGCGGGCGGCTCCAGCGTTCCAGGTCGGGCCCGCCATCGGCAGCCACGCGCGGTTCGTCCAGCCAGGCCGAGCCGGACAGGGCGGCCAGCTCGGCATCGGGGCGCAGGTACTCCATGTGCGAGGGCAGGGTGGTCGGGCGCAGCGGGTTGCCGGCCGGGCCCTGCCGGTCGGGATCGGAGATGTGCAGGCCGAATGCCACGTGGTCGATCACGGCCTGGCGCCAGAACGGCGCGGCCTCGGGATCGGCCTGCATGGCCTGGGGCACGGCGGCCAGCACGATGGCCGCATCGCGCACCCAATGGTGAAAGTAGTCCGGTTCGGGATCCCAGCTGGCCATGCGCGGCGAGGCCAGGATGGACCCGCGCGCCGGGGCGACCCGCCAGCCAAAGCCTGGCCGGTCGCGCAGAAGCTCGGTGGCCGAGGTGGCCGCGCGCATGGCCCGGGCGGCGGCCAGCCGGCGGGCGGCGATCCAGGGGGCCGGGGCGGTCATGCGCCCACCGCGATCAGCGCGGCGGCCAGCATCGCCGCGCAATCGGGGCCTTCGGGGCAATGGTGCTGGCCGGGGATGGACCCGAAGAAGACCAGCCCGGGTGCGGCCGCGCCAAAGGCCCGGGCATGGGCCGGCGTGACCAGCCCGTCACAGGCCCCGGTCACGACGGCCAACGGCGCGGCGCTGGTGGCCAGGACCGGCGCGGCATCGGCCCGGTCAAGCTCCTGTCGGTAGAGCGGTGCCTCGGCCTCGAGCTCGGCCATGGCCTGGGGGCCCATCGCCCGGCGGGCGGCCAGCAGGCGCGGGCCGGACAGCACCGGCGAGACGGCCAGCAGGTGGGCCAGCCCGGGCGTCGCGGCCAGCCGGCCCACGGCATAACCGCCGATGCTGTGCCCGGCGAGGGCCAGCGGCACGTCGGGCCAGGCCGTGCGAGCGTGATCCAGCGCCCGGCAGGCGGCGGCGACATGGCCGGCCAGGGTCAGGGCGGCCGGATCGCCCGACCCGGGCAGGGCGGCGGAATGGGGCAGTTCGGGCCGGACCACGCGCCAGCCCCGGTCGAGATAGGCCGCCGCGACCTGGGCGATCTGCGGCTGGTCGGGCGCGCCGTTGCGGCCATGGATCAGCACCACGGTGCCACGCGGGGCGCCGGCCGGTTCGGCCAGGACCAGCGGCAGGGCGGGATCGCCGGGAAGGATCATGCGCCGGGCCTCGGCGGCCCGGCCGGGGGAGGGGGTGCTCATGGGCCAAGCGATACAGCATCGGCCGCGGTGCTCAAAGCCCGGGCGCGGGGCCGGGGCCGGACCGGCGGCAAGAGCCCGCCAATCGCCGGCCCACGAAACATGACAATCCGGCGAGGCCGATGGGAATGCAGCAAAATCCCGCCGCCGCCCCGGGCCGCGCCATTGGCGCTTGGCGTGAACGGCATACATCCGGCAAGATCCTTTTGATCCATGACACCCGTTCCGATCCTGTGTGAGAGACCGCTACGAGATGGCCAGACCTGATGCCCACCGCGCGACCCTGTCGCGTTCCACCCTGCTTTCCACGGCCATGCCGCGCCGGCGCTTCCTGGGGGCCGCCGCCGCCACGCTGAGCGCCCCGGCGCTGTTGCCCGCCCGCATGGCCATGTCGCAGGACGCGGCCTTTTCCTTTGACGCGCTCAGCGCCCGCATGCAGGCGCTGGCCGCCGAACCCTATGCCGAGCCCGAGCCGGTGCACGGCTTCCTGGCCGATCTCGATTACGATGCCTACCTGCGCATCCGGTTCCGGCCCGAAAAGGCCCGCTGGTCCGAGGAAGGCTCGGCCTTCCGGCTGCATGCCTTCCACCCCGGCTGGCTGTTCAACACCCCGGTCAAGATCCACGAGATCGTTGATGGCATGGTCGAGGAAATGTCCTTTACCACCAACGATTTCGAATATGGCTCGCCCGAGCTGGCCGCCGAGGTGCCGGCCGATGCCGAGATGCCCGGCGTGGCCGGGTTCCGGCTGCATACGCCGCTGAACCGGGCCGACATCTTCGACGAGCTGGTCGTCTTCCAGGGCGCCAGCTATTTCCGGGCGCTCGGCCGGGGCAATTCCTACGGGCTCAGCGCCCGGGGCCTGGCGCTGAACACCGGCCTGCCCGAGGGTGAGGAATTCCCCCGGTTCTCCGAGGTCTGGCTGCAACGCCCCCGGCCGGGCGAACGGTCGCTGACGCTTTACGCCGCGCTGGACAGCCCGTCGGTCACCGGGGCCTACCGCTTTGTGATCTCGCCGGGCGAGACGACCTCGATGGAAGTGACCGCGCGGGTCTACCTGCGCGAGGACGTGACCGAACTGGGCATCGCGCCGCTGACCTCGATGTATCTCTTTGGCGGGGCCGACATGGGCGGGTTCGACGATTATCGCGCGGCCGTGCATGACAGCGAGGCGCTGGTGGTCAACGAACGGTCGGGCGAGACGGTCTTTCGGGCGTTGAACAACCCGCCGCAGCTGGGCAATTCCTACATGGATTCGGTCAACCCGGCGTCCTTCGGGCTGGTCCAGCGCAGCCGGGCCTTCGAGGATTACCTCGACGCCCAGGCCCATTACGGCAAGCGCCCGTCGCTGATGGTCGAACCGCTCGGCGACTGGGGGCCGGGGGCCGTGCGGCTGGTCGAGATCCCGTCGGACCTGGAGGTCAACGACAATATCGTGGCCTACTGGGTGCCCGAGGGAGAGCGCAAGGCCGGGGACGCGCTGGATTATTCCTATCGCCTGCATTGGGGCATGACCCCGCCGGGCGCCGCGCCGCGCGACCTGGCACGGGTGGTGCGCACGCGGGTCGGCGAAGGCGGCGTGGCCGGGGTCGAGGAAAAGACCGACACGCGCAAATTCGTCATCGATTTCGCCGGCGGCCTGCTGGGCAGCCTGCCCAGCGATGCCGAGGTCGAGCCCGAGGTCGAAGTGACCGGCGGTGAATTGGCCGAGACCGTGCTGAGCGCGGTTCCGGGCAAGGACCTGTGGCGGATGGTTGTCGAGGTGCGGGCTGAGAAGGGATCTGTTGTCGAGATCCAGGCCGGCGTCCGGGGCTACGAGCGCCGGCTGTCGGAAACCTGGGCCTTCCAGTGGATCGACGCCTGACCGCGCGGCCGGTCGGTCCCGACATCGTTGCAAGCTGACCCCGGCGGGTGCCTGAAAAACAGGCGCCCGCCTTTTTCGTGGCGGGGTTTTCGCCCCCTGTCCGGCCCGTGACCGGCCTGCCCCCGAACTGGAGGGTTGCCAAATTGCAGTAATACTAAATTATAGTATTGCTTAAATTCAGGCATGGTCAGACGGAAAGGCAGGGCGACATGGCGCAATACAGGGTTGGGATCGACATCGGCGGCACCTTCACGGACCTGTTCCTGAGCGCCCCCGGCCAGGACACCCCGGCCCTGCACAAGACGCTGACCACGCCTGACGATCCCTCGCGCGGGGCGCTGACCGGGCTGACCGAGCTGCTGGCCCGCGAGGGTCTGGACATGGCCGAGCTGGGCGAGATCGTGCATGGCACGACGCTGGTGACCAATGCCGTGATCGAACGGGTGGGGGCCAGGGTCGGGCTGCTGACCACGACCGGTTTCCGCGACACGCTGGAGATCGGCAACGAGCAGCGCTACGACATCTACGACCTCGACCTGGCCTTCCCCGAGCCGCTGGTCAGCCGCGACCTGCGGCGCGAGGTCGACGGCCGGCTCGACGGGCTGGGCCGCGAGGTCACGCCGCTGGACGAGGCCGGTCTGCGCACCGAGCTGGACCTGCTGGTGGCCGAGGGCTGCACGGCGATTGCCATCTGTTTCATCCATGCCTACCGCAACCCGGCGCATGAGCTGCGCGCGGCCGAGATCGTCAAGGCGGCTTATCCCGACCTGGCCGTGTCGGTCTCGTCGGCCGTGGTGGGCGAGATTTCCGAATATCCGCGTTTCGTGACGACCTGCGCCAATGCCTTTGTCCAGCCGTTGATGGCCGAGTACCTGGCCCGGCTGGAACGCGAACTGGCCGGCCGGGGCTTTGCCGGGTCGCTGCGGCTGATGACCTCGGCCGGCGGGCTGGTGCCCGTCGACACCGCCCGGGCGCTGCCCATCCGGCTGCTGGAAAGCGGCCCGGCCGGCGGGGCGCTGGCCACGGCCTGGTTCGGCCGTGCGGCGGGGCTGTCGGACGTTCTCAGCTTTGACATGGGCGGGACCACGGCCAAGGCCTGCCTGATCGAAGGCGGCGCGCCGCATATCGCCCCGGTGCTGGAAGCCGGGCGGGAACACCGGTTCAAGAACGGCTCGGGCCTGCCGGTCCGGGCGCCGACGGTCGACATGATCGAGATCGGCGCCGGCGGCGGGTCGATCGCCTCGATCGACGGGGTGGGCCTGCTGAAGGTCGGGCCGCGCAGCGCGGGGGCCGCCCCGGGGCCGGCCTGTTACGGGCGCGGGGGCCAGGACCCGACCGTCACCGATGCGTCGGTCCTGCTGGGCTATTACGATCCCGACCGTTTCCTGGGCGGCAAGATGGCGCTGGACCGGGCGGCGGCCGAAACGGCCATGGCCAAGGTGGCCGGGCCGCTGGGCCTGACCGCCACCGAAGCGGCCTGGGGCATCCACCAGACGGTGGCCGAATCCATGGCCTCGGCGGCGCAGATCCACATGGTCGAAAAGGGCCGCGACCCGCGCGGATATGCGATGATCGGGTTTGGCGGGGCCGGCCCGGCCTTTGCCGCCCGGGTCGCGCGGATCCTGGGCGTGGGCGAGGTGATCATCCCGCCGGCCTCGGGCGCGGCCTCGGCCCTGGGCTTCCTGTCGGCGCCCCTGGCCGTCGACCTGGTGCGGTCGCGGCCGATGCAGATGGCCGAAGCCCTGTCGGGTGGCATCGACGCCCTGGCCGCCGACATGCGCGCCGAGGCGCTGGCCGAGCTGACCGCCGCCGGGGTGGGTGAGGCCGATGCGGCCTTTGACATCACCCTCGACATGCGCCTGAAGGGCCAGCTGCACGTGGTTGCCGTGCCCCTGCCCGAAGGCGGGCTGGATGCATCGGCCGAACCGGCGCTGCGGGCCGGGTTCGAAAGCGTCTACCTCGATCGCTATTCCCGCCGCCCGGCCGATGCGCCGCTGGAAATCCTGTCGCTGCGCCTGCGCGCGCGCGGTCCCGCGCCGGCGCTGTCGGTTGGCCGGGCCGCCGAACGTGCCGGTGCCGCCACGCCGCACAGCCGCGAGGTCTGGACCGGCGCCGAATGGGAACCCGCCGCGGTCCACCTGCGGGCCGAGCTGGCCGTGGGCCAGGAAATCACCGGCCCGGCGATCATCGAGGAACCGGAATCGACCACCCTGGTGCCCAAGGGCGACCGGGCCATGCTGGATACGGCGGGCAACCTGCGCATCACCATCGGGCTTGACGCCGAGACCCGGGTGACCGTGACCGGCGACCTGCCCCTGGCCGAGGCCCGGGCGATCCTGGAACGCGATCCGATCGCGCTGGAAATCATGTGGGCCCGGCTGGTCACGGTGACCGAGGACATGTGGCAGACCGTCTGCCGCACGGCCTTTTCGCTGATCATCTCGGAAAGCCAGGATTTCGGCTGTGCCCTGCTGGACCCAACGGGCGAGACCATTGCCCATTCGGCCCGGGTCATGCCGGTGTTCAACATCACCCTGCCGCGCGCCGTGCGGCATATCCTCAAGACCTACCCGGCCGAGCAGATGCGCGAAGGTGATGTCTATGTCACCAACGATCCCTGGGAATGCGCCGGCCATCTCTTTGACATTGCCGTGGTCACCCCGGTCTTTGCCGAGGGCCGTGTCGTGGCGCTGGCCGCGACGGTCGGCCATGTCGGCGACATCGGCGGGCTGCGCAGCGGGCTGGCCGCGCGCGAGGTCTTCGAAGAGGGCCTGCAGATCCCGCCGATGCGCCTGTTGCGCGGGGGCGAGGAGAACGAGGACATCTTCCGCCTGATGTTCCACAACGTGCGCGAGCCGGGCCAGGTGCTGGGCGACGTGCGGTCGCTGGTCACGGCCAATGCCCGGGGCGCGGCGCAGGTGCTGCGGTTCCTGCAGGAATACGGGCTGCGCGACCTCAGGGCGCTGGCCGCCGTGTTGCAGGACCGGTCCGAAGCGGCGATGCGCGCGGCGATCCGGGCGCTGCCCGACGGCACCTATCGCTCGACCGTCGATTTCAACCCGCTGGGCACGCGGATGACCCTGCCGATGGCCCTGACCGTGGCCGACGACCGGATCGAGGTCGATTTCGCCGGCGCTCCGCCGCAGGTGCCGCTGGGAGGGATCAACTGCACGCTCAGCTATACCGAGGCCCATGCGACCTATCCGCTGAAATGCATGCTGACGCCCGGGGTGCGGGGCAATGCCGGCTGTTACCGGGCGTTCACCGTCAAGGCGCCGGAGCGGTCAATCCTGAACTGCGCCCATCCAGCACCGGTCAGCCTGCGCACGCGGACGGGCTGGTATTCCTCGCCCAACATCTTTCGGGCCATGGCCGAAACCGTGCCCGGCGCGGTGCGGGCCTATTCCGGCCTGCCCAGCGTACTGACCTTCTGGGGCACCGATGCCGAGGGCCAGCCGTTCTCGGAAATGCTGCTGATGGGCGGTGGCCAGGGTGCGGGGCAGGGGCTGGACGGGCGCGGCGCGCTTCTCTGGCCGACCTCGGCGGCCTCGTCCTCGCTGGAGCTGCTGGAACAGCGGCTGCCGATCATCGTGCAGGAAAAGGGCTTTGTGACCGACAGCGGCGGGCCCGGCGCGGCCCGGGGCGGCCCGGCCACGCGCATCCGCGTGCGCCGGCGCGATGCGGCGGGCGAGATGACCTGCCAGGTTGCGCCCGAAGGCGTCGACCTGCCCGTCGAGGGGCTGCATGGCGGCGCGCCGGGGCTGAGCGCCCGGGCGACGATCACCTCGGGCGAGACGGTCACCGATTGCGGCACCGGCGGGATGTTCCCGCTGGCCGGGTGCGACGACGAGGTCGAACTGATCCTGAGCGCGGGCAGCGGCTTCGGCCCGGCGGCCGAGCGCCCGGTGCCGGATGTCGAGCGCGATGTGCGCCTGGGGCTGGTGTCGCCCGAGATGGCCGAGACCGCCTATCAGCTGGGCGCCCGCAAGGAGAAAGCTGCCTGAACGGGCAGTTTTCCTTGACGGAATCAGGGAAACCGTCACAAAATTTTAGTATTACTTAAAAACGGGTATCTCTTGGCAGATGAATCGACACAGAATCCGGGCAAGCCGGACGCGGGGCGGCAGGACCCCGGCAAGCCCGCGATCGGGGCCAAGCTGCGGGCCCGGCGCCGGGCGCTCAAGCTGACCCTGCAGGAAGTGGCCGAGGGGGCGGGCCTGTCGACAGGGTTCATGAGCCAGGCCGAACGCGACATCGCCGTGCCCTCGCTGACCTCATTGCACCGGATCTGTGGCGTGCTGGGCATTGCCGTGCATGATGTGCTGCCCGGCTCGGGCCCCGCGCCCGAGGCCACCCGCCACGACGCCCGGCCGAAACTGTCGCTGGGCCAGCACAACCCGGCCGTCACCGCCTATGAGCGGATCTCGACGACCTTCCCGGGATCGGTGCTGAACGCGGTCATCATCCGCGAGGCGCCGGGTTATCGCAGCGAACCGCAGAGCCACGAGGGCGAAGAGATCTTCTTTGTGCTCGAAGGCGCCTGCACCGTCGAACTGGAAGGCAACCGGGTGGTGATGGAAGCCGGCGACAGCCTGCATTTCTCGTCCCAGCGGCTGCATTCCACCTGGAACCACACCGACAGCGAAACGGCGATCCTTCATGTCTGCACGATGGATGTCTTCGGCGATCGCATCACCTCTGCCGAAGACATTCCCGGCGTCCACGCCGGCCACGAAGCCGCCCTTTTGCAAGCCGCCGGAGAGCAGGAATGACCGCCTGGACCCAATTCGCCCAAGCCGCCGCCGGCGATGACCTCGACGCGCTCTTTGCCGCGCTCTGCGCGCTGGTGCAGGAGGAAATCGGCGCCGGGCTGTTCACCGTGATGACCTTTGATCCCGGTACCCGGCTGGCCCGCCGGCGCTGGTCGAACATGGCCGCCGAATACCCGCCCGGAGGCACCAAGCCTATGCCGCCGACCGATTGGGGCACGCAGGTCCTGGACAACCACCAGCCCTTCGTCGCCCATGTCCCGGCCGATTTCGCGCCGCATTTCCCCGATCACGAACTGATCGTCAGCCTGGGTTTCGAAAGCTGCCTGAACCTGCCCGTCGTCGTCAACGGCGAGGTGCTGGGCACGCTGAACTGCCTGGACGTGGCGCACCATTACACGCCCGAAAAGGTCGCCCGCGCCGCGCGGCTGATCGCCCCGGGCGCGCTTTGCCTGATGCTGGAACGCAGGGCCAACCCGGAGGAGACATCCGCATGACCAAGACCACGACCCGTGTGGCAACCGACGTGGGCGGCACATTCACCGACATGGTCTGTTTCGAGACCGATCTCGACACCGGGGAAAGCCGCATCACCACGGCCAAGTCCGACACCACGCCGCCGAATTTCGAACAGGGCGTGCTGAACGTGCTGGCAAAGGGTGGGGTCGATCCGGCGGGCGTCGATTTCATGGCCCATGGCACCACCGTCGTCATCAACGCCCTGACCGAACGCAAGGGCGTCAAGGTCGGGCTGATCACCACCGAAGGCTTCCGCGACACGCTGGAAATCGCGCGCGGCAACCGGCCCGATTTCTTCAACCTGCATTACGAAAAGCCCGAACCCTTCGTGCCCCGTTACCTGCGTTGCGAGGTCCCCGGGCGGATCAGCTACCAGGGCGCCGAGACCGAGGCCCTGGACCTGTCGGGCCTGCCCGCGATCCTCGATGGCTTCAAGGCCGACGGCGTGCAGGCGGTGGCCGTGTCGCTGCTGCATTCCTATGCCAACCCGACCCACGAACAGGCCGTGCTGGAGGCGATCCGCGCCCATTGGCCCGAGGTCTCGGCCGTGGGATCGCACCAGATCAGCCGCGAATGGCGCGAATACGAACGGGGCAATTCGGCCGTGCTGTCGGCCTATGTCCAACCCGTCGCCGAACGCTACCTGCGCCGGCTGGAATCCGGTCTGACCGAGGGCGGCTTTGACGGCCAGCTTTATGTCATGCAGTCCAATTGCGGCGTCGACACGTTGGATGCCACCTCGCGCATCCCGATCACCATGGTCGAAAGCGGCCCGGCCTCGGGGTTCTGGGGCGCGGCCGAGCTCGGCAAGCTGATCGGCGAGCCCAACGTGCTGGCGCTGGATATCGGCGGGACCACCGCGAAATGCTCGCTGATCGAGGACGGCGAGGTCAAGATCATGACCGACTACTGGATCGAGCGGGACCGGACCAGCGCCGGCTACCCGATCATGGTGCCGGTCGTCGACCTGGTGGAAATTGGCAATGGCGGCGGGTCGATCGCCTGGGTCGATGATTTCGGCAAGCTGCACGTGGGCCCGCAATCGGCCGGCGCCATGCCGGGCCCGGCGGCCTATGGCAAGGGCGGGACCGAGGCCACGACCACCGACGCCAACCTCTGGCTGGGCCGGATCAACCGCGATTACTTCTGCGGCGGCGCGGTCGAGGCCGACATGGAAGCCACCGGCGCGGCCCTGCAAAAGGTCGCCGACAACCTGGGCGTCGACCGCGACCAGGCTGCGCAGGGCATCGTGCGGATTGCCAACAACAACATGGTCAACGCGCTGAAGCTGGTCTCGCTCAACCGGGGCCACGATCCGCGCGACTTCGTGCTGGTGGCCTTTGGCGGCGGCGGTGCAATGCATGCTGTGGCGCTGGCCCAGGAGCTGGGCGTCAAGAAGGTGGTCATTCCTACCGGCGCGTCGGTGTTCTCGGCCTGGGGCATGATGATGTCCGACCTGCGGCGCGACTATTTCCTGACCGCGCTGGCCGACATGGGCGACGGTGCGGCCGAGGGGCTGGAGGCCCGCTTTGCCGAGACCGAGGCCCAGGCCCGCGATCAATTCGCCGCCGAGGGCGTGGCCGCGGAAAAGGTCATCCTGAAACGGTTCGGCAAGTTCCGTTACCAGAACCAGGAACACACCGTTGAAGTCCCCATCGACGGCACCGTGACCGAAGCCGCGCTGGCCAAGATCGCCGCCGATTTCCACGAGGCCTATGAAAAGGAATACACCTACCGCCTGTCCGCGCCGGTCGAGATGGTGGGCATCCATGTCATCGCCTCGGCCGAGGTCGGCAAGCTGAAACCGGTCGAACACGCCCTGACCGACACGCCCGCGAGCGCGGCGCAGAAGGGTACGCGCGATGTCGACTACGCCACCGAGGGCACCCACGCGGCCGCGATCTATGACGGCGAAAAACTGTTGCCGGGCATGGCCTTCGATGGCCCGGCCATCGTCGAGGACCCGGGCACGACCATTGTCATCCATCCGGGCAACCGGGTCGAGGTCGACCGCTGGGGCAACCTGCACATCCTGCTGTCGGTCGCGGCCGAAACCCCCGTGATGGAGGCCGTCTGATGGCGCTTGATCCGATCACTTCCGAGATCATCCAGAACTCGCTGCAGGCCGCCGCCGACGAGATGTTCGTGGCAATGAAGAAGACGGCCATGTCGTCGATCATCTACGAGGTGCTCGACATGGGCACCGGCATTCTCGATGCGCAGGGCGAGATCGCGTCTTCGGGCGCGGGCATCCCGGCCTTTGTCGGCGTGCTGGACAAGGCCGTGAAGGTCATCGCCGCCAAGTTCCCGGCGGATGTGGTCAAGGACGGCGACGTTTATGCCACCAATGATCCCTTCTACGGCGGCGTCACCCACCTGAACGACATCATCGTCGCCATGCCGGTCTTTGCCGAGGGCAAGCTGGTCGCCTGGACGGCCAATATCGCGCATAACTCGGACGTGGGCGGCATGGCCCCGGGCTCGCTGACCGGCGAGGCGACCGAGATCTTTCAGGAGGGTCTGCGCCTGCCCGCGATCCAGCTGGTCGAGGCGGGCAAGCCCATCGCCTCGGTCTTCGAGATCCTGACGGTCAACAGCCGCATGCCAGACGTGCTGGAAGGCGATGTCTGGGCGGCGATTTCGTCGGTGCGCGTGGGCGCCCGGCGGCTGACCCAGCTGGCCGACAAATACGGCGTCGCGGCGTTCGAACAGGCGCTGGCCGACTTCATGGATCACGGCGAAAAGGTCTCGCTCGCCGCGCTCGCCGATCTGCCCAAGGGCAAGTTCGAGCTGGACGAGGAACAGGACGACGGGTCCGTCTTCAACGTCAAGATCGAGATCACCGACGACAAGTTCATCGTCGACCTGCGCGACAATCCCGACCAGTCGCCCGGGCCGACCAATTCCTGCCGTGACGGGGTGATGGTGTCTGCGCAGATGCTGTTCAAGTCGCTGACCGATCCGCGCGGGCTGGCCAATGCCGGGTCGTTCCGCCCGATCGAGCTGCTGACCCGCAAGGGCAGCGTCTTTGACGCGCAGGAGCCGGCGGCGATGGGGTTCTACTATGAACTCGAACTGCGCGCCTATGACATCATGTGGCGTTGCCTGGCACCCTACATGGCCGACCGGCTGGGCGCGGGGCATTTCGCATCCGTCTGCGGCACCTTCATCGGCGGCGTGCACCCGGATACGGGCCGGCATTACACGATCATCGAGCCGCAGGTCGGCGGCTGGGGCGCGGCGGCCGGGCGCGACGGCAATTCGGCGATCTTCTCGTCCTTCCACGGCGAGACCTACAATTGCCCCGCCGAGATCAACGAGGCCCGCAACGGCGTCATCATCGACCGGATGGAGCTGAACTGCGCGCCGGGCGGCGAAGGCCGCCTGACCGGCGGGCGCGGCGTGGTCATCGACTACCGGACGCGCTCCGAGGATGGCTATGTCACCATCGGCTATACCCGTTCGAAATTCCCGGCCTGGGGGCTGGACGGAGGCCATGACGGCAGCGCCAATTACGTGCGTTTCATGCCGGCTGAAGGCGAGGCCAGCGAATTTGCATTCGTGTCGAACAAGAAGACGAAACCGGGCGATGTGATCCGTGTGATCACAGGCAATGGCGGCGGGCTGGGCGATCCCAAGGACCGGCCCCGCGACATGGTCGCCCGCGACCTGCGCGACGGGCTGATCAGCCCGGAAACCGCAAGGACAATATACGGATACGAGGGAGAGGCGTGATGCCCAAGGATGTGATCACAAACCGCATGGCGGCCCTGCGCGCGTCGATGAAGGACGAAGGCGTCGAGCTGCTGGCGCTTGGTCCCGGGCCGCATATGCAATGGCTGCTGGGCTTTCAGCCCCATGGTGACGAACGCCTGCTGCTGCTGCTGGTCACCCAGGACGGTGCCGAATTTGCCATGCCCGCGCTCGAAGCCGACAGCGCCGGCCAGCACACCGACCTGCCGATGCACCTGTGGGCCGATGCCGAAGGCCCGGGCGCGGCGCTGGATGCGACGCTGGCGGCGGTCAAGGGCCAGGGCGCGATGGTCGTGGCCATCGACGAGGGCATGCGCGCCGATTTCGCGCTGACCCTGCTCGACCTGCTGCCCGGCGCAAAACATGTCTTCACCACCTCGACGCTGGGCCGTCTGCGGATGATGAAGGATGCCGACGAACTTGCCCGGCTGAAGACCAGCGCCCTGCTGGCCGACGAGGCGATGAAAACGGCCTTTGCCGCGATCAAGCCCGGCATGACGGAAAACCAGGTCAAGCAGATCGTCATCGACCGGTTTGCCCAAGACGGCGCCAAGCTGGAATTCGGCATCATCGGCACGGGCGGCAACGGGGCCTTCCCGCACCACCAGACCGGCGAGACCGTTATCCAGAAGGGCGATGCCATCGTCATCGACATCGGCGCGCGGCTGGATGGCATGCCATCCGACATCACCCGCATGTGCGTCGTCGGCGACAAGCCCGAAGGCTATGACGAGATCCATGCCATCGTCGAAGGCGCCGTCCAGGCCGCCATGCGAGCCGCCAAACCGGGCGTCACCGCGCGCGAGATCGACGAGGCCGCGCGCAATCACATCACCCAGGCGGGCTATGGCGATTTCTTCCTGCACCGGACCGGCCACGGGCTGGGGATCGAGGTGCATGAACCGCCCTACATGACCGGCTCGTCCGATACGGTTCTCGAAGAGGGCATGGTGTTTTCCATCGAGCCGGGCATCTACCTGACCGGCCGGTTCGGCCTGCGGCTTGAGGAAATCGTCTACCTGACCAAGGACGGCGCGGTGAAATTCTCGGAACTGCCGCGCGACGTGGCCGTGGCAGGGGCCTGAGACATGCCCCGCGCCTGGCAGATCCACGATTACAGCGGCTACAAGAGCCTCTCGCTTGACACCGTGCCCGCACAAGAGCCGGGGCCGGGCGAGATCCGCATCGCCATCGAGGCCTTTGCCCTGAACTGGGGCGACATGAACCTGATGGAGGACAAGTATTCGTTCTCCTTCCCCGGGTTCCCGGCCCGCGTGGGCATCGAGGCCTGCGGCGTGATCGACGCCATGGGCGCGGATGTCGCGGGCTATACGGTCGGTGACCGGGTCTGCACGCTGCCCTATTTCTACTACGACAAGGGCGCCAGCACCGAGAGCCTGGTGATGGACCCGGCCTATGTGACCAAGGCGCCCGAGGGGCTGAGCCCGGTCGAGGCGGCGTCGGTCTGGATGCAATACCTGACCGCCTATTTCCCGATCTCGGAAATCACGCCGCTTGGCGCGGGGGATTTTGCGCTGGTCACGGCCGGCACCTCGACGGCCGGCAGCGCCATGCTGGAAATCGGCAAGGCCCGGGGGGTAACGATGATCGGCACCACCCGGTCGCCCGCCCATGCCGAGTACATGCGCGCCCGGGGCGCCGACCATGTCATTGTCACCGGCCAGGACGACGTGGCCGCGCGGATCGCAGAGATCACCGGGGGCCGGGGCGTGAACCTGGTCTTCGATCCCGTGGGCGCCGGGCTGATCGGGCAATACGGGCCGGGCCTGGCCCGGGATGCGCGGGTCTATTACTACGGCTCGCTCGATGGCGAACGGCCCGAGCTGCCGTTCACCGATCTCTTCCAGGCCAACGCGGTGTTCCAGGCCTATTCGGTCTTCAACTACGTGCAGGACCCGGTGCTGCTGCCCAGGGGCATCGATTACGTGAAGGCGGCGCTGGCCGGCGGCGACCTCACGCCCAATGTCGACCGGGTCTATCCGATGGAAGACTACATCAAGGCCTGGGATTACCTCAGCCAGCCGCGAACCAGCCACGGCAAGGTCGTGATCGAGACGGGGCTCTGATGACCGACGATCCCTTCACACGCGCGGTCATCCAGGCCGGTCTGACGGCTGCGGCGGACGAGATGTTCGCCGTGCTGAAAAAGACCGCCATGAGCCCGATCATCTACGAGGTGCTCGACGTGGGCACCGGCATCACCGATGCGGCCGGAGAAATCGTGTCCTCGGGCGCGGGTATCCCGGGCTTTGTCGGCGTGCTGGACAAGGCGGTGAAGCGGATCGTCGACTTGCACGGGGACAGCGTGCAGGACGGTGATGTCTTTGTGACCAACGATCCCTACTGGGGCGGGGTCACCCATCTGAACGACGTGGTGGTGGCGCAGCCGGTCTTCGTGAAGGGCGAGTTGCTGGCCTGGACGGCCTCGATCGCCCATTGGAACGACGTGGGCGGCATGACGCCCGGGTCGATGCCCGCCGATGCGGTCGAGATCTTTCAGGAGGGCCTGCGCCTGCCCTGCATCCGGCTCTTTGATGCCGGGCGCAAGATCGACGCCGTGTTCGACATCATCGCCACCAATTCCCGCCTGCCGGATTTCTGCATGGGTGACCTCTGGGCCCAGATCTCGGCCGGGCGGCGGGCGGCAAAGCCCATTGCCGAGATGGCCGCGACCCATGGCACCGATACCTTCCGGGCCGCCATTGCCGCGGCCTTTGCCGAGGGCGAGCAGCGGGCGCGCACGGGCCTCGCCACTCTGCCCCGGGGGCGCTATCCGGTGGCCCAGGAACAGGACGAGGGCGAGACCTGGCATGCGGTGATCGAGATCACCGACGAGGCCTTCGTCATCGACCTGACCGAGGCCCCGGCCCAGAAGCCCGGGCCGTTCAACACCTCGCGCGATGGCACGCTGATCGCCTGCCAGCTGATCTTCAAGGTGCTGACCGACCCCGAGCTTTACGCCAATGCCGGGTCGTTCCGGCCGCTTCGGGTCATCACCAGGCCCGGCACGATCTTCGAGGCCACGGCCCCCGCCCCGCACGGCTATTATTCCGAAACCCGCATCCGCCTGTCGGACATGCTGTGGCAGACCATGGCCCGGGTCATGCCCGACCGCCTGCCCGCCGGGCATTTCGCCTCGATCTGCGGGACGGTCATCGCCGGGGTCCATCCCGACACCGGGCGGCGCTACACGATGGTCGAACCGCAGATGGGCGGCTGGGGGGCGACGGCCGAGCGCGACGGGCTGCATGCCATGTATTCGACCAATCACGGCGACACGTTCAACTGCCCGGTCGAGATCTGCGAGGCCCGCTATGGCATCGATGTCGGCTGGCGTCGGCTGTCGGACAGCGACGCGGGCCAGGGCCTGCACAAGGGCGGCATGGGCATGTCGACCTGCTATCGCCCGCGCGGCACCGCCACGCTGGCCGCCGGCTACAGCCATGTGCGCGTGCCCGTCTGGGGCGCCAATGGCGGCGACCAGGGCGGGCTGAACCGGATTTCCGTGCGCCGCAAGGATGGCACGGGACAGGACTTCTCCTTCGCATCGGGGGTCGTCCTGGCCCCGGGCGACGATCTGCTGATCGAAACCGCGAACGGAGGGGGCTGGGGCGATGCCGCCCCCAACAAACCTATCGAACAATGACCCAGAAGACCCGCACTCACGGACCAACAGAGGAAGTAACCAGATGAAGAACCTGACGAGGCTCGGCCTCCTTGCCTGCTCGACCGCGATGCTTCTCGCGGCCCCTGTCACCGCCCAGGAGCGCCCGTTGCGGCTGGATGAATCCGCCGTCGGCGAGATCGACCCGGCCAAGGGCACCGATTATGCCGATACCGTGCTGGGCGTGAACCTCTACGAGGCGCTTGTCTATCCCAAGCAGGGCGGCGCGGGCGTGCAGCCCTGGCTGGCCAGCGATTGGACCATCGATGGGCTGGATTACACCTTTACCATCCGCGACGGCGCGACCTTTGCCAGCGGCAATCCGGTGACGGCGGCCGACGTGGTCTATTCCTTCGACCGGCTGATGGCGTTGGGGCAGGGGCCGTCGTCGCTGTTCGAAGGCCGGGTGGCCGGGATCGAAGCGGTCGACGACAGTACCGTCAAGATCACCCTGACCGAAGCCTTTGCGCCCTTCCTCGCCTCGCTGGTGCAGCTGTCGGTCGTCGACAGCACGCTGGCCAGGGAACATGAAGTCGACGGCGACCATGCCTCGGCCTGGCTGTCGGAAACCTCGGCCGGTTCGGGCGCCTACGTGATCAAGGAACATGATCCGCAGATCGAAACGGTCATGGTGCCCAATCCCAATTACACCGGCCAGGCCATGGATGACCTGGCGCCCGACGAGGTGACCTATCGCTATTCGCTGGAAGCCTCGACCGTGCGCGCGCTGATGTCGCGTGGCGAACACGACATCTCGTCGCTGTGGCTGCCGCCCGAAGTGCTCAAGGCGATGGAAGCCGATGGCACCGTGCACCTGGCCGCCGAGCCGGGCGGGACGGGCGAATACATCATGCTCAACACCCAGCGCCCGCCGCTGGACGACGTGCATTGCCGGCTGGCGCTGACCTATGCCTACGATTACGCGACCACGCTGCAGCTGCTGGCCGTGACCGACGACATGGCCCAGGGCATCGCGATGAACGGGGCCACGCCGCAGGGGCTTTACGGGGCCGATCTCGACCGGCCGATGCCCGCGCAGGACATGGAAAAGGCCAAGGAAGAGCTGGCAGCCTGCCAATACGCGCCCGACGAATACGAACTCGACCTGGCCTGGATCGCCGAGGTGCCGGCCCGCGAACGGCTGGCCCTGCTGATGCAGGCGACGTTCACCCAGCTGGGCATGAACGTGAAGGTCACGCGCACGCCCTGGGCGCTGATCACCCAGCAGGTCACCGAGCCGGCCACCGCGCCCCATGCCATCGAGATCGCGGTGTCGACGCGCACCCCGGACACGGATTCGCTGATGTACAACATGTACAGCTCGACCGTGCCCCATACCTGGATGTCGGCATCCTACCTGGCCGATGACGAGGTCGACGGCTATCTCGAAGCCGGCCGGACCGAGACCGACCCCGAGAAGCGGGCCGAGATCTATCGCAACCTCAACGGCCGTCTGCGCGACCTGGCGCCAGCGATCTATGCCTACGAGTTCACCGGTGTCTACGGCATCCGCAACGGGGTCGAAGTGCCGAACCTGATGGATGACAGCAAGCGGTATTCGATCTCTGCGTTCTCGATGCTGTTCAAGGACATGCGCGTCACCGACTGAGGCCCTCGCGCCGCGGGGGGCATCGTTCCCCGCGGCCAACCGACCAACCCGGGAGATCCCCATGCGACTACTCTGGGTCAATCCTGTCGGCACCGACAGGGATGACGAACCGATGGCCGAGGCGCTGAAGGCGGCCGGGCGGCCGGGGCTGACCGGCACGGTGATCTCCTTCGCGCCGGGCAGCGTGCCGGCGCACCTGGAATACGATGCCTTCGAGGCCATGGCGATCCCGCAGGTCGTGCGCACCGCGCTGCATTTCGGGCGCGCGGGCTATGACGCCATGATCATCGGCTGTTTCTACGACACCGCCCTGGAAGCCGCCCGCGAAGTGTCCGGCCCGATGCTGGTCACCGGGCCCTGCATCTCGGCGCTGGAAATCGCCGGGGCCCTGTCGGCCCGGTTCTCGGTGCTGTCGCCCACGGCCAAGGCCGCGGGCCATTCCCGGCGGCGCATTCGCGGTTACGGCGCCGAAGGCCGGCTGGCCTCGATCCGGCCGCTCGGCATCCTGACCGACCAGCTGCTGACCGATCACGCCACGACCGAGGCGCGCATCCTCGAAGAAGCCACCCGCGCCGTGCAGGACGACGGGGCCGAGGCGATCCTGATGGGCTGCACGCTGGAATACCAGGCGGCGATGAAGATCGGCGACCGCCTGGGCGTGCCGATGATCGACGCCGTGCGCGCCCCCCTGATCCAGGCCGAGGGGCTGGCCCATGCCAGCCGCGCCTTCGGCTGGACGCCCGGCCGCATCGGCGGGTCGGTCGCGCCATCCGGCCCCGAGATCGAGGCCGCTTCCCTTTCCCCGCCCGATATCGGCAACCGCGTGGAGTTCTGAACCATGAACCCCGTCCTTCGACTTCTTCTGCACCGGCTGGCCATTTCGGTTCTCGTGCTGGTCGGCGTTTCGACCCTGATCTTCTTCATCGCGCGCATCGTGCCGGGTGATCCGGCGCGGATCGCCCTGGGGCCGAACGCCAGCCAGGCCCAGGTCGACGCCCTGCGCGAGGCCCGCCACCTGAACGACCCCATCGTCGTGCAATACGGCTGGTTCATCCGCGACCTGCTGCATGGTGACCTGGGCACCTCGCTTTACACCAAGCGGCCCGTGACACAGGACATCGCCACCTATTTCCCGGCCACGCTGGAACTGGTGCTTTATGCTGGGGCGATGATGATCCTGCTGGGCCTGCCGCTCGGCCGGCTCGCCGCGCGGTTCCAGAGGCGCTGGCCCGATCATGTCGCCCGGCTGTTGTCGGTCATCGCGGTCTGTACGCCGGCCTTTGTCTGGGGCGTCATCCTGCAGCTGACATTTGCCTATATCTGGCCGATCTTCCCGCTTGAAGGCCGGCTGTCCAACGGCATCGACGCGCCGCCCCTGATCACCGGGTTCTACACGATCGACGCCCTGCTCAACGGCCAGGTCTCGACGTTCTTCAACGCGCTCTACCACCTGATCCTGCCGGCCACGGCCCTTGCCCTGTCGGGCATCGGCCAGACCGCCCGGCTGACCCGGTCGTCGATGATCGAGACCTACCGCAAGCCCTTCATCGGCATGTCCCGGGCCTATGGGTTCCGCGAAGACCGCATCTCGCGCCGGTTTGCCTTCTGGCCGTCGCTGATCCCGACACTGACCATCTTGGGCCTCGATTTCGCGGCCATGCTGGCCAATGCCTTCCTGGTCGAACGGGTCTTTGTCTGGCCCGGCCTGTCGCGATACGGCGTCGAGGTCATCCTGCGCAAGGACCTGGATGCCATCGTCGGCGTCGTCCTGGTCATCGCGGCGATGTTCCTGATCACCAACCTGATCGTCGATGTCATCGTGTCGATCATCAATCCCCGCATCCGGCTGGCCGAGAGAAAGGCAAAGGCATGAGCACGAAATCCTCGTCCGTCGCCTGGACCGAATTCCGGTCCAACCCGATTTCCATCCTGGGCCTCGTGCTGGTGGTGTTCTGCATCGCCCTGGCCGTCTTTGCCGATTTCATCACGCCCTATCCGGCGCATGTCGGCCCGATCGGCGATTTCACGGCGATCAACCAGGCGCCCTCGGCGGCGCATTGGTTCGGCACCGACACCATCGGGCGCGACCTGCTGACGCGCATCGTCTACGGGTTCCGCCTGTCGCTGCTGATGGCCGTGCTGGTGCTGTCGATCTCGATGCCCGTGGGGGTGATCCTGGGGCTGCTGGCCGGCTATCTCGGCGGTTGGGTCGAATTCGTGCTGATGCGCCTGACCGACATCTTCCTGGCCATCCCGCCGCTGGTGCTGGCCATGGCCATCATGGGTTTCCTGCCCGCCACGCTGACCAATGCCATGCTGGCCGTCACGGTCATGTGGTGGCCCTGGTACACCCGGCTGGTCTACAACGTCGTCCGGTCCGAGGCGCGCGAGGGTTACGTGCTGGCCGCCGAGGTCATCGGCGCCTCGCCGCTGCACATCATGTTCCGCGAGATCCTGCCCAATTGCGCGCCTGCCGTGCTGACCAAGCTGACGCTGGATATCGGCTTTGTCGTGCTGATGGTCTCGTCGCTGTCCTTCCTGGGCCTTGGCGTGCAGCCGCCCACGCCGGACCTGGGGTCGATGGTGGCCGACGGGGCGAAATACATGCCCGACGCCTGGTGGCTGTCGATCTTCCCCGCGCTGGCGATCATGCTCCTGGTTCTGGGGTTCAACCTGCTGGGCGACGGCCTGCGCGAAGCCTTCGATGCAGAGGTGTAAGATGGCTGTCCTGACAATCCGCGACCTGGAACTGGGCTTTCGCAAGGGCCGCCAGACGGCGCAGGTGCTGCACGGGATCTCGCTGCATGTGAATGCCGGGGAAAAGGTGGCCCTCGTCGGCGAAAGCGGCTCGGGCAAGTCGGTCACCGCCCAGCTGGCGCTTGGCCGGTTGCAGCAGGAGCGTGGCACCCGGGCCAGCGGCACGATCGAGGTGGTCGGCCACGACCTGATCAAGCGCCCCGAGGCCATGGCCCCCGAGCGCGGCCACCGGGTGACGATGATCTTCCAGGATCCGACCTCGGCCCTGAACCCGGTCTTTCGCATCGGTGAGATCTTTACCGAGGTGCTGCGGTCCGGCGGGCGCAAGGTGCCCGACGCCGAGGCCCGCGACCGCGCGCTCAAGGCGCTGGCCGAGGTGCATATTCCCGATCCGGCGCGGGCGCTGGACAGCTATCCGTTCCAGCTGTCGGGCGGCATGAACCAGCGGGTGATGATCGCCATGGCGCTGGTCAACGAACCCGAGCTGCTGCTGGCCGACGAACCGGGCACGGCGCTGGACGTGACCGTGCAGGCCCAGACCCTGCGGCTGATGGATGACCTGGTCACCGAAAAGGGTACGGCGGTGCTGTTCATCTCGCACAACCTGTCGGTCGTGCGCGAATTCGCCGACCGGGTCTACGTGATCTATCGCGGCAAGATCGTCGAGCACGGGCGCACCGACCAGCTGTTTGCCGATCCGCGCCATCCCTATACCCGCGCGCTGCTGTCGGCCGCGCCCA
Source organism: Marinibacterium sp. SX1 (assembly GCF_050389775.1). Classification (NCBI taxonomy): domain Bacteria; kingdom Pseudomonadati; phylum Pseudomonadota; class Alphaproteobacteria; order Rhodobacterales; family Paracoccaceae; genus Marinibacterium; species Marinibacterium sp. SX1. Next base: position 271,058 of record NZ_CP177145.1, on the reverse strand, counting down.
GGCTGGTGGGCGGTGGCCTGCCGGACCTGCCCGAACATTCCGACGCCTTCCGCGATCCGCTGATCGTGCATCCGGGCTGCGGCGAACCCCACGAGGTGAGCGCATGAGCGATGTCCTTCTCCGCGCAACGCGGCTGAGCAAGATCTTCCAGACCGGCGATCACCAGGTAAAGGCGCTGGACGATGTCGATTTCGATGTGCGCCGGGGCGAATGCCATGCCGTGGTGGGCGAAAGCGGCTCGGGCAAGTCGACGCTGGCCAACATCATCCTGGGCATCCATGCCTCGAGTTATGGCGAGGTGCATTTCGACGGCAAGCCGCTGTTCCAGGACCGCCCCCGGGCCATGAAACGACGCATCCAGCTGGTCCAGCAGAACCCGCTGTCCTCGCTCAACGGGCGGCGGCGGATCGGCAAGTCGATCCGGCTGCCGATGGATGTGCACGGGCTGGGCGAGGCGCGGCACCGCAACCGCAAGGTCGAAGAACTGCTGGTCGAGGTGGGGCTGGAACCCGACATGGCCCGGCGCACGCCCTCGTCCCTGTCGGGCGGCCAGCGCCAGCGCGTGGCCATTGCCCGGGCCCTGGCGGCCGAGCCCGACCTGATCGTGCTGGACGAGCCGACATCGGCGCTCGATGTGCTGGTGCAGGCGCGGGTGCTCAAGCTGCTCGACCGGCTGCGCCGGGACCGGGGCCTGACCTACGTGTTCATCACCCATGACCTGGCCGTAGTGCGGGCGCTGGCCGACCGGATCAGCGTCTTTGCCGAGGGCCGCCGGGTGGAAACCGGGCTGGCCGACCAGATCTTCTCGGCCCCCCGGGCCGAGTTCACGCGCCAGCTGATCGGGGCCGTACCCGTGGCCAGTACCGAGGAAGAAGCCATGCGCGACGCGATCAGGGAAACCGGCCGCGCACCGCTGGCCTGAAGACAAGGAACTCCCCAAGTGGCAACACGTATCGGCGTCGACATCGGCGGCACCTTCACCGATCTCATCTATTACGACGAGACCACCGGCGAGACGGTCGAGGGCAAGGTGCCCACCGTCCCCCATGCCCCCGAGGAAGGGGTGATCAACGCGGTTCAGGCCCATGTGCCGGAAAAGGTCATCGCCGAGGCGTCCTATTTCCTGCACGGCACGACCGTCGGCCTGAACGCCCTGCTGGAACGCCGCGGCGCCGAGGTCGGGCTGCTGGCGACGGAGGGCTTCCGCGACGTGCTTGAGATCCGGCGCGGCGACCGGGCCGAGATGTACAATCTCTTCTGGGAACAGCCCCCCGCGCTGGTTCCGCGCCGGCGGCGGCTGGAGGTCCCGGGCCGGATCATGGCGGATGGGACTGTCCATGCGCCGGTCGATGAAGAGGCCACGCGGGCGGCGATCCGGGCTCTGATGGGGTTCGAGGTCGATGCCATCGCCGTGGCGCTGATCAATGCCTGGGCCAATCCCGAACATGAACTGCTGGTCGAAAAGCTGATCCGCGAGGAAGGCTTCGAGGGTGGCATTTCGCTCTCGCACCGGATTTCCGGCGAGTACCGCGAATTCGAACGCACCTCGACCACCGTGATCGACGCCTTCGTGCGCGGGCGGATGTCGAACTACCTGCGCCGGCTCGAAACCCGCCTGCGGGACCTGGGCTTTACCGGCATGGCGCTGATCACCCGGTCGGGCAGCGGGTCGATGACCTTTGCCGAGGCCGAGGACCGGCCCTTTGAAACCATCATGTCCGGCCCCGTCGGCGGGGCGCATGGCGCGTCGGAATTCGCGCGCGGTCTCGGGATCGAGGCGCTGATCACGGCGGATGTGGGCGGCACCAGCTTTGATACGGCGCTGATCCTGGATGGCGAGCCGCAGGTTCTGTACGAAGGCGTGATCGACGGCATGCCGGTGCAGACCACCTGGGTCGACGTGCGCTCGATCGGGGCGGGCGGCGGATCGCTGGCCCATGTGGATCGCGGCGGGCTGATGCGCGTCGGGCCGCAATCGGCGGGCGCCGTGCCCGGCCCGGCCTGTTACGGCAAGGGCGGCACGCAGCCGGCACTGACCGATGCGGCGGCTTACCTGGGCATGCTGGGGCCGGGCGAGCTGGCCTCGGGGATCACGCTGGACATCGCCGCCTCGCATTCCGCGCTGGCCAGCGTGGCCGACGCCCTGGGCCAGGATGTCGAAACGGTGGCCACGGGCGTCATGCGCATCGCCGCCGCCGCCATGGGCGGGGCCATGCGCGAGGTGACCGTCGAACAGGGGTTGGACCCGCGCGGCATGACGCTTCTGCCCTTTGGCGGGGCCGGGCCGCTGATGGCCTGCCTGCTGGCCGATGACCTGGGCATGAACCGCATCGTGCTGCCGCCCTTTGCGGGTAATTTCTCGGCCTGGGGTCTGCTGGGGGCCGACCGGGTGCAATCGGCGGCGCGCACGCTGGTCACCGATCTCGACGATGCCGGGCTGGCCCGGGCACAGGCCCTGCTGACCACCCTGCTGCAAGAGCTGGTCGACCGGGGCGCCCGGCCCGACCGGGCCACGCCCTCGGCCCGACTGGATCTGCGCTACAAGGGCCAGGAACATTCGCTGTCGGTCGATCTGCCCCTGTCGGGCACCGCGATCGCCATCGACGTGGCGGCCATCGTGCAGGGCTTTGCGACCGAATACGACAAGACCTTTGGCGGCACGCTGGACGAACAGGTCGAAACCGTGGCCGTGCGCGCGACCTATACCGAGGCCCTGGCCCCGCGCGAGGTCCGCGTGCCGGCGCCCGAACCGGCTCCGGCCACGCCGGGCAGCGTCGAGGCGCATTCCTTTGCCCTGGGCCGGCGCATGCCCTTTGCCATCATCCCGCGCAACACCATCGCCGGGGACGTGGCGGGGCCCTGCATCGTGACCGAAACCACATCGACGCTCTATGTCGACGCGGGCTGGACGATCCGTCCGGGCGCGCGCGGCGAGCTGATCCTCGACCGCAAGGAGACCTGAGCCATGGACACCATCCTGCACAAGGCCGGCCAGTCGCGCACAACGCAATCCGACCCGGTCGATCCGATCACCACCGAGGTCGTGCGTCATGCGCTGAACTCGGCGGCCAACCAGATGAAACGCGCGCTGGTGCGCACGGCCTTTTCGCCGGTGATCTACGAGGTGCTCGATTTCGCCGTGGCGCTCTACGACAAGGACGTGCGTCTGCTGGCCCAGGCGCCGAGCCTGCCGATGTTCATGGGCACGCTGAACTTCTGTGTCATCGAGGCCGTCAAGGGCATCGGCGGGGTCGAGAACCTCAACGAAGGCGACATCATCATCTATAACTGGCCCTATGGCACCGGCTCGCATCCGCAGGACCTGGCCGTGGTCATGCCGGCCTTTCACGAAGGCGAGCTGGTGGGCTATGCGGCGATCAAGGGCCATTGGCTCGATATCGCGGGCAAGGATCCCTATTGCACCGACACGGTCGATGTCTTCCAGGAAGGCACGATCTATCCGGGCGTGAAGATCGTCGAGGCGGGCAAGCTCGTTGATCCGATTTACCGGATCATCCTCGCCAATTCCCGGGTGCCTAAGATGATCGCCGGCGACCTGAATGCCGAGATCACCGGCGTGCGCACCGGGGTCCGGGCGCTGCTGGAGGTGGTCGCGCGCCACGGGGTTGCCGATTTCGGGCGGGCTGTGGAACAGATGTTCGACCATGGCGAACGGGTCGTGCGGAACTATTTTGCGGCGATCCCCGATGGCACCTATGTCGGCTCGGGCGTGATGGACGACAACGGGGTCGAACCGGGCCAGGTGCCCTTTGACATCACCGTCGTGGTCGAAGGCGATGCCGTGCGGCTGGATTATTCCGCCGCCCCGCCGCAACAGGCCGGGCCGATCAACTGCCCGGTGCCCTCGACGATTTCCACCAGCCGGGTGGCCATTTCCATGCTGGCCGGCATGGGCGAGGCCCCGAACGAAGGCCATTTCCGGGCCATCGAAGTGGTGACCAGACCCGGCACCATGTTCCACCCGCTGGCCCCGGCGCCCTGCTTCCTCTACGGCTGGCCGGCCGTGCAGGCGATCGAGGCGGTCTACCAGGCGCTGTCGCAGGCCTCGCCCGAGATCGTGCCGGCCATGTCGGGCGGCTGCATCTGTTCGCTGGTCCATTGGGGCACGCGCGAGGCGAGCGGAGAGCCCTGGGCCGACGGCGCGCCGCATCCCGTGGGGCAGGGCGCGTGGAAGGGCCATGACGGGGGCACGATGCTGCATATCTCGGAAAGTGCGACGCGGTTCTCGCCCGTCGAGGTCTGGGAAAGCCGCAACCCCTGGCTGGTCGAGCGGATGGAGCTGGTGCCGGACAGCTGCGGGCCGGGCGAATGGCGCGGGGGCATGGGCGTCGATTTCGCCTTCCGCATGCTGGAAGACACCTATGTGACCACCTCGGTGGAACGTACGGAAAACGGGCCCTGGGGTCTGGAAGGCGGTCTTGGCGGGCGGGCCAACGCGGTGCGGATCGACCGGGCCGATGGCAGCGTGGACAGCAGCCGGCCCAAGGCCACGCGCATCCCGATGCCCAAGGGCGACCTGCTGACCCTGCGCACCGGCGGCGGCGGCGGGTATGGCGATCCGGCCGCGCGGTCGGCCGCGGCCGTGCTGGCCGACCTGGAAGACGGCTATATCACCCGGGAGTATGCCCGGGCCCACCATCCGCAGGTGACGCTGCCCGAAGGCTAGGGCCTTCGGGGCCTAGCGGCCCACGGCATAGGCCTGCATCAGCCGGGGCGTGGCCGCCGCGCGCAGCATCCCGTCGGGATCGCGGGCGGCGGCGGTGAGCCGGCCGATCGACCAGGGCTCCGAGACCTCGATCTCGTGGCCCCGGGCGCGCAGGTCGGCGATGACATCGGCGCCGGCGGACGGTTCGATCATCATCCGCCCGGGGTTGGCCTGGCGCGGATAGAACGACGCGCTGAAATGCATCGAGTGATAGAGCGGCGCGTCGATGGCTTCCTGCAGGTTCTGGCCGCCATGGGCCAGGCGCAGGAAATAGGCCAGCTGCCACTGGTCCTGCTGGTCGCCTCCGGGCGTGCCGAAGGCCAGCCAGGGCTTGCCGTCGCGCAGGGCCAGCGAGGGCGACAGGGTGGTGCGCGGCCGCCGGCCGGGGGCCAGGCTGGTGGGCAGGCCCTCGTCCAGCCAGAACATCTGGGCACGCGAGTTCAGGGCAAAGCCCAGGCCGGGCACGACGGGCGAGGATTGCAGCCAGCCGCCCGAGGGTGTGGCCGAGACCATGTTGCCCCAGCGGTCGATGACATCCACGTGCACGGTATCGCCACGCCGGTTGGACAGGTGGGCCATGGTCGGCTCGCCGCCGTCGCTGCCGACCTCTGCCTCGTGCCGGGCCGCCGCCCGGTCGATGGCCGCCCGGGCCAGGTGGTCCAGCCCCGGTACCCGGCCGGGGCGCTGGTCGAACGAAGCCCGGTCGGTGATCAGCGCCGCGCGGTCGGCAGCATAGGCCGGCGACAGAAGGTGCTCCATCGGAATGTCGAAATGATCGGGATCGCCGTAATAGGCCTCGCGGTCGGCATAGGTCAGCTTGATCGCCTCGATCACGGTGTGGATATAGGCGGCGCTGCCCGGTTCCATGTCGGCGATGCCGGCCTCGCGCAGCAGGGCCAGCGATTGCAGCAGCACCGGGCCCTGGCTCCAGGGGCCGGGCTTGCACAGGGTCCAGCGGTCGTGATCCAGGGTCAGCGGGTCTTCCCAATGGGCCTGCCAGCCGGCCATGTCCTGGCCGGTCAGCACGCCCTTGCGCCGGGCGCCGGCGCCATCCATCACGCAGGCCTCGCGCAAGTAGGCATCAATCGTCTCGGCCACGAAGCCCCGGTAGATGCAATCGCGCGCCCGGTCGACCTGGGCCTCGCGGCCCCGGGCGGTTTCGGCCTCGCGCAGGATGCGGTCCCAGGTGTCGGCCAGAACGGGGTTGCGGAACGGCCGGCCGCCGGTCGGCACCGCTCCGCCGGGCATCCAGGTGGCGGCCGAGCTGGGCCATTCGTGGCGGAACAGGTCGGCCAGGCTGGCGATGCTGTCGGACACGCGATCCAGCAGCGGATGGCCGTGGCGGGCATAGTGGATCGCCGGTTCCAGCACGTCGCGCAGGGGCAGCGAGCCATAGTCGCGCAGCATCAGGAGCCAGCCGTCGAAGGCCCCGGGAATGACCGTGGCCAGCAGGCCCGAACCGGGGATCAGCGTCAGGCCCTGGTCGCGGTAATGGGCGATGGTCGCCCCCGCCGGCGCCGGGCCCTGGGCGCAGAGCACGCGGATGCGGTCTTCGCGGGCGGAATGGATGATCGCCGGCAGGTCGCCGCCCGGCCCGTTGAGATGCGGCTCGACCACCTGTAGCACAAAGCCCATGGCCACCGCCGCGTCAAAGGCGTTGCCGCCCTTTTCCAGCAGCCCGAAGCCCACGGCCGAGGCGATCCAATGGGTCGATGTGGCGACCCCGAAGGTGCCGGTGATCTCGGGGCGGGTCGTGAAGGCGGCCATGGTCTCTCCGAAAGGGCAGGGGGGATGGGTCAGTCGGCGGGCCAGTCGGGTGGCGTGCCGTCCGGGGTCTCGGCTGGCACGTCGCCGGGCGTTGCGGGGCCTGTGTTGCCTGGCGCAGCCTGGGGCGTGTCGCCGGGCGCAATGGGGCGCGTGCCGTCTGGCGTGGCGGAGGGCATATCGGGGGCGCCGGCCGTACCATCGGCCAGCAGCAGGCCGCGGATGTCCTCGGCGATGCCGGCCCATTCCGGTTCGGTCATGTCGCGCAGGCCGAGATAGCGCAGGAAAAACGCGCCTTCGGTGGCCAGGAAGGCCAGCCGCGCCCGCCGGCCGGCCGGGCTGTCGGGATCCAGCGCGCCGATCAGCCCGGTGTACCAGTCGCGGGTCGATCGCATGTATTCCGGCGATTGCAGCATGTTGGCCATCAGGCTGGCGGCCTTGGCCTGCGAGGTGTCCGGCTCGACGAAGGTGGCCCCGACATGGGCCCGGACCACATCGGCCGGCGTCGGATCGGGCGGCACGAGGGTCTGGAACAGGGTGTCGTAGCTCTGGAACCAGCGGTCGCACAACGCTTCGATCAAGGCGCCCTTCGAGGCAAAGGTGTACTGGATGCCGCCCTTGGTCACCCCGGCCGCCCGGGCCAGCGCGTCGATCGTCAGGGCCGCCGCGCCCTGTCCCCGCACGATGTCCTCGGCCAGGTCCAGCAGCTTTTCGCGGTCGATCGTCTTCTGTCGCGGCATATTTGCTCTTTCATTCCATACGGACGTATTTATATGAGGGTCCAAGGCCCGGCAATCCGCGGGCCGGTGTTTTCTTGGAGTACGATATGTCCCTGCACAACAGGTGGCTGGTTCTGGCGGTGATCTCCAGTGCCCTTCTGCTGATCGTGATCGACATGACGGTTCTTTACACGGCGCTGCCCCGGATCACGGCAGACCTGTCGGCCACGCCGTCAGAGAAGCTGTGGATCGTGAATGCCTATGCCCTGACCATGGCCGGGCTGTTGCCGGCCTCGGGCGCCCTGGGCGACCGGTTCGGCCCCCGGGTGATGTTCCTGGGCGGGCTGCTGGTCTTTACCGCCGCATCGCTGGTGGCCGCGCTGGCGCCCACGGCCGAAGTGCTGATCGCCGGGCGGGTGCTGCTGGCCTTCGGGGCGGCGGCGATGATGCCCGCCACCTTTGCCATCCTGCGCCACACGTTCGACGACCCGGCCGAGCGCAACCTGGCCATCGGGATCTGGGCGGCCGTGGCCTCGGGCGGGGCGGCCTTTGGTCCGGTGCTGGGCGGCGTGCTGCTGGAATTCTTCTGGTGGGGCTCGGTCTTTCTGGTCAACGTGCCGATCGGGCTGGCCGGTGTCGTGCTGGCCCGCCGGCTGATCGCCGCGCGGCCGGGCGGGGCGGGTCATCCGTTCAGCCTGCTGGGGTCGCTGCAGATCATGATCGGGCTGGTCGCCGTGACCGTGGCCATCAAGGAGCTGGGCAAGCCCGCCCCGTCGCTGCCCCTGGCCCTGGGCGGGGTTGTGCTGGGCGGGGCCTTCATCGCGCTGTTCATCCGGGGTCAGCTGCGCGCGCGCCAACCGATGCTGGACCTGCGCATGTTCGCCAACCCGGCCTTCAGCGGGGCGGTGCTGGCCGCGCTCTTTTCCTCGGCTGCGCTGACCGGGCTGTCGCTGGCCATGACCCAGCGGTTCCAGCTGGTCATGGGGCTGAGCCCGTTGCAGGCCGGGCTGGTGCTGGCGCCGCTGCCGCTGGCCTCCTTCGTGGCCGGGCCGGTGGCCGGGCGGTTGCTGGCCCGGGGCGATTGCACGCGGTTCATGATCGCCGGGCTGGGGCTGATCGCCCTGGGGCTGGGGGTCTACATGGCCGGGCTGCATTCCTGGCCGGTGCAGATCGCGGCGATGGCCGTGATCGGCGCGGGGATCGGCACGGCCATGACATCGGCCTCGGCGGCCATCATGCAAAGCGCGACCGACGACACCGCCGGCACCGCTGCGTCGGTCGAGGAAGTGTCCTACGAGCTGGGCGGCGCCCTGGGCGTGACGATCTTCGGCAGCATCCTGGCGGCGGTCTATACCCGCAGCTTCACCGCCCCCGAGATCCCGGCCCAAGCCGGCCAGATGGGCCAGGCCGCGCAGGGCATCGACCAGGCGCTGAGCCTGGCCGCACGGATGACAAGCCAGGCGTCGGCCCGGCTGGTCGAGGCGGCGGGGCAGGCCTTTGACCTGTCGTTCATGGCCGTGCTGGTCACGGCCTGTGCCCTGCTGGCCATGGCGGCCGGCCTTGTTGCGGTGATGAACCGGCGGCGGGGCTGACACGCGGGCGGGCCGGGATAGCCGGGCCGCCCGAATTGGTGTGGTCAGGCGCGGTTGGGCCGCCCGGGTTGGCGTGGTCCTGTCTTGTCGGGCCTGCCGGGTTGGGCTGGTTGGTCTGTCCCGACTGGCTTTACGCCCTGTTGGTCGCCCCGGCTGGGTCCGGCCAGCCGGGTTTGGCCGGCGGGTGCCAGCCTGCCGCAAATGTCGGACCGGGTTGGAGCCGCCGGGTGCGATCAATCGGGCTGGGGCAATCCGCCGGCGACAAACCCGTATTCGGCCAGCACGGCCTGGCCGGCCGGCGACAGGATGTACAAAGCCAGCTCTGCCGCTGCCTCGGGCGCGTCATCCATCACGATCAGCCCGTAATCGGCCCCGACCGACAACGCCTCGGGGATCTGCACGATCTGCAGGCCGGGCACTTCCTTGCGGGCCAGAACGGCATTGGTGCAATAGGTCAGGAACACGTCGGCCTGGTCGCTGTCCAGCACCCAGCCATAGGTGTTGCGCCCCTCGGGGGCGGGCGGGCTGTCGGGCCCGCCGGTCAGCTGCAGGGCCTTGGCGGCCAGGGCCTCGGCGCGGTCGGTCAGGCCGAAGAGTTCAAAGGCATAATCGCCCGAGGGATCGGCCTTGGGTGTCGAAGTGCCCAGCCGCGTGCCGGGGTCCAGCATGACATCCAGCAGGGTCTCGCTGGTGACCGTGACCTCGGGCCGGGCCAGCGCGCAGAGCCGGTTGCGGGCAAAGAGCACGACCGGCCCGCCCTTGCCGGCGGCCTCCAGCGTCATCGGGTGGCGCATGTTGGCCGAGGCGAAGACATGGGCCGTCTCGCCGCTCTCGATCCGTTCGCGCATCAGGCCCGAAGGCCCGAACCGGGTGGCAACCGCCGTGCCGGTGGCCTCGCCATAGCCCGCCACGACATCGGTCAGCGCGGCCTTGAGGCTGCCGGCGGCAAAGAGTGTCAGGTCATCGGCCATGGCAGGGGTCGTGGACAGGGCAAGCAGGGCGGCCAGCAGGGGGGGTAGGCGCATCGTGTTCCTCCCGGGGAATGCGTCAGGATCGGCCCGGCAAGGCGCCGGGGCAGGGCGGACGATCGATCCCGGCCGCTGCGGGTAGAGTCGAAAGAACAAAACACCACGTAACAGCACAAAACAGCGGTCCGGAATCGACCGGGATCAAGAAGTAGACGGAAAATCAGCGTTGTGCCAGAAAAATGACCGCCAGCTTGGTGGTTTCATCGGGATAAAATGCGCCATTTCGCGTGATTTCGACATTCTGCGGTGAGTCTCGCGGTGGCCGTATGGCGGCGGGCTTAGGGGGCCTGGCCGGCGGGTGGCCCGATCAACTGCCTCTTGAATGGGCATTTGGCCGAAGTGCCTGTTTGACGGGCATCGGTGCTGTGCGGGGGATCGCCGTGTATGGCCCGTAGTGGTGTGCAGGGGAGGGGGGTGGGATAAAAATAATAAAAACAGTGGCTTATTTGGTTGTCATCGCGCGACCTGAAGACGAACCACCGGACTGGCGCCGCCTGGATGTATAATCAAGCTTTATAATTATAGATGTATTATAATCTATCTTTCTATTGCTGCTCCCCGGGGCCGGCGGCTTTCTGACGGCACGCACCGCGTCGACCGACGCCGCCAAGACCACAAGAAACGCCTCACCAACTCGGAGCTTCCCATGATCCCCAAACACATCCTCCTGTCGGCCGGCCTGGCCGTTGCCGCCCTTCCCGCGCTGGCCGACGGTTACAAGGTCGCGCTGGACGGCACCTTTGCACCCCACGCCATGCCCAGCCTGTCGGGCGGGGTCGAAGGCTTCAACATCGACCTGGCCGCGGCCATCGGCGAGGCGCTCGGCACCGACATGGAGGTTGTCGCGGCGCAATTCTCGGGCCTGATCCCCGCGCTGCAGGCCGGCACCTACGATTTCCTGGTCGCGCCGACCACCGTGACCGAGGAACGCGCCGCCAACCTGCTGTTCACCGAAGGCTTCATGGACACCAACTTTGCCTTCACCGTGCCGACCGGGACCGACCCGATGGAAGGGCTGGACGCCTTCAAGGGCAAGACCATCGCCGTCAACAAGGGCTCGGTCTATGAAAGCTTTCTGAACGACCGCGCCGAGGAATACGGCTGGGACGTCGTGGCCTATGGCACCAACACCGATGCCGTCGAGGCCGTGGCCACGGGCCGGGCCGATGCCAACCTGGCCGGGGCCACCGTGTCGGCATGGGCGGCCAAGCAGAACCCGCGCATCGACCTGAGCTATGAATACCCCACCGGCCTGGTCTGGGCCTTCCCCTTCCGCAAGGACGATGCCGAGACGCGCGACAAGATCGACATGGTGCTCGAATGCCTCAAGACCGATGGCACCATGGCCGCGCTGTCGGAGAAATGGTTCGGCGTGACCCCGGCCGAAGGCACGACGATCGTCACGCCGACCCCGGGCTACGGCACGCCGGGCTTCGACGGCTATGACGACACGGCCCATGACGTGACCTGCGACTTCTGAGCCAATCCCGAAACACCGGGCGGGGCGCCTGTCGTCCCGCCCGCCCATCCGAAAGCCCGGCCATGTCCGCAGACCCGCACACCGCCCCGACCCGCCCGGCAGGCAAGGTCCATGCCCGCCCGATGCTGGAAATCACCAAGCTGGAAAAATGCTTCGGCGACACCAGGGTCCTGACGTCGATCGACCTGAGCGTGAAGGCCGGCGAACTGGTCTTTGTCATCGGCCCGTCGGGCTCGGGCAAATCGACCATGCTGCGCTGCTGCAACCGGCTGGAGGAACCGACCTCGGGCACGATCCTGCTGGACGGCGAACATGTCACCGCCTGCCAGGGCCGGGCGCTGGACCGGATGCGCCTGAAGATCGGCATGGTCTTTCAGGGGTTCCACCTCTACCCGCACAAATCGGTCCTGGCCAACGTGATGCTGGCCCAGGTCAAGGCGCTGAAACGCGACAAGGCCACGGCCCGCGAGCGCGCGATGGAGATGCTGGAACATGTCGGCCTGGCCCACAAGGCCGATGCCATGCCCGGCGAATTGTCGGGCGGGCAGCAGCAGCGCGTGGCCATTGCCCGGGCGCTGGCGCTGGATCCCAAGGTCATGCTGTTCGACGAACCGACCTCGGCGCTTGATCCCGAGCTGGTCGGCTCGGTGCTGAAGGTCATGAAACAGCTGCGCGACGAGGGCATGACCATGGTTGTCGTCAGCCACGAGATGGATTTCGCCCGCGAGGCCGCCGACCGGGTGGTCTTCATGGACGGCGGGGTCGTCGTCGAAAGCGGCCCGCCCGAAGAGATCTTCGGCAATCCGAAATCCGACCGGCTCAAGGCGTTCCTGTCCCGCCTGAACAAGGGCGCGGCATGAGGTTTCTGGATACATTCTTCGATGGCGCGGTCATGGCCCGCTATCTGCCCGACCTGCTGGCCGGCATCGTCACAACCCTGTGGCTGAGCGTCGTGATCGTCGTGGGCGGGCTGGCCGTCGGGCTGGCGCTGGCCTGCCTGCGCACGCTGGGCCGCTGGTACCTGACCGCGCCGATCGTGGTCTTTGCCGATCTCGGCCGGGCGCTGCCGCCGCTGGTCGTCATCCTGATCTTCTACTTCGGCCTGCCCGGCCTGGGTATCAGCCTGTCCGGCCCGATGGTTCTGATCCTGGTTCTGGGTGGCGTGCTGGCCGCCTTTGCCGAGGAAATCTTCTGGGCCGGGCTGACCTCGGTGCCCCGTGGCCAGTGGGAAGCCGGCCGGGCCACCGGGCTGAGCTTTGCCCGCACGTTGTTCGAAATCGCCCTGCCGCAGGCCGTGCGCATGGGCATCCCGCCGCTGGTCAACCGGGCGCTGGCCATCACCAAGATGACCGCGCTGGGATCGGTCATCGGGGTCAAGGAAATCCTGGCCGTGTCGTCCTCGGCCCAGAGTTTCTCGGGCTCGGCCACGCCTCTGACCATGGCCGCGCTGGCCTATCTCGCCATTTTCCTGCCGGCCGTGATCCTGTCGCGCCTGCTTGAAAAACGCTTTGCCTGGGCGGTGTGATCATGGCCAATTTCATCGATCTCTTCTTCAACATCGACATCATGATGAAGGCCTGGCCGCTGCTGCTGAAAGGCCTGGTCGTCACGCTCAAGCTCTGCGCCGTGGTCATCGGGCTGGGCCTGGTCGGCGGCCTGATGCTGGCGCTCTGCGCCCTGTCGCCGGCCCGCGCGCTGAAATGGCCGGCCATCGGTTTCATCGACCTCTTTCGCGCCCTGCCGCCGCTGGTCCTGCTGGTCTTCGTCTATTCCGGCCTGCCCTTCGCCGGGCTCGAACTGACGCCCTTTGTTGCCGTTGTCGTGGCCTTCTTCCTCAACAACTCGGCCTATTACGCCGAGGTCTTCCGCGCCGGGATCCAGTCGATCCCAAAGGGCCAGGCCGAGGCCGCGCGCGCCACGGGCCTGAGCCAGGGGCAATGCATGGTCCACGTGATCCTGCCCCAGGCCGTGCGCAACGTGCTGCCCGACCTGCTGTCCAACACGGTCGAGGTCGTCAAGCTGACCTCGCTGGCCTCGGTCGTCTCGCTGTCCGAGCTGCTCTACTCGGCCAACATGGCCCGCTCGGTCACATACAATTCCTCGCCGCTGATCCTGGCCGCGCTGATCTACATCGCCATCCTGTGGCCGCTCGTCCGCCTGATCTCGCGCTACCAGCGCGGGCTGGCCGTTCATTGAATACCCCTGAAAGGACTCTCTCATGACCAAACTCATCATCGGAGGCGCGCAGATCGGCGGCATCCAGAAGGACGAGACCCGCGCCGAGGTCGTCGCCCGGATGCTGGCCCTGATGGACGCGGCCCATGAGAAGGGCGTCCAGTTCCTGGCCTACCCGGAAATGACGCTGACCACCTTCTTCCCGCGGTTCTATGTCGAGGACCGGGCCGAGTTCGACCATTGGTTCGAAACGGCCATGCCCAACGACGATGTCCAGCCGCTGTTCGACCGGGCCCGCGACTATGGCATGGGCTTTACCTTCGGCTATTGCGAGCTGACGCCCGAGGGGCTGCATTACAACACGTCGGTCATTGTCTCGCCCGAGGGCGAGATCGTGCTGAAATACCGCAAGACCCACCTGCCGGGCCATGCCGAATACGAGGCCGAGCGCACCCACCAGCACCTGGAAAAGCGCTATTTCCTGCCCGGCGACACCGGGTTCAACGTGGTGCGCAACCAGGGCGCGATCATGGGCATGTCGATCTGCAACGACCGGCGCTGGCCGGAAAGCTGGCGAGTGCTGGGCCTGCAAGGCGTGCAGCTGGTGGCCATCGGCTACAACACGCCGTCGCAGAACAACCTGTCGGCCGAGGAAGGCATCGAACGCCGGGTCTATCACCACGAATTGTCGGTCTGCGCCGGGGCCTACCAGAATGCCACCTATGCCGTGGCCGTGGCCAAGTGCGGGCTGGAAGACGGCAACCACATGTTTGCCGGATCGATCATCGTCGATCCCGACGGGTTTGTCGTGGCCCGGGCCGAAGGCGAGGGCGACGAGCTCATCACCCACGAGGCCGATTTTGCCAAGTGCGATTTCGGCAAGTCGACGATCTTCGATTTCGCCGCCCACCGGCGGATCGAACATTACGGGCTGATTTCCAGCCAGACCGGTGTGAAACTGCCCGAATAGGGCGCGGCGACCGCAGCAGCGATCCGGGGCACATCGGGGCAATCCGGCCCCGGGCCCATATCATCGGGACGCGGCCCGGACCCGGGGCCGCGCCACCCGAACCCACAGACCCCGCCCGGGCGGGGCGGAAGGAGCAGGACAGGATGCAATTCGACACGGTGATCCACGGCGGCACCATCGCCACGGCCGATTACGTGACCAGGGGCGACATCGGCATCAAGGACGGGCGCATCGCGGCCCTGGCCGAAACCCTGCCGGGCGGTGACCGGCGCATCGACGCGGGCGGGCGCATCGTGATGCCCGGCGGCATCGAGGCCCATGCCCATATCGCCCAGGAAAGTTCCTCTGGTGTGATGAGCGCCGACGACTACCTGTCGGGCTCGATCTCGGCGGCCTTCGGGGGCAATTCGTCCTTCATTCCCTTCGCCGCCCAGCACCGCGGCCAGTCGGTCGACGAAGTCATCGCGACCTATGATGCCCGCGCCGCGCGGTCGGTCATCGACTATTCCTATCACCTGATCATCTCCGACCCGGCTCCGGAAGTGCTGGAAGACCAGCTGCCCCGGGCCTTTGCCCGCGGCATCACCAGTTTCAAGGTCTTCATGACCTACGACCTGATGAACCTGGGCGATGGCGGCATGCTGGACATCCTGTCCGTCGCCCGCGAGCACGGGGCGATCACCATGGTTCATGCCGAGAACAACGACATGGTCAAATGGATGAACAAGCGCCTGGCCGCCAAGGGGCTGACAGCGCCGAAATACCACGCCATCTCGCGGCCCGAACTGGCCGAGGAAGAGGCGATCAACCGGGCGATCCAGCTGGCCAAGCTGGTCGATGCGCCGCTCTTCATCGTCCATGTCTCGACCGCCGGCGGCGCCGAGATCGTGCGGCGCGAGAAGTTCAACGGGGCCAAGCTCTTTGCCGAAACCTGCCCGCAATACCTGGCCCTGACCCGCGACGACCTGGACCGGCCGGGCATGGAAGGGGCGAAATACATCTGTTCGCCGCCCCTACGCGACCATGCCACCCAGGACGTGCTGTGGCACCATATCGCCCAGGGCACCTTTGAAAGCGTCAGCTCGGACCACGCGCCGTATCGCTTTGACGAAACGGGCAAGTTCCTCAACGGGTTCGACGCGCCCTATCCCAAGATCTCGAACGGCATGCCCGGCATCGCCGCGCGGCTGCCCTATCTCTTTTCCGAAGGGGTGGCCAAGGGCAGGATCACGCTGGAACAATTCGTGGCGCTGTCCTCGACCAACGCGGCGAAGACCTTCGGCTGTGACACCAAGGGCCGGATCGCACCGGGCATGGATGCCGACATCGCCATCTGGGACCCCGAGGCGCAGGTGACCGTGACGGCGGCCGACCAGCATGACAACATGGATTACACGCCCTTCGAGGGGATGGAGCTGACCGGCAAGCCCGAGATCGTCATGAATCGCGGCGCGGTGATCGTCGAGAACGGTACGCTGATGGCGCAGGAAGGCCAGGGCCGGTTTGTCGCCCGCCAGCCCGTCGACCTGCGCGGCAAGCCGGGCTTCACGGCCAAGGAACTGGACCCGCAACAGAATTTCGGATCGGAGCTGCGCTGATGTCTGACCGGATCGTCATCATCAATCCCAATTCCTCGGCCGCCGTGACCCAGGGCATCCGCGAGGCCATCGCCCATCTTGCCCCGCCTTCGGGCCCGGCCTTCGACGTGTCGGACCTGCCCGACAGCCCGGAAACCATCATGTCCAGCGAAGACGTGGCGGTGGCCGGGCTGGGCTTTGCCGATGCGCTGCGGGCGCGGCCCGATGCGGCGGCCTATGTCTCGGCCTGTTTCTCGGACCCCGGGGTCGAGATGTCGCGCCGGCTGGTGCCCGCGCCGGTCATCGGCATCCAGGAAGCCGGCATCCTGACGGCCATGGCCGTGGCCGATCTGTACGGCATCATCGCCCTGTCGCCCATGTCGGTCGCCCGCCACCGGATCAAGATCCGCTCGATGGGCGTCGAAAGCCGGCTGGCCGGCGAGCTGGCCCTGCCCGGCGTGTCGGCCGAGGCCTCGGGCCGCGATCCGCAGGTCTATGACCTCTGTGTCGATCTTGGCCGCCAGCTGCGCGAGATGGGCGCGGGGGCGGTCGTGCTGGGCTGCGCCGGCATGGCCCCGATCCGCGCGCGGTTGCAGGACGACATCGGCATCGCCGTGATCGACCCGGTGCAGGCCGCGGCGGCCATGGCGCTGGGGCTGGTCGGGGCGGTCGGATGACCTCCGAGGCCGGGCTGCCCGATGTTTCCCTGCGGCTGCTCGAGATCTTCGCCGCGATGATGCGCTGCGCGACGACGGTCGAGGCGGCCGAACAGCTGCGCATCTCGCAGCCCGCCGTGTCGGCCGGGCTGCGCCAGCTGGAAACGCAGCTCGGCCTCACCCTGTTCGAACGGACCGGCCGGCGGCTGCAGCCCACGGCCGAGGCTCAGTCGCTCTACGAAGAGATCCGTCCGGTCTTCAGCCTGATGCGCGGGTTTTCCCAGCGCGCCCGCGACATGAAGCTGGGCATGGCCGGCCGGCTCAAGGTCATCGCGACGCCCCCGCTGGGTTATTCGGTGGCTCCCGTCGCCCTGCGCCGGTTCCTCGACAACCGGCCCGACGTGTCGGTGGCCTTTGACGTGCGCCGGCTGGAACAGGTCAAGGACGCGGTGCAGAGCGGGCAGGCCGATATCGGCCTGGCCCTGGACCATGACCGCGACCCGACGATCAACACCGATGTCCTGCAACGCGCCCACATGGTGGCCCTGGTGCCCCGGGGCGGCGCCCTGGCCGCGCGGCCCAACCTCACCGCGCTGGACCTGCAGGACCAGCCGCTGGTCGGGCTGGAAATGGCGTCGAACATGGGCCAGCTGGTGCGCATGGCCTATGAACAGGTCGGCGCGACCTATGCCCCGCGGATCGAGGTCCGCTATTGCGCCACGGCCACGGCCCTGGCCGCCCAGCACCTGGGCGTGACCGTTGTCGATCCCTATTCGGCCAGCACCCAGGCCACCGATGCGCTCGTCTGCAAGCCCTTCCTGCCGGCCTGCGAGGTCAAGGCCGTGATGTACACCCGCCGGGGCGTGCCCCATTCGGGGCTGCTGCACAGTTTCATGGCCGACCTGCGCGCGGCCTTTGCCGACAGCGATCTGCTGATCGCCGAACCCCAGACCGCGTGACGGCCGCCGTCGCGCCCGACCAAGCCTCGAAACACTCCCTCAAGCAACAATCCGAGGAGCAAGACCCATGACACTGACCGCGGAGGCCCGTGGCGTCTACGTGATTTCCGTCACCCCGTTCACCGACAGCGGCGAGATCGATTTCGACAGTCTCGACCGGGTGGTCGATTTCTATTTCGACAAGGGCGCCGACGGGCTGACCATCCTGGGCATGATGGGCGAGGCGCCCAAGCTGACCCAGGCCGAAAGCCGGGCCGTGGCCGAGCGGGTGATCCGCCGGGCGGGGGGCAAGCCGGTGGTTGTCGGTGTCTCGGCCCCCGGGCTGGCGGCCATCGGCGAGCTGGGCCGGGCGGTGATGGACATGGGCGCGGCCGGCTGCATGGTCACGACGCCGGGCAGCCTCAAGACCGATCCCCAGATCCACGGCTATTTCGCCCAGGTCGCGCGGACGCTGGGCGAGGACGTGCCCATCGTGCTGCAGGATTTCCCGCTGTCGACGGGCGTGCATATCTCGGATGACGTGCTGGGCCGGATCATCGACGACGTGCCCCAGGTGGTCATGCTGAAACACGAGGACTGGCCGGGCCTGGCCAAGATCTCGCGCATCCGCCAGGCCGAAGCCGCCGGCCAGCGCCGGATCTCGATCCTGTGCGGCAACGGCGGCATCTTCCTGCCCGAGGAAATCGCCCGGGGCGCCGACGGGGCGATGACCGGGTTCGGCTATCCCGAGATGCTGGCCGACGTGGTGCGGCTGGCCGCGGCCGGCGAGATGGACCGGGCGCAGGACATCTTTGATGCCTACCTGCCCATGGTGCGCTACGAACAGCAGCCCGGAGCGGGGCTGGCGGTGCGGAAATACGTGCTGGCCCGGCGCGGGGCGATCGCCTCGGCGGCGCGGCGCGCGCCGGGGGCCGGGCTGGCGCCCGAGGCCATGGCCGAAGTCGAGCGGCTGCTCGCCCGGCAGGACAAACGACTGAAGGAGCTGAACTGATGGATCTGGGACTGACGGGCAAAAAGGCGCTGGTGCTGGGCGCCAGCCGGGGATTGGGCGCGGCCAGCGCCACGCTGCTGGCGGCCGAGGGCGCGCAGGTCATCGCCGCCTCGCGCAGTGGCACGGCCCCGGCCGAGGGCATGCAGGCCATGGCGCTGGACCTATCCGACGCGGCCAGCGTGGACGCCCTGATCGCCTGGCTGGGCGACAACCCGGTCGACATCCTGGTGGCCAATTGCGGCGGGCCGGCGGCCGGCCCGGCCCGGGGCCAGACCACGGCGGCCTGGGCCGCGGCCTTCGACACGATGGCCGCGCCGATCTTTGCCATTGCCGATGCGGCCCTGCCGGGCATGATCGCCGGGGGCTGGGGCCGGATCGTGACGATCGGTTCGTCGGGCATTGTCCAGCCGATCCCCAACCTGGCGCTGTCGAACACCGTGCGCGGGGCCGTGGCCGGCTGGTCAAAGACCCTGGCCGAAGAGGTCGCGCCCCATGGCATCACGGTCAACATGGTCCTGCCCGGGCGCATCGCGACCGACCGCCTGGCCCAGCTGGACGGGATCAAGGCCGACAAGACCGGGGCGTCGTTGGAACAGGTGCAGGACGCCAGCCGCAAGACCATCCCCGCCGGGCGCTATGGCCGGCCCGAGGAATTCGGGGCCATGGTGACGTTCCTGTGCTCGCAGCAGGCGGGCTATGTCACCGGCGCGATGATGCGTGTCGATGGCGGGATGATCCGCGGGCTGTAAGGCCCCGTCCCCGCGGTCGGCCCACCCGGCCGCGGGGATGTGACACTGCCTGCGTCGCCCGGGCGGGTGGCGCAGGTGTCGTCCGGCGCGTGTCAGGGGTGTCATCCTAAGCGGATGGTGGGGCGCGGAAGCGTCCTCCGACCCGAGGAACGCAGGGCTGGGAAATGTACCCGGACAGGCGGCCTCGCGTCGCGCGAAACCACTGCAGGCCAGGAAACGGCTGACAGGGAAAATTCACCCGCACGGGTGACCTCGCGTCGCGCGAAGTCACCGCTGGGCAGGGGCCCTCAACCCTCGGCGGCGGCGGCCCGGCGCAGGTCGCGGGCGTCCTGCCAGGCGTACCAGCGGGTCAGCAGCGCCGCGCCCTGGCGCGAGAACGGGCTGAAGGGCACCTTGTCGAAGGGCAGGTCGTCGAGCGCCGTTTCCGCCCCGGGCTGGCCCAGGATCCGCCGGGCCAGTTTCATCCCCAGATAGACGCTGCGCGTCACGCCCGACCCGCAATAGCCCCCGGCCAGCCAGACCCCGTCGACCATGCCCAGGTGCGGCGAATGATCGGGTGTGTAGGCAATCTGCCCCGACCAGGCATGATCGAACCGCACGCCGTCCAGCTGGGGAAACACCCGGGCGACCGAAGGCGCAAAGGCCGCCTTGCAGGCCTCCGGCCCGGCCCCGGCCCGGGCCAGGCGCCCGCCGAAGATGAACCGCCGGCCGTCCGGCGTGGGGCGATACCACATGAACACCCGCCCGGTCTCGCCGAACATCCGCCCCCGGGGGGTCAGCTCGGCCATGCGCTCGGGCGACAATTCCTCGGTGGCCACGACAAAGGTCTCGATGGGCACGACCCGCCGGGCCATGGCCGCGCTGCGCCGGTCGGCATAGCCGTTGGTCGCCAGCACGACCTCGCCCGCGCGCAGGGAGCCGCGTGGAGTGGCCAGCGTCACGTCGGGGCCGTCGTGGCGCAGGGCGGTGACCGGGCAGCCGGGCACGACCACGGCCCCGGCCGCATCGGCCAGCCGGGCCAGTTCCAGCACCAGCTTGCGCGGATGGACCCCGCCGTCGCGCAGGTAGACCACCCCGCCGCGATAGGTGTCGCTGCCGATCTCGTCGCGCTGGTCGGCGGCATCGACCATCCGGCTTTCCAGCCCGAGGTTGCGGTGCAGCCAGTCACATTCACGGGCCATGGACTCGCGGTCGGCCAGGGTGCGTGCGCCGCGGAACCGGCCGCGCATCTGCAGGTCGCACTGGATCCCCTCGTCGCGGATCAGCGCCTCGAAATGATCCAGCGCGTGCAGCCCCTCGCGCATCAACGCCAGGGTCTTGGTCTCGCCGTAGCGGGCCAGCAGCCCGGCCGAGCCAAGCTTGTGAAAGCTGGGGCCGACCATGCCGCCATTGCGCGACGAGGCCCCGGCCCCGATGCGCCCGGCCTCCAGCACCGCCACGCTGCGCCCGCCCCGGGCCAGGTGCAGCGCCGCCGACAGGCCGGTGAACCCGCCGCCGACCACCGCCACGTCGACCCGGTCGGGCAGGGGGGCCGCGCCGTGAAGGGCCGGCTCGGGCAGGTCCCGGTCCCAGAAGATCGACTGGCCCTTCATGCCGTCAGTCCCTCAATGTCCAGTTGGCCCGCTGCTGCGCCGTGGGAAAGCGCGCTTCCAGGCCCAGCTCGGCGATGCGGTCGATGCTCTTTTCGAAGAGCCCGCGCATGACCGGCAGCCCGTCAGGTTCCAGCGCCACCTGGCGCAGCACGCCCGACCGGTCGCCATAGGCGGTGTAGAGCGCGCGCAGGTCCTCGATGGCCCGGCCGTCCGAGATGTCGACGCGCAGGTCCATGGCGTCGATGCCATGTTCGCCGGTCACCCGGATGGCCGCCGATTTCATCGGGTCCAGCACCTCGCCCCCGGCATCGCGCCCGGCTTCCAGCGCCTGCATCAGGCGTTCGCCCAGCGGGGCCTCGGCCGCCGCGACAAAGGCCGCGGCCATGGCATCGGTCACGCCGTCATTGTCCAGGATGTTGCCGAGCGCCAGGCAATCGGTGTCGATGGAATGGGTATAGATCGAATACATCCGCCGGCCGTGATAGACCGCCGCCCGCCCGCGGGCATCCAGCGCGCCCAGCTGGCGCCATTCGATGTCATCCGACGAGGCCGAGACGCGCGACACCGTGTCCTCGGCGCCCTGGCCAGCGGCCAGCAGCGAAATGCCCAGGTCGCCCAGCCGGCTGTCGGTGCGGTGCTGGGACAGGAAGGCGCCCTTGCCATGGGACAGGCGCAGGCAGCGGCTGCCCACGGCCAGGTCCGAGGTCGAGATCGCCCCGCCGAAGGCGCCGGTGCGCGGGCAGCGGCCGATGATGGAATAGGTCATGGGGTCTCCTCCTCGTCAGGCCGGGTCGGTGGCCGGCAGCGGCACGCCCCGGTCCTCGGCAGCGAACTTGCGCCAGAGGCTTTCGGTGGCGGCCTGGCCGGCGGCCAGCACCTCGGCTTCGTCCATTGTGGTCAAATGCCCGTCGCGCATCAGGAACCGGCCGTCGACCATCGTGTCGGTGACCAGCCCGGGATGGCCGTAATGCACCAGGTTCGACAGGGCCGAGACCCGGGGCGTCATCGCCGGGGCCATCAGGTTGAACACGGCGAGGTCGGCCTTCATGCCGGGCGCGATGCGGCCGATGCCGGGATGATCCAGCGCCCGGGCGGCATTGACCGTGACATAGTCGAACACCGTCTGGGGCGCCGGCGTGACCGACCGGCCATAGGCCCCGCGATGCAGGGTCATGGCCATCTTCATGGCGTGGAACATGTCCTCGGTCATGTTGTCGGTGCCCAGCGTGATCTTGACCCCGTGATCCAGGATCGCCTTCATCGGCAGCGGATGCGGGCCCTTGGCCGACATGGACGCCGGGCAATGGGCCAGCCAGGTGCCGGTTTCGGCCAGCCGGGCCACGTCGCCTTCGGTGCAGAAGGTCCAGTGCACGGCCAGCAGGTCGTCGCCCAGGAAGTCGTTGCGGTCGAGATATTCGGTCGAGGTGCAGCCATGCAGCTGTTCCACCTGTTCCTTCTCGCTGATGATCTGGCTCAGGTGCACCGTCCGGCGCAGCCCGTGGCGGCGGGCCATGTCGATCAGCTGACCCAGCATCCAGGGCGAGCAATTGTCGGGCGCATGGGCCGCGATCATCACGCGGACCCGGTCGTTTTCGGCCCCGTGGAAGCGGTCGATCAGGGCGCGGGTGCGGTCAAGGAAGGTCTCGCCGAAAGCCCGGTCGAACCGGTATCCGCCGCCCGCCACCTCGGTTGTCACCGCGTCGGCGCAGCTTTCGGCCAGCCACAGGCGCATGCCGGTTTCGATCATCGCCGGCGCGTAATCGGCCACGTGGCGCAGCGGGTCGACCATGGTTGTCGTGCCCGAGCGGATCGCCTCGGCGCAGGCGAGTCTTGCAATGGCCGCCCGCTCGGCGGGCTCCAGCAGGTAGGAGGCCGGCACCATGTACTGGTAGACCAGGTTGCCTTCGATATCCTCGATCGTGCCGCGCAGGGCCAGCAGGACGGCATGGGTATGCGAATTGATCAGGCCGGGCGAGACCAGCCGGCCGGTCATGTCGACGGGCTCGAAATCGGCGAAATCGGTGCCGGCCAGGGCTTCGGGCAGGGCGACGATGCGGTCGTCCTCGATGGCCACGTGGGCGGCGCGGATCTCGGGCGCTCCGCTGTCGTGGCTGACGATGCGGGCGTTCTTCAGAAGCAGGCGTGTCATGGGCGGCGCAGCGCTCCGATGGCCGTCACGATCAGGGTCAGGATGACCAGCAGCGTCGCGACCGAGGCAATGGTCGGATCGATGTTGTCCTGGATGCCTTCCCAGATCTTCTTGGGCAGGGTGGTCACCCGGCGCACGGTGATGAACAGCACGCCGACGATCTCGTCAAAGCTGACGATGAAGGCAAAGACAAAGCCGGTCAGCATGCCCGGCTTGGCCGCCGGCACGACAACGGCGATCACCGTCTGGCGGATCGAGGCGCCCAGCGACCGGGCCGCGCGGGGGATGTTGCGATCCAGGTTGGCCAGCGCCGCGAAAACCGAGATCGAGACATAGGGCAGCGCCAGCAGGGTATGGGCCAGGATCACGCCGAAGGACGTGTCGATCAGGCCCAGCTTGACCCAGAACCGGTAGAAGCCCAGCGATTGCACGACGGGGGGCACCAGGATCGGGGTGATCAGCACCCAGCGCGCGATCGAGGACGCCCGGTCGGACAGGAACCAGCAGCCGATGGCAAAGCTGGTGCCCAGCACGGTGGCACAGCTGGCCACGACGGTGCCGATCCAGATGCTCGACCAGGTGGCGGCCAGCCAGTCGGGCGAGGCAAAGTAATTGGCGTAGTGCTGAAGCGACAGGTGCTCCTTGGGCAGGCCGATATAGGACGTATCGGTCAGCGACACCGGGATGACGACCAGCAGGGGCAGGACGAGGAAGGCCGTGACCATCCAGGCACCGGTCTGGAAGAAGATGCGGAAGGGCGAGACGGGCATCATTTACGCTCCAGTAGCGCGTTGCGCAGGTTGACGAAGCGCGAGGCCACGAGCAGCACCAGGGCGGTGGCGATCAGCAGCATGACCGACAGCGCGGCGCCCAGGCCCCAGTTCAGAAATTCCTGGATCTGGTAGGTGATGTATTCCGAGATCATCAGCACGCGACCACCGCCCAGCAGGGCCGGGGTGACGTAGAAGCCCAGCGACAGGACGAAGACCAGCAGCGCGCCGGACATCACGCCGGGCACGGTCTGGGGGAAATAGACCTGGCGGAAGGCCGTCCATTCGCTTGCGCCCAGCCCGCGGGCGGCCTTGACAAAGGCATCGGGGATGCCGCGCATGTTGGTCAGCATGGGCAGGATGGCGAAGGGCAGCATGACGTGGATCATGGCCACCAGGACGCCGAATTCGTTGTGCATCAGGCGCAGCGGGCTGTCGATCAGGCCGGCGCCGCGCAGGCTGTCGTTGACCAGGCCGGACCGGCCCAGCAGCACGATCCAGCTGAACGAGCGGATCAGCACCGAAACCCAGAAGGGCAGGATGACCAGGGCCAGCATCAGGGGCGTCAGCCGGCCGGCGTAATTGCTGATCGCATAGGCCACGACGTAACCCAGCAGCACGCAGCCGATTGTCGTGACCGCGGCGATGCGGAAGGTCAGGATGAAACTGGTCTGCACGGCGCTCGATCCGGCGGCCTTGGCGAAATTGCCGAAACCGCTGGCCGGCTCGGTCACCGAGATCTGCCAGATGCCCAGCACGGGCACGATGTAGAAGATGACCATGATCGCCAGCGCCGGCAGAACCAGCATCCAGTATCGGGCCTTTTCACCAAGACGAGGCATGGCACCTCCGGGGTCGTCGTGTCGTCGGAGAAGGGGCGGGCCCGGGCGCCGGCGCATTGGCCGGCCCCCGGACCCGGGCGTGGTCGGGGATCAGTTGATCAGCGCGTCGACATAGGCCTCTTCGGCGGCGATCTGGTTCTTCGCGTACCATTCGTCGTTGTAGAGGATCTGGGTGGCCAGGTTCTCGGGGCTCGACGGGTTCCAGGCGGCC
Organism: Marinibacterium sp. SX1; assembly: GCF_050389775.1. Classification (NCBI taxonomy): domain Bacteria; kingdom Pseudomonadati; phylum Pseudomonadota; class Alphaproteobacteria; order Rhodobacterales; family Paracoccaceae; genus Marinibacterium; species Marinibacterium sp. SX1. The sequence goes on along the minus strand of NZ_CP177145.1, from coordinate 246,108 downwards.
AGCTCGGCGGGCACCAGGGCAGCGGCCTCGGGGTTGATCGGACCCGAGCCGATCATTTCCAGCCACTTGACCTGCAGCGCCGGATCCTGGGCATGGGCGATGAACTTCATCACTTCCTCGGTGCCGGCCGGGTTGTCCTTGGGCACGACCCAGATGCCCGGGGCGATGACGCCGCCGTTGAACGAGACCTGGAAGGCGCCCTCGTCCATCTGGTCCTTCAGCAGGTGGGCACGGGTCGACCAGATGTTGCCGATGGCCACTTCTTCCTGCAGGAACAGGTTCTGGCTGTCGCTGCCCGAGCCCCAGACGATGATGTTGTCGCGCAGCTCGCGGAACTTGGCGATGGCCGCGTCGATGCCATCCTGGGTGCCCAGCACCTCATAGACATCCTGAGGGGCGACGCCCTGGGCCATGGTCGCGCTTTCCAGCTGGCCGCGCACCGACTTGCGGAAGGTCCGCATGCCCGGGAAATCCTTGACGTTCCACACGTCGGCCCAGTTTTGCGGCACGTTGCCGCCCAGCATCTTGGGGTTGGTCGCCAGGACGTAGGAATAGACGTAATTGCCCACGCCGTTGTTGTAGGCCGTGCCGTCCAGCACCTTGGACTTGTCGACGATCGAATAGTCGATCGGCTGGGTCATGCCCTGCTGTTCCAGGATGATGGCCGAACCCGCGCCGCTGTCGCACAGGTCCCAGACCACCGCGCCGCTTTCGACCATGGCCCGGATCTTGCCCGCCGAGGGGCCCGAGCCGTCGACGACAACCGGGATGCCCGTGGCTTCGGCATAGGTGTCGCACATCACTTCCTGCAGCACGTCGGCCGCCGTGCCGCCCCAGTTGACGACGACGATTTCCTTGGCCTGGGCCAGCGCGCGCGAATTCAGCGCGGGCAGCACGCCCAGGGCGCCCATCGCGGCGATGAAGCCCCGGCGGGTCAGCCGGCCCTGCTTGTAACGTTCGGCCGCGATCAGGGCGATGTCGCGCTTGGCCTCGAAATCGGTGGTATCGGTCATGGTCTTCTCCTTGTCGGGGTGCCTTGTTGTTCGGCTTTGGTGGTCGTCTGGGTCTGTGTCCGGGGTTATTCGGGGCTGAGCAGCACGCAGGCGTCGCGGTCCCAGCCGATCGACACCGGCAGGTCGGGCGCCGGGGTCAGCCCGCTTTTCCACGTCGGGCAAGAGACCAGCAGGTCGCCCAGCGTGTCATGGGTCACGATCACCTGGCAGCGTTCGCCCAGGTAGCTCACCTGGCGGACACGGGCGGGTAGGAATTCCTCGCCCGGGGCGGCCAGCCGCAGCCGTTCGGGCCGCAGGGCCACCCGGGCCTGGCCGCTGCGCGGGCCGTTCTCGGTGGCGATGGCCGGAAAGCTGGTGCCCTTGGCCTCGCAATGCAGCAGGTCGCCTTCGGTGCTCGTGACGGTCACGTCGATGAAGTTCGACTTGCCCAGGAAATCGGCGACAAAGGCATTGGCCGGCCGGTTGTACAGCTCGCCCGGCTTGCCGTCCTGCTGGATCCTGCCGTCCTTCAGGATGACGATCCGGTCGGACATCGACAGCGCCTCTTCCTGGTCGTGGGTGACATAGATGAACGTCACGCCCAGCCGGTCATGCAGCGCCTTCAGCTCCCATTGCAGATCGGCCCGCAGTTTCTTGTCGAGCGCCGAGAGCGGCTCGTCGAGCAACAGCACCTGGGGGTTGAACGACAGGGCCCGGGCAAGCGCCACGCGCTGCTGCTGGCCGCCCGACAATTGCGAGGGCATGCGGTCGGCGTACTTGCCCATCTGCACCAGGTCGAGGCATTCCTCGACCCGTGCCCGGATCTCGGCGGCCGGCCGTTTGCGCACCTTGAGCGGAAAGGCCACGTTGTCGCGCACGGTCATCGTCGGGAACAGGGCATAGCCCTGAAAGACCATGCCGAAATCGCGATGTTCGGGCGGCTGGCGGGTGATGTCGCGGTCGCGCAGGGCAATGCGCCCCTCGTCCAGCGTGATGAACCCGGCAATCGCGCTGAGCAGCGTTGTCTTGCCCGAGCCGGACGGGCCCAGGAGGGTCAGGAACTCGCCGTCGGCAATGTCCTGGCTGACATGGTCGAGCGCATGCACATCGCCATAGCGTTTCACGGCGTTCTGGACGGACAGGATGGGTGTGGTCATGAAATCCCCGGTCGGCTGGCGGCCCGGCCACAGGTGGGTTGCGGCCGATTACCGGGTCATCGGAACACGGGGGGTCAACACAATGAAATAAAAATTTCACGCCGTGAAATAATGCGCGGTTATACAGTCCGGCCCGTGGCAGCGGCCGGATCGGCCCCGGTCGGGTCTTTGGCCAGGTAGCCCGCCACGAATTCCTGGAACTGGATGGCCAGGTTCGATGTGGGGAACAGGTTCGACGTGATCGCATGCATTTCCAGCGGCAATTCCGGCTCGGTCGGACGTATCGCCGTGCCCTCGTGGCCCAGCCCGAGCAGGGCGAAGCTGTCGACCAGCGCCACCCCCAGACCGCTGCGCACCAGTTCCAGGGCGGTGGCCGTGTGACGGACCTCGCAGAAATAGCGTCGTTCCAGCCCCTGGGCCGAAAAGACCGCATCCACCGCCTGTCCCAGCGGCGTGCTGCCAGCATAAGAGATGTGGCGGACGTGGTTCAGGTCGGTGATGCGGATGCGCTGCGACAGGGCCAGTTCGTGGCCTTCGGGGCAGACGCACATCATCCGGCCCTGTCCCAGCGGCCGGACGGACAGGGCCGAGCGCCGCGGACCGGTGATCGACAGGCCCAGGTCGGCCCGCCCGCTGAGCAGCAGGCGGGTGATGACCTCGATGTTGCCCAGTTCGATCGACAGCTGAAGTTTTGGGCGGGTGCGCACGAAATCGGCCAGGACACGGGGCAGGATGCCATGGCCGATCGACGGTGTGGCCACGATGTTGAGCCGGCCGATTGTGCCTCCGCGCAGCTCGTCGATGATGTTGGCCACGCGTTTCTGTTGCATGAACAGGTGCTGGGCCTCCTGCGCGATATGCAGCGCCTCGCGGGTGGGCACCAGCCGGCCATGTTCGCGTTTGAACAGCGGGAAACCGACCAGATCCTCGGTGTGGCGAATCATGTTGCTGACCGCCGGCTGGCTGACCGACAGCAATTCCGCCGCCCGGGCCGTGGTGCCCACTTCGATCACCGTGGACAGCACTTCCAGCTGGCGGGCGTTGATCATGTCGATAACCTCAGTTTATTCCATCTGCGACAAAAATAATTTCACACTGATAGGGGCGCTGTCTAGCAACAAGGGGCAGACCCAGAACAGGAGAGTGAGATGAGCCGCAACGTGGTTTTCGCCGTGGCCCAGATGGGGCCGGTGCACCTGGCCGACACCCGGGCCCAGACCGTCGGCCGGCTGATCGAGATGCTGCGCGAGGCCCATGGCCGTGGCGCACGCTGGGTGACCTTTCCCGAGCTGGCGCTGACCACCTTCTTCCCGCGCTACATCTACGACACGCCCGAGGAATACGACCAGTTCTACGAAGAGGGCCTGCCCTCGCCGGCGATGAAGCCGCTCTTTGACGAGGCGGCCCGGCTGGGCGTGGGGTTCTACCTGGGCTATGCCGAGAAGATCACCGAAGGCGGCCAGGTGCGGCGGTTCAATACCTCGGTTCTGGTCGGGCCCGATGGCGGGATCCTGGGCAAGTACCGCAAGATCCACCTGCCGGGCACCAAGGATCCCATCGGCGATATCGAGTTCGAACACCTGGAGAAACGGTATTTCGAGGTCGGTGACCTGGGTTTCCCGACCTATGCCACCCAGGACGGCCGTTTCGGCATGTGCATCTGCAACGACCGGCGCTGGCCCGAGACCTTTCGGGTCATGGCGCTGCGCGGGGCCGAGGTGTTCATGCTGGGCTACAACACGCCGACCCGCAACATCCACCATCCCGAACCGGCCCACCTGCGCGAATTCCACCACCGGCTCAGCCTGGAATCGGCGGCCTACCAGAACGGCGCCTGGGTCATGGCGGCGGCGAAATGCGGATCCGAGGACGGCTTTGCGATGATCGGCGGCTCGGCCATCGTGTCGCCCACCGGCGAGGTCGTGGCCCGCGCGGCGTCGGAAGACGACGAGGTGATCACCTATTCCTGCGACCTGGACCTGGGCGCCTATATCCGGCGCTCGGTCTTCGATTTCGCGCGTCACCGGCGGATCGAGCATTACGGGCCGATCACGTCGCAGACCGGCGTCGAGGTGGAGGAATGACCTTTTCCATCGCCGGGCGCTGCCCCGATACCGGCCAGATCGGCTATGCCGTGACCACCTCGTCGGTCTGTGTCGGCGCCCGGGTGGGGGCCGTGGCCGATGGCTGCGTGGTGTTTTCCCAGGCCCGCACCGATCCGCGGTTGCATGCGGTCGGGTTGGCGGCCTGGGCCGAGACCGGCGATGCGCAGGCCACGTTGCAGGCGATGCACGGCGCGGCCGTGGCGCCGCACTGGCGCCAGCTGGGCGTGTTGGCGATGACCGGGCCGGGGTGGCACCTGACCGGCGAAAGCTGCCTGCCGCATTGCGGCGGCATGCTGGGCGGCCACAGCCTGGCCCTGGGCAATTTCCTGGGCAGCGCCGATGTGCTGCCGGCGATGATCGAGGGCTTCGAGACGGGCAGCGGATCGCTGGCCGAACGCCTGCTGGCCGGGCTGAAGGCGGGTGAGGCCGCGGGCAGCGAGCGCGATCCGCTGCAATCGGCGGCGCTGGTCGTGCTGGGCGCCGAGGGGCTGCGCGATGTCGACCTGCGCATCGATGCCTCGTCCGATCCGCTGGCCGCGATGGGCGAGCTGCTGGCCGACTGGCTGCCCAAGGCCCCCGCCTATCGCCTGCGCGCCCTCGATCCCGATGCGGCGCCGTCGTCGAGCAGCGTCGAACATTCCGGCTGAGGCACCTGGCCGGGCCGGACGCGATGGGGTGGGATGCCCCGCGCAACATGATCATCCGACATGAAAGGCCCGGCGAACCCGGGCCTTTCATGCATCAGGCGTATAAAGCCTTGTGGCCTGATCCGTCTAATCCCGGCGGCGAAAGCCGTTAGATCCCGTGGCAACACACCCACGAAAGGATCAGGATCATGACGGATGTCACCGTTGTTGTCGGCGCAGGATCGATCGGCCAGGCCATTGCCCGGCGTGTCAGCTCGGGCGCACATGTGGTGCTGGCCGACCTCAAGCGCGAGAGCGCCGAGGCCGCCGCAGGCGTTCTGGAGATGGCCGGGTTTCGCACGACGGCCACCGTTGTCGACGTGTCCGACCGTGCGTCGGTCCGGGCGCTGATCGCCCTGGCCCAGGGCCTGGGCCCGATCCGCAGCCTCGTCCAGGCCGCCGGCGTGTCGCCCTCGCAGGCGCCGGTCGCAACCATTCTCAAGGTCGATCTCTACGGCACGGCGATGCTGCTCGAAGAGTTCGGCCAGGTCATTGCCGAAGGCGGCAACGCGATCGTCATCTCCTCGCAATCGGGCTATCGCCTGCCCGCGCTGACGGCGGAAGAGGTCAGGCAGCTGGCCGTCACGCCGGCCGAAGACCTGCTGGCCCTGCCCGTCGTGGCCGGGGTCGAGGACACGCTGCACGCCTACCAGATCTCGAAACGCTGCAATTCGCTGCGCGTGCGGGGCGAGGCTCCGAAATGGGGGCGGCGCGGGGCGCGGGTCAATGCGATCAGCCCGGGCATCATCGTGACGCCCTTGGCCCATGACGAGCTGAACGGCGAGCGGGCGGCGTTCTATCGCGACATGCTGGCCCGGAACCCGGCCGGCCGGGCGGGCACGCCCGACGAGGTTGCCGCTCTGGCGGCGCTGATCATGGGGCCCGAAGGCGGCTATATCACCGGCAGCGACATTCTGATCGACGGCGGCGCGACGGCCAATTTCTATTTTGGTGACACGGATTGAGCCCCGGTCCGTCCGCCGTCGCCTGCGCCTCTGGGCAGGCTGCCCGGTCCCCGGCCGACCCGCCTGTCGCCCGGGGGGCATCGCCGGTGTGGAAACTGGCGGGGCATCCGGCCCCAACCACCCAACCCAGCCGATCCAAGGAGCCCGGACATGAGCGCAACATGTGAACAGCCCAGGACCACCATGGCCCCGGCCCGACCGGCGCCGGCCGTCTGGCATGCGATGGTAGTTCTGGCCACGCTGATGGCCTTTGCCGGGCTGTCGACCGACATCTACCTGCCCGCGATGCCGCGCATCGCCGAGAGTTTCGGCGTTGCCCACGGGGCGATGGAATTCACCGTGACGGCCTTTCTCATCGGCCTGTCGCTGGGCCAGCTGGTCTGGGGCCCGATCGGAGACCGCTATGGCCGCCGCTGGCCGGTCGCGCTGGGGCTGGGCCTGTTCCTGGCCGGCACCGCCGGCTGTGCGCTGGCGGGGGGTGTGCAGCAGATGATCGCCTGGCGGGTGGTGCAGGCGGTCGGGGCCTCGGCCAGTGTCGTGCTGTCGCGGGCCATGGTGCGCGATCTCTATCCCGGGGCACGCGGGGCCCAGATGATGTCGCTGCTGGTGGCCGTGATGACCATCGCGCCGCTTGTGGCCCCCAGCATCGGCGCGCAGGTGGCCGGGCTGCTGGGCTGGCGGGCGGTGTTCGTCGTGCTGGGCGCCATCGGCCTGCTGGCGCTCCTGGGCCTGCTGTCGCTGGGCGAGACCCTGCCGCGCGCCGATCGCAGCGACCGGGGGCTGGGTGCGGCCTTTCGCGACTATGGCAGCCTGCTGGGCAACCGCCACGTGATGGGCCACGCGCTGGTGGTTGGCCTGTTCTACATCGGGATGTTTGCCTATATCGCCGGGTCGCCGGCCGTGTTCATCGACTATTTCGGTGTGTCACCGCAGGGTTACGGGCTGGTGTTCGCCAGCGGGATCGTCGGCGTTTTCGGCATGAACCTGGTCAACGGGCGTCTCGTGGCGCGCACCGGCACCACGCAGCTGTTGCGCATCGGGGCCAGTGCGGCGCTGGTCCTTGGCCTGGTCTTCGCCGTGACGGCCTTTACCGGGATCGGGGGCCTTTGGGGGATCTACCTGCCGCTGATGGGTTTCGTGGCGATGGGCGGGCTGATCATGCCTAGCGCGCTGTCGGGGGCGATGGACGGGGCCGGGCGCAATGCCGGGGCGATTGCGGCCCTGTGCGGAGCGATCCAGTATGGCGGCGGCATCTTGGGCTCGGCCCTGGCCGGGGCGCTGGCCGATGGCACGCCCCGTCCGCTGGGGGGCCTGTTGCTGGTGGCTGGCCTGGTCACCTTTGCGGCCAGCCTTCTGTTGCGAGGGGGCGGGGTGAAGGGCTGATGGCGCGCGTGTAATCATGATTATGTGAACAAATCATGTGCCCGGCGACCGGTGCCGGGCACACCCCGCCTCAGGCCGGTTGCGCGGCGTCTTCTTCCAGGCAGGCCGCGATGGTCTCGGCGAAAAGCCGGATGCCGACGGGGATCAGGTCGTCGCGGAAATCGTAATGCGGCGTGTGGACCGCGGCGCAATCGGGCCCTGCGCCCAGGAACACCATGGCCGACCTGGCTCCGGCCAGCCCGAACCGGCCGAAATCCTCGGACCCGACGTTGGGAGCGTCCTGCACCACCTGCTGCACCCCGGCCCGGGTCAAACCGGTGGCCAGCACCCGCGTGGCGTCGGGGTCGTTGACGCTGGCCAGGAAGACATCGTCATAACCGCAGGCACAGGCCAGCCCGTGGCGCGCGGCGATCGACTGGGCCAGGGCCTCGGCCCGGGCCTTCAGCGCGTCCATCTCGTCGTCATGGACCGTGCGCAGGGTGACGAGGATGCGCGACTCGCCCGGGGCCACGCCGTAATTGGGCCGGCCCAGGGTGGCATGGGTCACGGTGACCAGCGCATAGCCCGGGCCGAGGGGCAGGTCGCTGGTCAGGGCTTCGAGGCCGGGCATGATCTCGGCCATGGCGTTCAGCGGCGACAGCCCGTCCTGCGGGCGCGAGGCATGGGCCGTGCTGCCCGTCAGGGTGATCCACATCCCGCGCGAGGCGCAATTGGCCGGGCCGGGGCCCAGCTTGCCCTGGCCCATGGGCACATCGGGGGCGTTGTGCAGCGAAAAGGCCCAGTCGGGGCGGATGCGGGCATAGGCCGGGTCGGCCACCACGGCCGCCGCCCCCGCGCCATCTTCCTCGGCCGGCTGGAACATCAGCACGACCCGGCCGCGCGGCGGGCGCATCCGGCCCAGCAGGCGGCCGAGGCCGACAAGGATCGTCGAATGGCCGTCATGGCCGCACAGATGCGCCTTGCCCGGCACGGTCGACCGATGGGGCACCTGGCCCAGCTCTTCGATGGGCAGGGCGTCGAGCTCGGAGCGCAGCAGGATCACCGGCCCGGGCAGGCCGCTGTCGTAGACCGCCGCGACGCCATGCCCGCCCAGCCCGGTCAGGATCTCGTCGGGCCCGGTCGGCTGCAGGGCCGCCACGACCTGGCGGGCGGTCTCGCGCTCTTCGCCCGACAGCTCGGGCGTGCGGTGCAGCTGGTGGCGAAAGGCGGTCAGCTCGGCGATGTCCGCGGCGGTGGGCAGCGGGAAGGGGCAGGCATTGTGCATCGGGCAGGTCCGGTTCAGGAGGCGGGCCCGGCCTGCAGGTCGTCCTGCATGACCAGGTGGCCCTTGGAAAGTTCACGATAGATCCGTTTCGGCGGCTGGTAGTCGGGGGCGCGGATCGGGCTGCGGATCTCGCCGGCGGGTACCTGCCGGGGGGCATGGCGGCGGGCCGGATCGGGCACCGGCACGGCATCGAGCAGCCGGCGGGTATAGGGATGGGCGGGCCGGCCAAAGATTGCCTCGCGCGGGCCGATCTCGACGATTTCGCCCAGGTACATCACGGCCACGCGGTGGCTGATGCGTTCGACCACGGCCATGTCGTGGCTGATGAACAGGTAGGCCAGGCCCAGCTGTTCCTGCAGGTCGAGCATCAGGTTGACCACCTGGGCCTTGACCGAGACATCCAGCGCCGAGACGGCCTCGTCGGCGATGACCAGCTGCGGATCGGCGGCCAGGGCTCGGGCGATGCAGATCCGCTGGCGTTGCCCGCCCGAGAATTCATGGGGAAAGCGGCTGGCCATGGACGGGTCCAGCCCGACCTGCCCCAGCAGGGCGGCCACCCTGTCGGTGCTTTCGCGGCTGGTGGCCGTGCCGGCAATGGCCATGGGCTGGGCGATGGCCGCGCCGATGGTCATGCGCGGGTTGAGGCTGGCAAAGGGGTCCTGAAAGATCATCTGCATCTGCCGCCGCTGCGCGCGCAACTCGGCTTCGGGCAGGTTCAGTACCTGGCGGCCGTTGAACCGGACCGATCCGTCGGTCGGTTCGGTCAGGCGCAGGATCGACCGGCCGGTGGTCGACTTGCCACAGCCGGATTCCCCGACCAGCGCCAGGGTCTCGCCGGCATGCAGGTCGAAGGACACGTTTTCGACCGCATGCACCTTGCCCCGCACCCGGCCCATCAGCCCGCCGCGGATCTCGAACCGGGTGGTCAGGCCTTCGACCTGCAGCACCGGCGGCGCCTCGGCCCGGACGGTCGGTTGCGACGGCGCGGGCGGGGTGGACAGGCCGGTGTCGCGGTCGACATGGGGAAACCGCAGCGGCAGGGTCTCGCCGCGCATCGAGCCCAGCACCGGCACGGCCGACAGCAGCGCCCGGGAATAGGGCCGTTCGGGCGCGCGGAACAGGGTATCGGTGGCATTCCGTTCGACGACATCGCCGTGATACATCACCACCGTCCGGTCGGCGATCTCGGCCACCACGCCCATGTCATGGGTGATGAAGAGCACGGACATGTCCTCTTCCTGCTGCAAGTCGCGGATCAGCTGCAGGATCTGGGCCTGGATGGTCACGTCCAGCGCGGTTGTCGGTTCGTCGGCGATCAGCAGGCGCGGCCGGCAGGCCAGGGCCATGGCGATCATCACCCGCTGGCGCATGCCCCCGGAGAACTGGTGGGGGTAATCGTCGTAGCGGGCGGCGGCCGAGGGGATCCGCACCCGATCGAACAGGCGGATGGTCTCGGCCCGGGCCTCGGCGGCGGTCATCGCCCGGTGGGTGACCAGCACCTCGGCCACCTGCGTGCCGACCCGGTGCACCGGGTTGAGCGAGGTCATCGGCTCCTGGAAGATCATCGCCGCCTCGTTGCCGCGCAGATCCTGCATCCGGGCTTCGTCCAGCGCCAGCAGGTCGCGCCCGTCCAGCCGGATGCGCCCGCTGACCCGGCAGCTGTCGGGCGGGTTCAGCCCCATGACGGACAGGGCGGTGACGCTCTTGCCCGATCCGGATTCCCCGACCAGAGCCAGGGTCTCGCGGCGGTTGACGTCGAAGGACACGTTGCGCACCACCTCGCGCCAGCCCCGGTCCGTGCGAAAGGCCACCGTCAGATCGTCGACGGAAAGCAGCGGGTCCACCATGGTCGTTCCTTTCAGGTCGGGTGCCCCGGCCGGGGCGGTCTGGCCCGGCCGGGGCTGATGGGCGGGCAGGCCGCCGGGCAGGCCGGTTTCGGCCCGGGCGGCGGGCGCCCTGCCCGCCCCGCCCTGCGGCCCCCGGTTCAGCCCCATGACCATTCGTGCACGTTCCAGGCCGCGTCGGTCACATATTGGTTGGGCTTGATGCCCTGCAGGGCCTCCTTGCGCAGCCCGCCCTGGTTCAGGGCCATCTGCGGGGCAAAGGGCACCTCGTCCAGCAGGATCGCCTGGACCTGGCCATAGGTGTCGCGGCGCTCTTCCATGTCTTCCTGCGACGCGCCCAGGTCGAGCAGCCGGTCGACCTCGGGGTTGGAATACAGCGTGTAATTGGCGCCCGAGCCGATGGCATCGGTGTGGCAGCGGGCCGAGTAATCGGGATCCATGCCCATCGTCGGTTCCCAGGCCACCAGCAGCGTGTCGAATTCCGACTTGGTCGTGTAATCGCCCCAGACCACCGATCCGGGCATGTTGCGGATCTCCATCTCGACGCCGATGTCCTTCCAGTTCTGCTGGAACATCGCCTGTGTGGCCTGGCGCGAAGGCACGCCGGCCGTGGTCGACATGGTGAATTTCAGCTGCACGCCGTCCTTGGCCCGGATGCCGTCGGGCCCGCGGGTCCAGCCGGCGTCGTCCAGCATCCGTTCGGCCCGGGCCGGGTCGGCGGTTTCCTCGGGCAGGTCGCCATTGTAGGCCCAGTGCAGCGGCGACAGATAGGACATCGTGCGCAGGTTGGTGCCAAAGGTGATGTCGTCGATGGATTTCTGCATTTCCAGCGCCACGTAGAGCGCCTTGCGCACGCGCGGGTCCGAGAACTGGGGCTTTTCGCAGTTGAAATAGATGAACTGCACCCAGGGCATGGGCGTTTCCATGAAGACCCGGCCCGGCAGGGCCTTGGCCTCGTCCCAGCGGTCGGCCGGCACGCCGGACAGCGTGAACATGTCGATCTCGCCGGTCCGCGCCTGGCCATAGGCCACCAGCTGGTCGGGGATGAAGGCATGGATGAACTGGCCGATGGCCGGCCGGCCCCGGTGATAGGTTTCGTTGGCCGCATAGATCATGTGGCTGCCGGCCATCCGGCTTTGCAGGGTATAGGGCCCGGTGCCGACCGGCTGGGCGTTGAACCCCGACGTGTTGATGTCGGTCTCGCCTTCCAGCAGGTGGCGCGGCACGATGTGCATGGCCTGCCAGGCCCAGTAGAAGGGCACGTAATTGGTCGACAGGCGCATCTCGACGGTGTGGTCGTCGATGACCTCGAAGCTCTCGATCAGGTCGAACCCCGAGCGCATCCGCGCGGCCACCGCCGGATCGACGATCGTGCGGTAGGTGAATTCCACGTCGCGCGCGGTGAAGGGCTGGCCGTCCGACCAGGTCACGTCGCGCTTGAGATGCACCCGCCAGACCCGGCCATCGGGCGACACGTCACCGTTTTCGCGGGTGGGCAGGCGGGCGGCCAGGTTGGGCACGAAATCGCCCTTTTCGGTCACGTCCCACAGCGCGTCGAACATCAGCGCCTCGGGGATCGTTTCGGTGCCGCCGTTGGAATAGAGCAACGGGTTGAACTGGGCCGGTTCCTGGGTCGCGCCCAGGATCACCCGGTCGGTGCTGCGCTGCGCCAGTGCCGGGGCAAAGAGCCCCGTGGCCGGCAGCACCAGGCCCGAGGCCGCGGCCCCCTTGATCAGACCGCGCCGGGTCAGGTTGGATGTGCGTGTCATCTGTGTCTTCCCTGTTGTCTTGGTTGTTCTTGGTTGCCGTTGGTCCGGCCCCTTTCAGGGGTCGAGCTTGAGCCGTGCGTCGAAGGCATCGCGCAGGCCGTCACCGAGGAAATTGAAGCTCATGACCGTGATCGTGATCAGCACGCCGGGCAGGATCGCCAGGGCGGGCACGGTGTCAAAGAAGCCCTGGGCATTGGTCAGCATGTTGCCCCAGCTGGCCATCGGCGGCTGGACCCCGTAGCCGAGGAAGCTGATGTAGCTTTCCATCAGGACGGCGGTGGAGACCTTGAGCGTGGCCGCCACCAGCACCGGGGCCATGATGTTGGGCATGAGCTCGACGAACATGATGCGCCGGCCCGAGGCGCCAAAGCCGCGGGCGGCCTGGATGTAATCCATGTCCTTGATCGAGGCGACCTGGGCGCGGACGATGCGGGCGACCTCCATCCACGAGGTCAGGCCGATGATCAGCGAGATCGACAGGATCGTCGGCGGCACGAAGGCCGCGACGACCAGCAGCAGAAAGACCTGGGGGAAACACAGCAGGGTGTCGACCAGCCGCATCAGCAGGTTGTCGATGATCCCGCCGTAGAAACCGGCGGCCAGCCCGATGACCGTGCCGGTCAGCATGGTGGTGATCATCGACACGATGCCCACGGTCAGCGACACCTGCCCGCCGTAAAGCAGCCGGCTGAGCGTGTCGCGGCCCAGCTCGTCGGTGCCCAGCGGATAGGTGGCATCGGTGAACGGCGCGATGAACCGCAGGCTGGTGTCCAGCCGCAGCGGGTCGTGCGGCGCGATGGCCGGCGCGAAAAGCGCCGAGAGGCACAGCGCGACGACGACCATGCCGCCGACAACGGCCAGCCGGTGGGTCATGAACCGCGCGGCCAGGATGGCGGAATAGGATCGGGCGGGGCGGGACAGGCTTGAGTCGCTCATGGTCGGGCCCTCAGCGCAGCTTGGTGCGCGGATCGATCAGCGCAATGGCAATGTCGGCCAGCAGGTTGGCCAGGATGACCAGCAGGGCGGTAAAGACCACCATGCCCAGCAACACCGAGTATTCGTTCATGCTGAGCGCATCGATGAACAGCCGGCCCATGCCCGGCCAGCTGAAGATCGTCTCGGCCACCAGCGCCCCGGAAAAGACCGCCGGCAGCTGCACGCCCAGCAGGGCGATCAGCGGGATCACGGCATTGGGAAAGGCATGCCGGCCCATGACCCGGCGCGGCGACAACCCCTTGGACCGGGCCGTGCGGATGTAATCCTGCTGGATGACCTCCAGAAAGCTCGACCGGGCATAGCGGCTCCATTGCGCGACCAGCACCATGGTCAGCACGCCGACGGGCAGGACCAGGTGGCGCAGCAGGTTGGCCAGGTTGCCTTCCATGCCGAAATCATACATCCCGCCCGACGGCAGCCAGCCCAGTTGCAGCGAGAAGACATAGATCGCCATCAGGCCGAACCAGAAGGTCGGAAAGGATAGGGCCAGCATGGCGCCCGTCGTGGCCAGGTGGTCGAACAGCGAATTGCGCCGGACCGCGCCCAGCAGGCCAAGCGCCGTGCCGATCAGCACCGACAGGGCCATGGACGTGCCCATCAGGATCAGCGTGGCCGGCACCCGTTCGAGGATGACATCCAGCACCGGCCGGCCGCCGAACATCGTATAGCCCCAGGTGCCGGTCAGCATCGACCGCGCCCAGGCCAGGTATTGCACGTAAAGCGGCTGATCCAGGCCGAGCGCCGCGCGCAGGCGGTCGAGGTCGGCCGCGGTGATCGTCGGGTTCAGCGTATAGACCGACAGCGGCCCGCCCGGGGCCAGGTGCATCAGCGAGAAACCGATGATCGACACGCCGATGACCAGCGGCACGGAATGCAGGATCCGGCGCAGCGCATAGCCCAGGATGTCAGAGCGCATGGTCCGGCCTCCCCGGTGTCGCGGCGGTGTCCGGGCGGTGTGCGGGGTGATGTTCGGGGCGGTGGTCCTGCCCGTGCTGCTGGCGGCGCAAAGATGGCCTGATCCGGTCCATGGGGTTCCCCTGTTGGCGTCGTTGCGTTCCATATTCTGAATTATGTGAGGCCCCGTTCTGTCAACTCGGCCGGGGCGTTTCCGCAGAAACTGCCGCAAACGCGATAGTATCCGCCATTTCAGCCCGAACTTTGGTCAATTATGACTGTGACAGAAGGGAAATCGCATGGCCCCGGCGGTAAGACGATTCCCATATGTGAATAGCTGGGCGATGGTTGGCCCCATGCAGACCCCCGCGACGACGACAAAGAGATGACGACAAGACGATGCCGACAAAACGATTCTGGGCCCGGCGGCTTTTCCCTATGATCGGTCGGAACGGATCCCGCGGGAGATAGGACAACATGCAGGTGCGCCGGGCGGCCAACGTCATCGAACTACTGGAATTCTTCGCCGAACGCGGCGGGCCGGCCACGCTGGCCGAAATCGCCGACGGGCTGGGCTGGCCGCGGTCGAGCACCTTCAACCTGGTCGGCACCCTGCTCGACCGGGGGTATCTCTATGAACCGTCTCTGCGCGGGTCCTATTACCCCAGCCCGCGCTGGAGCCGCGTCGTCGGGCGTGTGACCGACCGCGACGGCGTGCCCGACCAGCTGCGCGCGGTGGTCGACGAGATCGGCCGGCGCACCGACGAAACCACGGCCCTGGGCGCGCCGGCGGGCAGCTGGGTGCTGATGGTGCATGTGCGCGAATCCCGCCAGATGCTGCGCTATTTCGCCGAAGAGGGCACCCTGGCCCCGATCCATGCCACCTCGGCCGGCCGGGCGATCCTGGTCCAGATGGACCCCAAGGAACGCGAGGCGCTCTATCGCCGGCTCGATTTCACCCGGCCCCAGCCCAACGCCCCCGGCTCGCCCGACGAGGTCGAGACGCGCATCCGCGAAGGCGTGGCGCGGGGCTATCACCAGAGCAATGCCGAGGGCACGCCCGACCTGGCCGGGGTGTCCTTGTCGCTGCCCTGGGGCAACCGGCGCTTTTCGATCGTCGTGTCCGGCCCGGTCACCCGGCTGATCGGCCGGCGGGCCGAAGTCGCCGCGCTGATGGCCGACACCCTGCGCAAGGCCGGACTGGCCAGCGATTATTCCGCCGCCCTGCTGGCCCAGGCCGACAGGTCCCCCTAACGCCTCCACGCTGAAAGGACGCCCCATGACCCAAGACCCCGTATCGGTTGCCGGAAAGGACCTCGTGATTGCCTCCGAGGTCGACATCCTTGTCATCGGCGCGGGGCCGGCGGGCCGGGCCGCGGCGCGACAGGCGGCCGAGGGCGGGGCCAGCGTGATGCTCGTCGACGAGGCGCCGGTGCCCTTCGAGACGATGGGCGAACACGTGCCGCAGATCTGGGGCGGCCGGGCCGGTGGCCAGACGCGCAACCGCCAGGCCATGATGGAGCGCATGCTCGAGGCCCGCCCGGCCCTGGGCGATCTGTTCGAGGCCGGGGTCGATGTCCGGCTGGGCACGGCCTGCTGGGGGCTCTACGTCAACCAGGTCAACATGCGCTGGCTGCCGGGCCGGCTGGCCAGCCTGTCGGGCGGCGACGAGGGCACCCAGCTGGTGCGCTTCGGCCAGGCCGTGGTGGCCACCGGCCGGCGCGACATGGGGCTGGCCTTTCCCGGCTGGGACATGCCGGGGGTGATGGGCCTGCATGCGGCGCTGGTGCTGCACGGGCTCTACGATGCGCTCGACGCGCGGCGCTGCGTGGTTCTGGGCGCGACGGCCGAGGCCCTGACCGGAGCGCTGGCCCTGGCCGATGGCGGGGTCGAGGTGGCCGCGGTGATCGAACGGGCCGAGACGGCGCCGGCCCCCGACGCGCTGCTGGCTCAGCTGGCCGACAGGGGCATCGAGATCCGCACCGGGGCGGTGCCGCGCGGGGTCGATTGCGACATGTCGGGCGTGACCGCCCTGAACCTGGGCGACGGGGCGATTGCCTGCGACGCGGTTCTGCTGGGGGTTGGCGCGGTGCCGGTGATCGACCTGTTGCAGGCCGCCGGCGCGGCGGTGTCCTTCGATGCCGCGCGGTCGGGCTTTGTGCCCCGGCTTGGGGCCGGGCTGGCGACCACGCTGGACGGGGTGCGGGCGGCCGGCGATTGCTGCGGCATCTGGCCGGCCAAGTCGGCCGATCCCGCCCTGTCGGAGGCCGAGGGCCGGCTGGCCGCCGAGGCCGCGCTGGCGGCCCTGGGCAAGGGGCCGGGACCGTCGGCCGCACCCCCTGCCCCGCTGCCGATCCCGCCCGGCGACGGGCCGGACCTGTCGGACTATCGCAAGGGCTGGATCCGCGCGGCGGTGGTCGAGGCCATGGACGAAATGCCCGTCTGTCTCTGCGAAGAGGTCACCGCCCGCGACATCCTGGAACTGCGCCCGCCGCGCTACCTCAACGCACCGGCGCCGGGCAATGCCCCGCGCAGCCTGACCCGGCTGCTGGGCGACGGCCCGCCCGATCCCGACCAGGTCAAGCGCCTGACCCGCGCGGGCATGGGCCCCTGCCAGGGCCGGCGCTGCCGCGAACAGGTCCAGGCCCTGCTGGCCCTGCAAGAGACCCTGGCGCTGGGGGCGATCCCGCTGGCCAGCTACCGCATGCCGGTCCGCCCGCTCAGCCTGGCCGAGGCGTTGTTGCCTGAAACCCCCGAGGTGCTCGACAATTGGGAAGCCTGGTTCGGCATGCCCGGCCAGTGGGCCCCGTGGGAAATCCTGCCCGAGAGCTATACCGTGGCCACCCGCCGGACGGAGGAAGATCATGCCAATGAATGAAGGTGCATCGGTCATTGTCGTCGGAGGCGGGGTGACCGGCCTGTCGACGGGTTTCTGGCTGGCCGAGGCCGGGGTCGACGTGCTGGTGTTGGACCGGGGCGTGCTTGGGCGCGAGGCCTCGGGGCGCAATGGCGGGGGCTGCGCGCATCACCCCAGCCCGCTCTTTTGCGAGGAACAGCGGCTGTGGCCGATGATGGACGAGATCCTCGGCTATCCGACCGAATTCGTGCCCAACCAGATTTCGATCACCACCGCCCCGGACCGGCTGGCCCTGTTGCAGCGGGCGGTGGAAAACGCCGAACGCCAGGGCTTTACCGCCGAACGGCTGGACGCGCCGACGATCCGCGAGATGGTGCCCCTGACCGGCGACAACGTCCACGGGGGCTATCATTTCAACTATGGCGGCAAGGCCAATCCCCATCGCACGGTCCAGGCCTATGCCTGGGCCATCGCCGACCGGGGCGGCCGGGTGCGCCAGAACCTGGGCGCCACGGGCTTTCGTACTGAAGGCGACCGGATCGTCGGGGTCGAGACCGAGGCCGGCGTCCTGGGCTGCGATCACCTGCTGATCGCCGCGGGGCCGCAGACCGGGCGCTTGGCGGCCATGCTGGACGTGACCGTCCCGCTGCTGCATGCCCGGGCCGAGATCATCGTGACCGAACCGCTGCCGCTGATGCGCCATCTCGGGGTCGACGGCAACGGGCTGTATGGCCGTCAGACCCTGCGGGGCAACCTGGCCTATGGCGGCGGGCCGCATGAATGGATCGAGACCGAAGCGCAGCCCGGCGGCGGGCGGCCGACCTCGCCGGTCACGGCCTCGATTGCCCGGCGCCTGGTCGAGCTCTTCCCCGGGGCGTCTCATGCGCGGATCATCCGCAGCTGGGCCGGGGTGGTGGAAAACACGCCCGATGGCCGGCCGGTGCTGGACCGGCCCGGGCCCTGGACCAACCTGACCGTGGGCACGATGTCGGGCGTGGGGTTTGGCCTGTCGCCGGCCTCGGGCCGGGCGCTGAGCCAGCTGATCCTTCAGGGCGCCTGCGATTTCGCCGACCTGTCCTCGTTGCGCCTGTCGCGGTTCGACCGGCTCGAACCGGATTGGGCGGCGCTGCAGGGCTGGCTGCCCCAAGTGGCGGAGGCCTGAGCCATGGCGATGGTGCTGGCCACCCCCGATGACACGGTGTTCGACCGCATCGCCGCGACGGCGGTGCCCCTGATCGCCCAGACCCGGCGCTATGACAGCGGGGTGAGCGGGCCGATGCACGACCATGCCCGCGGTCAGCTGTTGCGCGTGCGCGGGGCTTCGGCCCGGGTGCGCACGCCGGGGGCCACGACCCTGCTGCCCCCGGGCCAGCTGATGTGGCTGCCCGGCGGTCTGCCCCACGGGATCGCGACCGAGGCCGAGCCCGAGTTCCAGTCGCTCTACTTGCATCCCGACCAGGCCGCCGACCTGCCGGCCGAAACCACGGTGTTCCGGCCGTCGCAGATGCTGGCCGTGCTGATGGAACGGCTGATCGAGCTGACCGAAGGCCGGGGCGATCCGGTGACCGAACCGCATCTGACCGCCCTGGTGCTGCACGAGCTGCGCAGCCTCAGCCCCGAGGCCCAGGCGCTGGCCCTGCCCCGCGACGGCCGCCTGTTGCGGCTGTGCATCGAGCTGCGCGAACGGCCCGGCGACCGCAGTTCCACGGCCGACCTGGCCCGGCGCATCGGCGCCAGCCGGCGCTGGCTGGAGCGGCATTTCCTGGCCGAAACCGGCCTGCCGCTGGCCGAATGGCGGCGCCAGGCCCGGGTGCAACGGGCGATCGAGATGCTGGGCGCGGGCGACAGCGTCCAGCGGGTGGCCTGGGAAGTGGGCTATGACAGCCCCAGCGCCTTTGCCAGCATGTTCCGCAAGGTGACCGGCCGCAGCCCGCGCGAATTCACCTGACCGGCGCCGCGCCGGGACAATCCGGCGCGGGACCGGGCGGGAGTGCCCCCCGCCCCGGGTCGTGGCCATGTCACTGGCGGTCCAGGAAGTCCTTGACCGCGGTGTTGAAGGCCTCGGGCGCATGCAGGGGCATGTAGTGCGACGCCTCGGGCATGACGGCCAGCTCGGCCCCGGGGATCGCATCGACGATGGCCTGGCTGTGGGCCACCGAGATCGCGTCATACTGGCCCACGGCGATCAGGGCCGGCGCGGTGATGGCCGGCAGATCGCCCAGCATGTGCGGCTCGCGGTGCCACATGTCATAGACCGCATCGCGGAAGCTTTCCCAGCGGTCGGGCGTGGGCGACACGGCGCGATAGGCGTCTTCGGCCCGGCTGCTCTTGATCGTGTAGGGCGGCCTGGCCAGGTTGTCGGCATCATAGGCATTGGTATCGGCATTGGACCCGAAGGTCACGAAGCGCCGGACGTGATCGGGATATTTGAACCCCATGATCATGGCGATGTCGCCGCCATCGCTCCAGCCGACGATGTCGGCGGCGGGAATGGCCAGGGCGTCCATCACGGCAACGACATCATCGGCCATGCGCTCGTAATGCAGCGGATCGCCGTTCCAGCTGGACCGGCCGTGGCCGCGGGATTCGATCAGCAGGACGCGGTTGTGGCCGGCAAAGGCCGGAACCTGGTTGCCCCAGGACAGCGCCGTGCCGGTGCCCCCATGCAGGAAGATGATCCAGTCGCCGGTGGTGCCGTGGATCTCGTAATAGACCTGTTCGTCATCGGCCGTGGCCACCATGCCCGAGGCCGCCGGGGCGGGCAGCGGCGCCGGGGCGGGCACGGTTTCCCAGCTGGCCTGGGCCATGGCCGGGCCGGCGGGGGCAAGGGACAACGACGCGCATATGGCCAGGGCCAGGCACATGGCCCAGCCGGTCGGGGCGGTGGTGATCTTCTGCATCTGGGGTCTCCGCTGTTGGTGTCGGCCTGTTTCGGCCGGTCTGCTTTTGGATGGGCTGGTCAGATCGCCGGGCCCAGCCGCAGCGCGCTGCCGTCGGAAAAGCGCGACAGGCGAAAGCGGGCCATGTCGTGGCCGGGGGCATTGCCCTGCATCAGGTCGGCCATGATCCGGCCGAAACCCGGGCCGATGCCAAAGCCGTGGCCGCTCATCCCCGTGGCCAGGAACAGCCCGGGCAGCGCGGCGACGGCATCGGCGATGGGCACGAAATCGGGCATGGCGTCGATCATGCCGGCCCAGCTCCTTTGCAGGGGCACCTCGGCCAGTTCGGGAAACAGTTCGGCCATTCCCGCCTGCATCGCGCGCAGCGCGGCCGGCTCGGGCGCCGGGTTGAGGATGCGCATGCGTTCGAAGGGCGTGACATCCCCCGGGCCAAAGCGGCGCGGGGTGGTCCAGCCGTCCGGGAAGCCCTGCGGCGCGGCGGGCCGATACCCGGTGCCCAGGGGCGCCCGGGCCAGGGCGCGCAGGTAGCGTGGTGCGTGGCGAAAGGCATCAGGCCCGACAAGCAGCTGGTGGCGTCCGCCGGCGGCCAGGGTAAAGCCGCCATCGGCCCGGCGGCGAAAGGCGATATGTTCGTCGGTCGCCGCCCCGGCATAGACCTCAGGCAGCGGCGCCGTGGCGGCCACGGTCGCCCGCACCGACAGCTGGGGGATGGTCACGCCGTGATTGCGCAGAAAGAGCGAGGACCAGGCCCCGGCGGCCACCAGCACCCGGTCGCAGGCGATCGGCCCGGCTTCGGTGATCACCCCGCTCACCCGCCCGCCCTGCAGGTCCAGCGCCCGGGCGGCGGTGCCGTCGCGGATCGTCACGCCTTCGCTGGCGGCCAGCCGGGCCAGGGCGGGCACGGCCAGCCAGGGTTCGGCCCGCAGGTCCGTGGGCGCCAGGATACCGCCCCGGAACCGCCGCGCCATGCCCGGGATATGGGCGGCCACCTGATCGGGGTCGAGCAGGTCGCAGGCCACGTCATGGTCCCGCATCTGGGCCTGGAAGTCGGCGAATTCCGCCAGTTCGCTGTCCTGCCGCGCCAGATAGCTGACCCCGGTTTCGCGCAGGCCGATGTCACTCTCGCACTGGCCGGCCAGGTCCAGCCAGTGGCGCCGGGCCTCGATCATGATCGGCAGCTCGGCCAGGTCGCGGCCCAGCTGGCGGACCCAGCCCCAGTTGCGCGAGGATTGCTCGCCGGCGATGCGGCCCTTTTCCAGCAGGGTGACAGGCACCCCGGCGCGGTTGAGGAACAGCGCGGCGGTCACGCCCAGCACGCCGCCGCCGATGATCACCGCCCCGCTCGATGCCGGCAGGGGGCCGGTGAACCTTCCGGGCTGATCCATGGTGAAGGGAAAGGAAACGGTCATGGCCGGGTTGCCTCAGCAGTCGATGTCGAGATCGCCAAGCGGCACGGCCTGGCACAGCAGCACCTGCCGGCCGACGGGCGGCGGGGCGTCGGGGGTGATCTGGGCGGCCTGGCCGTCCAGCAGGGTCTGGGCGCAGCTCTGGCAATCGCCGATCCGGCAGGAATGCGGCGCCTGCACGCCGGCCGCCAGGGCCAGGTCGAGCAGGGTGCCGGCCGCGGGGGTCCAGTCGGCCGTGACCCCCGAACGGGTGAACCGCACGCGGCAGTGGTCCGGCAGGCCGGTGGTGTCAAAGGCGCTGGGGCCGTCGCCGGGCTGAAAGACCTCGCTGCGGATGGCCTCGGGCGGCACGCCAAGGGCCTGCAGGTCGGCGGTCAGGCCGGCCATGAACTCCCCCGGCCCGCAGATATAGACATCGGCCGTTTCCACGGGCAGCAGCCCGGCGATCCAGCCGGCATCGATCCGGCCGGCATGGTCGGGTGTCTCGCCGGGTCGGGGCCGGGAATAGGCATGGCGCAGGTGGACATGGGCCGCCCCGGCATGCCGGGCCACGTCCCTGCGAAAAAGGTGGTGGTCGCCGTCGCGCACGCCCAGCAGGAACCAGGTCTCGCGCCCCTGCCCGGCGAAATGGTGCAGCATGGGCAGCAGCGGCGTGGCCCCGACCCCGGCCGCGATCAGCACGACGGGCCGGCCGGGGGCGCTGGCGGGGACGAACCGCCCGGCCGGGGCGCCGACCCCCAGCAGGCCGCCGGGCATGAGCCTGTCATGCATCGCGTCGGACAGCCCGCCGCGGCCCAGCCGCCGGACGGTGATCCGCAGGCTGCCGGCCTCCTGCCCCGAGATCGAATAGGATCGCTGGTCGGGTGCGCCGGGCAGCGCGACGGTGACGTATTGCCCGGGCAGGGCCGGGCTCAGCGGGGCATCGTCATCGGGGGCCAGCAGGAACGACACCACTCCCGGCGCTTCGGTGACCCGCCCGGTGCAGCGGAACCGGCGCTTGCCGGTCCAGGCCCGGGGGCGGTGCGCAGGGCCGAGATCCTGCCAGGCCCGGGCCCGGGAAAAGGCCGCGGCGCAGTGAAAGTAGATCTCGCGCGGGGCCAGGGTGTCGGGCGTGGCGGCGCGGCCGGCCAGGCGCAGCAATTCGTTGCGGCCCGGGGCCACGGCGGCCAGCGCGCATTCGCCGGCCAGGGAGGCTCCGGGCAGGCGGATGTGCTGGTGGTTGCCCCGGGTGACCGGCTCGGGCGCGCCCCGGGCCAGCAGTTCGATCCGGGGGCCATCGGTGTCGGGCCGGGCCAGGACGGTCAGCCCGGTCTCGGCCAGGAAACTGCGCGCGCCCGGCCCGGCAATGGCGCTGACCTTGCGCCGCACGCCCTCGCTGGGCGTGCCATAGACCGCCCGCAGCCCGGCCCGCTTCAGCGCGGCCTCTTCGCCGGGGTTCTTGGGCACCGGGGTCAGGCCGGCGCGGGCCTCGGCCGCCTTGTCGGCCGCAACCATGCCGCGCAGATCCAGGGGCGCCAGCGCCGGCGCCGCGCCCCAGAACCCGGCCCGGCCCAGCTCGGCCCCGTCGTGAAACGCGGCCGTGAGGGGGGCCAGCACCAGCACGGCCAGCGGCGGGGCTTCGTCGGCGGGAAAGGCGCGCAGCAGATCGGGCGCGCGCGAGACATGGGCCCGGGCCTGCAGGTGCAGCCAGCGCGGCGCGCCCCTGACCAGCAGGGCCAGGGCCACGCGGTCATCGGCCTGCAGGTTGCCGATCGTGTCCAGCCGCCGGTTGCCGGCCACGTCGGGCAGCAGCAGCCGGCCGTCGTCCATGACGCGCAGCACCGCCGGCTGGCCGCCCCGGGGCGAGACATCCAGGTGCCCGTCACCATTGCACGAGGCGATGAACAAAAGCGTGGACCGGGCGCAGAAATCGCGGGCCTCGTCATGCATGGGCCGTTTCCTTTCCCGGGCGATGATAGGCCCGGGTCCGGCAGGCGGCACGGCGCGATGCAGATGCGAACGCGGCAAGTTCCGTCGCAAAGGCGGCAGGGCCGGGGGGCACCGGCGGCCCCGGGGTCAGAACCGGGCGGTGACCCCCAGGCCCAGGGCATGGCTGGTGAAATCGCTGCCAAAGGCCCCGCCGTATTCGATGCGCGCCTCGAAGCCCGCGCCGCGTGCCAGCGCCAGGCCCAGCGACACCCGGCCCAGCCGGTCGGCCACCGGCACCGACGACCGGAAGGTCCCGGCCCCCGGGGCGGCCCCGTCGAGCCGCGCGACCGTGGTCCATTCATCGGCATTCGACAGGCTGAGCGCGGCATTGGCATAGACCGACAGTGCCAGCCCGCCGTTCAGCGCCATCCGCCGCCCGATCTCGACCGAGGGCGTGGCCACCAGGATGGTCTGCGACTGGTCGTCGACGGCCAGGTTGTAGGCTCCGGCGCCGGTCTCGGTGTAGCCTGCGGCCCGGGTGTGGACCAGATCGAGGTCCAGCGCCGGGCGCAGGTAGCCGGCGGCATTCCCGAAGACCCGGCTGCCGTGCAGGCGGGCGCCGTAGCTCGCGATACCGGTCCGGCCGCTGGCCATGGCGGGCGGGGCGCTGCCGGCCACGGCCCGGGCCAGGTCATACCGGCCGTAGCTGGCGCTGAGCGCCGCCGACAGGTCGATCCCGCCGACCGACCGGCCCAGGGCAAGCGCCAGGTAGCCGCCGTCTCCCTCGGCCGAGGACTGGCCCTGGTCCGCGTCGAAACGGCCGTGTTCGTAGCCAAGCGCCAGGCCGATGGTCCAGGGCCCGTCCAGCCGGGCCCGGGCGCCGCCGCTGACGACAAGCTGGTCACCGTCATAGCCCCCGGTGCCGCCCTGGTCGAAGCGCAGCCCGCCGATGTCGGCCCAGCTGCAGAGGCCATGGGCGTCGAACCCGGCGTCGGCGCCGCCCTCCGGCCCGGCCCGGCGGCAGCGCAGGGCGCTGTCCATGCGCGACCGGGCGAACATGGCCTGTGTCGCCGCCGCGGCCAGGGCGCTGCCCGGGGTGAACGAGCTGAGCCCGGCGGCATAGGCTGCCGCGCCGTCGGGCTGGCGGGTCAGGGCGTCGAGCCCGGCCAGGACCGTCTCGTAGCCCTCCGCCCCGGTGTCGAAGATCCGGTCGAGATGTGCGCCGACCTCGCGCTGGTTGGCGTCCAGCGTGTCATAGGCCGTGCCGAACCGCGTGTCGCGGACATGCACGACGGCCCCGTTGCCGGTCAGGTCCAGGGCGTAATCGACGGCCGCGCTGTCCTCGACCTGCAGGTTGCCGGTGACCTGGCCGCCAAAGCGCAGGACCTGGCGCGCGGTGCCCGGGGCCAGCCCGGTCGCCGCGATGCGCAGCTTGCCGTCCAGCGTGACATCGCCGTCGAACAGCAGGCTGTCCGAAGCCCCGGCGCCGAAATCGGCGGCCAGTTCGAGGACGCCGTCGGCATGCTGGCGGAACCGGCCGGACAGGCGGTGCTCGGTGCCCGGGGTGCCGCCGAGCGTGGTGATCAGCCCGGCATTGACCACATCGGCCACCGATGCCGCGCCCAGGACCCAGCGACCCTGGCGGAGATTGGTCACCCGGCCGGCCACCAGCTGGCCCTTCCGGGCGTCGACCGCCGCGGCGTCGAACGTGCTGTCGGAGGATTGCAGGACCACGTCGCCCTGGATCGTGCCATGGTTCTGCACCGCCAGCGTATAGCCGTCGTCCTGGCTATTGCTGCCCAGGTAGCGCACGGCCTGGCCTGCGTCGTCCCCGTCCATGCCTCCGGCCAGCACCGAGGCGCCGGCATTGACGGTCAGGACGTTGTCATGGCCTTCCGAGACATAGATCGCCGCACCTGTGCCGGTGCCGCCTGTGACCTGGCCCGAGACATCGACGGTGATCGTGCCGTTGCCCTCTGGCCCGGTGGACTGGGCGAAGATGCCGTTCGATCCGGTGCCCGTGGTCGTGATGGTGCCCTGCTGGGTGATGCTGACCGCGCCGCCATGGCCCGAGGCGCCGCCCAGGCTGCCGGCATAGAAACGGCCGCCCTGGCCCCAGATGCCGCCCCGTCCGCCGACCGATTGGGCGATCAGGCCAAAGGCCGCGTCGCCGCTGGTGGTGATGTCGCCATCGACGGTCACGTCGACCGTCTTGCCGGAGCCCCCTGACGGATCGCCCTGCCCCGCTGTCTGCAGGGTGTCGAAGCTGTCCGCGCCGGTGTCGCCGGCGATGCCCCCGCCGCCGCCGATCGACTGGGCGACCAGGGCATGGCCGCCGACGCCCGTGGTGTTGATGCGGCTGCCGCTTTCCAGCGCGACCGATACCGCCCCGCCATCGCCCTGCGCGCCCTGGTCGGCCGCGCTCAGCGTGACCGAGGTGACGGTTTCGGAATTGGCCGTGCCGCCGATGCCTCCGCCGCCGCCGATGGATTGGGCCAGCAGGCCGATGGCCCGCGCACCCTGGGTCTGGATGTCGGTCAGCAGGTCCATGTCGACCGTGCCGCCATTGCCGGCGCTGCCTCCGTCGCCGCCCAGCACGACGTCGATGTTGACGTCCAGCGGGCCCTGGTTGGCCACCGTGCCCCCG
The DNA here is from genome assembly GCF_050389775.1 of Marinibacterium sp. SX1. Taxonomy (NCBI): domain Bacteria; kingdom Pseudomonadati; phylum Pseudomonadota; class Alphaproteobacteria; order Rhodobacterales; family Paracoccaceae; genus Marinibacterium; species Marinibacterium sp. SX1. The sequence continues at coordinate 220,335 of NZ_CP177145.1, read as the reverse complement.
GTGCCGCCCAGCCCGCCGCCGCCGCCGATCGACTGGGCCACGATGGCATGGGCGTCGCGGCCGATGGTGCGCAGGGTCAGCTCGTCGTCGCCCTCGGTCGTGACCGTCACCGCCCCGCCGTTGCCCGAGGCTCCGCCGCTGCCACCGATCCCCGCGCCGAGCGAGATGCCGGCATCCAGCGAAATGGAATAGAGACTGCCTCCGCCCGGGTTGGCTACGGTCGACTGGCCGGCCCCGGCCACCGTGCCCGCGCCGCCCAGCCCGCCGCCGCCGCCCACCGATTGCAGCACGACGCCATGGGCATATTCGCCGGCGGTGGTGACCTGGGCCGTGTCGAAGCGGGCCGTGACCGCCCCGCCGTTGCCGGCCGTGCCGCCGCCACCGCCGATGGCCATGTCGACCGAGGCGATCATGTTGCCGTCGCTCTGGGCCGAAGCGCCGCCGGTGCCGCCACCGCCGCCGATGGACTGGGCGATGATGCCATCGGCGAAATCGCCCAGGGTCGACACCAGGCCCTGCTGGTCCAGGCTGACCGCCGCGCCGTTGCCGCCCGAACCGCCGGTGCTGCCGATCGACAGCTGTGCGGCGATGGTCGGGTTGATCGTGATCTCGGGCCGGGGCAATGCGCCGGCCGAACTGGTGCCCGATTGCGAGCCGGCCGTGCCGGCCACCCCGCCGCCGCCGCCGATGGATTGCAGGATCAGCCCGTCGCCGTCATCGCCGCTGGTCGCGATCTGCCCGGCCGAGCTGACGGTCACCGCGCCGCCGGTGCTGCCCTGGCCGGGATGGCCGCCGACATTCAGGGTCACCCGGGCGCTGGCCTTGAGCTTGAGCAGGTTCTTGACCGGCTTGCCTTCCTTCTTCTTGATCGCGATGGCCTCGGCCTGGGTGAAACCCGAGGCGCTCAGCCCGATCGAGCCGCCCTGGCCGGTGCCGCCGCCGCCACCGATGGATTGTGCGACCACCCCGTGCGACCCGGCGCCGGTGGTGCTCAGCAGGCTGTCGGCGTCGATGGTCACGCTGGTCGCGCCGCCGGCCCCGCCGCCGCCGCCCTTGCCGCCCAGGCCGATGTCGGCCGACACGTTCATGCCCCGGCCGATCTTGTCGTTGTTGGCGTTGCCCACCCCGCCGTCGCCCCCGCCGCCGCCGATCGACTGGGCGACGATGGCATTGGACGCGTCGCCATGGGTGGCAATGGCAGATCCGCCCTCGACGGTCACGTCGACCGCGCCGGCCGCGCTGCCCTGGCCGGCCGCGCCGCCCAGGCTCATCGACAGGTCGACAGAGATGGTCTTGGGCACGCCGACGCCGCCCGACAGGGCCGTTGCGCTGCCGCCGTCGCCGCCGCCCCCGGCGATCGACTGGGCCAGGATCCCGTGCGAGCCGTCGCCCCCGGTCAGGATGGCGCTGGCATCCGACAGCCGGGCCTGGACCTGGCCCGACGTGCCGCCCAGCCCGCCGCTGGCGCCGACGGCCAGGGTGCCGGTTACGGCCACGGATTCGCCTTCGCCGGTGGGCACGGCCGCGGTGATCGCCCCGGCCATGGCCGATCCGCCGGTGCCCCCGCCACCGCCGATGGATTGCGCGGTCAGCCCGTGGGCCGAGCCCACCGCCGTGCCAAGCGCCGTGTCGGCCGCCCCGGTGCAGCCGGTATCGCCGGCAAACCCGGTGGACAGGCAACTGCCGGACAGGCTGGCCGTGACATCGCCGGCCGATCCGCCGTTGCCGCCCGACCCGCCCAGGGCCACGTCCATGGTAAAGCCCACCGAGGCATCCATCCCCGAGGCCGATCCCCCGGTGCCTCCGCCCCCGCCGACCGACTGGGCCAGGATCGCCCCGGCATTGGAGCCCGAGGTCACCAGCGTGCTGGCGTCCAGCTGGACCTGGGCCGTGCCCCCGGCCCCGCCGTCGCCGCTGCTGCCGCCGACCTGGAAGGCCAGCGGAGTGGCCACGTCCAGGCTGACGGCATTGCCGCCGTTGCCGCCGCCCCCGCCGATCGACTGGGCGATGATGCCCCGGGCGTTCTCGCCCGCGGTCTGCAGCAGCAGGTTGTCGAAATAGACCTCGGCCGGCCGGGCATCGGCCCCGGTCGATCCGCCGCCGCCGACCTGGAAGGCCAGCAGGCTGGCCGCCGCCGCGCCTTCGAAGCTGCCACCGTTGCCGCCGCCACCCCCGACCGACTGGGCAATCACCCCATGGGCAAAGGCTCCGGCCGTGGCAATCGCGCTGCCCGCGCCCTGGGGCGCGCTCGACCCGCTGTCGGTCGGCGTCGGCGTGCAGCCGGCATAGCTGTTGGTCACGCAGGCCGCCTGGCCCCAGCCGCCGCCCCCGCCGCTGCCGCCCACGCCAAGGCCGATGCCCAGCGACAGGTCGAGCACGTCGCCGCCATTGCCCCCGCCGCCGCCGACAGACTGGGCGACCAGCCCGTAGGCGTGATCTCCGGTGGTGGTCACCGTGCCGCCCACGGCAAAGAGATCGACCACCCCGGCATTGCCTCCGGCGCTGCCCGACCCGCCGACCGTGCCAATGCCCGTGGCCCCGCCGCCGACACCGCCGCCGCCGCCGACGGATTGCAGCAGGATGCCCACCGCCCCGGCGCCGCTTGTGGTGATATCGCCGGAATTGGTCACGTAGCTGGTGGTGTCGTTGTCGGCCCCGGTGCCCGACCCGCCGCCGACCGACAGGATGCCTCCGGTCGCCCCGCCCGCGCCGCCCCCGCCCGAGATCGACTGGCCGATGATGCCCATGGCGTAGTCGCCGGCCGTGGTGATTGCCCCGGTATTGTTGATCTCGACCACGCCGGCCGCCCCGCCGTTGCCCCCGGCCCCGCCCAGTTCCAGCGTCAGCCCTTCGGCCACGCCCCCGGTGCCACCCGATCCGCCGATCGACTGGGCCAGCAGGCCATAGGCATGGGCCCCGGCGGTGGTGATCTGCGTCGCCGTGGTCAGGGTGATCTGGGCCCCGTCGCCGCCATTGCCCCCGTCACCGCCCGATCCGGCCAGCACGCCGGTGAAATTCTCGCCGGTGCCGCCGAACCCGCCGATGGAATGAAAGGTGATGCCGGCGGCGAAATCGCCCGAGGTGGTGATCCGGCTGCCCCGGGCCGTCGACACGCCGACATTGCCGCCATCGCCCCCGGTCCCGCCGGTGCCCGCATTGCTTCCGCCCAGCCCGCCGATCGACTGGCCGAGGATGCCATAGGCGTAATGCCCGGTGGTCACGATGGCCGCGTCCGAGGTCATGCCGACCTGGATGCCCCCGCCATAGCCGCCCCGGCCGCCGGTCGACCGGTCGTCGCCGTTGCCATCGCCGCCGCTGCCGCCTTCGCTGCGCAGGATCACGCCCGAGACGTGGTCGCCATGGGCCGTGACCGTGCCGCCGTTCAGGGCCAGGCTGGTCGTCGAGGCCGAACCGCTGGTGTCGGCGCTGCCCATGCCGCCGGCGCCGCCGGTGCTCTGGTTGGCCGACGTGCCGCCGTTGCCGCCCGCCGACCGCATGAAGATCGCCGCGGATTCGCCGATCGGCGCGTTGCCCGACTGGCCCAGGGTGATGTCGGCGGTGTTGGTCACGCTCAGCGCCCGGCCGTCCTCGCCCCGGCCACCGTCGTCGGAATTGTCCTCCGAGGCTGTGCCGCTGCCGCCGGAGCTGCGCAGGAACATGCCGTGCAGCCCGTATTCGCCGGTGCCCACCACGTCGAACCAGGCCGTCAGCGCGCCGCTGTTGGTCACGCTGATCGGCCCGCCGGTGCCCCCGGAGCCGTTTTCCGAGCCGCCGGAGTTGCCTTCGGTCACGATGCGGATGGCCCGGCCGTCGGTGCCCACGCGCAGCGGGTTGTCCTGGCTGCCCAGGGTGATCGCCCCGGAATTGTCCAGCGTGACGGCCTTGCCATCGCCCGAATTGCCACCGCGCTGGTCGCCCGAGCCTGATTGCATGTCCCCCCCGGCCCCGGCCTCGGCCTGGACGTTGATGCCGTAGACCGGCACCGACAGGGATTGCACGGCGCTGGCGTCGATGGTGATGGCCGCGGAATTGGTGATCGTGACCTGGCCGCTGTCGCCTCCGCGCCCGCCGTCGCCCTTGCTGTCGGGCTGGGCCCCGTCGCCGCCATTGGTGCGGATCTGGATGCCGGTGACGTTGTCGGGGGTCCAGCCGGGTGCGCCCGAGCCGGTCATGGTGATGGCGCCCTGGTTGGTCAGCGTCACGTCGGCCCCGGCCTGGCCGCCGGGTGTGTCGCTGCTGCCGGCCGCGCCGGGGAAATCCGCGGAAATCCCCGAGCTGATCGACTGGTAATCCGTCGAGGCGTTCAGCGTCGCGTCGTTGGAGATCTCGACGGTTTCCAGCCCCGTGCCGGACAGGTCGATGACGTTGAGCTCGTCGGCATCGGTATAGCTGCAGGTCAGGGTGGTCGTGTCACCGGTGCAGGGATCGGCCCCCGCCGACCCGGCCGCGCCCATGCCCCCGCCGATGGCCAGCGCCGAGACCGAGGCGCGCAACAACCGGCCCCGGCGGCGGGGCATCGGGCGCAGGTTCAGGGGCGAGGCGGGGCTCAGGGGCGGGATGATTGTCACGGGGCGGGCCTTGTTGGATGGATTGTACACCCGGCGGACCGGGTTGCCCCGAAAACGCCGGACGAAAGGTCTTGGCCCTGCGATCCCCGGACCATTGCTAACGCCCGTCGGGCGCGCAGGCAATAAATGGATGCATAGAGCCGGGATGAAACGGGCCCGGGCTCGGTGCCGGGCCCGGGGCGGCTGCTTGGGCCCGGTCGGATGTCATTCGGGCGTCATTCCGGGGCCACCAGAGTCCGGGGCCGCCAGGCGCCATTCGGCGTGCTCAGCCCAGGTCGAAGGCGATCAGCCCGGCCAGCGCGCCGGAGAAACCGGCATTGTAATCGGTGGCCACCTCGTTCTGCACGTAATCGTCGCGCGTGTCGGAATAGGCCCCGTTGGCATCCGGCCCGCCGACCAGCGCGCCGGTCAGGGTGTAGAGGTTGTCGGCCGGGTCATGCACATCGGTCGTCCCCGAGGCCGCCCGGTGATGGGGGTTCAGCGGGTAATCCTCGCCAAAGCCCACGAGATAGCTCTGGCCGTCGGGATTGTCGCCCAGCATGTAGTCGATCTGGTCCGAGGCAAAGTCGCGCAGCCGGGCGGCCAGGGCCGTTTCGCCCCGGGCGTCGGCCAGGCTGGCCCGTTCGACGGCCAGGAAGGCCATGTTGGACGCATAGCGGTTCGATCCCCATTGATCGAGCCAGGCCAGCCCGGCGTTGGTCTCGGTGCCCGGGGTGCGGGTCAGCCCGGTCATCATGTGTTCGAGATGGGCGTCGATATCGGCCAGGTAGCGGGCATCGCCGGTGGCCTCGGCCAGCATCATGGCCACGCCGTTCGACTTGTCGTCCCATCCCAGCGTCCAGCCCGTCGACCCTCCGGGGTAATGGGCCTCGGCCCGGGCCAGGTAGGCCGCATCGCCCGTGGCCTCGTAGAGCCAGGCCGCGCCCCAGGCCAGTTCGTCCTGGAAGCCGCTGTAACTGTTGTAGAAACTGCGCACTTCCGGGATCGCGTCGGCATAGCTGCCCTGGTAGGTCTCGGCGAAATCGTAGAGCTGGATGGCCGTGTCCAGCAGCCGGTCGGCCTGGGCCGTCTGGCCGGCCTGGCGGAAGACGATCGCGGCCGAGGCCAGCGCCGCGGCGGTTTCGGCGGTGACCTCGGTGCCCGGGGCATCGGCCGTGACGGAATAGGTCGGCCGGTCCATGGTCATGTCCTCGGGCGCGCCCCACCAGGCGTGATCGGCATGGCCGTCGCCGACCTGGGCATGGAACACGTCGTCGGACAGGTCGGCCGTGCCCTTGTCGTCATAGGCCCGCAGGAAATAGTCGGTCACCCAGTCGAGATGGGTCAGCAGGTCGTCCAGCGCCCCGGCGGCGGCATAGCCTTCGGTGTAATCCGCCGCGCCCCAGGCCAGCATGGTGGCGGAAAAGGCCATAGGCAGGCCGAACTTGACGTGGTCGCCGGCATCGTACCAGCCGCCGGTCAGGTCTGCGCCCACATCGGCGCCATCCTGCAGGGCGCTGTCCCCGCGCCAGTCCAGCGGGAAGTCATCGGGCAGGTCGCCGGAATATTGCGCATAGTAGAACTGCATCGACAGCGACAGGGCCGTGCCGTAATCGCCGGCATCAAAGGGCGTGGCCGAGCTGTCGGTGTCGCCCGTCTGGTCATCCGTCTGGTCGCCCGGATCGTTCGGGTCATCCGGGTCACCGCCCGTGTTGCCCCCCGTGTTGCCACCTGTGTTGCTTCCCGTATCGCCTCCTGTGTCGTCGCCACCTGCCTGGCCGCCCGTGTCGCCATCGCCCCCATCCGGCGTGTCGCCGTTGCCGCCATCGCCCGGTCCCTCGCCCTCGACGACGGCATGGGTCACCCCGTCGATCACGACCGCAAAGCTCAGCGCCGACAGGTCCGGCGGGCTGCCCGCCCCGTTGAAGCCCAGGGACACGTCCTGGCCGGCGCCGATGTCCCTGGTCCAGCTGAGGCCGGTGATGCGGATGTCACCATTGGCCAGGGTCTCGGCCTGCCCGCCCCAGATGTTCGACACGGCAAAATCGGGGGCCGAGATCAGGATGACAAAATCCTGCACCACGCGGTCGGTGTCGTTCGATATGTCGACATGGGCGGTAAAGCCCGTGCCCCAGGTGTTTTCCAGCCGCCAGGTGAAGCCGGGCAAGGGTCCGGTATCCGCGCCGCCCGGGGCATCGGGAGAGTTGCCGTCCTGTTGCCCGTCCTGTTCCTCGTCCGTCCCCCCGTCCTGTCCGCCGTTCTGTTCTTCGTCCTGGGGGCCGTCGTCCGGATCGTCCGTCGGCGTGCCGGTCCCGCTGCCGGTCTGGTCCTCGCCGGGCTGGTCCGGGGGCTCGGCCCCGATCACGTGGGTCTGGCCGTCGATGACCACCGAATAGCGCAGGGCGTCGGCCGCTGGTGGCCGGCCCGCGCCGTTGAAGCCCAGCGATACGGATTGGCCGGGGGCCAGGTTGGTCGTCCAGCTGACGCCGGTGATCAGGATGTCGCCATTGTCCAGGGTTTCGGCCGTGCCGCCCCAGATGTTGGTCACGGCAAATCCGGGGGCGGCGATCAGGATGGCAAAATCCTCGATGACGTTGCCGGTCGTGTTGGTGATGTCGATGTAGGCGGTAAAGCCGGTGCCCCAATCGTTGCCCAGGCGCCAGGCAAAGCTTGGCAGGTCGGGTGCCGCCGTTGCGGCGGCCGTGTCGGGCATCGTGGCCCGGGCTGCGTTGGTTGTCGTGGTCGCCGGCCCAAGGGTGGTCGTTGCGGCGTCGGGGATCGTGGCCGTCGACGCATTGGTCATCGCGGCCGTTGCTGCGCCTGGAGTTATGGCCGTTGCCGCGCCGGGTGTTATGGCCGCTGCTGCCCCGGCTGGCGTGGCTCTTGCCCCGCTGAAGGGAATGGCCATCGCCCCGCCGGGCATCTCGGCGGCAGCAGCCGGGCCGTCCCAGCGGGCGCGCAGGGCGGGGGCAAAGACCAGCCGGTCGCTGTCGATCAGGGGGCCGATCCCGGGGCGGTCGGTCTCTGGCAGGTGGTCGGAGACAAGGCGGAAGAAGGGCATGTCGGGCATCGGGCTGTCCTCGGTCAGGCGCGCGCATGGTCCGGGCCCAGGGGCTGGGCACAGGGTATGGGCACCGGGATTGTGCACTGGGTCTGGGGCGTGCCGGACGTGGCCACTGGGCTGCTGGGCCGCCCGGCATGCGCGACCAGCCTACGTCAGCGGGTCGCGGGGTGCAGCGCGCAAGCCTTTGGAATGCCGGTCAAAGGTCTTGGCGATCCGGCCATGCCCGGTGATCGCCGCGGGCCGCGCCGGGCGTCGTGCCGGTCCAGGCCTTGTAGGCCGTGGTAAAGCTGGTCTGGTCGGCATAGCCCAGAAGATGGGCCACCTGGGCCAGTCCCAGCGTCGGATCGCGCAGGTAATCGCGGGCCAGGTCCCGGCGCAGGGCGGTCAGGATCGCGCGATAGCTGTCGCCCTGTTCGGCCAGCCGGCGGGTCAGGGTGCGCGGGCTCATGCCCAGCGACCGGGCGACATCCTGCTGCGCCGGCGCGCCGTGCACCAGCCGGGCGGCGATCTCGGCCTCGACCTTGCGGCCCAGCTCGCCGGCCTGGCGGTCGGGCCGGCTGGCCATCAGGTGGTGGGCATAGGCCGTCAGGTGGGCCAGAAGGGCGCTGTCGGGATCGGCCAGGGGCAGCGCGGCCACGTCGGGCGCATAGAGGATGCCCGGCGCGTCGCGGCCGGGGCGAACCTCGGCCCCGAACCGCCCGGCCATGCGGGCGAGGTAGGGCGCGGGCCGGTCATGGGACAGGCGCAGCTCGATCGGCGTGACCGGCCGGCCCACGGCGGCCAGCACGGTGGCCTGGATCAGGCCCAGGAAATGCTCGGTGTAGAGCGCGTGGCGGCGCAGCCGCTCCGACCCGGCCTCGAAACGCAGCAGGAACCCGGCGCCGTCCGTCCCTGCGCCCTCGGCCCCGGCGACCAGCATGGCCCGGCGCCGGTCCAGCCGCAGGTAGCGGTGGGCATTGGCCAGCCCGTCGCCCAGGGTGCGGGCATTCATCAGCAGGTAGGACAGCAGCGAGGTCCGGCGCGGGTCGAATTGCAGGCCGATCTCGCAGGCGGCCATCTCGTCGCCCAGCCCGGTCACGGCGGCTTCGAGCAGGGCCAGCTCGTCGGTCACGCGGATGCGCTCGGGCGGGGCCATCGCGAAATCGGCGGGCAGGCCGGTGGCGGCCAGCAGGGCATCGGCCGACAGCCCGCGCGCCTCGGCCCGGCGCAGGATGTTGAGCGCCGAATGCGGCGGAACCTCCCATTGCATCAGTGACATGGCCGTCAGGTCCCCTTGCCTGGCCCAGTGGCTGCGGTGGCTGCGCGGGCCAGTCTAGGGCCAATGGCCGCCAACCGAAAGACCGGCGCGGCCCGCATTTCGGGCAGCCCCCCAGGCGGATGCGTAAACTGTTGACAGTTGCGCCCGCCGGCCGGCTGGCATAGTCGCGGGCCATGGCGCAGGCCGTGCCGGCCGATAGGCTGGGACGGCGCAACGGGAGGCAAGACCATGACGATCCGACAGGCCGGCGCGGGCCGGGCATATCCGGGCCGGGGGACGGCGCGATGAAGATCCACATCCTCGACGATTGGCATGACACCCTGCGGGGCCTGCCCTGTTTCGCCCGGCTGGCCGGGCATGATGTGACGGTCTGGACCGACCATGTGGACGACCCGGCCGTCCTGGCCGACCGGCTGGCCCCGGCCGAGGGGCTGGTGCTGTTCCGCGAGCGCACGGCCATCACCGCCGACCTGCTGGGCCGCCTGCCCGGGCTGCGCCTGATCAGCCAGCGCGGAGCCTATCCCCATGTCGATGTCGCGGCCTGCACGGCCGGCGGCGTGATGCTGTGTTCCAACCAGAAGGGCGACGGCGGCTATTCGGTGGCCGCGGCCGAGCTGACCTTTGCCCTGATGCTGGCCTGTGCCCGGCAATTGCCGGCCCAGGTGGCCTCGCTGAAGGCCGGCGGCTGGCAGCTGGCCCCGGGCCAGACCCTGGCCGGGCGGGTGCTGGGGCTTTACGGCTATGGCCGGATCGCCCGGGCCGTGGCGCGCTATGCCGAGGCCTTCGGCATGGAGGTGATCTGGTGGGCGTCGGAAGCGGGCCGGGCCAGGGCGGCGGCCGACGGTGTCCGGCTGGCCGACAGCCGGGCCGAGTTCTTTGCCCGGGCCGACATGGTCAGCCTGCACCAGCGCCTGACACCGACCACGCGGGCGACGATCACGGCCGAGGACCTGGCGCTGATGAAGCCCACGGCCAGCCTGATCAACACCGCCCGGGCGGGCCTGATCGCCCCGGGCGCCCTGCTGGACGCGCTGCGCGCCGGGCGGCCGGGCCGCGCGGGGATCGACGTGTTCGACACCGAGCCGCTGACCGATGTGGATGACCCGCTGCTGGCCCTGCCCAACCTGGTGGCCACGCCCCATATCGGCTTTGTCACCGAAGACGAGCTGGACAAGCAATTCGCCGATATCTTCGACCAGGTGAATGCCTTTGCCCGGGGCGCGCCGATCCACGTGATCAACCCCGAGGTCGCGCCGACGGGCCGGTCTTGAGCGCCCTGGCCGGGCTGGTGCCCGAGACGCTTGCCAGCCTGTTGCCGGACGGCCTGTCGGCCCTGGCCATGGCCGGGCTGATGGTGGCCAGCTTTGCCGGGTCGTTCATCACCGCGTCCATGGGCATCGGCGGCGGGGTGATGCTGTTGGGCGTGATGGCCGTGCTGCTGCCCCCGGCCGCGCTGATCCCGGTGCACGGGGTGGTGCAGCTGGGGTCGAACACCGGCCGGGCGCTGCTGTTGCTGCGCAGCGTGGACCGCGCCGCCCTGCCCGGCTTTGTCGTCGGCGCGCTGATCGGCTGTGCCATCGGCGGGGCCGTGGTCGTCGACCTGCCCCCGCGCTTCGTGCAGCTGGGGGTTGGCCTTTTCGTGTTGTGGTCGATTGTCCTGAAACCGCCGAAATGGCTGGCCCGGTCGGGCTGGCTGGCCGGCGGGGTGTCGTCGTTTCTGACCATGTTCTTCGGGGCCACCGGCCCCTTTGTCGCGACCTATGTCAAAAGCCTGGCCCTGCCGCGCCATGCCCACGTGGCCACGCAGGCGGCCATGATGACCATCCAGCACGGGCTGAAGGTGGCGATGTTCGGGTTGCTGGGTTTTGCCTTTGGGCCATGGGCCTGGGTCATCCTGGCCCTGGTCGCCGCCGGGTTCGCCGGGACATATGCCGGGCGCCGGGTGCTGGACCGGATGAGCGACCGGGGCTTTCGCCGGGCGCTGGACGTGGCCCTGTGCCTGCTGGCCGCCCGGCTGATCTGGGCCGGGCTGACGGGCTAGGCCCGCCCCCCGCCGGCCGGAACCGGCGGAGAGCAATGCGCAAGGTGCCCGTCGTCAGACGAAGCGGTTCCAGAGGTTTTCAAGCCGTTCCTGGCGGCCCGAGACGGGCTCGGGGTTGATGCCCTCGGCCTTGACCCGCGCCTCGATGCTGGCCAGGTCGGACGACAGCATGGCCTTGTTCTCGGGTTTGTCCCAGCCGGCGTAGCGCGCGCTGCGCGCCTCTTCCAGCCCGCCGTGTTCCAGCAGGGCCGCCGCGGCCTTGAGCCCGCGGGCGCAGACATCCATCGCCCCGGCATGGCCCAGGATCAGGTCCTCGGCATCCAGCGACTGGCGCCGCAGCTTGGCGTCGAAATTGGTGCCCCCGGAGGTGAACCCGCCGGCCTTGAGCACTTCGTAATAGGCCCGGGCGACCTCGGGCACGTTGTCGGGGAACTGGTCGGTGTCCCAGCCGGACTGGTAGTCGTTCCGGTTCATGTCGATCGACCCCAGGATGCCCAGCGAGGCGGCCAGCGACAATTCATGCTCGAAGCTGTGGCCGGCCAGGATGGCATGGCCCTGTTCGATGTTCATCTTGACCTCGTTCTCGAGGCCGAAGCGCTTGAGGAAGCCATAGACCGTGGCGACGTCGTAATCGTACTGGTGCTTGGACGGTTCCTGCGGCTTGGGTTCGACCAGGATCGCGCCCTTGAAGCCGATCTTGTGCTTGTAGTCGACGACCATCGACAGGAAGGCCCCGGCCTGTTCGGCCTCGCGGGTCAGGTCGGTGTTCAGCAGGGTCTCATAGCCTTCGCGGCCGCCCCACAGCACGTAGTTCTCGCCGCCCAGCTTGTGGGTGGCATCCATGCAGGTCTTCACCGTGGCCGCCGACCAGGCAAAGACATCCGGGTCGGGGTTGGTCGCCGCGCCGGACATGAAGCGCCGGTTGGTGAACAGGTTGGCCGTGCCCCACAGCAGGCGGGTCTTCGAGCTTTCCATCTTGGCCGCGAAGTAATCGACGATCTCTTCGAGGTTGCGCGTGTTCTCGGCGAAATCGGCGCCTTCGGGGCGCACGTCGGCATCGTGGAAGCAGAAGAACGGTGCGCCCAGGATGTCGAACATCTCGAAGGCCACGTCGGCCTTCAGCTTGGCCAGGTCCATCGTCGAGCCGAACCAGGGCCGGTCAAAGGTCTGGCCGCCGAACGGGTCGCCGCCTTCCCAGGCGAAGCTGTGCCAATAGGCGATGGCAAAGCGCAGGTGGTCTTCCATGCGCTTGCCCATGACCACCTCGTCGGGGTTGTAGTGGCGATAGGCAAAGGGGTTGTCGGTCTCGGGCCCTTCATAGGCCAGCTTGGGGATGCCTGCGAAAAAGTCGGTCATGTCGGCCACTCGGTCATAAGGTTCAGGGTGTGGGGAATGCGCCGGCCGGTCAGGAGCCGGCGCCGGGCTGTTTGCCCAGGATGATCATGCCCAGGATGTCCTCGTCGGTGACCTCGTCGACATTCACCGTGCCGACCAGCTTGCCGTTCTTCATGACCGAGGCCCGGTCACAGAGGTTCATCACGCTGTGCACGTCATGTTCGATGAGGAAGATGCCCAGGCCCTGGGCCTTGAGCTGCTGGATCAGCTCGGCCACCATCTGGGTTTCCTGCGGGCCCAGGGCGGCGGTGGGTTCGTCCATGATCAGGATGCGGGCGTTGAAATAGACCGCCCGGGCGATGGCCACCGATTGCCGCTGGCCGCCCGACAGGGCCTTCACCGGGTCCTGGAACTTGCGGAAGTTGGGATTGAGCCGGCCCATGATCTTGCGGGTCTCGGCTTCCATCCGGGCGTCGTCGACAAAGCCCGTGGCCGTCGTCAGCTCGCGCCCCAGGAAGAGGTTCGAAGCCGCGTCGAGATTGTCGGCCAGGGCCAGGGTCTGGTAGATCGTCTCGATGTTGAAGGCCCGGGCATCGCGCGGATTGTGGATCTCGGCCTTTTCGCCGTCGATCCGGATCTCGCCGGTGTCCATCTTGTAGGCCCCCGACAGGCACTTGATCAGGGTCGACTTGCCCGCGCCGTTGTGGCCCAGCAGGCCGACGACCTCGCCGGGATAGAGATCGACGCTGACATGGTCGACGGCCTTGATGCCGCCGAAGGCCACCGAGACGTCGCGCATCTCGACCAGGGGGGTTCCGCTTCTGTCCACCATCAGCTGTCTCCCGTGCGCTTGCGATAGATGATGTCGACCAGCACGGCCACGACCAGCACGGTGCCCACGACGATGTTCTGGAACGGCGCGTCGACGCCGACCATGGCCATGCCCGATTGCAGCGACTGCATGATCAGCGCGCCCAGGATGGCGCCGTAGATCGTGCCCATGCCCCCGGCCAGGGCGGTGCCCCCGATGACCGCCGCGGCGATGACGCGCAGTTCGTCCAGGGTGCCGATGTCGTTGGAATGGAACGACAGCCGGGCCGAGGCCACGACGCCGGCCAGGGCACAGAGCACGCCCATGATGACAAAGACCTTGACGGTCAGCAGCCGCGTGTTGATGCCCGACAGCTCGGCCGCATCGGGGTTGCCCCCGGTGGCAAAGATGTAGCGGCCCAGCCGCGTGCGCCGGGCGACCAGGGTCATGACCACGGCCACGGCGATCAGCAGCAGCACCGAGAACGGCACGCCATAGCCCTGGGTATAGCCTTCGGGCATGGTCTCGCCCCGGGCTTCGAAACTGCGTTGCAGCACGCGGGTCGGGACTTCGTAGGCGTTCAGCGTGGCGACGAAACCCAGGATCAGGGCGGTCGAGATGGCCATCAGCACGAATTCGGCCCAGACCGGCTTGACCGGGAATTCATGGGCGATGCGCGCGCGCCGGGCCTGCCAGATGGCCAGGCAGGCAACGAGAACGGCCAGGATGCCCAGCACCCAGCTGCCGGTCACGCCGAGGGTGCCGCCGATGCCGCCCAGGGTCTGGAACGTGTCGTCCAGCGGGCCGATCGTCTGGCCGCTGGTCAGGTACCAGGCCACGTTGCGCCAGACCAGCAGGCCGCCCAGGGTGACGATGAAGGCCGGGATGGTCAGGTAGCCGACCAGCCAGCCGTGCAGACCGCCGATGACCGCGCCGGTCAGCAGGCCGACGACAATGGCCAGCGGCGCGATCAGCGGGTTGCCGTAATCCAGGCCCAGCCCGGGCAGGAACTGGGTCTGGGTGATTGCCATCATGGCCGAACAGGTGGCCAGCAGCGAGCCGACGCTGAGGTCGATGTGGCGGGTGACGATGACAAAGACCATGCCCGTGGCCATGATGGCCACCGACACCGTCTGGATCGTCAGGTTGAAGATGTTGCGCGGTGTCAGGAACCGCCCGTCGGTCAGGATGTTGAAGACCAGGCAGACCACGACGAAGGCGCCGACCATACCCAGCAGTCGGGTGTCGAATTCGAGCGTCCTGAAGATGTTCTTGCGGCCTGTCGACGGATCGGAGGCTCGGGCCTCTGCCATGGGGACCTCAGCTTTGTTCTGTGCAGGGAAATCGGGTTCGCGGTGCGCGGCCCCGCCCGGCGCCCGGTCGGGGCACAGGGGCGGACCCGCGCGGGATCATCGGCCGGCCCGGGGTCGGGCCGGCCGCAGGGTGATCAGTTGCAGGGCGCGGGGCCGTCGGACACGCCCTGGCACAGGGCGTCCTTGGTGATCCAGCCGGCATCGACCACGGCGGTCAGGTTGTCGGCGGTCACCGGGACCGGCTCCAGGAACTGGGCGGTCAGCGTGGTGCCCGAGGGCGAGGTCCACTCGGCCGCGCCTTCGACGCCGGCCATCTCGGTGCCACCGGCCAGGATCACGGCGATCTCGCCGGCGCGCTTGCCCAGGTCGCGGGCATCCTTCCAGACCGACACGGTCTGGGTGCCGCGGGCGATGCGGTTCAGCGCGGCGTGGTCGCCGTCCTGGCCCGAGACCGGGATGCCGTCCATGCCCTGGGCGGTCAGCGCCGCCACGGCGCCGCCGGCGGTGCCGTCGTTGGAGGCCACGACCGCGTCGACGGCATTGTCGGCGGCGGTCAGGATCTGTTCCATGTTGCGCTGTGCGTTGGCCGGCAGCCAGCCATCGGTATAGGCCTCGCCGACGATGGTGATGTCACCGGCGTCGATCGCCGCCTGCAGCACTTCCTGCTGGCCGCCCCGCAGGAAATCCGCGTTGGGGTCGGTGGGCGAGCCCTTGATCATCACGTAATTGCCGGTGGGCTGGGCTTCGAGCACGGCACGGGCCTGCATCCGGCCGACCTCGACGTTGTCGAAGGTCAGGTAGAAGGCGCGGTCGTCCTCGATCAGGCGGTCATAGGCGATGACCGGCACGCCTTCATCGGCCGCGGCCTGCACGGCCGGGATGATGGCCTGGGTGTCCTGGGCCAGGATGATCAGCGCGTCGACGCCCTGGGCCATCAGCGATTCGACATCCGACAGCTGCTTGGACGACGACGATTGCGCGTCGGCCGAGATATAGGTCGCGCCGGCCGCTTCCAGGGCCGATTTGATCGCGGCCTCGTCGGTCTTCCAGCGCTCTTCCTGGAAATTCGACCACGACACGCCAACGGTCTGCGCATATGCGGATGCGGCAAGGCCGAGCGACATCGCCGTCGCGGCCAGCAAAGTCTTGTACATGTAAACCTCCCTAGGTCGCCCTTGCGGGCAAGGACCGGCTGACTCGCCGGTGCGGGCTCAACTTGTCCCGAATAAATTTAGTTGTCAAATTAAGATGCGCCGATCACACTGGCATTCAGCGAAAAACACGGTGACTTTCGCTGCAATGCAGCGAAATGGGAGGGGTTGCGGTGCGTGAAGCCGGCTTTTTTGTTCAATGAGTAAACTAATGCCGGAAGCCGCCGACGGTGGTGCTCCGGCGGGGGCCCCGCTGGGTTGCGGGCCGCTGATCCAGCCGGTCACCTCGGCGCAGCGGCCGCTGCGCCAGCAGGTTTTCGAACATGTGCGCGCGCTTGGCGAGGTGCCCCGGGTGCAGCTGGCCCGGGATCTGCGGGTCAGCCCGGCCTCGGTCACGACGATCACCTCCGAGCTGATCGAGACCGGCCTGCTGGAAGAGGTCACCGCCCGGCGCGAGGGCGACGGGGCGCGCGGCCGGCCGGCGGTGGCACTGCGGGTGCGGCCGGGCGGGCAATATGTCATGGGCATGAAACTCTCCGACCGCGAGAGCACGGCCGTTGTCGTCGATCTCTCCGGGCGGGTGATGGCCAGCAGCGCGATCTCGCGCACTCCCGGGGCGATGTCGGTCGAGGTCACGCTGGACGCGGCCGAAACCCTGATGCGCGAGGTCTGCGACAAGGGCGGGCTGGACCCGGGCGAGCTGGCCGCGATCGGGGTGGGCACGCCGGGTTTTGTCGACGGCGGGGCGGGTATCGTGCATTGGTCGCCGATCCTCGACCGGCGCGGCGTGGCCCTGGCGCCGCTGCTGTCGGAGCGGCTGGGCCGGCCGGTGCTGATCGACAACGACACCAACCTGGTGACCCTGGCCGAGCTGTGGTTCGGGGCCGGCCGGTCGCTGTCGGATTTTGCCGTGGTGACCATCGAACACGGGGTCGGCATGGGCTTCGTGATCAACCACCGGCTCTATCGCGGGGCGCGGTCGATGGGCATGGAGCTGGGCCACACCAAGGTGCAGCTCGACGGGGCGCTGTGCCGCTGCGGCCAGCGGGGGTGTCTCGAAGCCTACCTGGCCGATTACGCCCTGGTGCGCGAGGCGCGCACGGCGCTGAACCTGCCCGACCCGGAAACCCGGTCGGTCAACGTGCTGCTGGAAAGCCTGTTCGAACAGGCCAAGGCGGGCAACCGGGCGGCACAGTCGATCTTTCGCCGGGCCGGGCGTTACCTGGCGCTGGCCATGGCCAACGTGGCCAACCTTTTCGATCCGCAGCTGATCATCCTGTCGGGAGAGCGCATGCGCTATGATTACCTCTATGCCGGCGAGACCCTGGCCGAGATGAAGACGATGATGCTGGAAACCGGGCGGGCGGCGCCGGCGCTGGAAATCCATGCCTGGGGTGACATGATCTGGGCCCATGGTGCGGCGGCGCTGGCCTTGCAGGACCTGACGGAACAGATGCTGGGATCGGGACAGGAGGTCGCCGCGCAATGATCACGCCCTGCCTGCCGTCCATCGGCCTGCGCGCCGGATTGACAGCCCGCGCGCCCGTTTGCCTGGCTGCCTGTGTCGCCATCTGCATGGCGACCGGTCCCGCGCTGGCCGGGCCGGCCTTTGTCGACGATGCCGCCGGCCTGCCCCTGGCCCATGAATACACCGGCGGCTGGGAGCATTTCGTCGGCGGCGGCGTGGCGGTGTTTGATTGCAACGGTGACGCGCGGCCCGACCTTCTGGCCGCCGGGGGCACGTCGCCCGCCGCGCTGCTGGTCAACGATTCAACGCCCGGCGGGCCGTTGCGCTTTGTCTCCGGCTCGATCGCCCCGCTCGAAGGCGTGACCGGGGCCTATCCGCTGGACGTGGACAATGACGGGCTGATGGACCTGGCCGTGCTGCGTGTCGGGCCCAATGTCATGTTGCGGGGCCTGGGCGACTGCCGGTTCGAGGATGCCACCGCGGCCTGGTCCCTGCCCGTCCGCGACGCCTGGACCACGGCCTTTGCCGCCACCTGGCAGCCCGGGGCCGACTGGCCCACCGTGTTCTTCGGCAATTACGTCGACCGCGCCGATCCCGACGGGCCCTTCGAGGCCTGCGACACCAGCGAGCTGATCCGCCCCCGGGGCCGGGCTTTTGGCGCGACCGAAACCATCGCGCCGGGCTGGTGCACCCTGTCGGCGCTGATCTCCGACTGGCAACGCAGCGGCACGCCCGAGCTGCGCCTGTCGAACGACCGGCATTATTACGTCAGCGGCGGCTATGAGCAGATGTTCCGCCTGACGCCCCTGGCCGAACGGCAGGATTGGGACCGGGTGTCGCTGTGGGGCATGGGCATCGCCTCGCGCGATCTGACCGGCGACGGCCTGCCCGAAGTCATGATGACCTCGATGGGCGACCAGCTGTTGCAGTTCAACCGGGGCGACGGCTTTGACAACGCGCCCTATGAGCAGGGGACCACGGCGCACCGGCCCCATACCGGCGATGACGGGCGGCCGTCGACCGGCTGGCACGCCGAGTTCGGCGATGTCGACAATGACGGGCGAGCCGATCTGTTCATTGCCAAGGGCAATGTCGACCAGATGCCGTCGATGGCGATGCATGATCCCAATTCGCTGCTGATGCAGGGGTCGGACGGGCGCTTTGCCGAGGCCGGGGCCGCGGCGGGCATCGCGACGATGGACCGGGCGCGGGGCGCCGCGCTGGCCGATCTCAACGGCGACGGCCTGCTGGACCTGGTGGTGGTCAACCGCCGGGCGCCGATGGAGCTGTGGCGCAACGTGACCCCGGACGCCGGGCATTGGGCCGGCGTGGCCCTGGCCCAGCCCGGGGCCAATCGCCATGCCATCGGTGCCTGGGTCGAGCTGCGCAGCGGCGGGCAGGTGCAGGCCCAGGAGGTCACCATCGGCGGCGGCCATGCCGGGGGCAGCGCCCTGCCCCTGCATTTCGGCCTGGGCCCGGACACGGCGGCCGAGCTGCGCGTCACCTGGCCCGATGGCACGCAGGGCGATTGGCAACCGGCCGCGCCCGATGCGCTGACCCGGGTGCGCCGCGACTGAACGAGGCCGGGCGGGGCCTATTGATCGACCGGCAGGCCCGACGGCACCCGGGCCGGCACACCCATCCGCCCGTCGATGGCCGCCCTGTCGGTCAGCGTGTCGAGAAAGGCCACCAGCGCGGCGATGCGCCCGTCGTCCAGCACGGTGCCCGGCCCGGCGGCAGCGGCAATGGCCGCAACCTGGGCCGGATCGTCCAGCACCACCCAATCGGGCTTGGTCTCGTCCAGATCGGGCAGCACCACGGCCCGGGCATAGCGCTGCAACCCCTCCGCCCGGGCGGCATGGTCGGCAACAAAGGCGCCAAGGTCGTCGTGGCTGCCGGCATGGCCCCAGGGCCCGGTTTGCGCCACGTTGCGCAGCGATGGCGTGCGAAAGGCAAACCGGTCGGCCTCGCGCCCGGTCACGCGCATGCGCCCGTCGTCGCGGGAATGGCGCTCGAAGCGTTCGGCCTTGCCCGGCCCCAGCTGGGGCGCGGCCATGGCATGAAAGGCGTGATCGGTCAGGAAGGGCCCGGAATGGCAGGCGGCGCAGCCGGCCTCGCCATAGAACAGCGCCGCACCCTCGGCCGCCGCGCCGGTCAGCGGCGCCTCGCCGCGCAGGGCGGCGTCAAAGGGGCTGCTGTCCGACCGCCATTCCAGCGCGATGAAGGCCGCGATGGCATTGGAAATATCGGTGAAACGCACCGGCGCGCCGTCGGCCACGTGGGGATAGACCGCGCGGAACTGCTCGGCATAGGCCGGGATGTCCTCGACCCGGCGCGAGATCCGGTCCCAGGCCCCGCCATCGCCGGTGATCCGCCCGGAGCGCACGGCCTTGGCCACGTCGTTCTCGGAATAATGGCCGGCCATTTCGTCGGGAGACAGGACGGGGAACATGGTCTGGGCCGACAGGATGCCGGAAAAGCCGGTGACCATCTCTTCGTCCATCGGCGTGCGGATGCCGCTGGGCCGGGTCGGGTCGGCCTGGATGCGGCCGTCGTGGAACAGGGTCGTGAATTCGTGGGCGCCCAGGTTGAACAGGGCCGTGGCATTGCGCGGGATGCGCTGTTCGGGCCGGTTGCGCCCGGTGGCATGGCGGTCGGGGCCAAGGCCCTCGCCGCCCTCGCCCAGCCCCAGGCTCAGCCCGTCGGACGTGGCAAAGCGCGGGTGGTGGCAGGTGGAACAGGCGATGTTGCGGTTGCCCGACAGGATCGGGTCGTAGAACAGCAGCTGGCCAAGCGCGGCCTCATCCGGGTCGACGGCGATGAAATCGGCATCGGTGACCGGGCGGGGCAGCGGCGCGTCGGCCCGTGCCGGGCCGATGAGCCCCAGCGCGACGGCCGTGGTCAGCGCCGCGCCGATGGCCATGGTTCCGCGTGTGGCCCGCGCCCGGGGCGTTGATGCCCGCCGACGTGCCCCGGCTGATCGCTGCCTGCGCATGGTTGCTCTCCTCCCCCTGTTGCAGGCGAGGTTATGCCATGCCGCCCGGCCCTGCGACAAGCGATGGGCGAGATGCCAAGGCGGCCGCCGATGGTCGGGCCCGGGCCGTATGCGCCATTCGGGACCGTGCCCGGTGACGGGGCGCGATGGGACAAGGGGAATGCGATCCCTGTGCCCGGTGAGAGGCCGCGCGGTGACTGGCGCCTGAATGCCCGCCCTGCCCGCCGATGGGACAGGGAACGATACCAAGCCGGCAGACGGTGACCGTGCCCGGGGCAAGGCAACACCGGCCGCCTGATCCAGTGTAAGGCCGGCGCGGGCGGTGCCGCCCCGGCCAAAGGCCCGGCGACCTAGGACGCGCGGGTGGCGCGGGCCGCGGCCGTGTAGCGGTTCTCGGGCACCGGGATGCCCAGGCTGTCGCGCAGGGTCGTGCCTTCGTATTCCGTGCGAAAGATCCCCCGGCGCTGCAATTCGGGCACCAGGTGATCGACGATGCGTTCCAGTGGCACCGGGTAGAACGGCGACATCAGCATGAACCCGTCGCAGGCCCCGGCCTCCAGCCATTCCTGCATCAGGTCGGCCACCGTGGCCGGATCGCCGACCACCGTGTGATGGCCCTGGGCCACGGCCACGAACTGGGCGGTCTGGCGGATGGTCAGGTTCTCGGCCCGGGCCTTGGCCACGATCTGGGCCTGGCGGGCCTTGGCCGTGTTGGCCACGGGCAGTTCGGGCAGCGGCATGTCGGGGTCGAGCTTGGTCAGGTCGATGCCGCCCGAGTAATGGTTGAGCGAGCGGATCGACACCTCGTCCGAGGTCATCGAGATCAGCTTGTCGTAGGTCTCGCGCGCCTCGTCCATCGTCGCGCCGAGGATGGGCATCAGCCCGGGCAGGATCTTGACGTCGTCGGGATCGCGCCCGAAGGACGCCACCTTGTCCTTGACCTGGGTGTAGAACGCCTGCGCATCGGGAATGTTGCTCTGCGCGGTAAAGATCACGTCCGCCGCCCGGGCGGCAAAGCGGATGCCGACCTCCGATGATCCGGCCTGGGCGATCACCGGCCGGCCCTGCGGCGTGCGCGGCAGGTTCAGCGGGCCCTTGACCTTGAAATACTTGCCCTCGTGGTTCAGCTCATGGGCCAGCGTGGGGTCGTAGAACACGCCGGTTTCCTTGTTCCGCAGAAAGGCGCCGTCTTCGAAACTGTCCCAGAGGCCAAAGCAGATATCGACGAATTCCTCGGCCTTCTCGTAGCGCGCCCCATGCTCCATGTGCTCTTCCTGGCCGAAGTTCATTGCCTCCAGCTCGACCTGCGAGGTCACCACGTTCCAGCCCGCGCGCCCGCCCGAGATGCAATCGACCGAGCCGAAGCGCCGGGCGATGGTATAGGGTTCGGAATAGGTCGTCGTGGCCGTCGAGATCAGGCCGATGTTCTTGGTCACGGCGGCCAGCGAGGCGATCAGCGTGGCCGGTTCCGGCCAGACGATGCGGCACTTGGTCGGCGTGGCGTTTTCGCCGATCCCGCCGACCACACCCACGGTGTCCTGGAAGAAGATGCAGTCCAGCTTGCCGCGCTCGGCGGTCTGGGCCATGTGCACGTAATTGGGAAAGGACATGTCGGTTTCGGGGAAGGCTTCGGGCAGGCGCCAGCCGGCGGGATGGCCGGAGGAGAAGAAGGCCCCGAGTTTGAGTTGTTTCCTGGTCATGGATCGAGCCTTTCACGTTACTTGAACAGGGCGGCCGCGCCGCCCGAATGGGTCAGTCGACGAAGTGGCAGGCCACCTTGTGGGCCGCGCGCACCTCGCGCAGGACGGGGCGTTCGGCCGCGCAGCGGTCCTGGGCCAGCGGGCAGCGGTCGCGGAAGCGGCAGCCCGACGGCGGGTTGCGGGCGTCGGGAATGCCGCCCTTGATCGGCAGCGGGTCATGCGACTGGTCGACATTGGGCACCGGCACGGCGGCCACCAGCGCGCGGGTATAGGGATGCAGCGGGTTGGCGATCACGTCCGTGGTCGGCCCGTCCTCGACAACGGTGCCGAGGTACATGGTGATCGTGCGCTCGCAGACATACCGCACCAGCGCCAGGTCGTGGCTGATGAAGACCGCGGCCAGGCCCATGTCGCGCTGGATCTGGCGGAAGACATTGAGGATGCCGGCCCGCACCGACACGTCCAGCATCGACACCGGCTCGTCGGCCACGATGAATTCGGGCCGCAGCACCAGCGCCCGGGCCAGCACGATCCGTTGCAGCTGGCCGCCCGACAATTGGTGCGGATAGCTGTCCAGGATGTGGTCGGCCGAGGGCAGATGGACCATGCGGATGGCCTCGGCCACGCGCTCGTCATGTTCCTCGACCGGGATCTTGGCGTTGTGCAGCGGTTCATACAGGCTGCGCCGGATGGTGAAATGGGCGTTCAGCGCGTCGAACGGGTTCTGAAAGACCAGCTGGGCGCGGCGGCGAAAGGCCAGCTCCTGTTTGCGGTCCATGTCCTCGATCGGCGCCCCGTCAAAGACCACCTGCCCGCCCGACGGCGGGATCAGCTTGACCAGGATGCGGCCCAGCGTCGATTTCCCGCAGCCGGATTCGCCCACGATGCCCACGGCCTCGCCCTTGTGCAGGGTCAGCGAGACATCGGACACGGCGTCGACCGTGGGATAGCGGCCCTTCAGGATGTCACCCATCGAGCGGTTCAGCTCGAAGCGGCGCGACACGCCCTGCACGTCGATCAGCGGCGTGGCGGTGGCGGGCCCGGGCGTCGGGTCGGCCGGGCTGGCGGGCGGGATCATGTCGGTTGCAGTCACTGTGCGGCCACTCCGGTCCAGGTTGCGGTATGGCGGGCCTTTTCGCGCAGGGCTTCCGCCTCGGGCGCGCGGTGGCACAACGCCTGGTGATCGGCGCCCACGGCGATCTGCGGCTGGGCCTTTTCGCAGCCCGCGGTGGCAAAGGGGCAGCGGGCGCGGAACCGGCAGCCCTCGGGCGGGTTCAGCAGGTCCGGGGGCGTGCCTTCGATGGGCGAGAGTTCATGATCGTCGCCGGAAAGTTCCGGGAAGGCATTGTAGAGCCCGATCGTGTAGGGATGGCTGGGCCGGTTCAGGACCTCTTGCACCGGGCCCTGTTCGACGATCTGGCCGGCATACATCACCACGACGTAATCGCAGACATAGGCCACGACCGAGATGTCATGGGTGACCAGCAGCACCGACAGGTTCAACTCGGCCTGCAGGCGGTTGAGCGTGTCCAGCACCTGGCGCTGGATCACCACGTCCAGCGCGGTGACCGGCTCGTCGGCGATGACCAGGTCGGGATCCAGGGCCAGGGCCAGGGCAATCGACGCCCGCTGGCGCATGCCGCCCGAGAACTGGTGGGGGTAATCCTTCAGCCGCTTGGCTTCCAGGCCGACCATGTCGAACAGCTCGACCGACCGTTTGCGGGCATCGCGCCAGGTGTAGCCGCCGCGCTTGATCAGCACTTCCTCGATCTGCTTGCCGACCTTCCACACCGGGTCCAGCGCGTTCATGGCCGATTGCGGCACATAGGACACCTGGCGCCATTGCAGCTCGCGCAGGCGGGACTTGGGCAGGGTGACGATGTCTTCGCCCTTGAACCGGATCGCCCCGCCGCCGAACCGCGCGACCGAGGGCATGACCCCGGTGATCGCGCGCACGGCGGTGGTCTTGCCGCAGCCGGATTCGCCGACCACGCCGATGACCTTGCCGCGCGGCACTTCGAAGCTGATCCCGTCCACCGCACGCACCACGCCGCGCGGGGTGACGTATTCGATGGACAGGTTGTCGACGGACAGCAGGTTCATGGCTCAGGCCTTCAGCTTCGGAAAGAGGATTTCCTCGTAGCCACGGCTGATGAAGAAGCCGGCGACAACGATGGCGATGATGCACAGGCCGGGCGGGACGAACCAATAGAACTGGCCGCGGCCCAGGGCCTGGCTGGCATAGGCGTCCTGCAGCATATAGCCCCAGGACACGGTGTCGGAGGGGCCGAAGCCCAGGAAGCTGATCGAGGCTTCGGTCAGGATGGCCCAGCCCACGGCGACCGAGGCATAGAGGAACGACAGGGCAAGGACGTTGGGCGCGACGTGGACGAAGAGGATGCGCCAGGGCCCGGCGCCGGTGACCCGGGCGGCCTCGACAAAGGCGCGTTCGCGCAGGGACATGACCTGGGCGCGGATGACCCGGGCCGAGTTGGGCCAGAGCAGCAGGGCGATGCCGATGACGACGTTCCATTGCGACGGTTCGAGGAAGGCGGCCAGCACGATGACGAAGGGCAGGAAGGGCACGCCCAGGGCCACGTCGGCCAGGCGCATCAGCAGGGTGTCGACCCAGCCGCGGAAATAGCCGGCGATCAGGCCGATGACCGTGCCGATGGCCACCACGCAGAAGGCCGCCGTGAGGCCCACGATCAGGGCCGAGCGGGTGCCCATGATCAGCTGGGAATAGATGTCGCGGCCCGAATAGGTCGTGCCCAGCCAGAACTCGGAACTGGGAGGCAGGTTGCGGGCCAGGTCGTAATCGGGCGTGAACAGGATTTCGAGCGGGTCGTTGTGAATCAGCTGGTCGGCAAAGATGGCGATCAGGGCAAAGCCCAGGTAGATCGCCAGGCCGGCCGCGGCATAGGGATCGCGCCGGGCCACCGACAGGGTCTTGACGATGCCCCGGCCGAGGCTTCTGAGCGGATTGGTGCGCGGGCGGCTGATGGCGAGGGTTGTATCAGGAGCTTGCGGCAAAACGGACCCTCGGATCGAGCAGGTGATAGGTGATGTCGGCGATGAAGTTCATGATGATCAGCACGAAGGTGATGATCAGGAAGGCGCCCTGGGCCAGCGGGTAGTCGCTGGCGGCCACGGCATTGACCAGCAGCCGGCCGATGCCCGGCCAGGAAAACACGGTTTCGACGACCACGTTGCCGCCCACCGCGCTGCCGATGCCCAGGGCAAAGGCCGTGGCCACGGGCAGCAGCGCGTTGCGCGCGGCGTGGTTGAGCAGGATCGTCGAATTGGACAGGCCCTTCATCCGGCCCATGGTGATGAATTCTTCCTGCAGCACTTCGAGCATGTTCGAGCGCATCAGCAGCAGGGGCAGGCCCTGCAGGTAGATCGCCAGGGTCAGGGCCGGCAGGGTCAGGTGGCGCAGGTAATCCCATGAAAAGACCCGTGCCCATTCGTTCTGGAACACCGCGCCCGAGGTATTGGCCCCGCCCGCCGGGAACCAGCCCAGACCAAAGGCGAAGACGGCGAGCATGACCATGCCCAGCCAGAATTCCGGGGCCGCGCGGGTGGTCAGGGCGATGGGGATGCCGATGCCCTCGATCCAGCGGCCGCGGTGCCAGGCCAGGTAGGCCCCGGCCAGCGCGCCGAAGATATAGGCGATGATCAGCGAGGTCATCGTCAGGATGATCGTGTTGGGCAGCACTTCCATGACCACTTCGGTCACCGGGCGCTTGAAGAAGAACGACCGGCCCAGGTCGCCCTGCAGGGCGTTGGTCAGGAACAGCCAGTATTGTTCGCCCAGCGACTTGTCCAAACCGAACTGGCGGATCAGCGCGTCCTGCTGTTCGGCCGTGGTGGTGTTGTCGATGAACGCGGCCAGAGGGGTGCCCGGCATCAGCCTGAACATGAAGAACAGGATGGTCCCCACGGCCCAGAGCACGAGGAACATGTGCGCGAGACGGCTGAGGATGTATTTCATGCCGGGCACTCCATTGGTTTAAGTCAGGTCGTCAGGTCAGTCGGCGAAGGGTTCGGTCACGCCGTCCGGGTAGTAGAGCTTGCCGTCGATGATCGAATAGCCGGCGTCGGTCAGGATCTGCTTGGCCAGGTCCATGCCGGTTTCCATGTCGTCGGTGCCCGTGGCGTGCCAGTAGGGCAGCGCGGTCGACACGTGGCTGTTGGCCGTCTTGGCAAAGCCGTTCCAGGCCGCCTTGCGGATCAGCTCGCGGTTGATCGCCGTCGACAGGGCCTTGCGGAAGGCCGGGTCGTCGAAGGGCGCGCGGCGGGCGTTGAAGGCCGCGTACTGGAAGCCGATGTCCACCGATTCCACCACGGCGATGTCACCGTCCTGGTCGGCCGCGTCGATCAGCAGCTGCGGGTCGCCGGTATAGTCGGACATGAAGTTCAGCTCGCCCGAGCGCAGCATGCCCAGGGCCGCTTCGACGTTCAGCACGATGCGCATGATCACCCGGTCCAGCTTGGGCGCCGACCAGTGATCGGCATTGGCGCTCAGCACGACTTCCTGCTGGGTCACCCAGCGGTCGAACTTGAACGGACCCGAGCCGATGCGCGTCTCTTCGACCACCGATTCCGCCGTTTCGCCTTCGGCCAGCCCGTCGACCAGCGGTCCCCAGACATGTTCGGGCACCAGGTTCAGCTTGGCCAGGGTCGAGGTCTCGAAGGCCGCGTTGGGCTTGTCCAGCGTCATGACGATGGTCTTGTCGTCCGGCGTCTCGATGCTGGTGATGCCCGACACGAAGGGCTGGTACATCGGCGCGACCATGTCCTTTTGCGGCGCGGTGAACGAGAACACCACGTCCTCGACTGTCACAGGCTCGCCGTCATGCCAGGTCATGCCGTCGCGCAGGGTCAGGGTGACCACCGTGCCCTCGTCGTTCCACTCGACGCTTTCGGCGGCCCAGGGCTTGGGCAGGCCGTCGGGCCCGATGCGCATCATGCGGTCCCAGATCAGCTCGGTCATCCAGCTGTCGGCCGCACCCGAGATGTAGAACGGGTTCAGCGCGTTCAGCTCGTTCGAGCTGTTCATGATCAGGTCCTTCTGGTCACCCAGCGGGGTGATGTCCGTGAAGGTGTGGAAGTTCTTGATGCCCAGGCCCGGCTGTTCGGTCACGGTCGTCTCGTCAAAGACGGTCTTGTCGAAGGCGAAGACCTTGGTCGGGTAGACCAGGAAGGCATAGGGCTGGTTCTCGTTGACGATCTCCTGGGCCCGGGTGATCAGCTTGAGCCGCTCGTCGGGATCGACGACCAGGCGCTGCTGTTCGGCGACCTCGTCGTATTCCTCGTTCGACCAGCCGACAAAGTTGTAGCCGGTGGGCGCGGTGGAGGAATGGAACAGGTTGTAGACGAATTCGTCGGGGTCCGAACGTTCCGGCCGGCCGACCATCTGCCACATCGTCGTGTCCCAGGTGTCGCGGTTGTACCAGACCGAATCCGACAGCTGGGTGTTGGGCAGGGCCTTGACCGTCACGTCGAGGCCGAGATCGCCCCAGATCTGGGCGATCAGCTCGGCCGCCTGGTATTGCTGGGGGTTGGCCGCCTGGGTCCGGCTGAGCAATTCGATCGAGCGGACCGGGTCGCCTTCGGCCATGGCCTGTCCGGCCAGGCCGCTGAGGCCCAGGGCCAGCCCGACCCCCGCCGTCCTGCGCAGCATGCCGCGCCGTGTTACTGCATCCGTCATGTCGTTCTCCTTGTTGGGGTCGGCGGCCATTCGTGCAGCCGCAGGTTTATTGGGGGCCTGGTGAGAGGGTACCGTTTTTCACTCATTGAAACCGTGTTTTATTTATTCTTGATCGAGTGATGGCCTTCGGTAAACGTTTTTTATCCTGTCAAACGGGTTTGTTTCGGGTTGATGACAGTGAATGCGCCATTCTTGGGCAGGCCGGCGCGGCCAAGCGGGCGGGACAGGCGGGCCGCGGCGGCCTCGGGCTGACCCTGCGGCACCAAACCGCGCCGCAAGGTAGAATCGCCCGGAAATCAGGCCCTTCCCAGCCGGTCGAGCAGGGCCGCCCCGGTGCGGATACCCTTCAGGAACAGGTCGATTTCCATGTTCTCGTTGGGCGCGTGGTTGGCCTCGTCGGCATTGGCGTAGGGCATGACATAAGCGGGCACGCCGAGGATCTTGGTAAAGACGTAATCCGGCAAACTTCCGCCGACACAGGGGTAGACCAGCGGCGGTTCCCCCCGCGCGGTTTCGATCGCGTCCTGCAACAGCGGCCCCCAGCGGTTTTCCATCGGCGTCTTCGAAGGCAGCATGCCGCCCATGGCGATGACCTCGACCTCTGGCGCATGCTTGGCCACATGGGCGCGCACGCAGTCCATCACCTGGTCAGGCGTCATCGCTTCGACCAGCCGGATGTCGCATTTGGCCACTGCCTCGCAGGGCAGGACCGACTTGCTGCCCTGACCGCCGTACCCGCCGTGCAGCCCGTTGATCGTCAGTGTCGGGTGGAACATCAGCCGGTCCCAGAACGGCCGGTCGGCCGGCGCGTCCAGCCGGTCGATGCCGATGTTCTCCATGTAGGCCGGCAGATCCAGCGGCAGGGCGGCGGCGGCGGCCAGGTCGGCGTCCGTCGGCGGGATGATCGGGTCGTGCAGACCCTCGATGGTGATCTCGCCATCGGCGTTCTTCATCGTGCCCAGCAGGTGCACCAGCGTCCAGATCGCGTTGGGCATGACGCCCCCGTAATTGCCCGAATGGGCATCGCGCCCGGCCGTCCGCACCCGCAGTTCGAACGAGGTCATCCCCCGCACGCCATAGGTCAGCGTCGCCCGGCCGCTTTCGTGCAGCGGGCCGTCGGCGGTGACCACCAGGTCGGTCCTGAGCGCGTCACGGTGGCTGTCGACGAATTGCGCGATCTGGGGCGAGCCGATCTCCTCTTCGCCTTCGAGCAGGAAGATCACGTTGCAGGGCAGCGTGCCATGCACGGCCAGGTGTGCCTCGATCGCCATTAGCTGGGCGAAATGCTGGCCCTTGTTGTCGCCCACGCCCCGGGCCCAGATCCGGCCGTCGCGGATCGTGGGTTCGAAGGGCGGCGACAGCCATTCTTCCAGCGGTTCGGGCGGCTGCACGTCGTAATGGCCGTAAAGCAGGACGGTGGGCTTGTCGGGGCCGACCTCGTAGCGGCCCAGCACAAACGGATGGCCGGCGGTCGGGATCGACTGCACCTGCATGCCCATCTCGCCCAGCATCTTGACCAGCAGTTCCGAAACCTCGCGGATGCCGATGTCCTGGGCGCTGATCGAGGGGTTCTTCACATAGTCGATCAGCCGCGTGACGTATTCGTCGTGGCGGGCGGCGATATGGTCGAAAACGGGGGTCAGGGCATTCATTCGGCGATCTCCCGCGTCAGGATCATGGCGCCCGAGGGATGGGCCGTGGCGGTCCAGCCGGGGGCAAGGAAGGTGGTCGTGTCAAGCTGGGTCAGGATGGCCGGGCCGTCAATCGCCGCGCCGGCGCCAAAGGCCGCCCGGTCGCAGACCGGCACCGCCGTGGCCTCGCCGTCGATCATGACCGTGACATGTTCGCTGGGCGCGGGGGCCGGGCCAGCGGCCATGTCGGGCGGCTGGGGCGCATCGGCCAGGCCGGTGGCCTCGACCCGCAGGGTGACCAGCTCGACGGGTGCATCCAGGACAAAACCATAGAGCGTTCGGTGGGCCGTGCGAAAGTTCTCTTCGAGCGCGGCGCGGGTATCGGCGAAGGGCACGGCCAGCTCGCCGCCCTGGCCGGCAAATCGCATCAGGGCCACGGGGCTGCGCAGGCGCCGGTCCTCGGGCACGCCTTCGGCGGCGAACCAGTCTTCGGCCATGGCCGACAGCTCGGCCACCAGCGGCAGGGCCTCGGCCGGGTTCATCGGGCCGGGTCGGGTCAGGGCACGCGAGAACTCGGCCTTGAGATCGGCGGCCAGAAGGCCATCGGCGCAGAGCACGCCCGGCGCCGGGGCCAGCAGCACCCGGCGGATGCCCAGCAGGTCGGCCAGGGCGCAGCCGTGCAGCGGGCCGGCCCCGCCAAAGGGCACCAGGGTGAAATCGCGCGGGTCGTGGCCGCGTTCGACGGACACCACGCGCACGGCGCCGACCATGTGGCTGTCGGCAATGGCCAGGATGCCCCGGGCCGCGGTTTCCAGGTCCAGCCCGAAGGGCTCGGCCACGCTGGCCACGGCCTTGCGCGCGGCCTCGACATCCAGCGCCATCCTGCCGCCCAGCAGGCGCGAGGGCAGCTGGCCCAGCACGACATGGGCGTCGGTCACCGTGGGTTCCGTGCCGCCATGGCCATAGGCCGCGGGGCCGGGCCGGGCGCCGGCGCTTTCGGGCCCGACGGCCAGCGCGCCATCCTTGACCCGGGCCAGCGATCCGCCGCCCGCGCCGATGGTGATCATGTCGACCATGGGCAGGGCCAGTGGCCAGTCGCCCACGCTGCCGGCCTGGGTCAGTCCAATCTCGCCTTCCTTGATCAGGCAGATGTCGGCCGAGGTGCCGCCGATATCCACGGTGATGATGTCGTCGATCCCGCAGGCCCGGGCCACGGCCCTTGCGCCCACGACACCGGCCGCCGGGCCGGACAGGGCCGTCAGCGCCGGAGCCACCCGGATCTTGGGCGCGCCGGCCACGCCGCCGTTGGATTGCATCAGCATCAGGGGCACTTCGGTGCCCTCGGCCTTCAGCCGGTCTTCGAGCCGGGCGACATAGGCCGTGACCCCGGGCATGACGGTGGCGTTCAGCACGGTGGCCAGGGTGCGTTCGTATTCGCGCGACACCGGCAGCACGTCGGTCGAGGTGGTGATGGCCAGGTCGGGCAGTTCCTCGGCCAGGATCTCGGCCACCCGGCGTTCATGGGCCGGGTTGGCAAAGGCATGCAGCAGCGACACCGCCACGGCCTTTACGTCCATCTGCGCGATCTTCGCCGCCGCCGCGCGCACGCTGGCCTCGTCCAGCGGTGTGATGACCACGCCGCCCACGCCCATGCGCTCGTCGATCTCGACGATGCGCTCGGCCGGCACCGGGGCTTCGGGCTTGACCCAGGTATAGAGGTTGGCCTTGCGCGGGATGTCCTGCCGACCGATGGCCAGCACGTGGCGGAAGCCCCGGGTCGTGACCAGCGCCGTGCGCGCGCCCTTGCCTTCCAGGATCATGTTGGTGGCCACCGTGGTGCCATGCAGCACCTGGGCCAGCTCGGGCGCGGACCGCCCGGCATCGGCCAGGGTCTGCAGGATGCCCGTCAGGAACCCCTCCGACGGGTCCGCGGGCGTCGAGGGCGTCTTGCCCCGCCAGGTCTGGCCGGTGGCATGATCGACCAGGGCGAT
The DNA here is from genome assembly GCF_050389775.1 of Marinibacterium sp. SX1. Taxonomy (NCBI): domain Bacteria; kingdom Pseudomonadati; phylum Pseudomonadota; class Alphaproteobacteria; order Rhodobacterales; family Paracoccaceae; genus Marinibacterium; species Marinibacterium sp. SX1. Next base: position 189,317 of record NZ_CP177145.1, on the reverse strand, counting down.
GTCGGTGAAGGTGCCGCCGATATCCACGGCGATGGCAAGTTCGGAAGTGATGTCCTTGGGCATTAGAGCAGCTCGTCGCGATAGGTGATGCGGTGAAAGGCCTTGGCCTCGTAACGGTCGGCGCGCAGGGCGGCGGTGGCCGCCGTGTCCAGCGTGTCGTCGGTGACGGCCACGCCATAGAGCGCGCGCGCGGCGTCGGCGGTGACAAAACCGCCGAGCACGTCCTTCAGCACGTCGTCGGCCGGCCGGTCATGCGGATGGCCATAGCCCCCGCCCCCGCCGGTCTCGATCCGCAGGATGTCGCCCTTGCGCATGATGGTGCCGTCCGACAGCGGGTCGATCTCGCGCTCGCGGTCGGTGCCCGGGTTCAGCAGCACGCTGCCGGTGCCCCCGCACATGCCGCCCGCATAGCCCCAGGGCGGGTTCTTGACCCCGTCGATGCGCACGGCCATGACAACCTCGTCGGCCAGGATCTCGTATTCGCGGACGATCCCCGTGCCCCCGCGATAGCGCCCGGCCCCGCCGGAATCGGGCACCACGCCATATTGCAGCAGCCGATAGGGATACCCCGCTTCGAGGAATTCGACGGGATAGTTCTCCTGGGCCACGAAATAGACCGCATCGATCCCGTCGGCGAAATCGCGGGCGCCGTAGCCCACGCCGATGCCATCGGCCAGCAGGAAGGTCTTCTTGCCCGCCGTCTCGTCGGTATAGCTGCCCCGCATGATCGTGATCACATAGGCCGAATGCGCCGCCGGAGCGCCGCCGCCGGCCGCGTTGACCAGCCCGTTCAGCACGGCCAGCATGCGCATCATGGTCAGCCCGCGCATGCCCAGGGGGGCGGGGAACTCGGGCTGGACGATGGACCCGGGCCGCAGGCGGACCTCGTCGAAACTCAGCGGGCCGCCGGCATTGCAGACCTGGGCCGGGTCGCCGCCCAGGTAATAGAGCCCCAGCGCCATGCCCGGCACGGCGGGGTTCATGATCAGGTTGACCGGCCCGGGCGCCTGGTCGTCGCTTTCGGTGGCATCAAAGATGAACCGGTCCTCGCCATCGGCGCCCTTTTCGCGGGTGATGGCAAAGCGCAGGGCGAAGGGCCCGTTGCCATGGCCGTCGCTGTCGATCGTGTCGGCGAACTTGTAGGTGCCATAGTCGAAGGTTTCCGCCAGGCGCCGGCGCACCAGCCCGCGGGTCCGTTCCAGCAGCTGGTCGAGCGCATCGGCAAAGGTATCGGTGCCATGGTGGCCGACGATCTCGGCCATCCGCTCGACGCCCAGGCTGACGCTGGCCATCAGCGCCGACATGTCGCCGATGGATTGTTCGGGATAGCGCGAGTTGCGGTGAAAGATCGCCAGGGCGGTCTCATTGGTCACACCTGCGTCGATCAGCTTGGTCGGCGGCACGATGATGCCTTCCTGGTAGATCGAGGTGGCATCGGGGCTGATCGAGCCGGGCATCAGCCCGCCGATATCGGCGAAATGGGCCCAGGACATGACAAAGGCCGACAGCACGCCGTCGCAGAAGACCGGGGCCAGCAGGACCTGGTCGTTGGAATGGGTCACGGCGCCCTTGGAGCCGTAGCAATCGTTGTACCAGTAGAGATCGCCGGGCTTCATCGTCTCGCGCGGGAAATGTTCGAAGACCGGGCCGGTCAGGTCACCGAAGATCGGCACCATCGAGCCCACGGCCATGGTGCCGTTGCCATCGAAAAGCGCGGTATAGAAGTCCTTCTTCTCGCGGATGAAGGCCGAGATGGCCGTGCGTTCGATCAGCGCTTCCATTTCGCGCTGGGTGGCCATGATGGCGCCCCGGATGATTTCCAGCGTGACGGGGTCGCAGAGCGTGGCGGATGGTTTGTCCAGTGGCATCGGGTCCTCGGGGGTTCGGGTCGGCCGCTCAGTCGAGCGTGACGACGACATTGGCAGGGGCGCCGGCCTCCACGGCCAAGTGGGCGGCGGCGGCTTGGGCAAGCGGGAAGGTGGCGGCGATGTCGGGGCGCAGGGCGCCCCGGGCGAAATGGGCCGACAGGGCGGCGGTGGCGGCGCTGCGTTCGGCGTCGGTCAGGGCCAGGCCCTGGACAAAACTCAGCCGGGCGGCCTTGCGGGCGAAGGCGTAATAATCGAGCATCGGCGTGCGGTCGGACGAACAGGAATAGGCGGCCAGCGTGCCATGGGGCGCGATGGCCGCGGCGTTGGTGGCCTGGTTGGCGGCAAAGTCGACCTCGACGATGCGCGCGGCGCCACGGCCCTGCGACAGGTCCATCACGGCTTCGGTCACCATGGCCGACTCGACCGGCAGGACCAGCCGCGCGCCCCGGGCGCCGGCCACGGCCCGGCTGCGGCCGCTGCGTCCGGTGGCGATGACGATGGCCCCCGACAGGCTGGCGAGTTCGACGGCCACCCGGCCCACCGCCCCGCCGCCGCCCTGGACCAGCACGACCTGGCCCTCGACCGGCCCGTCGCCCAGCACGGCCAGCCAGGCCGTGTAGGCCGGCACGCCCAGGCAGGCGCCCTCGGCAAAGCTGAAGCCCTCGGCCAGGGCCGGGGCGTGGCTGTCGGGCAGGATCACCGCCTCGGCCGCCGTGCCCGCGCCGTGGGGCGCGTTCAGGACAAAGACCCGGGCGCCGATCCGGGCCGGGTCGACGCCCGGGCCCACGGCCTCGATCACGCCGGCCCCGTCGCTGTGCGGCACGATGCTCGCGCCGTCCGGCATGCCGCCGGTCCAACCCGAGCGGAACTTGGTGTCGTGGGGATTGACCCCCGAGGCATGGATGCGCACGCGGACCTCGCCCGGGCCGGGGTCGGGCCGGGGGCGGTCCTCGATGGTCAGCACGTCCGGCGCGGGGCCCGTGCGATGATAGACGAGCGCCCGCATCCCTCAGCCCGCCAGCGCGCCGTCGACCAGCCGCCCGGCCTCGCGCAGCGCAGCGATCACCCGGTTGCGCCCGCGCAGCAGCTGGGCCAGGGCAAAGCCCCGGGCGTCGTCGTCCAGCCCGTCCAGCGTCGCCGCCGCGGCCAGCGCCGGCAGTGGTGGCACGTTCAGCGCCGGGTCATGGGTGAACCGCGGGCCGCGCACATAGTTCAGGGGCACCAGGATCCGCCCGAGCCCGCGCAGCACGGCATCGGCCCGGTCGGGCGCCAGGGTGCCATCCTCGATCCGGGCGTGCAGGGCATAGATGCGGTCGGCCAGGGCGGCGATCTCGTCGCTCACCGGCGACAGGTCGACATGGCCGGCGGCGGCACTGGCATAGCCCCGCGCGGTCTCGGCATATTCGGCCATCGCCGCCCGCCAGTCGAGGGGCAGCACGGGGTCGGTGGCCAGCCGCATCACGGCCGTCAGGTAGAGGCGGATATCGGTGGCCAGCACGTCGCGATCGGCAATCTCGATCGTGTCGTCCTCGGTGTGCCAGGCAATGTTGCCCCCGCAGCCGCCGACCACGTAATAGCCTTTGTCGAGCCGCACCGCGTCGGGCAGGTTGGACGAGGCGTTGAACAGGCCGGTCACGCCGATGTTGTTGAAGGTGTAATCGGAATTGCGCTGGGGCCGCGTGCGGCTGGCGACCTGGCCGGTCACCTCGGCGACAACCTCCTTGACCAGGGTTTCGGCCTCGGCCGTGCAGGCGACCTTTTCATAGCTCGTGGCCCAGCGGCAGCCGGGGCTGTCGCAATTCAGATGGGCCACGCAATGGGCATCGAGCTCCAGCCCGAAGGTATCGGCGAACCAGGCCGATCCGCCGTAGCGCCCGGTCGAATGGCCGGGCCACCAGGCCAGCCGCACCCCGCGTTTCAGCCGGTCGCGGGCCTGCCACAGGGCCAGGGCCACGCCCAGCATGCAGGCATTGCCCGTGCCATTGTCGCCCACGCCCTCGCGCCAGCTGTCGTAATGGCCGTGCAGCAGGACGAAATCGCCGCTGCCGTCCTGGCCGGGGATGTCGACGACGGGCAGTTTCTGCATGTGCCATCCGGTGCGCAGGCGCGTGCGGATCGTCGCCTGAGCGCCATCGGCAGCCAGGGCGATCAGCCGGTCGCCATCGGCCCGGTTGACCGCCGCCGAGGGGATGCGCGGCAGGCGGGCCAGGTCTTCGGGTTCGGGCGTGCCCCAGATCGTCGACACGGTGCCCCAGTGGATGCGCTCGCCGGGGTTCACGGCGATCACGCCCAGGGCCCCGGCCGCTTCCAGCCCGGCGGTGAAATTGGGCAGGGCAAAGCCTTCGATGATGGCGATCTTGCCCCGGGCCTTGTCCAACACGCTGCCGGCCGACGGGCTGCGGTTGAGCGGCGTGCCCCCGCTGGCCTCGGGCATGTAGATCAGCTCGGCCGTGATGCCATCGGGGCAGGACGCACAAAAGGCCGGCGGCTTGGCATCGAATGTCGCGCCACCGACGCTCACGCTGGCCGAAACGGGATGCGACAGGTATATCCGTGGCTCATGAACCTCTACGGGAAGTCCAGCTTCGGACAGGGCCGCGGCAATCATGTCGGCCCCGATGTTCGCGCCTTCGGGCGTCTCGCGTTCCTGCGCGGCAAAGGCCTCGACCAGGGCCCAGGCCGCGTCGGTCGATGCATCCTTGCGCAGGGCGTCCAGGTCGAGCATCTTGGCCTCCGTTTTTCATTGAGTGAAACTGTGTTTCGTTTATGCTAGGGGGCAGAAACCGAAACGGGAAGAGAAAACGTGAGGAGACGGCGGATTGGACTACACGATTTCATCGGTTGACCGTGCTTTGCGCATGCTTGAGGCATTGGCCGAGCTGCCGGGCAGCGGCGTGACCGAGCTGGCCGAGCGGACGGGCTGCACCAAGAGCCAGACCTTCCGCATTCTCTTTACGCTCGAAGCGCGGGGCTTCGTGACCAAGGATGCCGACCGCAGCTATCGGCTGGGGTTCCAGACCATGTTGCTGGGCGACCAGGCCCGGCGCCAGTCGCCGCTGATCGCCGCCGCCGAGCCCTATGTGAACGAGCTGTACGACCGGCTGAACGAAAACGTGCTGCTGATCGTGCGCCATGACTTGCAGAGCGCCTGCATCCTGTTGCGGTCGTCGCCGGACCGCGACAAGATCTTTGCCGATTTCGGGCGGACCGGGCCGTTGCACGCCGGTGGCGGGCCCAAGATCCTGCTGGCCCATGCCCCGGCTTCGGTGCAGGAACAGGTCATGGCCTCCGAGCTGCAGGGCTTTACGCCGAACACGATCCAGGACCCCGACGAGCTGCGGCGCATGCTGGAAAAGATCCGGTTGGACGGCTGGACCCTGTCGGATGGCGAGATCGACGAACACAAGCGGTCGATCGCCACGCCGGTGCGCGACGCCTCGGGCACGGTGGTCGCCGCGCTCAGCGTCACGGGATCGTCGGACCGGTTGCAGGATGACCTGCTGATCCAGACCCGCGAAGCCCTGCTGACCACCGCAGGCCGCCTGTCCGTCGCCCTGGGCTATCGCGGCGCGCCGGTCGTCGTCAGCTGAAGACCGGGCGGCGCGGGGTGCTGCTGTCGCTCCCCTGGCCCGCCCGTGCCCGACCAACCACGGCCATCCCGGCCCGGCCGGTTTCGACGCGCCACGCCTCCGCCTGTCTCGCCCCGGCGTGGGCCTGCCCATCCCAGGCGGCCACGGCCCCGCCCATCCCGGCGGCCACGGCTCTGCCGGTCTTGACCCGTCAGGGCACCGTCGGCCCCGGCCCAAACCCGCCCTCCCCGGCCAACCCGCGCCGGCCCCCCGGGAGGTGCCTGCGTTTTCCGCAGCCGGTGGTGGATTGTGCCGGCCGAGGCATCCCGGTCTTGCCGGGTTCCCGGCATTGCGTTTATCCTGATTCGAAACAGCGTTTCACTGGATGAAAAATTGTGATGCCCTCCCACCCCCCGGCTCCGGATGCGGCCGAACCCGGTTCCCCTGACCGCCCCGACCCCGACTCCGGTCGCGCCGATGTCGTGGCCTCGGCCCGGGCCATGGCCGATGACGGCCGGTTCCTCGACATCCTGCGCGGCCGCGTGGCGGTGCCCACCGAAAGCCAGGATCCCGCCCGCGCGCCCGACCTGCGCCGCTACCTGGCCGACCAGATCGCTCCGGCCCTGGCCGAGATGGGTGTCGACAGCCGCATCCTCGACAACCCGGTGCCCGGCGGCGGGCCCTTCCTGATCGGCACGCGCATCGAAGACCCGGCCCTGCCGACCGTGCTGACCTATGGCCACGGCGATGTCGTCCGGGGCATCCCGGAGCAATGGCGCGCCGGGCTGGACCCCTGGCAGGTCACCGTCGAGGGTGATCGCTGGTACGGGCGCGGCACGGCCGACAACAAGGGCCAGCATGCCATCGTCCTGGCCGCCCTGCGCCAGGTTCTGGCCGCGCGGGGCCGGCTGGGCTTCAACCTGAAGGTGCTGATCGAGACCAGCGAGGAAATCGGGTCGGTCGGGCTGGACCTGCTGCTCGAACGCGAGGCCACGGCCCTGGCGGCCGATGTCCTGATCGCCTCGGACGGGCCGCGGTTGGTCGTCGAACGGCCCGACGTCAAGCTGGGCAACCGCGGGTCGGTGACCTTTGACCTGTCGCTGACCCTGCGCGAAGGCAGCCGGCATTCCGGCCATTGGGGCGGCGTGCTGGAAGACCCGGCGCTGCTGCTGGCCCAGGCCCTGTCCTGCATCACCACGCCGCGCGGGCGCATCCTGGTCGACGACTGGCTGCCCGACGCAATCCCGCCCCGGATCCGTGCGGCGATCCGCGACATCCGGGTCGATCCGTCTGATCCGACGCTGATCATGCCCGCCGATTGGGGCCAGGCCGATCTGACCACGCCCGAAAAGATGTATGGCTGGACCTCCTTCATCGTCCTGGCCATGCTGTCGGGCCGGCCCGAGAACCCGGTCAACGGGGTCCAGCCCTCGGCCCGGGCTCGCTGCCAGATCCGCCACACGGTCGATGTCGATCCCGATGCCTTCATGCCCGCCCTGCGCCGGCATCTCGATGCCCACGGCTTTGACATGATCCGCATCGACGAGCTGCGCGACAACCGGTTTCCGCCCTGGCGCACCGATCCCGACGACCCCTGGGTCGAGACCGTGCTGGGCTCGATCACCCGGACCATGGGCGAACGGCCGATCCTGATGCCCAATTCCTCGGGCGGCCTGCCGAGCGAGATCTTTGCCCGCCACCTGGGCCTGCCGGTGATCTGGATACCGCATTCCTACGGGGGCTGCCGCCAGCACGGACCCGACGAACACCTTCTGCAACCGCTCGTGCGCGAGGGGCTGGGCATCATGGCCGGGCTCTTCTGGGACATTTCCGAAAGCGAGACCACATGACCGCCCCTGCCCTGCCCACTCCGGCCGCCGATGCCCCGGCCGCCGATATGCTCGCCGGCATCCGCCGCTGGGTCGAGATCGAAAGCCAGACCGGCGACATCGAGGGGCTGGCTGCGCTGGCCGACCGGGTGACGGCCGATTACGCTGCCTGCGGCGCGCGGGTCGACCGCATCGCCGGGCGCGATGGCCAGGGCGACCACCTGGTCGTGCGCGCGCCCTGGGCCGGGGCGTCGAACGAGGCCGGCATCCTGATCCTCAGCCATCTCGACACGGTGCATCCGCGCGGCACGCTGGCCCGCTTTCCGTTCTCCGTCGATGGCGACGTGGCCCAGGGCCCGGGGATCTACGACATGAAGGGCGGGGCCTATATCGCCATGCAGGCCGTCACCGACCTGGCCGCGCGGAAGGGCGACGACCTGGCCCGGCCCAACCTGCCCGTCACCCATCTTTTCGTGTCCGACGAGGAAATCGGCTCGCCCACGTCGCAGGCCCTGATCGAAGAGCTGGCCCGGGCGGCCAAATACGTGCTGGTCACGGAACCGGCCCGCGAAGGCGGCCGGATCGTCATCGCCCGCAAGGGCGTGATGCGCTATTACATCCAGGCCCATGGCGAGGCCGCCCATGCCGGCGCCCGCCACCAGGACGGCGCCTCGGCCATTGCCGAAATCGCCCGGCTGACGCTGAAATTCCACGGGCTGACCGATTACGACCGGGGCATCACCTGCAATGTGGGCGAGATCGGCGGCGGCACCAGGGTCAACGTGGTGGCCGATCATGCCTGGATCTGGGTCGACGTGCGCGTGCCCGATGCCCGGGCCACGGCCGAGGTCGAAGCCTTTGTCGCCGGGCTGACCGCCGAGGAACCGGGCGTGACGATCGAGATCACCGGCGGGCTGAACCGCGCGGCCTACGAGACCTCGCCGGCGGTGGCGGCGCTGTTCGACCATGCCCGCGAGCTGGCCGACGAGATCGGTTTCGACCTGCAGGGGCTGAAGACCGGCGGCGGCAGCGACGGCAATTTCACCGCGCCCATCGCCCCGACCCTCGACGGGCTGGGCGTGGACGGCAAGGGCGGGCATACACTGTATGAACAGCTCTACGTCAGCTCATTGGAACCCCGGCGCGACCTGATGCGCCGGCTGCTGGAGACCCTGCGATGAGCGCGACGACCGGCGGGCTGCGCCTGGGCTGCGATGTGGGCGGCAGCTTTACCGATTTCCTGCTTTACGATCCCGGCACCGGCACGATCGAGACCCACAAGGTGCCGACCACGCCCGAAGCGCCCGAACAGGGCGTGCTGCAGGGCCTGGCCGAGCTGGCCCGGGCCCATCCCGGGCTGACCGGCCGGCTGTCGACCCTGATCCATGGCACCACGCTGGTGATCAACGCGATCATCGAGCGCAAGGGCGCGGTGACGGCGCTCATCACCAACGAGGGGTTCCGCGACGTGCTCGAGACCCGGCGCGAGATCCGCTACGACATCTACGACATCCGCCAGGCCTTTCCCGTGCCCTTCGTGCCGCGCCGCCTGCGCCGCGAGGTGCCCGGGCGGATCGGCCCGGACGGGGCCGAGATCCAGCCGCTGGACCTGGACCGGCTGCGCGCCGAGCTGGCCGCGCTGGCCGATGCGGGGGTCGAGGCCGCCGCGGTCTGCCTGCTGCATTCCTATGCCAACCCGGCCCATGAACGCCGGGCCGGCGAGATCGCGGCCGAGATGGGCGTGGCGCTGGACCTGTCGCTGTCGTCGGATGTGCTGCCCGAGGTGCAGGAATACGAACGTTTCGCGACCACCGCCCTGAACGCCTATGTCCGGCCCAAGGTCGATGGATACCTGCGCGCGCTGGAACGCGGGCTGGGCGAGGCCGGCTATGCCCGGCCGCTGTTCCTGATGCAATCGGGCGGCGGCGTGATCGGCGCCGGGGCCGCCCGCCGGGCGCCGGTGCGGCTGGCCGAAAGCGGGCCGGTCGGCGGCGTGCTGGCCGCGGGCAAGCTGGGCCAGGCCGCCGGGGCCGATGACATCCTGGCCTTCGACATGGGCGGCACCACGGCCAAGTCCTGCCTGATCACCCAGGGCAACCTGCCGATGACCCGGGCCTACGAGGTCGACCGGGTGCACCGGTTCCGCCGGGGCAGCGGCACGCCGCTGGCCGTGCCCACGGTCGACCTGATCGAGATCGGCGCCGGGGGCGGATCGGTGGCCCGGGTCGATGATCTCGGCCTCTTGCGCATCGGGCCGGAAAGCGCGGCCTCGGATCCCGGCCCGGCCTGTTTCGGCCGGGGCGGCACGCGGGCGACGGTGACCGATGCCAACCTGCTGCTGGGCTACCTGGACCCGGCCGAGTTCCGCGCCGGGGGCATCCACCTGGACCGGGCGGCGGCCGAAGCGGCCATCCGCCGCGACGTGGCCGACCCGCTGGGCCTGGAGCCGCTGGCCGCCGCCGCGGCGATCATTGCCATGGTCGACGAATCCATGTCCCAGGCCGCCCGGATGTATGCCGCCGAACAGGGCCGCGACCCGGCCCGGTCGGTCATGGTGGCCTTTGGCGGCGGCGGTCCGCTGCACGCGGCCTCGGTCGCGCGCAAGCTGGGCATCCGGCGCATCCTGGTGCCCGATGCCGCCGGGGTCTTTTCGGCGCTGGGGTTCCTGATGGCCACGCCCAGCTACGAGGTCGCCCGGTCGATGCCCGGCCGGATCGATGCCGTCGATCCCGCCGCCCTGGCCCGGGCCTTTGACCGGCTGGGCCGCGAGGCCGCCGGGGTGGTGTCGGCCGCCGCCCCGGGCGCGACGCTCAGCCACCGGCGCTTTGCCGAGATGCGCTATGTCGGCCAGGGCCACCAGCTGCGCGTGGCGCTTGACGACGACCTGTCGCCCGAGACCATGGGACAGGCCTTTGCCCGGGCCTACATGGCGGCCTATGGCTATACCTGCGATGACCTCGTGCCCGAGATTGTCACCCTGCGCGTGCTGGTCGAGGCCGGCCAGGACAGCCCCGGCTTTGCCCCCGGCCCGGCCCGGGATCCCGCGCCGGTCCCGGCCCGCCCGGCCTGGAGCGCGGCGGATGGGGCGATGGTCGACCATGCCGTCCGGCCCTTTGATGCCCTGACCGGAGAGATCCGCGGCCCGGCCCTGGTCGGCCAGCCCGGCACGACGATCCTGCTGCCCCGCGGAGCCACCGCCCGCAAGGCCCCGGGCGGCTGGCTCGACATCGCCCTGCCCGACCCGGCAACCGGCGAGGACGCCTGATGGAGAGACCCGACATGCCGCCCCGATCCGAGGCCGACGCGATGCCCCAAGCAACCCCTGCCAAGACCTCTGCCAAGCCCGCCGAAACGGCCGGCGACACAGCCACCGCGCCCGATGACGCTGTTGGAACGACGATTGCCGGGATCGATGCCATCCGGCACCAGGTTCTGTGGTCGCGGCTGACCTCGATCGCCGACGAGATCGCCACGACGCTGGTGCGCACGGCCTTCTCGCTGGTGGTGCGCGACAACCACGATTACGCCTGCGCGCTCTACGACGCCCGGGGCGAGATGCTGGCCCAGTCGACCCAATGCACCCCGGGCCAGGCCGGCTCGACCCCCTCGGTCCTGCGCGACCTGCTGGCCACCTACCCGGCCGACAGCCTGCGCGAAGGCGACGTGCTGATCTCGAACGATCCCTGGATCGGTGCCGGCCATGCGCCCGATGTCTTCATCGCCACGCCGGTCTTCCGCCGGGGCGTGCTGGCCGGGTTCACCTGTACCTGCGCCCACCATGCCGACATGGGCGGCCGGCTGGGTGCGACCGATGCCCGCGAGGTCTATGAGGAAGGGCTGATCATCCCGGTGTCCAAGCTCTATGACGCCGGGGTCGAGAACGAGGCGCTTGTCCGGCTGATCCGGCGCAACGTGCGCATGGCCGACAAGGTCATGGGCGACATCCGGGCCCAGATGGCCGCCAACCGCGTCGGGGCGGCCGGGCTGGTGCGCATGATGGACGAGTTCGGCCTGGACAGCCTGGTGCCCGTGGCCGACAAGGTCACCGCCCATTCCGAGGCCGCCTTTCGCGCGGCCATCGCCCGCCTGCCCCGGGGCGAGACCCGCAACGAGGCCCTGCACGAGCTGACCGACGACGCGGGCAACCGCATCCGCATCAGCCTGGCCCTGACGGTCGAGGCCGACCGCGTGATCCTGGATTTCGCCGGCACCACGCCGCAGGTGCTCAAGCCGATCAATGCCGTGCTCAACATCACCCGGGCCTATTGCGTCTTTCCCTTCATCGCCACGCTTTGCCCGGACCTGCCGATGAATGCCGGGGCGTTCCGGCCGGTCGAGCTGCGCGTGCCCGAGGGCACGGTGCTCAACCCGACCTTCCCGGCCCCGGGCATGTACCGCAGCCTGCTGTCCTATTTCGTCGTCGAGGCGATCATGGGCGCGCTGCACAAGATCGCGCCGGACCGGGCCATGGCCCCGTCGGGCACCTATCCGCTGTGGATCCAGAAATTCGCCGGCACCGATGGCGATGGGCGGCCCTTTGTCACCCATTACAATGCCCAGGGCGGCCAGGGCGCGTTCCGCGACGGCGATGGCAACACGGCCGTGGTCTTTCCGGGCAATATCGCCAGCACCTCGACCGAGCTGTTCGAACATGACGGCCCGTTCCTGGTCGAACGGCGGATGCTGGTGGCCGACAGCGGCGGGGCCGGCCGGTTCCGAGGCGGGCTGGGCCAGGAAACCGTGCTGCGCAGCCTGTCCGACCACCCGGTCCACGCGGCCCTGTCGGGCGGCCGGCTGGTCGAGCCGGCGGCGGGGATGGACGGCGGCAGCCCCGGGGCGCGCGGGCGGATCTCGGTCAATGACGGGCCGGGTTTCGACAAGGCCGGGCGGGTCGACCTGCGCCGTGGCGACCGGGTGCGGCTGGTGCAGCCCGGCGGCGGGGGTCACGGCCCGGCCGACCAGCGCGACCCCGAGGCCCTGCGCCGTGACATCGCCGAAGGCTATGTCACTCCCGAAGGGGCGTTGCGCGATTACGGCCTGTCGCTGCCAGAGGGCGAGGCATAGGCCCGCACGAAGGATAGGCCCGCAGGCGGAATGCGCAGGGCCGGCGCGGGTGCGCTTGGGCCCTGCGGCACGCGGATCAGGCCGGTTCGGGCAGCCATTCCTCGAGCGTGACCTCGAAGGTCATGCAGATCGGGTTGCCCCCGGCCACGAAGGGCCCGCCATGGATCACGCCCTGCGGGTCGGCCACCACGCCCGACAGCGAGGCCTGGACCTCGCCACCTTCGGTCGAGCGGACCTCGCCGGCCAGGCTGACGATTTCCACCGCCGGCCCGGCGACGTGGATTTCCGAGCCGTCATTGGCATAGAGGCAGGCATCCACCAGGCTGCCCAGGGCGCCCCGGACAAAGGCGTTTTCGAAACCCTCCGCCAGGCAGAGCTTTTCGATCCCGCGGATCAGGTCCTCGTTGGGGGCGATGCGGGCATAGGCCACGCGGCCCATCCGGCCGTTTTCGACATGGGTGCCGGGGGTGTCAGGCATCAGCAGGGTCATTCTTGTTCTCCCGGAAGGGTTGAAGAAGCGGAATGTTGGTTTCGGGGTCAAAGCTCTGGCGCAGGGTGAAGCCTTCGAAGGCCGTGACCAGCACCGAGATCGGGCGCGCCGCGACGATCGACCGGTCGGGCAGGATGTGGCCGCCCCGGAAGGTGCCGTCGGCACAGCGGATCGTGGCATGACAATGGACCAGCGGCGCGCCGTCGGCGGCGATGCCCAGCGTCGCATTGCCGAAGATCATGAAGGTCTCGCCCGCGTCGATCGGTGCCGAATAGGCGATGACGGCCTTGCCGCTGGGATCGGGCGGGGCCACGCAATAGGACAGCCGGGCGAACTGGCCGCCCAGGATGGTCATCGAGGCGCTGCGCACGCCGACGGCCTTGAGCGGCCCGACGATGGCCTCGTGCAGGCTTTGCCCGGGGGCCAGGCTCAGCCGCAGGTGGCGGCCCTGCATGTCGCGTTCGCTGTGGATGCGCACCGGGTTGAACCGGCCCGGATGGCGCAGCATCCGCGCCCTCTGGCGCGGCAGGTGTTTATGCATGAGAGGATCTCCTCATACCTGGGTGTCCCTGATCAGGCCGTCGCCGGGCACCGGCCGGGCGGCCATGCCGGCCCGGTAGCGCCGCCAGCGCCGGCGGTAGAGCGCGGCCCCGTCCAGCAGGCCCGCGCGCATGGTCTCGTCCACCTCGCGGACGATCTTGCCGGGCGCGCCCAGCACCATGGAATTGTCCGGGATCTGCTTGCCCTCGGTCACCATGGCATTGGCCCCGATCAGGCAATTGCGCCCGATCACCGCGCCGTTCATCACCGTGGCGCCCATGCCGATCAGCGTGCCGTCCCCGATGGTGCAGCCGTGGATCATGGCCCGGTGGCCGATGGTGCAGTCCCGGCCGATGCGGATGGGAAAGCCCGGATCGACATGCAGCACCGACAGGTCCTGCACGTTCGACCCGGCGCCGATCTCGATCGGCTCGTCATCGGCGCGCAGCACGGCGCCGAACCAGATGCTGGCCTCGGCCGCCAGCCGCACGTCGCCGATCAGCTGGGCCGTCGGCGCGACCCAGGCCTCGCCGTCGGCCGGGCCGCGGGGGGCGGTGCCATCGAGGGACACGATCATGCCCATACCCATACTCATGACGCGCTGGCCAGGTCATGGGATCGCGGGGCCACGCCATCCATCACCCCGCCCACGGTAAAGCCGCCATCGACGGCCAGGACCTGGCCGTTGACATAGCCCGACCGGGCCGGATCGAGCAGAAAGATGGCCGCCTGGGCGATCTCGTCGGGGGTGCCGTAGCGGCGCTGGGGCACGGTGCGCATCCAGCCGGCGCGCATCTCGGCGGTGTGCATGTCGCGCACCATCGGCGTTTCGACCGGCCCGGGGGCCACGGCATTGACCCGCAGGCCCAGCTCTCCCAGCTCGACGGCCATCACCCGGGTCAGGGTGATCACCGCGCCCTTGGTCGCGCCATAGGCCGCGCGGCCGACATTGCCCATGATGCCCGAGACCGAGGCGATGTTGACCACCGCCCCTTCGCCCTGGGGCAGCATCCGCAGGGCCGCGGCCCGGGACACGGCAAAGGTGCCGATCAGGTTGACCTCGATCACCCGGCGGAAATCCTCGGCGGTGGTGTCCAGCGCCCGGGCGTCATGGCCGATGCCCGCCGAATTGACCACGCCGCAGAGCGGGCCGAAGCGGGCGGCAATCGTGTCGAGAAAGGCCTCGACGGCCGCCTCGTCGGTGACCGAGGCGGCACAGGCCAGCGCCCGGTCGGGATCGGGCAGGCCGGCCCGCGCGTCTTCCAGCGCCTGGGGGTTGAGATCCAGCAGGGCGACGGCATGGCCCTCGCGCTGCCAGGCCTCGGCGATGGCCAGCCCGATGCCCGACGCGCCGCCGGTGATCAGGATGGGCCTGTCCGCCCCCGGGCCGGCCGCAGGGCCGGGAGCGGGGCGGGAGGTCGTGCCGGGGGTCATCAGAGCGTTCTCCTTGGGTCTGTGTCCGGGCGCTGTGCCCGGGGTCTGTGTCCTTGGTCCGTATCCGCGGCCAGTGGCCGGCCGGGGCGAGGCGGGGCGGCCGGGGTGGCCCGGGCAACGGGTCCGGCCGGATCGGCCGATGGGCGGCGGCACCATGGTGCGCCGGTCCGCCCCCGGCATCATCGGGGGCGGGGCAATGCCGGGCATGCGGGCGTGGCCGCGGGGTGCGGCGGAATGGACCCCGCGTCTTGCGGCCCCCCGCCTTAAGTTCCCACGCGACGGCCTAGGCCGGGTCGGCCAGCAGCACGATTTCCGAGGTGATCGACACCCGGCCCTGCCCGGGGGCCAGCACGCCCTCGAAGCAATTGGCCCCGCTGTCGACCACGGCAATGTCGATCTCGGCCGTCTCCGGGCTGGCCCGGCCGCTGCGCACGAGAAACTCGCTGACATGGTCCTGCATGGCGCTGACACCGACAAAGCCCGCGCCGTTCAGGCTGCCCAGCCCGATCACCCGCGCCCCGCCCAGCCCGTGGCGCGCGCAGAGCGCCATGCAGGTCGTCGGGATGTCTTCGTTGGGCCGCAGGGTGACCACGATGGCCGCCGGCGGATCGCCCGCGCCGTCGGGCTGGCCCGTCGTCGCCGCGGCGAAGAGATCGAAATTGGTCTCGGCGTCGGGCCGGCGATCGAACAGGGCCTGTTCGAAACCGATGGCCCGCAGCACCTGGCCGGCCCGGGGATAGGTCTTTGGTCCCAGCAGGTGGCCCATCGCCCGGCGCCCGTCGGCCAGCTGCCAGATGCCGTGGCAATGCATCATGCCCGCCGCCCCGTCGCGCCCGACCGAGGCATAGCCCTGCAGGATGCGCGCCGTGCCGCGCGGCGCGCGCGGGGCCGAATACCAGGCCAGCCGGTCGGGAAATTCCGATTGCGCGGGAATGACATAATCGATGGCCAGGCAGTCCAGCCCGTCGATCTCGATGGCCCCGCCGGCCAGGCCCTGGCGGGCAAAACCCGCGTGGACCTGGTCTTCGAGCGGCTGGTCGTCGACCAGCGCGATGTCGAACCGCCGCACAGCCGTGGGCACGGCCAGCACGCGCGGTTCGATCTGCGGGCCGGGATGGCGCAGGGGCGGGTTGACTCCCGTCGCCCACTCCGGGCCGGCCAGGGATGCCTCGATCATGCCGGCGCCCCGTCCAGCAGCCCGCGTTCGACCAGGGTCTCGCGGATCAGCTTCTTGGTGATCTTGCCGTAGCTCGTCTTGGGCATCTCGTCGAAGAAGAAGATCTTGCGCGGCACCTTGTAGCCGCTGACCTTGTCCTTGAGGAACGCCGTGATCTCTTCTTCGGTCACGCTGGCCCCGGGCCGGGCAACGCAGACGGCCACGCCGACCTCGCCCCATTTCGGATCGGGCACGCCCAGCACGGCCACTTCGGTCAGCGCGTCGAGGGTCAGCATCTTTTCCTCGATCTCGCGCGGATAGACGTTGGACCCGCCCGAGATGTACATGTCGGACGACCGGCCGGTGATAAACAGGTAGCCCTCGTCATCCAGGTGGCCCAGGTCGCCGGTGCGGAACCAGCCATTGCGGAAGCTCTTCGCATTGGCCTCGGGGTTGTCGTAATAGCCCGCAAAGACCGCCGGGCCGCAGACACAGATCTCGCCGGTCTCGAAGGGCGCGACCTCGCGGCCGTCATCGTCCTGGATCGACACCTGCATGCCCGTGCGTTCAAAGCCGCAGGAGCCGATGCGCATCTGCTCGTCGTCGATGAAATGCTCGGACGGGGGCAGCACGGTGATGTTGCCCGTCACCTCGCCCAGGCCGAAATACTGGACCAGCACGTTGCCCAGCTTGCGCAGCGCATGCGACTGGTCCGCCCGGTACATCGGCGCGCCGGCATAGATCACGTGTTGCAGCGAGGACCGGTCATAGCGGTCGACGGCCTCGTGTTCGACCAGCATCTTCACGATGGTCGGCACGGTGAACATGTTGGTCACCTTGTGCGCCTCGACCAGGCGCCAGGCCTCGGCCACGTCGAACCGCCCGGCGGGCATCAGCATCGTCGCCCCGCCGGCGGCGGTCTTGACCAGCTGGTGGATGCCCGCGCCATGCGACAGCGGGGCCACGACCAGCGACACGTCCTGCGGGCCGGACCCGGGCATCAGGTCGTTGAGGTGGTTGAGCACGACAAAGGACATCTGGCCATGGGTCAGCACGGCAGCCTTGGGCCGGCCCGTCGTGCCCGAGGTAAAGAAGAACCAGCAGGGATCGTCGCGGTCGACCGGGGCGTTGGCCACGTCCTGGCCCATGTAGGCCTCGACCAGCGTGTCGAAATCGTCCTCGCCCTGGCCGCCGATGGTGATGTGCCGGGCGATGCCGTCGCAGGCCGCCACGTGATCGGGGAACTCGGCCCCCGCGATCATCAGCGTCGCGCCGCTGGACCGGGCCAGCCAGGCCACCTCGTCGGGGCTCTGGCGGAAATTCGTCGGCACCCAGACCGCGCCCAGGCGGAAACAGGCGAACATGCTTTCGAACATCTGGTTGCAGTTCTGCGACTGCACCAGCACCCGGGTTCCCTTGGCC
Organism: Marinibacterium sp. SX1; assembly: GCF_050389775.1. Taxonomy (NCBI): domain Bacteria; kingdom Pseudomonadati; phylum Pseudomonadota; class Alphaproteobacteria; order Rhodobacterales; family Paracoccaceae; genus Marinibacterium; species Marinibacterium sp. SX1. The sequence continues at coordinate 171,945 of NZ_CP177145.1, read as the reverse complement.
ACGCCATGGCGGTCGGCCAGGGCCGCGGCCAGCGCCGAGACCCGGGCATCGAATTCCGCCCAGTTCCAGGTCCGCTCGCCCCAGATCACCGCCGGGCGGTCGGCCAGGCGGCGGGCGTTGCGGGTCACGAAATGGGCCAGGTTGGACACCCGCGTGGTCTGCGGGGCCAGCCCGCCGACAGGGTCGGGCGATTGCGAAACGAAGCTCATGTCGTTCATTTCACCCGCTCCAGGATCGAACAGTAATTGGCCACCGCCGCGCCGCCCATGTTGAACACCCCGGCCAGGTCGGCCTTGGCGGCCTGGATGCCCTCGGGCGCCTCGCCGGCCAGCTGCATCGCGGCCATGACATGCATCGACACGCCGGTCGCGCCAATCGGGTGGCCCTTGGATTTCAGCCCGCCCGACAGGTTGACCGGCAGCCGCCCGCCGGGAGCCGACACGCCCTCGCGGATGACATCGGCGCCCTTGCCCGGCTCGGCCAGGCCCATGGCCTCGTATTCCAGCAGCTCGGCGATGGTGAAGCAATCGTGGGTCTCGACCAGGTCGAGATCGTCCAGCGTCAGGCCGGCCGCGCCCAGCGACCCGGCCCAGGCCCGGCGCGGGCCGTCAAAGGCCGTGGGATCGCGGCGCGACAGGGCCAGCACGTCGTTGGTGTGGGTCGTGGCCCGGAACCCGATGGCCCGTTTCAGGTCGGCCGCGATTTCCGGGGCGACCACGACCATGGCCGCCGCCCCGTCCGAGATCAGCGAGCAATCGGTGCGCCGCAGGGGCTGGGCGACATAGGGGTTCTTGTCGGTGACCCGGTTGCACTGCTCGACCGTGAAGGCCTTTTGCATGTGGGCATAGGGGTTCTGGGCGCCGTTGACATGGTTCTTCGACGCGATCATCGCCAGCGCTTCGGACTGGTCGCCGTATTTCTGGAAATAGGTCTGGGCGATGCGCCCGAAGAGCCCGGCAAACCCGCCGGTCACATCGGCCTCTTCGGCGCGATAGCTGGCGCCCAGCAGGATGTCACCGACCTCGGCCGTGGGCAGGGCGGTCATTTTCTCGACGCCGACCACCAGGGCGATCTTGCCCCGCCCGGCCTCGATGAAATCCAGCGCGGCATAAAGCGCGGCCGAGCCGGTGGCACAGGCGTTTTCCAGCCGCACGGCCGGGGTGTTGGCCAGGTCAGCCGCGACCATGCCGGGCAGTGCGCCGATGAAATCCTGCTTGGAAAAGCCGTTGTTCATGCAGCCGACGAAGATCCCGTCGACATCCGCCGCCGGCACGCCGGCATGGTCCAGCGCCGGCACGACAACCTCGGCCAGCAGCGATTCGGTGTCGGGGGAGTCGGATTTGCCGAAACGCGTATGCGCCCAGCCTGCGATTTGTGCGGATGTCATTGAAATTCCTCCGTGATTTCAGACGTTCTGTCGGTGGCCGGGCGCATTGCTTGGCGCCGGGCCGCGTGTGTTCTGGCGGGCGTAGAGCCGGGCCAGCCGGTGTTCGACCCCGGCCGAAGCCGCGATCAGCCGGTTGGCGATGTCGACCTGCCGGTCCGGCGTCATGCGGCTGTCGATGGCCGCGATGCTCAGCGCCCCGGCCAGCCGGCCGTCGGGCAGGTGCAGCGCCCGGCCCACGGCCCAGCTGTTGGTCAGCACCATGCCCGGGTTCAGCGCCCAACCCCGGTCGCGGGTCTGGGCCACGCCCTCGCGCAGCGATTGCTCGGTGGCGCGCGGGTAATCCTCGCGCAGCAGGCGGGCGTTCTGGTCGAGGATCTCGTCGACCTCGTCATCGGCCAGCGCGGCCAGCATCGACATCGACCCCGCGCCGACGCCCAGCGGGTGACGGAACCCGACCTGCAGGGCCTGCACCCGGATCGGAAAGCTGCCCTCTTCCTTGTGCACGCAAAGCGAAAAGGCATCGCGGCGCACGGACAGAAAGGCCGTGTCGCCGGTTTCGGCGGCCAGCCGGGCCACGGCGTCATGGGCCACGTCGAGCAGCCCGAACCGCTGCGCGGCCAGGGTACCCAGCACGTAGGTTTCCTCGCCCAGCATGTAGGCCTTGGTGCGCGGATCCTGTTCGACCATGCCGGAATGCATCAGCGACAGCAGCAGCCGCCGCGCGGTGGGCCGGCTGAGCCCGGTTTCCTCGACGATCTCGCCCAGGGCCGCGCCGCGCACCGGGTCGCGGCCCAGCAGGGGCAACAGGCTCAGCGCCCGGGTCACGCTCTGCGCGCCGGCGATCTGCCCCTGTTCGTCGGGGAGGCCTTGCCTGGGCTGTCTCATGGGGTGACCGATCCTCGCTCCCGTATCGCGCCTGGCGGCCGATACCTCCGATTCCCACTCAAAGTATCCATATCGTGGACGTGTCCAAATGATGATGGAAGGCCGCCCACCTCGTCAACAACATTTTTATGACCATGAAATACAGGGGTTTGATGCCAATTGTCGCCTCTGGTGAGGTTATTTTACCAATATGATCTTGAATCGAAGTCCACTTTATGGACACTAGGCGCAGCTGTTGGAGGACAGCTCCAGATTTCCAATCCAGGTTCACTCAAACGGGAGGAAGACCATGACCCTCATGCGTACGGCAGCCACGTTCATCGGCGTGCTGGCCCTGACCCAGTCCATCTCGGCCGCGTCGGCCGAAACCCTGCGCCTGTCGCACAACACCGGCGACACCACGACCTGGCACAAGGGGGCCGAGCGGTTCGGCGAGCTGATCAGCGACGGCAGCGACGGCGAGCTTGGCCTGCGGATCTTCCCCAATGCCCAGCTGACCGGCGGCGACCAGATGAAACAGGCCGAGATGGTCGGCCGCGGCTCGATCGATTTCGTCGTGACCTCGGCGATCAACGTCACGCCGCTGGTGCCCGAAATGGCGGTGTTCTCGCTGCCCTACCTCTATTCGAACTATGAAGAGGTCGATGCCACGACCGCCGGCGCGCCGGGCGCCAAGATGGCCGAGATCCTGGCCGATCGCGGGCTGCATGTCCTGGCCTGGGGCGAAAACGGCTTTCGCGAAGTGACCAACAACCGCCACCCGATCAAGACGCCCGAGGACCTCAAGGGCCTCAAGATGCGCGTGGCCGGGCCGATGTATATCGACGTCATGACGGCGCTTGGGGCCAACCCGCAGCAGATGCAGTGGACCGAGACCTTCTCGGCCCTGCAACAGGGGGTCGTCGACGGCCAGGAGAACCCGATCGGCGCGGTGATCATCCCGCAGCGGGTCTACGAGGTGCAGAAGTACATCACGCCCTGGCATTATTCCTACGACCCGATCTTCATCGCCGTCAGCCAGAAACGCTGGGACAGCTGGGACGAAGAGACCCAGGCGATGGTCGCGGATGCCGCACAGCAGGCGATGGACTACCAGAAGGACATCACCCGCGCGGCCACTGCCGAGGGGCTGGAAACCCTGGCCGCCGAGGGCATGGAGATCTATGAGCCCACGGCCGCCGATCTCGACGCCTTCCGCGCCGCGACGAAAGAGCCGTTCGACAAGTGGGCCGACAAGGTTGGCGCCGAGCTGGTCGAGCTGTTCCAGACCACGATCGCCGATCCCGGCGCAACGGCCACCCAGTAAGCCGACAGGGCGCGCCGCCGGTCCGTCCGGGCTGGCGGCGGCGTCATTCCCGTGGCATGGGCCACGGCATTCGGACAGGGCCCGGCCGGTCGCGAGGAGCGGCCAGCCGGGCGCGCCACCCCGGCCCCCCTGTCCGGATCGGCCGCCGTCGCGGCCGACTTGATCGGAGGGAGAGATGAAAAGACTGCTCGACAATTTCGAGGCCTGGGTCTGCACCGCGCTGTTCATCGGCATGACGGCGGTGGGATTCGCCAACGTGGTGGTGCGCTACCTGACCAGCTATTCCTTTGCCGCCACGCAGGAATTGCTGCTGACCGGCTTCCTGCTGCTGACCGTGTTCGGTGCCGCCCTGGCCGCCCGCGAAGGCCAGCACCTGGCGGTGACCTATTTTGCCTCGCTCTTCGGGCCCGGCGTGGAACGGGTGATCAAGATCTTCTCGGCCGCCGTCAGCATCATGCTGTTGCTGCTGGCCGCCTGGTATTGCTGGCAACTGGTCCAGAACCAGCTGGCCTCGGGTGTGACCTCGGCCGGGTTGCAGGTGCCGGCGTGGTATTATTCGGCCGCCCTGCCCTTTGCCTTCCTGCTGATCGCCTATCGCACGCTGGAATACGCGGTGAAGGATTTCCGCGACCCGCTGCTGGGCGAGGCCGCGGCCCTGAACGAGGCCGGCGTGCCGGCGCGGTCGGATGCGGCGACCGACGAGACCACGACGCGCAAGACCGGAGCCTATGCCGATGTTTGACATGACCGCGGGCACGCAGATGCTGGTGCTCTTCGCGCTGTTGCTGCTGCTGAGGGTGCCGGTGGCCTTTTCGCTGGGCCTGTCGGCGCTTTATGCCATGTGGCAGATGGGCTTTGGCCTGGACCTGGTGGGCGACCTGATCTCGTCGGGCATCACCAAGTTCTCGTTGCTGGCCATCCCGTTCTTCATCCTGGCCGGCATCCTGATGGGCACGGCCGGGCTGGCCGACCGGATGGTTCGGTTCTTCCGCATCCTGATCGGCTCGCTGCCCGGTGGCATGGGCGTGGTCGGCGTGGTCGTCAGCCTGTTCTGGGGCGCGGTGTCGGGCTCGGGCCCGGCGTCTGTCGCGGCCATCGGCCCGATGATCATGCGCGGCATGGTCGATGACGGCTATTCCCGGGCCTATGCCGCGGCGCTGGTCTGCACCGGGGCGGCCCTGTCGATCGTCATCCCGCCGTCGATCGGGCTGGTCATCTATGGCGTGATCGCCGAGGTCTCGATCGGCAGCCTGTTCATCGCCGCCATCCTGCCCGGCATCATCATGGGCCTGATGATGCTGGCCACCCTGCCCTTCGCGCAGCGCCACCGCCGGGCCGGCGCGCCCGAGGCCCTGGCCGCCCAGCACGCCCGCGACGTGTCCTATGGCGACCAGCCCTGGGCCACCCAGGTCTGGCTGAGCTTCCGCGAGGCCTTCTGGGGCCTGCTGACCCCGGTGGTCATCCTGGGCGGCATCTATGTCGGCATCTTCACCCCGACCGAAGCGGCGATCATCGCGGCGGTCTATGCCATGGTGCTGGGCTTCTTCGTCTATCGCACCCTGACCATCGCTTCGCTGACCGCGGCGATCCAGGATGCGGCCAAGGCCTCGGCCGTGGTTCTGATGGTCGTGACCTTTGCCAGCCTCTTTGGCTGGGTGGTCACCGTCGACGACGTGGTCGGGCGTTATTCCGAAGCGCTGATGAGCTTCTCGGACAACCCGATGCTGATCCTGATGGTCATTGCCATCGTGCTGCTGATCGCGGGCATGTTCATGGATGCCATCACCATCATGTTCATCTGCCTGCCGATCTTCCTGCCGGTCGTGCACCAGATGGGCTGGGATCCGATCTGGTTCGGCATCTTCCTGTCGATCACCCTGGCCATCGGGCTGTTCACCCCGCCGGTGGGCATCAACCTGTTCGTGGCCGCCAACATCACCGGGCTGACGCTGGAACGCATCGCCGGGGCGGCCGTGCCCTTCCTGGTGGCCAGCCTGATCGGCATTGCCGTGGTCGGCGGATGGTCGGACCTGACCCAGTACCTGCTGAACTGGATGAAATAGGCGGCAGGGCCCGGGCACACATCCCGGGCCCCGTTCAAACGCCGCCCGCATCCCGCTTGCAAACCGCCCTGAAGGGGCCCGTGCTGCCTGCGCGGGCCTCTTGCGTTACGGCACCGCATCGGTTGCGGGGCTTTCCCCATCGCCCGCCTTGCGCGATCTTGGGCCCGCTGCGTAATCTGGCGCGACGCCCGGCCAGCCCGGGGGACGGGACACGGAACGACCAGATGAGCACCACTTCGGAAACCACATCGGGCGCGCGCAGCCTGCACCGGTCGATCGGCCTTCTGCGCATGGTCGCCGCCCATGCCGCCGGGGGCATCCGCCTGGTCGAACTGTGCAAGCTGTCGGGCATGGCCCGGACCACGGTCTACCGCATGCTGATGGCCCTGCAGAACGAGGGCCTTGTCGAACAGGATCCCGACAACGACCGGTTCTACCTCGGCCGCGAGGCCTGGCTTCTGGGCCTGGCCGCCGAAAGCCGGTTCGAGATGTCGGGCATCGCCAAGGCCACGCTCTCGGCGCTCAGCCAGGCTTCGGGCGATATCTCGCTGTTCCTCGTGCGCACCGGGGCCCATGCCGTCTGCATCGCCCGCGAGGAAGGCAGCTATCCCGTGCGCACCCATACCGCCCAGGTCGGCGGGCGCTATCCGCTGGGCGTGGGCGGCGGCAGCCTGGCCATCCTGGCGGCCTGCCCCGATGACGAGGTCGACTGGCTGCTTGATCTCAACGCCGAAGAGCTGCGCCGCGACCACCCGCATTTCACGCCCGAGATCCTGCGCGAGCTGGTCGCCGAAACCCGGGCGCAGGGCTATGCGATCAACCCCGGCCGGGTCTATCCCGAAAGCTGGGGCATCGGCCTGCCGTTCTTCGACCCCCAGGGCGTCTGCCGCGGGTCGATTTCGCTGGCCGGGGTGCCCGCGCGGATCGAGCCGCGCATCGACGAGGTGGTCGGCATCCTGAAGGGCCAGCTGCCGCGGCTGGAAAAGCACATCTACGGCCGCGGCGCGACCAAGGGCTGAGCCGCGCGGCCGGGCGAGTCCTGCTGGCGGGGGCTTGGCGTCCGGCCTTGCTGGCCATCTGGCCGCTTTGCCATGTTTCTCCGGCCGCCCCCTGCCTGACCCGCCCTGCAAACCCGTCAAACAATCACGGGCCAGCCAGGTCACAAGACGCCCCGGCGCGTGTGGCAGCGCGATGGCAACCATTGCGCCCGACTCGCCCAAGCTTTCTCGTCAACCCATCGCGTCCCGACCGCCGACACCTCCGCACGGCGCGAGGTGGGTGTCCGGCGCACCAAACCTGCCAGCCCTGCCACCTCATCCTGCCCCCGCAAAGACCCGGCACACCCCATTCGCGCCACCGGCGGTCGATTTCCGGCGCGCAAATGCCGGTTGAGGTCTAGCGAGGCTGCCGCGCCGCGCTACTGTGCCCGTCAAATTCACCGGATCTAATGGAATCTGCCATGTCCTCCTTTCCTGAACGCGCCAAGGTCGTCATCGTCGGACTGGGCGGTATCGTCGGCGCCTCGGTCGCCCATCACCTGATCGAGCGCGGCTGGGACGACATCGTCGGCATCGACAAGTCGGCCATCCCGACCGACATCGGCTCGACCGGCCATGCCTCGGACTTCTGCTACGTCACCAGCCATGACCAGCTGAGCACCTGGACATCGATGTATTCCGTCGATTTCTACGAAAAGCTTGGCCATTACAGCCGGATCGGCGGGCTGGAAGTCGCCCGCGTGGGCGATGACGAGCGCATAAACGAGCTGAAACGCCGCTGCGATTCCGGCCGGGCCTTTGGCACCAACGTGCGCATGATCTCGGCCGCCGAGGCCAAGGAGAAATTCCCGCTGCTGGAAGAAGACCAGATCCAGGGCGCCATGTGGGACCCGGATGCAGGCCTTGTGGTGCCCCGGTCGCAGACCGTCGCGGGCAAGCTGGTGGATGCGGGCGAGAAATCGGGCAAGCTGCGGTCCTTCCCCAACACCCCGGCGCTGGAGCTGATCCAGGAAAACGGCCGTGTCGTCGGCGTGAAGACCCATCGCGGCACCATCATGGCCGAGCATGTCGTGGTCTGCGCCGGTCTCTGGGGCCGCCTGATCGCCGACATGGTGGGCGAAGACCTGCCCGTCATGCCCGTCGATCACCCGCTGACCTTCTTCGGGCCGTATGACGAATTCGCCGGCACCGGGCTGGAAATCGGCCGTCCGCTGCTGCGCGACCAGGGCAATTCGGCCTATATGCGCGACACGGGCGACCCGGCGACGACCGAGGGTGGCCAGATGGAATGGGGCTATTACTACGAGAAAGAGCCGCGCATGGTGCACCCGCGCGACATTCTCGAAAAGGGCCAGGCGCGGCTTGGGCCCTCGATGCGGGACCTGACGCTGGAAGACGTGATCGAGCCGCTTGAAAAGGCGATGGAGCTGACCCCGATCCTGGCCGAGCTGGGCTTCAACGAGAGCCATTCCTTCAACGGCCTTCTGCAGACCACCACCGATGGCGGGCCGTCGATGGGCGAAAGCCGCAAGGTGCGGGGCCTGTGGTACGCGGTTGCGATCTGGGTCAAGGACGCGCCGGGCATGGCCAAGCTGATCGCAGACTGGATGACCGACGGGCGCACCCATATCGACCACCACGGCATCGATTACGCCCGTTTCCAGGATTACCAGCTGACCGAGGAGTTCATCTGGGGTCGCTGCGAGGAAACCGCCAAGAAGATCTACAACCCGCCGGTCCACCCGCGCGAACCCTTCGGCAATGCCCGCGGCATCCGCCGCTCGCCCTTCTACGAGCGCGAGGTCGAGCTGGGTGGCTATTTCATGGAACTCGGCGGCTGGGAACGGGCGCATGGCTATGCGGCCAACGAGCACCTTCTCGAGAAATACGCCGACCAGGTGCCGGTGCGCGAGAACGAATGGGACAACCGCCATTTCTGGCGCGTGTCCAATGCCGAACAGCTGGAAATGAGCGCCGATTGCGGCATCATCAACCTGTCGCACTTCCACATGACCGACATTTCCGGCCCCGACCACGTGGCCCTTCTGGAATGGCTCTGTGCCGCGCGGATCGGCGGTGATGCCAATATCGGCAAGGGCATCTATACCCACATGCTCGATGACGAAGGCATGGTGCGCGCCGATTTCACGGTCTTCCGCATGGCCGACAAGTGCCGGCTGGTGAATGGCGCCGATGCCGGCCCGCGCGACCTGATGTACATGCGCCGTGTGGCCCAGGACCGGGGGCTGGACGTGACGATCACCGATGTCACCGAGGACAACGTGACCATCGGCATCTGGGGGCCGAACGCCCGCGAGACCCTGAAGAAGGTCGTGGCCGACCCCGCCGCGCTGGACCCCGAGGCCTTTCCCTTCGCCGCGATCCGGCCCATCGAGATCGGCGGCAAGCCGGTCTCGGCCTTCCGCATCTCTTATGTCGGTGAACAGGGCTGGGAGCTGCACATGGCCTATGACGACGGGCTCGCCGTCTGGGATGCCCTGCGCGAAACCGGGGTGATGGCCGTGGGCGTCGAGACCTATGCCAACTCGCGCCGGCTGGAAAAATCGCTGCGCCTGCAGAATGCCGACCTGCACACCCAGTACAATCTCTACGAGGCCGACCTGGCCCGGCCGAAGGTCAAGGAAGCCGATTTCCGCGGCAAGGCCAGGCACCTGGAATACCGGGCGCGTGAGGCACAGCCAGCGATGCTGTGCACGCTGGTCATGGTCGACAATACCGACAGCCAGGGCGTGGCGCGGTATCCGGTCAACACCATGCCGGTGCTGGACCCGGACAGTGGCGAGGTGCTGGTCGATGAGCTGGGCCGGCGGTCCTACACCTCGTCGGTGGCCTATGGGCCGACGGTCGGCAAGAACATCGCCCTGGCTTATCTGCCCGCGGCCCAGGCCCAGGTCGGCCGGCGGCTGAACGTCACCTATTTCGACGAGGTCTATCCCGTCGAAGTGGCCGGCGTGGGCTATCAGCCGCTCTACGATCCCGAGAACCTCAAGCCGCGCAGCTGAGCCGCGCCCGTAGGATGGGTGCTTGCACCCATCCTACCACCTATCCCGGATCGGCCAGCCAATCGGCGAACAGCCGGGCATTGGCCGAGGCCCGGCCATGGATGCGCAGGTAGAAAGGCGCCGGCGAGGCCATGGCCTCGGGCACCAGCTGGACCAGCCGCCCGGCCTCCAGCGCTCCGCCCAGCAGGCCCTCCCAGCCCAGCACCGCGCCGACATGGTCTTCGGCCGCCTGCAGGGCGATCAGGTAATTGTTGACGTGAAACCCCGGCCCGCGCGGCGCCGGACGGCCCAGCATGGAAAACCACTCGGCCCAGTCGGTCCAGCCATTGGCCCCCGACTGGGTATGGATCAGCGGCGCCTCGGCCAGCCCGTCGAGATCGCGCAGCCCCTGGGTCTCGGCCAGGGCCGGGGTGCCAAGCGCCAGGATCCGGTCGTGGAACAGCACCCGGGTCTCGTCGGTCTCCTGGTCGGGATCGCCGTAATGGATGCTCAGATCGACCCCCTGGGCCATGCCGCTGTCCTGGATGATCTGCGAGATCCCGACGCCGGGATAGGCCTTCCAGAAAGCCGCCAGCCGGGGCGTCAGCCATAGCCCGCTCATCGCCGTCGTCGCGGCCACCGACACCCCGCTGCGGTCCTGCCGCGTGCGGATGCGCCCGACACTGTCCGAAATCGTCTCGAACCCGCGCTGCAGTGACACGAACAGCAGCGCCCCGGCCTCGGTCAGTTCGACCCCCCGGTAATGGCGGGTGAACAGGGGTTGGCCCAGCTCGGCCTCCAGCGCCTTGATCCGGTGGCTGACCGCCGCCGGGGTCACGTTGAGCTCACTTGAGGCCAGCTTGAAGCTCAAATTTCGGGCAGCGGCCTCGAAACAGGCCAGGTCACCGAGCGAAGGCAGATCATAGGGCTTGGGCATAAGGCTTGTCGCTTTCCGGCCATGGATGTCGCTTGTGGATCAAATGGGCCATGACTTTAGCCAGGCTAATGCCAGTTGAGGTTTTTTCCAATTGCGAAATCGTGCGGGCAATGACTTCGTGCGGCCCAGCCCGCCCCTCCCGCGCCAGGATTTCCGCCATGAGTCGCCCGCACCTGTCCCAGACCCAGACGCCCCCGCTGTCCGAGCTGCTGATGCAGCACCGGCCCGGCCATGCCCTGCCCCAGCCGTTCTATACCTCGCCCGAGATCTTCGAGGCCGATATCGAGGCCTTCTTCTACCGCGACTGGCTTTATGCCTTCCCGGCCTGCCTGCTCGACAAGGCCGGCAGCTACCAGCGCATCCGCATGGGCGCCTATGACGTCATCGTCCTGCGCGACGCCCAGGGCGCCATCCGGGCGTTCCACAATTCCTGCCGCCATCGCGGATCGATCATCTGCTCGGCCGCACAGGGCCGCGTGGCCAAGCTGACCTGCCCCTATCACCAATGGACCTACGATCTCGACGGCCGCCTGCTCTGGGCCCGCGACATGGGCAGCGATTTCGATCCCTCGAAACACGGGCTGAAACCCGTGCATTGCCGCGACCTGGCCGGGCTTGTCTATATCTGCCTGGCCCCCGAGGCCCCCGATTTCGACCGCTTCGCCGAAACCGTCACGCCCTACCTGGCCGTGCACGACCTGTCGAACGCCAAGGTCGCCCACCAGTCGACGATCATCGAGAACGGCAACTGGAAACTGGTCTGGGAAAACAACCGCGAATGTTACCATTGCGCGGGCAACCACCCCGACCTGTGCCGCACCTATCCCGAAGATCCGACGATCTCGGGGGTCAGCGCCGACGGGGTCTTCCCCGAAAAGGTCGAATACCATTTCAACCGGCTCGAAGGCCTGGGCGCGCCATCGCGATTCCGCCTGGACGAGGCCGGCCAGTTCCGCGTGGCCCGCATGCCCCTGCTGGACGGGGCCCAGAGCTATACGATCAGCGGCAAGATCGCCGTGCGCAAGCGGCTGGGCCAGGTGCCGGTGCTGGATGCCGGCACGCTGCTGCTGTTCAACTATCCCACGACCTGGAACCACTTCCTGTCGGACCATTCGATCACCTTCCGCGTCACGCCCATCGGCCCGCAGCAGACCGAGGTCCAGACAACCTGGCTGGTGCACAAGGATGCCGTCGAAGGCGTGGATTACGACCTCAAGGACCTGACCGTCGTGTGGGAACACACCAATGACGAAGACCGCCGCGTGGTCGAGGACAACCAGCAGGGCATCAATTCGCCGGCCTACGAACCGGGTCCCTATTCGGCCAGCCACGAGGACGGGGTGATCCAGTTCGTCGACTGGTACCTGGGTCGCATGCGCGCGCGTCACCTGCCCTCCAGCCTGGCGGCGGAATAAGCCATGGCGCTGGACAGAACCGCCGCCGGCCCCTGGACCGACGAGGAAGAGCTGGAATGCGTCTCGGTCCTGCCGGAATCGCCCGACGTGGCCACGGTATGCTTTCAGGCGCCCTCGGGCCGGCCATTCGAATTCGAGGCCGGCCAGTTCATCACCCTGGAACTGCCGGTGCCGGGCGGGCCGCTCTACCGGACCTACACGATCTCGTCCTCGCCCTCGCGGCCGAAATCGCTGACCATCACGATCAAGGCCCAGCCCGACTCGATCGGCACGCGCTGGATCATCGACAACCTGCGCCCGGGCGTGATGGTCAAGGCCACCGGCCCGGCCGGGCGGTTCACCTCGGCCGCCCATCCCGCGCGCAAGCACCTGTTCATCTCGGCCGGGTCGGGCATCACGCCGATGATGTCGATGACGACCGAGATCTATGACCTGGGCCGGCCCTGCGACATCGTCTTTGTCAATTGTGCCCGCCGCCCGTCCGAGATCATCTTTCGCCACCGGCTGGAACACATGGCCACGCGGATCGAAGGGCTTGAGCTGAAATGGGTGGTCGAGGAAAACGACCGCTACCAGCCCTGGACGGGATACCAGGGCCGGTTCAACCAGCTGATGCTGGGCCTGATGGCGCCCGATTACCTGGAGCGCGAGGTGTTCTGCTGCGGGCCCGAGCCTTTCATGCAGGCCGTGCGCGAGGCGCTGGCCGGGCTGGGCTTTGACATGGACCGCTACCACCAGGAAAGCTTCCATGCCCCGCAGATGCCGGCGGCCGAGCTGATCGAGTTCCCCGAGGTCGAAGACGACCTGCCCGAGGAACACGTGCTGGCGGAAATCGCCTTCGAGGCCACCGGCGTGACCTATTCCTGCCCCGAGACCGAAACCGTCCTGGCCGCGGCCCGGTCGGCCGGTGTGGCGATCCCCTCGGGCTGCACCTTCGGGGTCTGCGGCACCTGCAAGGTCCGCAAGACCGCGGGCGAGGTGCACATGGTGCACAACGGTGGCATCACCGAGGACGAGATCGACGAGGGCTATATCCTGGCCTGTTGCTCCAACCCCCGGGGCAAGGTCGCGCTGGACATCTGAGATCCGGCATCGGGCCCGGGCGATGCCGGGCCCGGGCCAGCCATCAGGCCGTCAGCCCCTCGGGCTCGGGCAGGCCGTTGGCGCGGCAGCAGGCGGTCAGCGTATTGGCCAGCAGGCAGGCGATGGTCATCGGCCCCACGCCGCCCGGCACCGGGGTGATCGCCCCGGCCACCTGCGCGGCACTGTCGAACGCGACATCGCCCACCAGCCGGGTCTTGCCACCCGCGCCCTCGATCCGGTTGATGCCCACGTCGATCACCGTGGCCCCCGGGCCGATCCAGTCGCCGGGCACCATTTCCGGCCGGCCCACGGCGGCCACGACGATATCCGCCCGACGCACCACCTCGGCCAGGTCCCGCGTGCGCGAATGGGCGATGGTCACCGTGCAACTGTCGCCCAGCAGCAGCTGGGCCATGGGTTTGCCCACGATGTTCGACCGGCCGACGACCACCGCGTTCAGCCCCGACAGCGACCCCAGCCGGTCGCGCAGCAGCATGAGGCAACCCAGCGGCGTGCAGGGCACCATGGATTTCTGCCCGGTGCCCAGCAGGCCCACGTTCGACACGTGGAACCCGTCGACATCCTTGGCCGGGTCGATGGCATTGATGACCAGCTCGGAATCCAGGTGACCGGGCAGCGGCAGCTGCACCAGGATGCCATGGATCGCCGGATCGGCATTCAATTCGCCGATCAGCGCCAGCAGGCGCTCTTGCGAGGTATCGGGATCGAGCCGGTGCTCGACCGAATGCATCCCGGCCTCCTTGGTCTGCTTGCCCTTGTTGCGCACGTAGACCTGGCTGGCCGGATCCTCGCCCACCAGAACCACGGCCAGGCCCGGGGTGATTCCGTGATCGGCCTGCAACCGGGCCACATGGGCGGCCACGCGGCCCCTCACATCGGCCGCAAAGGCCTTGCCATCGATGATCTCTGCGGTCATTTCCCCTCACTTCCCTGATGTTTTGGATACCAGACTACCACGTACTGGTGTCTGAAAGCCAAAACGTCGCAGCTTAACATATTGATTATAATTGTTATTTCGCACTGATTGCGCTAGCCATTCGCCTCCGGCATAGCTGAAATGCGTCAGCATTGTTGCTTCTTTTGCCGCGATGCGGCATATCCCTTCCCAACGCTACTTCACGACTTCAAGAAAGGTGTCAGACATGGCCTTCGTTACGACTTCGACCCCCCGCACCGGCCTTGGTCACACCCTGCTGTGGCCCGTCCGCGTGCTGGCCCGCGCCATGGACTGGATCCGCGAATGCAACCGCATGGGCAGCGAATACGTGCAGCTGTCGCACAAGACCGACGCCCGCCTGGCCAAGCTGGGCCTGACGCGCCAGGACATTCCCGCCGACGTGCTGCGCCGCTCGGCCCTGTTCTGATCGCAGGTATCCCGGCGCCGGGGCGGGCCAAAGGCCACGCCCCGCGCCCACCCCTCAGGTGACCACATTGCTGGGCTCGCCACGGGCAAAATTGTCGAGGTGATCGCGGACCTGGTTCCACAGCGTCTGCATCGCCTCCTCGCTGGCCCAGGCCACGTGGGGCGTGACGATGACATTGGGCCGGTCCAGGACGGACAGCAGCGGATTGTCGGGCTGCGGCGGCTCGGAGGTCAGAACGTCGAACCCCGCGCCGGAAATCCAGCCTTCGTCCAGGGCCTTGACCAGGTCGCCCTCGTGCACCAGCCCGCCGCGCGAACAATTCACCAGCAGCGGTTTCTTCTTCATCTTGCGGAATTCCGGCTCGGCGATCATGTCCTTGGTCGCCGGCATCAGCGGGCTGTGCAGGGTGATCACATCGGCCGTTTCAAGCACCTGGTCCCAGGGCGTGTAAAGCGGGCCCAGCCCGTCGACGCCCTTGTGCGCCGCGAACAGGACCTTCATGCCAAAGGCCCGGGCCAGCGTGGCCACGCCCTGGCCCAGGACACCTTCGCCGACGATGCCGATGGTCGACTCCGACAGGTCCTTGATCGGGTGGTTGAAGAAACAGAACTGGCCGGATTTCTGCCATTCGCCGTCGATGACATCCTGGCGATAGCCGACGATCGACCGGCGCAGGGCCAGGATCAGGGCAAAGGTATGTTCGGGCACCGTGTTGATCGCATAGCCGCGCACGTTCGACACGACGATGCCGCGCTCGCGGCAGGCGTCGAGGTCGAAGGCATCATAGCCGGTGGCCGGGATGGCGATCATCTTCAGCTTGGGGCATTTCTCGATGCTGTCGCGGCGGATCGGCACCTTGTTGGAAATCGCGATATCGGCATCGGCCAGCCGGTCGGCCACCTGGTCGGGGGTCGTCTGGTCATAGACGACCCATTCGTGGTCGAAGGACGGGCGATGAAGGTCCACGGACGGCCCGATGGACCCCCGGTCGAGAAAGACGATACGCATGAATAGGGCTCTGTACTCTGGTCAGGTGGCAAGACGCGCCCCGGAGCGGGACGCGCCATGCAAAGGCTAGGGCAAGGTTACTCGGCGGCCAAGGCCGGAGCCTGTTCCGTCGCCGCATAATATTCGACGGCAGCCCCGACACCCGCGCCGGACTGGAACGGAATGCCCACGTCGCGCATGGCCAGTTCGGCGCCGGCCAGCGACTGCATGACCATCAGCTCGTTCATGTAGCCCAGGTGGCCGATGCGATAGACCTTGCCGGCCACTTTCGATAGGCCCGCGCCCAGCGACAGGTCATACTTGCGAAAGGCCGTCTGGATCACGTCATTGGCGTTGTACCCCTCCGGGACCACGATGGCACTGACGGTGTCGGAATTCCACTTGGGCTCCTTGG
Organism: Marinibacterium sp. SX1; assembly: GCF_050389775.1. NCBI lineage: Bacteria > Pseudomonadati > Pseudomonadota > Alphaproteobacteria > Rhodobacterales > Paracoccaceae > Marinibacterium > Marinibacterium sp. SX1. The sequence goes on along the minus strand of NZ_CP177145.1, from coordinate 156,082 downwards.
CGCAGACGGTCAGCCCCCAGGCCTCGACCGCGCGGCGGCAGCCCTCGGCCAGGCGGTGATGACGGGCCCAGACGTTTTCCAGCCCCTCGTCAAAGATCATGTCGAGAGAGGCGCGCAGGCCCCGCAGCAGGGTTGTCGCCGGGGTATAGGGGAAATAGCCGTCGGCATTGGTCTTGATCATGTCGTCGAAGTCGAAGAAGCACTTGGGGAAGCCATTCCTGGGCCGCTGGTCCAGCGCCTTCTGGCTGACCCCGACGATGCCCAGCCCGGTGGGCAGCATGAAGCCCTTCTGCGAGCCCGACACGGCGACATCGACGCCCCATTCCTCTTGCCGGAACTCGATCGAACAGATCGAGCTGACCCCGTCCACGAACAGCAGCGCGGGGTGGCCCAGGCTGTCCAGTACCTGGCGCACGGCCTTGACGTCACTGGTCACGCCGGTCGCGGTTTCGTTCTGGGTGACCAGGACCGCCTTGATCTTGTGATCCTTGTCGGCGGCCAGCTTCTGTTCATACAGCTCGACCGGCGCGCCGGTGCCCCATTCGCAATCGATGGCATCGACATCCAGCCCAAAGCGCTGGCACATGTCGACCCAGAGATACGAGAACTGGCCGAAGATCGAGGCCAGCACCTTGTCACCCGGCGACAGCAGGTTGGCCACGGCGCTTTCCCAACCGCCCGTGCCCGAGCTGGGGAAGACAAAGACCTGGCCCTTTTCCAGCATGAACGCCTTTTTCAGGTCCGCAAAGAGCGGCAGGGTGAATTCCGGGAAATCCGGGGCGCGGTGATCTTCCAGGGCCACGTCCATCGCCTGACGGACCTCGAAGGGCATGTTGGTGGGGCCGGGAACGGCCAGTCCTTTGAATCCAGACATTATTATTCCTCCGCTGTCCTGGTTCACATGTCACTGTAGATCGGGAAGGCCTTGCAGAGCGCCAGCGCCTCGGCCTTGACGGCCGCCTCCACGTCGCTGTTGCCCTCGGGGCCATTTGCCGCCAACCCGGTCAGGACCGTGTCGATCATGCGGCCGATCTGGACGAATTCCGCCGTGCCAAAGCCCCGGGTCGTGCCCGCCGGCGTGCCCAGGCGGATGCCGCTGGTCACCGTGGGTTTCTCGGGGTCGTTCGGCACGCCGTTCTTGTTGCAGGTGATATGGGCCCGGCCCAGGGCCTTTTCGGCCTCGTTGCCCTTGACGCCCTTGGGCCGCAGATCGACCAGCATCAAGTGCGTGTCGGTGCCCCCCGAGGTGATCGCAAAGCCCGCGTCGACCAGCGTCTTGGCCAGCACCTGCGCGTTCTCGATGACGTTGCCCGCATAGGTCTTGAACCCGGGCTCCAGCGCCTCGCCAAAGGCCACGGCCTTGCCGGCGATGGCATGCATCAGCGGGCCGCCCTGCAGGCCGGGGAAGATGGCCGAGTTGATCTTCTTCGCAATCGCCTCGTCATCGGTCAGGATCATGCCGCCGCGCGGGCCGCGCAGGGTCTTGTGGGTTGTCGTCGTGGCCACGTGGGCATGGGGGAAGGGCGACGGGTGCAGGCCAGCGGCCACGAGCCCGGCGAAATGGGCCATGTCGACCATCAGGTAGGCGCCGACCTTGTCGGCCACGGCCCGGAACCGCGCGAAATCGATCTGGCGCGGATAGGCCGAGCCGCCGGCGATGATGATCGCGGGCTTGTGCTCGGTGGCCAGGGCCTCCAGCTGATCATAGTCGATCAGGTGGGTTTCGGGATCGACGCCATAGGCCACGGCATTGAACCACTTGCCCGACAGGTTGGGCCGCGCGCCATGGGTCAGGTGCCCGCCGGCATCCAGCGAAAGGCCCAGGATCGTGTCCCCCGGGCGCGCCAGCGCGAGGAACACGCCCTGGTTCGCCTGGCTGCCCGAATTGGGCTGCACATTGGCGAAACCGCAGCCGAACAGCCGGGTTGCCCGTTCGATGGCCAGGGTCTCGACCTCGTCGACGAACTGGCAGCCACCGTAATACCGGCGACCCGGGTAGCCTTCGGCATATTTGTTGGTCAGCACGCTGCCCGCCGCATCCAGCACCGCCCGCGACACGATGTTTTCGGACGCGATCAGCTCGATCTCGTCGCGCTGGCGGCCCAGCTCGCGGCCGATCATGGCGGCCAGCGCCGGGTCTGTCTCGGCCAGGTGGCTCTTGAAGAAGGTCTCGGCCGCGTCCGGGGCCAGCGGGGTGTCCGCAAAATCTTCCATGTTCCCTCCGGGTGTTGGTGGCGCGTGCCGTTCAGGCGGCGGCGCGTTGATTTTCGGCCAGCCGGGCGGTGACGATCCCGGCGATGCGGTCCAGCTCGGGCGAGGACACGCCGACTTGGTCCGCGATCAGCTTGACCAGCAGGTCGACCCGTTCGATGGCATCCGCCCCGCCGTCGATGGCCCGTGCAGCCGACGACGGTTTCAGCAGCCCGTCCGCCGCCCGGGCGTATTTCTCAAAGGGCACCAGGTCGGCCGGATCGGCGCCCAGCCGGGTCACGATGTCATCGACCGTGGCATAGATCGCCTGCGACAGGGCCAGGTCGCCCTGCACCGCCTCGCGGATCGGACGCACACCGTCGGGCTGCACGCAGCGGTAATTGCCCGTCAGCAGCATCGACCACTTGGCGAAGGGCACGAAGAGCGACGAGAAGACCCGCAGCTTGACCGGCACCTCCTTGCCGTCGACGCGGATGGCATCGATGGCCTCGGCCATCTCGGTCAGCATGGCGGTATGTTCGGGCCGCTCGAAGGGCGCGGCCTTGAAATTCGTGGGCAGGCCGACATGCAGCACGTTGGCCGCCGCCTCGGGCAGGCGATAGGCCTGCGGATCGGGGCTGCACAGGGTCACGTTGCCCGGGGTGAAGGCATTCCAGGCCTCGGGACAGGAAAAGCTGGGTTCGAGCGGCGTGGTGTCCAGCCCCTTGATCCGCCGCAGGTAGGGCAAGGGCGGCATGTTCATGATCGACAGGCAGGGCAATTGCGCCTCGGCCACCCGCCGCAGCAGGTCGAGGATGGAATCCGTGCAATATTGCGGCTCGGACATGGCCAGGGCGCAAAGGTCATAGGCGCCGGGCTGGACCTCTTCGGGGGTCCGGGCATCCAGCCGCCCGGGCAGGTCGCCCGACAGGAAATGCCGGTGCTGGTCCTCGTCGCGCAGGCGGATGCGCACATCGGTGCCATGGGCGTTGATCAGGTCCGCGGTCTTGCGCCGGCAGACCAGGGTGACGTCATAGCCCGCCATCAAAAGCTTGGTCCCCAGCAGCGAGCCATATGACGCACCGAGGATAAGGATCTTGTAAGTCATCGTGAAAAGCCTCCCGCACGCTGCCGTTACTCGCCGTCCTACGGGTAATATAATTTCAAAGCCGATTCCCTCTACGAAAAGAGGGTTAATGTGTGTACAGTAAACGTTACTACCCACACATCTTGTAATGTTGTAAGGTTTTCCCATGTCCAAGACCCTGATCGGGCCCCGCCTGCGCCAGTTGCGCCGGGACAGGAAACAGACCCAGGCCCAGATGGCCCGGACGCTGGGGATCAGCGCATCCTACGTCAACCTGTTGGAAAACAACCAAAGATCCCTGTCGGTCCAGCTGTTGATGTCGATCGCCGACAATTACGACCTGGATTGGCGCGAGCTGACCCAGGACGACAGCAGCCGCCGCATCGCGGCATTGCGCAGCGCGGCCCAGGACCCGATCTTTACCGGCGACAAGCCCGACCTGCAGGAAATCCGCGGGGCGGTCGATCATGCGCCCCGGCTGGTCGAACAATTCCTGCAATTGCACCGGGCGCATCGCTCGGCGCTGGAAAAGGTCATGCAGATGGGCGGGTCGGACGCGGCCAGCGAGCTGCTCAAGACCTCGCCCGAAACGATGATCCACGATTTCTTCCGCGACCATCAGAATTACTTTCCCAAGCTGGAAAGCGCGGCCGAAGAGGTCTGGAACGGGCGGTTCACCACGCCCGAAAACCGCTACAACGAACTGCGCGAACGGCTGGAACAGGATCACGCGATCACGGTGGTGGTCCGGCGCATCGACGACATGGGCGATGCGCTGCGCTATTACGACGAGACGGACCGCGTGATCTACCTGTCGCAGGCGCTGAACGGGGCCAACCGGGTGTTCCAGCTGGCCCATGTGCTTTGCGCCGTGCAATTCCCCGACGTGCTGGCCGAGATCGCCGGATCGAGCGGCTTCACCTCGGCCCAGGCGCTGTCGCGGCTGCGGGTCGAGCTGGCCAATTATTTCGCCGCGGCCTTCCTGATGCCCTATGACGCCTTCTTCGCCGAGGTCGAAAGCACGGGCTACGACCTGGACCGCGTCGCCGCGGCCTTTGGCGCGTCGTTCGAACAGGTCTGCCAGCGGGTCACGGCGCTGAACCGCGAGGGCTCGCGCGGGGTGCCGTTCTTCTTCCTGCGGATCGACCGGGCGGGCAACGTGACCAAGCGGTTCAACTCGACCACCTTTCACCTGGCCGAACACGGCGGCTCCTGCCCGGTCTGGAACATCCACACGGCGTTTTACACGCCGGGGGTGATCATGCCGCAATTCGTCGAACTGCCCGATGGCGATCGCTATCTCACCATCTCGCGCACGGTGCACCGGCCGGTCTTCTCCGAGGAAACCCAGGACCGCCGGCTGACCCTGGCCCTGGGCTGCGAGGCCGGCTACGCCCACCGCATCCGCTATGCGTCCAGCTACAATTTCGACGACCCCAAGCTCTATGCCCCGGTCGGGATCAATTGCCATCTCTGCCCGCGCCAGGCCTGTTCGCAACGGGCCCACCAGCCGCTCTTTACCGAGCTGCCGATGGACGAGAACCGGCGCGGCAACACGCGTTACGAAAGCTGAGACGAAAAAGGGGGGCCCGAAGGCCCCCCGTTCAGTTGCTCCGTCAGGATGCCTATTCGGCGGCTTCCATCTCGGCGCGGCGGCGCCGCAGGAAGCCGGAAACGGCGGGATAGCTGACAAGTCCGACGGCAATCAGGATGCAGACCAGCGAGATCGGGCGCTCGAAGAAGGTCATCGCATCGCCCTGGCTGGAGATCAGCGACTGGCGCAGCGAGCGTTCCGTCAGCGGGCCGAGCACGATGGCCAGCACGGCGGGAGCGACGGGATAGTTCAGCTTGCGCATCAGGTAGCCCATCACGCCCAGCAGAAGCATCATCCAGGTGTCGAACATCCGGTCTGTCGTGGCAAAGACGCCGACGACGCAGAGCACGAAGATGACCGGAGCCAGCACGGTGAAGGGCATGGCCAGGACGCGGATGAAGATCGGGATCAGCGCGATGTTGAGCACGACGGTGACAAAGTTGGCCACGTACATCGAGCCGATCAGGCCCCAGACGAAATCCGGGCTTTCCGAGAACAGCAGCGGCCCCGGGCGCAGGCCCCAGATGATCATGCCGCCCAGCAGGATGGCCGTGGTCGGCGAACCGGGAATGCCCAGGGTCAGCATCGGCAGCATCGACCCGGTCGAGGCCGCGTTGTTGGCCGATTCCGGGGCGGCCACGCCGGCCACGTTGCCCTTGCCGAAACTGTCGCCATCCTTCGAGAACGACTTGGTCAGGCCATAGGACATCAGGGCGGCGGGGGTGGCGCCGGCAGCCGGCAGGGTGCCCACGAAGAAACCCAGGAACGAGCCGAGGAAGGTCGAGCCGATGTAATCCTTGATCTGGCGCAGGTTGTGCTTGATGCGCGCCAGCCCGAATTCGACCTTGTGCATCTGGATCGCACCCTTGGTGTGTTCCAGCGTCCAGATCATCTCGCCGATGCCGTAGATGCCGATGGCCAGGACCAGGAATTCGATGCCACGCTGGAATTCGACCATGTCGAAGAAGATCAGGCGCGGCTTGCCCGAGATGATGTCAAAGCCCACGGCGGCCAGGACCAGCCCGATCAGGATCGAGAAGATGGTCTTGGGTATGTCATCCCCGCCCAGCCCGATGAAGGTGGCAAAGGCCAGCAGCATCAGGGCGAATTCCTCCTGTGGTCCGAACTTGAGCGCAAAGGCCGCAAGCGGCGGGGCGAAGCCGGTGAACAGGATGACCGAGATCGTGCCGCCGATGAACGACGCCACGGCCGCGGCCATCAGCGCCTGGTCGGCCCGGCCCGACTGGGCCATGGGCCGGCCGTCGAACACGGTGGCCACGGCCGTCGAGGCCCCCGGGATGCCCAGGGTGATCGACGACACGGCCCCCCCGTACATCGCGCCGTAATAGAGCGCGGCCAGGAAGATGATGGCCGAGGTCGGCGGCACCAGGAAGGTGACAGGAAGCAGGATGGCCACACCGTTCACCGACCCGAGGCCCGGCATGGCGCCGATGAACAGCCCGGCCAGACAGCCCAGGAAGATCATGGCGAGGTTGAGCGGCTCGAAGGACTGAAGCAGCCCCGACGCCAGCAATGAGATTATGGAGTCCATTTGGTGCGTCCCCTGTTGGAAGACAGATTGGTTTTATGAGGGGCGGGCTCAGTACATGATCGAGTAGCGGAAATCGTCGATGTACAGGATGATGTTCTCGAAGAACGGCAGACCCCTTGGGAGGTACTTGTTCAGGGCCGCTTCGAAGAGCAGGTAGATGAGCACGGGCACGCCCAGCGTGACACCGATGGTCAGGCCCCAGCCGTGCCGGCCGATGCCCTTCACGTAGAAGAGCAGGAAGAGCATCATCGCAAAGTAAAGCCCGATGACACTGGTCAGCAGCAGCAGGAAGAAGATGGCGGCGATGGTGATCCCGACCATGAAGATGGTTTCGGGGTCGATATAGGGATCTTCGTTGCGCGATTCCGGGGTGGTGCCGTTGTACCAGCGCACCAGGGTCCAGACCGAAGCGCCGGCCATGCCGAAGGACAGCCAGAACGGCCACATCCCCGATCCCGGGCCACGTCCCGCCACCCAGCCGATGGCCAGATCGTCGCTGTAGACGGTCCACATCAGCCCCAGGGACGCCAGGAACATGGCGATGGCCATGAGCAATTCAGCCGTACGAACAGACATTTCATTCCTCCACTCCCGCACGGCCGAGTTTGTGTCGCGTCCTGTCCACGTCCCGGTTGCGCGCCGGAAAGCGCGTGGATCGGATCGGTTGCTGCGGGTTGTTGTCTGGTGGTCGCCGGGCCGCATCGGCGGGCCCGGCGGTGTTGGCGTGTTGGTCTTACTTCGACGTGATGCTGTCGGCGCCCACGGCTTCGATCAGCTCGACGTGACGCTTGAGCTGGGCATCGTGGAAGGCGGCCAGTTCGTCACCGGTGATCCACTTGTCGCAGGTCAGGCCGTCGGAGGTGCAGTAATCCTGCCATTCCTGGCTGTTGAACAGCTCTTCGAACAGGTTCTGGTACCAGGCCACGGCTTCCGGATCCATGCCGGCCGGCCCCGAGATCGAGCGTTGCATGTAATACTCGATGTCGACGCCAAGCTCCTTGGCGGTCGGCACGTCCATGAACGGCTCGGTCCGCTCGCCGTTGAACTGCACCAGCGGCTTGGTGTTCTTGGCGCGCCAGAACTCCATCTGCTCGGAGGGGTTGTTCACGGTCGAGTCGATCTGGTTGCCGACCAGGTTCTTGGCCACGGTGCCACCGCCCGGGAAGGGGATGTAGGTCACCTTGTAGCCCAGTTCCTTTTCCATCATCGCGGTCAGGATCGAATCTTCCTGACCCGACCCGGTGCCGCCGACCTTCCAGCTGCTGTCGGCAGCCTTGACGGCGGCGACGTAGCTGTCGAGATCGGTGATCTCTTCCTGTTCGGTGTTGACCCACAGCAGGAAGGTGTCCATCGCCATCCGGCCGATCGGCGCAAAGCTCGTCACGTCGATTTCCAGCTCATCCTGGATGATCGGCGTGGTGTAGAAGCTGTTGAGCGCCACGAGCAGCGTGTGGTTGTCGCCTTCCTTGTCCTTGATGTAGGACAGGGCCTCGGCGCCGGACCCGCCGGGCTTGTTGATCGGAATGAAGGGCCGCGGGCTGAGGCCCTTGGACTGGATCAGGCCCTGCAGCAGGCGGGCGATCTGGTCCGCGCCACCGCCGGTCCCGGCCATGATGATGAATTCGACGGGCTTGCGCGGCTGCCATTCGGCCATTGCCGCGGGTGCCATCATGGCCAGAGCGGCCGCACTCATCGTCAGAGTTTTCAAGAATTTCATGTAGTCCTCCCTAAGTTTCTTCCAGTTCGGGTTGCCGGGCCAAAAGGCCGGCTGCGCCATGGATATATTCGCTTATTGGTTGAACTGACGCGCCCGAAGGGTCTTCCTCGGTATTCCTGCGTATTCCTCCTTCCTGTTTATCCCATTGCCTTTTTCAGTGAACCATCACGACCGGAATGGTTGCTTCTTCTACGACTACCGCAGAATTTCCCCCAAGCAAGCTTTCCCGTTCATAGCTTTCGTGATAGGCCCCCATCACCAGCAGATCCGCGCCGATTTCGTCGGACTTGGCCAGCAGCTGACGCCCGGCCGTTCCGTGGACGTGGAATTCCACCACATCAGCCTGCACCCCCCTCCGCGCCAGGTAGTCCTGGAACTCCTCGGGCGAGGCTGAATGGTTGGACCGGCCGCCCGTCAGGATCGTGACCTTGTCGGCCTTTTCGATCAGCGGCATGGCCAGGGCCACGGCCCGCGCGGCCTGCAAAGAGCCGTTCCAGCCGATGGCCACGTTCGACCCGATGTCCAGCCCGACCTCGTCCGTCTCGGTGCAGATCAGCACCGGCCGGCCCGAGGTGAACAGCGCCTCCTTCAGCGTGTTGTAGCCGAGGTTTTCCGACGGGCTGGGCTTGGCCACGCAGATCAGGTCGGACAGGCGGCCGTAATGGCGCACGGCCTCGACCTGGCGGCCGGTGTATTCATAGAACCGGGCGGTGGGCCGCCCGAGTTCGGGTTCCTGTTCGTCGACACCGTGCCGGGCCGCATCGGCCGAGAACTTGGCCTCCAGGAAATCCTGTTCGGTATCCGCGCTGGCCTGCGACGCCTCTTCGATCTGGCGCCGCAGAAAGCTGGGGATGACCACGCCCTGGGGCATCAGGTCTTCGGTCTTGGGGTGGCAATGCACGACCTTGACATGCGCCCCGAAGCGCTTGGCCAGCGCCGCGGCGTGGGCAAAGAGCACGGGCCCCCTGCCATCGCCGCGGACCGGCATCATGATGGTATGCAACGTGCTGCCGGTCATCGGATCAGAACAACCCGTCGATCAGCCCGTCGTCATTGATGCAGATCATCTCGGCCGAGGGCACCTTGGGCAGGCCCGGCATGGTCATGATCTCGCCGCAGATGACAACGATGAACCCGGCCCCGGCCGACAGCCGCACTTCGCGCACCGGCAGGGAATGGCCCGTGGGCGCGCCGCGCTTGTTGGGATCGGTGGTAAAGGAATACTGGGTCTTGGCCATGCAGACCGGCAGGTTGCCATAGCCCTGTTCTTCCCATTCCTTCAGCTGGTTGCGCACCTTGCTGTCGGCCACGACCTCGTCGGCGCGATAGATCTCCTTGGCGATGGTCTCGATCTTCTCGAAGAGCGGCATCTCGTCGGGATAGAGCGGCGCATAGTTGGCCTGGCCGCTCTCGACCAGCTCGACGACCTTCTTGGCCAGGTCCTCGGTGCCTTTCGAGCCATTGGCCCAGTGCTTGCAGAGGATGGCCTCGGTGCCCTGGGTGGCCACGAAATCCTTGACCGCCTGCACTTCGGCATCGGTGTCGGTGACGAAGTGGTTGATGGCGACCACGGCCGGCACGCCAAACTTCTTCACGTTCTCGATGTGGCGGCCGAGGTTGGCGCAGCCGGCTTTCACGGCATCCACGTTCTCGGTGCCCAGATCGGCCTTGGCCACGCCGCCGTTCATCTTCATCGCGCGGACCGTGGCCACGATGACCACTGCCTCGGGCTTGAGACCGGCCTTGCGGCACTTGATGTCCATGAACTTCTCGGCACCCAGATCAGCGCCAAAGCCCGCTTCGGTGACCACGTAATCGGCCAGCTTCAGCGCGGTGGTGGTGGCGACGACCGAGTTGCAGCCGTGCGCGATGTTGGCAAAGGGGCCGCCATGCACGAAGGCCGGGTTGTTTTCCAGCGTCTGCACCAGGTTCGGCTGCATGGCCTGCTGGAGCAGCACGGTCATGGCACCATCGGCCTTGATGTCGCGGCAGTAGACAGGGGTCTTGTCGCGGCGGTAGGCCACGATGATGTCGCCCAGGCGCTTTTCAAGGTCGGCCAGGTCGGTCGCCAGGCAGAGGATCGCCATGACTTCGGAGGCCACGGTGATGTCGAAACCGGCCTCGCGCGGGAAGCCGTTGGCCACGCCACCCAGGTTGCAGACGATCTGGCGCAGGGCCCGGTCGTTCATGTCCATCACCCGGCGATAGGCGATGCGGCGGATGTCGACCTGCTGCTCGTTGCCCCAGTAGATGTGGTTGTCGAGCATCGCGGCCAGCAGGTTGTGGGCGCTGGTGATCGCGTGGAAATCGCCGGTGAAGTGAAGGTTCATGTCCTCCATCGGCACCACCTGGGCGTAACCGCCGCCGGCCGCGCCACCCTTCATGCCGAAGCAGGGGCCAAGCGAGGCTTCGCGGATGCACACGGCGGTCTTCTTGCCGATGGCGTTCAGGCCGTCGCCCAGGCCCACGGTCGTCGTGGTCTTGCCTTCGCCGGCGGGCGTCGGGTTGATCGCCGTCACCAGAACAAGGTGGCCGTCCTTCTGATCGGCCAGCGACTTGATGAAGGTTTCCGACACCTTGGCCTTGTCATGGCCGAAGGGCAGCAGGTGTTCGGTGGGGATATCCAGCTTGGCGCCGATCTCCTGGATCGGCTTCTTGTTGGCCGCGCGTGCGATCTCGATGTCCGAGCCCGGCTTCTTGGGGGCATCTGCGGATTTCGCGGCGGTGATCGTGTCGATGTCGTTCATGATACTCTTCCCGGTGTTGCGTTGCTTCAGTTGCCGAATGTGTCGCCGGCCTTCAGACCGACCGACGCGGCCCACTCGCTGGCAGGCATCTTGGCGCCGTCCGCAGGACGCACGCGTTTGACCAGAACACGCCCGCCCACAGCCTGGACGGAAATGCCTTCGTCGGTGATCTCGCGGACCCGTCCCGAAATCCCGTCGCCGGGCACGCGGACCGAGTCGAAGATGCCCAGCTCGTCGCCGTTGAACGTGGTCCAGGCCCCGGGCGCCGGGTTGGTGCCCCGGATCAGGTTGTAGACATGGGCCACGGGCTTGTGCCAATCGACGCGCGCATGGTTCTTGTTGCAGCGCCGCTCATAGGTCGCCTGGCTTTCGTCGGGCACGATGCGCGGCGGCTTGCCGTCGCGATAGAGGTCCACAACGGTCAGCACGGAATCGACGGCATGGGGATAGATCTTCTTGAAATAGAGGTCGATCACCGTGTCATCGGGGCCGATCTCGCATTCCCACTGCAAGAGGCTGTCGCCCTCGTCCAGCCCGTCGGACGGGTAGAACCAAGAATAGCCCGACTTGGTCGAGCCAAGGATGATCGGCCAGTTGACCGCCGAGGGGCCACGGTGCAGCGGCAGCAGCGACGGGTGAAAGCAGATCGACCCGTGGGTCGGGGTGTCGCGGGCGGCTTCGGGGACGAAGACGTTGACGAAGGCCATGACCATCAGGTCGGCGTTGAATCCGGCCAGCTTGTCCAGCGTGGCCTGGTCGTCGAAATTCGCGGGCTGCTCGACCGGCAGGCCCTTTTCCAGCGCGAATTCCTTGATCGGGTCGGCGGGCTTGCCCTCCTTGTCGGGCTCGCAATAGACCGCAACAACCTCGTCGGTCCCGGTCTCCAGTAACTTGGCCAGCACGTCCTTGCCGAACGCCTGCTGACCCATCACGATCAGTCGCATTGATGTCCTCCCTGGACATGGGGTGCCCGCTCTCCGGCGGTTCACCCCCTTTGGTTCACTTTATTCCGCGGCTTTCTTGTCCACGTTGCCCACCGCGCCGGATTCCACGACACGGGCCAGGGCTTCGCCGTCGTAGCCCAGAACTTGTTGCAGGATTTCGACCGTGTGCTCGCCCAGCAGGGGCGAACGTGTCACTTCGACCGGGCTGTCGGACAGCTTGATCGGGCAGCCGACGCTAACGTACCGCCCGCGCTCGGGGTGATCGACATCGACAATGGTCCCGGTCTGGCGCAGCCCGTCGTCTTCCATGATCTCCTTGGTCGACAGGATCGGCCCGACGGGAATGTCCAGCGGGTTGCAGATGTCCATGACCTCGAACTTGGTCTTGGTCATGGTCCATTGCTCGATCCGCTCAAAGATCGCGTCCAGCTTGTCCAGCCGCTCGGGCGGGGTGGCATAGCCCTCGGCGGTCTTCCAATCGGGCTCGCCGATCACGTCGCAGACCTTCTCCCAGACCGCGGCCTGGGTGATGAAGTAGGTGTAGGCGTTGGGATCGGTTTCCCAGCCCTTGCACTTGAGGATCCGGCCCGGCTGGCCGCCGCCCGAGTCATTGCCCGCGCGCGGCGTGGCCTCGCCGAATTCGATGCCCGCGCCGTATTGCGAATATTCCTTGAGCGGGCCGGCCGACAGGCGCTGCTGGTCGCGCAGCTTGACGCGGCAGAGGTTGATCACCCCGTCCTGCATCGGCGCCAGGACCTTTTGGCCACGCCCCGTCCTCGCGGTCTGGTACAGCGCCGTCACGATGCCAAGCGCCAGGTGCAGGCCGGTGCCCGAGTCACCGATCTGCGCGCCGGTCACGACGGGCGGGCCATCGAGGAACCCGGTGGTCGAGGCCGCGCCGCCGGCACATTGGGCGACGTTTTCATAGACCTTGCAATCCTCGTACTTGCCCGGGCCAAAGCCCTTGACCGAGGCCAGGATCATGCGCGGGTTGATCTCCTGGATACGCTCCCAGGTGAAGCCCATGCGGTCCAGCGCGCCCGGGGCAAAGTTTTCCACCATCACGTCGCAGGTCTCGATGAGGCGGGTCAGCACTTCCTTGCCCGTCTCGTTCTTCGAGTTCAGCTCGATCGACCGCTTGTTGTGGTTGAGCATGGTGAAATAGAGCGAGTCCGCGCCCGGCACGTCGACCAGCTGCTTGCGGGTCGCATCGCCCACGCCCGGCCGCTCGACCTTGATCACGTCCGCGCCGAACCAGGCGAGGAGCTGGGTGCAGGTCGGTCCCGACTGCACATGGGTGAAATCGAGGATCTTGACTCCTTCAAGGGCCTTCATTTGCGTGCCTCCCCTGTCGCTTGTGTCATTTTGCTGTGGGTCACTTGATCTTCCTGGCCTGCGGGTAACGCTGCTGCGCCACGACGGACGAGGGATTGAGATTGCCGATGTTGCCGCTTTCCTTGCCGGCGCCCTCGGCGATCACGGCGTTGATCAGCGTCGGCTTGCGGCTGTCAAAGGCCTCCTGGATGGCCTGGCGCAGGGCATCGGGGTTGTCGACCGTCACGCCGACGCCACCGAAGGCCTGGATCATCAGGTCATAGCGCGAGCCCTTGACGAAGACCGTGGTCGACGGATCCTCGCCGCCCGACCAGTTTTCACCGTCGCCGCGATAGATGCCGTTGTTGTTCATGATGACCGTGCAGACCGGCAGGTTGTAGCGGCAGACGGTTTCGATCTCCATTCCGCAGAACCCGAAGGCGCTGTCGCCCTCGACGGCCAGCACCTGGTTGCCCGTCTCGACGGCCGCCGCGATGGCCGAGCCCATGCCGATGCCCATGATGCCCCAGGTGCCCACGTCCAGCCGCTTGCGCGGCTTGTGGATGTCGACGATCGACCGGCACTGGTCCAGCGCATTGGCGCCTTCGTTGACCAGCACGGTGTCGGGGTTGGCCGCGATCATCTCCTTGATGACGCCCAGCGAGCCCTGGTAATCCATCGGCGAATTGTTGTTCTTGAGCCGCGGCGCCATCTTGGCCACGTTGGCCTCGACCTTGGCCCGCACCGCGCCGGTCCATTCGATCGACGGTTTTTCCCAGCTGCCGCCGATTTCCTTCAGCAGCGCCTCTGCCACGCTGCCGATGTCACCGATCAGCGGGGCCGTGATCTTCTGGTTGCTGTCCATCTCGGTCGGTTCGATGTCGATCTGGACGAATGTCTTGGCGCCCTTCTCGCCCCAGGCCTTGCCCTGGCCATGGCTCAGCAGCCAGTTCAGCCGGGCGCCGATCAGGAAGACGCAATCGCTGTCCTTCAGCACCAGCGACCGCGCGGCCGAGGCACATTGCGGATGGTCGTCGGGCAGCAGGCCCTTGGCCATCGACATCGGCAGGTAGGGGAAGCCCAGCGTTTCGACCAGCTCGCGCACGGCGTCGTCGGCCTGGGCATAGGCCGCGCCCTTGCCGATGATGATCAGCGGCTTCTTGGCCGATTTCAGCACGTCGACCGCCCGGGTGATTGCCGCCGGGGCCGGCACGCTGGCCGGGCTGGGATCGACCACCTGGATCAGCGACTGCGCGCCTTCGGCCGCGTCCATCACCTGGCCCAGCAGCTGGCCGGGCACGTCCAGGTAGACACCGCCGGGCCGCCCGGTCAGCGCCGCGCGCACCGCGCGGGCCACGCCCAGGCCGATATCCTCGGCATGCAGGATGCGATAGGCCGCCTTGGCATGGGGCCGGGCGATGGCCAGCTGGTCCATCTCTTCGTAATCGCCGCGCTGCAGGTCGACGATTTCACGCTCGGACGAGCCCGAGATCAGGATCATCGGCCAGCAATTGGTCGTGGCATGGGCCAGCGCCGTCAGGCCGTTGAGGAAACCGGGGGCCGACACGGTCATGCAGACACCCGGTTTCTTGGTCAGGAAGCCGGCCGCCGCGGCGGCATAGCCCGCGTGCTGTTCATGCCGGAAAGACAGGACCCGCAGCCCCTGCGCCTGGGCATAACGGCCCAGGTCGGTGATCGGGATGCCCGGGACGTTGTAGATGGTCTCGACACCGTTGAGCTTCAGCGCGTCGATCAGCAGGTGGAACCCGTCGGTCAGGGTCTCCGGCCCCGGTTCCATGCTGGTGCTGATGTCTTCTTTTGCAGTGGCAACGGCCATGTCTTTCTCCCCTTTGAGCCCGGCCGGCTGGTCCGGCCCGGACCCGCCCTTTCTAGGCGGTGTCCATCTTGTCCTTGAGATTGAATTCCAGCCGGACCCAGGTCCGGCGGACGTGTTCATGAAGACGCATCGTGTGTTCCCGCACCCGCTCGGCGGCCAGTTCGGGGTCACGCGATTCCAGTGCCTCGATGATCTCGGCATGGTCGACCAGGGACCGGCGCATGCGGTCCCCTTCCCCCATGGCCCGCAGCCGCACCGCATGCATGTGCAGGAACAGCCCGTCAGCCATGGTCTTCAGCATCGCGCATTTGGAAATCTCCAGGATGCGCTGGTGAAACTTGATGTTGTCGTCGGAATATTCCGAGATCTCGGCGCTGCCGGGCTCCCCGGAATATTTCGACGCGATCTTGCGCAGCGACGCGATCTCGTTGTCGGTCGCCCGGTCGGCGGCCAGCCGTGCGGCCATGCTTTCCAGCGCGGCCCAGGCAATGATCATCTCGAGCACTTCCTCGAGGGATTTGCGCCGGACATAGATGCCCTTGCGCGGCACGACCGATACCAGCCCGTCGCCTTCCAGCCGCGCGATCGCGTCACGCAGCGGCGTGCGCGAGATACCCAGCTGTTCGGCCAGCGACCTTTCGTCCAGCCTGAGATCGGCATCGCGTGCATAGATGTCCATTTCGGTAATGGCCTCGCGCAGGCGGTCATAGACATGGTCTTTCAGGGTGAAATTGGTCGCGATCGGTCGAAGCTTCATGCCTCTCCTCCAGTCTTGAGTGCGATCTGCGACGTGTTCCTGATCATGTGGTACACCATAGACCAGACACCTGAGGCGCGCAATTCCCTTTCGTCGCCATTCTTCGCTGCAGTTGCACAGTTTGTATTTGGTGTACCACCATAACACCGCGATATTTCAATGTCTTTCCTTCTTGGGTCATAGGACCTTTGCACATGCTGCAACGCAGAGTACCCCTTTTCACATCCATTTGATTAAAAAGGCGTAATTTTGTTTCTGCGCCTGCGGCATGACCGATTGGACAGGCAGGTGGCCGGCCGATCCTGTTGCGATGCGGCACGGATTTTTCCCGCCCCGCCGGGCGCTTTTGAACACCGGGAATCGTTGGCCGAATAGCCCGGAATTCGGACCACTTGATGTATCGCCTGCATCGTGGTATTTGGCATACCACTGCTTGCCGTTAACGCTTTAGAGCGCCAAAGCGCCATGCCCTGCGACCGGCGGCACACCAGGAAGGCCCAGGGGGAGGCACGGCACGCTCATGCTCATTCGCGCACAGGATTCCATCCTTGTCGTCATCGACATGCAGGAGCGGCTGGTGCCCGCCATGCAGGCCCCGGCCCGGACGATTCGCAACACCCGCACCCTGCTGGCCGCGGCCGGCGAGGTCGGCGTGCCGGTCCTGATGACCGAACAATATCCCAAGGGCCTGGGCGCGACGGTGCCCGAGCTGGCCATGCCCGGGGCGGTCGTGCTGCCCAAGATGCATTTCTCCTGCATGGAAGACGACGGCTTTGCCGCCGAATTCCGCCGCCAGGACCGCAAGCAGGCCGTGATCGCCGGGATGGAGGCGCATATCTGCGTGGTCCAGACCGCCGCCAGCATGATCGAAGAGGGCTACGAGGTCTTTGTGGTCTCCGATGCCACGGCCTCGCGCACGCTGGAAAGCGAACAGGCCTGCATCGCCCGGCTGAACGCCAGCGGCGTGGGCATCGTGACGACCGAAATGGTCGTCTTTGAATGGCTGGGCAAGGCGGGCACCCCCGCGTTCAAGAAGCTTCTGCCGCTCATCAAGTGATCCAACAGGAACCCCGGCCGCAAAGGCCGGCATCAAGGGAGGAACCCAAGGCGTGAACATCCATGAATACCAGGCAAAGGCCCTGCTTCGCGATTACGGAGCGCCGGTCAGCGACGGCCGCGCCGTGCTGAAGGCCGAAGAGGCCAAGACCGCCGCCAGCGCCCTGGACGGGCCGCTCTGGGTGGTCAAGGCGCAGATCCATGCCGGCGGACGCGGCAAGGGCAAGTTCAAGGAACCCAGCGCCGGCGAGAAGGGCGGCGTGCGCGTGACCAAGTCGGTCGAGGAAGCCGCCCACGAGGCGCAATGCATGCTGGGCCGCACGCTGGTCACCCACCAGACCGGGCCGGCCGGCAAGCAGGTCAACCGGATCTACATCGAGGACGGCTCGGGCATCTCGCGCGAATTGTACCTGGCGCTGCTGGTCGACCGCGTGACCTCGCGCGTGGCCTTTGTCTGCTCGACCGAGGGCGGCATGGACATCGAGGAAGTCGCCGCCGAGACCCCGGACAAGATCCTGTCCTTCTCGGTCGATCCGGCCACCGGCTACCAGCCCTTCCACGGCCGCCGCATCGCCTTTGCGCTGGGTCTGGAAGGCGCGCAGGTCAAGCAATGTGTCGGGCTGATGGGCATTCTCTACAAGCTGTTCACCGACAAGGACATGGACATGCTCGAGATCAACCCGCTGATCGTCAGCGACAAGGGCGATCTGAAATGCCTCGATGCCAAGATGGGCTTTGACAGCAACGCCGTCTATCGCCACCCCGACATCGCCGCCCTGCGCGACGAGACCGAGGAAGACGCCAAGGAGCTGGAAGCCTCGAAATACGATCTGAACTACATCGCGCTGGACGGCGAGATCGGCTGCATGGTCAACGGCGCGGGCCTGGCGATGGCGACGATGGACATCATCAAGCTCTACGGCTCCGAACCGGCCAACTTCCTCGACGTGGGCGGCGGGGCCACCACCGAAAAGGTGACCGAGGCGTTCAAGATCATCACCTCGGACCCGAACGTCAAAGGCATCCTGGTCAACATCTTCGGCGGCATCATGCGCTGCGACGTCATCGCCGAGGGCGTGGTGACGGCGGTCAAGGAAGTGGGGCTGAACGTGCCGCTGGTGGTGCGCCTGGAAGGCACCAATGTCGACAAGGGGAAAGAGATCATCAATTCCTCGGGCCTCAACGTGATCGCGGCGGACAACCTGCGCGATGGGGCGGAAAAGATCGTGGCCGCGGTGAATGGCACCGTAAAGGTCCTGGCAGCGGCAAAGGGATAAGACGAATGGCTGTACTGATCGACGAATCGACCAAGGTGATCTGCCAGGGGCTGACCGGCTCGCAGGGCACCTTTCACTCCGAACAGGCCATCGCCTATGGCACCAACATGGTCGGCGGCGTGACCCCGGGCAAGGGCGGCACCCAGCACCTGGGCCTGCCGGTCTTCAACTCGGTCCACGAGGCCAAGGCCGTGACCGGGGCCAATGCCACCGTGATCTACGTGCCGCCGCCCTTCGCGGCCGATTCGATCCTTGAGGCGATCGACGCCGAGATGGAGGTCATCGTGGCCATCACCGAAGGCATCCCGGTGCAGGACATGATGCGGGTGAAGCGCGCGCTGGTCGACAGCACCAGCCGGCTGGTCGGGCCGAACTGCCCCGGCGTGATCACGCCGGGTGCCTGCAAGATCGGCATCATGCCCGGCCATATCCACAAACGCGGCTCGGTCGGGGTGGTCAGCCGCTCGGGCACCTTGACTTACGAGGCCGTCAAACAGACC
This sequence comes from Marinibacterium sp. SX1, assembly GCF_050389775.1. Lineage (NCBI taxonomy): Bacteria > Pseudomonadati > Pseudomonadota > Alphaproteobacteria > Rhodobacterales > Paracoccaceae > Marinibacterium > Marinibacterium sp. SX1. The sequence goes on along the minus strand of NZ_CP177145.1, from coordinate 137,510 downwards.
ACGGATGTGGGGCTGGGCCAGTCGACCTGTGTCGGCATCGGCGGCGACCCGATCAAGGGGACCGAGCATCTCGACGTGCTGGAATGGTTCCTGGCCGATGACGAGACCGAGGCGATCATCATGATCGGCGAGATCGGCGGGTCGGCCGAGGAAGACGCCGCGCAATTCCTGGCCGACGAGAAGAAGAAGGGCCGCTGGAAGCCGACGGCCGGCTTCATCGCCGGTCGCACCGCGCCTCCGGGCCGGCGGATGGGCCATGCCGGCGCCATCGTGGCCGGCGGCAAGGGCGGCGCCGACGACAAGATCGAGGCGATGAAATCGGCCGGTATCATCGTCGCGGAAAGCCCCGCGGGCCTCGGCGAAGCCGTGCTGGAAGCCATCGGGTAAGACCAGCACGACCCAGACCACCGGGGTGTCCCGCACCAGGGGCACCCGTCACGACCAGGGATTTCAACGTGTTGCAGGGGCGCATCTGCCCCCTGCCTGCAAAACCGCCCCGTTGAAACCGACACGATCCCACCGGCCCCGACGAAAGACCAATAGTGACAACACCCCCTCGGATGAGACACTGTTGGCGCTAACAAGCAATTGCGAACGCGCACCGGGAGCCAGATCATGACCCTATCCCAAGTTCCGCAGGTCCCGCCCCAGGCCGGCACCACGCCGGCCGTGCCCAACGGCACCGGCGGACCCCATGCCGCCCGGCCGGCCGATGACGGCATCCGCTTCCTGGGCAAGATCCTGGGCCGCGTCCTGCACACCCAGGAAGGCGGGCTGGCCTATGACACGGTCGAAAGCATCCGCGTCGCCTCGGTCGAATATCACCGCAACGGCAGCGCCACGGCCTATGACAAGCTGCAGCGCACCATCGACGGGCTGGGCGAAAGCCAGACCCTGCATGTCGTGCGCGCCTTCACCTATTTCCTGCACCTGCTCAACATCGCCCAGGACCAGGAGATGCTGGCCTCGGGGCGCAACAAGACATCGCAGCTGGTCGACATGCTGGACGCCGTGCGCGCCACGGGCATGACCGATGAACAGATCCAGATGTTCTTCCGCGACGCGTTGGTCTCGCCGGTGCTGACGGCCCATCCGACCGAGATCCGCCGCCAGAGCATCATGCGCTCGGAATTCTCCATCGTCGAACTGCTGGACGAACGTGCCCGCGCCCATGCGGTGGGCGCGTCGGCCGACGACATCGACCTGGCCATCGAACGCGAGATCGCCACCCTGTGGCAGACCCACATGCTGCGCCGGTCCAAGCTGACGGTCAACGACGAGATCCGCAACGGGCTGGCCTATTTCGACCACACGTTCTTTCAGGCCGTGCCGCGCATCATGATGGCCGCGCACCGGGCGATGAACCTGGACAAGACGGCCGACGTGCCGCCCTTCCTGCGGATCGGCACCTGGATCGGCGGCGACCGCGACGGCAACCCCTTTGTCACCGAACAGGTGCTGCGCGATTGCTTCCGCATGCAATCGGGCCATGCCCTGCGCCATTACCTGGACGAGGTCGACAAGCTGGGCGGCGAGCTGTCGATGTCGACGCGCGTGGTGCCGGCCAGCGACGAGATCGAAGAGCTGGCCGCGGCCTCGCCCGACACGTCGCATCACCGCATGGACGAACCTTACCGCAAGGTGCTGGTCGGGGTCTTTGCCCGGCTGTCGGCCACGCTCAAGGACATCGACCCCGATGCCCCCCTGCCCCGGGCCACGCTGCCGGCCACGCCCTATGGCCAGCCGGCCGAATTCCTGCGCGAGCTGGACGCGATCGACGCCTCGCTGCGGGCCAACCACGGCGAGATCATCGCCAGCGGCCGGCTGCGCGACCTGCGCCAGAAGGTGCGCAGCTTCGGCTTTCACCTGGCCACGGTCGACCTGCGCCAGAACTCGGCCATCCACGAGGCAACCGTGGCCGAGCTGTTCGAGGCGGTGGCCCCGGGCACCGGCTATGGCGAGATGACCGAGGACGAGCGCATCGCCCTACTGCGGCAGGAACTGGATTCGCCGCGCTCGCTGCTGCGGCCATTCTGGGGCTATAGCGAGGCGACCGAAAAGGAACTGCGGATCTTCAACGCCGCCCGCGAGACGCTGGACCGCTTCGGCCCGCAGGCGATCACCACGGCGATCATCTCGAATGCCCAGTCGGTGTCGGACGTGCTGGAGCTGATGGTGCTGCTGAAACAGGCTGGCATCCTGGACACCGAAGGCCGCTGCACGGTGGCCGTGGTGCCGCTGTTCGAGACGATCGCCGACCTCCAGGAAGGCCCGCGCATCATGGCCGACCTGCTGGACCTGCCCGAATATGCCCGCGTGCTGGATTACCAGGGCGGGCGCCAGGAAATCATGCTGGGCTATTCCGACAGCAACAAGGACGGGGGCTTCGTGACCTCGGGCTGGGAGCTGCACAAGGCCGAGCGCGAACTGGTCAAGCTGTTCAAGGCGCGCAGCCTGAAGCTGCGGCTGTTCCACGGGCGCGGCGGATCGGTCGGGCGCGGGGGCGGCCCGGCCCGCGAAGCCATCGTGGCCCAGCCGCCCGGCGCGGTGGACGGCCAGATCCGGCTGACCGAACAGGGCGAGGTGATCTCGTCGCGCTATTCCCATTCGGTGATCGGCTATGACCATCTCAAGACGCTGGTGACGGCGACGGTCGAAGCCTCGCTGATGGCCGGGCCCGACCTGGTGGATGCCGAGGCCGAGGCGATCATGGAAAGCCTCTCGGCCCACGCCTTCCGGGCCTACCGGGCGCTGGTCTTTGAAACCGACGGGTTCGAGGACTTCTTCTGGTCCTCGACGATCATCAACGAGGTTGCGGCGCTGAACATCGGGTCGCGCCCGGCCTCGCGGTCGAAATCGCGCGAGATCACCTCGTTGCGGGCGATCCCCTGGGTGTTTTCCTGGGCGCAATGCCGGATCATGCTGCCCGGCTGGTACGGGTTCGGCACGGCGGTGGCCAAATGGCGGGCCGAGAACCCCGGCTCGGACGCGCTGGCGCGGCTTTATGCCGAGCTGCCGTTCTTCCATTCGATGGTGTCCAAGGTGGTGTCGATGATCGAAAAAAGCGACCTGTCGATCGCCGCCCATTACGCCGACCTGGTCGAGGATGCCGAGCTGCGCGAGCGGATCTTCTCGCGCATCCGCGAGGAATGGGAAGCGACGGTCGAGGCGGTCGAGCAGATCACCGGCGACCGGCCGGAATCCGGGGCCTCGGACCGCAGCCCCTACCTGGACCCGCTGAACCACATCCAGGTTGCGCTGATGAAGCGCTCGCGCTCGGGCGAAGAGGTGACCGAGCGGCTGCACCGGGGGCTGCTGCTGTCGATCAACGGGGTGGCCTCGGGGCTGCGCAACACCGGCTGAACCACCCGCCCTTTCGGGGTGTGTTGGCCCGTCCCGGCATCGGGGCGGGCGTTCTTCTGCGCCGATACCGGGCGCATCGGGCCGGCAGTCATGGCGCCAATGTGCGACCGCCAGGATCGCCCCGGCCCGGGTCCGGCATTCACCCGCCGGACACAGCGAAACCCCCGCCCGGGGATCACCCGGGCGGGGGTCTCTGCCCGCAGGGATCACTCCGCGGCGAGCAGCTCTGCCTTCTCGACCCGAACGGCAGAGAACTTGAACTCGGGGATCTTCCCGAAGGGATCCAGCGCGGCGTTGGTCAGGATGTTGGCCGCGGCCTCGACATAGGCAAAGGGCAGGAACACGTTGTTTTCCGCCACCGCCCGGTCGGCCCGGGCCATGACCGTGATCGACCCGCGCCGGGTGGTCAGCTGGATGTATTCGCCCGGCGCCACGCCCAGTTCGCGCAGCGTCCTGGGATGCAGCGAACAATTGGCCTCGGGCTCGACCGCGTCCAGGACGGTCGCCCGCCGCGTCATCGACCCGGTGTGCCAATGTTCCAGCTGGCGGCCGGTGATCAGCACGAAGGGATATTCCGGGTCCGGATGCTCGGCCGGCGGGATGACCGTGGCCGGGGCAAACCGGGCGCGGCCTTCGGACCGGGGGAAGCCGTCGCCGAAGACGATGGGCTGGCCGGGATCCTCGGGCGACAGCGACGGATAGGTGACCGCCGTGGTCTGCAGCCGGTCCCAGGTGATGTTGTCGAGCGACTTCATGTTGAGCTTCATCTCGGCGAAGATCTCGCTGGGATGGGTATAGCTCCAGTCCAGGCCCAGGCGCTTGGCCAGCTCGACCTCGATCCACCAATCCTCCTTGGCCTCGCCCGGCGAGGGCACGGCCGGGCGGCCCATCTGCACCTGGCGGTTGGTGTTGGTCACCGTGCCGGTCTTTTCGTACCAGGCCGAGGACGGCAGGATCACGTCGGCGTAATTGGCCGTTTCGGTCAGGAAGATATCCTGCACGACCAGGTGATCCAGCTTGGCCAGGGCATGGCGGGCATGGTCGACATCGGGGTCCGACATCGCCGGGTTCTCGCCCAGGATGTACATGCCCTTGATCTGGTCGTCATGGATGGCATCCATGATCTCGACAACGGTCAGCCCGCGTTCGTTCGAGAAATCCCCCGATTGCCACACATCGGTGAAGGCCGAGCGCACGCCGTCGTCGGTGACCGACTGGTAATCGGGCAGGAACATCGGGATCAGCCCGGCATCCGACGCGCCCTGGACGTTGTTCTGTCCACGCAGCGGGTGCAGGCCGGACCCGGGGCGGCCGACCTGGCCGCACATCAGGGCCAGGGCGATCAGGCAGCGGGAATTGTCGGTGCCGTGGATGTGCTGCGACACGCCCATGCCCCAGAAGATCATGCCCGCCCGCGCCGTTGCAAAGGTCCGGGCCACGTCGCGCAGGGTGTCGGCCGGAATGCCGCAGATCTTCTCCATCTCTTCGGGCGGGAAGTTCTTGAGGTGCTCCTTCATCGCCGGCCAGTTCTCGGTAAAGGCCTCGATGTACTGGCGGTCGTAGAGCTCTTCCTCGACGATGACATTCATGATGCCGTTGAGCATCGACACGTCGCCGCCGGCCTTGAACTGCAGCATGTGCGACGCAAAGCGCTTCATGCCGTGGCCGCGCGGATCCATCACGATCAGCTTGCCGCCGCGCTTGACGAACTGCTTGAAATAGGTCGCCGCGACGGGGTGGTTCTCGATCGGGTTGCAGCCGATGACGATGGCCACGTCGGCATTCTCGATCTCGTTGAACGTGGCCGTCACCGCGCCCGACCCGACGTTTTCCATCAGCGCGGCCACCGACGACGCATGGCACAGGCGGGTGCAGTGATCGACGTTGTTGTGGCCAAAGCCCTGGCGGATCATCTTCTGGAAGAGATAGGCCTCTTCGTTGGAACACTTGGCCGAACCAAAGCCGGCAATCTCGCGCCCGCGGCCCTTCATGCCATTGGCCGCGAAATCCAGCGCCTCGTCCCAGCTGGCCTCGCGGAAATGGGTCGACAGGTCGTTGGGATCGACGTTCAGCCCCTTGGCCGGCGCATCCTCGCGCCGGATCAGCGGCTTGGTCAGCCGGTGCGGGTGGTGGATGTAGTCAAAGCCGAAGCGGCCCTTGACGCACAGCCGGTTCTCGTTGGCCGGCCCGTCGATGCCCTCGGCATAGAGGATCTTGTCGTCCTTGATCTTCAGCGAGATCTGGCAGCCCACCCCGCAATAGGGGCAGACGGTGTTGACCTCGCGGTCGTAATCCTTGCTGTCGCCGACCTGTTCGTCGTCGAGCACGGCGGCCGGCATCAGCGCGCCGGTCGGGCAGGCCTGCACGCATTCGCCGCAGGCCACGCAGGACGACGCGCCCATCGGGTCGTCCTGGTCGAAGACGATCTTGCTGTCATGGCCGCGCCCGGCCATGCCGATCACGTCGTTGACCTGCACTTCACGGCAGGCCCGGACACAGAGGTTGCAGCTGATGCAGGCGTCGAGGTTGACGTTCATCGCCACGTGGCTGTTGTCCAGCAGAGGCACCCGGCTCTTTTCCAGCTTGGGAAAGCGGCTTTCGGTCACGCCGTTCAGCTCGGCCATGTCCCAGAAATGCGAGGACGCATCATGGGCCTTCTCGGGCTGGTCGGCGGCCAGCAGCTCGACCACCATCTCGCGCGACTTGCGGGCGCGCTCGGTCTCGGTCTTGACCACCATGCCCTCGGCCACCGGCCGGATGCAGGAGGCGGCCAGCGTGCGTTCGCCTTCGATCTCGACCATGCAGGCCCGGCAATTGCCGTCCGAGCGATAGCCGGGTTTCGGCTTGTGGCAGAGATGGGGGATGACCAGGCCGCGACCGTTGGCGGCTTCCCAGATGGTAAAGCCCTCGGGGACGGTCACGTCCTCGCCGTTGAGATTGAAAGTCACCGTGGCTGTCTGTGCTCCGTCGGGCATGTCAGACCTCGTCGCTGAAGTGTTTCATGGTAAGGCGGATGGCATTCGGGGCGGCCTGGCCCAGGCCGCAGATCGAGGCATCGACCATCAGGCCGCAGAGATCCTCGAGCAGGTCCTTGTCCCAGGTGTCTTCCTGCATCAGCTTGACCGCCTTCTCGCAGCCGACCCGGCAGGGGGTGCACTGGCCGCAGCTTTCGTCTTCGAAGAAGCGCAGGATGTTCAGCGCCGCGTCACGGCATTTGTCCTGGTCAGACAGGATCACGACGGCGGCCGACCCGATGAAGGTGCCGTGCGGCTGCAGGGTGTCGAAATCGAGCGGCACGTCATCAAGCGATGCGGGAAGGAGACCGGATGACGGGCCGCCCGGCTGGTAGGCCTTGAAGACATGGCCGTCCAGCATTCCACCGCAGGCCTCGATGATGTCGAGGATCGTCGAACCCGCGGGCAACAGGTGGACGCCGGGGTTCTTGACCCGGCCAGAGACCGAATAGTTGCGCAGGCCCTTGCGGCCGTTCTTCTCGGTCGAATTCATGACCTCGGGGCCGAAACGGGCGATGCGCGCGACCCAGTAGAGCGTTTCGACATTGTGCACGAGGGTCGGCCGGTCAAAGATGCCGACCTGCGCAACAAAGGGCGGGCGATGACGCGGCAGGCCGCGCTTGCCTTCGATCGATTCGATCATCGCGCTTTCCTCGCCGCAGATGTAAGCCCCGGCGCCCCGGCGCAGGTCGATATAGCCTTCGCGGACGATACCGGCCTTTTCCAGCTCGGCGATTTCATGGGCCAGGATCTTGAGCACGGCGGGATATTCGTCGCGCATGTAGATAAAGCATTTCTCGGCCTCGACGGCCCAGGCCCCGATCAGCATGCCTTCGAGGAACATGTGCGGATCGCGTTCCAGGTGGTGGCGGTCCTTGAAGGTGCCCGGCTCGCCCTCGTCGCCGTTGACGGCCAGGTAGCGCGGACCGGCCTCGGCCCGCACAAAGCTCCACTTCCGGCCCGAGGGGAACCCGGCGCCGCCCAGGCCGCGCAGGCCGGCATCCAGCAGGCTGGTCTGGACGGCCTCGGGGTCGCCGCCGGCACGCAGCTCGGCCAGCTTGCGATAGCCGCCATCGGCCTTGTACTCGGCAAAGCCCTGGTAATCGGGCAGATGCGGATGGGTGTCACCGGCATGCACCGCGGCGATGACCTTTTCGGGCGTGGCGAAATCGACGTGGTTGTGGCCCAGCTCGATCACCGGGGCAGTGTCGCAGCGGCCCATGCAGGGCGCGCGCAGCACGCGCACCTCGGCCGGGTCCAGCCCGTCTTCCAGCGCCGCCTTGAGCTGTTGCGCCCCGGCCATCTCGCAGGACAGCGAATCGCAGACCCGGATGGTCAGCGCCGGCGGCGGGGTCTCGCCGTCGCGCACGACATCGAAATGGGCATAGAAGGTGGCCACCTCATAGACCTCGGACTGGGCCATGCGCATTTCATGCGCCAGCGCACAGATGTGATCGGCCGACAGATGGCCGTAACGGTCCTGAATCAGGTGGAGAAATTCGATCAGCAGGTCGCTGCGCCGGGGTCGGTTGCCCAGCAGCGCCTGGACCTGTTCGAGCGCAAGGTCATCGACCTGGCGGCCTTTCGGCGTCCTGCGGCTTTTCCCGGTGCCTTTTTTCTTCCAGATGCCTTTTTGATCATCCAAAGGTGCCATGGTGTCCTCCCTTGCAGTGAAAACGGTGGCACCCGGCCTCCGTTTTGTAAATTTTCGACTCGTTAAGCCGCGATAAGGGCGGCTTATCGAGATTTGGTTACGACCGCCCTCAGGGCCTCCACGGTCGGCAATCCGGTGTCCCGGTTGGACGAGACGAGGCAGACCGAGCGTTCGTGGAACGGCTCGACCAGCGGCAGGGTCAGCGCGCCGTCGAACCCGCCCATCGAATCGGCCAGCACCCGGGGCAGCACCGTCGCGGCCAGGCCCTGCACGGCCAGAACGATGGCCGAGGTAAAGCCGCTGGTCTCGGCGATGACATGGGGATCGGCATCGACCTGTTCGAAGATCTGGTCGATGATCCGGCGGTTCTGCATGCCCGGTTCCAGCAGGCACAGCGGGATCGCCGCCGCCTCGGTCCAGGTGATGTTGCCCTGCGGCCGGGGCGCCAGGTGGGCCGGCACCAGCAGGACGTATCCTTCGTCATAGAGCGGCTCGACCTGCAGCATGTCGCGCGGCGCGCCGTCGGCATAGGTGATGCCCGCGTCGAAGATGCCGTCTTCCAGCCCCTGCTGGATGGCCAGCGACGAGGCGGATTCGATGCGCATGACGATATTGGGATAGGCCTGGTTCAGCTCGATCAGCATCAGGCTGGCATAGGCCACGGCCGAGGGGATCACCCCCAGCTTGAGCGCGCCCGAGACATCCCCCTTGGAATAGCGGAATTCCTGCTCGAAGACCTCGACCTCGTCCATGATCGCCCGGGCATGGCGCACGATCATCATGCCGTCCTCGGTCAGGCCCTGGAACCGGTTGCCACGCTTGACGATCGAGGTCTGCAAGCGCTCTTCGATGCGCCGGATGCGCATCGAGAAGGCCGGCTGCGAGATACCGCATTCATGGGCCGCCCGGGCAAAGTGCTTGTGACGGGCCAACACCGAGAGGCATTTCAAGTCCTTGAGATCAATCAAGTTTCCTCCTCCGCCCACGCTGGAGGACCGGGCGTTTGCAGGCTCTGCATGGCCCTTCGGTACAAGTCTGATCCGTGCCGGTTGCGTTGACATGTGACGATTTGTGGCATACCAAGTACCACATAGCAAGCATTCGGGGAGGAGTGCTGAAATGTTTTTGTCCGAGCATCAATCGAAGGAACTCCTGGCGCAATATGGCGTGCCCGTACCGTCGGGCCGGCTGGCGCGGTCGCCTGAGGAAGCGGAACAGCGGTGTTCAGAATTCCCGGCCCGCAAATATGTCGTCAAGGCCCAGATCACCGCCGGCGGCCGCGGATTGGCCGGAGGCGTGCGTTTTGCGGCCACGCCCTCGGCCGTGGCCGACGAGGCCCGGCGCATGCTGGGCACGACGCTGGTCACCGCCCAGACCGGGGCCGATGGCGAACATGTCGCGGCGGTGTCGGTCGAAGAGGCGCTGGACCTGGCGGCCAGTTTCTTCGTGGCCTTCGTGCTCGATCCGGCCAGCGGCCAGCCCATGCTGCTGGCCTCGTCGGAAGGCGGGGTCGAGTTCGAACAGCGCCAGCAGATGGACCCGGACACGGTCAAGACGATGATCCTGGACGAAGACGGCCCCGCCGCCCGCGATGCGCTGGCCGGCTTCCTGGCCCGCATCGGCATCGAGGGCGAGGCCCCCCAGGACATCCTGTTCGCCGCGCGCAAGGCCTTTGTCGACACCGACATGGCCCTGCTGGAAATCAACCCCTTCGCGCGCACCGGCGGCGGCGCCTGGGTGGCGATCGACGCCAAGATCACGCTGGATGGCAGCGCCCTGTTCCGCCACCCCGAATTCGAGTCGCTGACCGAGAAACAGGGGCTGTCGGCAACCGAGATGGAAGCCCAGAAGAACGACATCAACCTGGTGCGAATGGATGGCAACATCGGCGTGGTGGTCAATGGCGCGGGGCTGGGCCTGGCGACCAACGACATGGTCTATGACGCGGGCGGCACCCCGGCCAATTTCATGGACATCCGCACCACGGCCACCAGTTTCGACATCGCCAAGGGCGTGTCGCTGCTGCTGGACCAGCCCAGGGCGCGGGTCATCCTGCTGAACGTGCACGGCGGCGGCATGACCGCCTGCGATACCGTGGCCGAGGGCATTTCCTTTGCCTATTCGCGGTCGGATCGCAAGCTGCCCGTGGTCGCCCGGCTGGCCGGGCAGAATGCCGAATGGGGCATCCGCATCCTCAAGGACCGGCAGATCCCGGTCGAGGTCTTCGACACCATGTCCGGCGCGGTCGGCCGCGCCGTCGAACTGGCAGGCTGAGGGAGGCAACCCATGTCGATTTTCGTCAATTCCGAGACAAAGGTGATCGTCCAGGGCATGACCGGGCGGGCCGGAACCTTCTATACCGACCAGGCCGTGCGCTATGGCTCGACCTATGTGGGCGGCGTGCGCCCGGGCAAGGGCGGGCGGCGTCACCTGGACCTGCCGCTGTTCGACACGGTGCAGGAAGCGGTGAGCGAAACCGGGGCCAATGCCAGCCTGGTCATCGTGCCCGCCCCCTTTGCCGCCAACGCCATGATCGAGGCCATCGAGGCCGGCATCGGCACGCTGGTCTGCGTGACCGAACGGGTGCCCCAGCATGACATGAGCCGGGTCAAGGCCGCGCTGCGTGGAGCCGACACCATGCTGATCGGGCCCAATTCCCAGGGCATCCTGTCGCCCGGCCAGTGCAAGATCGGCGTCATGCCCACGGTCGATGCCCGGCCGGGCAACATCGGCATCGCCTCGCGGTCGGCCTCGCTGACCTCGGAAATCCTGGCGCAATGCAGCCGGGCCGGGCTGGGCCAGTCGACAACCGTCGGCGTCGGCGGCGACACCCTGCACGGGGTGGGCTTTGTCGATTGCCTCAAGCGGTTCCGCGACGACCCCGACACCGAGGCCGTCGTGCTGATCGGCGAGATCGGCGGCGCCGAAGAGGAAGAGGCCGCGGCCTATATCCGCGACAGCGGCTTTGCCAAGCCGGTGGTGGCGCTGGTCGTCGGCCGCCATGCCCCGCAGGGCCGGCGGATGGGCCATGCCGGCACGGTGTCGGCCCTGGGCCTGGGATCGGCCGAGGAAAAGATCGACCGCCTGCGCCGGGCAGGCGTGGCCATCGCCCGGACGGCCGATGACGTGGTGCAGGCCCTTGTCGGCTTCCAGAAGGCGGCGTGAAGCATCATGAAGGATCTGCCCGACACGATGCGCATCGTCGAGATGGACGGCGCCGGCGGCCCCGAGGTGCTGAGCCCCGGCAGCCGTGAAACAGTACACCCCGCCCCCGGCGAGGTGCTGATCCGCGTGGTGGCCGCCGGGATCAACGGCCCCGACATGGTGCAGCGGCGGGGCCATTACCCGCCGCCCAAGGGCGCGTCGGACCTGCTCGGCCTCGAAGTCTCGGGCCAAGTCGTCGGCCTGGGCGCAGGCGTGCAGGGCTGGGCCCCCGGCGACATGCTCTGCGGGCTGACCAATGGCGGGGGCTATGCCGAATACGTGGCCGTGCGCGCCGATCATTGCCTGCCGATCCCCGAGGGCGTCAGCGTGATCGACGCCGCCGGCCTGCCCGAGACCTTCTTCACCGTCTGGAGCAATGTCTTCCTCGACCAGGCCCTGCCCGAGGGCGGCCGGTTCCTGGTGCATGGCGGGTCCGGTGGCATCGGCTCGACGGCGATCCAGCTGGGCACGGCCATGGGGCTGGAGGTCTTCACCACGGTCGAGGCCGGCGAGGCCACCGACTTTGCCACCTCGCTGGGCGCGGCGCGCTGCATCGATTTCCGCAACGAGGATTTCGTGGCGATCTGCCGCGAGGCCGGCGGGGCCGACGTGATCCTCGACATCATCGGCGGCGATTACGTGGCGCGCAACATCAAGGCCGCCCGCCACGATGCGCGCATCGTCCAGCTGGCCTTCAACGCCGGCTCGAAGGTCGAGATCGACCTGATGCCGGTGATGCTCAAGCGCATTTCCTACACCGGCTCGACCCTGCGGTCGCGGCCCGATGGCTTCAAGGCCCGGGTCGCCGCCAGCCTGCGTGCCGAGGTCTGGCCGCTCTTTGCCAGCGGCGCCCTGCGCCCGGTGACCCATGCGGTGCTGCCGCTGGACCAGGCCGGCGAAGGGCACCGGATGATGGAAGCGGCGGGGCACCTGGGAAAGATCCTGCTGACACCATGAGACCATCGCAATGAGACACTGACCCCGACACCGGCCCGCAAAGAAGCCGGGCGGGGCACCAACCAGGGACACCCGGGACACCGCGGGGGGGGACAACATGAACAAGATCTGGAATTTCGTGGCGGAATATTCCGTCCTGCTGATCAGCGGGGCGATCCTGGCCCTGATCTGGGCCAACCTGGCCCCGGGAGCCTATCACCATTTCGTCGAGTTCGAGCTGTTCCACGGCGGACCGATCGGCCATCTGCATGACGACGGCCAGGGCCATGTCACCCGGTCCTTCACCCTGCATTTCCTGGTCAACGACGTGCTCATGGCCTTCTTCTTCGCCGTCGCCGGCAAGGAGGTCTGGGAGGCCATCGCCCTGAAGAACGGCTCGCTGCGCGGCAAGAAGGCATTCACCCCGCTGATCGCCACCGCCGGGGGCATGATCGGGCCGGTCACGGTCTACCTGCTGGGCGCGGCGGCCCTGGGCAAGTTCACCCTGCTGGCCAATGGCTGGGCCATTCCCACGGCCACCGACATCGCCTTTTCCTACCTTGTCGGCCGGCTGGTCTTTGGCCCCGGCCATCCGGCCATCGGTTTCCTGCTGCTGGTGGCCATTGCCGATGATGCCGCCGGCCTGGTCATCCTGGCCATCTTCTATCCCCAGGGCGACCTGGCCCCGGCCTGGCTGCTGATGTCGGTGCTGGCCGCCGTGGGCGCCTACCTGCTCTTCAACCGCCTTCCCCGGAGGCTGGACCGGGGGCGCCAGGACCGGCCCAATTCGACCTGGGTGCGCACGAAACTGTCCTACTGGCCCTATCTCGCGGCCGGGGCGATCAGCTGGTTCGCCTTTCACAAGGCCGGCATCCACCCCGCGCTCGGCCTGCTGCCGATCATCCCGGCAATGCCCCATGCCGAGGTCGATTACGGCATCTTTGCCGCCGAAGAGGCCCACCAGCACGATCTGCTCAACGAGGCCGAGCACAAGCTGAAAATCCCCGTCGAAGGCATCCTGTTCCTCTTCGGGCTGATGAATGCCGGGGTCGAATTCTCGGCCGTGGGCGGGGCCACGGTGCTGGTGCTGGCCGGGCTGCTGATCGGCAAGCCCATCGGCATCTGGCTGATGGGCTCGCTGGCGGCCAACACGCTCCGGCTGGGCTTGCCCGACGGCATGAAGACCACCGATCTCTTTGTCGTCGGCTGTGTCGCGGCGATCGGCTTCACCGTCTCGCTCTTCGTGGCCTCGGTGGCCTTTCCCGCCGGCCCGGTCCAGGACGCGGCCAAGATGGGCGCCCTGCTGTCCTTTGCCGCCGCCGCCATGTCCTTTGCCGCCGGCCGGGCGCTGGATGCCCGGGGCACGGGCGGGGCGCCCGCCGCGACGGACAGCGGCGCCGCCGGCCCCACCGCCGCCGAATAGGCCCGCAACCAGACCCCGTCGCGGGCCTGCCACAGGGCCCGCGGCCAATCCCCCCTTTCGGACAGGATGACCGGACATGAACACCCAGCCCCATTTCCCGCCGCAACCGCCCCAGCCCGGCGGGGCCAACCGGCTGCTGCTGGGCAATTACATCCGCCAGGCCGAGATCGGCGCCTTTGACGAGGAACGCGGCGTCGAACAGACCCTGCGCTTCAACCTCAGCGTCGAGACCACCGCGCCTGACGCGCCCGGCGGCGACGATGTCGACGGCATCCTCAGCTATGACACCCTGGTCCAGACCATCGACGCCGTGTTGGCCGGCGAGCGGCTGGACCTGCTGGAAACCCTGGCCGAACGGATCTGCGACCGGCTGCTGGAGCGTGATCGCATCAGCCAGGTGCGCCTGCGGATCGAAAAGCTCGACCGGGGGCCGTTTTCCTTGGGCATCGAGATCGAGCGCAGCCGGCCCGCCGCCACGCCCGAGTTGTGCGACCTGGCCCGGGCCATGGGCGAGGCCGCCGGTGCGCCGGTGGTGGCCGTCGTGGATGACGAGGCAGCCGGGCAGGCCCGGCTGATCGAGTGGTGCGACGCCCTGCTGGCCGAGGGCCGGCCGGTGATCCTGGCCCCCTGCCCGACACCCGGCGCCGGGGTCTATGCCACCACCCCGCGGCGGGCCGACACCGCCGCGGCACAGCGCCAGATCGACCTGCTGGCCATGGAACAGCTGGCCTGGGCCATCGCCGCCCGCGACCCGCGCTGCCGGGTCGTCGAAAGCCGGACCGAGCTGCAATATGCCATCGACAAGGCCTTCCTGGCCGTCTGGGCCCCCGCCCGCATCGTCCGCCGCGCCCGCGAGCCCGAGGTCCGCGACCGGCTCTCCGGCGCGGAGCTGGCCCATTGGTTTGCCGGGCAGCTGGGCGCCGAGCGAGTTGTCGCCCTGGGCCAGCCCGCGCGCACCAGCGGGGCCTCAACCGCCAAGGCAACCGCAGCCGCCGCCCCCGCCGCAGACCCTGCGCCCGCATCGCCCCCCGCTCCTGAATCGGCCGCGACTCCCACGTCGCCCTCCGCCCCCGCGCCGTCCGCCACCCCAGCGTCGTCCCCCGCCCCGGCGTCGGTCACCGCATCAGCCAAGGCCGGCCCCCTGCCCGCCGAATGACCCCCTCCCGCCCCGCGTCCCGGAAAATCGCGGGGCCGGGGGCAATTCCCGTTGCTTGTTCTTGGTATACCTAGTACCATGAACCTGTGAGAGCGGCTCCGCGCCGCCTTCACCGAACCGAGACCGAAAGAGAGGCCGCGGGTCTTGTCCGATCTGACCACCACCACGGGCCGGACGCCGTGTACGCCCCGGGATCTCCCCTCCTCCTTATCCTCCCGTAGCGGAGGTTTCGGAGGCGTGTGCATCCTGACCCCGGCCCGGCCTGACCGGTCCCGTACGGGCAGGGCGGCGCGACCACGACCCATCGGGTCCGGCGCGTCGCCCGACCCGACCCCAATCCCTTGCGGAGCGCCCAGATGAATACCCGCCCCCAGGATCTGCATGCTGTCCAAAACCCGGGCCAAAATTCGGGTCAAGACCCGGACCAAGGTTCAGGCCAAAACCCCAACCAACATCACGGCCAGGACCAGGACACGGGCCAGCAGGTGCGCCCCGAGTCAGCCCAGGACCCCCGCCCGAACCAGACCAACGCCCCCGCCGATGACCCCACGCGCCCGGCTGCGCCCAGGGCCGGGCCGGCCAGCCCCCAGGCACCCCAAGCCACCGCCGGCCTGTCGCCGGCCGATGCGCTGGACACGCTGCGCCACTGGCTGGCCGGCGCATCGGCGGCCGAACGCGCGGCGCTGGCCGACCACATCGCCCGGCAACCGCCCGCGGACAGGCCCGATCACACCGCCCCCGCAGCGCCGCCCTTGTCCCGCGACTACCCCGGCGATTTCACCGCCGATGCGGCCTATATCGCCCGCCTGCCCGACCTTCAGAACGGGCCGGGCAGCCTGATCCGCGGGGCCCGCGACCAGATCGCCCATGTCGGCATCTCGGGCTTTCGCCTGCCCATCCGCTACCGCCTGCGCGGCGGCGGCGAGACCACGCTGGAAACCGGGGTGACCGGCACGGTCAGCCTGGCCCCCGACCGCAAGGGCATCAACATGTCGCGCATCATGCGCAGCTTCTACCGGGCCTCGGAACGGGCCTTCAGCTTTGATGTCATCGAAGACGTCCTGGCCGATTACCTGGCCGACCATGACAGCGCAGATGCCCGGATCGCCCTGAACACCCGCTTTCCCATGCGCGTGACGGCCCTGCGCTCGGGGCTGGAAGGCTACCAGTATTACAACGTCACGCTCGAAGTCCTGGCCGATGGCGCCGCCCGCCGGCAGGTGCTGCACCTCGATTACGTCTATTCCTCGACCTGCCCCTGTTCGCTGGAACTGTCCGAACATGCCCGGGCCACGCGCGGCCAGCTGGCCACGCCCCATTCGCAACGCTCGGTCGCCCGGCTGTCGATGGTGCCCGTTCGCGGACCGGGGCCGCTGTGGTTCGAAGATGTCGTCGACCTGTGCCGCCGGGCCGTGCCGACCGAGACCCAGGTCATGGTCAAGCGCGAGGACGAACAGGCCTTTGCCGAGCTGAACGCGGCCAACCCGATCTTTGTCGAGGATGCCGTGCGGCTCTTTGCCCAGGCCCTGGCCGGCGACCGGCGGATCGGCGATTACCGCGTGCTGGCCAGCCACCAGGAAAGCCTGCACAGCCACGATGCCGTGGCGCTGATGACCCGGGGCCCGTCCTTTGCCGGGCCCAGCGTCGACCCGCACCTGTTCCAGGACCTGCGGATGCTGCGATGAGCAGCCCGCCGGCAGACCCCCGCCCGGCCCCTGCCCGCCCGACCGGCGGTGCCGGACCGGCGCGGGTGTGGCCTCGGCCGCCATGGCGCGCGCGGCCGAGGCCCCCGTTTGCCCCCTGTTCCGTGATGGCCGGCCCCAGGAGGCCGCGCCCGGGCAGAGGCACCGCCACCCGGCGGAACACGGCGGGCCGCGCCGGCCCTGCGATGAAATCCGCGCAATTGCCGGGCGGTAGGAGTATGCTTGTGGAATCACACTCGATTTTCCACCCGGCAGCAGCGCGCGCCACGATCCGCCGGGACAGCCCGGAGACCCCATGCATTCCGACGGAGCGCCGCACATGCTGATCCCCAACGAAACCGACGGCATCGCGCGCATCCAGCCCGACGCCGGGGTTGGCAGCTGGGCGCATGGCGAACGGGCGGCCGACCTGC
The DNA here is from genome assembly GCF_050389775.1 of Marinibacterium sp. SX1. Classification (NCBI taxonomy): domain Bacteria; kingdom Pseudomonadati; phylum Pseudomonadota; class Alphaproteobacteria; order Rhodobacterales; family Paracoccaceae; genus Marinibacterium; species Marinibacterium sp. SX1. The sequence goes on along the minus strand of NZ_CP177145.1, from coordinate 120,644 downwards.
AACGGCTGGTCGACCTGGGCCTGCCCTGCCCGGTGACCATCGCCCTGTCCTGCGCCAAGGTCCACGAGATCGCCGAGGGGCTGCGCTTCAACCCGGCCGGGGTGGTCAACGAATTCGGGCCGGACCCGCTGATGTCGGTGCAACCCTCCAGCGGCCAGAGGTCCTGGGGCGGGCCACGGGCCTTTCACGATGTCGGGCTGAACGCGGCCACCCATGCCCGCATGGCCCGACTGCTGCGCCGCGAGCGGGCCGACCGGCGGCGGCTGGCCTTCATCCTGCGCTATGCGACCGACGTGGCCTGCCTGGATGCCGAAAGCTTCGAAACGGCCGGCCGGGCCGCCGATCCCGTGGCCACGGCGCTTGCGATCTATGCCGACGAGGCGGCCGAGCCCTTTCCCGAAGACGCCGGGCTGCAGCTGTCCAGGGTGCTGTCGTCGATGGCCAAGGCCTGGGAAGGCGTGACCGCCCGGCTGCTGCGCCATGCCCAGGGCGCGCCGCTGGATGCCGGGCTGGGCCTGCTGGTCCAGGACAACGGCTGGGCCATGACCCGGGGCGAAATCGCGCTGATCCAGGCCCGCATGTTCGACCCCATCACCGGCCGTCAGCGGATCAACGGCCAGGTGCGGATCCGGGGTCGCCAGGCCCGGGACACGGCCCCGGATCCGGCCGGGGACACCCCCAAAGACACGGGCAAGGACACGGGCCATTCCCCGGCCCAAACCGGCGCCCGGATCACGGGCACGGCCGAGGAAGGGCTGGAAACCGGCTTTCGCGACCGCGCGCCCGATGCCTTCTATGAAATCGCCGGGGTGCTGGAAACCGGGCGGGGCGGCTTCCGCGAGGATCGCGACTACGACATGGCCCTGACCGATCGCGGCCTGCTGGTGCTGGACGCCCGGCCGGCGACCAGCAGCGCCCGGGTCGCCCTGAACAACGCCATCGCCCTGGTCGAAGCCGGGGTGATCAGCCGTGACGACGCCCTGCTGCGCATCGCCCCTCCGGCCCTGGCCGGGTTCCTGCATCCCCAGGTCACCCCCGATCCCGACCGCAAGCCCCTGTTTTCCGGCGTTGCCGCCTCGCCCGGCGGGGCGACGGGCACCATCGTCTTCACCCCCGATGCCGCCGCGGCCTGCGCCGCGCGGGAAGAGCCCTGCATCCTGGTCCGGCGCGAGACCAATCCCGAGGACATCCGCGGCATGCACCTGGCCCAGGCCATCGTGACCGAACGCGGCGGCATGACCAGCCATGCGGCGGTCATCGCCCGGGGACTGGGCGTGCCCTGCATCACCGGGGCCTCCAGCGTGACCGTCTCGGCCGACAAGGCCCGCATGACCCTGCGCGACGGCCGGGTGCTCTGTGAAGGCGACCGGCTAACCATCGACGGCACCAATGGCGAGGCCTACGAGGGCGAGATCGCCATGACCCCGCCCGACACCGATGCCTCCTTCCAGGAATTCATGTCCTGGGCCGATGCCGCCCGCGACATGGGCATCCGGGCCAATGCCGACACGCCCGAGGATGCCGCCCTGGCCCGGTCGTTCAAGGCCGAGGGCATCGGCCTGTGCCGCACCGAGCACATGTTCTTCGAACCCTCGCGCCTGATCGTCATGCGCGAGATGATCTTTGCCGGCTCGGAACAGGATCGCCGCGCGGCGCTGGACCAGCTCTTGCCCATGCAGCGCGCCGATTTCACCGCGCTCTTCGAAACCATGGCCGGCCTGCCCGTCTGCATCCGCCTGTTCGACCCGCCACTGCACGAATTCCTGCCCGCCGACCGCGAGGGCCGGATGAACCTGGCCCAGTCGCTCGACCTGTCGCTGACCGAGGTGACCAAGCGGATCGAAACCATTTCCGAGTTCAACCCGATGCTGGGCATGCGCGGCGTGCGGCTGGGGCTGATGCATCCCGAGATCTACGAGATGCAGGTGCGCGCGATCTTCGAAGCGGCCATCGAGGCCGGCGAGGCCGCCGGCACGCGGGTCGAGCCCGAGATCATGATCCCCCTGGTGGCCGGGCGCAGCGAGGTCCGGCTGGTCAAGACACGGATCGACAGCGTAGCCGCGGCGGTGCGCGTGGCCACCGGCAAGGACGTGACCTATCGGCTGGGCGTGCTGGTCGAAACGCCCCGCGCGGCGCTCTGTGCCGCCGAGATCGCCGAATATGCCGAGCTGCTCAGCTTTGGCACCAACGACCTGACACAGATGACCTATGGCCTGTCGCGCGACGATGCCAGCCGGTTCATGAAATCCTATGTCCAGCAGGGCGCGCTGACCCTGGATCCCTTCGAAACGCTGGATTTCAAGGGCGTGGGCGAGCTGATCCGCATCGGGGCCGACCGGGGACGGGCGGCCAACCCGACGATCGACCTGTCGATCTGCGGCGAACATGGCGGTGACATCGACACCATGGCCTTTTGCCGCGAGGCCGGGTTCAGCTATGTGTCATGTTCGCCCTTCCGCGTGCCCATCGCCCGGCTGTCGGCCGCCCAGCTGGCCATCCGGTCGCGGATGGAATGAGCCCGGAGCACGGCCCCCGATGACACCTGCCCCTGCCGCTTCCTCATCATGATTGCGCCTGGTTCGATAGGAATTTTCAATCATGCTCGACAAACTTGAAATGTTCATAGCCGTGGCGCGCGAAGAGCATTTCGGCCGGGCGGCCGGCGCCCTGGGCATCACCCAGCCCACCCTGTCCGCCGGCATCCGCCAGCTCGAAGACCAGCTGGGCGTGCAGCTGATCTTTCGCGGCTCGCGCTACGGCGGGCTGACGCCCGAGGGCCAGAACGCCCTGCAATGGGCCCGCCGGATCGTGGGCGACGCCCGCCAGCTGAAGGAAGAGATGCGGTTCAAGCGCCACGGGCTGGCCGGTCAGCTGCGGATTGCAGTGATCCCCACGGCCCTGACCTGGGCCGCCCGGCTGTCGGCCCGGTTCACGCGCAAACACCCCAATGTGCGCATGACCCTGCTGTCGCGGGCCTCGGCCGAAATCCTGTCGATGATCGAAGATTTCTCAGTGGATGCAGGCATTTCCTACCTGGAGAACGAACCGATGGGCAAGGTCAGCACCGCCCCGCTCTACCGCGAGCGGTTCATGGTGATCTGCCACCGCGACGCGCCGATGGCCGCCCGTGACCGGGTCGACTGGGCCGACCTGGCCGGCGAACGGCTGTGCCTTTTGACCCCCGACATGCAGAACCGGCGCATCATCAACCGCCATTTCCTGGCCGCCGGGGTCAGCGTCGAACCGGGGATCGAGGCCAATTCCACCGTCGTGCTGATCGCCAATGTCGAGGAAGGCGACTGGATGACCGTGCTGCCCGCCGACATGGCCCGGTTCCTCTGCGCCGGCAAACCGCTGCGCATGGTACCCGTGGGCGCGGCCGAAGTGTCGGAAACCGTCGGGCTCGTGGCGCCCTGGCGCGAGCCCCACACGCCGGTGATCAAGGCCCTGTTGAGCGAAGCCCGGCGCATGTCCGAGCTGGATTGATAGAAATCCTCTATCGAACAACGGATCTGCATTATTGATTCTGGTATACCACACGTGGTTCTGTGGTCTCAGCAGACGGCCGCTCGCCACGCGATCCGGCCAGCCCCCGCGCCACACCCTGAGCCAGCCTGCCGGCCCGTTCCGCCGGCCATGGCCGGGGTCGCGCCGAGACACGGAGAGACACATGCCCATTCTTGATCCGATCCTCGACCCCGCCCTCCGGGGCACCGGCACATCCGCATCCGCCCCCGTCACGCCGGCACAGGGCCGACAGACCCCGGCGCGCGGCACCGCGCGGGCCCTGGCCCGGGCCCTGTCGCAGGGCGCTGGCTGGCGTCGCTTCATGGCCCATGACGAGGCCGGCGGCGCCGGGCTGGACCGGCTGATGCAAGCCGCCCGCGACGGCAATTGAGATACTGAAGTCCGGGGACGATCTCCCCCTGTCCCGGCCGGCGGTGCGGCCGGCGGGTCCGGCCTCCCGGCCCGTCAGCCGCTCCGCCGCTTTTCCATTCCGCGGGCCAGCGCATCCATCGCCCGGTGCAGCCCGATCGTCAGCAGGGCGACAACCAGCACGGCGGCGAACATCAGGTCGATCTTGGCCCGGCCATTGGCCAGCAGCATCAGGTAGCCCAGCCCGCGCGACGCGCCGACCCATTCCCCGATGATCGCCCCGATGGGCGCATAGACGGCCGCCAGGCGCAGGCCCGACAACAGGCCCGGCAGGGCCGCGGGCATGCGCACGTGCCACAACATGCGCAGCGGCCCGGCGCCCATCACCCGGGCCTGTTGCAGGTAGGCCGGGGGCGTGTTGACCAGGGCATCGTGAAAGGCCGAGGTCACCGGGAAATAGATGATCAGCAGGGCCATGGCGATCTTGGACGCCAGCCCATAGCCGAACCACAGGGTAAAGATCGGGGCCAGGGCAAAGACCGGCACCGACTGGCTGAGCACCAGCAACGGGCGCAGCAGCCGCGTGGCGGCGGGCGACAGGGCCAGGCCGATGGCCGTGATCCATCCAAGCGCCGCCCCCAGGGCCAGGCCGACCAGGATCTCGGCCAGGGTGACCAGGGCGTTCTCGGCCAGCAGGGCGCGGCTGGTCCAGGCGGTTTCGGCCACGCGCAGCGGGCCGGGCAGGATGAAGGGCGGCATGTCGAACAGGCTGACCAGCCCCTGCCACAGCACCAGGATCAGCACGACAGGCAGGGCCGGCAGGCCGGCGCGCAGCAGGGCGGTCATGCGGCCTCCAGCAACAGGCGGGTCAGCCGGCCGGTGACCTGCAGCGTGGCCGGCGCATCGGGCGGGCGGGGCATCGGCGGGGCATCGGGCGGCGTGGCGTCCTGCAGGCCGCCGGCGGTCAGGATCAGGATGCGCTCGCCCAGCCGGGCAGCCTCGGACGGATCATGGGTGACATGCAGCACGGTGCGCCCGCGCAGGGCGGCGGCGGCCAGGTCCTGCATCCGGGCGCGGGTGGCCACGTCGAGCGCCGAGAAGGGCTCGTCCAGCAGCACCACGGGCCGGTCCTCGTAGAGCGTGCGGGCCAGGGCCGCGCGCTGGCGCTGGCCGCCCGACAGGGCGCGGGGCCGGCGCCCGGCCATGTCGGCCAGGCCAACCCGGGCCAGCAGGGCATCGGCCCGGGCGGCATCGGGCCGGTCGCCGCGCAGCCGGGCGCCCAGCATGACATTGTCGCGCAGATCCAGCCAGGGCAGCAGCCCGTCCGACTGGCCCATCAGGGCCACCTGCCCGGCGCTGGCCGTGACCCGGCCGACGACGTCCAGCCCGGCATCCAGCCCGGCCAGGCAATGCAGCAGGGTCGACTTGCCCACGCCTGACGGCCCCAGCAGGCAGGTCCAGCGCCCGGCCTCGGCCCGCAGGTCGACCGGCCCCAGCAGGCGCGCGCGCCCGGCCATCACCCGGCCCGAAAAGACCAGCGCCGGGGCCGGCCCGCCGGATCCGGCCACAACGACCGGCCCGGCATCGACCCCGTCGCGCATCACGGGGCCAGCCCCATGTCCCAGAACCCGACCTCCAGCCGGGTGGCCGTGGTGAACCGCCGGCACAGCCCCGGCCAGCGCGGATGATCTACCGGATCGGCGCCCAGCCGACGGGCCACCGCCCCGTCGATCAGCCCGGCCACCTCGCCGCAGACGGCCTGGTAATCGGCCCCGGCATAGGTGTCGATCCAGGCGCGATAGGGCGTGTCGCCGGCCTCGGCCGCCAGCCGCGCGCCGATCTCGCCATAGCCCATGACACAGGGCGCCAGCGCGGCCAGCAGATCGGCGAAATCACCTGCATGGCCGGCATCGAGCACGTAGCGCGTATAGGCCAGGTTGCCCACATGCTCTTCGGCCGTGGCCAGCTGGGCCTCGGTGATGCCGGCCTCGGCGCAGATGCCCACGTGCAGGCGCATCTCGTCGTCGATCAGCGCCCGGGTCGTCGCCGCGCAGGCGCGCATCTCGTCGATCGTGTCGGCCTTGGTCACGCCAAGCGCCCAGGCCCGGGCGAAATGGACAAGGAACAGGTAATCCTGCACGAGGTAATGCAGAAAGGCCGCCCGGGGCAGCGAGCCATCGCCCAACCCCCGGACAAAGGCATGGCGCGTATAGGCGCCCCATGCCGGACCTGCCGCCGCCCGCCAGAGCGGAAAGACCAGACCTTCGGTCATCCGTCGGCCCCGGGCACCAGCGCCAGCTGGCCGACCGGGCGGATCCCTTCGGTCAGCCCGGCCTCGTTGAGGAACCGTTCGAACCGCATGTAGCGCCCGGCATCCAGCGCCGCCGGGCGCAGGGCAAAGCGGGGCAGCGTGTCGACCCAGGCCCGGGCGTTCAGCTCGTCGTCCAGCTCGGCCGAGGTGTCGCGAAAGATCTCCCAGCTTTCGACCGGGTGGTTGACCATGTATTGCACGGCCAGCTCGGTGGCGGTGAGGAAGCGGGCGATCATGTCGGCATCCATCGTGGCGGGATTGGCCACGTAGATCAGCTCGTCATAGGCCGGGATGCCATGTTCCTCGGGGTAGAAACAGCGCCCGTCGACGCCTTCGATCTGCATCTGGTTCAGCTCGAAATTGCGGAAGGCCCCGATCACGGCATCGACCTGGCCGGACATCAGCGAGGGCGAGAGCGACCAGTTGACATTGACCAGCTCGACATCGTCGACGCCCAGGCCTTCGGGGGCCAGCATGGCCGTCAGCAGGGCCTCTTCGACCCCGGCCACGGAAAAGCCGATCTTGCGGTCCTTGAGGTCGGCGAGGCTGGCGACCGGCCCGTCGTCGAGCACCAGCAGGCAGTTGAGCGGCGTGGCGACCAGCGTGCCGACCCGGGCCAGGGGCAGGCCCTCGGCGACCTGGAGGTGCAGCTGGGGCTGGTAGGAAATCGCCAGGTCGGCCCGGCCGGCGGCGGCCATCTTGGGCGGATCGGCCGGATCGGCCGGGGCGATGATCTCGACGTCCAGCCCGGCATCGGCGAAATAGCCCAGCTCGTCGGCAATGATGATCGGCCCGTGATCGGGATTGACGAACCAGTCCAGCACGAGCGTCATCTTGTCCTCGGCCAGGACGGGCAGGGCGGCAACGGAAAGCGGCAGCGCAAGGGCGCAGGCCAGTGTCAGGTGTTTCACGGGGTTTCTCCTCCGGTGGTGTCGCGGGGCGCGACGGATGGGGTGGGGGCCGGGCCCTCGCCCAGGGCGACAAGGGCGATCTCGCCCGGCCATTCGGCGGCCAGCCGGTCGGCCGCGCTCCAGGCGCGCTGGCCCGAGCGGCAGCAGAAGACGGCGCGCTGGCCCGGGGCCGGGCGCGGGCCGGACGGGCCGAAATCGGCCACCGCATGGCGCCGGGCGCCGGGCACGATCGGGCCTTCCTCGGGGCGGCGCAGGTCGACCAGGAAATCGCCCGGTGCGATGGCCGCCGGGGCGATGAACCGCGGGGCGCGGTCTGGTTCGGGCGCGCCGGTGAAATCGAACCCGCCGAAGCGGTGGCTCTGCCCGTCATAGCTGGCGATGCGGCCCAGCGGCGCGGGCGTCAGCCCGGCGGCCAGGGCCAGGGCCATCTGGGCCTGCAGGCTGCCCACCACGCCCACGACCGGACCCAGCACACCGTCTTCGGCACAGCTGCCCAGCCGGTCGGGCAGGTCGGGAAAGACCGCGCGCAGCGACGGCGCCCCGGCGCAGAACGCCCCGGCATAACCGCTGGTGCCGATGACCGAAGCGCTGATCAGCGGCAGACCCCGGGCCTGGCAGAGATCGGACAGGATGTAGCTGACGGCAAAGCTGTCGGCGCAATCGAGCACCAGGTCGACATCCAGCGCCAGCGCATCGGCATTGGCCGGGTCCAGCGCGGCCACCTCGGGCGTGACGCGGACCTCGGGGTTGAGACCGGCCAGCGCATCGGCCGCGGCCCGGGCCTTGGGCCGACCGATGTCCGACATGGCAAACAGCACCTGGCGGTGCAGGTTGCTGGCCTCGACCCGGTCGGGATCGACCAGCCGCACCGCCCCGACCCCGGCGGCAACGAGATATTGCAGGACCGGCGCGCCCAGCCCCCCGGCGCCCACGACCAGCAACCGCGCGGCGCGCAGGCGGTCCTGGGCATCGGGGCCAAAGCCCGGCACGGCCACCTGGCGGGCATAGCGGCTCATCGGGTCACCGCCACCCAGTCGCGCATCCGCGCCTCGGGGTCGGGGTTGAGCGTGATGTCGGTGACCACCGACACGATATCCGCCCCGGCGGCCAGCGCCAGCGGCGCCCGGTCCACCGACAGCCCGCCGATGGCAACCAGCGGCAGGTCACCGACCCGGTCCTTCCACTGGCGCACGCGGTCCAGCCCCTGTTCGTGCCATTTCATCTTTTTCAGGATCGTCGGCCAGACCGGGCCAAGGGCCACGTAATCGGGCGCGCAGGCCAGCGCGCGCTCCAGCTCGGCCTCGTCATGGGTCGACAGGCCCAGCTTCAGCCCCGCCGCCCGGATCGCGTCCAGGTCGGCCGTGTCCAGGTCTTCCTGGCCCAGGTGCACCCAGTCGCAGCCCAGCTCGATGGCCAGCTGCCAGTGATCGTTGACCACCATCACCGCCCCGGCCGCCCGGCACAGGTCGCGCCCGCGGGCCAGCAGCGCGCGCAGCTCGGGCTCGGGCCGGTCCTTGATGCGCAGCTGCACCAGCCGCGTTCCCAGCGGCAGCGCCCGGTCCAGCCAGTCGGGATGATCGAAGATCGGGTAGAACCGGTCGAGCGTCATTGCAGCACCGCCAGTCCCAGCAGCGGGGTCGAGGGCGCGGCCATGTCGCGCGGCTCCATCGGATCGGCCGCCCGGGCCTTGCGCCCGGCCTCCAGCGCCAGGGCAAAGGCCTCGGCCATGGCCGGCGGATCGCCCGCCCGGGCCACGGCCGTGTTCAGCAGCACCGCATCAAAGCCCAGCTGCATGGCCTCGGCCGCGTGGCTGGGCAGGCCCAGCCCGGCGTCGATGACCATCGGCACATCGGGGAACTGGGCGCGCAGGGTGCGCAGCCCGTAGGGATTGTTCAGCCCCAGCCCGGTGCCGATCGGCGCACCCCAGGGCATCAGCACCTCGCAGCCGGCCTCAAGCAGCCGGCCGCCCAGGATGCCGTCCTCGGTCGTGTAGGGAAACACCCGGAACCCGTCCTCGGTCAGGATGCGCGCGGCCTCGACCAGGCCGAAAGGGTCGGGCTGCAAGGTGTCGGCATGGCCGATGACCTCCAGCTTGATCCAGTCGGTGCCGAACAGCTCGCGGGCCATATGCGCCGTGGTCACCGCCTCGCGGACCGAATGACAGCCGGCGGTGTTGGGCAGCAGCGGAATGCCCAGGCCCCGGACAATGTCCCAGAAGCCCGACCCGTCGCCGCCCGCCGCCTCGCGGCGCAGCGACACCGTGGCCACCCCCGCGCCGGAACGCCGGAAGGCCTGTTCCAGGTCGGCCGGCGAGGGATATTGCGCCGTGCCCAGCATCAGCGGCGAGGCGATCTCGGTGCCATAGAAGATGGGCATCTCAGCCTCCCTGTTTCGGTGCGAGGATTTCCAGCCGGTCGCCCGGGGCCAGCGGCCGGTCGGCCCGGGCGGCGGCGGGCACAAAGCTTTCGTTCAGCGCCGTGGCCACCCGTGCGCCGCCATAGCCCAGCTCGTCGAGCGCGGCGGCCAGGGTGTCGGCGCGCAGCTCGGTCGGGGCGCCATTGACCATGATCTTCATTGCAGAACCTCCGGTGTGATGCCGTCCAGCAGCATCCCGGCCACCATCCGCGCCATCGCGGGGGCCAGGAGAAAACCGTGCCGGAACAGGCCATTGACAAGAATGCGATCCGCCTGCCGGGTGATCCGGGGCAGGTTGTCGGCAAAGGCCGGGCGGGCGTCGGCGCCGATTTCCAGCACCTCGGCCTCGCCCCAGGCCGGATGCAGCGCATAAGCCGCATTCAAGAGCTCGACCACAGAGCGCAGGCTGGCCGGCCCGCGCCCGTCGCTTTCGATCTGGGTCGCGCCCAGCATGTGCACGCCATCGCCGCGCGGCACGATGTAGAGCGGATGGCGCGGGTGCAGAAGGCGTACGGGCCGGTGCAGGGCCAGGCCCGGCGCGCGCAGCACGACCATCTCGCCGCGCACCCCGCGCAGCCCGTCCAGCCGGTCACGGGCGGCCAGGCCGCGACAATCGATGACCTGCCCTCGATCCGCCTTGCTCTGGCCCGCCGTGTCCACGTCATCCGGCGCAATGTCAGTTTCGATGGTGATGCCCCGTTCGGCCAGCCCCCGGCGCAGGGTGGCCAGCGCCGCGCGGGGCGACAGGTGGGCCTCGTCCGGGAAGTGCAGCCCCCGGCCAAAACGCCCGGCCAGGTCGGGTTCGAGCGCGGCCACCCCGGCCCCGTCAAGCAGCCGGTGATTGGCCGTGCGCCGGGCAAAGCGGTCCAGCTCCTGCCGGTCGCGCCCCAGGGCCAGCACCAGCGTGCCGGACGGTGTCACCTCGGCCCCGGCGGCCTGCCACCAGCCGGCCGCATCCCGGCCCAGGCGGATGACCGGCTCGGCCGCCGTCTCGCCTTCGCAATCGGGGGCCAGCATGCCCCCGGCCCACCAGGAACAGGCGCCCTCCCCCGGCCCGCCGGCCGGGTCGACGATGCGCAGGTCGACACCCCGGCCGGCCAGCTCATGCGCCACGCAAAGGCCGGCCACCCCGGCGCCCAGGATCGTCACCCGGGTCATGCCCAGGTCTCGTGGAAATGGTGGACCGGCCCGTGGCCCCGGCCGACATCCAGACCGTCGGCCCCGGCAATCGCCGCCTGCAGCCAGCCATGGGCCCGGCGCACGGCCGGTTCCAGCGCCATGCCCCGGGCCAGCCCGGCCGCAATGGCCGACGACAGCGAACAGCCCGTGCCATGGGTGTTGGCCGTGTCCCGGCGCGGGGCCTCGTAACAGGTCACACCGCCGCGCTCGACCAGCAGGTCGCGGCAGGTCTCGCCCCGGCCATGGCCGCCCTTCATCAAAACGGCCCCGGCACCCAGGGCGCGCAGGTCCTGGCCCTGTTCCAGCGCCGCATCGGTCGTTTCGGCCGGCGCGGTGTCGAGCAGGCGCGCTGCTTCGGGCAGGTTGGGGGTCAGCAGCGTCGCCCGGGGCAAAAGCAGCTCGCGCAGAGTGGCCACGGCCTCGTCGGCCAGCAGGGCATCGCCCGACTTGGCCACCATGACCGGGTCCAGCACCACCGGCCCGGTGAACCCGTCCAGCGCCCCGGCCACGGCCTGCATGATCGGCCCGGTGCCCAGCATGCCCAGCTTGACCGCATCGATGGCAATGTCATCGAGCACCGAGCGCACCTGGTCGGCCACCATCTGCGGTTCCAGCATGTGAACGGCCTGCACGCCGATCGTGTTCTGCGCGGTCACCGCCGTCAGGGCCGTGGCGCCATAGACGCCCAGGGCCGAGGCGGTCTTGAGATCGGCCTGGATGCCGGCGCCTCCGCCGCTGTCCGACCCCGCGATGATGAGCAGCTTTGCGACCTTGCCCATGGTCCCCTCCGGCTTTGGGCAGGACGGACAGGGGGCGGCGGCAGATGCAGGGACGGCGTGCGCCCGCATGGTCTCCGTTCCCTACGCCGGCATTGCCCGGATCAGGTTCGATGGGTCGGCGCGTTGCCTCTCAGCCCTGTTGCAGGGCACCCCAACGGATTCGCTGTCAGATTAGGGTGACATCATCCGCCCCGCAAGCCCGGGGCGACCGAAATGGTCAGGAAAGCCGAAAGGTCATTTGAAATCAGTCGCTTGAATCGCCCGGACGGACCAGCCCGGCGTCTTCCAGCTGTTCCCGGTCGGGCAGGTCGCGCAGGCTGTCCATGCCAAAGACGGCCAGGAACCGCTCGGTTGTCACAAAGGTGTAGGGCGCGCCGCGCCGGGGCGATCGCGGGCCGGTGGCGATCAGAGCCTGGGCGCTGAGCCGGCCGATCAGCTCGCGGGAAATCTCGCGGCCAAAGATCTCGGCCAGGCCGTCGCGGGTGATCGGCTGGTGGAAGGCGATGGCCGCCAGAACGGCCACGTCGAAATCCGACAGGTCCGGGCCCTGGTGGCCGGCATCGGCCGCCGCCCGGATGACCGGGCCATAAGCCGGGCGGGTGCGCAGCATCCAGCCATTGCCGATGCGCACGACGTCAAAGGGCCTTCCAGCCAGGTCGGCCGACAAGTCGTCGATCAGCAGGTCGACCGACACGCCGGGGCCGACGACCCGGGCCAGCTCTTCGCGCGGGACCGGCGCGGCGGTGGCAAAGAGCACGGCCTCGACCCGGTTCATCCATTCCCGCCAGCGCCGCTCGGGGGGCAGCGCGTCAAGCGCCCGGTCGATGCCCTCGGCCGGGTCCGGCCGGTGATCGGCATCCGCCCCGGCCATGGTCACACCCCGTACAGCCGGAACGTCGCCCGGCCGGTCAGCTCGCGCACCACGCCAAGCGCGACCAGCCGGTCGCAAAGCCGGCGGGCGGCGCGGTCGCTCATGAGATCGGACAGGGCCAGCGACGGCGACAGGGCATCGCGGGACAGGAAACGGGCCACGGCGGCATCCGAGGTCTTGCCCCGCAGGCGCGGCGCCACGGCGCGCAGGCGCCCGGCCCGGCGGGCCAGGTCGCCGGCCCGGGTGACGGCGGCGGTGGCCGAGGCGGTCACCGCGCGGTGGCAGGCGGCCTGCAATGCCGGGCCGGACAGGCGCAGGTCGCGGGCGGTCAGGCTGCCGGCCAGCAGGGGCAGGACATGATCCCAGCCCAGGGCACGCGACAGGGTGGCATCGGCCAGGACCAGGGCGGCGGGTTCTTCGCGCGGGCACAGCGCCAGGGCGGTTTCCAACATGGCCGCGGCGCGGGGCACGGGGCCGCCGGCCCGGGGCGGATCACCGGCCAGGGTGGACAGGGCATCGGGCAGCAGGCCGGTGAGCGGGGCGGTGGACAGGGGCCGTTCGGTCGCCCGCAGCCACAGCCGCAGCACCGCGCCGCCCGGCCCGGGCTGGTCGCCCGGGCGCAACAGGTGGACTTCGTCGCGCAGCTGGGCGGCGCTGTCGCGCCGGCCGGTCAGAGCCAGGCTGGCCGCTGCCGCGTCCAGCGACAGGCGGGCACGCAGAAGCGCCCGGGGCACGGCGGGCTGGCCTTCGGCCAGCTGCAACAGGGCCAGCGCCGCGCCCGAGACAAAGGCCCCGTCTTCGGCCGTGTCGGGCCGGGCGCGCAGGATCCAACCGGGCAGGGCCGGCAGGAGGTCGGGCATCGTGTCGGGCGGGCTGGCGTCATGCATGACCGGCAGGCTAAAGCCAAGCGGCGCTTTGCACCAGAATTTTGCGCGCCAACCGCCGCCCAAAGGCCCGTCCCCGCGCATTGCGCCCGGCCAAGGCCCGGTTTTGCCGCAGCCGGCCCGGCGCATGGCGGCCATGCGGCGCAAAAGACCCCGGCCCGGTCGCGGGCGATTGAATGCCCCGGGCCGGACGGCTACCGAAGGCGGGCACGACAGACGGACCCCCGACCATGACTTTCAGCCCCCGGCCCCCGCGATGACCGACGGCGCAGCCACCCCCGCCGCCGCGCCCCGGCCGCAAGACGACCGGCTGATGGGCCTGTTGCTGATCCTGGCCATGGCCACCGAATTGCTGGCCCGCATGACCGGCGCCTTCTCGGTCCAGGTCGTGGCCTGGCTGGCCATGGCCGCCGTCGTGATCGGCGCCCGGCGCCGGATCGGCCTGCGCGAGGGATACCTGCTGACGCTCTGTGCCGGGCTCAGCCTGGCCGTCTGGGCCACCGCTCCCGACCCCGGGGCCGAGCTGGGCGCGGCGCTCAGCCAGGCCAGCTTCCTGATGGCCTTTGTCCTGCTGCTGGGCCTGCTGCACGAGGCCGCCTCGACCTCGCCGTCGATCGACGCGCTGGGGCGCTACCTGTCGCGCCAGCCGGCCGGGCGGCGGTTCTATGCCCTGTTCGGGGGCACCGGGGTGATGGCCGTGCTGTTCAACGTGGGGGTGGTCAGCTTTCTGGTGCCCCTGATCCAGCGCGGCATCCGCTCGGCCGCGCCCGACGATCCGCTGAACCCGATCCGCGAGCGGCGCCAGGTCTCGGCCCTGCTGCGCGGCTTTGCCTGGTGCGTGATCTGGTCGCCCACGGCCGTCGCCCCGCTGGCCTTGATGGAGCTGATCCCCGGGGTCGACCGCCGGCTGTGGATCTTCATCGGCATGGGTGTCTTTGTCCTGTTCATGGTGCTGGGCGCGACCGAGGATGCCCTGCGGTTCCGGGCCTACAAGCCCCGGGCGAAACAGGTGAAACCGGTCTTTCCCGGCCATGCCGCGGCGATGTTCGGCCTGGCCTGCGCCTGGCTCTTCGCGCTCAGCATCACGGTCAGCCAGCTGTTGGACGACACGATCATCTTCGGCCTGATGGCCGTCTGCCCGGTCATGCTGATCGGCTGGATCATCGTCCAGAACCATGCTGCCGGGCGGGTCGACTGGCCCGTTGTCGGCGGCCGGCTGCGCCAGATCGGCTTTGGCAGCCTGCCCCATTCGGCCCGTGTCGCCGTGACCCTGGCCTGTTCGGGCTTCATCGGCCGGGCGGCCTCGTCGCTGGTGCCGGCCCAGGCCGTGGCCGACCGGCTGGGGCTTGAGATGATGCCCGATTTCGCCCTGCTTTCGGCCATCCCGCCCGCCATCATGGCCATGAGCCTGCTCGGCCTCAGCCCGATCATGACGGCCGTGTTCTTTGGCTCGTTCTTCGGCAGCCTGGCCGTCATGCCGGCCAATGCCACGCTGGTCGCCCTGTCGATCTCGATGGGCTGGTCGCTCAGCATGTTCCTGTCGCCGTTCTCGACCGTCGTGCTGCTGATCGACCGGGTCGGGGGCTATGCGCCCCGGGTGCTGACGTGGAAGTGGAACCTGGCCTACGGGCTGGTCTCGATCCTGGCCATGGTGCCGCTCTTCGCCCTGCTGGTCGCCCTGGTCGGGCCCTGAGCGGCACGGGGCGACACGGGGCGGCACCCGCGCCCCGGGGCCGATGGCCGGGGGGCGCGGGACCAGGTGACAACGGGCCGCTCAGGCCCTCCGGTCACAGGTACTTGCGGAACCAGTCGATGGTGCGTTCCCAGGCCAGCTCGGCCATGGCCTCGTCATAGCGCGGGGTGGAATCGTTGTGGAACCCGTGGTTGGCGTCTTCGTAGACATAGGCCTCGTAGACCTTTTCATTGGCATCCAGCGCGGCCTGGTAGGCCGGCCAGCCGGCGTTGACCCGTTCGTCCAGCGCACCGTAATGCAGCAGCAGCGGGGCCTGGATGCGCGGGACATCCTCTGCCGCGGCCTGGCGGCCATAGAAGGGCACCGCCGCGCCCAGTTCGGGATAAGCCACGGCCGCCGCGTTGGACACGCCGCCGCCATAACAGAAGCCGGTGATGCCGACCTTGCCGGACACGTCCTCATGGGCCATCAGGAATTCGATCGCCGCGAAGAAATCGTTCATCAGCTTCTCGCCGTCGACCTGCTGCTGCAGGGCGCGGCCTTCTTCGTCATTGCCCGGATAGCCGCCCATCGGCGTCAGCCCGTCGGGCGCCAGGGCGATGAACCCGGCCTTGGCCACCCGCCGGGCGACATCCTGGATATAGGGGTTGAGGCCGCGGTTCTCGTGGACGACCACAACGCCCGGCGCGGTTTCGACGCCGGTGGGCCGCACCATGTAGGCGCGGATCTCGCCATGGCCGTTGGGCGAGGGATAGGTGATCCATTCGGCCCGGATCTCGGGATCGTTGAAGCTGACCTGTTCGGCCATGGCATAGTTGGGCGACATCATGCCCAGGATCGCCGCAGCGGTCAGCCCGCCGACGGCGAACTTGCCGGCCTTGTCCAGGAACTCGCGCTTGGTGATCATGCCATGGGCATAGAAATCGTAGAGCTCGAGCAGCTCGGGGCTGAAATCGGCCGCGGTCATGCGGGAATGTTCGGTCATCGGGTCGTCCTCCTCGGTTGGATGGGGGGCCGCCGCGGGTGGATCACCCGGCCGGGAACAAGGGGCGGGCCCGGCTCATTCAGCCGGGGTCGTGGCCGGGTCGGGATCGGGCGCATCACCGGCCTGTTGCGGCTCGGCCGGGCCGCCGCGCACGGATTCGACCAGGAAATAGATCACCGGGGTGACAAAGAGGGTCAGCACGAAGGCAAAGCTGAGCCCGCCGGTGATGACCAGCCCGATGGCAATGCGGCTTTCCGCCCCCGCCCCCGAGGCCATGGCCAGGGGCACGGCGCCCAGCACGGTGGCAATGGTGGTCATGGTCACCGGGCGCAGCCGGGTCACGGCGCCTTCGATGGCCGCATCGCGCAGGGCCGCGCCGCCCTCGCGCAGCTGGTTGGAAAACTCGACCATCAGGATGCCGTTCTTGGCCATCAGCCCGACCAGCAGGACCAGCCCGACCTGGCTGAAGATGTTGACGGTCTGCCCGGCCAGCCAGAGCGTGAGCACCGCCCCGCTCAGGCCCAGCGGCACGGTCAGCAGGATGACCAGCGGCGTGCGAAAGCTTTCGAACTGGGCGGCCAGCACCAGGAAGACAATGGCCAGGGCCATGCCAAAGACCATCGACATGCCGCCCGAGGCGCGCAGGTAATCGGCCGCCTGGCCCTGCCAGGCCAGCACCGCCCCGGGGGGCAGCTCGGCCACGGCGGCTTCGACCCGGGCCATGACCTGGGCCAGGTCGGCCCCTGCCACCAGGTCGGATTCCATCTCGACGGAATGAACCCGGTTGAACCGGTTGATCGCCGGCACGGTGGCCTCGGTCTCGACGCTGGCAAAGGCCGACAAGGGCACAAGGTCCCCCCGGTCGTTGCGCAGAAGGATCGACATCAGGTCCTCGGGGCTGTCGCGATCCTCGGGCGCGGCCTGCAGGATGACCGGGTATTGCCGGCCGTTCGAACTGTATTCGCCGATGGTCTGCGAGGCGATCAGCGTGCGCAGGGTCGAGGACACGGTCTGCGCGTCCAGGCCCAGGTCCTGGGCCCGCAGCCGATCGACCGACAGGGTCGCCCCGGGCTGGTTGGCCGCATGGCCGACCTCGACGCCGCTGAGATCCGGGTCGGCTTCGAGCACGACGGCCAGCTCTTCGGCCCAGGCCGCGGCGCGGTCGATGTCGGGGCCGCCCAGCATGAAGCTGAGCCCGCCGCGCCCGCCTCCGATGCGCAGGCCGCTGGACGGGCGCACCCAGGTCGCGGCCTCGGATATGCCCGACAGCGGGCCGCGCAGATCGGCGATGACATCGCGCACCGACAGGTCGCGGTCCTGCCAGGGCACCAGGTTGACGAAGATCATCGCCCGGCGCAGCTCGCCCCACATGCCGACGATGGTTGTCACGTTGGTCACCACGCCTTCGTCGCGCAGCGGCTCCAGCAGCGCTTCGACCTTGCGCGTCGCGGCATCGGTATATTCCAGGTTCGATCCCTGCGGCGCGGTGATGTAGATGCGGAACTGGCCGCGGTCTTCCTCGGGGGTGACCTCCTTGGGCAGCGAGAAATAGAGCGCGGCCGAGGCGGCAACGGCAAAGCCGGTGAAGGCCAGCAGGATCTCGGGCGCGCGCATGACCCCGTTCAGCCCGGCGCGATAGCCCCGTTCGACCCAGCCGATCACGGCATTGACGCCCCGGGTCAGCAGGTTGGGCCGGTCCTCGCGGGGCAGCAGCCGGGCGGCCAGGGCCGGCGACAGGGTCAGGGCGACAAAGCCCGACACCGACACGGCCACGGCCAGCACGATGCCGAACTCGGCAAAGATCTGGCCGATCTCGCCTTCCATGAAACTGACCGGCAGGAAGACGGCGATCAGCACGGCGGTGGTGGCGATGACGGCAAAGTTGACCTGGTTGGCCCCCAGCCGGGCGGCTTCGGACCGGCTGGCGCCCATGGCCCGGTGACGCTGGATGTTCTCCAGCACGACGATGGCGTCATCGACGACCAGCCCGATGGCCAGGATCATGGCAAAGAGCGTCATGATGTTGATCGTGAAGCCCAGCAGCAGCATGGCCAGCGCCGCGCCCAGGATCGAGATCGGGATCGTGACCACGGGCACCAGCGACAGCCGGGCCGAGCCCAGGAACAGGAAGATCACGGCCGTCACCAGGCCCACGGCCTCGGCAAAGACATGGGCCACCTCGTTCAGCGTGGTCTGGATGAACAGCGCCTCGTCGGTGGTGATTTCCAGGGTCATGTCGGCCGGCAGCGTCGGGCGCATCAGGGCCAGCTCGGCCTTGACGGCCTGGCTGATGGCCACGGTGTTGGCCTGGGCCTGGGGCTGGATGCCCAGGCCCAGCCCGGTGCGGCCATCCGAGCGAAAGCTGCTTTCCGAGGCCGAGGGCCCGGATTCGATCCGCGCCACGTCGCCCAGGCGCAGCGGGCGCACGCCGTCGTCGCGGATGACCAACCCGGCAAATTCCTCGGCCGAGGTGAACCGCGTGCGGGCCAGCAGCTGCAGCTGGCGGGCGCCGGTCTCGATCTCGCCGGCGGGCAGTTCGATGTTGTTGGATTGCAGGGCCTGGGTGATGTCGCCGGTGGTCACGCCATGGGCGGCCATCAGGTCGGCATCCAGCCAGATGCGCATCGCCGGGGCCCGTTCGCCGAAGATCGCCGCATTGGCCACCCCGGGCAGCCGGGCCAGCCGGTCGGTGATGTAGCGCTCGGCGTAATCCGACAGTTCGAGCGGCGACATCGAGGCCGAGGACAGGCTGAGCCGGACCACCGGGTCGCTCTGGCTGTCGTTCTTCCAGACGATCGGCGCGTCGGCCCCGTCGGGCAGGTTGCGCGCGGCCCGGTCGATCGCCGTGCGCACGTCATTGGCCGCGCTGTCGATGTCGCGCGAGGGTTCAAAGATCAGCACCGTGCGCGACCGGCCCCGCTCGCTTTCGGTGTCCATGCTCTGCAGGCCCGAAATGCCGGCCAGCGCGCCTTCGATGACCGAGGCCACCTGGCTGTCGATGACATCCGGCGCGGCGCCGGTGTAATTGACCACGATGGACAGCCGGGCGCTGTCGACCTGGGGCAGCTCGCGGACCGGCAGGCGGGTCAGGGCCACGGCCCCGACCAGCACGATCAGCAGGTTGAACACCGCCGACATGACGGGCCGGCGGATGGACATGTCGGGAAGGCTCATTGCCCGGCCTCCGAAAGCTGGACCCCGGTGACCTCGATCTCGGAGCCGTCGCCGATGCGGTGCAGGTTGGTCACGATGACCGGCGCGCCGGCGGCCAGGTCGGTGCCTGTGACCTCGACCAGGTCGCCCTGCTGGCTGCCGGTGCCGACCTCGACCCGCTGGGCCACGCCGTCGACGGCCAGGTGGATGAAGGCGCTGGCCCCGGCGACCGACAGGGCTCGTTCGGGCACCGCCGGTGCCTGGCGCTGGCCCAGCACCAGCGACACGCGCATGAACATGCCGGCGGTCAGCCGGCCGTCGTCGTTGGGCACCGCCGCGCGCAGGGCGATCGACCGGGTGGTCTGGTCGACCCGCGTGTCGATGGCCCGGATCGTGGCGGTGAAGGTCTCGGCCGGATAGGCCGGCGACGACAGCGCCACCTGCTGGCCCAGGGCCAGCCGGGCGATGAACCGCTCCGGCACGCTGAAGGCCACCTCGACGACCGAAAGGTCGTCGAGCGTGGTGATCTCGGTCGAACTGTCGATCAGCTGGCCCAGGGCCAGGTCGGTCAGGCCGACCACCCCGGCGAAGGGCGCGCGCAGAACCCGGTCGTCCAGCGTGTTGATGGCCATGTCGCGCTCGGCCTCGGCCCGCAGCATGGCCGCCCGGGCGGCCTGAAGGGTGGCCTCGGCGGCGCTGCCCCGCTGTTCCAGTTGCTGCTGGCGGTCAAAGGCCGCTTCGGCCTCGGCCACGGTGGCTTCGGCCGAGGCCAGCCCGGCGCGGGCGGCGGCATCGTCGAGCCGGACCAGCGCCTGGCCGGCGGCCACGCGGTCCCCGGCGGCAAAGGCCACCTCGGTCACCCGGCCCGACGCCGTGGGCTGCAACACGACCGATTGGCGGGCCAGGGTCGTACCCACGGCCTCGACGGTCTCGGAAAAGGTCAGGATCTCGACCGGCAGGGTTTCCACCGCGATCGGCCCGCCGCCGCGTCCCCCGCCCTGGGCAGGCGGTGTCGCGGCCAACATGTCCTCGGTGAAGACAAAGCCACCGACGGCGGCGGCGCATAACAGGATCAGTCCGAAGAGGATTCGGATGGCTTTCATGGGGCGTGCTCCGGTCCGGCGGGTCGCGGGACGGAACCCATCCCGACCCGGGGCAAGGATGCCGGGCGTGCCGCGTTGCGGCAATCAAACTTAACGTGTGGCGGCAAGGGAGGCATGCTTCAGCTTCTCCTCAGCTTCATCTCTTAGCATGGTGAATCGTGCGGCCGGGCGGATCGGCGGAAACCGCAGGTCGACCCGCAGGCCGCCCAGCCCGCCCGGCCCGTCGGACCGGCCCAGGGTGATCGCCGCGCCCAGCCTCTGGGCGACCGAGGCGACAATGGCAAGGCCCAGCCCGGCCCCGTCGGCGCTGCTGCGCGGTCCCCGGCGGAACCGGTCGAACAGCCCGGCCCGATCGGGTTCGGCAATGCCCGGCCCGCTGTCCTCGACACACAGCCAGGCCCCGCCATCGTCCTCCGGGCCATCGGCCGCGCCGCCCTGGTCGCCGCCCCCCGCCGGGCCACAGCTGACCCGGATGCGCGCGCCCGTCCCGGCATGGTGCACGGCGTTCTCGATCAGGTTGCCCAACACCATCTCGATATCGGCGGGCATCGCCCGCACCCGGGCCGGGGCACAATCGAGCTGCAGGTCGGTGTCGTGCAGCACGGCCAGCGGGAACAGGTCCGACACGATGGCCACGGCCTGTTCGTCCAGCCGGATCTCGGCCGCCGCGCCACCGTCATCGGCATCGGCCCGGGCCAGGCGCAGCAGCTGTTGCACCAGCCGCGTCGACCGGCCCACGCCCCGCAGGATCTGGTCCAGCGCCGCGCCGGTCTCCGCGTCCAGCCGGCTGCGGTCGATCGTGTCGACCTGGGCCCGGATCGCGGCCAGCGGCGTGCGCAGTTCATGGCTGGCATCGGCCACGAAGCGCCGCTCGCGGTCGACGGCCAGGCGCATCCGGCCCAGCAGGTGGTTCAGCGCCTCGACCACCGGGCGCAGCTCGGTCGGCAGGTCGCGCCCGCGCAGCGGGTCGAGCTGGTCGGGGTGGCGGTCTTCGAGCTCGGCGCGCAGGTCGTCCAGCGGGCGCAGCGCCCGGGTGATGGCCACCAGCACGACGCCCAGCATGGCCAGCAGCCCCAGCGCCATGGGCAGGGCCGCCCCGGCCGCGACCTGGGTGATCAGCTGGCGCACCTCGTCGCGTTCCAGCCCGGCCACGACGGTGATCTGCCCGCCCCGGGCGGTTTCCCGGGCCAGGTAATAGCGCGGATCGCCGTCGCCGGTCAGCTCGCTGATCCCGTCCGGCGCCCGGGCCGAGCGCAGCACCGGCTGGCCCTGGCGGAAGACCACGACAAAGATGTTGCGATCGCGCCGGGCCCGCACGCTGTCGACCACGGCCTCGGGGGTCAGCGCGCTGTCGTCCAGCACCTGGGCCAGGGCAAAGGCCATGTGGTCGAGCTGGTCGACATAGCTGTCCTCGATCTCGTCCCAGCTGCGCATCAGGATGAAGGCGCTGCCGATCAGCCAGACCAGCACCAGCGCCGGCACCAGCCCGCGCAGCAACCGCCCGCGCAGCGAGGCCGCCCCGCTCATGGGATCATGTAGCCGACGCCCCGCAGGGTGCGGATGCGGTCGGCTCCGATCTTGCGGCGCAGGGCCGAGACATAGACTTCGACGGTGTTGCTTTCGGCCCCGTCGTCCCAGCCGTACAGCATCTGTTCCAGCTGGGCCTTGGGCACCACCCGCCCGCGCCGTTCGGCCAGGTAGACCAGCAGGCGGAATTCCTTCTGGGGCAGGTGCAGCGGCCGGCCGTCGACGGCCACGCTGTTGGCGCCCAGGTCGACGGTCAGCGCGTCCAGCGTGATGCGGTCGTCGCCCCGGCCCTGGGCCCGGCGCAGCAGGGCCCGGCAGCGGGCCAGCAGCTCGCCGGTGTCGAAGGGCTTGAGCAGGTAATCGTCGGCCCCGTTGTCCAGGCCCAGGATGCGGTCTTCGACCCCGTCGCGGGCGGTCAGCACCAGGACCGGCGTGGCATCGCCCCGGTCCCGCAGGTCGCGCAGCACCGACAGGCCGTCGCGCCCGGGCAGGCCGAGATCGAGCACGACAAGGTCGAACCCGCCCGAGGCCAGCGCCGTGGCCGCGGCCTCGCCATCGCGGATCCAGTCGACGCGCGCGCGGTCGCGGCCAAGGCTCTTGACCAGCGCATCCCCGACAAGCGGGTCGTCTTCGACAAGCAGGATACGCATGGACCGGTCCGCGCGGTTGAGTGACGCGCGACCATAATCGGCCAAGCTGAAGGCAAACTGAAGCCCCGGTCGCACCGGGCCACACCCGCGGGTGTCCGGCCGACCTGCCCGGCCGATCACGCCGGCGAGAGCCAAGGCATTCCGGGGGCTTGCGCAATTCCCGATATATCTTATATCTCGATATATCGAATCATGAGGAGCCTGCATTGACACAGGACAACGAAGAGCTTCGCCCCGCCCGCCGCGAAAAATCGCGCGAGAAGGGCCGCGAGAAGCTGCGCGGCGACGGTGGCCGGAAGGGCCGCAAGGGAGACCGGGGCGAAAAAGGCGAGAAATCCGGCAAGGGCGGCCGTCACCGCGGCCGCCGGCTGTTCGAATACGGCGAATTGCGCCTGCTGATCCTGGCGATGATCGCCGAACAGCCCCGCCACGGCTACGAGATCATCAAGGAGATCGAAGACCGGTTCGACGGCATCTACAGCCCCAGCCCGGGGGTGATCTATCCGGCCTTCACCTGGCTGGAGGAATCGGGCTTTGCCACCGTCGAAACCGACACATCCGGGCGCAAGAGCGCGCGGATCACCGAACAAGGCCAGGCCTTCCTGACGGCCAACGCCGAGGCCGCCGACGAGCTGCGCCAGCGCCAGATGCCGCGCGGCCGGCGGGGCAACGCGCCCAAGCCGATCGTGCGGGCCATGGACGAGATCAAGGCCGCCCTGCGCGACCGGCTGGCCGATGACACCGCCGATGCCGCGCTGGTCGAGGCCCTGGCCGAGCGCCTGCGTGCCGCCGCCCGCGACCTGCTGGCCGTGGCGCCCGCACCCGGGGCGCCCGCCGACCCTGCCGAACCGGCCGAGCAGGTGATCATCCGCCACCGCCACGAGCTGAAGCGCCGCAGCCTGACCGTGCGCGAAACGGGATACCTGACGCCGCACATGATCCGCATGGTGCTGGAAAGCGACGACCTGGCCGATTTCGTCAGCCTGGGCGCCGACGACCACATCAAGCTGTTCTTCGGTGAGGGTGACGACCGCCAGATGCGCGACTACACCCCCCGGTCCTATGACACCGCCGACCGCTCGCTGGTGGTGGATTTCGCCGTGCATGACGCCGGGCCGGCCACGGCCTGGGCGGTCGGCGCCCGGGCCGGCGACACGCTGGACATCGGCGGGCCGCGCGGGTCGGCCGAGATCGCGCCGATCTTCGACTGGTACCTGCTGGTCGGCGACGAAACCGCCCTGCCCGCCATCGGCCGCAAGACCGAAGAGCTGGGCGCGGGCACGCAGGTCGTGACGCTGGTGGCCGTGCCGGGGGCCGAGGACGAACAGGCGCTGGTCACACAGGCCGATCACCAGGCTCATTGGGTGCACCGCCCGGTGGCCGAGGCCGGGGCCATCGCGCCGCTGCTCGACGCCGCGCGCGGGCTGGAACTGCCCGAGGGCAAGGGCTTTGTCTGGATCGCCGCCGAAGCCCAGGTGGCCCGGGCGCTCAAGACCCATTTCCTGACCGACCGGAACCACCCGGCGCCCTATCTCAAGGCCGCGGGCTATTGGATCGCGGGCAATGCCGGCGACAGCGACAAGGCGCTCGACTGAGCCGCGCCATCGCGGTTTCGGAGTGGACACAAGGCACGGGGGCCCGCAGCGACGGGCCCCCTTGGCGTTTGGGAGGCCAAGATTTGACGTGGGACAGGCGGACACGAGGCATGCCGGACGGATACCGGGCAACGGATCATTCACGTTTCGGCGGGCTCGGGCCAAGCGGACGGCATATGTCCGACCCGGGCCAGGCCAGCGGGGCCGGGCGGGCATTGGCCTCGCGGACCGGGAGAGGCAGACACGGATCTCGCGGACGGAGCCGTGCGGATACCGGGACCACGGACGGCGCCAGATGGGCGCGGGGCGCCCGGTGGGCTCAGGCAGGGGCCGGAAAGACCAGCCCGTCAAAGAGCTTGCGCGCGGTGCGGACAGACCCGGCCGCACGGACCTGGCCCGCCGCATCGCGGGTGATCACCACGTCGGCCGCGCCCGAGGGATGTTCGATGGCAAAGCGGTCACCCGCCGGCAGATCGGCCAGGGCGGCGGCGGGACTGTCCGGCAGGGTGCAGGCCGTGGCCACGCTGATCGCCGCAAAGACCCCGATCGAGGCATGGCAGCGATGGGGGATGAAACTGCGGGTGGCAATGACACCTCCGGCCCGGGGCGGGGCGACCAGGGTCATCTTGGGCACCGATTTCGCGGCCACGTCGCCCAGGCCCATCATCGGCCCGGCGGCCAGGCGGATGGCTTCCAGCCGGGCCTTCAGCGCGGTGTCGGCTTCGAGCGCGGCGGGCGGTTCCTGGCCGGTCAGGCCGAGGGCCGTGGCCGGCAGGATGACACAGGGCATGCCGTTGTCGATCAGGGTGCAGGGCAGGCCGTCGATCCGGTCGCAGGCCCGGCCGGTGGGCAGCAGCGCGCCGCACATCGACCCGGCCAGCCGGTCGAACATCAGTGCCACGGGCGCATGGGCGCCGGGCACGCCGTCGATCCGTGCGGTGCCGTCATAGCAGACCCGGCCCTGCGGTGTTTGCACCCGGGCCGTGGCAATTTCGCCGGTGTTGCACATGTGGATGCGCACGGCGGTTTCGCCGGGTGTGGCAGCGACCAACCCGCGTTCGATGGCCGCCGGGCCGACTCCGGCCAGGATGTTGCCGCAGCCCTGGGCATCGGAGACCACGGGCCGGTCGGGGAAGACCTGGAGAAAGAGGTAATCGACATCGGCATCGGGCCGCGAGGGCGGGGCGAGGATGGCAACCTTGGAGGTCAGCGGATCGCCTCCGCCGATGCCGTCGACCTGGCGCGGGTCGGGCGAGCCCATCAGGCGCAGCAGCAGGGCATCGCGGGTCGCCCGGTCGGACGGCAGATCGGCGGCCAGCAGGTAGGCGCCCTTGGACGTGCCGCCGCGCATCCACAGGCAGGGGATGCCCGCCGCCGAGGCCACCGCCGCGCCGCCGGGTGATCCGACCGCTGATGGCGCCGGCCCATCGGCGGGCCTGCCCGCGGCCCCGGCCGGACCCGCCGACGCACCGGCCCCGGGCCGGGCCATGCCACCCGCACCGGCTGAATCGGCCGGGCTGTCAGACATATTT
This sequence comes from Marinibacterium sp. SX1, assembly GCF_050389775.1. Lineage (NCBI taxonomy): Bacteria > Pseudomonadati > Pseudomonadota > Alphaproteobacteria > Rhodobacterales > Paracoccaceae > Marinibacterium > Marinibacterium sp. SX1. Next base: position 95,180 of record NZ_CP177145.1, on the reverse strand, counting down.
CAGGCCCTTCTCGGCCAGCCGCCCGCGCATGTCGTAGATGTCCAGTCCCAGTTCGCCGGCCGCCAGCCGCGCGCGCTTGGCCTCTTCGGCCGCGACCCGCTTGTCGGCCCCTTGCAGGACCGCCGCGCAATCCCCGCGCGGCACCACGACAACCCCGTCGTCATCGGCCACGATCACGTCGCCCGGCGCCACGGCCTGGCCGGCACAGACCACCGGCACGTTGACCGACCCAAGGGTTTCCTTGACCGTGCCCTGCGCGCTGATCGCCCGGGACCAGACCGGAAAGCCCATGTCGGTCAGGTCGCGGACATCGCGGCACCCGGCGTCGATGATCAGCCCGGCACAGCCCCTCGCCCGGGCCGATGTGGCCAGCAGGTCGCCGAAATAGCCGTTGTCACAGGGCGAGGTCGGGGCCAGCACCAGCACGTCGCCGGGCTGGACCTGTTCGATGGCCACGTGCAGCATCCAGTTGTCGCCCGGCGGGGCCGAGATGGTCACCGCCGGCCCGGCGATCCGCGCGCCCGGATAGATCGGGCGCATGTAGCTGTGCAGGCAGCCCGTCCGCCCGGCGGCCTCGTGCACCGTGGCCACTCCCGCCGCGCCCAGCCGGGCGACAAGGGCGGGATCGGGCCGTTCGATATCCTGTACGACGATGGGCATGGCTCAGCCTTTCTGCACCGGCGGGGTGCCGTGGGTGTGGAAGCTTTCGATGGTCTTCAGGCCCCAGGCCTGGCCCTTGCGGCGGTCGGCCTCGGTCCAGGCCACGGGCTGCCAGTCGGGCGCCAGGATCAGCCGCGCCCCGGCATTGGCCAGCTCGACCCGGTTGCCCGCCGGTTCCCAGACATACAGGAAGAACGTGCCCTGGATCGCATGCTTGTGCGGCCCGGTCTCGATATGCACGCCGTTCTGCAGAAAGATGTCGGCCGCGCGCAGGATGTCCTCGCGCTGGTCGGTGGCATAGGTGACGTGGTGCAACCGGCCCATCCCGCCGCCATGCTCCTCGGTGCAGGCCAGGTCGTAGGTCTTGTTGTTGACCGTGAACCAGCAGCCGCCGATCCGCCCGTTGTCGAGCTGGATGTATTCCGTCACCCGGCTGCCCAGGCAGGTTTCCATGAACCGCCGGAACTCGGCCACGTCCTCGGACAGCAGGTTGAGATGGTCGATCCGCCGGGGCGCCGCGCCATGGAAGGCCGAGGCCGTGTTCTTGAGCGCCGCGCGTTCGGCCCGGGCCTGGGGTTCGTACCAGCGCGTGTCGTAATAGATCTCGAAGACATGGCCGAACGGGTCTTCGAAGCGATAGGCCCGGTCGTGGCCGAGATCGCCGTCGACCCAGCCATGGGTCTTGTAGCCCGAGGCCTCGATCGCCGCCACGCGCCGGTCCAGCGCCTGCGGGCTGGCCGCGCGATAGCCGATATGGCCGACGCCCGTGGTCTCGGCCCGGGTCAGTTTCAGCGTGTGGTATTCGTAATCGTCCCAGGCCCTGAGATAGGCGCTGGTGCGGTCCTCGCCCGACAGGGTCAGCCCGTAGACCCGGGTGAAGAAATCGAGGCTTTCGTCATATTTGTCGGTCAGCATCTCGACATGGCCCAGGTGGGCGATGTCCATGGCGGGGTTGGTCGGATCGGGCATGGTCTGTTCCTTGGATCGGGGGCCGGTCAGGTGCCGGGCGCGGGCCGGACCGGCCGCGCGGCGGGGTCGGGGCGGGCGGCCGGGATAATGCCGACAGAGCGGCAACGGGTGTCATTCTGCCGGGCCCGGCCTCGCCACGCCAGCGGTCGGCGCATCGGGCCGGGCGACAGGAACGCCGGGCGGCCCCGGCGGGTGAGGCCGGCGGGCCGGCGACACGCACGGTCATCCCGCCGACCCGGCCACGCCGCCCCTCGCGGCACAGGGCCGGACGACAGGAACGCCGGGCCACGGCTCACAGCGTATCGACCGTGCGGGGAAAGACCGATTGGAAGCCCTCGGCATAGCGGCAATCGCGGCCACCCGACTGGCCGCCGGAATTGCGCTTGAAATGGTTGGCCCGCTGCTGGGCCACGCGGGTGTAATAGTCCCACAGGTGGACCTGGCCGTTCATGCATTCCATCGCGGCGCGCTTGCGGTCCCAGACCGGGGTGATGTCGAGGAAGACATCCGGCTTCCAGCCCATCTGCTCGGTCTGGTGCGGTTCGAACAGGTAGAGCTGCGGCGCGCCCAGCACCTGCTGGCCGGGTTCATGGCCCCAGGCCTGGGCGATCATCCGGGCCTCCAGCGCGACCTTGGTCATGTACATGTGGTCGGTGTTGTAGGGATCGTATTGCGAATGGCACATCATGAAGGCCGGCTGGACCGCGCGGATCAGATCGACCAGCCGATAGGTGTCGTCGCGATCAAGATGCAGCGGGTAGTCGCCCAGGTCGAAACACTCCAGCCGGTGCACGCCAAGCGCATCTGCGGCGGCTTCGGCCTCGGCCCGGCGGATGTCCTTGACCTGTTGCAGCGTCTTGCCTTCCTTCCACAGCCGGGCGCTTTCTCCGCGCTCGCCAAAGGACAGGCAGGCCACCGTGACATCGTACCCCTGCGCCGCGTGCAGCGCGATCGCCCCGCCGCAGCGCCAGACGAAATCGGCGGCATGGGCCGAAATCACCAGCGCCGTCTTCGGGGCCGGATCGGGCGCCGTGTCGGGCCGCTGTTGGTCGGCTGCATCGGGCGTGGCGCTGGCTTGGGTCATGAACGGGGCTCCTCGGCATCGGTTCGCGCCTGTCCTGATGGCATCCCGGCCCGGCGGGGGGCAAATTTGAAGCCCAGTTGATCGGATAAGAATTTGCTATAAGCTTTGCCCGCGTCCCGGGCCGGGGCGGGCCGGGTGCTGCACGATGCACCCCGGTCGCACCACCCGCCCGGGCCGGACTGCAAGCCCTTGAAACCCCGGGCAAAGCCCCGCGCCGTGAGGAACGCCCTCGATGGTCTCGCGCAATCTCAGGCACTTCCGGCTGTTCCTGGCCGTGGCCGACAGCGGTTCCCCGACGCTGGCCGCCGCCCGGTGCAACCTGTCCCAGCCGGCCGTCACCCAGGCCGTGGCCAAGCTGGAACGCGAGGTCGGCGGGGCGCTGTTCGACCGCACCCGCCAGGGGCTGGCCCTGACCGATCGCGGCCGGGTGCTGGACAGCCGCCTGCGCCGGGCGATGGACCGGCTGGACGCCGCCCTGGCCGAAGTGGCCAACCGCCTGACCCTGACGGCCACCACGGCCCAGCTGCAGGCCGTCATCGCCCTGGCCGAAACCCAGAATTCGTCGCTGGCCGCACGCCAGCTGGGCCTGGCCCAGCCGACGGTGCACCGGGCCGTGACCCATGTCGAAGGCGATGCCGGCAAGCCGCTGTTCCAGCGCACGCCCCATGGCATGATCGCCACCCGGGCCTGCCGCCAGATCGCCCGGGCGGCCCAGCTGGCCTTTTCCGAGTTCGACCAGGCCGAGGCCGACCTGGCCGAGTTCGACGGCCGCGACGCCGGGCGCATCGTGATCGGCTGCCTGCCCCTGTCGCGCTCGGTCATCCTGCCCGAGGCCCTGGCCCGGTTCCGCCAGGCCCGGCCCAAGCTGCAGGTCACCCTGCATGACGGGCCTTACATGGACATGCTGCGCGGCCTGCGCCGGGGCGAGATCGACGTGATCATCGGCGCCCTGCGCCAGCCCGCCCCGGTCGACGACGTGATCCAGGAACAGCTTTTCGCCGACCGTCTGGCCTGCATCGCCCGGCCCGGCCATCCGCTGACCGCCGAGACCGACGTTCCGCTCGACGTGCTGGCCCAGCATGCCTGGGTCGTGCCCCGCCAGGGCACGCCCACCCGCGAACAGTTCGACGAGCTTTTTGCCAGCCACGGGCTGGACCTGCCCGACAGCATCGTCGAATGCGGGTCCATCCTGCTGATGCGCGAGGTTCTGGCCCGCAGCGAGCTGATCGGCTGCATCTCGGCGCGCCAGGCCGCGGCCGAGGTCGACAAGGGCCTCGTCGCGCGCCTGCACACGCGGATCGCCTCGCCGGCCCGGGCCATCGGCCTGACCTACCGGCGCGGCTGGGTGCCGACCAAGGCCCAGAGCCTGATGCTGGACCTGCTGCGCGACGCCGCGGCCGCCGCACCTCCCGTATAGCCTGCACTTATCCCCGCCCGACCAGTTTGAATTGGTGTTTCCCGGCCCCCGGCTGACACAAGGACCCTCGTTCAATCGGGGGGCCGGCCGGGCGATGCGCGCCCTTGGCCCCGCGCAGATCCTTTCGGGAGGAGACACGATGCGACTGACGACACTGATCGCCGCGGCCGGGCTGGGCCTGATGGCCGGGGCCGCGCTGGCCGAAGAGCTGAGCTTTGCCAATTTCATGCCCCCGGGCCATCCCTACGTGGCCGGGGCGTTCCAGCCCTTTGCCGACATGGTCGCCGACAAGACCGGCGGCGAGGTCACCGTGCGGCTCTACAACGGCGGCGAGCTGGGCCCGGGCCCCGTCGAGCAATACAACCGCGCCGTCGACGGCGTGGCCGATTTTGCCATCAGCCTGCCGGGCTATACCGCCGCGACCTTCCCGCGGACCCTGGTGGCCGAACTGCCCGGGGTGATCGACACCGAAACCGGCACGGCCGACATCTGGGCCAATATCGACCTGGTCAAGGACGAGTTCCGCCGGGTCCAGCTGGTCTCGCTCTGGTCCAGCGCGCCCAACGTGCTTTACAGCCGCGACACGGCCATCCGCACGCCCGACGACGTCCGGGGCATGAACATCCGCGTGCCCTCGCGCAATGCCGGGCTGCAGGTCGAGGCCTGGGGCGGCAACCCGGTGTCGATGCCGGTGACCGAGATCTACAATGCCATGCAGACCGGGGTGATCGACGCGGCGATGATCGACACCACGGCCACCCGGGCCTTTCGCCTGGGCGAGGTCGCCCGGTTCCTGACCCTGGGCTTCGATGCGACCAACTCGCCGTTCTTCATCGTGATGAACCGCGACGCCTTCCGCGACCTGCCCGATGCCGCCCAGGCCGCCGTGCTCGACGCCGGGCGCGCGGCTTCGGACCTGGCCAACCGCACCCAGCTTGACGTGGCCGAGGCCGGCATCGCGGCCTTTGCCGAGATGGGCGGCGAAGTGATCGAGCTGACCGCCGAAGAGGCCGCGGCCTTTGACGCGCTGTCCGCCCCGGTGGTCGATGCCGTGGTGGCCGAGGTCGGCGGCAATGCCGCGGACATCGTCGACGCGCTGCGCAAAGACTGAGCCGGTGGCCGCGATGACATCCCCGACCTGGGCGGCCTGGGCCGGCCGGGTCCCGGCGCTGCTGGCCGTGGGGGCCGGGCTCTGCCTGCTCGGCATGGTCTGCGTCGTGACCCTAGGCGTCGTGCTGCGCTATGTCTTCGGCGCGCCCCTGCTGGGCGTGAACGAGATCGTCCAGCTGATCGCCGTGGCGCTGGTCATGCTGGCCCTGCCCTATTGCACGGCCAGCGGCGCCCATGTGCGGGTCGACCTGTTCGACCGCGTGCTGGGCCGGGCCGGCCGGCTGGCCGGCGACCTGCTGGGCCGGGGCCTGTCGATCGTGGCCCTGGCCGTGATCTGCCGCCAGGCCTGGCGCAAGGCCGCCGAGGCCATGGAATTCGGCGATGCCACCAACATGCTGGGCCTGCCGCTCTGGCCGTTCTACGGCGCGATCCTGGCGGGCATGGGCCTGTGCGTCCTGGTCGACCTGGTCCAGGTTGCCGCCCTGCTGGCCGGCCATGACCTGGACGGGCCCGACACCTCCGAGGCCCCCACCGCCCCCGAGGCCGGCACAGACCACAAGACCGGCGTGCCGGCGGCCAAAGCGCATGCCTTTCGCGACGCCCCTGATGCAACGCCCGCTGCGCCCGGCGGTCCGGCCCCGTCCGACCCCAAAGCACCCAACACCCCGACCGGCAAGGAGCAGACCCGATGACCGACGTGACAATCGGCGTGCTGGGCATCGGCGGGCTGTTCCTGCTGATGATCCTGCGCACGCCCGTGGCCTTTGCCATGCTGCTGACCGGCTTTTTCGGCATCTGGTTCCTGGACGGGCTGCGCCGGGCCACGGCCATCATGTTCACCGAAACCTATTCCTCGGTGTCCAACTACAACCTCATCGTCGTGCCGATGTTCGTCCTTCTGGGCAATGTCGCCTCGGAAGCCGGGTTCAGCCGGTCGCTCTATGACGCCGCCCATGCCTGGGTCGGCCGGTTCCGCGGCGGGCTGGCCTCGGCCTCGGTGCTGGGCTGCGCGGCCTTTTCGGCCGTGTCGGGCTCGTCGGTGGCCACGGCCGTGACCATCGGCCGGGTCGCCCTGCCCGAGATGAAGCGCTTTGGCTATGCCCCGGGCCTGGCCACCGGGGCGGTGGCCGCCGGAGGCACGCTGGGCTTCCTGATCCCGCCGTCCACGGGCTTTGTGATCTATGCCATCCTGACCGAGGAATCGATCGGCCGGCTGTTCATGGCCGGCATCCTGCCCGGCCTGCTGATGTCGGCCCTGTTCATCGCCGCGATCTGGCTGGTCACCCTGCTCCGCCCCGAGGCCGGCCCCCGGGGCACGCCCCAGCCCCTGGCCGAACGGCTGCGGCTCTTTGCCCGGGCCGCGCCGCTGATCGCCGTGATCGTGGTGTCGATCGGCGGGATCTACCTGGGCGTCTTCACCCCGGTCGAGGCCTCGGGCATCGGCGCCGGGCTGGTCATCGTGATCGCCCTGGTCACCGGCGGGCTGTCGCGGACCGGTTTCGTCAAGGCCATGCGCGAGACCGTGCGCACCTCGGCCATGCTCTACATGATCGTCATCGGGGCCAACGTGCTGAACCCCTTCCTGGCCATCACCGACATCCCCCTGGCGCTCAGCAAGATGCTGACCCACCTGGGCCTCGGGCCCTATGGCACGCTGACCGCGATCCTGCTGAGCTATGTCGTGCTGGGCATGTTTCTCGACGGGCTGGCCATGCTGGTCGTCACGGTGCCGATCTACTACCCGGTGATTCTGGCCCTGGGGTTCGACCCGATCTGGTTCGGCGTGATTGCCGTGATCGTCATCGAGATGGGCATGATCACCCCGCCGGTCGGGCTGAATGTCTTTGTCGTGCGCGGGGTGGCCGGTGGCGTGCCGCTGACGACGATCTTCGGCGGGGTGCTGCCCTTCCTGCTGGCCATGATCATCACCCTGTTGCTGATCATCCTGATCCCGGGCATCGCCCTGCTGATCCCCAATTCGATGTTCGGATGATCACCCCCCGGGCCGCGCTGTCCAGCCCGGGCCGGGGATCCCGGCGCACGTCATGGGGCTTCGATCTGGCCCGGCGACATGGGGCATTGGCCTGGTTCTATGGTGAGGGCCATTGCACCGGCCCCACGTCACGAACAATCGGCCGGCCCCCATGCCACGGGCCATTGGTCCGGTTTTATGTCTCGGGCCATTGGCCCAGCCCCAAACCGTGGATGATGCGCCCCGCCATAAGCCCTGCGCCCGGATGGGCGGCACGGATCACGTGCTCGTCACGACGCAAGGGCATTTGCCCCATTGCCGGGAAGCCCCCCAAATGCTCCGGCCTCAGAACCCAGACACCAGCAGATCCACCGCCGCCACGATCCGATCACGCTCGGCCACTGCATTGGCGATTTCCGGGCCCAGCACCCCGGCCGGCAGGGCAACCATCTGCGACATGACAATGACATGGGCCTCGCCGCCGACCTGGCAGGGAATGTGCAACCGGGGCACCAGCGCGCCCCAGTCGTCCCGGCGCTGGACCGGCGCGCAGAGCAGGTAGGGCGTGTCGACGCCCAGGTCGGTCTGCACCCGGCAGACCAGTTCCGGCCCGTCGCGCAGCCGGTGGATCGCGCCCTGCATCCGCCGGTCAGAGCTGGCGGAACCGGGCCAGCGTCGGCCCCGCACGGTCCAGGTGGCGGGCCTCGTCGGCCAGCCCCTGGCGCGCCGCCGCGACCCAGTTCGCGCGGTCGCGATCGGCCTGCGACCGGGCCAGGCCCTGGTCGATGCACGTGCGCACGAGATCGGCGACCGACACGCCCTGCAGCCGGGCCTCGGCCTCAAGCGCGGCCTTGCGGGCGTCGCCCAGGTTGCGGATGTTCAACGAACTGGTCATGGCACGGCCTCCGGTGGTGCATCGTCAAGATAGGGCGACACCCCGCGCAACACAAGATGCAACACATCCCGCGACACAATACGCAACGCGCCCGGCCCTACTCCGCGGCCCGCCGTCGCCCGTCAATGCCGACCAGCGCCCGCACGGCCTCGGCATCGCCGGCAAAGCGTGGCCCGGCCTCGGCCGCGAACCGGGCGCAATCGGCCAGGAAGGCCTCACCCCCGACCGTGGCAATCACCGACAGGGCGCCGCCGGTCCAGGGCGGATAGCCGATCCCCAGGACCGAGCCGGTATCGGCCGTGGCCGCATCCCCGATCACCCCTTCGGACAGGCAGCGCAGGCTTTCCAGCGCCTGCACGTACAGCAGCCGCTTGCCCACATCCGCCGCCGAGGGCTGGGCCGCCCGGGACGGATACATCTCGCCCAGCCCGGGCCAGAGCCGCCGGCTGCCGTCGTCCCGCGTCTCGTAGAACCCGCCGCCGGCCTTGCGGCCCAGCCGGCCCCGGGCGCACATCGCCTCGACCACCGGGGCGGCATGGCCGCGCAGGAACCGCTCGTCCAGCCCGTCGGCCCGGGCCTGGTCGATGACCAGTTTCTGCAGGTCCAGCGAAACCTCGTCGGTCACCGCCAGGGGGGCCATGGGGAACCCGGCCTGGCGCGCGGCATTCTCGATCAGCGCCGGGGCAATGCCCTCGGCCAGCATGGCCATGGCCTCGTCGATGTAACTGCAGAACACCCGGCTGGTGTAGAACCCCGGGCTGTCGCGCACGGTGATCGGCACCTTGCCCAGCCGGGTGACAAAGGCCAGCGCCTCGGCCAGGGTCGCCGGCGACGTGGCGCTGCCGGTGATGACCTCGACCAGGGGCATGCGTTCGACCGGCGAGAAGAAATGCAGCCCGATGAACCGGGCCGGGTCGGCCAGAGTACGGGCCAGGCCGGTGATCGGCAGGGTCGAGGTGTTCGACGCCATGACCCCGCCCTTTGCCAGCATCGGCTCGGCCGCTGCCATTGCCTGGGCCTTGACCGCCCGGTTCTCGAAGACCGCCTCGATGATCAGCCCGCATCCCGCCAGGTCGGCCGGATCGGCGGTCGGCCGGACCCGGGCGGCCAAGGCATCGGCCTCTGCCCGGCTGGCCTGGCCCCGGCTCACCGCCCGGTCGCCCTGGGCCCGGACATGGGCCAGGCCCCGTTCGGCGGCGTCCATGCTGCGGTCCAGCAGAACCACGTCCAGCCCGGCGCCGGCGGCGACATTGGCAATGCCCGCGCCCATCATCCCGGCGCCCAGCACACCCAGCCGGTCCGGTGCCACCGCCCCGGCCGGCAGGGCCACAGGCCGCCGGGCCGCGGCCTGGGTCCGGGCCGAGCGCAGCAGATTGCCGGCCACCGGATCGCAGAGCACCTGCGCGGCCAGGTCGGCCTCGACCTGCAACGCCCGGTCGATCGGCAGCAGGGTGCCTTCGTAGACCGCCGTCAGCAGCGCATGCGGCGCGGGATAGCGCGACCGGCCGGCCTTGAGCCGCGAGGTATTGGCCTGGAACACCTCACCCGCGAAAGGCGCCAGCGGCCCGGCCCCGCCGGGCAGGCGATAGCCCCTGATATCCCAGGGCCGCACGGCCTTGTCCGGTGTATCACCGGTCAGCCAGGCCCGGGCCATGTCGACCAGCGCCGGGCCATCGCCGGCCAGACCGTCCAGCAGGCCCAGCTGCAGCGCCGCGTCATCGGCCAGCAGCCGGCCATCGAGCAGCAGCGGCACCGCCGCCTCGATCCCGGCCAGGCGCGGCAGGCGCTGGCTGCCGCCAAGGGCGGGCAGGCAGCCCAGGGCAATGTCCGGAAGCCCGAACCGCGCGCCCGGCCCGGCCAGGGCCAGCCGGTGATGGCAGGCCAGGGCCAGCTCCCATGCCGGGCCGGTCGCCCGGCCGTGCAACAGGGCCACGACGGGCTTGCCGCAGGTTTCCAGCCGGCGCAGCACCGCGGCCTCGGCGCGGATCGTTTCGGCCAGGGCCAGGACCGGCCCGCCCGTGTCGATCCGGTCGAGCAGCGCGGCCGTGTCGGGCGCGGCCAGCAGGTCGGGCCCTTCGCCCGCCCGTAGGATCGCGCCCTGCACGGCATCGTCCCCGGCCAGCCGGTCGACCGCCCGGCCCAGCTCGGCCCAGAGCGCCGGACCCGGGGCGGCCGGCCCGCCATCGGGCCCGGCCAGCGACAGGATGGCAATGCCGTCACCGGCGGTTTCATATGTGACCTGACATGTGGCCTGGGGCATGTGATCCCTCCCTTCGATCAGACGCGTTCGATGATCATGGCAATGGCCATGCCGGCCGCCGCACAGAGCGTGATCAGCGCGGTGTTGAGATCGCGCCGTTCCAGTTCGTCCAGCACCGTGCCCGCGATCATCGCTCCGGTCGCGCCCAGCGGATGACCCATGGCAATCGCCCCGCCGGCCACGTTGACCCGGTCGTGGGACACGTCCATCTCGGCCATGAAGCGCAGCACGACGCTGGCAAAGGCCTCGTTGACCTCGAAGAGGTCGATGTCGTCCACGGTCATGCCCGCCCGGCCCAGCACCTTGCGCGTGACGGCGGCCGGGCCGGTCAGCATGATCGCCGGCTCGCTGCCGATGCTGCCGGCCGCGACGATCCGCGCCCGGGGGGCCAGGCCGGATTGGGCGGCAAAGGCATCGTTGCCGATCAGCATGGCCACCGCCCCGTCGACGATGCCCGAGGAATTGCCCCCGGTATGCACATGGTCGATGCATTCGACCTGCGGGTAGCGTTGCAGCATCACCGCATCCAGCCCGTCGCGTTCGCCCATCCCGGCAAAGGCCGGTTTCAGCCGGGCCAGGTCGGCCGGGCCGGTGCCCGGGCGCATGTGTTCGTCGCGGGTCAGCAGCACCCGGCCCAGTCGGTCGGTCACCGGCAGGATCGACCGGTCGAACCAGCCGCCGTCCCAGGCCATGGCCGCCCGGCGCTGGCTTTCGGCGGCATAGGCGTCGACGTCATCGCGGCCATAACCGTCCATCGTGGCGATCAGGTCGGCGCCGATGCCCTGCGGGATGTACCAGGTGTCCCAATTGGTGCGCGGGTCGGAATAGCAGGCCCCGCCATCGGAAAAGATCGGCACGCGCGACATCGATTCCACCCCGGCGGCGACCATGGCATCCGCCTCGCCGGCCTTGACCCGGGCCGAGGCCACGTTGATGGCCTCCAGCCCCGAGGCGCAGAACCGGTTCAGTTGCACCCCGGCGACGGTCTCGGCATAGCCGGCCTGGATCGCCGCGACCCGGGCCATGTTGCAGCCCTGTTCGCCGACGGGCGAGACCACGCCCATGATGACGTCATCCACCAGCCCGGTATCCAACCCGTTGCGGTCGCGCAGGCCAGCCAGGGTCTGGGTGGCCAGGGAGATCGGCGTGACCGGGTGCAGGGCGCCATCCGGGCGGCCCTTGCCACGCGGGGTGCGCAGGTGGTCGAAGATCAGGGCACGGGTCATGGGCGCTCTCTCTGCAGGGGCGGGCCGGGGCCGCGCGGGTCTTGTCGGGTCTTGTCGGGGGCGGGCGGATGCCGCGCCGAGCGTCGTGGGCCGGGCGATCTGCGCCGCACCGGGGGGCTTTGGCCGGCGGCACGGGACGCGCCGGGGCCGTGGGCCGGGTGGGGCCTGTCGCGCCGAGGTCGTGGACCGGGTGGCACGGGTCACCCGGCGTTCCTTCGGTGCCGGGGCCGCCAAGCCGCCCCGACCCATCCGTTTCCGGGGCGGTCATACCGCCCGACATCCTTCCGTTGCGCGGCGGCAAGGCCGCCCAGCGGTCTTCCTGTGACGGGCGGCCTTGCCGCCCCATCCCTGTCCATTTGCGGGGCAGCAAGGCCGCCCCGATGCCATTCGTTACAGGGCAGCACGGCCACCCTGCCGCGCCCGTCAGACGGCGGTATAGCCGCCATCGACCAGGTGATAGGACCCGGTGACAAAGGCCGCGTTGTCCGACAGCAGGAAGGCCACCAGCCCGGCCACCTCTTCGGGCGTGCCCAGCCGGCCGGCCGGGTGCAGGGCGACAAGCGCAGCCTTGGCCGCGTCATCCAGCACGTTCAGCAGGGGCGTTTCGATATAGGCCGGGCCGACGGCATTCACGCGGATGCCCTGGCGGGCGTATTCCACGGCCGCCGTCTTGGTCAGCCCGACCACCGCATGTTTCGCCGCGACATAGGCCGAGGCATGGGCCGTGCCGACCGATCCCAGGATCGAAGCCACGTTGACCACCGCGCCGCCGCCCGATTGCAGCATCGCCGGGATGCCATGGCGCAGGCCGTAGAACACCGCGTTGAGATTGACGTCGATCACCTTGCGCCACTGGTCCACCGGGTAGCTGCCCACCGGCTCCTGCACACCGGCGATGCCGGCATTGTTGACCAGCAGCTGCAGCCCGCCGGCCGCCATCACCGTCCCGACCAGCGCCTCGACGGCCTGCGGGTCGGACACATCGCCGGCCAGGGCCACGGCCCGGCCCCCGGCCCCGGTGATCTCGGCCACGGCCGCATCGGCGCTGTCCTGCGTCAGGTCGGCCACAAAGACCTGCGCCCCCGACGCGGCCAGCCGCTGCGCGATGGCCTTGCCGATGCCCGAGCCCGCGCCGGTGACCAATGCGTTCTTTCCCTGGAAATCCGTCTGCATGTTCCCGGTTCCTTTCCTGTTCCGATGGGCGCCCCGAAGGCCGGGGCACCCTTCAGATGTAGAAACGCCCCTGCTCCGCTGCCATGCGCCGCAGCGATGGCGGGGCTGCACAGGACGCGCCGACCCGCGGCGCCAGCCGGTCGCAGGCCGCCACCAGAGCCCCGGCCCCCAGCCAGTCGGCATAGCGCAGGCACCCGCCGGCATAGGCCGGAAAGCCGATGCCCAGCAAAAGCGCCTGGTCCAGCTCTTCGGCCGTGGCCACGGCGCCTTCCTCGAGGGCGGTGATCGCCTCGACAAGGGTGGGCACCATGATGCGCTCGACGATCTCGGCTTCGGTCATGTCCTGCCGCCGCCCGCCGGTAACCCGCGCGACAACACCATCGGCCCCCGCCGACGGCGCCTTTTCAAGCCGCCCGTCGGCATTGCGCGCGTAACGATAGAACCCCTCGCCCGATTTCTGGCCCAGCCGCCCGGCCCGGGCCATTTCAGCGATGATGTTGGGCCCTTCGCCGGCCATCCGCCCGGGATAGCCCGCGCTGATGACCTCGATCACATGGGCGCCAGTATCCATGCCGACCACGTCCTCGAGGTAGGCCGGCCCCATCGGCCAGCCCCAGCCTTCCATCGCCGCGTCGATGGCGCGGAAATCGACGCCCTCGGCCACGAGGCGGCAGAAGGCGATGCAATAGGCCGTCAGGATGCGGTTGACGAGGAAGCCGGGGCAATCGTCGACCACGATGGGCGTCTTGCGCAGGTCCTGCACGCAGCGCACCGCCAGGGCCACCGCCTCCGGGGCGGTCTGCGGCGCGCGGACGATCTCCACCAGCGGCATCACCGGGACGGGGTTGAAGAAATGCATGCCCACGAGCCGCGAGGGATCTTTCAGCGCCTCGGCAATGTCCCGCACTCGTAGCGACGAGGTGTTGGTGGCGATCACCGCCTGCGCCTTGAGCTTCGGCTCCAGTTCGGCCAGCACGGCGCGCTTGACCTCGAGCTTTTCGATCACCGCCTCAATGACCAGATCGGCGGTCTCGACGCCCGTATCGTCCAGCTGCGGAAGGATCCGGCCCAGCACCTCTTCGGCCTTGGCCTGTGTAAACCGCCCGCGCGAGACCTCGCGCGCGGCGATGCGGCGGGCCTCTTCCAGCGCCTTGTCGAGCGCCGGCTGGGCGATGTCCTTGACGCGGACCTGCATGCCCGACCGCGCACAGGCCCAGGCGATGCCGCCACCCATGATCCCGGCGCCCAGCACCAGCACATGGGCGATCTTGGGCGCGCCCTCGGCGGCCTTGGCGGCCAGTTTCTTGACCTTGCGCTCGGCGAAGAAGGCGCCGGTCAGGGCGTTGGCCGCCTGGGTCTTGGCAATCTCGGCGAAGGTCCGGCCTTCCATCTCAAGCGCCGCGTCCCGGTCGACCGGAGCGGCCCGGCGCAGCAGGTCCACGGCCATGGCGACCTGCGGTTGGCCCTTGGGCACGCGTTTGGTGATCTGTTTGGCCAGCGCGTCGAAATCGACGGTCGCGTGTCCGGGAACCGGCCCCTTGCGGGCGGCGCGGGCGGTCTTCCATGCGTCGGGATCCGCCGCGAACGATTTCCCCAGAGCAATGGCCGCCGGCAGCACCTCGTCCCGCGGCACGGCCTGTTCGGCGACACCCACGCTCACGGCCTTACCCGCCGGGATCGGCGCGCCCGAGGCGATCATGGCAAGGCTCTCCTCGATCCCCGCCAGCCGGGGCAGCCGCACCGTGCCGCCCAGACCCGGGATCAGGCCCAGCTTGACCTCGGGAAGGCCAAGCGCGGCATCCTCGGACAGCACCCGCGCATCGGAACATAGCGCCAGTTCAAGCCCGCCCCCCAAAGCCATCCCGCAGACCGCCGCGACCACCGGGAAGGGCAGGTCCTCGAGCGCGGAATAGCCCGCGTTGAGCGGCGCGTTGGTGGCAAAGATCCCGCCCGCATCCCTGGCGAACAGCGCGCCGAACTCGGTGATATCCGCGCCGACGACAAAGTCAGTCTTGCCCGAGGTGACGACCAGCGCCGTCACATCCCCCCGCCCCGTCAGAAGCGCGACACATTCGGCCAGCTCGGCATGCAGGGTCCTGCCCACCGTGTTGAACGGCGCGCCGGGCTGGTCGATGGTCATCACCGCGATGCCGCCTTCCAGCCCCAGCGTCAGGTCGCGCCCCGCGAACAGCGTGTCGCGGTCGGTCAGCGTATCGGTTGCACTCATCTGAGATCCCTTCCCGGCTCAGGCCAGCTTGCGGGCGTCGAAGCCCAGCCCGCGGCCGATGATTTCCTTCATGATTTCCGAGCTGCCCGCAAAGATCCGCGACACGCGGGCATCGCGGTACATGCGGCTGATGCGGAATTCCTCCATGAACCCGGCGCCGCCATGCAGCTGCAGGCAGGCGTCGATCACCTCGCCCTCGGCCTCGGAGGCCAGCAGCTTGGCCTCGGCGGCCGTTTCCGCCGAAAGCCGCCCGGCGTTATGGGCCATCACGCAATCGTCGACAAAGCTTTGCACCACGTCGAGCCGGATGCGCAGACGGGCCATAACGAAACGGTTCTCCTGGAACGACCCCACCGGCTGGCCGAAGGCGGTCCGCTCCTTCACGTAATCCATAGTCAGGTCATAGGCCGTCTGGGCATGGGCGATGGAGCCGATCGCCACATGCAGCCGTTCGTTGGCCAGATGGGTCGCGAGGTTCGCAAAGCCGCGCGTCGGATCACCCAGCACGTTCTCTTTCGGCACCTTCACCTTGTCGAAGAACAGCTCGGCCGTGTCCTGCGCATCCAGCCCCAGTTTCTCGAGCTTGCGACCGCGTTCAAAGCCTTCCATCCCGCGTTCGACCATGAACAGCCCCATGGTGTGGCGCTTGTCCGGGTCGGTCTTGGCGGCAACGACAACGGCATCGGCCTGTATGCCGTTGGAAATATAGGTCTTCTGGCCCGACAACTCCCAGTGGTCGCCCCGGTCGATGGCCCGCGTTCGGATGCCCGCTAGGTCCGACCCGGTGCCCGGTTCGGTCATCGCCACGGCCAGAATGCACTCCCCGCTGATCGCCTTGGGCAGCAGCCGCGCCTTCAGCGCCTCGGTGCCGAGGTTGCCGAGATAGGGCGCCACGATCTGCGAATGCAGGTTCTGGTAGAAGCCCGGGTCGGAATGGCGGATGACCTCTTCCTGCAGGATCTGGTCAAAGCGGTGATCTTTCAGGCCCAGCCCGCCGAATTCCTCGCCCGCCCACATCAGCAGATAGCCCTGACGGCCCGCCGACAGATACGCCTCGCGCGAGACCATGCCGTTCTTGCGCCAGTCCTCCACATGCGGCGTCAGCTCGGCCTGGGCCCATTTGACGACACTGTCGCGGAACATCTGGTGGTCTTCGTCGAAGATCGTGCGTGGGATCAGTGTCATTTTCGCCCCCTCACCCGCGCTTGGGCCGCGGATCGCCAAGGCCAAGGCCCCGGCCGATGATTTCCAGCATGATTTCCGAGGTCCCGGCATAGATCCGGCTGATCCGCGCATCCGCGTACATCCGCGCGATGCGCACCTCGTCCATGTAGCCCGACCCGCCGTGGAACTGGACACAGCGGTCCAGCACCTGGCCCTCCAGCTCGGATGTCGCGTATTTCGCCGCCGCCGCCGCATCGGGTGTCAGCCTGCCCTCGTTGGCGAGCAAAGCGCAGCGGTCGATGAAGCTTTGCATCGCGTCCAGCTCGGTCCGCATCTCGGCCATGCGCAGCCGCGTGTTCTGGAAGGCGGCGATGGGTTTGCCGAAGGCGCGGCGTTCGAGGATATACTCGGACGTGATATCAAACGCCGTCTGCGCATGGGCCAGCGATGTGATGGCGCTCATCAGCCGTTCCACCGCCAGCATCTCGCCCATATGGGCAAAGCCCTGCCCCTCCTGCCCCAGCAGCGCGTCCTTGGGCAGGATCACGTTGTCGAAGAACAGCTCGGCCGTATCCTGATCGTGCAGCCCGATCTTCTTGAGGTGTTTTCCCCGCGAAAACCCCTCGGTCCCGTCTTCCAAGAGAAACAGCGAGATCTGCCCCCGCTTGTCCCCCGTCTTGGCCGCGACGATGAACAGCCCGCCGGTAATCCCGTTGGAAATGAAGGTCTTGGCGCCGTTCAGCTGCCAGTGATTGCCCTTGTCCTCGGCCCTTGTGCGGATCGCGGCAAGGTCCGATCCGGTGTCGGGCTCGGTCATGGCGATGGCGAGGATCGTCTCGCCGGAAATCGCCTTGGGCAGGTATTTGGCCTTTTGCTCGGGCGTGGCGAAATGGTCCAGGTACGGCCCGCAGAGCATCGAATGCGCGTTGTGGAAGAAGCCCACGCCACAGGCGCGGATGGTTTCCTCTTGCAGGACCTGCACGAAACGCAGGTCGCGCAGGCCCAGCCCGCCATATTCCTCGTCGGCGAACATCAGCAGCATGCCGTTCTCGCCCAGCACCTTATAGGCCTCGGGATCGACAAAGCCCTGCTCGCGCCAGCGCATCACCTGAGGGGCGAATTCCTGTTCCATGATCTTGCGGGCGCTGTCGCGGAATTGTTCCTGCTCCGGCGTGAAATCCCGCTCAAGTGTCTGATATCCGGCCATTTCCCTCATCCCACCCGGCGCGACCGGCCTTGCCAGTAACTGTCGCGCAATTCGCGTTTCAGGATCTTGCCGGCGGGCGACAGCGGCATCTCGGCGCGGAACTCGATCGAGCGCGGCACCTTGTAATGGGCGATCTCGGCCCGGCACATCTGGCGCATCTCGTCCTCGGTCGCGTCGTGACCCGCATGCAGAACCAGCACCGCGTGCACCCTCTCGCCCCATTCCTCGTCCGGCACGCCGATCACGGCGCAGAACTGGACAGCCGGGTGCCGGGTCAGGATGTTCTCCACCTCGGTCGAGAACACGTTCTCGCCCCCGGTGATGATGATGTCCTTGATCCGGTCGACCACGTAGACGAACCCCTTGTCGTCCATGAACCCGGCGTCGCCCGTATGCAGCCAGCCCCCGCGCAGCGCCTGCGCCGTCTCTTCGGGGCGGTTCCAGTAGCCGATCATGACCGTGGGCCCCCGCACGCAGATCTCGCCCACCTCGCCGCGCGGGCATTCACTGTCATCGGCCCCGAGGATCGCGATTTCCGCCGTCGGGATCGACCGCCCGGCCGAGGCCATGTGCGGCACGTCCGGGTCCGTCGTGTGGAACTCGGGGGCGAGCGCCGTGACCACCGGGGCGGCCTCGGTCTGGCCATAGACCTGCAGGAATCCGGCCGAGGGGAAGGCCTTCATCGCCGCGCGCAGCAGCGTCTGGTCGATGGGCGCCGCGCCATAGCGGATCGACCGCAGGCTGGAGACGTCGCGGGTGGCAAGGTCGGGATGGTCGATCAGGCGGCGCAGCATGGTGGGCACGGTGAACATGTCGCCGATCTTCCAATGCTCGATCAGCCGCAGGGTCTCACCCGCATCGAAGGTCGGCAGCAGGACATGCGGCGCGCGGCGGACCATGAATTGCATGACCACGGCCAGCCCGCCGATGTGGAACAGGGGCGCCACGTGCAGGCCGGGCGCCGATCCGCCGTGTTCGGCACCTGCGGTCAGGCCGAGCGCGTCCATCAGCATGTTCTGATGGCTCAGCATCACACCCTTGGGCGCGCCGGTCGTGCCTCCGGTATAGAGGATCGCGGCCAGGTCATTGCCGCCGCGCATCGCATCGGCGCAGGGCTCATACGCGGCGATCAGCGCCTCGTAATCCAGCGCGCCTTCGGGCGCAGGGCCGGTGCCCACGTGGATCACGGTTGTCAGCGTGTCGCTCAGGGCGCGCAGCTCGGGCACCATCGGCGCGAAGGTGTCGTCGACGATCAGGATCGCCGTGCCGCTGTCGTCGAGCGAAAAGGCGATCTCCTTCACCGACCAGCGCACGTTGACGGGGTTCAGCACGCCGCCCGCCCAGAGGGTCCCGAAGATGTATTCGATGTAAAAATCCGAGTTCATCGACAGCATGCCGACCCGGTCCCCGGGGGCCAGGCCAAGGTCGCGCAGACCGGCGGCCAGCCGCGAGACGCGCTGTTCGAGCGCAGCACAGGTCTGGATCCGGTCTCCGCAGATCGTCGCGATCCGGTCGGGTTCCTCGCGCGCATCGCGATGCACGGCTGCCGTGAGATGCATGATGTCCTCCCTTCGCGGCTCCTCCTCCGAACCGCTGTTGTCATCGTGGATAGCCGATCGGCCCCGGCCGGTCCCTCGTCGCTTCCGACGAAATCAGGGGATCAGCTTCATCCGCCGGGCCGCCACCACGGCCCGCGCCCGGCTGGACACGCCCAGCTTGGAATTGATGTTGCGCAGATGGGTGCGCACCGTGCTGTCCGAGACAAACAGCTTTTCCGACATCGCCGCGTTGGAATAGCCCTCGGCGAGGTAATGCAGCACCTGCAATTCCTTGGGTGTCAGCGGATCCAAGGGCGCTTCCAGCCCGGCGGCCTCGTCCGGCGCATCGCCTGTTTCGGGCGCGGGCAGCAGGGCCAGCAGGGCTTCGAACCAGGTGCCGAACCGCGCGTCGCGGGCCAGGGCGCCGGTCTTCCAGCGGCCCGAGGCATAGGCCCGCAGGACATCGGCCACCGGGCGGCCTTCGTCCAGAAGCAGGCGCTGGTATTCCTCGCGGGCGCAGACCGGCAGGGCCTTTTGCAGCGCGGCCCAGGCCTGGGCCGTGTCGCCCGCCTGGTGCCAGGCCGCGGCCGAGAGCAGGCGGATGACAAGCGCCCGGCGGGGGCGGCGGTGCAACATCGCATCGGCCATCTCGGCGTTCAGGATGGCCAGGGCGGCGCGGTGATCGCCCTCGTGCAGGTGCAGCCGGGCCTGGCCCAGGGGCAGGGTTTCCAGATCGTTGGCGAGCAGCCGCAGGGGGCGGATGCCGGCCCAGAGACCGGGGTCGCCGGCCTGGCGCAGCTGGTCGCGGGCGGCGCGCAGGTTGTCCTGGCGCAGGAACAGCCGGGCCCGTTCCAATTGGGCCCCCGCCACGACACGCGGCAGGCAGCGCTGAAAGCCGAACCGTTCCAGCCGGACCAGCAGCTCAAAGGCCTCGTCGACATCGCCGGCGTCGAAGGCAATCCGCGACAGGTGAGTGCCCGCCAGGATCAGGTGGTCGCCCAGCCCGACCGAAGCCGCGAAAGGCACCTGCAGGCGCAGCAGGTGGGCCGCCCCGGCCAGGTCGCCGGTTTCGTAGAGCGTCAGCGCATAGGGGATGCCGGCCCAGACATTGCCGTTCAGCCGCCGGCCGTCATCGCCGCTGGCCGAGGCGGCGATGCGGAACCGGGCCTTGGCCAGCAGGAACCGGTTGTCCTGCAGGTCGATGATGCCCTGCACGGATTCCGAATACATCACCGAGAACGGCTGGTCGTCCTGGACCAGCGGTGCCTCGGGGTCGCGGCGGTCCAGCGTGGCGCGGATATTGGCCATGCAGATGCGCGTGGTGTTGCGCGCATAGGCCGACACCAGGTGCAGCCCGTCCTCGGCCAGCTGCCCGGCGGCCTCGGCCTCGGTGAACCGTTCGGCCATGGCCAGGATCATCGGCCGCAGGCAGCGAAGTTCGCCCCGGATCACCGGGTCGTCGCAGGCCGTCAGGGCCGGGCGGTCGGCGATCTCCTGGGCGGCGTCCGGCCCGGCGGTGAAACAGACGGCCCAGGCCTGCATCACGCGCAGCGCCGGGTGATCGTCGAGCAGCGCATCGGGCAGGCAGGCAAACCAGCGGGCCAGCAATTGCACCCGCCCGCGTTCCAGCAGCCCCGGCCCGGCCTCACCCAGCATGGCACAGGCCCGGTCGTGATCGCCGGCGGCCAGGCGGTGGTCGATGGCCTGCATCGGCCGGCCGGCGGCCTGGTACCACTCCGAGGCCCGGCGGTGCAGCACGACGATCTCGTCGGGCATGTGGCGGCGCAGCTGGCCCTTGAGATACCCGGCCAGCAGGGCGTGATAGCGGAACATCCGCCCGGCCCCGTCCAGCGGCGTGATCAGCACGCCCGAGGCCACGAGGTCTTCGAGATGGGCGCCGGCATCCAGCCCCGGGCAGAGCGCGGCGCAGAGGTCGGAGGACAGTTCCGACAGGATCGAGGTCCGCAGCAGGAACGACCAGGCCCCGGGCGAGAGATCGGACAGGAATTCCTCGGTCAGGTATTCGCCCACGGCCAGGTCGGACCCGGAAAACCGGTCGATGAACCGGGGGATCGAGGCCTGGTTGCGCAGGGCGACCGAGGCCATGCGCAGGGCGGCCGGCCAGCCTTCGGTCTTGGATTGCAGGCGCGTCAGGTCGCCCGGGTCGATGCGCAGATGCTGCTGGCCGACCAGGAAATCGCGGGTTTCGTCCAGGGTGAACCGCAGCTCGGTCGGGCGGAATTCGCGCAGCTGGCCATGCAGGCGATAGCGGGCCAGGCTGATCTGGGGCACACGCTGGGTGCCGACGACCAGCACGCCGTTCTCGGGCAGCTCCTGCAGGAGCTCGCGCAGCACGTCCAGCGCGCCATCCTCGCGCATGGTCTCGGCCTCGTCGATGAACAGGGCAAAGGGCGCCTGCAACGCGCCCAGCCGGTCGATCATCGACCCGCCGGCCTGGGCCGCCCCGTCCAGCCCCTCGGCGGTCTCCAGCTGGGCCACGGCGGCCGTCAGGTGATGCAGGAAGCGCCCGGCCTCGTTGTCGGCCTCGCCCAGGGTGAACCAGGCACAGTTGCGGCCCTGCTCGATCAGCCGGGCGCGCAACTGGGTCATGGCCACGGTCTTGCCATAGCCCGAAGGCGCGCGGAACAGCACCAGCTTGACGCCGGCCAGCTCTTCCGGGCCGATCTGCACCACGGTGCGGGGCAGCATGTCACGGGTCATCGACGGCACGCGCAGCCGCATCGCGACCGCGCTGTCGATCTCGTCCCGGCGCGTCATGGCCATCCGTCGCTCCCCCCTTCTGTCCCTTGTCGGATCTTGCCCGGCGGGACACAAGCCGCAACGGACGCCGGGCCCGCAAACCCGGCGTCACGCGGTCAGTTCATGCCGTAACCGGCCAGGTCGAGCTTGGCATAGACCTCGTCCCAGTAGAGCTGTTCCAGCTCTTCGACCGTCTCGACATCGGCGGTCAGGGCGACCCAGCGTTCCAGCACGGTGAGGAAGTCGGCGATCATCTCGGGGGCGCCGTCCAGCCCGTACTTGTCGGCATAGTTCGGCCCGATCGTGTCCACGGCGTCCGACCTGGCAAATTCCTCGGTGAAGGCCAGCAGCTCGGCATCGGCGGTGACGATCTCGATCCCGGCCTCGCGAGCCGTCTCGCGCGCCTCGCGGTCAGCCATTTCATAGCGCCAGGTCACGTCGGCCGAATAGCGCGCGGCGGCCTTGAGCATGGCCAGCCGTTCGGGCTCGGACAGGTCGCGCCAGACGTCGAGATTGACATTGGCCATGGCATTGGACGCAAAAGTGCCCCCGGGAATGTTCAGCTCGATGGCCTTGACCACGTCGACCAGCCCCATGTTGGTCAGTTCGGGCGTCGAGGTGATCACGCAATCGATCACCCCCTGGCTGAGCCCTTCGAAGATCTCGTTGAGCGGCAGCGACACCGACGTCGCGCCCACGGCGGCCGTCCAGCGCGCCCATTGCGCCCCCGCCACGCGCATGCGCTTGCCCTTGAGATCGGCCATCGTGGTCACCGGGCTGATGCATTGCATGCCATAGGTCGGCGAGGCCGCGAAACCGGTATAAAGCTGGTTGTGGGCGGTGTATTCGGCCTGGCAGCTGTCGCAATGCAGCATGACGAATTCGCCCATCGCCCCGGCATAGGCCAGGTTCAGCGAATGGCTCCGCCCGGCGAACAGCGTCTGCATGTTCAGCTCGGCCAGCATGTTGGTCGAGGGGAACAGCGCCGGGGCATAGGCCGGCACGGTCCAGCCGATATCGGCCATGCCGTCGCGCACGCCGTCGGCCGTTTCCAGGAAGCTGAGCAATGACATCGGGTAGATGTCCATGCCAAGCGCGCCGTCCGAGAATTCGGCCAGCGCGTCGGCATAGGTCTGGGCGGCCAGGTCGGCATCCGAACCGGGCGGAAAGCCGTAGGCATAGTTCAGCGTCCTGTCGGCCAGGGCGCCGGTTGCAAGCACGGAGCAAAGCGCGACTGTCATCGCGCCGGTCAGGCGGGTCATGGGTGTCCTCCCTCGGATCTGGGGCCGCCCTTCGCGGGCGGTTTCCTCCGCCTGCCACTCTGGGCGCCCGGGCCCGGCGCTGCCTCGTCGGTTCGGACGATACGGCGGCAATGTCGGGCCCGGGGCGGTCATCCCAGCAGCCGGGGCAGGGTGGTGACGATGCCTGGCACGAACCAGAACAGGGCCAGCAGGCCGAGATCGAGCAGGATGAACCAGGTCACCGCGCGAAAGATCTCGCCCGTGCGCACGCTGTCGCCGACCACTGACTTGACCACGAAGACATTCATGCCCACCGGCGGCGTCAGCATGCCGATTTCCAGCAGCTTGCACAGGATGATGCCGAACAGGATCAGGTCGGCGCCCTGGGCCTTGAGGATGGGCAGCAGGATCGGCAGGGTCAGCAGCATGCAGCCCATCGGTTCGAGGAACATGCCCAGCACCAGGTAGATCACGACGATCCCCAGCATCAGCAGGGTCGGGTCCACCCCGCTGGACATCACCAGCCCCGACAGGAACCGGGCCGATCCCGACAGGGTCAGGAAGCGCGTCAGCAGCGAGGCCCCGATGCCGATGATCAGCAGCATGGATGTCGAGATCAGCGTTTCGAACACCGCCCGTTCCAGCCGCTTGACCGTGAATTCACCCTTGAGCACGCCGATCATCAGGGCAAAGAACGCCCCCGTGGCCCCGGCCTCGGTGGGGGTGAAGACCCCGGCGAAGATGCCCAGGAACACCGCCACGACCGTCACGATCAGCGGCCAGGTCTCGCGCAGGGCGGCCAGTTTCTCGGACCGGCTGACGGTTTCGGCCAGGCGCGGGGCCAGCGCGGGGTTGAACCGGGCGCGCAGGGTGATCAGCAGGAAATAGGCCACGACCGAACAGGCTCCGGCGGCCAGCCCGCCCAGGAACAGGCGGGTCACCGATTGCTGGGCGATGATGCCGTAGATGATCAGGATGATCGACGGCGGGATCAGCGCGCCGATGGTGCCGGCCGTGGCCACGATGGCCGCCGCAAAGCCCGGATCGTACCGCGCCTTGAGCATCTCGGGCACGGCGATGCGCCCCATCGTCGCCGAACAGGCGATCGACGACCCCGACACGGCGGCAAAGCCCGCCGACCCGGCGATGGCCGAAATGCCCAGGCCTCCCGGCAGCCAGGACAGCCACAACCGGGCGGCGCGGAACAGGCCCTGGGTCAGGTTCATGTGGTAGCAGATATAGCCCAGCAACAGGAACATCGGGATCGACGACAGCACCCAGCTGGCCGAGAACTGGTAGGGCACCAGGGCCAGCGCGCCCCAGGCCACCTTCCAGCCCTTCAGGATCCACAGCCCGGAAAAGCTGACCCCGATCAGGGTGATGCCGATGGGCATGCGCAGCATCAGCAGGACAAGCACCAGGCCCAGCAGGCTGAGGCCGATCGAGACATCGGTCATGCCGGCTCCTCCGCGGGCAGGCCCAGGTCGCGGCCGCTGACGATTTCGGCCAGGCGACAGGCCGCCACGAGGGTCATCAGGCCACAGCCGGCCACCAGGATGAAATGCCCCGGCCAGATCAGGATCGAGGCCGTGCCCTGTTCGATCGTCGCGCCGACACGCATCTTGCCCACCGCCTGCTGCCAGGCCGCGACGGTCAGCAGGCCCATGACAAAGACCGTCATCAGCCGGGCCAGCGCGGCCAGCACGCGTTGCAGCCCGGGCGGAAAGCCCCGGGCGACGACATCCACGGCAATGTGGCGGCCACGCAGTTCCAGCAGGGCCAGCGGCACAAAGACCACGACGATCATGTAGTAATTGCCGACAAAGACCAGCGTCCCCGGCAGGGTGATGCCGAAGAGATACCGCAAGGTGACCTCGGCGGTGATGTGCAGC
Organism: Marinibacterium sp. SX1; assembly: GCF_050389775.1. Lineage (NCBI taxonomy): Bacteria > Pseudomonadati > Pseudomonadota > Alphaproteobacteria > Rhodobacterales > Paracoccaceae > Marinibacterium > Marinibacterium sp. SX1. The sequence continues at coordinate 70,385 of NZ_CP177145.1, read as the reverse complement.
ATCATCAGGATGACACACAGGCTGCCCAGCCAGGACAGCCCGTAGGTCGCCCGGTCCAGCCCCTGGCCCAGGGCGGTCATGCCCCCGGCCCGCGATGGCAGGTTGTGATCACGTTGTTCTCCTCCCCGATCTGTCCCGTTGCGGCCCTCCCGCCGCGTTACCCGGCCTTCTCCGGCCGCTCTGCGCGGTCGCCCGGCGGCCCGCCGTCGCCGGTCGCAAAGACCGGAGCGCGTTTTTCCAGGAAGGCGCGGCGACCCTCGGCAAAGGCCGGGCTGTCCAGGTGGCCGGCCTGCTGGCGCGCCTCGCGGTCGAGCAGCGGATCAAAGCCGGACTGCCGGGCCTCGGCAAAGAGCCCGCGCAGCGCCCCGGCCATGCCCGGCGGTGCGGCGGCCAGCGCGGCGCACATCGTGTTGGTCGCCTCGGCCAGCGCGTCATCGGGCACGGCCTGCCAGATCAGCCCCCATTCGGCGGCCCGAGTCGCGGTCAGCCGCCCGCCCATCAGGGCCAGGCCCATGGCCCGCGCCTCGCCCAGCCGGTTGACCAGCGTCCAGTTGGCGCCCAGGTCGGGCACCAGCCCCAGCTTCGGCACGAAGGGAAACAGGAAGAACCCGCTTTCGCCGGCCAGGGTCACATCGGCGGCCAGCGCCAGGCTGGCCCCGGCCCCGGCCGCAGCACCGGCCACGACCGACACGACCGGATGCGGAAAGGCCCGGATCTCGCGGATCATCGGGTTGGACAGCGCATCCATCTGGGCGGCCACGGCCTGGCCCAGGCTTTCGCCGCCACCGTCACGGCCATTGGCATCGTCACTGCCATTGTCATTGGCATTGGCATTGGCATTGGCATTGGCATTGGCATTGGCATTGCCGCTGGCATCACCACCGCCCAGCCCGTCAAGCGCCGCGCCCGAACAAAAGGCCCCGCCGGCCCCGTCGATCACCAGCACCCGCACCCGCGGATCATCGGCCAGCGCGGCCAGCGCCGCGCGGATCTCGGTCTGCATGCGGATCGACAGGGCGTTGCGCCCCGGCGCGTCCAGCGTGATCCGGGCGACCGGCCCGGTCACGTCCAGCCGGATGTGTTCCGTGTCCATCACAGCCGCTCCACGATCGTCACGTTGGCCAGCCCGCCGCCTTCGCACATGGTCTGCAGCCCATAGCGCGCCTTGCGGCGGTGCAGGGCATGGACCAGCGTGGCCATCAGCTTGGCCCCGGTGCCGCCCAGCGGATGGCCCAGGGCAATCGCCCCGCCCCGCACGTTGACCTTGGACGGATCGGCGCCCGTCGCGGCCTGGAAGGCCAGCGGGATCGGCGCAAAGGCCTCGTTCACCTCGAAAAGGTCGATCTCGTCGATGCCCATGCCCGCCCGGGCCAGCGCCCGTTGCGTCGCCGGGATCGGCGCTTCCAGCATGACCACCGGGTCGGCCCCCGTCACCGACATGTGCACGATCCGGGCCAGTGGTGCGACGCCCAGCCGTTTCAGCCCGGCCTCGTTGACGACCATCACGGCCGAGGCCCCGTCGCACATCTGGCTGGCATTGCCGGCGGTCAGCACGCCGCCGTCGATCAGCGGGTCCAGCCCGGCCAGGGCCTCCATCGACCCGCCCCGGCGCACGCCTTCGTCGCGATCGTGGATCTCGTCGGTCGGTGCGCCGTCGGCATCGCGCCGGGCCACGGGCAGGATCTCGTCGTCGAAATGGCCCTTGTCCTGGGCCTCGGCCGCCCGCGCATGGCTGCGCAGGGCAAAGGCATCCAGCACCTCGCGGGTGAACCCGTACTTGCGGGCGATCATCTCGGCGCCTTCGAACTGGTTAAAGACCACCCCCGGATAACGCCGCTGGATATTGGGGCTGATGTAGCTGCCGAACCCGTGCTTGCGGGGCAGCCAGTCGGTCAGGCCCATGGGCACGCGGGTCATGCTTTCGACCCCGGCGGCAATGACGCAATCCATCGTGCCCGACAGCACGGCCTGGGCCGCGAAGTGGATGGCCTGCTGGGACGAGCCGCATTGGCGGTCGACCGACGTGCCCGGCACGGTTTCCGGCAGCGACGAGGCCAGCACGGCATTGCGCGCGATGTTGAAGGCCTGTTCGCCGGCCTGGCCGACACAGCCCAGGATGACGTCATCCACCGCATCGGGCGCCGCGCCGCTGCGCGCGACCAGGGCGTCGATCACCTCGGCCGCCAGGTCGGCCGGGTGCCAGCCGGCCAGCCGCCCGCCCTTGCGCCCGCCTGCCGTCCTGAGCGCGGTGACGATATATGCTTCGGCCATGGTCTCCTCCGTCTGGTTCGGGCGTCTGGTTTGGGCAACCGCCCCGGGCACGGCCCGTGCCGCCCTGCCGGCCCACCCTAGGCCGGGGCAAAAGCCCGGCGCCTCGTCGGATGCGACGAGGCGCGCGGGACGCGCGATGAGCGATCACCCGGCGACACCCCCGGGGCGCAGCCCCTGACAGGAGAGACCCCCATGGCCATCCCCCCCGCCCTCGCTGGCCGGCTCCGCCTGCCGGTCATCCAGTCGCCGATGTTCCTGGCCTCCTCGCCCGAGCTGGTCGCGGCCTGTTGCCGGGCCGGCGTGCTGGGCAGCTTTCCGGCGCTCAACGCCCGCACGACCGACGCCCTGCGCGACCGCATCCGGTCCCTGCGGTACACGCTCGGCCCCGATGACGCGCCCTTCGGCGTCAACCTCGTCGTGCACGGATCGAATACGCGGCTGCAGGCCGACCTCGACGTCATCTGCGCGGAACGGGTGCCCCTGGTCATCACCTCGCTGGGCGCCGTGCGCGACGTGGTCGAACGCGTGCAGGCCCATGGCGGGCTGGTCTTTCACGACGTGATCAACCGGCGCTTTGCCGAAAAGGCCGCCGATGCCGGGGTCGACGGGATCATCGCCGTGGCCGCCGGGGCCGGAGGCCATGCCGGCGGGATCAGCCCCTTTGCCCTGATGGCCGAGATCGCCCGGGTCTTTGACGGCTGCCGGGTGCTGGGCGGGGCCCTGAGCACCGGGGCCGACGTGGCCGCCGCGCGCGTGGCCGGGGCCGACCTGGCCTACATGGGCACGCGGTTCCTGGCCACGCGCGAGGCCGGGATTGCCGCGGACTTCAAGCAGATGATCCTCGATTGCGGCGCGTCCGACATCCTGCACACCCCGGCAATCTCGGGGGTGGCCGCCAATTTCCTGCGCCCCAGCCTGGTCCGGGCCGGGCTGGACCCCGACACCCTGCCCGCCCCCGGCCAGCTGGACATGGAGACCGAGGCCCGGGCCTGGCGCGATGTCTGGTCGGCCGGCCATGGTGTCGCCGCCATCGCCGATCTGCCCGATGCCGCCACGCTCTGCGCCCGGCTGGGCCGGGAGTACCGCGCGACCCTGGCCGGCCTGGCCGCGCGCGACAGCCACGAGGGCTTTGCCGCCTGAGCGGCCCGGCCGTCAGGGCATCGGCACGTCTTCGCCCCGGATCGGCACGTGGTACCCGGCCTGCACCGCCGGGCGCTCGGCCAGCCGCCGGTACCAGGCCAGCACGGCCGGAAAGTCATGCAGATCGACATCCTGTCGCTCGTAGCGCGCAGCCCAGGGCCAGATCGCCATGTCGGCGATGCTATAGGCGCCCTGGCCCGTTCCGGCGATGAAATCGCGGCCCGTCAGCCTGTCGTTCAGCACCTTGTAGAGCCGCCCGGCCTCGCCCATGAACCGGGCCTCGGCATAATCGGACGTGCCGGCATTGTAGAAATGGAAATGGTGCACCTGGCCCAAGATCGGGCCAAAGCCGGCCATCTGCCACATCAGCCATTCGACCACGCGCCATTCCTCGCCGCCCTCTTCGAGGAACCGGCCATGCTTGCGCGCCAGGTAGAGCATGATCGCCCCGCTTTCCATCAGGGTCTGGCCGGTCTCGTCATCGCGGATCGCCGGGATCTTGTTGTTCGGCGCGATGGCCAGGAAATCGGGGGCGAATTGTTCGTCCTTGCCGATGTTCACGGCATGGGCGCGATAGGGCACGCCCAGCTCTTCGAGCAGGATGGACACCTTGCGCCCGTTGGGCGTGGTCCAGGTGTAGAAATCGATCATCGGGTCCTCGGCATGCAACGTAACGGGACAGGCCGGGCGCGTGTCCCGGCCGCTGTCCGGCCCGACCCTAGCCGCCCCCGGCCGGCCTGCCCAGCCCCTCATCCGGCGCCCTGACCAGCCCCCCGGCTTGTGCCCGGGCCGGCGGCGGATAGCCCTTGGTCAGCGGTGTTTCCGGCGGGGCGGCACCGGTGGCGATCAGCCGGCAGCCGTCGACCGCATCGCCCCGGGGCCGGTCGATGGCCCGGCCGATCCGCGCGGCCAGATCCGCCTGCAGCGCCGGGGCCAGCCCGCCCATCAGGTAGAGCGGCGCGCTCGCCGGCAGGTCCAGCAGGGCGACCAGCCCGGCCAGCTCGGCCACCGCCCCGGCCAGGATCGCCCGGGCCTCGGGACAGCCCGCATCGGCGGCTTCGATGGCCAGCGGGGCCAGGGCGGCGACATCGGCCGGGCGCAGCCCCGAGATCAGGTCCATCAGCCCGTCATAGCCGCCGATCCGCGCGAACAGCAGGCGCGACAGGATCGTTTCGGCCACCAGGCCTTCCAGCGCGCGCACGCCGTGTCGCATCACCCGCCGGCCGATCCAGAAGCCCGACCCCCGGTCGCCCCCGGCCCAGCCGAAACCGTCGCGCTGCACCGACCGGCCGTCCTCCATCAGCCGGTGGCCCACCGCCCCGGTGCCCGCGATGACCAGCCCGGCAGGTTGGCCGCCCCCGGCGCCGATCAGCGCGGCGTAGCCGTCGGTCACGATCTCGCAGCGGGCAAAGCCCGGCAGGGCGGCGGCAAAGCGGGCGCGGGCGTCGGGCGACTGGGTGCCCGCCGCGCCGATGACGGCGACCACCTCCGGGTCCGCCGGGCCATCCGCTCCGCGACAGGCAGCCCAGGCGCGGGCCACGTTGTCGGCCGCGCCGGCCGGATCGGTCGAGACATTGCACGGCCCGGCCCGGCCTTCGCCCAAAAGCCGGCCATCGGCCGCCCACAGCCGCGCGCGGGTTGTACTGCCCCCGCCATCCACGCCAAGGATCCCCTGTGCCGCCATGCCCGGCCCCCGTTGCTGCGGCCGGCCCGCGCCCCCGGGGCGAGATCCGGCATCGACATTCCGTTCCGCATTTGCACGAATGGCCGGGCATCGGGCAAGGGTGCAGCCGCCGGCGCAGGCCATGCGGCGACATTCGGCAAGGGACGATGGAAGCAAGGCCAACCAAGGAGCCAAGCATACCGGGGCACAAGTCCATTCGGCACGACAGGACGTGTCGCGGGGCAAGACAACATGGGGGCAGTCCGGCCGCGGACCATGCGACCGGGCACATCCCGGCGCGGGAGAAACCGGCGCAACGGGACGCAAGACAGGACAACACGGGCGGAACGGCAATGAGGCAAACAGCACAATGGCACGGGTGACCGCCCGCGACGTGGCCCGGGCGGCCGGCGTTTCGCTGTCGGCCGTCTCGCGGGCCTTCCGGCCCGACCGGCCGCTGGCCGAGGCCAAGCGCGCGCGCATCCTGGCCGCTGCCCGGGCGCTGGGATACGATTCACCCTATGCCCAGGCCATTTCCACCCTGGCCACGGGCACCATCGCCCTGGTCGCCGGCGATTTCGAAAACCCCTTCTACCCCAAGGCTGCCCATGTGCTGAGCCAGGCCATCCACCGGACCGGGCGGCGGATGATCCTGCATGTCGTGCCCCCCGACGGCGATGTCGACACCGTGCTGGAACAGGTGCTGGCCTATCGCGCCGATGCGGCCATCGTTACCTCGTCGCTGATGTCGTCGCGCATCGCCCGGGAATGCCGCGACCAGAACCTGCCCGTCATCCTGTTCAACCGGGTCCAACCCGATGCCGGCATGACGGCCGTGACCTGCGACAATTACGGCGGCGGGCGGCTGGTGGCCGACCGGCTGATCGCCCAGGGCCGCCGGCGCATCGCCCTGATCGGCGGGCGGTCGGATACCTCGACCCATCTCGAACGCAGCCGGGGCTTTCGCGACCGGCTGGACGAGGCCGGCCTGGCCCCGGTGGACATCCGCGCCGGCGATTACGCCTATGACCGGGCCTTTGCCGCGGCGCGCGACCTGGTGGGCGACGTGCGGCCCGACGCAGTGTTCTGCCTGAACGATGTCATGGCCCTGGCCGCCATCGACGCCGCCCGGCGCGCCGGGATGGCCGTGCCCGACGACCTGGCCGTGATCGGGTTCGACGACATTCCCATGGCCGACTGGCCGTCCTACCGCCTGACCACCGTGCGCCAGCCGCTCAACCGCATGTGCGCCGACGCGCTCGACCTGATCGAGACCCAGCGCCAGGATCCCGGCGCGGCCAGCGCCATCCGCGTGGCCCCGGTGCGCCTGATCCTGCGCGACAGCGGCTGAGCCCTTTTGCCCGGGGCCGGGCCGGGGCATGCTGACCGCATCTACCCGTGCCAGACCTGGAGCCGCCATGCCCCGCCGGATCGCCCTCTTTTCCCTGCTCGTGCCCGATTACGACGAGGCCCTGGCCTTTTTCCTGGGCATCGGTTTCGACTGCCGCGAGGATACCGACCTGGGCCAGGGCAAGCGCTGGGTCCGCATCGCGCCGCCGGGCGCCGAGACCGAGATCCTGCTGGCCCGGGCCGTGGGCGCGCCCCAGCAGGCGGCCATCGGCGCACAGGGCGGCGGGCGGGTCTGGCTGTTCCTGGAAACCGAGGATTTCGCGGCCGACCACCGCCGGCTGCTGGACCGGGGCGTGGTCTTTGACGGCCCGCCCCGCGACGAGCCCTATGGCCGGGTGGCCGTCTGGACCGATCCCTGGGGCAACCGCTGGGACCTGATCCAGTTCGCCGAGGCCGATCGTGGTGGCACCGGGGGGTGATGCAGGAGCTGCATGCAGGGTCTCATTGCCGGGGCTGATCCGCCAACCGGCCTGCGCCGACCCGCCAGGCCCCGACCAGACCGCACCGGGAAGTGAAATATTTTCACTCGCTACCCCCAATCTTGCGAGGCGCGGCGAAAGCCCGATAGTCGGCCCGACCCAGACAGACCGGAGGACCGAAGATGCCTGTCGAATATCTCAAGACCGGGAAACCCGAAGCCGAGCGCGCCGAAGACGATGCCAAGGTCCGCGCGATCGTCGAGACCACCCTGGCCGACATCGAGACCCGGGGCGACGCGGCCATCCGCGAGCTGTCGGCCAGGTTCGACCGCTACGAACCGGCGTCCTTCCTGCTTGGCCCGTCCGAGATCGAGGCGGCGATGCAGAAGGTCTCGACCCGCGACATGGAAGACATCCGCTTTGCCCAGGCCCAGATCCGGCGCTTTGCCGAGGCCCAGCGGGCGTCGATGACCGATATCGAGGTCGAAACCCTGCCCGGCGTGATCCTGGGCCACCGCAACATCCCCGTGCAATCGGTCGGCTGCTACGTGCCGGGCGGCAAGTTCCCGATGGTGGCCAGCGCCCACATGTCGGTGCTGACGGCCAGCGTGGCCGGCGTGCCGCGCATCGTGGCCTCGGCCCCGCCGGTCAACGGCGCGCCCCATCCGGCCATCGTCGCGGCCATGCACCTGGGCGGCGCGCACGAGATCTATGTCCTGGGCGGCATGCAGGCCGTCGGGGCCATGGCCATCGGCACCGAAACCATCCGGCCGGTCGACATGCTGGTCGGCCCGGGCAATGCCTTTGTCGCCGAGGCCAAGCGCCAGCTATTCGGGCGGGTGGGCATCGACCTCTTTGCCGGGCCGACGGAAACCATGGTCATCGCCGACGACACCGTCGATGCCGAGCTCTGCGCGACCGACCTGCTGGGCCAGGCCGAACACGGCTACAATTCGCCCGCCGTGCTGGTCACCAATTCCCGGGCCCTGGCCCAGGCCACCCTGGCCGAGATCGACCGCCTGCTGGCCATCCTGCCCACGGCCGAGACCGCTTCGGCCAGCTGGCGCGACTATGGCGAGGTCATCCTGTGCGACAGCCATGACGAGATGCTGGCGGTTGCCAATGACATCGCCTCGGAACATGTTCAGGTCATGACCGACCGCGACGATTGGTACCTGGACAACATGACAAGCTACGGCGCCCTGTTCCTGGGCCCGCGGACCAACGTGGCCAACGGCGACAAGGTCATCGGCACCAACCACACCCTGCCGACCAAGAAGGCCGGGCGCTATACCGGCGGGCTCTGGGTGGGCAAGTTCCTCAAGACCCACAGCTACCAGAAGGTGCTGACGGACGAGGCAGCGACGCTGGTCGGGGAATACGGCTCGCGGCTGTGCATGCTGGAAGGGTTTGTCGGCCATGCCGAACAATGCAACGTGCGGGTGCGCCGCTATGGCGGGGTCAACCTGCCCTATGGCGCCGCGGCCCCCCATCAAGAGGACAGGTGAATGACGGCGATGTTCCGACTGGACGGCAAGCGGGCGCTGGTCACCGGCGCCGGGCGCGGCATCGGCCGGGCCATCGCCGAGGCCTATGCCGAGGCCGGGGCGGCGGTGACGCTCTGCGCCCGGACCGAGGCCGAGATCACCGCCGTGGCCGAGGCGCTGCGGGCCGCCGGCCACCAGGCCGAGGTGCTGGTCTGCGATGTCACCGACATCGCGGGCTTTGCCGCGGCCATCGCCGCGCGGCCGGCCTATGACGTCTTTGTCAACAACGCGGGCACCAACCGGCCCAAGCCCCTGACCGAAGTCAGCGAAGAGGATTACGACGCGGTCATCGACCTGAACGTCAAGGCCGCGATCTTTGCGGCCAAGGCCGTCACGGGGCGCATGCTGGACGCGGGCCGGCCGGGTTCGGTGATCAATATGTCGTCGCAGATGGGCCATGTCGGCGCGGCCAGCCGCACGCTCTATTGCGCGTCGAAATGGGCGCTGGAAGGCTTTACCAAGGCCCTGGCCGTCGAGCTGGGACCGCAGCGCATCCGGGTGAACACGATCTGCCCGACCTTCATCGAAACGCCCCTGACCAAGCCGTTCTTCGAGGACAAGGCCTTTACCGACATGGTGCTGGCCAAGATCAAGCTGGGCCGGATCGGCCAGGTCTCCGACATCACCGGCGCGGCGATCTACCTGGCCTCGGATGCCTCGGGGCTGATGACCGGCAGCGCGCTGATGCTGGATGGCGGCTGGACCGCCGACTGATCCGCAGGGGCGGCCGGCCCGCCCCACCACGCATACGGATGCACGACAATTGCGCACCCGCCCGGCAGTAACCGGGCGGGTGCCTTTTTGCGGGCAGTCGCTGATCCCTGCATGAGAAATGTGCCGAATGACACAGGTTGACTATTGACAGGTGCGGCCCCTTGCCGCGCTAATGTCTTGCATACGAATGCAAGCGGTGGGACCGGCCCAAGCCGGCCCGGACCCGCCGCACAGGAACGGCACCCGCCGGCCGGGGCCGGCGGGACGAAAGGACGGCACCAGCCTTGACCGAAAGCACCACGATCCAAGCAGACAACCCCCTTCCCTGGCTGGCCGAACGGGTCACCGGCACCGGGTTCGACGACCTGCCCGCCCTGTCCGTCGAGAAGGCCAAGACCTTTCTGCTCGACACGTTCGGCGTCGGCGTGGCCGGTTGCAACGGCTACAAGCTCGACAGCCTGATCGAGGTGGCCGCCTCCTGGGGCCAGGGCGACGAGGCCACGGTCTGGGTCAGCGGCCAGCGCCTGCCGGCGGCGGCCGCGGCCTTTGTCAACGGCTACCAGATCCACAGCCTTGAATACGATTGCGTCAGCGAGGAAGCGGTGCTGCACCCCTTCGCCACGATCCTGTCGGCGGTCATGGCCTATGCCGAGCGCCGCGCCGCCCGGGGCAACCCGGTCAGCGGCCGCGATTTCCTGGCTGCCGTGGTGCTGGGCGTCGACATCTCGCTGTTCATCGGCAAGTCGGCCGTCGGCCCGATCAGCTTCTTCCGCCCGGCCACGGCCGGGGGCATGGGCGCGGCCGCCGCGCTGGCCCGGCTGGAAGGCTTTGATGCCGACACGCTGATCCGCACCATGGGCAACCAGTACGGCCAGGCCTGCGGCACGCTGCAACCCCATGTCGAAGGCTCGCCCCTGCTGGGCATGCAGGTCGGGTTCAACGCGCGGGCCGCCGTGGCATCCTGCGATTTCGCGGCCCATGGCATCCTCGGCCCGGCCGACATCCTGACCGGGCAATACGGGTTCTTCACCCTGTTCGAACGCGGCGGGCTGGACATCGACCACGGGCTGGCCGAACTGCGCGAGGCCTTCCAGATCGAGCGCATGTCGCACAAGCCCTTCCCCTCGGGACGGCTGACCCATGGCGTGGTCGACGGGCTGATGCGGCTGCAGCGCCAGCATGGCTTTGGCGCCGAGGATGTCGCGGCGATCACCTGCACCGTGCCGCAGCTGGTCAAGCGGCTGGTCGGCCGGCCGATCATCCCCGATCCCGCACCCAATTATGCCAAGCTGTGCCTGGGCTTTGTCGCCGGCACCTACCTGGTCCACGGCGAGGTCGACGTCGAGCAATTCCTCGGCGCCGAGATGCTGCAGCACCCGCTGACCCACGAGATCGCGCGCAATGTGACGGTCATCCAGAACGACAACCCCAGCCACAGCGCCATGGCCCCCCAGACCATCCGGGTCGAGCTGAAATCCGGGGCGGTGCACGAGGTCGAGGTCGCCTCGGTCTATGGCCATTACACCAACCCGCTGACCCGCGACGAGAACCTGGCCAAGTTCCGGCGCTGCTGGGCCCGGGCCGGGGGCATGGCCGTCGAGACCGGCGAGGCGCTGATCGAGACGGTCGACCGGATCGAAACGCTGGACGACGTGTCGGTCATTGCCCGGATGCTGGTCGCTCCGGGTCGCTGACGGCCACCCACACCCTGCGCAGGCGGTCGGCGTTCCCCCTGCGCGAGGCGCGCGCCCCAGGGACATCGCGCGCGCCTCACCCTTCCCCCGGTCAAACCCCGGTCAACCGCCGCTTTCCCGCCCTGCCCGCCATCGCCGGGCCGGGCCCCGCATCGGCCACGGGCCGCCGTGCCCGCCCGCCGATGCCACCACCAAAACCGCCGCAACAGGAGATTCCCATGCGCGTCTGGACCACCTTTGGAAAACTGGCGGCTGTTGTCGCCCTGCTGGGCGCTGCCGCCCCCGGGGCCCGTGCGGCCGAACTGCGCCTGGCCTCGGGCTTTGGCGATCCCCATTCCAGCTCGCGGGCGCTGGCCACCGTGTTCAAGGACGAGGTCGAGGCCAATACCGACCACACCGTCGAGATCTTTGCCAACAGCGAGCTGGGCCAGGCCACCGAGATGATCAACCAGGCCCAGAGCGGCATCAACTTCGGGGTCTATGTCTCGTCGGCCTTCTTCAACACGCAGGTGCCCGACCTGGGCGTTACCAACCTGCCCTTCGTCTTCGGCAGCCGCGAACAGGCCTTTGCCGTGCTCGACGGGCCCTTCGGCGACGACCTCAAGGCGCAGTTCCTCGACAAGGGGCTCGAAGTGCTGGGCTTCATGGAGCTGGGCTTTCGCAACCTGACCAATTCCGTGCGCCCGATCGAAACGCCCGAGGACCTGGCCGGCCTCAAGATCCGGCTGCAGAAGAACCCGGTGCATATCGCGACCTTCGAGGAACTGGGCGTCAGCCCGATCGCCATCGACTGGTCCGAGACCTTTGCCGCCCTGCGCCAGGGCGTGATCGACGGCCAGGAAAACCCCTATTCGGTGATCAACACCTTTCAGCTTTATGACGCCAACCAGCAATACCTGACCGACAGTGGCCATTTCTTCGACATCCTGGTCTTTGCGGTGAGCAAGCGCATGATGGACCGGCAGTCGCCCGAGGACCAGGCCGCCATCCGCGAGGCCGGGCGCCTGGCCACGCTGGAACAGCGCCGGCTGGCCGCGAGCGAAGACACCGAGAACCTCGAAGCCCTGCGCGCGGCGGGCATGTCGATCACCGAGCTGACCGACGACCAGCGCGCGGCCTTCCAGCAGGCCACCCAGCCGGTCTACGGCCTGATCGGCGAGACGCTGGGCCAGGATCGGGTCGATGCCTTTGTCGCCGCGGTGAAGGCCGCGCAGTAAGCGATGACCCTTGCCATCCAAGCGATCGACCGGGCCTTTCAGCTGGTGATCACCCTGTGCGTCGCGGCCATCGTGCTGTCGGTCGCCGCGGACGTGGTCGCGCGCTACGGGTTTCACCGGTCGATCATGGTCGTGAACGAGCTGTCGCGGCTGATGTTCATCTGGACGACCTTCCTTGTCATGCCCCTGGCCATCGGCCGGGGCATGCACGTGGCCATCACCGGGCTGGAACAGAAACTGGGCCCCACCGCCCGCCGGCTGGTCTATCGGGCCTGCCTGGTCGTCGTGGCCGTGTTCATGGCCGTGCTGCTGGTCAGCGCCGTGGTCTGCATCCGCCAGCGCGCGGACGAGATGATGCTGAGCATGCCCCTGTCGGTGTCGTGGTTCTTTGTGCCCGTGGCCCTGGGCGCGGCCCATGCCCTGCTGCACCTGGCCGCCGAGTTCCGGCGCGGCGTGCGCACCGAGCGCAAGGTGGATTTCGACGAGGTCGCCTCATGAGCCTGATCATTGCCATCCTCTTCTTCGCCGCCTGCCTGCTGGGCATCCCGCTGGCCTTTTCCTTCGGCATCGCCGGGCTCGCCGGGTTCCTGATGGCCGGCCTGCCGATCGAGATCCTGGCCTCCAAGATGATGTTCGCCATCAATTCCTTCCCGCTGCTGGCCATTCCGTTCTTCATGCTCGCCGGCGAGCTGATGGTGCGCGCGGGCATGGTCAACCTGGCGATCCGCGCGGCCAACACGCTGGTCGGCCGGGTCCATGGCGGGCTGGGGCATGTGACCATTGCCTCGGGCCTCGGCCTGGCCTCGGTGTCGGGCACGGCCGTGGCCGATGCGGCGGCGCTGGGGTCGGCGCTGATGAAACCGCTCAGCGAACGCTACAGCCGGCCCTTTGGCGCGGCGCTGATCGCGGCCTGCGGCAACCTCGGGCCGATCCTGCCGCCCAGCACGGCGATGATCGTCTATGCCTCGATTGCCGGGCCCGGCGTGTCGATCCCCCAGCTGTTCCTGGGCGGCGTCCTGCCGGCCCTGCTGATCGCCGGGGGCATGGCCGTCTATGTCGCGCTGGCCTGCTATTGGCGGGGCTATCCGCTGACCGGCGAGCCGGTGCGGCTGGCCAATGTCCGGCGCGAGGGGCTGCGCGCCCTGCCCGTCCTGGCGGTGCCCGTCGTGGTCATCGGGGGCATCATCGGCGGGGTGTTCACGGCCACCGAAGGCGGCGCCATCGCCGTGGTCATGGCCAGCCTGATCGGGCTGTTCTACACCCGCGAGCTCAAGCTCAGGGACTTTCCCGAAGCCCTGCTGAACGCGGGCATCACCACGGGTATCGTGACGATCATCATCGCCGCGGCGGCCACAGTGACCTTTGTCTTTTCGATCGACATGCTGCCCCGCCAGCTCAGCGCGCTGATCCAGTCGCTGACCGACGATCCCCAGACCTTCCTGCTGCTGATCTTCGGCACGCTGATCCTGATCGGCATGTTCATGGAATCGACGGCGGCCTACGTGATGCTGGTGCCGATCTTTGCGCCCATCGCCGCCAGCTACGGTATCGAGCCGCTGCATTTCGCGCTGGTCTTCATCCTGACGCTGATCGTCGGCATGCTGACCCCGCCGGTCGGCACGCTGCTCTTCGTGGCCTCGGGCGTGTCGGGGCTGAAGGTCGGCGAGATCATCCGCGATGTCACGCCCCTGGTGCTGATCCAGTTCGCCGTGGCGTTGCTGGTCCTGCTGTTCCCGGCCGTGTTCCTCTGGCTGCCGGGCCTGGCCGAATGACATCTGCCGGCGCGGGGTTCGTCCCCGCGCCGGCGACCTGTCACAGGTCGGTCGTGGTCACGAAGGTCGGGTTGTCGGCCAGGGCCTGGAACTCGGCCGCGATCCGGGTCATCGCCTCGGTCGACACGTCACGGCCAAAGCCGTCCATGTCGGCCACATCCACCACTTCGACATATTGATAGGGCGGGGTTGCGTCCGATCCCATCACGCCGGTGGCCTTGTGCACGGTGAAGGAGGCGATTGACGGCAGGTCGTTGACCACCGGGATGTCGGTGGTGCGGGCCCAGGCCTCGTAATCCTCGGCGCTGACGCCGGGGCGAAGGTTGAAGAGCACGATAATTCTCATCTGGTCTGTCCTGTGGGTCTGGTGGATCTTGGGAATTCGGGAAACGGGCGATCAGCGGTCATAGCGCCGCTGCAGGGCATCGCCGATGACGGCAAAGGCAAAGACGGTCAGCGAGATCGCGATGCCCGGGAAGACCGACGTCCACCACTGGCCCAGCACGATGTCATTGGCCCCGGTCGAGATCATCAGCCCCCATTCCGGGTCCGGCGGGCGCACGCCGGCACCGACAAAGGACAGCCCGGCGGTCAGCAGGATGGCAAAACCGATGGTCACCGAGCTTTGCACCAGCGACGGGCCGATCGAATTGGGCAGGACATGCTGCAGCGCGATCTTGATCTCGCTCTGGCCGATCGCCCGCGAGGCCTCGACCATGCCGCGGCTTTTCTGGGCCATGGCCTCGGACCGGGTCAGGCGCACGTAGATCGGCGCATAGAGCAGCGACAGGGCCATGATGACATTGATCGCCGATTGCCCGCCCAGGGCCACGAGGATCATCGCCGAGATGAACACCGGGAACGACTGGATCACGTCGGAGACGCGCATCATGAACTCGGTCGCGGGGTTGGTGAAATAGCCGGCGACCAGGCCGAAGGGGATGCCGATCAGCATGGCCAGGAAATTGGCGGCCAGGGCGATGGTCAGGTCGATGCGCGGGGCGCAGAGCACGCGGGAAAAGACATCGAAGCCCGAGCTGTCGGTGCCGAACCAGTGGATCGGCTCGGGCGCGGTGCCGGTGATGGCCACCCACAGCAGGCCCGGCCAGTCGCGCAGGGGCGGCGGGGGCATGTTGGGGATGAACGCGCTGTCGACCGGATCATAGGGCACGACATGTTCGCCGAACACGGCCAGGAACAGCGAGCCCCCAGCGAAGATGATGGCAAAGACCAGCAGCGGCGAGACCCGTCGCGCACGCGCGACGGGGGTGGTGGCGGGATCGGTGGCGGACAAGCTCATGTATAGACAACCCTCGGGTCGATGATGGCGTAAAGGATGTCGAGCAGGAGGTAGATCAGCAGCGAGATCGCCGTGATCACCAGGACGATGCCCTGGATCGACGGGTAGTCGAAGGCCAGCACCGAACGGACGGCATATTGGCCGATCCCGCCCAGCGAAAAGACGCTTTCGACCAGCACGGCACCGCCCAGCATGACCCCGTAGAGAATGCCGACCAGCGTGATCGTCGGCGCGATGGCCGCGCGCATGGCATAGCGCGTGACGGTCTTGCGCCCCAGCCCGGCGGCATTGGCATAAAGCACGTAGTCCGATGCCTGGGCGCGCAGCATGCTCTGGCGGACCATCTTGATCACCGGGCCCGACAGGACGAAGACCATGGTCAGCACCGGCAGCATCAGGTGCTGCAGGATGTCGAGAAAGGCCCGGAAATCACCGGCGATCAGGGCATCGAGCGTATAGAACCCGGTGACCTTCGGCGGCGCCGACAACAGCGGGCTGATCATGCCCAGGGGCGCCGGGGCCACGCCGAGATTGGCGAAGAAGATCAGCACGAACAGCAGGCCCCACCAGAATTCCGGCTGCGAGCCTCCGAAGAGGCCATAGAAAAAGACGAACTTGTCGACCGCCTTGCCCGGGTTGGCCGCACTGGCCACGCCCACGGGCACGGCAAACAGCAGCGTCACGGCAAAGCTGTAGGTCAGCAGTTCCAGCGTAATCGGCAACGAGGCCCCGATTTCGGCCAGGACCGGCGCGCTGGTCACCCAGGACACGTCGAAATCGCCCTGCAACAGCCCGGTTTCCGAGCCGATGCCCAGGTAATCCATCAGCTGCACCATCACCGGCTTGTCCAGCCCCAGGCTGCGCTGTGCCTGCTTGTAGGCCTCGGGCGAGGCGTTCAGCCCGACCAGCCGCGAGACGGGATCGGCCGGCAGCAGCCGGACCAGGAAGAAGACGGCCAGGGTCAGCCCCAGCATCTGAAGCGCGCCGGTCAGCAGCCGCTTTGCCACGAATCTTCGGATCATGAGTATCTCCGGGAGAGGGGGCGGACCCGCAATCGCGGGTCCGCCCGGGTCGTCAGTAATGCAGGTCGTACAGAAGCAGCGAGTTCGACGGGTTCCAGCTGAGCCCGCCCAGCTTGTCGGAATGTGCCCATTGCGTCTTGAACGTCACCAGCGGCAGCCAGGCCACGTCTTCCATCAGCGTGGTCTGCATGTCGTTCAGGATCTGCTCGCGCTTGGCCATGTCACCTTCGACACGGGCCACGGCCCATTGCTCGTCCAGCTCGGCATTCTTGTAGTTCATCATGTTGTTCAGCCCGCCGGCCTCGGCCGACACAAAGAACAGCTGCATGGCATAGCCCGGATCGACCCCGATGGGCTTTTCCTGGTCGTTCAGGCCGAAGGCCAGGTCCTTCTTGACGATCTGGCGGTCGCCGTACTGGGTCTGCGGGATCGGATCCAGCGTCACCGGGATGCCGATCTCGGTCAGCGCCGAACGGATCTGGTTCACCACCGGGCCCAGCGTGGTTTCCTTTTCGGCCACGTAGGTCAGCTTGAACTGTTCGGCGAATTCCTCCAGGCCCTCGCCACCGGGATACCCCGCCTCGGCCAGCAATTCCTTCGCCTTTTCAGGGTCATGCGCATAGCCCGGCTCGTAGGGATTGTAGCCCGGATAGGTCTCGGGGATCGGCGCCTTCCATTGCGTGGCCTGGCCGCTGTAGCCCACGTTGATGATGCGCTCGTAGGGCATGGCATAGGCAATCGCCTGGCGCAGCTTGATGTTGTCGAAGGGCGGGGTGTCGTAGTTCATCACCGCGAACAGGCCTTCGTTGCCGGTCACGCCCGAGACCTTGATGCCCGGCATCTTGCGCAGGCTGTCGTACTGGTTCGGGGTCATGCCCTGGATCAGCTGGGCCTGGCCGCTGCGCAGGATCGAGATGCGGTTGCCGCCCTGGGGCACCTTCTTGATGATCGCCGTCTCGATCGGCGCCACACCGCGATAGTAATTCGGGTTGGCCTTGAACCGGATCTCGTCGTTCTTGGTCCAGCTGTCCAGGCAATAGGGCCCGAAGGACGGAAGGTTGACGTTGTTGGCATATTCATAGGCCCAGGGGTCGTCGTCGGTGGCATGTTCCTTCATCACCGCCGAATCGAGCACCCCCTGCGAGATCGTCACCGCGATGTTGACCAGGAACAGCGGGTTGGCTTCGACCTGTTCGACCTCGACCGTGTAATCGTCGATCTTGCGGATGCCGTCGCCCAGCACGCGGGCCTCCTTGGCCACGGCCTCGTCGGGGCTGAAGACATCCTGGGTAAAGCCCTTGACCCCCGACATGTTGAGCAGGAACCAGGCATTGGGCACCGCGCTGCCCACGTTCAGGGCGCGGGCATAGGTGTACATCATGTCGTCGGCGGTGAATTCATTGCCCGCGCAGCTTGTCACGCCCTTGCGCAGGTGCAGGGTCCAAACCAGCGTTTCGGGGTCGTAATCCCAGCTTTCCAGCAGCCGGCCGACGGGCTTGGTGAAGTCCGGCATCAGCACGCCATCCTCGTTGGGCTCGTCGAAATATTCATAGGCGATCAGCGGTTCCAGCAGCTGCACCATGCCCAGCTGGGTCGTCGGGATCGCGATGGACGGGCCGTCGATGTCCAGGCCCGAGGGCACGTCCTCGGCCAGGAACAGCAGCGTGTCGCCGCCCTGCGCCACGGACGGCGTGGCCGCCCCCAGGACAGACCCCGCGGCCAATGCCGCGGCAAGACCGGTGCGGGCCGCTGTCTGTCTCAATCGTCGGGAGAGAAACGATGCAGTCATTTTTATACCTCCTTGTCGGGTATGTCTTGCATACGCTTGCAATGCTTGGGTCAATTCATTCACCTGTCAAGAAATTAATGGAAGACTCAACTTTTATATTCTTGCCGAATAATCAGCCAAACATGAGAAAAAATGGCATTTTTTGCGCGAAGTCCATTTTCCCTCTTGATGGAATACCGGCTCGTGCATTTGATGACTACGTTTTCACCCTCGCGGCCGGTGCCGGTTTCGGGGACAGACGGGTAATTGACATGACAGCTCTCGCCACCGCATCCGCCCCGCAATCCGCCTTGCAGGACGACCTGCTTTCCGTGCGCAATCTCAGCGTGTCCTTCGGGGCCAAACGCGCCATCGACGGGCTGTCGCTCGACGTCCGCAAGGGCGAGATCGTGGGCCTTCTGGGCGAAAGCGGCAGCGGCAAGTCGACAGCGGCCTATGCCATGCTGGGCCTGACCAAGCCCAACGGGCGGATCGACAGCGGCACGGTGCATGTGGGCGGGCGCGACCTGCTGACCATGCCCCAGGCCGAGCTGCGCCGGACCCGGGGCAAGGATATCGGGCTGATCGTGCAGAACCCGCGGGCGGCGCTGCACCCGATGCTCAAGGTCGGGGCGCAGATCGGCAATGCCTGGCGGGCGCATAACGACGGGTCGGCCGATGCGGCACGGGCCCGGGCCATCGAGATGCTGGAACTGGTGGGCATCAACGATCCCGAACGCCGGCTGGAAAGCTTTGCCCATGAATTGTCCGGCGGCATGGCCCAACGAGTGCTGATCGCCATGGCGCTCAGCTCGATGCCCAGCCTGCTGATCGCCGACGAACCGACCAGCGGCCTGGACGTGACGATCCAGGCGCAATTCCTCGACCAGCTGTGGAACACCGTGCGCACGACCGGCTCGTCGGTGCTGCTGGTGACCCAGGAAGACGGGATCATCGCCAATTACTGCGACCGGGTCATCGTGCTGGAAGACGGGCGGATCGTCGACCAGGACGACACGGTTGCCTATTTCTCGCGCAGGGGCGCGGCCCATCCCGCGCCGCCGCCACCACCGGCCCCGACCCCGGTGCAGGACGACACCGGCGCGCCGGTGCCGCCGCTGATCGACGTGACCGCCCTGACCAAGGCCTTTCCGATCGCCGGCAGCGACAAGAAGGTCAACGCGGTCAACGGCGTCGATTTCGCCATCCGCCCGGGCGAGGCCATCGGCCTGGTCGGGGAAAGCGGATCGGGCAAGTCGACGGTCGGGCGGCTGATCATCCGCCTGCTGGAGGCCAGTGAAGGCCGGGTGTTCTTCAAGGGCCATGACGTGCAGCTGACCGGCGGGGCCGAGCTGAAGGCCGCGCGGGCGAAGATGCAGATCGTGCTGCAGGATCCCTATGACAGCGTCGACGGGCGCTGGACCGTCGAAAAGATCCTGATGGAGCCGCTCAAGGTGCATGCCAGCCTGTCGCGCAGCGCCCGGGCCGCGCGGGTGCGCGAGCTGATGGACCTGGTCGAGCTGGATCCGGCGATGCTGGGCATGCGGCCCGGCGACCTGGGCGCGGGGGCGCTGCAACGGGTCAACATCGCCCGGTCGCTGGCCACCAATCCCGAATTCGTCATCCTGGACGAGCCGACATCCGTGCTGGCACCGTCGTCGCGCGACAGCCTGATCGCCCTGCTGCGCCGGCTGCAATCGGAACTGGGCCTGTCGTTCCTGTTCATCTCGCACGACCTGACCACGGTCAGCCAAGTCTGCGACCGGGTGGCCGTCATGTACCTGGGCCAGATCGTCGAGATCGGGGCCACGCGCGACCTGTTCGACGCCCCCCGCCACCCCTATACCCGCGCGCTGATCGCCTCGCACCTGGCGCCCGATCCGCACAACCGCCGGGTCGACCGGCCGAACGAGGACAGCCTGGCCGGGGAAATCCCCAGCCCGATCGACCTGCCCAAGGGGTGCTTTCTTTATGGGCGCTGTTCCTATCGACAGGACCGCTGCAAGGCCGAACCCCAGGCCCTGACCCGCGATCCCGCCGGGCGCGAGCTGCGCTGCTGGCGAGCCGCCGAATCGCTCGACCTGTAAGGCCCCGGCCGCCCCCCATCACGGCCGGCGCCGCCCGCGCGCGCCGCTCTTCAATCAAGGAACACCTGGATGACCTGGGATTACATCATCATCGGCTCCGGCTCGGCCGGCGCGGTTCTGGCCGAACGCCTGACCGCCTCGGGCCGCCACAAGGTCCTGCTGCTGGAAGCCGGCGGGTCGGACCGCCACCTGCGCTACAAGGTGGCCTCGCTCTGCCCGGCCTGCATCGGCAATCCCCGCTCCGACTGGATGTTCCTGTCGGAACCCGACCCGTCGCGGGGCGACCGGGTCGACATGGTGTCGCGGGGCAAGGTGCTGGGCGGATCGAGCTCGATCAACGGCATCATCTACGTCCGCGGCAACCGTGGCGATTACGACGGCTGGGCCCAGATGGGCAACACCGGCTGGGATTACGACACGATGCTCGGCCATTTCCGCAGCATCGAGACCAACCGCGACGGCAGCACCGATGTCTATGGCACCGGCGGGCCGGTCCCGATCGGCCAGCTGCGCGGGGCGCCCCGGTTGTCACATGTCTTTGTCGAGGCGATGGCCGAACTGGGCTACGGCAAGAACCCGGGCTACAACGGCGAGCCGTCCGAGGGCGCGTCGATCGCCCATGCCAACCAGCACCTGGGCTGGCGGGTCTCGGCGGCGCGCGGCTTCCTGCGGCCGGCGATGAAACGGGGCAATCTCAAGGTCGAGACCGGGGCCATCGCCGAACGCCTGCTGATGCAGGGCCGCCGGGCCGTGGGCGTGCGCTATCGGGTCGACGGCACGCTGCGCGAGGCCCACGCGGCCGGCGAGGTCATCGTGTCGGCCAGCACGATCAATTCGCCCAAGCTGCTGATGCTGTCGGGGATCGGCCCGGGCGAGGACCTGGCCGGCCATGGCATCGACGTGCTGCACGACCTGCCCGGCGTCGGGCGCAACCTGCAGGACCACGCGGCCGTCCATCTCAAGGCACTGGTCAACCGGCGCACGACGAACATGGATGACAACCTGCTGGGCCGGATCAAGCACGGGCTGCGCTTTGCCACCACGATGTCGGGCCCGGCGAGCTACCTGCAATCGGCCGTGGCCTTTGTCCGATCGCATCCCGACCTGGAATATCCCGACATCCAGTTCCACTTCGGCGCCTTTGCCTTCAACGTCAGCGCCGAGGGCATCCAGATGCTCGACCGGCCGGCGGTCACGCTGCAGCCCAACGTGAATCGCAGCCGCAGCCGGGGCTGGCTGAAGCTGCGCTCGGGCGATCCGATGGCGCCGCCGGTGATCCAGATGAACATGCTGGGCGATCCCGAGGATGTGCGCATCCTGTCCGAAGGCCTGCGCATCGCCCGGCGCGCCCTGGGCACGCGGGCCTTTGCGCCCCATGTGCTGGGCGAGTTTGCCCCCGGTGCGGACCAGGTCACCGATGCGGCGCTGGAACGGTATATCCGCGAGACGTCCAACCACGTCTACCATGCCTGCGGGACCTGCAAGATGGGCGTCGACGACATGGCCGTGGTCGACCCCGAGCTGCGGGTGCGGGGCATCGACGGGCTGCGGGTGATCGACAGTTCGATCATCCCCCAGATCCCGTCGGGCAACCTCAACGCGATCTCGATGGCCATCGGCGCGAAGGGCGCGGAAATGGTGCTGGCCGCGGCCCGTTAGGGTCGCTGTCGGCGCGGCGGGGGGCACCCGAGGGTCTGACCGGCTTTGGGCACGGTACGGCCCCAAGCGGCACAGACCCCAGGCACGCCCCCCGGCCCCAGACACGCCCCCGGCCCCGGACACGGAACGCACCCCGTGCGGACGGCCCAAACCCAGGAAACGGCGCGGACCTCAGGCGGCCGGCGCCACCCGGCCCAGGATCATGTCGGCAGCCTTTTCTGCGATCATCATCGTCGGCGCCGAGGTATTGCCGCTGACGATCATCGGCATGACCGAAGCATCCACCACGCGCAGCCCTTCGACCCCGCGCAGGCGCAGCTGGGCATCGACCACCGCGCCGTCATCGGCCCCCATGCGGCAGGTGCCGGTGGGGTGGAATGTCGTGTTGCCCGATTGCCGGACCCAGGCGTCGATCGCTGCATCGTCGCGCAGATCAGCCGCCACCG
This sequence comes from Marinibacterium sp. SX1, assembly GCF_050389775.1. NCBI lineage: Bacteria > Pseudomonadati > Pseudomonadota > Alphaproteobacteria > Rhodobacterales > Paracoccaceae > Marinibacterium > Marinibacterium sp. SX1. The sequence goes on along the minus strand of NZ_CP177145.1, from coordinate 48,256 downwards.
GCGACAGCGCCCGGGCACAATAGGGCGCCAGGGCCGGGTTGGCCCCGATCCGATGGGCCAGCCGCACCCCGTCGCGCATCACCCGCCGGTCGCTCTCTTCCTTCAGATAGGCCGGATCCATCAGCGGCTTGGCCATGGGATCGGCGCTGGTCACATGCACCTCGCCCCGGCTGTCGGGGCGCAGCTGGTAGAAACTGACCAGGTAGCCATGCCCGCCCTGCCCCGCCCGGGTGGTCTCCAGGTTCAGCCCCGGCACAAAGGTCATGTGGATGTCGGGCTCTTCCAACTCGGGCCGGGTCCTGAGAAAGCCGCCGGCCTCAAGCGGCACGGCCGTGGCCGGGCCGGTGCCGAACAGCCAGGCCCGGGCCATGGCCGACAGGAACCGGTCGGGCCGGAACAGCGAGAACAGCGTGATCTTCTGGCTGGCCGCGTATTTCAGGTAGACCCCCAGGTGATCCTGCAGGTTGCGCCCGACCTCGGGCAGATCCACCCGCGGCGCGATCCCCAGCGACTTCAGCCGGCCCGCATCGCCGATGCCCGACACTTGCAGCAGCTTGGGCGAATTGATCGCCCCGGCGCTGAGGATGATCTCGCGCCGGGCAGCGACCCGTTCGGCCACCCCGCGGCGCACCAGGTCCAGCCCCACGGCGCGGCCCTCTTCCATGCGGATCGCGGTGACATGGGTATGGGTGCGGATGTCGAGGTTGGGCCGGCCCTTGACCGGGTCGAGATAGGCCGTGGCGGCGCTGACCCGCCGGCCGTTCCGCACGTTGAAATCATAGACGCCCAGCCCTTCCTGGCGGGCCCCGTTGAAATCGTCATTGGCCGGCATGCCCTCGGCCGCGCCGGCGGCCAGGAAGGCATGGTAGAGCGGGTTGTCGGCCCGGGCCCGTTCGACATGCAGCGGCCCGTCCTGCCCGTGGAACGGATCACCGGCCCGTTCCGGGTTGCTCTCGGCCCGGCGGAAATACGGCAGCACGTCGTCATAGCCCCAGCCGGGCAGGTCCATCTGGCGCCAATGGTCGTAATCGGCCCGCGTGCCGCGCATGTACATCATGCCGTTGATCGTCGAGCACCCGCCCAGCACCTTGCCCCGCGGCCACTTGACCGCACGGTTGTCCATGTGGGCCTGGGGCGTGGTTTCGTAATGCCAGTTGCTGGGCTTCCAGAAATAGGCGGCGCCGGCCATCAGCGGGATGGTGAAGACCGGGTTGCGATCCGACCCGCCGGCCTCGATCAGCAGGACCCGGTTGCGACTGTCTTCGGACAGGCGGTTGGCCAGCACGCAGCCGGCCGACCCGGCGCCGATGATGATGAAATCGAACGTGTCCATCCCGGCCCCCGTCAGAACGGCATCTCGGCGCCGTTCATGGCGATGGCCTGGCCGCTGACATAGGCCGCGTCGTCGGACACCAGCCAGGACACCGCCGCGGCCACGTCGGCCGGCGTGCCGAACCGCCCGGCCGGCACGCTGGCGCGGAAGCCGTCGATCACCTCTTCCGGGCTCTGGCCCGTCACCCGGGCGAAACCGGCGGCGATATCGTCCCAGAAGGGCGTTTCGATATGGCCCGGCGTATAGCTGTTGACCCGGATGCCATGGGGCGCCAGCTCGATCGACAGCGATTGGGTCAGCGACACGATGGCCGCCTTGGACGCGCAGTAATGGGCCAGGTTGGCCGCCCCGCGCCGGGCCGCGCCCGAGGCCGCGTTGACGATCACCCCGCCCGCGCCCTGGGCGATCATCTGGCGCGCTGCCGCCCGGGCGCCCAGGAAGACGCTGTGCAGGTTGAGCTCGGTCACCCGCTTCCATTCGGCAAAATCCATGTCGATGACCGGGTTGATCGCGATGACCCCGGCATTGCAGACCATGACGTCCAGCCGGCCGAACCGCTCGACCGTCTCGGCCACGGCCCCGGTCACCACGCCTTCGTCCGCCGCATCGCCGGTCATCGCCAGCAGCCGGTCGCCGTGGCGCTCGGCAAAGGCCGGTTGCAGGTCCAGCACGGCGACATTGGCGCCTTCGTCGAGGAAGCGCTGGACAATGCCCAGCCCGATGCCGCTGGCCCCGCCGGTGACAAGGACGGTCTTTCCGCCGTGATCCTGCATCGCCCGCCCCCTCACGCCGCGGCCTGGCGCGCGGCGGCGTCGCCGGCCAGCATGCCCAGGGTCACGGCCATGCACAGGCCCGCCGCCGGCAGGTAGCCGTCGCAATGCCCGCCCGAGATGCTCTCGGCCGCCCCGCCGCTGGCAAAGAGGTTGGGCAGGGTCGTGCCATCGCCGCGCAGCACCTGCGCCCGGCCATCGACCTTCAGCCCGCCCTGGGTGTGGAACAGCGCCCCTGTGGTCTGGATCGCGTGGAACGGCCCCTCGGACAGCGGTGCGTTCAGGGTGAAATCGCGCCCGAAGGGGCATGTGCCCTCGCCCGCGGCCAGCCGCCGGGTTTCGGCCAGGGTCTCGGCCAGCGTGTCGGCCGGCACCTTGATCGCCTCGGCCAGCTCCGCGACCGTCGCGGCGGTCTTGAAGGCGCCAAGCGTCGTCAGGTCCTGGAATTCCGGCAGGTCGACCGCCAGCTCGCGCCGGGCGTCGTCGAAGATGATCCAGCCGATCCCGTCGGGCTGGCGCAGCACGTTCAGCGACTGGGCCGAGATATCGAGATTCTCGTTCGAAAACCGCTCGCCCAGCGTGTTCACCGTGATGCCGCCGCGCATCACCAGGTCATAATTGACGATGATCCCATAGGCCCCGGCCAGCGCGCCATAGCCCTGGAAGGCATCCATGCTGCCAAGCGCCCCGCCCAGCTCCTGGCCCCAGCGGATGCCTTCGCCCTCGTTCCCTTCGTGGCCGAAATAGCGGTAATACGAGGCCGAGCCGAAGGACGGGATGAATTCCTTGACCATCTCCTCGTTGGCGCCAAAGCCGCAGGTGGCCAGCACCAGCGCATCGCAGCCGACCGTCTCGACCGAACCGTCCAGCCGCTGGACCCGCACGCCGGTCACCCGGTCCTGTGCATCGGCGAACAGCATGTCGACATGGGCCCCGGTGATCACGTCGACCCCGGCCTCTTCGGCGGCCCGCATCAGCGCACCGTGCAGCTCTTCGCCCCGCTTGGACGGCACGCCATGCATGCGGTTGACCGAATGGCCAAAGAACCCGGCCCACGAGATGTTCATGACAAAGGGGATGCCGTGTGTGTCCTTGAGCCAGTCGATCGCCCGGCCCGAATTCTCGGCCACGGCCCGCGACAGCACTGGGTCGGCCTGGCCGCGGGTGCGGGCCATGATGTCGTCGTAAAACCGGTCGGCGCCGTCCTCGATGCCGCGCTCGGCCTGCAGCGAGGTGCCGGCGGCACAGACAAAGCCCTGGCTCATGCAGGTGCTGCCCCGGGCGACCTGGTCGCGTTCCAGCAGCAGCACATCGGCGCCCGCATCCCTGGCCGCCAATGCGGCGGTCAGCCCGGCGGCGCCGGCCCCCACGACAATGACACTCGTCTCCAGATCGAACTCCGGTTGCGTACGGTCGATGATCACGTTCGGTTTCCCTTTCCTGCCCGGACGCGCGCCCGGGGGCCGGGTCGTCAGCGGGCTGTTGCGCCGTCGGCCTGCCCGGACGGGCGGCGCAGCGGCGTGCTTGCAAGCGTATGCATAGCGGGCTGAGGAAAATCCTGTCAATCGACGCAGGGGAAGGATGGCCGAGAATCTCTGTCTATGTCGACAAGTATAAGCAGGATCGCCAGGATCGCCCAGAGCTTGGGCAGATTGTTCGTGGAAACACATGACTGCGAAGTCAGAATGATGGGCTGAGCATGCCCCTGACGCCATGTGCCGGGCAGAGGCAGCATCGGATCAGGCCAAAGGGGCATGTTCACGGGCGAATCCTGTGCGAATCCCCGGGTGGGGGCCGCATATGCATCACCAGAATACGCAGTCATCCAAGGCACACGTGCCGTCAGAAGGGGCGCCCACCGAGGGCAATTCCCGCGCCAGAGAGCCAAAACTGCCACCAGTTTCAGCATACGCAGTCATCAGTTTACGCCATGTTTCACACGCGCTTTGGGCGAAACCGCGCAATCGCTGTCGTTTCCCGGACCATTGCGCCGGACAAGCCTGTTGACATGATCCGATTTCCCGGGGATCGTTCAATGCATACGCATGCGAAACATGCACGAGGGGCCAGCGCCCCGACAACCAACAGGGGAAAACCATGAAACTCACACGGATCATCAGCCAGGTTTCGGCCGTCGCACTGGCCGTTTCGGCGGGCACCACCGCCGCGCTGTCGGACGAGGCCGCCGAGGGGCTGGCCCGCGCCACCGAGATCATCGAGAGCCACCGCGCCATGCCGGTCTATGAACCCGCCGGCGAGCCCTTCGACATCCGCAAGGTGGCCGAAGGCAAGAAGATGCTGTCGATCCCGAACACCTCGGCCAACCAGTTCCTCAAGGGGATCATCCAGCGCGAGATCGCCGTCGGCAAGGAAATCGGCCTGGACGTGCGCGAATGGGAAAACCAGGGCCAGCCGAACCAGTGGGTCCAGGGCATCGAATATGCCATCGCCAACGATTTCGACATCGTCGACCTGATTTCCGGCGTGAACCCGGCCGTGGTCGAACCCCAGCTGCAGGCCGCCAAGGAAGCCGGCGTCAAGGTTTTCACCTCGCATTTCTACGACCCGTCGCAGCCCGCAAACGAGCTGCTGGCCGGTGACCTGCCCGTCAGCTTCTATGGCCAGGGCTACATCCTGGGCAACTGGATGATCTACAAGACCGGCGGCGACGCCCGGGCCATCGTGGTGAAATCGGACGAGGTGCCGCCGACGGCGCCGCTGGTCCAGGGCATCCATGACGCGCTGGCCGAGAATTGCCCCAAGTGCGAGATCCTGCAGGAAATCAACGTGGGCATCACCGAATGGGGCACCAAGATCCAGCCGTCGGTCCAGTCGGCGCTGATCTCGAAGCCCACGGCGAACTATGTCATCCCGATCTACGATTCCATGAGCCAGTTCGTCGTGCCCGCCATCGAGCTGACCGGCAAGAGCGGCACCGTCAAGGTGGCCACGTCGAACGGCACGCCCTTCGTCCTGGACTTCATCCGCGAGGGCAAGGTCGAGATGGACATCGGTGAGAGCCTCGACTGGATCGCCCGGTCGACGATCGACGGCTACATGCGGAACCTGGCCGGGCTGGACATGCCCGACGACATCGGCGTGCCCTATTACCTGTTCGACGAAACCAACATCGAAACCGCCGGCGTGCCGGCCGAGCCGAACAAGGGTTACGGCGACGAATACGTCAAGGGTTTCCACGAAACCTGGATGATGGACTGATCGTCACGCTCCCCGAGACCAGGCAACAACAGGCAAGAACACCATGAGCAATGCGACCACGGTACCCGCACTGCAGGTCTCTGGAATCGCAAAGACCTTTGGGGGCGCCCGCGCCCTCAAGGGCATTGATTTCGAGGTTGCGGCAGGCGAGGTGCACGGGCTTCTGGGCCAGAACGGATCGGGCAAGTCGACCTTCGTGAAGGTGCTGGCCGGCTTCCACCCGCCCGACCCGGGCGGCGAGATTTCGGTCTTTGGCCGGCCGCTGCCCCTGCCGATGCGCCCCGGCGCCTTCCGCGACTTCCAGATGGCCTTCGTGCACCAGCACCTGGGCCTGGTGCCCAGCCTGACCGTGCTGGAAAACATGCGCGTGGCCTCGGTCACCGAGCGCAAGGCGGTGATCGACTGGCGGGCCGAACGGCGCGCCGCGCGGGCGACCTTTGACCGGTTCGGCATCCATTTCGACCTGTCGGCACGCACCGGCACGCTGTCCCAGACCGACCAGGCCCTGCTGGCCATCATGCGCGCGTCCGAGGACCTGCGCCGCGCCGATGCCGAGACCGGCGGGCGCGGGTTGCTGATCCTCGACGAACCCACGCCCTTCCTGCCCAAGGAAGGCGTCGACCGGCTGTTCCAGCTGGTGCGCCAGGTGGTGGGCCACGGCGACAGCGTGATCTTCATTTCCCACGACATCGACGAAGTGCGCGAGATCACCGACCGCGCGACGATCCTGCGCGACGGGGCGGTCAGCGGCACGCTGGTGACGCGCGACGCCGGGCATGACGATTTCGTCGAGGGCATCATCGGCCGGCGCGTGGCGCGCAGCGTGACCGATGCGCCGGCCACCACGACGCGCAAGATCCGCGCCCGGGTGACCGGCATTTCCGAACCGGGGCTCAGCGTGCCCGAATTCGAAGTGGCCGAGGGCGAGATCCTGGGCATGACCGGGCTGCTGGGCTCGGGCTATGAAAAGGTGCCCTACCTCGTCTTCGGCGCGCGCAAGTCGGCCACCGGCAAGCTGGAGCTGGACGGGCGCAGCTATGATCTGGGCGCGATCACGCCGAGGGAAGCCGTGGCCCGCAAGATGGCCCTGCTGCCGTCGGACCGGCCCAAGGCCAGCGGCGTGCCTTCGCTGACCATTTCCGAGAACATGCTGCTGCTCGACATGGACCGGTTCCTGGGCCGGCTGGGCCTGAACCGCGGGGCCATGCGCCGGCGGGCCGAGGCGCTGTCGACCGAATACGAGGTCCGGCCCAACAACCCCTCGCTGCGGCTGGGTCAGCTGTCGGGCGGCAACGCCCAGAAGGTGCTGCTGGCCAAGTGGATGATCCGCGACCCCGACCTGCTGATGCTCGACGAGCCGACGCAGGGCGTCGACGTGGGCACCCGCCAGCAGGTCTATGGCGTGATCCGCGAGGCCGCCACCAACGGCGCTTCGGTCATCGTCGCCAGCTCGGACGCCGAACAGCTGGCCGACCTGTGCACCCGCGTACTCATCTTTGCCCGTGGTCGCATCGTCGACGAACTGACGGGCAGCCAAATCTCGAAAGACAATATTGCCGAGGCCTGCTATGGACACACCACTCTCGATGTCGCGTGACGCCGAAAGCCGTAAGCCGTTCAACGTGCTGAATTTCGTCGAACGGTTCGGCCTGGTCTTCGTCTGGATCATCGTCATCGCGATCTTCGCGGTGGTGCTGCCGGGCATCTTCTTCACCTGGACCAACTTCTCGATCCTCTTTGCCACCCAGGCCCCGGGCGCGGTGCTGGCCCTGGCGCTGGTCATCCCGCTGACGGCCGGCGATTACGACCTGTCGGTCGGCGCCACGCTGACCCTGTCGGCCGTGACCATCGGCGTGCTGAACGCCGTCAACGACGTGCCCATCGTGCTGGCCGTGCTGGCCGCGCTGTGCGGCGGGGCGGTTGTCGGGCTGGTCAATGCGTTCTTCATCGTCTACGTGCGCATCCCCTCGCTGGTCGTCACCCTGGGCACCACCTCGGTGATCACCGGGCTGGTCCAGTGGATGACCAATTCCTCGACCATCGGCGGCATCTCTCCGCACCTGATCGACATCGTGGCCCGCGGACGGCTGTTCGGCATTTCCTATGCCTTCTACTACGTCATCCTCGTGGCCATCGTGATCTGGCTGGTCTTCGAATACACACCGTTGGGCCGGCGCATCCTGTTCGTCGGGCGCGGGCGCGAAGTGGCCCGGCTGTCGGGCATCGATGTCGGCCGGGTGCGCGTCGGCTGCCTGGTCGCCTCGGGGCTGCTCTCGGCCCTGGGCGGGGTGATCTATGCCGGCCTGCTTGGCGCGGCGGATCCCTTCTCGGGCCTGAACTTCCTGCTGCCGGCCTTTGCCGCGGCCTATCTTGGCGCGACGGCCATCATCCCCGGCCGGTTCAATCCCTGGGGCGCGGTGGTCTCGGTCTATTTCCTGGCCACCGGCATCACCGGGCTGACCATGCTGGGCATCCCGCTGTGGGTCACCAGCGCCTTCAACGGCGGCGCCCTGATCCTGGCCGTGACCGTGTCGCAATTCGCCCGCGGGCGTGAAGAAACCGATATCGGGTAGGGCCGCGGGATGACCATCACCACCAGGAAGATCTATGTCACCGGGGCGGCCGGCTTCATCGGCCGCTACCTCCTGCCCGCCCTGATCGAACGCGGCCACGAGGTGATTGCCACCGATGTCGCCGCCCCGGCCGAAGACCCGGGCTGCCGCTTCGAGACGGCCGACATCCGCGACAACCTGCGCCATGCGCCGCTGGTCGCCCAATGCGACACGGTCGTGCATTGCGGCGGGATCTCGGGGCCGATGCTGATGCAGGACAACCCGGCCGAGGTGCTCGACATCAACATCAAGGGCACGCTGGGCCTGCTGTCGCTGGCCCGGTCCTTCGGCCTGCGCCGCTTTGTCGGGCTGTCGTCGGTTTCGGCCTATGGCACGACGCCCGACATGGCCATGGCCGGCGAGGACACGCCGCTGTGCGCCAGCAATGCCTATGGCACCAGCAAGGCGGCGGGCGATCACCTGATCCAGTGTTACGCCGGCGAATACGGGCTGAGCGCCGCGGCGCTGCGCGTGGGCTGGGTTTATGGGCCGGGCCGGGCGACCGATGCCATCCTGCAACCTTGCGTGCGCAGCGCCCGGGGCGAGCCCTATGCCATTCCCGAGGGCGGTGATCACCGGCTGCAATTCGTCCATGTGCGCGACGTGGTGTCGGCCATCATCGCCACGGTCGAAGCCGAAAGCCTGGCCTCGTCGGCCTACAACGTGAACGGTGCCGAGACCTTCACCGTGCGCGAGGTCGTCGACATGGTGAAGGCCTGCCTGCCCGACGTGTCGGTCGAGGTCGGGCCGGGGCTGCTGCCCGGCACCGACGTGCAGGCCCCGATGGACCTGTCGCGCGCCGCGCACGAGCTGGGCTGGACCCCGCAGATCGGCTTTGCCGAGGGGCTGGCGCCCTATGTCGACTGGCTCCAGGAGCATCCCTTTTGACCGCCGGAACGCCCGAACCCGCGGCCGCCTCCGACGGGGCGGCCACCCTGGACGCCCCCGGCCCGGACGCCCCCGGCCCGGACGCCCTCGCCCCGGATGCCGCCCGGAACGCCCCTGCCGCCGGCCGTTTTGCCGGCAAGACCATCGTCGTGACCGGCGCGGGCAGCGGGATCGGCCATGCCACCACGCAGAAGCTCTGCGCCGAGGGCGCCCATGTGCTGGCCCTGGACATCTGCTTTGCCAACGGCATGCCCCCCGGGGCCGAATGCCTCAGCGTCGATGTCTGTTCCGAGGACCGCCTGGCCGAGGCCGCCCGGCGGGTGCCCGAGGGGATCGACGGGCTGGCCACCTTTGCCGGCATCGAGATGGGCGGGCGCATCGACACGCTGAACCTGGTCGGCTGGCAACGGGTGCTGGATGTCAACGTGCTGGGCACCGTGCGCAGCATCGCGGCCTTCCTGCCGGCCCTGCGCCGCCGGCAGGGATCGATCCTGATGTGTTCGTCGCAATTGTCGCTCTCGGGGGCCGAGGGCTGCGCGGCCTATGCCGCGTCCAAGGGCGCGATCAATTCCCTGTGCTCCAGCCTGGCGCTGGACCATGCCGACGAGGGCATCCGGGTCAATGCCATTGCCCCGGGGGCCACCGAAACCCCGATGATGACCCGCGCCTTTCGGGGCAAGACCCGCGACGCCATCGAAGGCGCGCGCAACCGCCACGCCCTGCGCCGCTTCGGCACGCCCGAGGAATCGGCCAGCGCAGCCCTGTTCTTCCTGTCCGACGAGTCCGGTTTCGTGACAGGTACGGTCCTTCCCGTTGACGGAGGTTGGACCATCAAATAGCCGCTCGCATTGAACGGCACGGCAGATTCCGGCAAATGAGTTGAAATTCAACCCAGTGTTGCGGAACCTCGATACCCAACGGAACTGGCAGCTTGGAGGTAACAGGCGGTTGCCCAAGAAGAACAAGATACGTGAAGGCTCCATCCGAACGACGTCCTTCGATGTGGCCGCCCTTGCCGGCGTGTCGCAATCGGCGGTGTCACGCGCCTTCAAGCCGGGGTCGAGCATTGCCGCCGAAACCCGGGAAAAGGTCCTGGATGCGGCGCGCAAGCTGAACTACGTGCCCAATTCCATCGCCAGCAGTCTGACCACCCACCGGTCGAACATCGTGGCGATCATCCTGGGCGATCTCAACAACCCGTTCTACACCCATGTGCTGGAAACCTTCGGGCGCGAGCTGCAGGCCCGCAACCGCCACATCCTGGTGTTCACGCTGAACGAGGACATGGGCACCGATGACGCGATCATGCGCCTGCTGCCCTACCAGGTCGACGGGGTGATCCTGACCTCGGCCCAGCTGTCGACGCGGATGGTGGGCATGTGCCACGACCGGGGCATCCCGGTGGTGCTGTTCAACCGCTACATCCCCAACACCGGGGCCTTTGGCGTGCGCTGCGACAACCCCGAGGGCGGCCGCGAGATCGCCGAGGCCTTCCTGGCCGCCGGGGCGCGGACCTTTGCGATGATCACCGGCGATCCCAAGGGCACAACCAGCAAGGACCGGGCGACAGGCTTCATGGACCGGCTGGTCGATGCGGGCATTCCCCGGTCGGACATCAAGGCCTACGAAGGGTCGTCCAGCTATGAAGGCGGGGCCGAGGCGGTCAAGGCGATGATGGCCGACGGGGCCAAGGTGCCCGACGCGATCTTTGGCATCAACGACATCATGGCCATGGGCGCGATGGATGCCCTGCGCATCGAATACGGGCTGAAGGTGCCCGACGATGTCATGGTCGCCGGTTTCGACGACATTCCCGAAGGCGCCCGCCCGCCCTACCAGCTGACCACCGTGCGCCAGCCGATCAACCGCATGGTGCGGGCCACGATCGACCTGCTGAACCTCGACGATCCGCATGCCGAGATCGACCTCGCCCATGATTGCCCGATCAAGGGCCACATGGTCTGGCGCAACACGATCCCCGGGCCGAAACCGGAATGATCCGATCCCTTCCACATCGAAAGCCCCGGAGCATCGCTCCGGGGCTTTCGCGTTTCGACGGGCCGGCCGTCAGGCCACTTCGGGGGTAAAGCCGAAATTGAACGGCTCTGGCGCACCCCGTTCGGCCTTGCGCTCGGCGCGCAGCGTCTCGGTCGCGGCAACGTCCAGCGCCAGGTCGTCGCCCAGCACCACGCCATAGCCCTCAAGCGCCTGTTCCGGCGACACCAGGTCATAGCGCACGTCGCGGGCCACCTCTTCCGCCGGCCGGTCATAGGGATCGCCCCAGCCGCCCGACCCGGCGGTGCGGAAGATGATCACGTCACCTGCATCGACCTCGAGATTGTCGATCTTGGAGGGGATACGCTCCTTCTCGCCGGTCTTCGCCCGGACGATCCACTTGGCCGAGGTTCCGCCGTAAAGCCCGCCGTTGATGCCCCAGGGCGGCACGACCTCGCGGTCGTCATGGATCGAGATCCGGCCCGGTTCGAGCACCCGATACACCTTTTCGATCCCCGCGCCGCCGCGATGCAGACCGGGTCCGCCGCTGTCCTTGACGGGGCGATAGCTGTCGACCTGAACCGGGTAGTAGTTCTCGATATACTCGATCGGCGTCGCCGAGAAGAGCGGCCACCAGGCGTGCCCGTCCAGGCCATCGCCGCGCGGGCGGCCCGGAACGCCACCAAAGAGCAGCTCCATCAGCTGGAAATACTTCCCGTCGCCATCATGCCCGGTGAAGATGAAATGCGGGCTGGTGCCGTAGCCCGCCGCCATCGACAGGTGTGGCGCCCGTTGCCCCAGCGCGCCGGCCTGGCAATCGAAGAACCGCGTATGCGTGTTCAGACGGTTCGACAGGGCGGCCGGGAACCTCGGGTTCAGCAGGCTGCCTTCGGGCAGGATGACCTCGAACAGGTCGTAGAACCCTTCGTTGAACAGGATGTCCGGGTCGAAGGCCATGATCATGTAGACCCCGAAGAACAGCTTGCAGAGGCCTTCGTGGATGTGGAAGTTGATCGGCCCTTCCGCCTGGTCATCGGTGCCGGTCCAGTCGAACACCGCCTTGCCGTCGCGCATGTAGATCGACAGGGTCATCTTGAACGGCCCGTTGCCGACGCCGTCGTCATCGACATAGTCCGTGAAGGACACCGGCTCTTCCGAGATGTACTTCTCGATCAGCACTTTCATCGCGTCCCGCGTGCGGTCCAGCAGCATGTCGGTCGCGGCCATGTAGGTCTCGCGCCCGAAACGGTCGCACAGCTCGCCCACGCGCTTGGCCGCCGTCTTGCAACCCGCGATCAGCGCCATCAGGTCGGCCCGGTTCATGTCCGGCGTCCGGCTGTTGTTGAGCATGATCGCCAGGACACCTTCGTTCAGCACGCCCTTGTCGTAGATGCGCACTGGCGGCACGCGCAGCCCCTCTTCCCAGATCGTGCGCGCGTCGAACGGCATCGATCCCGGCACCTTGCCGCCGACATCGACCATGTGGCCGAAGATCGACGAAAAGCCGACCAGCACGCCTTCGTGGAAGATCGGCATCATCACGCACCAGTCGTTGTTGTGCGAGATCGAGCCCTTGCAGGCATAGGGGTCGTTCCAGACGAAGATGTCGCCTTCGTTCAGGTCGCCGTCGAATTGTTCCACGATGGCCGGGATGTAGGATCCGAACTGGCCGACGATCATCTGACCGCGTGCGTTGCAGATCATCGGGAATTCGTCGTGCTGCTCGCGGATCACCGGCGAGAGCGAGATCCGGACGACAACGCCGTCCATCTCGAAACGGGCGTTCTTGAGTGCGTTCTCGATGATATCGAGCGTGATAGGATCAACTGTGGTCATCTCAGGCGTCCTTCGAGTTCGGCCAGATCAGCAGGTTGCCGTGCGGCTCCAGCTCGGCGTAATGGTCGGGAAGCAGGACGGTGGTGGTGTCGTACTGCCGGATGATCGCGGGGCCGGGCACCTTGACGCCCGGAGGGATCTTGGCCCGGTCGTAATTGGGCGTATCGACCCATTGCCCCTTGAAGAAGGACGGCCGGGTTTCGATCAGCGCATCGGCCAGGTCCGAGCCTTCGGACGCGGTCACGGTCTCTTCGACCGGCATGGTGGCGCCGGTGGCGATGACGCGCAGGGCGACCAGCTCGACCGGGACGTGGAAGCGCACGCCGTAGAGCTGTTCGTGCAGCTCGTTGAAGCGTTCGATCACCCCGTCCAGCGTGCCGCGCGCCTCGACCGTGGCCTTGTCGATATCGACCGTCACCTCGAAGCCCTGCTGTTCATAGCGCAGGTCCAGCGAATAGCGGATGGTACGGTCGCCCGAGGGCACCTCTTCGGCGTCCAGCCATTCGACGGCCTTGGCCTCCAGCTCGGTGAAGCGGGTCCAGACCATGTCCGCATCCATGCCCTTGGTCGAGCGGATGAAGGTCTGCACGAATTCGTTCTTGAACTCGGCCTCGAGGAAGCCAAGCGCCGAGAGCACGCCCGGGTTGGTCGGCACGACGACCGGGTAACAGCCCAGCAGTTCGGCCATGGCGTTGGCATGCAGGGGGCCTGCGCCGCCAAAGGCCACGATGCCGAAGTCGCGAGGGTCATAGCCGCGCTGAACGGTGATCACCCGCAGGGCGCCCAGCATGACCTCGTTGGCGATATCGAGGATGCCTTGCGCCGCTTCTTCGGCGCCAAGGCCCAGCTGCGCGCCGACGCGGGCCACGGCCTCACGCGCGCCGTCCACGTCCAGCTTCATGTCACCGCCCAGAAGGACCGGCGGCAGGTAGCCAAGGACGACGTTGGCGTCGCTCACCGCCGGTTCGGTCCCGCCGCGCCCGTAGGACACAGGCCCCGGCCGCGCGCCGGCGCTGCGCGGGCCGACCCGCAGCGAATTGGTCAGCTCGGACACATCGGCGATCGAACCGCCCCCTGCCCCCACCGAGCGCACGTCCAGCGTCGGCACCTTGGCCGGGAAGGACCCCACCTCGGTCGAGCGCGAGATCGTCGGCTCGCCGTCCAGGATCACCGACACGTCGGTCGAGGTGCCGCCCATGTCGAAGGCCAGCAGGTTGCGGATGCCCGTGCGCCGCGCGATCATGACCGTCGAGGTCACGCCGCCCGCAGGGCCGGACAGAACCGTATGCACCGGCCGTTCCGAGGCCGCGTTGGCGCTCATCAACCCGCCGTCCGAGCGCACGATGTGAAGGCGCGAGGACAGGCCTTCCCTGGCCAGCCGCTCCTCGATCCGCGACAGGTAGCGCTTCATGATCGGGCGGACGTAATCGTTCATCACAGTGGTGATGGCACGGTCGTATTCACGGAACTCGGGCAGGATGTCCGACGACAGCGACACCGGGATATCTGGGTAACGTTCGCGCACGATCTCGGCCAGGGCACGTTCGTGATCGGGGTTGGCATAGGCATGCATCAGCGAGATGGTCAGCGCCTCGATGCCGGACGAACACAGGTCGTCGATCAGCGCGGTGGCCTTCTCACGGTCCAGCGGGGTCACCACCTCACCGCGCGCGTTCATCCGTTCGGGGATGCCGCGGGTGTCCTTGAGCGAGGCCAGCGGATCGGGCTTGTCCATCACGATCCAGCCGAACAGAGGCCCCGGGGTCCAGGATTTCGCCAGGTGCAGGGTGTATTCGAACCCTTCCGACACCAGCAGCCCGACCCGCGCGCCCTTGCCTTCCAGCACGGCGTTGGTGGCCACGGTCGTGCCGTGCAGGATCAGCGAGATATCCTTGGGATCGACCCCGGCCTTTTCGCAGATCAGCTTGACCCCGTTCGCCACGCCGATCGACTGGTCCTCGGGCGTCGACGGCGTCTTGGCCTGCACCGTGCGTCCGCTTGCCTCGTCGTGCAACACGAGGTCCGTGAAGGTCCCCCCGACGTCAACTCCTAGTCTCATTTGGCTTGCCCTGTCTTGTCTTCGTTTTGTGCATGCGTATGCATTACGACTATAGAAACGAAAGATGACGCGGCGCAAGGCCAGTTTATTACTTTATTTTAAAGGCTCGAATTCACGGGGGCGCTTGACATCGCGCTCTTTGCATAGGAATGCGCCAAATCGTGCCGATCATTGGCTTTTTGCGGTTTGGCGCGGGGGGCGATCAGGGCTTGCGGCGGTCGGCCTCGTCCTGGATCCGGCGCGTCGCCAGGATATTCTCGTCGCGCCAGGCCTGCCAGGCAGCGAGTTCGTCGACCGGGATGGCCGCGCCCAGGTCGTCATGGATGGCATCGACCATCTCTTGCGACCAGTCGTAATCGGTGCGCGCCTGTTGGCCCATCTGGCGCATCATCCCGCCCAGGTGGGCCACGAAATCGGCAAAGCCCCCGGCGGCGTTGAGATGTGCCACGCCAAAGGGCCCCAGCGTCGACCAGCGCAGCGCCAGCCCGTCGGTCAGCACCCGGTCGATATCGGCGGCGCTGCAATAGCCCTCGCCCACCAGGTGCATCGCCTCGGCCACCAGCGTGTATTGCAACCGGTTCAGCAGGAAGCCGTCGATCTCGCGGGTCAGCTCGACCGGTTTCATGCCCAGCCCGGTCATGAACTCGCGGGTGCGCGCCACCGTCTCGGGCGCGGTAAGCGGGGTCGGGCACAGCTCGACCAGCGGGATCAGCGAGGGCGGGTTGACCGGATGCGCGACCAGCGCCCGGGCCGCGCCGGGAATGTCCATGAACCGCGAGCCCAGGATCGCCGAAGTCGACGAGGCCAGCACGGTTTCGGGCCCGGCCAGGGCATCCATCTCGGCAAAGAGCGCGCTCTTGATCGCCGGATCTTCCTTGATCGATTCCTGCACATGCGACACGCCGTCCAGCGCATCGCCCAGGCTGTCGGCAAAGCGCACCCGACCGGCCAGCGCCGGGTCGGCCCCGGTCATCTCGACGGTGCGGTCGAGCAGCGCCATGGTCTGGTCGCGGGCGGCCGGACCGCGCGCATCGAACACTGCCACGTCACATCCGCCGCGGGCAAAGACAAAGGCCCAGGCCGATCCCACCAGCCCGGCGCCGACACAGGCGACGCGGGTCATCCCTGGGTGCCGGTGGTCTGGGCGGCCGGGTCGCCGGCCCATTTGCGTTCGAATTCCCAGACCTCTTCGAACCCGATCAGGCTGTTGAATTCCTTGAACGAAAACAGGTCGACCCCCGGCGCCTGCGAGGTGCCCTCGGTCTCCAGCGCGGTAAAGACATCGCGGGCGGCCTGGGCCGCGGCCAGCCCGGTGGCCGCCGGATAGATCGCCATGTTGTACCCCAGCTCCTTCAGCTCGGCGGCGCTGCGGATCGGGGTCAGCCCGCCATCGGCCATGTTGGCCATGGTCGGCTTGTTCAGCCGCCGGCAGGCCTCGCGCATCTCGTCATCGCTGGTCAGCGCCTCGACAAAGAGCACGTCGGCCCCGGCGTCGGAATAGGCCTGCATCCGCTTCAGCGCGCCTTCGAACCCTTCGGATTGCCGGGCATCGGTGCGCGCGATGATCGCCGTTTCCGGGTTCTTGCGCGCCGCGCAGGCCACCTTGATCTTTTCGACCATGTCTTCGGTCGGGATCAGCCGCTTGAACGGCGTGTGGCCGCATTTCTTGGGGAATTCCTGGTCTTCGATCTGGATGCCCGTCACCCCGGCCTCTTCATAGCCGATCACCGTGTGATGCACGTTGAGCAGACCGCCGAACCCGGTGTCGGCATCGGCAAAGACCGACCCGTCGATATGGCGGCACAGGGTGCGCACGCGGTCGACCATCTGGGTATAGGTCACGATCCCGGCGTCGGGCAGGGCATAGGCCGAGGCCGTCATCCAGTAGCCCGAGGCATAGGCGAACTGCAGCTTGGACGTGTTGAACACCGAGGCGGCGATCATGTCGTGCACGCCGGGCGCGACGATGAATTCGCCGGAACGCAGGGCCTGAAGAAGGGTCGGTCTGGTCATGAATTCTAGCCTTTCAGGGTCTGCATGTAGGTAATGACTTCGGCCTCGCCGACGACATCGCCGTACTTGGCATCCATGTCGAAGAGGTTGGCATTGTGCGGATCGGGATGCCGGTCGCCCACGGCCTCGCGCACGATGATCGGGATGAACCCGTGCGAACAGCTGTCGACGCAGGTGGCCCGCACGCAGCCGCTGGTCGACAGGCCGGTATGGATCAGCGTGTCGACACCCAGGGCGGTCAGGGTCGAGCCCAGCGAGGTGCCGAAGAAGGCGCTGGGATATTGCTTGGAAATGACCATCTCGTCCGCGCCGACCTCAAGCCCCTCGGGCCAGGCGCCCATCGGATTGCCGGCGACAAAGTTCTCCAGGACCTTGACCTTCTGGAAGAACCGCCCGCCGTCGACGCCACCGGGTCGATAGACAACATTGGTGTAGATGATCGGGATGCCGGCCTGGCGGGCCGCGTCGCGCAGGCGCAGGGCCGAGGCCAGGGCGTCCTCGACCCCGGCATAAAGAGGGCAGTCGGGATCGAAATAGGCCTGAACGAAATCGATCAGCAGCAGCGCCGGGCGCTGGCCGAATCCGATGCGGTTGTCATAGGCCCGCTTGTAGTTCTCACCGAGGTTTTCCGTTTGGGTCAACGAGTATCTCCTCACCCAGGTCATCGAAATGCGACAGCTGCCCGGGCGTCAGGTAAAGCCAGGGAGCGCGGCGTTTCTGGTTGTTTTCAAAGGCCGTGATATCGGCCCCGTCATCGCGCTGGATCGCGCCGATCTCGTCAAGCCCGTTCAGCAGGGCGTCCTTGCGGTAGGGTTCTACGTCGAAGGCCATGACCGTTCCGTCGGCAAGCCGGATCTGCTGGGCCGGCAGGTCGATCGTCAGCTCTTCCTCGCGCTGCGCCGCCGCCCGCAGGGTGGCCAGCGGGCCGGCCGGCAGGCGGATCGGCAGGACACCGTTCTTGAAGCAATTGGCATAGAAGATCTCGCCGAAGGTCTCGGCGATGACACAGCGCAGGCCGAAATCGGCCAATGCCCAGACCGCCTGCTCGCGGCTCGACCCGGTGCCGAAATCCTTGGCCGCCACCAGGATCTGCGCCGTGTCGAACGGCGGCCGGTCGAGCACGAAGGGCGTCTCGCGCGCGGGATCGTTGCGGCGCTCGTGGAAGGCATGCTTGCCCAGCCCGTCCTTGTCCAGCAGCAGCAGGAACCGGGCGGGAAAGATGATGTCGGTGTCGATCGCGTCCTCGTCCAGCCAGGCCGCGACGCTGGTCACATGGTCAAAGGGCTTCATGGCTGGGTCTCTCCGGTCAGGCTGCGCACGTCGACGAGGTGGCCGGCAATGGCGGCGGCGGCGGCCATGGGCGGGCTCATCAGGTGGGTGCGCCCGCCCTTGCCCTGGCGGCCTTCGAAATTGCGGTTCGAGGTCGAGGCACAGCGCTGGCCGGCGCTGAGCCGGTCGTCATTCATGCCCACGCACATCGAACAGCCCGACGCGCGCCAGCTGAACCCCGCCTCGGTAAAGATCCTGTCCAGCCCCTCGGCCTCGGCCTGCAACCGCACCCCGGCCGAGCCCGGCACGACCATCGCCTCGACCCCGGGGCTGACCTTGCGCCCGGCGACCACGGCGGCGGCCCGGCGCAGATCCTCGATGCGGCCGTTGGTGCACGAGCCGATGAACACCCGGTCGATGCGCAGGTCCGACAGGGCGGTGCCGGCGGTCAGGCCCATGTAATCTAGGCTGCGCTGCATGCGTGCCCGCCGGCCTTCGTCGGCCACGCTGGCCGGGTCGGGCACATGGCCGGCGATCGGCGCGCATTCCTCGGGCGTGGTGCCCCAGGACACAAATGGCGACAGGCTGGCAACGTCGATCACCACCTCGCGGTCGAACACCGCGTCGGCATCGCTGGGCAGGCTGCGCCAATATGCCTCCGCCGCCTCCCAGGCCGCCCCCTCCGGCGCCAGCGGCCGCCCGCGGAGATAGGCAAAGGTCTTGTCATCGGGGGCCACCATGCCGATCCGGCTGCCGGCTTCGATGGACATGTTGCACAGGGTCATGCGCTCTTCCATCGACAGGTCGCGCACGGCCGAACCGGCATATTCGATGGCATGACCCACCCCGCCGCCGACGCCGATCTCGGCGATCACGGCCAGGATCATGTCCTTGACCTCGACCCCGGCGGGCCGCACCCCTTCCAGCCGGATGCGCATGGTCTTCTGGCGCACCTGGCGCAGCACCTGGGTGGCAAAGACGCATTCGCATTCACTGGCCCCGATGCCGAAGGCGATGGCCCCGAAGGCGCCATGGGTGCAGGTATGGCTGTCACCGCAGACCAGCACCACGCCCGGCAGAGTAAAGCCCAGCTCGGGCCCGATCACGTGCACGATGCCGTGGCGCCGATCCTGCATCGGGATATAGGGCACGCCAAAGGCCCGGGCGTTGTCATAGAGCCGGGCCACCTGCGAGGCCGCCAGCCCCTCGCGCAGTGGATGACCACGGCCCTGGGTCGGCACGGCATGGTCGGCGACCGAAATATGTGCATCCGGGCGATGCATCGGCCGGCCGGCCATCTGCAACCCCTTGAAGGCCTGCGGACTGGACACTTCCTGCACCAGGTGGCGGTCGACATAAAGCAGGTCGGTGCCGCTGTCGTAGGTCTTGACCACGTGGTCGGCCCACACCTTTTCATAGAGCGTTTTCGGCGCGTCTTGGTCGGTCATCGCTGCTGTCTCGTGGCGCGGCAGCCCTGGCGGCTGCGCGGAATGCTGGGATCAAGCCGGGGCGGGAGAACCCGGCAAACGGAGGTCGACCTGAAGATTGGCATCTATTGCATGCGTATTCAAGCGTTTTTCAGAAACAAGCCAGCGCGGGTTGCGCAACGACAGGGGCGGGCCAGTGGGAATGGCGCGCAACCGTCGAAAAACGAGAAAATGCCGTGCATTTTCTTGACTCCGTGGCGGCCCGTCGCCCCAGCCAATGGATAACAACGACACCCAGGCGCCAATGAAACCCTATTCAAGAAACGGGCCGCGCCAGGCCCCTGCCCGGCGCGGCCCCGCAAGACCGGGGATCACCCCCGCCGCTACTGCCGGCTTTTCACCAGCGGCATGACATGTTCGATGAAATCAGCCGTGTCCGTCTCGAAATCCGGGAAGGACAGGCAGACGCCGGCCACGCCATTTTCGGCCAGCGCGTCGATATGGTCGGCGATGGTCTGATAGGATCCGACGATGAACGGCACCGACATGAAGGTCGTCACCTCGGGCGGCAGGGTCTGGTAATCCTCGCGGTTCTTGTCGAACCCCGACACGCGCAACCATTCGGCGATTGCCGCTTCGTCGCGATTGTCCAGGAAACCCTGCTTCTTGACCTCGGCCTCGGCATCCGTCGGCGCCATGATCACCGTCAACAGGGTCAGCGACTTGACCTCGCGGTCATGCTCGGCCGCCATGGCCGAGATCTTGCCCGCCACTTCGCCAAGCTGTTCAGCCGTGTCGTTCATCCGCCCGATGAAGGAATAATTGGCCTGGCGCGACACGAAATCCAGCGCGCCGGGCGACTGGCCGGCGCAGACGATCTCGGGCAGTTGCGCGGGCTTGGGATCAGAGACACAATCCTCGATCTTGAAATACTTGCCGTCGAAATCGACGCGATCCTCGGTCCAGAGCCGCTTGAGGATGGTCAGGTATTCATCGGCATATTCATAGCGGTTCAGGAAGAAATCGTCGTCGCTCCACAGGCCCATCTGGGCATATTCGAACTTGTTCCAGCCGGCGACGACATTGACGATGAACCGGTCTCCGCAGATGTCATAGGCCGTTGCCGCCATCTTGGCCAACACGGCCGGCGGGATCGTCCGAACGGCGACCGAGGCGATGATCTTGATGTTGTCGGTCACCGCGCCCACGGCGGACATCAGGGTAAAGGCTTCAAGCGCGCTGTCCCAATGGCCGGTCTCGCCGCCGTAGCCGCGCCATTTCACCTGGGCCAGCAGGAAATCCATCCCACCCTCGTCGGCCATCTGCGCGACCTTGCGGTTCAGGTCCCAGGTCGGCGCGCTTTGCGGCGGGCTGCCCTTGGCAATGATCAGGCTTCCGGAGGTGGTCGGCATGAACATGCCCAGCTGAATACGTGTCACGTGGTCGGCTCCAAAGGTCAACGAATACGTATGCACTGTCAGCGCCTGCATTGGTCCCTGTCAAGTCGGACAGGTCCGGTTTTCCGGGGCAGCCCGGCCAAGACACACCGAGGAAAGCTAAATTTTGGCTTTATATTGGGCAGTTGCACGGCCCATCAACCGAACCGCACACGTTCGAGCAGGATCACAGCACTCGAATCATGTTGTGCATACGCATGCCAACAACACCCACCACCCGGCAAAAAGAAAACCGGCGGCCAGGTGGCCGCCGGTTTCCCCGCTGTCAGCGGGATCGCGTCCTGGGGCCAAGGCCCCCGGCGCGGCAATGTCAGGCCGGGCCCGACATCACAGCCCGTTGATCTGGTCCAGCATCCCTTCCGGCCAGTTCTTCGACAGCGGCGAGGCCAGGTATTGCTCCTGGGCATGGGCCTGGAAGGCCGCAACATCGGGGGTATAGACCTTCAGGCCTTCACCTTCGAAGAACTCCACCAGCTCGGCTTCTTCGTCCAGGTATTGCTGGTCCGACCATGCGGTGGCCTTGTCGGCGGCAGCCTGCAGCGTGGCCTGCTGCTCTTCGGTCAGGTCGTCCCAGACCCGCGACGAGATCAGCAGCATGCCGAAGCCCACGTTGTGGCTGGTCATCACGATCTGGTCGGTCACCTCGTAGAACTTCATCGCCCGGTCGTTGGGCAGCGGGTTGTCCTGGCCATCGACAACGCCCGACTGCAGGGCGGTATACAGCTCGGTGTAGGGGATCGGCACCGGGTTCGCGCCAAGCGCCTTGCCCAGGAACTGCCAGCTTTCACCGCCGGGCATGCGCATCTTGACGCCCGCCATGTCGGCCGGGGTCATGATCTGCTTGTCGCCCTTCAGGTTCACCTGGCGCGTGCCGTAGTAGAACGTGCCGAGGATCTCGACCTTCAGCTTCTCGCGGGCGATGGCCTTGAGCTGATCACCGACGGGCGAGTTGAAGATCGCCTTAAGGTGGGGCTGGTCGCGCACGACATAGGCCGCGCCCAGGATGTCGAATTCGGGCGCCTGCTGGGCCAGGTCCGACGGCGGCAGGCCGGCCATGGTGATGTTGCCGCGCTGCAGGCCGACAAGCTCGGTGCCCTGCTTCATCAGCGTCGCGCCGAAATAGGGCTGAAAGTCGAAATCGTCACCGATCTCGGCGGCAAAGATGTCGGTCATCGCCTTCGAACGCGGCACCTCGGCCGGGTTCACATCGGAGAAGATCAGCTCGATCCCGTCGGCCTGCGCGGCACCGGCGGCAAGCGCGATGGCGGCGGCGAGGGTCTTGAAGCGTGCGTGGAACATGGTGTCCTCCCAGTTTTTGGCTTCGTAACGTTCAGATATCGAACAGGTTTTCCGGCACGCCCTGGCCGGCGCCATGGATGGCAAAGACCGATCCGGCCAGCGGTTCAGCGGCCAGCTGCTCGGGCGTGAGGAACTTGAAGGCGGTCGTGACGAACAAGGTCCGGTAATCGGGACCGCCGAAACACAGGCATGTGGGGTTGGTCGCGGGCAGCGCGATCTCGCGGTCGATCCGCCCGTCGGGCGCATACCGCACGACCTTGCCACCGGCGAAAAAGGCCTGCCACAGGCAACCGTCGGCATCGACGCAGGCGCCGTCGGGCCGGTCGCCGGTGGCGGAATAATCGGCCAGCACCTCGCGGCCGGTCACCATGTCGCCATCGCCGTCCAGGGTCAGCTTCCAGGTGATGTAGCGCCGCGTGTCGGTGAAATACATGTGCCGGCCCGCCGGATCGAAGGCGATGCCGTTGGACACGATCACGTCGTCCAGCTGGCGGGTCATCGTGCCATCGGGATCGACCCGGTAGAGCGCGCCGAACCCGTTGGTCAGCCCGTTGTCCATGGTGCCGATCCACAGCCGGCCCCGGGCATCGACCCGCCCGTCGTTCAGCCGGGTCTGGGGCATGGTCTCGTCCAGGGTGCGGGCCAGCGGCCGGGCCTGGCCGGCGTCATCCAGCAGCACCAGCTCAAGATCGCGCGCCACCAGCCGCTGGCCCGAGCGGGTCAGCGCCAGGCTGCCCAGGTAGGTGCCGGGCTGTTCCAGCGATGCCGCAGCCCCGGTCGCCGGGTCCAGCTGCCACAGGCGGGGCTGTTCGATATCGATCCAGCGCAGCAGGTTGTCGCGGGCGTCCCACAGGGGCGTTTCGCCAAGTTGCGCATCCACTTTCTGGACGCAATCGACCGTGATGGTCATGTCATTTCCTTACCGTCTGGGCATGCCGGGAGAGGGCATCAACCGCCGTTGGGCCGCGATGCGGAAGGGCGCGTTGGGGGCGCCATAGCCGGCATAGGCCCCCTTGCGCTGGACGATCTCAAAGAAGATCCCGTCACCGAAGGCCCGGGAATAGATCTGGAAATAGGCGCCCTCGGCATCCTCGTCATAGAGGATGTGATGCGCCTTGAGCCGGGTGACAAAGACCGGCGACAGGCCCAGCCGCGCGGCCAGGTCGTCATAGTAATTGGCGGCCATCGGCAGGGCTTCGAACCCGTTGGCCTCAAGCGCCGCGGCGGTGGCAAAGATGTCGTCGGTGGCAAAGGCCACGTGCTGCACCGACGAGCCGAAACTGTCGGCGATGAAGCGGCCGGCAAAGGTGCGATGGGTCTCGGCCCCGTTCAGCGTGACCCGCAGCGCGCCGTCGGGCGCCTCGATGGCCTGGCTGCGCACCAGACCGCCCGGGTCCACCACGTCGACCGTCGCCTGTTTGCGCGTTTCGAACAGCGACAGGTAGAACAGCGACCAGGTCAGCATTTCCTCGTAGTTCATCGTCTGGGCGATATGGTCGATCCGCGTCAGCCCGGCATCCTCGCCGGCGCTGTCGTCCACCGGCTGGAACTCGATCTTCCAGACATCGGCCAGGTCGCTGGACCGGTCGATGAAATGCAACAGCCCCGATCCCACGCCCCGGATCGCCGGGATCTGCAACTCGCCCGGCCCGACCGGCTGGGAAAACGGCGTGGCGCCAAGGGCCTGGGCGCGGGTCACGGTCTTGGCCGCGCTGCCCACGGTCAGGCCGACATCGCAGATGTTCAGCCCGTGGGCGATATGCGAGGTATGGGCAAAGCCCTCGGGGTCGGTGTTGACCACGATGCGGATGTCGCCCTGCTGCCAGACCTCGACGGCCTTGGCGATATGGCGGCCGACCCGGCGGAACCCAAGGGCCGTCAGCAGGCGGGCCAGGCTGTCGGCCTCACCCTCGTCGGCGGCAAATTCGACAAAGGCCACGCCTTCGGGCCGGATGCGGTCGGGGATCTCGGGCACCGCGATGGCAATGTCCGGCTCGGCGCGCTTGACCTGGTCCATCAGGTAGACCAGCGAGCGGTGCCCGTCCTGGGCGATGGCCCGGGGCGAGCCGCCGCGGAACTGGTCGTTGAAGACCTCAAGGCTGATCGGCCCGTCATAGCCCGTCGCGGCCACGGCCCGCATGAAGCCGGTCACGTCCAGGTCGCCCTCGCCCGGCATGTTGCGGAAATGGCGCGACCAGTAGAGCAGGTCCATCTCGATCAGCGGCGCATCGGCCAGCTGCACGAAAAAGATCTTGTCGCCGGGAATGCGCCGGATGCTGTCGGGGTCCAGCTTGCGGCCCAGCGTGTGGAAACTGTCGACGATCAGCCCGATATTGGGATGATCGGCCCGGCGCACGACTTCCCAGGCATCGCGGTGATCCCAGACATGCTTGCCCCAGGCCAGCGCCTCGAACCCCACGCGCATGTCCCGTTTCGCCGCGATCTGTCCCAGTTCGGAAAAGTCGTCGGCCATGCGGTCGATCCCGCCCAGGGCCTTGGGATGGACCGAGGAACAGACCAGCACCAGGTCGGTGCCCAGCTCGGCCATCAGGTCGAACTTGCGCTCCATCCGGTCAAAGGCCCGGGCGCGGTCCGGTTCGGGCAGGCCCTCGAAATCGCGGAAGGGCTGGAACAGCGAAATCTCCAGCCCGTGATCGCGCACCATCGCCCCCACCTCGCGCGGGGTTGCGTCGAAGGTAATGAAATCCTGTTCAAAGATCTCGATCCCGTCGAACCCGGCCGCCGCGATGGCGGCCAGTTTCTCACGCAGGTCGCCGGCAAGGCAGACGGTGGCGATGGAGGTTTTCATCTGGCTTATCCCTTGTAGCCCAGCAGCCGCGGCAGCCAGAGCACGAAGTCCGGCACGAAGGTGATCACGCCGAGCGCAACGAAGAGCGCCAGCAGGAAGGGCAGCAGGTCACGGACGATGCGCCCCAGCGGCTGCTTGGTGATCTGGGACACGATGAACAGCAACAACCCGTAGGGCGGCGTGATCAGGCCGAGCATGGCGTTGACCACGCAGATCACCCCGAAATGCACCAGGTCGATGCCCAGCGACTGGGCCGTGGGAATGAAGATCGGCACGATGATCAGCAGGATCGCCCCGGATTCCAGGATGCAGCCGAGCAGCAGGAACAGCACGTTGATCGCCAGCAGGAAACCCACCGGGCCCAGGTCGTACTGGCCCAGGAAGGCGGCCAGGCTGTCGGGCACGTTCTCGCGCGTGACGACATACTGGAAGGTCAGCGCGCCGGCGATCAGGATGCCGACCGTGGCCGTCGACCGGGCCGAGGCCAGCAGGGTCTGGTAGAACTGGCCGGCGCTGACCGAGCGATAGAAGACCACCGAGACCGACAGCGCGTAAAAGGCTGCAACGGCCGCGGCCTCGGTGGGTGTCATCACGCCGCCGTAGATCCCGCCGAGGAGGATAACCGGGAGCAACAGCGCCGGGATGGCCCGGAAGGTGACCCCGGGCATCTCGCGAAGGGGAATGGCCTCGTCGGTCTCGAAGCCGCGGCGGTGGGCGATGATCATGTTCATGACCATCAGCACGACCCCCATCAGCAGGCCCGGGGCCATGCCGGCGGCAAAGAGATAGCCGACCGACTGGTCGGAGACGAGCGCATAGAGCACCATCGGGATCGACGGCGGAATGATCGGGCCAATGGTGGCCGAGGCGGCGGTGATCGCCGCGGCATAGGACGCGGTATACTTTCCGTCGCGGGTCATCATGTTGATGATGATCTTGCCCATGCCCACGGCATCGGCCACGGCCGACCCGGACATGCCGGAAAAGATCAGCGACGACACGACGTTGACATGGCCCAGCCCGCCCTTGAACCGGCCGACCAGCGCCTGGCTGAACCGCAGCAGGCGGTCGGCCAGCGAGCCGATGTTCATGATGTCGGCGGCCAGGATGAACAGCGGAATGGCCAGCAGGGTATAGCTGTTGAACAGGCCCTGCAGCAGGGTTTCCGACGCGATGGACGGATCGAAGCCCTTCATCATCAGGTAGACGGACGAGCCGCAGATCATGGCCAGGCCCATCGAGAGCCCGCCAAAGGCGAGGAAGGCGATCAGGACGATCGAGACGGTAAAGGGATCAGTCATAGTCGTGGGTCTCTGCCGTGTCGGGCGTGTGGAAGGCCGGGCCCGAACCCGTGATGCCGCGCCAGATCGAGATGCCGCAGCGCACGATCACGGACAGGGCGAAGGGGATGTAGATCGCGAAGACGTAATCGAAGCGGATCTTCATGTATGACGTCTTTTCGATCGCCATGAACTCGATGTAGCCCCAGACCTTGGGCAGGGTCCAAATGAAGATCGCCGCGCAGATCGTGCCGGTGATCACGTCCAGCGCCCGGCGGGCGCCGCGGGGCAGGCTTTCATAGATGATGTCCAGCCGGATCACGTCGGCCTCGCGGACGACGAAGGCATAGCCGAACAGGATGCCCCAGAGCCATGCGATCGAGACGAATTCCACCGTCCAGCCCAGGGGCAGGTTCAGCAGGTAACGGAACACGATCTGGATCAGGAAGCTCAGAAAGAGCGCCCCCAGGATCAGGGCCAGGATGTTCTCGGCGCGTCGGCCGAGCCAGTCGAAGGTAGTGCGCAGGCTGTCCATTCATGCCCCCGGGATTGCGTGTGCGGGGCCCGACCGGGAGAGTGGCCGGGCCCCGTTGCCTGTTGTCTGCCGCCTCAGAGGCCGTTGATCTTCTCCAGGAGTCCCTCGGGCCAGTCCTGCGAGAATTTCGACGCCAGGTAGACGCCAAGGACGTGGTCGCGGAACGCCTGGGTATCCGGCGTGTAGACTTTCAGCCCCTCGCCCTCGAAGAACGAGACAAGCTCTTCCTCCTGTTGCAGGACGTAATTGGCCATGTTGTCCTCGAACTCGTCGGCACAGCCCTGCAGATGGGCCTGCTGGTCGGCATCGAGGCTGTCCCACTTGATCTTCGACACGGTGAAGACGTTGTTGGACATGCGGTGGCCGGTCAGGACGATCTGGTCGGTCACCTCGTAGAATTTCATCGACTTGTCGGTCGGCAGCGGGTTGTCCTGGCCGTCGATCGCCCCGGTCTGCAGGGCGGTATAGACCTCGGTGAAGGCCAGCGGCGTCGGGTTGGCGCCAAGCGCCTCGCCCAGGAATTGCCAGCCTTCGCCGCCGGGCATGCGCAGCTTGACGCCTTCAAGGTCGGCCGGCGTGGTGATCTGGCGGTCGCCGCGGATGTTGACATGGCGGGTGCCGATATAGGGCCAGGCCAGGACCTTGACGTTGGTCTTTTCCTCGATGGTTGCGACCAGGTCGTCCAGCACGTCGGACTTGTAGACCGCGCGCATGTGGTCGACATCGCGGAACAGGTAGGCCGTTCCCAGGATCGAGGTCTCGGGCACCTGGTTGTAGAAATCGAAGATCGCCAGGTTGGCCATGTCGAGATTGCCGCGCTGCATGGCCGTCAGCTCGGTGCCCTGCTTGACCAGCGTCGCACCGTGGTAGGGCCGGAAATCAAAGGCATCGCCCAGGCAGGCCGCAAAGCCCTCGTCCAGCACCGCCGAGCGCGGATCGGCCGCGGCCACCGTGTCGGAATAGATCAGCTCCACCTGCGCCGCGGCCATGCCGGCCGTCAGGCACAGCGCGGCGGCGGCCAGAGCGGCCCCCTGTCGTCTTGTCCGTTTCGTCGTCTTGAACATGCAATCCTCCCTGATGCTTGTTCCGGTTGCCTTTCCCGCCGCCCGCCGATGCGCGGGCGCCGCCTCGGGGTCCTTCGTCACGCGAAGGAGTCGAATGCCTCCTGCATCCGCCCGATGTCGGGCTCCTGCCCGGTGAACAGGCCAAAGGCCCGCACCGCCTGGTAAAGCGCCATGCCCGATCCCGGCAGCACGGCGCAGCCCAGGGCCCGGGCGGTTGCCAGCAGTTCCGTTTCGATCGGGAAATAGACGATGTCGGCCACCCAGTGGCGCGGATCGATGGCCGCCGCGGTCAGCGGCAGGCCGGGGTGCTTGTCCATGCCCACCGGCGTGCAATTGACGATACCATCCGCCGCGCCCGCCGCGGCCATGACGTCATCCACCGCCTCGGCCCGGCCCGGGCCATAGGTCTCGCACAGTTTCGCGGCCAGCGCCTCGGCCGCGCCTTCGGTCACGTCGCGCAGCAACAGCCGGCCGACCCCGCCATCGAGCAGGGCATGGGCCACCGCCCCCCCTGCCCCGCCGGCACCCAGCTGCAGCACGGCCTCGCGCCGGGCCTCGGGCAGCCCGCGCCGCAGGCTTTCGCCAAAGCCCCAGTGATCGGTGTTGTGTCCCCGGCGCAGCCCATCACGCAGGATGACCGTGTTCACCGCCCCGACCTTGCGCGCCGAATCCGACACGTCGTCGAGCACGGCCATCACCGTCTTCTTGAACGGATAGGTCACGTTCAGCCCGTCGAACCCCTCGGCTTCGAGCAGGTCCAGAATGGCCGCCGGGTCCTCGGGCAGGTCGCGCTGCGTCGAGTCGATCAGGTCGTAGGAATAAGGCAGGTTCAGCGCCCCGGCCGCCGCCAGGTGCATGCGCGGCGTCCGCGACCCGCCGATCCCCGCGCCAAGCAGGCCGATCCGCGTCGGGCGTTCCGTCTCCGTCACACTCTGGGGGTGCGCCATCGCTGTCCTCCTCCTCCGATTCCCTCGGCCCTCGAACGGGCTCTTGACGCAGTAATGGTCCGAGCGGTTAAATATGTCAACGAAATGTTTCCTGCGGTTAAAATGCTGCGCCTGCACGGTGCAGGTGGCCGACGGGTTTGACAGCGGCTGCGGTTCCGTCTTTGGTTCAGGCCCCGGGCGGGGTAACAGGACAGCCGGGCCGGACGAGGGAGGACAAGATGGGAGAAGCCCCAACGGGTGCATCGGGCGAAGAGCGCCAGCGCCGCAGCTGGAAACAGGATCCCGACGCGGTGCGCGGGAACATCCTGCAGGTTGCGCGCGAAGTCTTTGCGGAACATGGCCTTGCCGGCGCCCGCGTGGACGAGATCGCGGCGCGCACGCGCACGTCCAAGCGGATGATCTATTACTATTTCAGCGACAAGGAGACGCTCTACCGGGCGGTTCTGGAAGACGCCTATGCCCGGATGCGCCGGGGCGAGGACGCGCTGCAGCTGGCCGGCATGCATCCCGTCGCCGCGCTGCGGCAACTGGCCGAGTTCACCTTCGACCACCATCGCCATGCGCCCGATTTCGTTCGGCTGGTGATGATCGAGAACATCCACAAGGGCGCGCACATGCCCCCGCCCGAGAACATGGCCGGCCAGAACAGCTCGGTCATCCGCCTGCTCGAAGACATCTACCGACGCGGAGTGGCCGACGGCATCTTTCGCCGCGGCCTGACCGCCCTGGAATTGCACTGGCACATCTCGGCGGCCTCGATCTTCAACGTGTCCAACCGGGCGACCTTTTCACGGATCTTCGGCGACGATCTCTATTCCGAACGCGGCCAGCACATGCTGCGCCGCCAGCTGGGTGACATGATCCTGGGCCTGGTCATGAAACCGGGAGTGTCGTCGGAAAGCGACCTGCCCCGCCCGCGCGAGGAAACCCGCATGATCAACCCCGACATCTTCCGCTTTCTCGACGTCTGGGACGGCAAGTGGGCGGCGCTGGCGCCCGGGGCCGGGCCGGCCGAGCGGCGGCTGCATTTCGAAGGCATCGCCCGCGAGATGCGCCTGCCCACCCCGGCGCAGGTCGAGACCGACGAGGAACATTGGATCGACAGCGACGGCGGGCCGGTGCGCGTGCGGATCTTCCGCCATGCCGAGGGCGGCCGGCAACCGGCGCTGATCTACCTGCATGGCGGCGGCTGGATGCAGGGCAGCCCCGAGACCCATTGGGACATCACCTCGCGGATCGCGGCGTGGAACCGCCAGACGGTGATTTCGGTCGATTACGCCCTGGCCCCGGAACGGCCCTTTCCCGACGGGTTCCTGCAGGTGGTGGCCGTGGCGAAATGGGCCCATGACCAGGCCGACATGCTCGACATCGACCCCGCGCGCATCGCCATCGGCGGCGACAGCGCCGGCGGCAACCTGGCCGCGGCGGCGGCCCTGGCCTGCCGCGATGCCGGCGTGCCCCTGCTGGCCCAGCTGCTGATCTATCCGGCCTGCGATTTCGACCGCACCCGGCCGTCCTACGTGGAAAACGCCGAAGGCCCGTTGCTGCGGGTGGCCAACATGAAGGCCACCAACGCGATGTATTGCCCCGACGAAACCATGCTGACGACCGATCCGCGCATCGCCCCCCTGGCCGCCGACAGCCATGCCGGCCTGCCCCCGGCCTATGTCGCCGTGGCCCATAACGATCCGCTGCGCGACAGCGGGCTGGCCTATGCCGATGCGCTGGAACGGGCCGGGGTGGCCGTCACCCGCGAGCCGGGCGAAGGGCTGATCCACGGCTACCTGCGGGCGATGGAATATTGCGCGGCCTCCGAAACCCGCCTGCGCGAGATGTGCGCCTGGCTGAAGGCCCAAAACGACGGCGCCTGATCGCGCCACCTGTCCCATGTAACCGGGGCCCGGCGCAGTGCCGGGCCCCGCTGTCGTCAGAACCGGAATTCGATCCGCGCCGAACCGCCGTAATCGTGGCTGGTTTCCGACAGCGCCGTGCTGCCCAGCAGCGACAGCGACAGGTTGTCCCCCAGCTCGATCTCAAGGCCGGCGGCAAGATCGCCCTGGTAGCGGTCGGTCGTCAGCGACCCGTTGAACGCCCCGGCCGAGGCATCCGCCCCGATCAGCCGGCTGGACATGGTCAGCGTCGGATCGTTCAGCGCCATGGTCACGCCCGCCCGGACGAACGCCAGGGCATTGCGGCTGCCCGCGCCAAAGGCCCGGCCCAGCTCGATCGCCGGCG
The DNA here is from genome assembly GCF_050389775.1 of Marinibacterium sp. SX1. Classification (NCBI taxonomy): domain Bacteria; kingdom Pseudomonadati; phylum Pseudomonadota; class Alphaproteobacteria; order Rhodobacterales; family Paracoccaceae; genus Marinibacterium; species Marinibacterium sp. SX1. The sequence continues at coordinate 17,209 of NZ_CP177145.1, read as the reverse complement.
TGAAGGCCAGCCAGTCCTCGTTGACCGCATCGACATCCCAGTTCACCCCGCCGGCCCCGGTTTCGGCAAAGCCGTCCTGCCAGACCTGGGTGTAGGACAACGCCGCCGAGGGCTTGGCATAGAACCCCGACTGGCCGAGGAACACCGCCGAGGCCCGCAGCTCGGCGCCCAGGAACCGGCCGTCGACATCGGCATTGGCCTGGTAGGCCGCGCCCCCCGCCGCATACCCCCGTTCGTAATCCAGCCCGTAGATCCCGCCGGTCACCGTGCCGGACAGGGTGGTGCGCCCGATCTCCTTCTTCAGCGCCACCCCGGCGGCATAGCGGTCGCCGTCCTGGCCAAAGTTCTCGCCGTTGATGGCCACCGTCTCGGCCTGGGCCGCCAGTTCGAGGAACAGGTCGGCCCCGATCTCGCGCTGGGTGCCGATGGACAGGCCCCAGGCCGTCTGGTCGAACTCGGGGCTGCCATCCGTCGCATCCTGGTGCCGCCGCAGGCCCGTGCCCATGGCCCAGCTGCACTCCCCCTGGCGCAGGAAACCCAGCCCCGCCCGCGGGTCGATGTCGGGGCAGCTTTGCAGCAGCCTGTTCAGCGACAGGGCCGAACCGATCGCCGCCGCGGCCCCGGTCAGGTGCTCTTCGGGCGCATGCCGGCGATAGGCCCTGTCCAGCGTCCGGGCATCGGTGATGTTGAGGTAATCGGTGGCCACCAGGGTCAGCCCGTCATCGGCGCCGTCCCTGTCGGCCGCGGCCGCCGGGCCCACCTGCCCGGACTGGGCCGCCTGTTCCGCGGCCATGACATCGCTGAAATAGGCCGCGTAGGCGCTGGCATTGGTCGACAGGCTGGCGCCCGACTGCGCGCCCGAGTAATCGACGCTGTAGCTGGCCGACACCCCGGTCTTGTCGTCGTTGACGGCCAGCGTGTAGGTCATCGTCGCGCTGTTGGTCACCGTGGCGCTGACCGTGTCGAAACTGGCCGAATTGGTCGCCGTGGCAAAGGTCAGCGTGCCGGTGTCACCGGATTTGAAGCTGGTCGTCCCGGTCCAGTTCGGCGCCACCGTCCCGGTCAGCGCCGCCGACACCGCCTGGCCAAGCCCATCCAGCGCCAGCACGTCGTAGGACAGGCTGCCGTCGCTGGCCTGGGTCGCATCGACCTGCATCGTGCCGGCCTCGCCAAAGCTGCCGCCCAGGCTGAAGGTGCTGGTGCCGATCGTGCCATGACCGCTGGCCGAGATCTTGCCCCCCGACTGGCCATCGTAATTGCCCAGCTTGCCCAGGTAGACCGTGTCGCCGCTGTCAAAGGTCGCGCCCGACTGGTTCTCGAACTCGGTCCGGTTGCTGTCGTCCAGCAGGATACCCCCCGAGATCCGCCCGCCATCCAGGTTGTGGATGCGCAGCCCGCCGGTCTTGTCGTTGGCAATGGCATTGACCGACATGTGCCCGCTCAGGATCTCGCCGGCATTGTCGACCAGGCTGGAATAATGGATCGTCCCGTCGCTGTTCAGCTTGGTCCGCCCGCCCGACACGGCGATGGCCTCATAGGCGTTTTCGTCGGTCACCTCGACGGTTGCCCCGCTGTCGACATAGATATGCACCGAGCCGCGGCACTGGTTGTCGGTGTCCTGGCAGACGCCCGAGGTCGTGGCATCGCCCTTGGGATCGTCGGTGCCGCTCTCCGAGGCCTGGGCCAGGATGCCCCGGCCCTGGGCGCCTTCGGCCTTGATCGACCCGTTGACATAGATCTTCACGCCACCCGAATAGCCGCCGCTGCCCGATGCGCTCTGGGCAAAGACCCCGGCCGCGCCGGCGCCGCTGACCTGGATGCTGCCGTCGACGGTCAGGTTGACGTAACCCGCGCTGCCATCGTCCCCGGCGCTGCCGATGCCGTTCTGGTAGCTGCCGGTGATGGCCTGGCTGTCCAGCGATCCGCCGGCACCCCCGCCGCCGCCCGTGGTCTGCAGCCAGACGCCATGGGCCTGCTTGCCCGAGGTCGTGATCGAGCTGCCGCTGGCCAGCGTGACACTCACGTTGCCGCCGTCGCCCCCGGCCCCGCCATTGTCGCCGCCAAAGATCTCGGCCCCCGCGGTTTCCCAGAAATTGGCCAGGGCCGTGACGATGTTGCCCTCGATGTCGCCACCGGTGCCACCGCCGCCGCCGACCGACTGGGCATAGATGCCCATGGCGCCCTGGCCCTCGGTCACGATCGTGCCCTTGTTGGTGATCGTCAGGTCGCCACCGTTGCCCCCGCCCGATCCGGACCGGGCGATGGTCAGGTCGGTCAGCGTGCCCTGGCTGCCATCGCCGCCATTGCCGCCGCCGCCCCCGACCGACTGGGCATAGATCGCCGTGCCGTTGTCGCCGGTCGTGTGCAGCGTACCGTCGTTCTCGACGGTCACCGCGCCACCCTCGCCCGAGGCCCCGGCCGCGCCGCCGATGTCGATGCCCCATTCCAGCAGGCTGGCCGGGAAATCGGCCACGTCCTTGTAGGTGTCATAGATGTCGTCGAGCCATTCGCCGACATTGGCCACGTCGGCCACCCAGCCCTTGAGCCCGGGCGAACCGTTGCCGGAATTGCCGCCGCCGCCGCCGACCGACTGGGCAAAGATCGCATAGGCCGCGTTGCCTGCCGTGGTGATCGTGCCGCCGGAATGGGTGACGCTGACATCCTTGCCGTCGCCCGATGCGCCCTGGTCGCCGCCCATCGAGAAATTCAGCGCGATGCTGCGCGTCGTGTCGGCCTTTTCGGCCTTCTTGGTATAGCCAAAGCTGTGCGCCCCGGCCTGGCCGCCATCGCCGCCACCGCCGCCGACCGACTGGGTATAGATGCCATAGGAGGTTTCGGTGGCCGTCGAGATGTCGCCGCTGTTGGTCACCGTCACGTCGTTGGCATGGGCGCCCTGCCCGCCGCTGCCGCCCACCACCACGTCGGCCGAGACCTGCATCGACGCGTCGCCGGGCTTGTACTGGAAATCGCCGCCGAAGGCGAAGCCGCTGGCCCCGGCCCCGCCGTTGCCCCCGATCGACTGGGCCTGGATGCCATGGGCATTGCCGCCCGTCGTCACCAGCTTGGCCGCGTTGGTCACGGCCACCGTGCCGGACACGGCGCTGTCACCGCCCGACCCGCCGACGGCAACCGACACTTCGCCGGTCGGACCGCCGGCCGTGTTCAGCGAAAAGGCATAGCTGCCCCCGCCCTTGCCGCCGTTGCCGCCCACCGATTGGGCAAAAAGCGCGGTGGCATAATGGCCGGCGGTCGTCACGTCGCCGCCGCTGTTGTTGGTCAGCCCGACATTGCCGCCCTGGCCCGATGCTCCGCCATCGCCGCCCACCGTCACGTTGACCGATCCCGCGCCTTCGGCCGCAACCGTCAGCGACCCGGCCAGCACCGCCCCGCCGTTGCCGCCATGGCCGCCGATCGACTGGGCCGTGATGCCCGTCGAGCCGTAGCCCGTCGTGGTCACCGCACCGGCATTGGTCAGGTTGACCGCCCCGGCCGTGCCGCCGTCACCGGCATCACCGCCGACCGACACGTTCACCGCGCCCGACACCGGCCCGGCATCGACCGACCCGTTGATCGTGATGCCGGCCGTGCCCCCGGCCCCGCCCACCGACTGGGCCAGGATACCGTCGGCATTGTCGCCGGCCGTTGTGATCGCGCCGCTGTTGTCCAGGTCGACCTCGCCCGCCGTGCCGGCCGTGCCGCCATCGGCGCCATGCGCCACCGAGACCGACACGATCGACAGGGCGCCGGCCACGGTCAGCCCTCCGGCCCCGCCGCCGCCGGCGATGCTCTGGGCCTGAAGCCCCACGGCCTGGCTGCCCAGCGTCGAAACCTGCGCCGCGTTGTCCAGCGTGACCTTGCCCGCCGTGCCCCCGGCTCCGGCATCGCCGCCGTGGACATAGCTGATGTCCAGCCCCAGGTTGCCCCCGACCGTCGTGCCCGACTGGCCGCCGCCCCCGGCGACCGACTGGGCCAGGATGCCCGTCGACAGGTCGCCCTCGGTCTCGATGCTGCCCTTGGCCGTGACCGACACGTCATCGGCATCACCGCCGCCGCCGCCCGACGAGCCCAGCTTGACCGACCCGGCGTCAATCGAGGCATCGGCATCGACCGTGTAACCGGCCTTGCCCCCGCCGCCGCCGGTCGACTGGGCCAGGATGCCCAGCGAATTGCCGGCTTCGGTCTTGATCGCCCCGTCCGACACGACGGTGACCTTGCCCGCGTCGCCTCCGACCCCGGCCTGCGATCCCTGGTTGCCCACGAAGGTGCTCAGGTTCAGCCCGGCGGCATTGCTGTCGACCACGTTGCTCGACTGGCCGCCGCCGCCGCCCACCGACTGGGCCAGGATGCCGTCGGACTGGTGGCCCTTGGTCGTCACGTCGACCGCCGCATTGAGCACCACGTCACCGCCGACACCGCCGATGCCCCCGTTGGTGCCCATGTCATGGCCGAATTCGATCGACGCGCCGGCCTGCACGTTCGACCCGGCCGAGCCCCCGCCCCCGCCGACCGATTGCACCAGCAGGCCCGACGCGCTGGCGTTATGCGTCGTGACCTGGCCGGCCAGCCCGACCGTGTCGCTGTCACCGATGCTGATGGTGCCCCCGTCCTGGCCGGACGCGGCGTTGGTCGTGCCGGTCTGGGCGTTGAAATCCAGCCCGATGTCGACATTGACCACCGACCCGCCGGTGCCTCCGCCGCCGCCGATCGACTGGGCCACGAAACCGTTGGCCTTGTACCCGTGGGTCTCGACATCGATCTTGCCGGTGTCCTCGGTCGTGACCGTGATGTCGCCGCCGTGTCCGCCGCTGCCGCCGCTGGTGCCCAGGGCCGGCTGCAGCAAGGCGATGGCCTCGAGAGAGCTGCCGCCATGGCCGCCGCCGCCGCCCACCGACGAGATCAGGATGCCGTCGGCCAGGTCGCCATGGGTGGTCACCGCCAGCGTGCCGCTGGCGAAATCCACCGTCACGTCGCCGCCGTCGCCCCCGTCGCCGCCATTGGCCCCCAGCGCCCAGGCCGCCCCGGGCGAGGTCGACTTGCCGCCGCCATCGCCGATGCTGCTGACCATGACGCCCACGGCGTATTGGCCGGTCGTCGCGACGGTCGTGTCGCCGCCGCTGGTCAGGGTCACCGTGCCGCCATCGCCGCCCTGGCCGCCCTGCCCGCCCAGGGCCACGACACCATCGTTGCCCCCGCTGGTGCCACCGCCGCCACCGACCGACAGCGCAAAGATCGCCGGCGCGTTGTCGCCCCCGGTGGTGATCGTGCTGGTCCCGCTCAGCGCCACGTCGACCGTGCCGCCATCGCCCCCGGCCGCGCCCGCCGCGCCCATGGCCACAAAGCCGTCATCCGCCGACCCGGTCCCCCCGCCGCCGCCGACCGACAGCGCGATCAGCCCGGCCGAGGCCGTGCCCGAGGTTGTCAGCGTCGCATCGTCCAGGTCCGCACTCACCGCCCCGGCCTGGCCGCCGCTGGCCTCGCTGGCCCCATAGGCCACAAAGCCGGCCGCCTGGCCGGACTCGCCGGCAAATCCCCCGACGCTCTGCACCAGGATCGCCGTGGCATCGTCGCCCGTCGTGGTGATCGTCGCGCTGGTGGCCTTGACCGTCGCCGCCCCGCCCGGGCCGGGATCGTTGGGATAGCCGCCGTTGCCGTCGAACCAGCTGTCGCCCTCGCCGCCGCTGCCACCGGCACCGCCGTGGCTCTGCACCAGGATGCCCTGCGACTTGGCCCCGGCCGTCGTGATCGACCCGCCATAGGATACGGTCACATCCCCGCCGGTGCCGCCATGGCCGCCGTTGCCCCCGACTCCTTCATCTGTCCCGTGGCCTTCGCCGCCGGTGCCGCCGTTGCCCCCGGCGCTGACCGCCCAGATGCCGTGGACCGCGTCGCTCCGGGTGGTGATCGTGTTGCGCGTGCTGGTGGCCGTGATGGTGATGTTGCCGCCGTCGCCCCCGGCCCCGCCGGTGCCGCCCGTGGCCTTGTTGTCCGACAGGCCTTCGCCCGCAACGGCCCCGTCGCCGCCGCGGCTTTGCGCCGAGATCGCCGCGTTGCCATCCAGCTGCCGGTCGGACTGGCTGCTGCCCTGGATGTTCACCGCGTGGGCGTCCGATAGGGTCAGGGTGATCGTCCCGCCATGGCCGCCGTCTCCGCCCTGGCCGCCATTGCCCTGGTGCGGCCCGCCTTGGTTGGTACCCTTGCCGCCCTTGCCGCCATCGCCGCCCTGGCTGACCAGCAGGATCGCCGCCTCGTTCAGCGTGGTGATCGGATAAGGCGTCTTGCCGCCATCGTCCGCATCGGCCACCATCGACAAGGTGCCGCCGCTGCCGCCATCGCCGCCCTGCCCGCCATGGGCCGTGCTCCAGAACACGCTGTCCTCGTTGGCCTGCCCGCCGTTGCCGCCCTGCGACAGCATGTGGATCGCACCATAGTAACTGTCGATGCCATAACCCTGGTCGAAATGCATCTTGGTCCACAAGTCATAGGCCGAGTAGCCGTTGCCGCCGTTCTGCCCGTCCTCGTGCTTGTTCTTGGTCGCATCACCGCCGTCCGAGGCCACCGCGTGGAGCTCCAGCGCATAGACCGTCGCGCTGACGTCCGACGATTGCACCGGCCCGAAATTCCCGGTGACATCGCTGAAGTCCACCGTTGTCGCCGTTCCCCCGCCCACATCCGTCGTCGGGATGTCGTCGCCCGAACAGGTCATCACCTTGCTGCTTGTCGTGCAGGCGGCCATGGCCGGGCCGGCGCCCAGGGCCATCGTGGCGATCAGCGTGCCTGCCAGCGCGGTCGTGGCCTTGGCGCGGCCGATGACGGTGGCGCCGGGCACAAGGGGGCGTGCCCCCCCGAAGCGAAGTGGGTGGTACAAGAACATGAGCTTACTTTTCCAGGTCCGACGGATCTGTCCCGTCCCGGCCTAGGCACATCATTCCCGCGTGACCTGACAACGACGTTATCCACCGTGTCCGGCAAGGAATTGTAAACAGAGACAAATTTGCATCTATAGGCTGAACTTCCGCCGTGTCATCGCCCTATTCGCGACAGGATCGGCCGGCTTTTCGGCAAAAGCGCCATCATTGCCCCGATTGCCCGTCCCGCGGCCCCTGCCCCGACAAATGCATCACAGGTCCGGGGATTCCGGTTTCATGCACCTGCGCGCAACAGGTGCATGGGATAAGTTGGTGCGCACGTTGCCGTCGGCCGGATCATCATCTCGCAACGGCGCTTTATCTCCCTGGATCACCGGATAACCGCCGCAACCCGCCGGCCCGAGTCATGTCCGATAAGCGTGTCTCGCGTGCGAGACGGATCAGCCGTCGCGTTCGGGCAGACCATCGGGGATCAGATCGATCCAGAAGTCATGGACCTTGGCAAAGACCCCCCGGGCATGCCAGCCATAGCGGCGGAACTGGCCGCGTTCGAATTCATCTTCCAGCGACCTCTCAAAGCGATCCTTCATCGCCTTGCGGCTGGCCGGAGACCGCTTTTCCAGGTGCCCGTCGATCTTTTCCATGCAGGCCTTGCGCCAGCCTGCATCCCGGGCCATCTCCACGCTGCGCTTCTGCTCGGCTATCTCGGCCTCTGTGGGTCCGGCCGGTGCGACGGGCGGCGGTGGCGGGGCCGGCGCGACATGCGGTTTGAAATCGCCCTTGATCGCGGCGGCCAGGTAGCCCGCCGGGGTCTTGCGCACCCTGCCCTTTCGCCGTTCGGATTCAACGAAATCGAGCTTCTCCGAAACATAGCTGTCGCCATGTTCCGCGATCCACCGCTGCGCCAGGCGGCCCGACACGCCGTTGGCCACCAGCCGCTTGAACGCCTCCGATTTGCGAATGGCGTCATCGTCGCCCAGGTCGAACAAGGTCTCCTGCCCGTTTCGGGTGATGAGAAACCGAATGTGCTTTGCCTTGCGGCTCTCGCGCCGGATCTCGGCCACCAGCGAGATGTCGGACACCGCGTTCACTTCCTTGACCGCGGGCTTGATGATCTTGGCATTCAGCTTCGAGAAATCGTCATAATACGCGCTGTCGTGAACGCCCATCAGCCGGCGAAAGACATCCAGTTCCCACCAGCCGGTCGATCCGGTCCGCACGAAGCGAAAACAGTTTTCGTAGAGCGCCAGCGCGTGGCCCGAGGTAAAGTTGCGCTGGATACGCATGTTGATCATGGAAAAGACGGCCGGGTCGTAAAGCTTGGCCGCCAGCGGCGCGGAATAGGCATATTCACACACACCACCCGACAGCTTGGCATAGGCCAGCAACGACGAGATCCCCCATTCCTCTTCCCCGTCATCGCCCAGCATGTTCCACTCGGCCGTGGTTTCCGCGAGCGCCCGCAAGGCTGCCTTCAACGTGTCACGGTCGCGCGACGCATAGCCCGACAGCGCACACAGGGTTTCGGCATCGATGCGATGGGACGATTTGGTCAGCAGGTCGTCATAGGCGTGCAGCAACAGGCAATTGCTCAGCTTACGCTGCAAGAGAGACAGTTTGCCCCCCACGTGGATCGCCGCCACGTGCTTGCGGAGGCTCTCCCGCTCCGTAATCTGCCGAAATTGCGTCACTGCCCGACTCGCATTTGCTGCTTTTGCCACAGCAGACAGGTGAACCGACCCGTCTGTCAACCGCCAAGGGTTCATTTGATTGCCCCTCGTCCGAAAGGTCTGCACGCAAACGGGTCGGTTTGATCCGCCGCAGATCACGTAGATGGGTATCTTAGGCCCCAAGGACCGCCAAAACAGGCCTCCTGGCAAGGCATTTTCGGTCATTTTCGGTCGTTATCGGAACCCAAGACCCGCAGATTCCATCTGATTTTCCACGCACGTAGCCGGGTAGGTTCAGGCCTGTAAACGGGTACACATCCTCACGGAGAAGGGTCGCCTTGCGCATGCAAACGGGTTGCCGTCATACCGAACATGGGTTCCATAAGTCATCTAAACCTATGATTTAAAATACGAAATCCAACCAGTAATTTACTAAAGACTCCAAAGAGACTCATAGTATCTGTTGTTTGTTTCTTCTTCTTTTTGACTGGGAATTTCGAGGAAGAAGAGGCGTCTCGCGTGCGTGACACCCTACCTCTCATCAAGTATGATTCAAGAAAACCGCCAAGTTCACGAAAACAGAGATCGCGCGGGAAAACACGAACATTCAGGACAACGGGATATGAGCAGCACACCCCCATCCATCAGCCTTCAACCCATCGATCCTGCTGACGCACACGGTGCGGTTCCTGAGCGGGTAACCACGGATCGCTTCACGGTCGCTGCCGAAATCTGCATGCGAGCACGGGATGACCTCGCGCGAAGAGGCTACAAACCCGATGGCGAAAAGTCCCTCAGACGTTTCGGTATCTGGGAAATCACCTCCTTCATGCTGCCCGTGTCCGCCCAACATCTGCGCCGCGTCCTGAAAGCCCACCCCGAACTCCCCCAGGGTGAAGCCGAAAAGCAAGGTGGCGCCAAGACTTTCACCCTTGAAGAAGTCAACGTCATCCGAGACTTTCTCGAAACCGAAGGCCAGCAAGGCAAGGGATACCGCCCTTACCGTCCCCGCACCCAGCCTGCCAAGATCGTATCCGTCTGCAATTTCAAGGGTGGCGTCTCCAAGACAACAACCGGCGCGCACCTGGCCATGGCATCCGCACTGGACGGCTACCGCGTCCTGGTCATCGATCTCGATAGCCAGGCGTCAATGAGCACGATGTTCGGCCTCATGGCCGAAGATGAAGGCCAGACCGCTTATTCCATCCTCGCCTGGCACCGCGCGCGTCACGTCGCCGCGACGATGGGCGTCGAAGACTTGTCGTCCGAAGAGCTGGACGAAGACCTGCGCGAGGCTGCGTCTGTCACAGCTGACGATGTCATCTTCGGCACCCATTGGCCGACGATCGATATCCTACCCGCGCAATTGAACCTCTACTGGGCCGAATTTCAGGTGCCCGTCTGGATGCAGACGCACCGCAGCTGGCAGTTCTGGGACGCGCTGCATGCGTTCCTCGAGGATCAACGGTTGCTGGACGATTACGACATCATCTTCATCGATACGCCGCCCGCTCTCGGCTACCTGACAATCAACGCATTGTCCGCCGCTGACATCCTGCTGATTCCCGTCGGCGCATCCTTCATCGAGTTCGATTCGACGGGGCGCTTCTTTGACATGCTTTACACGACGTTTGTCAGCATCGAGGACAGTATGTCGCGGCTCAGTGATAGTGCTCCCAAGTTTTCCTGGGACGCCGTGCAAGTGCTTCTGACGCGGTATGACGATGCCCAGCAATCGGAACTGGCGAATGTCATTCAGGTCTATCTGGATGATTTTGTTGCGAAATATCGACAGGAGTTCACAGCTCTGGTTGGGCAGGCCGGTGAGCGTGTGTCCGGTATTTACGAGGCCAGCCATACCGATTTCAATCGCGACACTTACCGTCGCGGGCGCGAGACGTTCGACCGTTGTTATCACGAATTTAAGAGACTTTTGATCGGGTGTTGGGAACGGGATCGGATTGAACGTGAGAACAAGGAGGCCGCTGAATGACGCGCAAGAGGCTTGGAGCAATCGATCGTGAGTCGATTTCGATCATGCGGGACGTCGCCGAGAAGTCGGCCGCCGAACGACGGGGGCTGGCTGCGACCAAGGCGCCGCCGATCGGACAGGTGGCCGGATCGGCGGCCAGGTCAATCGAAGAAGACCTGTCGCGCCTGAAACGAGAACGGGACGGGCTTCAGGCAGATGCGACAGCCTGGGCCGAGGCGCGCGAGGCTGGGCTGGTCGTCGAACTTATTGCCCTGGACATGATTGATGACCATGCGCTGTCACGCGACCGCAGGCAATTGGATCGCGATGGTGAGCCTTGGTGGGAACTGAAAGACAGCCTTCGGGTCAGGGGGCAGCAGACCCCGATCGAGGTTACCGGGCCGGATGCGGAGACAGGGCTGTATCACCTGGTGAGTGGGTACAGGCGGTTGAACGCCTTGAAGGAGCTGCTGGCGGAAACGGATGATCCGCAGTTCGAGACAGTGAAAGCCCTGGTCACGGAACGGCCCGAGACGGTCGACGCCATGATCGCGATGATCGAAGAGAACGAGATCCGGCAGGATGTGAGCTTTTACGAGCGTGGGCGCATCTGTTGTCTCGCGGCTGAGCAGGGAATTTGCGGGGATGTGGAAGAGGCCATCCAGATTCTGTTTGCGAATTCCAGCCGTAACCGGCGCTACAAGATTCGGAACTTCACCGTGATCCACAAGATGATCGGCAGTTACCTGGATTACCCGGAGGCGATTGGTGAGCGCTTAGGCGCACGACTTGCGCAGACGTTGAAAGAGGGCAGGGGAGACGAGCTGACAGCGGTGCTGCTGGATCGCGGGGAGAAGTTCTCTGAAGCGACGGAAGAGATCCTGCTGCTTGAGAATTTTGTATCTCGAAAAGGTGTGTTTGCCGACCGTAAGGCGGAAAAACGTCAGGAAGAGATGCGCGGAGACTGGATGGATGAAGCCTCGGGCCTGATGATCGCAGGCACGGCGAAGAAAGGGCGCGTCCTAGTCGAAATCAAGGGCCTCGATGTGTCGGATCAGGAAGAGCTGGAGCAGCTCTTGGAACGGCTCGGTAAGGCTTCAACAACTTGATCCGTCTCGCACGCGAGACGGATCAAGTTGCAAATGTAACGATGCCGTAGGCGTCACGCGCGCGAGACGCATGGAAACAGCCCCGCCGTAATGAACGGCGGGGCTGTTTCGTTTGTGCGATAGGGCCGTCAGGCGGCCTTTTGAAGGCCCACCGACGTATCGATCAAGGCGTCATGCAGTGCCTTGATCGTGGGTTGCAGATCGTCACGCTCAAGAATGAACTGAACGTCGACATTGCGCGGGCCTTGCGTTGCACCCAAGGCTTCGAGCCCGGCGGATGCAATGGCCGTCAGGCCCCGTGTAAGCACTGACAGGCCATTCAGATCACGCCCAATGACCGATGCCAGCGACAGCGTGCGCGACGAAATCATGGCGGCGGGGTAGAGTGCAGAGATATCGTTTTCCACGCGGCGCATGACCTTGAGCGAACTGTCCAGGTAATGGGTGATCGTGTTGGCGTTCGACACCTTGGACACGATCCGCACCTTGTGGCGCGTCAGAACGTCTAGGATCGCCGCATCATAGCCTTTGACGCCGACCATGTCCTGTTCGAACACTTCCAGCGCGATGATGTCCAGGCCCGTGACCATCTCGACGGCCGGCTGGTCCGCCGGTTGATCGTCGATCAGCGTACCCGGATCCTGCGGATCAAAGGCATTTGTCACGCGAAGGGGCACGCCGGACTGGCGCAGGGTCTTGGCGGCCTTCGGGTGAATGGCCTCCATCCCCATGTTCGACAGCTGATCCGCCACGTCGAAATTCGTGCGGCCCAGCTTGCGGACGGCGTCCTCGCCGACGATCTTGGGATCGGCCGACGACAGGTGGAATTCCTTGTGAATGATCGCCTCACGCGCGCCGGTCAGGGCCGCAATGCGCGAGAAGGTCACCTCGGAATAGCCGCGGTCATATCGGCTCATCAGCCCTTCGGCGCATTGGGCATAGCCGGTCACGATGGGCAGTTCGGCGCTCGGGTCGATGTCCTGGAAGGCCGTGGTGATCCGATCGTGCAGCGACAGGTCGCCTTCGTCCCGCCATCCGGACAGGTCGACAAACCGCGCGTCAACGCCGGCGCGTTGCAGCAGCAGCGAGGTCACGAAGGCCGAATGTGTCTCACCCAGCCCGGAGAGCAGCTCGCGCGTCTGGGCCAGGTGTTCGGACAGCTGGAAATGGCTGTAAGAACACAGGCGCTGCAGGTCGATCAGGCAGTTGCGCACGCCGTGGACGCGGTCATGCACGAACTCGTCGGCGACCCGCACGTCGGCGCGGTGGTCCAGAACGGCGGCATGGGCCTCTTTCATCGCTTGCGCAACACGGTCCAGCCCGTCATGCCAGCCATGCTCGCTGTCGTTGTTGGCGAACAGGGCATAAACTCCCGGTTCGCCCGTTTTCTTGTGTTCGAGCAGCAGGTTGGTGATGCCCCCGAAGGCCGAGACCACGAAGATCCGACCATAGGGGTCCTTGGGGCCGAGGAACAGCGTGTCCATCAGCTCGTTCACGCGGCTCATCGACGTGCCGCCGATTTTTTCGACTGTATGGGACATGGCGACCGGGTCAGGCATCTTCCAGCGCATAGGACCCGTCGGCACGGTGCACTTCGGTCCCGGTGACGGGCGGGTTGAAGACGCAGGCCATGACCAGCTCTTCGTCGGCCACCAGCGTGTGGCGGTCGTGCTCGTTGAGCGCATACATCACGCCGGGGCGGATTTCATGCGTCTCGCCCGTGGCCAGGTCGGTGATCCGGCCCTTGCCCTGCATGCAATAGACGCTTTCGAAATGGTTCTTGTACTCGAACGTGTGCTCGGAGCCTTCCTCGAGGAAGGTGATGTGGAAGGAAAAGCCCATCCCGTCGCTGGCCAGCAGCATCCGCACCGACGACCACTTGGCGTCTTTCACCACGCGGTCTTTTTCGTTTTCGATGATCTGGTTGAAATCGCGGACAATCATTATGCGGTCTCCTTGTCGTTCTGTTCGGCCATCGCGTCACGGGTCACGTCCAGCAGGATGTTGAACCCATAGTCGAAGGTCTCGGTGGATGTGGTCAGCGGGGCCAGGATCTTGACGACCTGGTCCTCGCTGCCCGAGGTTTCGATCACCAGGCGGCGGTCATAGGCACGGGCACAGATATCGGCGGCCAGCGCGCCCGACCCGACGTCGACGCCCTGCATCAGGCCACGGCCCTTGAGCCGTGCGCCGGGGATCTCGGCGGCGATCTCGCGCAGGGCGCGGGTCATGTTGGCGGCCTTTGTGGCCAGCTCGTCCTGGAACGCCGGGGTGGCCCAGAATTTCTCGATCGCGACGCGGGCGGTGACAAAGGCATGGGTGTTGCCCCGGAAGGTGCCATTGTGCTCGGCCGGGCCGAAGACGTCATGTTCGGGGCGCACCAGGACCATGGCCAGCGGCAGGCCGAAACCGGAGACCGACTTGGCCATGGTGACGATGTCGGGCGTCACGCCCATGTCCTCGAAGGAGAAGAACGTGCCGGTGCGGCCGCAGCCGGCCTGGATGTCGTCGATGATCAGCAGGGCGCCATGCTTGCGCGCGACGCGTTCCACGGCGCGGATCCAATCGGCCGACGCGGCATTCAGCCCGCCTTCGCCCTGGACGGTCTCGAACATGATCGCGGCCGGGGCATCGACGCCGCCCGAGGCATCCGACAGCATCTGGTCGAGCAGGGCGGCGCTGTCGACGCCCTCGGCAAAGCCATCGAAGGGCATGCGCGTCACGCCCTGGGTGGCCATGGCCGCGCCGCCGCGGTGATAGCCGTTGCCGGTGGCGGCCAGCGCACCCATGGTCACGCCGTGAAAGCCGTTGGTAAAGGCGATGATGTTGGTGCGGCCGGTAACCTTGCGGGCGATCTTCATCGCGGCCTCGACGGCATTGGCGCCGGTCGGGCCGGTGAACATCACGCGGTGATCCATGCCGCGCGGGGCCAGGATGTGGCGGTCGAAGGCCTCGAGGAAATCGCTTTTCGTCGAGGTGTGCAGATCGAGACCATGCGCGATGCCGTCGCTGGCGATATGGTCGATCAGCGCGGCCTTCATGTCGGGGTCGTTGTGGCCGTAGTTCAGCGAGGAACAGCCGGCGAGAAAGTCGATATAGGTCTTGCCGTCGTCGTCCTTCAGCTCGGACCCGGAGGCCGAGGCAAAGACCGCCGGCATGCCGCGGCAATAGGAGCGGGCGGCACTTTCACGGCGTTCGAAAATGTCAGTTGTAACGGTCATGTCCTTGGGCATGAGGCGTCCTTTCGGTTGTTCGGTGATGTAGGGGGAGGGGGCTCAGGCCACGCGGGCGAGCGGCGCCGGCTCGGGCAGGTCGATGGTGACCATGTGCTCGGTCGCGTGCTGGCCGTCGAAATGGGCTTCGCGCTCGAAATGCGGTTCGTCGTCCAGTTCGCCGCCGATATCGGTGGCAAAGCTGCGGAACAGCGCCCAGGAGGCGTCGTTGTCGCGGGTGATCGTGGTCTTGAGCGCGCGGGCATCTTCGCAGGCGTCGCGGTTGGTCAGTTCCAGCAGCATCTTCTTGCCCAGCCCCATGCCGCGGGCGGCGGGGCTGACGGCGACCTGCCAGACGAACAGCGCGTCCTGGGCGGGGATCATGTGCCCCGAGATCCAGCCGACGATATCGCCGTCCTTTTCGGCCACGACGCAGGTGTCCCGGAAGTGATCGGCCTGCACGAGGTTGCAATACATCGAGTTCTCGTCGAGCGGCTTGCAGCTGCGCACCAGCTCCCAGATTCCCGCCCCGTCGGTCGCATCGGGTTTGCGTAGGCGGAGCCCTGTGGCCCTGGGCATGTCGGTGTCTTTCGGCATCTGTCCGGCGTCCTCGTGGATTGCTTAGGTGGTCTAAATATATTCCTTTACTAAAAATTTCAACGACTGAAGGATATTTTTCCGGTTCTTCCCCGTGTCCGCCAATTTCCTACGGAAATCAGGGCTGAAAAAGCTTAGGCAGCTCAAGCAGATAGGATGACACCGGTTCGGGTCATAAAGCATCAACCAACAAAGCTTAGCCTATTGAAGCTTTTCCTCAGGCTGTGCGAAGATGGGTCATGCAACCGACCCGCCCAGACCGGCTGGATGACAGCCTGATCGCGCTCCGCAGGATCCTGCGGGCGACCGAGATGTACGAACGCGACCTGGCCAGTGCGGCCGGCCTGACGCCGGCACAGCTGCGGGTGCTGCAGATCGTCGACGGGCGGGAAAGCGTGACGCCAAAGGCACTTGCGACGCAGATGGGGGTCAGCCAGGCGACGGTGACCACGCTGGTCGACAAGCTGGTGGCGCGCGGGCTGGTGGAACGCCAGCCGTCGCGGATCGACCGACGGCAGACCAACGTGGTGATCACCCAGGCCGGCCATGCCCGGATGGAAGTGGCGCCGGATGCGCTGCAGCAACGCTATGTGCGGGCCTTTGAAGGGCTGGCCGACTGGGAGCAGGCGCAGCTGGTGTCATCTCTGGAACGGGTGGCGGGCATGCTGGACGCCGAGCAGATCGACGCCTCGCCGGTGCTGACCACGGGCGAGATCCGGCCAGGCCGGGGCGGGCTGGACCGGCCCGACAGCTAGGGTTCAGCTGTCGGGAAACAGCCGGGCCTTCATCGCGGATTCGACCAGTTCGGCCACGGTGCCCACGCCCATCTTTTCCAGGATGCGGGCGCGGTGGTGGTCGACGGTGCGCGGGCTGATGTCCAGCTGGCGGGCGATGTCCTTGGAGGAATTGGCCCCGGGCCGGGTGACCATCAGGCGGGCGATCTCGGCCTCGCGGTCGGTCAGGGTGTCGTGACGGCTGCGCAGGTCGGTAAAGCGGCTTTCGGCATCGCGGCGCTTGCGGTCCTGGACAAAGGCGGCGTCGATCCGTTCGACCAGGATCGATTGCTTGAACGGCTTTTCGAGGAAATCCATCGCGCCCATCTTCATGGCCTGCACCGATTCCGGCACGCCGCCGTGCCCGGTGATGAAGATGATCGGGATCGAGATCCCCCGGTCCTTGAGCAGCCGCTGCAGTTCCAGCCCGTTCATCTGGGGCATGCCGTAATCCAGCACCAGGCAGCCGGGCAGGGCGGCATCATAGGCCGCGAGGAAGTCGCTGGCCGAGCCCGAGGCCAGGACCTGGTAGCCGCGCAGGCCAAGCGCCCGCGACAGCGAGGTGCGCACGTCGGCCTCGTCATCCACGAGGTAGACCCGGCAGCCGGCCTTGAGATCGTCGGGGCCGACCGGGGGATCGTCGGAGAAATCGTCTGCCATCGGCCTATCCTTCAAGCGGCACGGTGAAACTGAACCGGGCGCCGGAGGCGGTGCTGTCGCACCAGATCCGCCCGCCGTTGGATTCGATCAGGCTGCGGCTGATCGACAGGCCAAGGCCCATGCCGCTGGTCTTGGTCGTTTCGAACTGGGTGAACAACTCCACGCCCTCCGCAATACCGGGCCCGGTGTCCAGCACGTCGACGCGCAGGACATCGCCCTGCAGCAGGGCCGAGACCATGACCCGCCGTTCGGCGGGGTCGGCCTCGGCAATGGCTTCGATCGCGTTGCGCAGGAGGTTGACCACAACCTGGGCGATCTGGACCCGGACCGCCTTTACCATCACTTCCGCG